>NZ_BDBS01000029.1 GCF_001613105.1 Nocardia pseudobrasiliensis NBRC 108224 | reverse complement strand
GCCGCGGCGGCGGCCTCGCCGGCGCCCCCGGCGTTTCTGCAGCTGGATCATCTGCGCGCGGCCGTGGCCGATCCCGCGCACGCGCCGTATCTCGGTGTGGTGACCCATATTTCGGGTCCGGTGGATACCACGGCCCTGGTCGACGCGATCACCGAATTCGTACGCGCCCACGACGGTCTGCGGACGTGGTTCGAGCGCACCGACGACGGCTTCGTGCGCCACGTGGTCGATCCGGCGACGGTCGTCTTCGAGGCCGCCGAACTCGCGGGCGAGGCCGAGGGCGAACAGTGGACGGCCGAGCTGCAGCGCTATTTCGAACTCGCCGCCTCACCGTTCGACTGGCCCCCGGCCGCATTCGCCGCGGTCCCGGACGCCGATGGCTTCGATCTGGTGTTCATCGCCGATCACGCGCTCAGCGACGGGATGTCGCAGGCCCTGGCGGCGCTGGAACTGTCGGAGCGTTATCGTGCGGCGGTGTCGGACAGCGAAGCCCGCTGGGCCGCACCGGGCGGTACCAATGCCGACTACGCCGCGTGCGAATACGACCGCGCCGCGGACGCCCTCGCCGACGAGCTGTTCCCGCAGTGGGATCGCGCGCTGGCCGAGACCGACTATCGGCTGCCGGTATCGGTGCTGGACCTGGGCATCGAACCCGGCGAGCGATACCGCCGCCGCATCCGCAGCCGCACGCTGCTCGACGGCGAACTGGCCCGCTCCTTCGATGTGGCACTGGAGAGTTCGGGTGCGTCGCTGTCGGCGGCCCTGTTCACCGCGCTGGCGCTCACCGATTACGAACTGACCGGACACGATCGCTACTGGACGCTGAACGTGGTCGGCACTCGTTTCGGGGAGCGGTTCGCCACCGGCCAGGGTTGGTACTGCAACTTCGTGCCCGTCTCGTTCGCCCTGCCGGGCAATCCGGATTTCACGAGCGTGCTACCGCTGGCCAAGGCGGCGCTGGACCGGGGCCGCCTCATGTCGCGGCTGCCCGCGCACGCCGCGATCGGGCGGGTGTTGCAGTCCGGGCGTGGGGCCGAATTGATCACGCGGGAACCGAGTTTCGTCACCCTGCTGGATCTGCGACGCGCCTCGGCTCTGCAGGCGCCGGGAGCGAATACGCGTATCTTCACCGCCGACGGCCATACCTCGACACTGTCGATCTGGTTGGGGCGCAACGACACCGAGTACTTCGTGAGCATCGGCGCACCCGATGTGCCCGGGGCCTGGGAACGGCTGACCGGCTACGGCGAGGCGCTGCGCGCCACCCTGGCCGAGATCGCCACCACCGGCAACTATCGCCCCGACCGCGCATTGGCGCGCGGGGTGGGCGTATGAGGGCCCTGCTGGCCTTCGGGGGTAGTCGCGGCGACGCGCAACCGGGCGTACTGCTCGCCCGGGAGCTGATCGGCCGCGGCCACGAGGTGACCCTGGCGGTGTCACCGAACCTCGTGGGCTTTGCCGCCGAATATGGTGTCACCGCAAAGCCTTTCGGCCTGGACACCGATGCGCTGCTGCGCGCCCAGTTGCACGATCGCGGCCGCGGCGGACCGCGCGCCCGGCTGCGCGCACTGCGCGAACTCAACCGGCAGGGCTTCGCCGAGGCGGCCGAAGATCTGCTGCCGCTGGCCGACGGTGCCGACGTCGTGGTCGGCGCGATGGCCAACGAGGAGGTCGCCGAGGGCGTGGCCGCACACGCGCGGGCGGCTTTCGCGGCGATGCACTATTTTCCGATCCGGCCCAATCGTTCGGTGCCGATCGTGCCCGCGCCGTACGGCAGGCGGCTACCCGGTGTGCTGAACCGGGCCGGTTGGCGTGCGCTCGGGCGCGCCCGCAGCTGGGCGCTGGCCCCCGATATCGCCGAGTTGCGCGGGCGCGCAGCGAATCCGGACTGCCGTCGCCGCATCGCCATCCAGGCCTATGACGAGCGGCTGTTCGGCGGACTCGCCGCGGAATGGGGAGTCGACCACCCCTTCGTCGGCTTCCTGGTCCCACCCGCGCCGAGCGGCCGGATCGATGCGCGACTGTCGGACTGGCTCGCCGACGGTGACGCACCGGTCTATGCCGGATTCGGTTCCATGCCCGTCGGCGACGCCCGGGCCACCATCGACCTGGTGCACGCGGCCTGTCGGCGGCTCGGGCGGCGACTGCTGTTCGCCACCGGCTGGAATGCCGTGGAGCCGTGCCTGATCGAGGACCTGGCCGTGGTGCGTTCGGTCGATCACGCGGCCGTGCTGCCGCGCTGCGCGGTGGCCATCCATCATGGCGGCGCGGGAACCACCGCGGCCGCGTTGCGGGCGGGGACGCCGTCGGTGGTGTGCTCGTTCCTGGCCGATCAACCGTACTGGGGGCAGCGGCTGCAACAGCTGGGAGTCGGTGCGACACTGCCGTTCTCGCGGTTGACCGAGGCCCGGCTGGTGCGTTTGCTGACGCTGGCCACCGGCGAGCCGGTGGTCCGGCGCAGCCGAGCCTTCGCCGCCGAATTCCGCCACGACGGAGTGGCCCGCACCGCCGATGTCGTGCAGCTGCTCGGCGCGGGACTGCGCCCGGCGGCCCCGTTCGTCGTGGACAGGAGTATGTTGTGAGCGCCGAAACCGCCATCGAGGCACGGGGTTTGGGAAAATCGTTCGGCGATTTCACCGCCGTCGACGGCATCGATCTCACGGTGCCCGGCGGGACGGTGTTCGCACTGCTGGGACCCAATGGCGCGGGTAAGACCACGACCGTGCGCATGCTCGCCACCCTGCTGCGGCCCACCCGCGGCAGCGCGCGCGTCTTCGGATACGACGTGGTGCGCGACGCGACGGCCGTGCGCTCGATGATCGGCTTGACCGGACAGTACGCCTCGGTCGATGAGAATCTGTCGGCCGAGGAGAATCTGCGCATCTTCGGGCGGCTGCTCGGCCTGACCCGTCGGGCCGCGTTCCGCCGCACCGAGGAACTGCTCGAACAGTTCGAATTGACCGCCGCCGCCCAACGTCCGGCCGGTGCGCTGTCGGGCGGTATGCGCCGCCGCCTCGATCTCGCGGCGACGCTGATCACCCTGCCGCCCTTGATCTTTCTCGACGAGCCGACCACCGGCCTGGATCCGCACACCCGCCTGCAGATGTGGGAGATGGTCCGCTCGCTGGTCTCCGGCGGTGTGACGGTGCTGCTGACCACCCAGTATCTGGAGGAGGCCGATGTACTGGCCGACCGTATCGCGGTGGTCGATCGCGGCATCATCGTCGCCGAGGGCAGCGCCGACGAATTGAAGGCCTCGGTGGGCGAGGAGGTGCTGCGCGTGGAACTCGCCGACCCCGCGCGCCTGCCCGCCGCGGTCTCGATCGCCGAACGCGTCACCGGCGCCACCGCGCGCATCTCGCCCGAGGGCGGCGCGCTGTCGGTGCCGGTCGACGAGATCGACCGTGCCACAAAGGTTCTCGCCGAACTGCGCAAATCCGGGATCCGGTTGCGCGGGTTCGGTGTGGACCGGCCCGACCTCAACGAGGTCTTCCTCGCCCTGACCGGGCACGCCGAGAAGCAGGGGGTGGCGTGATGGCGACGGTGACCATGGATCCGCCCCGCGCCCAGCGCATCGATCGCCGCCCGCGGGTGACCCGCATCGGACCGGCCACGGCCGTGCGGCAGTCGCTGATCATGGCGCTGCGCGGGCTGCTGACTTTCAAGCGCAGTCCGCAGCTGCTCTACGACGCGGCGCTGCTGCCGATCGTGGGACCGGTGTTGTTCGGCAATATCTTCGGCACCGCCATCGCGGGCAGCGTGCACGCCTATCTGCCCACGCTCATACCCGGCGTATTGGTGCAGATCGTGCTGACCGCCTCGGTGGCCACCGGTGTGCAACTGTGCGAGGACATTCGCTCGGGTGTGCAGGATCGGTTCGCGGCCATGCCGATGGCACGGCTGGCCCCGATCATCGGCGCGCTCACCGCCGGGGTCACCCGCTATGCCATCGCCGCGACCACGGTGCTGATCGTCGGTTTCGCGATGGGATACCGGCCCGCGCATCCGCTCGGCCTGATCGCCAGCGCGGTGCTGGTGGTGTTCGTGACCGCGGCACTGAGCTGGATCTTCGCCGCGGTCGGGGTGACCATGTCGAAACCCACCGCGGTGCAGGGCATGTCGGCGTTGATCCTGATGCTGTTCACCTTCGCCTCCAACGCCCTGGTGCCGACCGCGGCCATGCCGAATTGGCTGCGGCACGTCTCCGATGTCAATCCGGTCTCGCATCTGGTCTCGGCGGTGCGCGCACTCGCCGACGACGGCCGCTTCGGCGCCGACGCGGTCTGGTCGGTGCTGGGCGCGCTGGTGGTGCTGGTGATATTCGCGCCGGTCACGACGCGGGCGCTGCGGCCCCGCTGAATGTTGTTCGAAAGGTATGTGGCGCAATGGCAGTCAATCGACTCACCGCTGATGACGATCTGTTCTGGAAGGTGCACCGGCTGTTCGGCTCGGTGCTGGTGAACCAGCTGGCCTGGCGGTTCGACCAGCCGCTGGACCGCGAGGCGGTGGCGGCGTTCCACGCGCAGCTGGCGCAGGGTTTCCTGGCCCGGCGCGTGGTGCCGACCCGGCTGCCGTTCGCGCGCGCCTACTGGGCCCCCGCGCTCGCGTCGCTGCCGCTGGACTGGCAGGACGAGCCGGTGCCCGCCGAGCGCATCGTGGATTGGCTGTCCGCGCAGACCGATATCGCCTTCGATCCGGCCCTCGGGCGGCTGTGGCGGCTGTCGGCCGCGCCGAGCGCGGGCGGAACGTTGCTGTCACTGGTTACCTCCCATGTCGGGGCCGACGGCGGCGCGGTCATCTTCGCGGTGCAGGACGCGCTGACGCGGATCGAGGAGGGTCTGCCCGCGGCCCGCGCGGGCAGCAGCGGGCGACTGGTCGGCGAACTGCCCGCGCGCGGACGGTGGCGGGCCGATGTGGCCGATGCCGCCGGGCAGGTGCGCGCGATCGTCTCCGGTATCGGCAAGGCATACCGGGCGCGCAATGTGGTCGAACCGGCGCGCCAGGACCGTCCGACCGATCCGCGCCTGGATCTGCCGGAGCGTTTCCAGCCCGCCGAGCTGGTGGTCGATGTGCCACTGGCGCAGTGGAATACGGTGGCCAACGCGCATTCCGGTACCGCCAACGGTTTGATGCTGGGCACCGCGATCGGCGTGCTCGGGCGCAGCGGCCGGGTCGAGGACGGCCTCGACGTGCGGGTGGACATTCCGCGTTCGCTGCGCGTGCCCGAGGATCCGCGCGGCAATGCCACCACCGGCGTGCCGATCAGCGTGCCCTACCGCAAGGGCGAACTCGCCGATCTCACCCATATCCGGGCCGCGACCAAGAAGGCCATCTCCTCCTACGGCGACCCCGCGACCACCCCCGCGGTGCAGCATCTACAGCCGGTGCAGATGGTCATCCCGGATTTCGTGGCGCGGCGGTTGGTGCGCACCTCCAAGGCGCCGATCTGCCTGTGCACCAATCTCGGTGAGACCGCGCAGACCGTGGCCACCCTGGACGGCGTGACCGCGGGCGCGGTGCTGATGCGGCCGGTGATCCGGGCCGCGGCGACCGAATTCTTCCGCACCACCGAGGTGGGCCTGAACATGTCGTGGTCCAGCGACGGCGAGACCGTGACCCTCGCCGTGACCGCCGCCGACCCCGACCGCTTCCCCACCCGCGCGGCGCTGCGCGGCTATGTGGAGGAGGAGTTCGGCGCGTGGGGACTCACGCCGACGTTCTGGTAGTCAGCAGGTCGGCGCGGGGGCGGGCCGGGCGGCGAAGCGGTCGGCCAGCCAGGGCTTCCAGCGGTCCGTGCCCTCGGTGAATCCGCCATGATCGCCGGGAAGGACATCGTCGCGCACCGGAATTCCCAACCGGCACATCTCGGCCACCGCGGCGGTGGACCAGGCGGTGTTCACCAGCACGTCGTGATCGCCGCGCAGGATCAGCGTCGGCACGGTCGTGGCGCGGCGGGGCAGATCGGTATCGGCGAGGTAGTCGGTGAAGATCGCGCGGGCAGTGTCGTCGGCGAAGCGGACCTGATCCGGAGTGGCCGTCGAGCCCACCGCGGAATCGGTCGCGGTCATCTGCCCGGTGCACAGGGCGGCCAGGCGCGGGGCGGCGGCGAGCAGATTGCCGTGCAGGACACGGTCATCGGTGTAATCGGGGTGGCGATAGCGCAGGCCCGCGAGGATGTAGGGGAGTATCAGATACTGATCGTGGCTGAGTGTGCCGGCCTGGATCGCGGGGCCCACGTCCACCCTCAGGGCGGGATTGATCAGGATCGTGCCCGCGATATTCATCTCCGGCGCATAGTCTTTCGCGGTCTCCGAGGCCGCCTGCGCGGCGCGGCCGCCCTGCGAGACGCCGAACAGCACGGTCGGCTCGGCCAGCGGCAGTCCGGTCCAGTGCGCCGCCCGCACCGAATCGAGTACGTCGTAGCCCAGCGCCGCGCCGTCCAGATACGGTGAGCCGCCCGGTCCGTCGAGGCCCTGATAGTTCGCCATCACCACGGCCGCGTGCTCGTCGAGGGCCTGCGCCACCAGATCGGCGCTGGCGAACAGATCGGGGGAGTCCGTCGGTGCGCACCGGGTGTCGACACCGGAGGTGCCGTGCGCGAAAGCGACCACCGGCCAACCCTTTTCGGGGACCTTACCCTTCGGGAGGAAGACCGCGCCGGACACCTCCACGAGGGAGCCGTCCGGCGCGGTGGACAAATAGCGAAGATACGTCGCCTGAGCCGCGGCGGCCGTCAGCCTCGGATCGGTGAGTGTCAGCGGACGCTGCGCGGTCAACTCGCCCACCTTGCGCGCGGGGGGATCCCCCGCGGGTTCGGAGCCCCCGCAACCGGCCGCCACCATGGCGACCACCGCGATCGCGATCAATCTCACCCGCACGCCGAACTCCTCTCCTGACCGACCGGTCCGATTCTTCCATCCGGCAGCGGCCGCGGCAGGTCGGATCAGCGCAGCGCCGGGATGACCTCGCGTTCGAACAGTTCGATGCCCGAGGTGTCGTAGGCGGATTCCGGGAAGTTGGCGATGGTGTAACCCAGGCCGAGATCGCGTAGGCGCGTGAGCCTTTCGACGACCTGCTCCGGGGTGCCGACGCCCTGGGAGGTGCGGAATATGCTGTCGACGAAGCCCTTGGCCTGTTCGGGACCCGCGGCGGTGGCGAGGCGGGCCTCGAGATCGGCCAGGCGCTGTTCGACCTCGGCCTCGGTTTCGGCGATGACCACGTTGAAGTTCGCGCTGCGCACGATCGCGTCGAAATCGGTGCCGAGCCGGGTGCAGTGCTCGCGCAGGATGTCGGATTTGCGCGCGAATTCGGTCGGATCGCCGGTGAAATTGGTGTACTGGGCGTATTGCGCGGCGATGCGCAGCGTCTTCTTCTCGCCGCCGCCCGCGACCCAGATCGGAATGCCGCCCCGCTGCAAGGGAAGCGGGCGAACGATGGCGTGGTCGACCTGGTAGTACTTGCCGTCCAGCGTCGCCTCGCCGGTGGTCCAGGCCTGCCGGAGGATCTCCACGCCCTCGTCGAGCCGGCCCAAACGCTCACCGGCGGGCGGGAATCCGTACCCGTAGGCGCGCCACTCGTGCTCGTACCAGCCCGCGCCGATGCCCATCTCGACCCGGCCGCCGGAGATGATGTCGGTGGTGGCCGCCACTTTCGCCAGATAGGCCGGATTGCGGTAGGCCATCGCGGTGCACATCTGGCCCAGCCGCACCCGGGAGGTGGTCGCGGCGAACGCGGCCATCAGCGTCCACGCCTCGTGGGTGGCCTCCTCGGTGGGCGCCGGGACGGTGTGGAAGTGGTCGTACACCCACAGCGACTCCCATGCCTCGTTCGCGTCGGCCCGCTGCGCCAGATCGCGCATCACCTCCCACTGCGCCGCGGGGTCGATACCGACCAGATCGAGCCGCCAACCCTGCGGGATGAAAATGCCGAAGCGCACTTCGTCTCCTTCTACGTCATTCGCGTCGGGCCGCGGTCGATCTGACCGCGGCGCCGGAACCCACTGTCGCCCTCGATCGCCCGGTCGGCAAACCTTTCCGAGCATCAAGATCACATGTCCAGCCCGTCGACGAGCCCGGCAAATCACCCGCATACCGGGCAGCCTTCCCGGTCGTTACGGTCGCGACCTCGATTTTCCTCGCGGTGTGTCGAACCGCCACCCGCGCTTCGGTGATGTTCAATCGGTGCCGTTGAGGTTCCAGCGAACGAGTGAAAGGTTGTAGACATGGCACTTCCCACCATGACCGCCGAGCAACGCTCAGCAGCGCTGGCCAAGGCGGCCGCGGTCCGCAAGGCCCGGTCGGAACTGATCGAGCAGGTTCGCAAGGGCAAGGTCTCCATGGCCGAGGTCCTCAAGCGCGCGGACAAGGAAGACCTGGTCAAGAAGACCAAGGTCGCGGCCGTCATCAAGGCGCTCCCCGGCATCGGCCCGGTCAAGGCCGCCAAGCTCATGGACGAGGCCGACATCCCCGCCGACCGCCGCATCGGCGGCCTGGGCTCCCGTCAGCGGGCCGCCCTGCTCGAGGCCCTGAAGAACTGACGCTGTTTGCTGGCGGCGCTCAGCAAACACGGCCGCAGACCTGCACGTAACCCCGTGATTTGGACCTCGCGGACGGATCCGATAACCTTGCTGAGCACCACCGGTCCGGGTGGCGGAATGGCAGACGCGCTAGCTTGAGGTGCTAGTGCCCTATTAATGGGCGTGGGGGTTCAAGTCCCCCTCCGGACACACGAAGTAGATGTAACTCAGGGTTACAGATAAAGCCTCCGGCTCAGGTCGGGGGCTTTTCTCATTGCCGCCCTTGGCCGTTCGGATTCGCGAAGCTCCCGTGGCGCAGGGGATCGGCGGGTCATAATCGTCGATGTCGTGCGGTACGGGGGAGTGACCGAAGGGGGGCGAATCCGATGAATGACTATCTTTCCCTGCTGCCTTCGACTTTGCAGTGGATCGCCGGTCGGCTCGACGCTGTCTCGCCGATACCGTGGCCGCTGTGGATCGGCGGTCTGTTCCCCGTCTACCTCGCGGTGGTATCGGCCCTGCTCTGGTTCCTGCGCGGACGGGTGTGGCCGGTGCACTGCGCGTACCCCCGGACCAGTAAGGGGCGGCCGTGCCGCAACTGGGTGACGGGTGAATGGCAGCGTTGCCGCCATCACAACCGGCCCCGGAAGTATCGCTATGGGCATGAGGTCGTGGCGACGATCCAGCGCTGGCAGACCTTGGACGGCAGGGACCGGATCGTGGATCGCGCCGAACGTGGCGTGGGTGTACTGCGGCTGCGCGCGGCGGGCTCCACTCTCCTCTACGAAAAGGGTTACGCACGACCGTTTTCGGGTGTTGTCCGGCTGCTGCCGATCAAAGTCCGGGCGGGATTCGAGCGGCTCCGGCAGGCTCGACTGCGCGGGCCGTCGACGCCGGAGGCAGTGCCAACGACCCAGTCGGAGCGACCCGCCGCGTCGCGGACGGATATCGCGAGGGGACTCGAACAGGTCGTCCGCGCCACCCAATTCGCGACCGTCGCCTTCTGCGCCGCCATCGCCCTGTCGATCCTGGCCCTGTTCGGCCACGGCAATGCCCGGACCGTCATCCAGTACATCGCGACGCTCGGCTTCGTCCTGGCCTGGGCGGCAACCAGTTCGGGCATCTACAGCCGCGACCCCAACTGGCTCCGCGGCGCCTGCCGCAAGAGCCTGCGATGGTGGGCCGGAATCTTCGTCCCCGTAGCCCTGATCAACCTGGTCTTCACCGCGATCAACACCTTCCCCCGCTGACCGATACGCCAGCAGATAGCGGTGATGAAAACCCCACTGCTCCTGTGTCCGAAACCACCCCCGGACCAACGGATTTCATTCTTCCCGACCCCATCCGCTAAGCTTGCCCAGCATCACCGGTCCGGGTGGCGGAATGGCAGACGCGCTAGCTTGAGGTGCTAGTGCCCTATTAACGGGCGTGGGGGTTCAAGTCCCCCTCCGGACACCAGTATTAACCACACACACGCTGACGGTCGCGAGTTGCTCTCGCGGCCGGTAGCGGATCTCCAGATTCAGCGCCGCGTACAGGGCGGCGCGATCGTGCGGGGTGCCCGCGTCGAGGACGGCGGCGATATCGCCGTAGGAGTCGATCAGCTTCTCGAACTCCAGCGCGGAGAGCCGAACGATTTGCGGCATCCGATCCAATTCGGCTTGGGCTGCAGTCTTTTCCGCTTGGGCGGCGTTGATGGCGTCGACGAGCACTGCCGGGTCCACGCCCGCCTCGAGGGCGGTGCGGTGTCGATCGAGTTTGGCCTCGGCTTCGTTGAATCGACGGCGCAGGATTTGGCGGCGAATATCGTTGTCCTCGTCGGCTTGCGCGGCAACCAAGGCTTCGATGGTCTGTGCCCGGTGGCTCGGGTTGAATCGTTCGGCGATCCATGCGTTGAGGGGGAGAGTGAGGTGCGCCTCTCGCAGGTTCACAGTTTTGGGGTGGTCGGCGTGCATTGGACTTCCCGGGGGAAGTGTCCGAGCGACGCATCGGTAATACACGCCGCCGTTCGGGGTCTCACCTTGCATCTTCCGATCGCAGATGTCGCAACGGATCCGGCCTCGAAGCTCGTACACGCGTGGGCCGGTGTTCAAGCGCGTGCGTTCGAGGCGAGTCCGCGCCCGGTTACCGGATGCTGCGCGGCGGCGGCGAACCAGTTGGGCTTCGGTGAATGTGGCGACGGACACGATGGACGGGTGCGCGGGCCTGCGTGATCGGATGATTCGGTCGGGGGAGGAGCGTCGGAAGCGCACGATGTGGCCGGCGGCTACGTCGTCGGGGTCTACGAGCTCTTCGTGTTTGGTTGCCCGGCCGGACACTGCGTACCCGGTGTATCGGGGGTTGTCCAGAATGGCGGCGACTGTGGTCATTTGCCAGCCGTCGCCGGATCGGTGGGTGTTCTGTTCCGGCCGGTGTGCTGATGGGCAGGGGATGCCCTCGTGGTTGAGCATGTTGGCGATGGCCTTGAGGCCAGTCCCCGCGATGTAGGCGCGAAAGATGCGTTGCACCACGGCGGCGGCTTGTTCGTCTATGACGAGAATTCGAAGCTTGAGGCCCGCGGCGGCCCGACTGGGGTTCGGATGCGGTGCTCCGTCGACAGCGGTGTAGCCGTAGGGTGCCCGGCCGCCCTGATGGCGACCTTCGTTGAGAACCTGCGCGTCCATGGCGGCCCGGGTGCGCTGCTGGACGTGCTGACGCTCGGATTGGCTCATGCCGCCGAGCATGTTCATCATCATATTGTGGGCGGTGTTCTGCGGGTCGAATCGACCGCCCAGCTCCGGGATCCAGATTTCGACGCCGTAGGCGTTGAGCCGCGGTGCAACGAGGCTGAATTGGTTGCCGTACCAGCATCTCTGGCCTTCGCCGACGACGATGGCCCTCCAGCGGCGCTTGGGATTCTTCAAATCGGCGAGGAGCCTGGCCGCTTCGGGCCGTCGGTCCCACGGTACGGATCGGGAGTGCCCGATGTCGAAATAGGTCCCGACGATTTCTCCGGGTGCGACAGCCGTGGCTCTGGCGAGCTGCCAGTTGTAGGAGGTCTCCGGGTCCTGGTGGTCTTCGGTGGAGACGCGGCCCACGAACGCGAACAACCGATTCGGATCGAACTCCTCGTCGTCGACTTCGATACCGAGCATCTCATCGAGGACGGCCCACTCGTCTGATTCGTTCGGCATCGTGGGCGTCTCCTTGTCTTCCTTACACGGTGTCTTGTTGGGATTGCGCGTGGCGCAGCAGGATCCGTACGAGTACTGCAGCTGCGGCCGAGTTCAGTTCAGGCGGGTGATCGGGGAACGTAATAGATACGGGGGCGTTGTCGTCGGTGTCCGTGATCGGGTCGTGGGCTCGACTGGGTTGCTGCTCGGGGTCGGGGGCCTCGTTGTCCATGACGGCTCGGTGTTCGCATAAGTCCCCGTTATCAGTGCTGCGGTGGTCGTATGCCGGGTACCGCTATGGTGTTGCCGGCCTTGAGTCTCCTGGTGCGGGTTAGCATTGAGCGTCTTCTTTCGGAATGGGTATGGCAAGCACCATGGCGATTGCTGACTGATAGCTCTGTGGGCTGTGGGGAAGGTTGCGCCGTGGTGCGGCATCGAGCGAGGTCAGGCCGAGATGTGCTGGGCACAGTCCGTGAGCCTGCGATCCGGCGTTGCTGTCTGATACGCCGTCGTACCTTCCATACTCATCAACAGATGCCGCGATGCGCCACTTTCGGCACTGTTGGAAAATCCGAAAGAAACAAATCCAACACCTAACTTGGCCCGTAGCAGGCACTGGCGGTCAGGGATTCGATCCGCCTGGATCTCAGGAGACCATCGCGCTAGCTGCGTCCTGAGGTGGCGCGGGGAGTTTCGCGCATGTGATCCCAGTTGTCATCCGCGAAGACCTCGATGCTGATGACGGAGTCGATGTGGACGCGGGTCATGACCGCGCCGGGTGTGTTGGCCGGGCTGAGGACCTCCAGAAAGTTGTCCCGGATGTTGCATGTCATGCCGGGCCCGGCGGCGCGGATCTTGCCTCGATCATCGCGATACCGCACGGTGACCGCGCGCGCCGCCGTCCAGACGGCAACCAGGATCCCGCGCGGAGTCTCATGCCCGTAGCCGTAGCCATTGCACCGAGCCGCGTGGAGATCATGCCCTCCGTGGAAGCCCTTCCAGCCTTCGAGCATCTCGTGCCGGCGCTCGAACAGATCGCGGCGGATCTCCTCGGCTGTCGCCTGCTGCAGGTAATCGTCATAGCTGAACTGGTACAAGGCTTCCGCGTGCCCACATGCCCAGTCCTCGGCGTCGCGCTGCAGCCTGAAATCCTGGACGAACCGCCCTGCGTCGGTGTCGGTGTACCAGGCCCGCCAGTTGCCGCCACCGTTGTTCTTCACCTTCCGGCGGTCGTATATCCCCCAGCTCGGTAGCAGTCGACCGAATCGGTCGTACCTGTCCTCGTCGGGCGGATAGCCGTACTTGCTCGGTATCCCGTCCTCCTCGGGCCGGGCGACATTGCCTCGGGTAATCAGTGTCAGTGCAGGTCTGCTGTCCATTGGTTCGTTCATTCCTGTTCTCCCTTCGGGGTTCAAGTGGCATCGCGGGGATCGGGTCCTGGGCTCGGCGGGATGTCGTGCACTGACCCTCATGGGTAGGTGGACTGATCCCGGTGGGGCGTCACCGTTCTTCGATAACGGGATTGGTAGGGATCGCGGGATACCGAACCGTCGCCCAACTCTGCCGGTGTGATTCCGATCCAGGCTGTGGGCACCTAAGACTTGTCCGCGGTTCCGCTCTCATACGACCAATGCTCGACATCGTGGGCCGCAATCTCTATCCCGATAGATGTTGGATAAGTAGAAGGAAACAAATCCAACACCCAAACCGCCCAAGTCGGGCAGGCACCCACACTGGCAGTGTGCGGGGTTAGGAATCGAGTCTCTTTGGCGCCATGGTATCCATGCAGATCAGGGCCCGTTTTTGGGCTTGATCTGATTCTTACTCCAGAGTCATGTTTCCAAGAACTTGCCAACGGGCGGGAGATCGCCGTTTTCGCTGCTCCAGACAGCTTTTCGTGCCGATCATCGCCGCGCCGGCCGTGACCAGACCCTTGGTCGCATCCCGGTGCTGGACCCTCGTGTTGTCCGTGTGCGGTGTCCGCGTCGTGCGGCGTCAGTCCTCGGAATGCTGTGCTCACGTACTCCTCAGGATCTCGCGCAGCCCTGGAGCATTCGGAGGCCCCTGGGTTTGGCGGTTGCTGCTGTGTGGCGACGGATAGGTGCTTCGCGGCGCCGCCGAATCGAAGTTTGCGGAGTTATACTGAGGCATCAGTGATGCATCAGTAAGGAGATCGAATGACTCCGAAGGTTGTCAGCGGTGGCCCTGAGTTCGGCAGCTCACTCCGTAGGCGGCGCGAGGCGCTGGGCTTGACCATCGAGGAAGCGGCACGAGCGGCCAGCGTGGGAAGTGAGACGTGGCGCCGTTACGAGGCGGGCAGTTCCGTGCGTCGGGACAAGGTGCGGGGAATCTGCGTGGCGTTGCGATGGCGGAGTCTGCCCGAGTCCGGTGAGTCGACGGGTGATTCGGATGAGAGGTGGGAGGACTTTCCGAAGGCGAAGTTCGACGACTCGTATTCGGCATGGCTCGAGCGGGAGTTCGGTGAAAGCCGCGCTCGTCTTTTCGCGTCGGGGTGTGACATCTTCCGGGACCAGTTGAGCGATGAGCTGTCCCGGTTGGGCAAGCAGCCTCGCGGTACACACTTGGGGGAACTCGACGTGAGCTGGCTCGAGGGATCGCTGCCTGCGCAATGGCTTCCCCGTTACGACTACGACTTCGTCTTCCGGTTGCACTGCACTGTCGAAGGGTTGCGGCAGCGTGTGGTGCGTGCCGAGGGCGGCGGTATGGAGTGTGTGACTCGTTCGGTGGCAGAGGATCTGGCTCTGCATCTGATCCTCGAACGGGGCATGGTCAGTGCTGAAGCTGCCGGCTCGTCGGCTGCTGAGGATTGGGATGAGTGGGAATACGAGCTGAACGGCGAAGACGACGAGGTGATACCGGCGCTGTTTTCCAAGTCGTCGTATGTGGAGCAGGGCAGTCGACTGCATTTCGATCGATGGTTCGAGGTGGTGGACTATGTGTCCGCCGACGAAGCTGATGAACCGGCCTGATCGCCAAGGTCTGTGTCTGATCGGCAGTCGCGAAGCGTGCTGATTACTCAGTGCAACGATGGCGGGCTTGCCATCTGCTCCACTCAGCGATCAATCCGCAAAGCACCGTTTTTACACACCAGCGGCAGTCCCGAACCCATTCGTGCTCACATGGGAAAAGTCCAATGACCCGTTCCTTCGGGCCGCCGCAGAGCTCAACGTGCGAGGAAATGCCAGCCCAGCCAGGCCCAGAGGAGGATCGCGAGTAACCGCAACACTTTCGACCGCAGCAGCAGGCGCAGGGTTTCGCCGAAGGTGGTGAGGCGGTCGTGGTTGGCGCGTGCGGCGAGCTCGGCCGCGCCGGCCGCTCCGGTGAGGATCACCGCAACAGCCGTCAGCCGACGGCCAGCCAGCCTGCGAGCCGCCCCGGGCCCTGCTCAAGCAGGGGGTCCAGCAGTGTGGACACGGTGGGATGGGACGGATCCGGAACGCCCAGGCGGGTTGCCGCGACAGGGCGAACAGCTCCCAGCCCAGGGCGGCCAGCGCGAGACTCGACCACAGCAGCCGACCATGACGCAGCCGCGGGCCGCCTCGGATCGGCTCGGTCGGACGGCGCAGGGCTCGCATGAGCAGGGTTATGGCCGACGTCGCCACCAAAGCCGTTGCCGTCCATTGGAATGGATGTGTGGTCGCACCCAGCGCTGCCATCCCCAGCCAGGCAGCCATCCACATCGCGTCGGAAACGCGGATCGCGGGCCGCGTGGACCGGCTCGGCTGTCATATTCAGCAGGGTACGGCCGGTTGATCAGCCGCTTGCCGGAATCCGTTGACGTACGCGCGATGTGGAACCCCGGTAGGCGGTCCGTTCACGCCGGACCGCTGCGTGGTCGTCGAACCAGCGTGGATGTCAGCACCATGGTGCCGACGTCCGGTGTCGCCGCGATCCTGAAACCGCATCAGCGGCCACCTCCCGACTCAGCTGTGATCGATGATCGGGGGCGCGGTGATACGTTCGGGCGATCGGTTGTGCGTCAGGTGGGTGAGGAACCAGTCGCGGGTCAGGTCGGTGGCTGTCTGTAGTGCGCCCGGCTCGGTGAACAGACGGGTCGCCGGGTACCACCGTGACGGTGGTGGCACACGACATCGCCGCTTGCGCACGCTGATTCAGTTTCAGGATCAGCGGGTCGTTGCGGCCGACGATCAGCAGGGTCGGCGCGTGGTCGCGCGCGAGGGCGTCGCGGGTCAGATCGGGGCGGCCGCTGCGGGACACCACGGCGGCGATCTCGACCCGCGGGTCGGTCGCGGCACGCAGTGCTGCCGCTGCCCCGGTGTCGACCCCGAAGTACCCAATTCGCAGGCCCTCGGTGTGCGGTTGCCGGGTGAGCCATTCGGTGACGTCCACGAGTCGGGTCGCCAGCAGGCCGATATCGAAAACCCGTGTCCGGTGGATCTCCTCCTCCGGGGTGAGCAGGTCGAACAGCAGAGTGCCCAGCCGCCCTTGTTGGAGTGCGTCGGCGAGGGAGCGGTTGCGGGGGCTGTGGCGGTTGCTGCCGCTGGGGTGCGCGAAAACGACCAGGCCGACAGGGTCGGCCGGGATGGTGAGATGCCCTGCCAGTTCAATGTTTCCGGCGATCACATGCACCTCGTTGTCGCGCAGCAGAGGCTCTGCGGTCTCGGCTTCCTCCGGTTCCGGGGCGCCGGTGGCGGCCCGGTCCAGCAGTTCGGCCACCTCCTCGTCGGTGGGCTGGGCGAAGCGCTGATACCACTGGCCCACGGCAAGGAACCCTCTCGGGGATTCGAGGCAGATCACCTCGTCGGCGTCGCGTCGCACCGCAGCGAGTGCGTCGCGAGCGGCGCCGGGCACGGCCAGCAGACCCGTGCGGCGCCGTGCGCGTGGACGAGTCCGCAGGCAGCGCGGGCGGTGGCACCGGTGGCGATGCCGTCGTCGACGATGATCACGGTGCGGCCCGCCAACGGAATTCGTGGACGCGTACGCCGGTACCGGGCCGCCTGGCGGGTGAGTTCTGCCCGCTCCTGCTGTTCCACCGGAGCCATCTCGGCGTCAGTGAGCTGCGCGTGCTGCACGACGGTGTCGTTGATGATTCGGGCACGGTCTTCGCCGATGGCACCGAACGCGAGTTCGGGTTGGTGGGGGACACCGAGCGCACCAAGATCACATCCAGCGGCGCCCCCAGTGCCGCGGCGACCTCGAACGCGACCGGTACGCCACCGCGGGGCACGCCGAGCACGACGACGTCCGCCCCGCGGAGGGACTGCATCCGCGCCGCCAGTCGACGACCGGCGTCACTGCGATCATGAAACAGCATCGGATTACCTCCTGGCCAATCCGTTCCAGGGTGGTGGCAGGTCACAGACCGCGACAGGTCCGGTCGTCACCCATCGGCAGGCCGATGGCCCCAGTCCTCCCCGGCGGCGCTTCGCGACGGCGACTATCGCGGTGGCTTTCGGCCCTACCGAGTGACCCGGTGGACGCTGTGGGATCGGTTGTGTCGGAACTATTTCCAATTCTCAGGGAGGTAAGGAACGATGAGCCTGATTCCGGTCTCTCGTCGGCCGGGCACACTGCTGGCCGATATCGAAGATATGTGGAACGCGGCCGCCGCGCCGCTCACCGCGTGGGCGCCGGCGTTCGGGACCCACCTGATCCGGGTCGAGGACGCGATCGAGGACGGACACTACGTGGTGCGCGCGGAGATCCCCGGCATCGACCCCGTCAAGGACGTCGAGGTATCCGTTCGCGACCGGTACCTGACTATCAAGGCCGAGCGCACCGAGAAGAAGGAGGAGAAGGGGCGTTCGGAATTCCGGTACGGCTCTTTCGAACGCACCATCACCCTGCCACGGGGTGCGTCGGAGGAGGGTATCGACGCCCGCTATGCCAAGGGCATCCTCACCGTCAGCGTGCCGATGAAGGAACAGCCCAAGGACCTGACCCGGAAAGTCGAAGTGAAATCCGGCGATTGAGTCCGATCGGTCTGGCCGCGCCTGCCCGTGGTGGCGCGGGCACCACCTGAGCGGGCGGAGGCGGCTCGAGCGAAACCCTCGAGCCGCCCCCGCTTTCGTCGTCGGCACGGCGATGGAGCAAGACTGCGGCGCACGTGTGGTCAGCGTCTGATAGTTGTGGTGGTGAGGTGCTCGCGCATGAGGATGCGATGGGCCTGCTGGGCGGCGGCGGATCGGCGTTCGTCGTCAGTGTTTCTGGTGGTAGGCAGTTCCTCGAGGCCGCGGGCGAGTATCGCCACCGTGTCGCCGAGCAACTGCAATCGGCGCTCGAGGGCTTCGATCCGGTGAGTATCGGCATGCACAACCGGTTTCGGGATTTCGGCGTGGGTTTCGGGGAAGCCGCGCAGCAGCTCCTGCAGCCGCACCGGCAGCACGGCGAACAGGCCGTCGAGCTGGCCGGGCGAGCAGCGGTCCATGAACACATCAGTGACCGCGCCGGCCAAGCGGGGCACCTCCGCGCGGGTGATCATGGCCTCGTGCGCGAACCGGGTGAGGAATTCGTCGGTACCGTGCCCGACCGGGATGTGACTGGGTACCCAGCCTTCGTAGTAGACACCGCGCAGGATTTCGGGCAGCTGCGCGGTCAGATGCGCCGAGGCGACGACGCTGATGCGGTCGCGCACCGTGTGAAGCCAGGCGCGCACCACGTGGTAGGTGAAGGCGCGGTCCTCGGTGCCGATCCGGTCGGCGACCGCTTTGAGCCATTCATGAGCAGTATGTACAGCCGGGGTCAGGGGATCGTTCTGCGGTGACATCAATTCAGCGTCGAACCTCGGGCGACGCTTCACAAGGGTCCGATGTCACCTCGAGTCCCCATCCGATAACCCTGTGCGCGAAAAGATTTCGGACGCCGTATGAGGATCTTCCGGCCACCGGTGCCGGAGTGCCGCAGCCGTTTCGAGAATCCCGTTGTCATCGTCACGGATGATCACCGGTCGATCTCGGTCGCGCTCCGTCGGGACCTCGATTGCGATCAGGACCGGTTGCGATCTTCGGGCCAGCGGACACACCTGGCAGCCTGCACTTTGGCCATGAACGCCGATCCCACTGGCAAGAGGGGCATCAAAGCTGACACTGGTAGCCGTGGACACGCCGTCGGCGCAACGGGAGTTCTCCGCATACGGACTGTCGCACTGGATGGTGCTGGTCGTATTCGCGATGGGGGCGGTAGCGGTCGTCCGGATAGGACGCACTCACCGGAATGCTCACACCGCAAGACGTTTCAGCAGGATCTTCGGCGCAACGACGCTGGCGCTGTACCTGACGATCTACCTCGCCGCGTTGTTCCCCCCGACCATCGGTCGCGCTGTTCCGCTGCGCCTGACCGATCTCGCGACCATGGTCGCAGCGTACGCACTGTGGTCGCACCGGCCCTGGGCGTACGCGCTGACCTATTACTGGTGTTTCACCTTGAGCACGCAGGCGCTCGTGTCACCGGCACTGCAGAGCCCCGACTTCCCGCACCCCGAGTTTCTGGCCTTCTGGGCGATTCACCTGATCGTGGTCTGGGCGGCGGCCTACTTGACCTGGGGCATCGGCATGCACCCGAACTGGCGCAGTTACCGAATTGCCGTGGTGGCCACCACGA
Source organism: Nocardia pseudobrasiliensis NBRC 108224 (assembly GCF_001613105.1). Taxonomy (GTDB): domain Bacteria; phylum Actinomycetota; class Actinomycetes; order Mycobacteriales; family Mycobacteriaceae; genus Nocardia; species Nocardia pseudobrasiliensis. The sequence continues at coordinate 170,595 of NZ_BDBS01000029.1, read as the reverse complement.
CCTGGGCCGCGGTCACCTTTACCTTCAACTCCCTTGCCGGCACCAACTACGGATTCGTCAACGCGAAACCCGTGACTCCGTCGCTACTGGATGTACTCGGCCCCTGGCCCTGGTATCTGGTCACCGCTGCCGTCCTCCTTCTCTCCGTGTGGGCCTTGATGACCTGGCCCTGGACCCGATCTGCGCGCAACCGATGATGCGAGTTCAGCGGCGCGGCCGGGCTCTGGCCATAGCTCCCTCGCCACAACGATGTCTTCCTCTGGTGACACCGCTCCCCGAAACAGTGGTCGACGGCCGCAGCTGGTGACAACTACGGCCTGCTGTCACACGCGATCATCCGTTCTCGCTGATTGATCATCGGCGCTCTGTTCGCGATCCCCATTACCACGATCGCGATCATCGCAGCTCTCCTCACCGGCCCGGTAAGTGACGAGAAGTCTGCATGGCGGATCCGCTCTCTGGCGAGTGTTGAAAATCGATTCTCGGTTCTGGGCTAATTACCGCCGCGGCGGTGCCCGATTTCCTTGGTGAGGGTGATGACATCGCTCAGTAATTGGGGCGCTTGGCTGCATTCCTCGGTGGTGACGCGCTTGCTGCCGCTGTTGCTGTAGGTTACGGTCACGGCGTACGAGTACGAGTCGCGGCAACCGTTCGGTTCGGTGTAGCTGTCTTTCAATGCCCGGAACTGCTCACTGCCGACCATGTCGAACAACTTGCCGCGTCGCTGGTCCTCGACGCTGCCGTCGACGGTGTAGAACTCATTGACCCCGGCAAAGCCGCCGGTCCGGTTGACCTCGACGCTGGTTGCTTTCGAAGTGCCTGTCCCGGACCGGGTCTCGCTGGTGCGGCCGCAGGCCGCCGACGCGAGAACCAGCGCGCCGACTACAGCGGCAGAAAGAACCAGCAGCGGCACGTGGCCATGGTGGGACCGCAATTCGCCCATAGCCGCACAATATCGGCGCGGGCAGGTCGAGACAATGGCGCTTCGGTTCGGTGGCAGCGCCCTGGTCGGCTGCCAGCGAGGGGGCGGGAGTTCGAGGCATGCCGCCGCCGCGATGTCAGCGCAGGTTTCGCCCACTGGGGACAGCGTGCAGGCGAACGGCGCTGACAGTGTTTCCCTCAATGCCGGCGACCTCGATCACCCACTCGTGCAAAGGGATCCGATCACCGGGCTGGCGTGGAATTCGGCCGAGTGCGGTGAGCACCAGTCCGGCCACGGTCGTGTAATCGCCGGTCGGTGCATCGTCTATCCGCACGCCGAGTTCGGGCAGGTCGTGCACCGGGAAGGTGCCGGGCAAAAGCAGTGCGCCGTTGCTTTCGTGCCGGACCGCGGCGATGTCCCGGTCGGCTTCGTCGTAGATCTCGCCGACCACTTCTTCGAGCAGGTCTTCCAATGTCACGATGCCGTCGATGTCGCCGTGTTCGTTGGCGACCAGCGCGAACTGTTCGTGCTCGGTCATGAATCGGCGCAACGCATCGGCCACTCGCATCGAGTCGGGGAACACGACGGCGGGGCGTGCGGCGTCGGTGAGGCGGCCGTCGTGAAGGATGAGGTCACGTAGCCCAGCGTGATAGTGATCTGGATCGTGGCGAGAAACCGGTTGGGTTCACGCGCCAGCCGCACGAGCGTGGCGGCGGCCCGGTCCTGACGCCGCTCCAATCGCCGAATCTATCCCTCGCGCAGAGTAATCAGAGCAGTTTCGCTGCCCGAGAACAACCCGTTGAGTCCCCCCAGCACGACCAAGCTCATATCACCGCCCCTTCCCGCCCTCCGATCTCGGCCTCGCGACATCGGAGGAATCCTCATAGCCACGGGCACGAAACGGCGCCCGCGTTCGCCGCTTCGGTTGCTGCGGTGGTAACCACCGGGACGGCGCAGCCCGAGGCCCACGAAGCGCGCAAGATTGAGACTGCCCGCCACCGCTGGGTGCCGCGTTTCAGCGCTGAAATAGCTTCGAGCACTACAGGATACGCGGCATGTCTTCGGTAGCGCGGTGAAGTTCGGGGGATGTCGCAGTTCCAATTGGGGGAATCGAAGCGTGGCCTGGCTGATACAGGTTGTTTCCTGCGGTATCGCAGCTGTGTCCGATGGTCACCGAGACGAGGGGCGATATGCCCTGTCGGCTGCGCTGGATTTGGAACACAGTGAGGCGAGCGTCGCGTGTGAGGACAGGAAGCGGCGATGGACTGCGACGATAGGCCGGGGATGAGAGCGAATGTGATTGAGCGGCAGCTCCTGTCGATGCTCGACACGCTACGGGGAGTGTCGACTACCAGCAACGTGCGCGCGTTGCGTGACAGCGTCGTCGCACTGAGCAGCTCTGCAGACGCATTGGACGAATCCGATCCACAGCAGCGCGCGGTCCGCCGACTGTACGACTACCTCGAAGCCACAACTCTCGATGCACTCGCCGAGGGCGCCGCGTCGCAGCACCCGGAGCGGATCGAGATCGAGAACGCCCTGGCATCGGTGCTGGCCGCCAGCAGGCGTGGGGGATCGGTTTATGCGCTGTCGTGTGTCCGGGACGACCTGGAGCAGTTGACCGTTCGTATCGACGAGTTGAAGCCCGACGATCGAGAACCCCTGCGCTCGTTGTTGTCCTATGTGGACGCGAAGAATCGGCAGGCGCTGGAACTGGCCATTCGCCGAGACTGGGGCACATCCACCATGGTGCGCCGACTCGACGGGGCCCGCGACGATCGGCCGGATGGCCTGGGCGAACAGAAGCCCTCGATCGCGCGGTAACGGGGTACACATCCCGCCGTGGTATCGGCGCTCGGATACCGTGCGCTATCGGGGGGACCCCTGTTCATGATGTCCGGCCGGGTGCCGGTGTTCCGCCGGTGTAGGTGCCGTGTACGTCGACCGGGTGGTCGGCGGTGCCGGCGGGTGGGTGTCGCAGGACTTCGTCGCGGCGGCTGCCTGCCCGGTAGACGGTGATGCCTTTGCAGCCGGCTCGCCAGGCGTGGCGGAAGATGCCGCGGACGGTGTCGACGGTCGCGTTCTCCGGCAGGTTCACGGTTTTGGCGACGGCGGCGTCGGTGTGTCGTTGCACTGCGGCCTGCATCCGGACATGCCAGATCGGGTCGATCTCGTGGGCGGTGACGAAGCGTCGCCGTAGGTTGGCGGGCAGAGCCGCGGGCGCGGCGGTGCCGGTCGCGGTGATGTCGGCGGCGACCTGCGCCGACCATACCCCGCACTCGGTGGCCAGGCGCTCGAACAGGGGATCGACCTGCGCGAAGTCGTGCCCGAGCAGGTGGCGGGTGTAGGCGAGGGCGAACAGCGGCTCGATTCCCGCGGAGGTACCGGCGAGCAGGGAGATGGTTCCGGTGGGCGCGATCGAGGTGAGCTGCGCATTGCGCATCGGAGCGGCGCAGTGTTGCGCCCGGCGGCTGCGGTCGAACAAGGGGAAGGCGCCCCGTTCGGCCGCGAGTTCGCGCGAGGCCGCGTGCGCCCACCGTGCGATGCGTGCCATCACGTGCCGAGCGAACTGGACCGCCGCGTCGCTGTCGTAGGGAAGTCCCAGGGCCGCGAGCATTTCGGCCAGTCCCATGATGCCCAGGCCGATCTTGCGGGTGGCCTGCGCGGCCGTCTCGAGCTCAGGTGCGGGATAGGTCGCCACGTCGATGACGTCGTCGAGGAACCGTACCGTCACCCGCACCGCGTCGGCGAGGCGCCGGTCGTCGAGGGCGTCGCCGGCCAGGAAGCGGGGCAGGGCGATCGAGCCGAGATTGCACGATTCATAGGCGGCCAGCGGCACCTCCCCGCAGGGGTTGGTGGCCTCCAACCGCCCCAACGCGGGCAGGGGGTTGGCGCGATCGACCGTGTCCAGGAACAGGATTCCCGGTTCGCCGGTGCGCCACGTCTGTGCCGCGATGTCATCCAGGAGTGAACGCGCCGAGACTTCCCGCACGACCTGGCCGGTGCGGGGGTTGATCAGCGGGTGGGGCCGGTTCTCGGCGGCGGCGAGCATGAACTCGTCAGTGATCCCGACCGAGAGATTGAAGGTGGGCAGTGTCGTGGTGTCGGCCTTCGCGCGGATGAACGCCGCGATATCCGGGTGATGCACATCGAGTACGGCCATGCTCGCTCCGCGTCGCCGTCCGCTGAGCTGAATGACTTGTGTCGCAGCGTCGTACAGCTCGATGAACGATACCGGCCCGCTGGCTCGCCCACCGGTGGTGGACACGATGTCGCCGTGGGGTCGCAGATGCGAGAACGAGAATCCGGTACCGGCGCCAGCTTGATGCAGCAGCGCTGTGGTGCGCAGCGTGGTGAAGATCGACTCCAGTGAATCGTCGATCGGCAGCACGAAACACCCCGACAGCACACCGGATCCGGTACCGGCGTTCATCAATGTCGGTGAGTTCGGCAGGAATTCACGAGCCCGCAGCAACTCCGAGAACCGCGCCGCCCATCGGTCCGCGCTGCCGGGGCGGTGGATGTCTTCGGCTCGGGCGACGAACTCGGCGACCCGATCCATCATCTGCCCGGTCGACTCGCAGATCCGGCCATCGACGTCGCGGCGCAGATACCGTTCGGTGACCACCGCCAGCGCGGCCGGCGACAAGCCTAGGTCATCCACGGCCTCGGTCCGCGCCTCGGTCACCGCCACCACCTCCTCGAGGTCTCAGCATCGGACAGCGCACCTGGTATCCACAGCTGGCAAAGTCCTCCTCCGGTGAGGACCAATGTCCCGCGCGACAGGAGATTTCGGGACCGAATCATTCGAGGGTATCGCGAACGGCAGGCCGGATAAGCTCGGCACGAACGGCGGCTCCCGGTCTGCGGTGTCCGGGGTACATACTGGACATATGTCGGGCGGGCTGCTGACCGATCTGTACGAGTTGACCATGGCGGCCAGTTATCTGCGCCGGAAGATGACTGGGTCGGCGACGTTCAGCCTGTTCGTCCGTGACCTGCCTCCGAATCGGGGTTTCCTCGTCGCCGCGGGCCTCTCCGACTGCCTGGACTGGTTGGCGCAATTCTGGTTCTCGCCAACTGATCTCGACTATCTGGCAGGTATCGGTTTCGACGACCGGACGCTCGCGTCGTTCGCATCGATGCGGTTCGGCGGGGATGTGTGGGCGGTCGGGGACGGGCGGATCGTATTCGCGAATGAGCCGATTCTGGAGGTGACCGCGCCGATCGTGCAGGCGCAGTTGGTGGAGACCTATCTGCTCAACCAGGTGAGCTTCCAGACCACGATGGCCACCAAGGCCGCCCGTTGCCGGATCGCCGCCGCCGACCGAATCGAGTTGGTAGATTTCGCCTTTCGTCGTGCCCAAGGGATCGAGGCCGGTCTGGCCGTCGCGCGTCTGTCGGCGATGGTCGGGTTCGCGGCAACCAGCAACGTGGAGGCGGCTCGCCGCTATGGCCTGCGCCCGGCGGGCACCATGGCGCACTCCTATATCGAGGCGTTCCCGACCGAACTCGACGCCTTCCATGCCTTCGCCGCCGACCAGCCCGAGCGGGCCACCTTCCTGGTCGACACCTATGACACGCTCGGCGGCGTGGCCCACGCCATCGACGTCATCAGACGTCTGGGTCTACAACGGCATGCCGGGATTCGCCTCGACAGCGGCGATCTGGCCCTACTCGCGATCGATGCGCGCCGGATGCTCGACGAGGCCGGCCTGCCCGAGGTCCGGATCGTCGTCTCCGGTGGCTTGGACGAACACGACCTGGCCACTTTCGTGTCCCGCAGTGTGCCGATCGACGCGGCCGGTATCGGGACCCGGATGGGAGTGTCGGCCGACGCGCCCTACCTCGACAGCGCCTACAAGCTGGTCGCTTACGACAGTCGTCCGGTCGCCAAGCTGTCCACTGGCAAGGCCACCATGCCTGGGCCGAAACAGATCTTCCGCGGCGACGGATTGCGCGATGTGATCGCTTGTCGCGATGAGCCCGCACCAGCGGGCACCGGTCCGCTGCTCGAACCGGTCATGCTTGCGGGGCGGCGCCTGGGAGCCGTCGAGGACGTATGCGCAGGGCGCGCACGTTTCGAAGCCGATCTCGTCGAACTCCCCGAGGACGTCAGTGACCTCTGTTTTCCGGTCACCCCGGTTGCCGCGATCTCACCACGGCTCGATCGACTCACCACCGATGTCCAGAACGCGGCCCACGGGCTCGCCGGGCCGGTTGGTCGGCACAGCAACGGGCGGTAATTCGCTCGGGGTACTCGACCCACGCCTATTCGTCGGGCGAAACGTCGGTATGGGTCTTCGGACCCTTTCCCAACGGGCTGTGAGGTGCTGAGTTGAAGTATGCGTGCTGCTCGCGCCGAAAAGGCTTCCACGTGGTTGATTCGGTCTCCGATCGCGGCCTCGCACGGCCGGAAGCTGCCTCCCGGCCGATGGTGAGCCGAGAACGGACCGCTCGCGTCCTCGGCCTGGTTCAGCAGTTGGTCGCCGAGGTCCATCCTCATGTGTCGCGGGATACCGTGTCGCTCGACAGCCGGTTCGACGACTTGGGTATCGGCAGTCTGGAATTGGCTGAGCTGCTGCTCCGGGTCCAGGCCGCGTTCGGGGTTGCGCTCGCCCCTCATGTCCTGACCAGTGCCGAGACACCGCGTGATCTGTTATGCGCCATCGACCGTGGCCGTGCATCGGCGGGCGAGGAGGTCGGGCTGGTCTCGCCGGTAGCCACTGCGGCGGGGGGTGCGGCGACGGAGGCGTCGACCGTGGTCGAAGCCCTCGAATGGCATGTGCGCACGGGCCCGGATCGGTTGCATATCCGCATCCTCGATGAGCTGGGCAGGTCTGAGGATCTGACCTACGCGATGCTGCACCGCGAGGCTGCGGCGGTAGCGGCGGGGTTACTGATGCGAGATGTCATGCCGGGCGACAGGATTGCGATCATGTTGCCCACCGGCAGGGCGTACTTCGTCACTTTCGCTGGGGTGATGCTGGCGGGCGCGGTGCCGGTGCCGTTGTATCCGCCGGCCCGTCCGTCCCAGTTGGCGGATCATCTGCGGCGCCACATCGGCATCCTCGCCAATGCCGGGGCGGCTCTGTTGGTCACCGTTCCCGAGGCCGTGTCGGTCGGTCAGCTGCTGCGCTCGAACGTCGACAGTCTGCGCCACGTCGTGGTCCCCGAAGCCCTCGAAGGCTCCGTCGGAGGAGCCCGTCCTCGGCCTCGACCCATCGATCTCGCACTGGTGCAATACACCTCCGGCAGCACCGGCCAGCCCAAGGGCGTCGCGCTGACCCACCTGAATCTGCTGGCGAATATCAGGGCGATGGGCCAGGCCGCGCGGGTGACGGCGATGGATACGTTCGTCAGCTGGCTGCCCCTGTACCACGACATGGGCTTGATCGGCGCGTGGCTGTCGCCCCTCTACTTCGGCGTCCCACTGGTGGTGATGGGCCCACAGGTGTTCCTGACCCGCCCGTCGCGGTGGCTGCGGGCGATTCACGCCAACCGGGGCACCATCTCGGCCGGCCCGAACTTTGCCTTCGAGCTCTGCCTCACCAGGATCGATGATGGCGAGCTCGAGGACCTCGACTTGAGTTCCTGGCGGTTGGCCTACAACGGCTCCGAGCCCGTCAGCCCCGCGACAATTCAGCGGTTCACCGAGCGCTTCACCAGTTACGGATTCAGGCCGAGCGCGATGACGCCGGTGTATGGGCTCGCCGAATCCTCGGTCGGTCTGACGTTTCCACTCGTGGGGCATGATCCGGTCATCGACCGTGTGAACCGCGAGAAGTTTCTGCGTTCGGGACGAGCCGCCCCCGCGAAACCCGGTGAGACGCATGCGCTGTGCTTTGTCGCCTGCGGACGGCCCCTGCCCGGGCACGAGATCCGGATCGTGGACAGCGCCGGAATCGAGCTGGGTGACCGCAACGAGGGTCGCATCGAATTCCGCGGCCCCTCGGCGACCGCCGGTTACTTCCACAATGCTGAAGCTACGCGGTCGCTGTTGCACGGTGACTGGCTCGACAGCGGCGACCTGGGCTATCTGGCAGACGCCGATCTCTACGTCACCGGGCGGGTGAAGGACCTGATCATCCGTGCCGGCCGCAACCTTCACCCCGCCGAACTCGAAGAGGCGGTCGGCAACCTCGACGGCGTCCGCAAGGGCTGTGTCGCAGTGTTCGCCGCCGCGAACCCGGTTGGCGGCCCCGAGCGGCTCGTGGTGATGGCCGAGACCCGAGTTTCCGGAGACCAGGCGACAGACGCCCTACGCACGCAGATCGTTTCGACGACGGTGGATCTGCTCGGTGTGCCACCCGACGAGGTGGTCCTCGCCCCACCGCGCACCGTTCCGAAGACCTCGAGCGGCAAAATCCGGCGGGCCGCCAGCCGAGAGATCTACGAGCAGCGCAGGATCGGTGCACGACCACGGCCGCTGTGGTGGGAGTTGATTCGGCTGCGGCTGCGCGCAGTCGTGCCGTCGTGGCGCCGGACCCGTCGCGGTGCCGCCGCTACGGCTTTCGCAGCCTACGCGTGGGTGGTTTTCCTCGCGCTGGCCGTGCCGGTGGTCATCCTGCTGGCGGTGCTTCCGAGCATGCATTGGCGCTGGCAGCTGATTCGCGGCTCGGCTCGGCTTCTGGCTCGTCTCACCGAGACCGAAGTCACCGTGCACGGTCTCGATTGCCTGCCGGAGGGGCCGGTGATCGTGGTGGCGAATCATCAAAGCTGGCTCGACGGGCTCGTGATCGCGACGGTGCTGCCGCGGACGTTCCGTTTCATCGCCGGGGAGGTGTTCGAGCATCGGCGGCTCAGTGGGTTCGTGCTCAGGCGGCTCGGCACGGAGTTCGTCGAACGGCATGAACGCGAACACGGTGTTGCCGATACCGCGCGCCTCGTCGACCACGTCCGATCCGGTCGATCGCTCGTGATATTCCCCGAGGGCACCATATCGCGCGCTACCGGGGTGCGGCCCTTCCATATCGGCGCGTTCGTGGTCGCGGCCCAGGCCGCGGCGCCTGTCCTTCCCGTGGGTATTCGCGGCACCCGCACGATTCTGCGGCCCGAGCACGGCTATCCGCGGCGGGGAGCGATCGCCATCGCCCTCGCTCACCCGCTCCGCGCCGCGAATACCGACTGGACCGAGGCAGTTCGATTGCAGCGCACCGCACGTGACGCTGTGCTGCACCTGTCAGGAGAACCGGACATCGAATGACACAGCCGCACAGCACCTTCCCCACGACATCGAACTGGTTCCCGGCCGCGGAGCTCAACCGCAAGTTACGAGCCATGAGGTGGAGCCGTGGTGGCCGTGGACCAAGGGTGACTTTCTCGTCCGAAACGGGGACCGAAGACCCATGACCGTCACGCCGACCGGGGGAAGGCTCGATAGGTCGGGGAAACCCGGGGGCCTGTCTTGGGGCATTGGAGTCGGTGATGGCAATCCGATCAGCGGGACATGTATCCGTGCCGCACACTGCCGATCTGCGTATCGAAGCGTGGGCTCCGACCCAGGCGCAGTGTCTGGTCGAAGCGGTGAACGCATTGGTGGACAGCTTCATCGATCGTCCGCGACCGCATCCGTCGTCGACGGTCGAGTGGACGTTGCTCGACGACCACGCAGAGAATCTGCTGGCCGATCTGCTGGACGAGGTCATCTATCAGATGGAGGTGTTCTCCCATGTTCCCGTCGCGACCACCGTCGAGTCGACACCGAACGGGTGGCGGGTCCGGTTCGAGATGGCTGAGCTGGCTGAGGCCACGGCGTGCGGGGCGATGCCCAAAGCGGTCTCCTTGCACGACATCCGGTTGCGGCCGGTGGAGAACGGCTGGCGCTGTGTGGTGACCATCGATGTCTGAGCAGCAAACCCTTATCGAGCTTGTCGAGGAGGCCCCATTCCGGTTCCGTATCCCACAGTGCGGCCGGATGCGGGTTCCCGGCGTGGTATTCGCCTCCCGTGCGCTGCTGCCCGAAGTCGGCGACCATCAGGCGTTGGAGCAGGTGGTGAACGTGGCCACGCTGCCGGGGATCGTGCGGGCCTCCTACGCCATGCCGGATGTGCACTGGGGCTACGGTTTCCCGATCGGTGGTGTCGCGGCCACCGATATCGCCGCAGGTGGTGTCGTATCACCTGGTGGGGTCGGTTTCGATATCTCCTGCGGGGTAAGGCTTCTGGCCGCCGATCTGGACCGTCATGCCTTGACGCCGGTGCTCGAGGCGGTCGTGGACGATCTCGACGTGGCGATTCCACGCGGCTTCCGGCACGGCGGTGTATGGCCGGTCTCTCGTGGTGAGCTCGGTGGGATCCTTTCCGGCGGGGCCGCTTACGCGGTCGGTCGCGGGCATGGAGTGGAGCGTGATCTGCGGCGATGTGAGGACCTTGGCACTGTGGCGGGCGCCGATCCGGATCTGGTCAGTGATCGTGCCCTCGAACGCGGGCTGCGGCAGGTGGGCAGCCTCGGCTCGGGGAATCATTTCCTCGAGGTCCAGGCCGTCGCCGAGATCTACGACGAACCGACCGCGAGCGTGTTCGGGCTGCGCGCCGACCAGGTGTGCGTGATGATCCATTGCGGCTCACGCGGTCTCGGGCATCAGGTGTGCGGCGACTACGTGCGGGTGATGGATGCGGCGATGGCCTGTTACGGCATCGACGTCCCCGACCGGCAGCTCGCGTGCGCGCCCGTGGAGTCCCGGCAGGGCCGCGACTATCTCGCGGCGATGGCGGCCGCGACGAACTACGCCCGCGCCAACCGGCAACTACTCACCGAAGAGGCTCGGCGGATCTTCCAGGCTCGCACCGGAACTCACCTCGACCTCGTCTACGACGTGTCGCACAACCTCGCCACCCTCGAAACCCACGAGATCGACGGCCGGACACGTCGACTGTGTGTGCACCGTAAGGGCGCGACCCGGGCCCTGCCGCCCCGGCACCCGGATCTGCCCGACGATCTGGCTCCGGTCGGTCAGCCGACCTTGATTCCCGGCACCATGGGAACCGCCTCGTACGTGCTCACCGGAGTCCAGCCCGGACATGCCTTCCACTCCACCTGCCACGGCGCGGGCAGAGTCTGGAGCCGGCACGCCGCCGCGCGCACCGTCGGCGGCAAAGCGTTGCGGGCCGAGCTGGAAGAGCGCGGGATCGCCGTCCGTGGCGCCTCCTGGAAGGGGCTCGCCGAGGAAGCGCCGGCGGCCTACAAGGACATCACCGCGGTGGTCGCCGCCAGCGAAGGCGCCGGACTGTGCCGCAAGGTCGCCCGCCTCGTACCGATCGGAGTCGTCAAAGGCTGACCACGACATCGTCGGATACCGACATACACAGAACCGGGGTGGTGCCGGTCCCTCGTTGGATGCAATCCTGGCGGAGTTCTCCTGTGGCCCTGGCTGTTCGGGCCATGGCGAGGCGATGCGGAACCGGCGGGCGCGGCGGCGCTGGTCACTGTAGTGGCGCCGTCCAGCATGTGCGCGCGCCCGGGCGGCCCCCTGCGCTGTGGGGATTCGGCCCGATGGTGAAGGAGCCGCCGGACTGTTCGGCGCGGTGGGCCATGTTGGTGAGGCCGCTGGGTGTGATGGTGTCCGGGACCCCCGTCCCGTTGTCGGCCACGATGATCGTCAGGTCGTCTCCCACAACGACGTCGACGGTGATCGTATCGGCGCCGGAGTGGCGGACAGCGTTGCTGACCGACTCTCGGACAACGGCGTCCACGTGATCGGCCAGTGCGGGCTCGACGATCGAGAGCGACCCGGATATGTGCACGGTGGCGTCGATGCCGGTGTCGCCGATGTGTTGGCTGACAGCGTCGGTGATCCGCTGCCGCAGATGTGGGCCGACGCGGTCCGGTTGGTGTGCGTCGAAGACCGATGTCCGTATGTCGTGGATGACTTGTTGTAGGTCGTCGGTGATTTCGCAGAGTCGGTGTCGGACAGCGTGATTGCGGATGTCGGGCACGATTGCGTGCAGCGTGATTTCGAGATCGAACAAGCGTTGTATGACATCGCGATACAGATCACGGGCGATACGGGCACGTTCGGTCGCTACCTCGTGTGTGCGCATGTGCCGCTGGGCATCGGCCAGCTGAATCGCGAGTGCGACCTGATCGGCGAAGGCGGCAGCCAGTTCCAGGGTTTCCTCGCAGTAGGGTCCGGTCCCGGACGGCCGTGCCGCCATCAGCACACCGAGTGTTGAATCGGGCAGGCGCAGGGGCAGAATCAGTACTGGACCGCTGCCGAGCAAGTCGCTGCACGCATCGTCCGGAGGGAGGTGATCGGCCTGCGCGGCGGTTGCCTGTCGTAGGACGTCACCGACCGAGCCGGAGCCGATCTGCACGGTCCGTCCTGACAGCGATGCTCCTGGCCCTGACCATTGGGTGATGACGAGTTCGTCGACCTCTGTCGCGGGGCAATCCGGATCGCGAGGGACAGCCAGGTAGGCGCGTTCCGAGCGGGTCAGGCGGCGGGCGTGTTTCACGATATGTGCGTGCACCTGTTCGGGTTCGGTGTCGGCGAGGAACTCGGCAGTAATCTCGCTGGTGGCCTCGATCCATGCCCGGCGAGCGCGGGTCGATTCGTAGAGGCGGGCATTGTCGATCGCAACGCCGGCAGCGGCGGCGAGGGCTTGCACGATCAATTCGTCGTCCTCGGTGAACGGCTGTCCGTCGGCCTTCTCGGTGAGGTAGAGATTGCCGAATATCTCGCCGCGGATCCGCACGGGGACACCGAGAAAGGTCCGCATCGGTGGATGGTGCTGGGGAAACCCGACCGACACGGGATGCATGGTGAGATCGTCGAGTCGTATCGGCTTCGGCTGGGATAACAACAGTCCCAGCACGCCGCAGCCGACAGGCAAGTGCCCGATCTTCGCCCGGGTTGTCTCGTCGATCCCCTCGTAGACGAACTCACTGAGCTGATCATCGTTCCCGCGAACTCCCAGAGCAGCAAAGCGGGCATCGACGAGGACCGCGGCGGCGCGCACGATCGCTCTCAGTGTTGGGCCCAGCTCGAGTCCGGACGTGACAACCAGCATCGCATCCACCAGCCCGTCCACACTGTCGCCGATGTCGAACATCTGCTCGACGCGGTCGCGGACCTCGGTCAGCAGTTCACGCAGCCGCAGGTGAGCCAGATCAGCTCGTACCGTGAATGATTCGGTCCGGTCGTCCGGTTTCGCCACATCGGAAGGACCGACCGAGAGTGCACCGTTCGTCGACATCGGTGCTGTCCCCTTCGCTGAGTTCTCGTGCTGCATACCGCAGCACCCACTGGTGTCGCATCCTCTCGGATGGAGGGGGACGCTCCGTCGATCGGACGCCAATCTGCCGTCGCAGCACTGCAGCCGGTGAAGGGAAGGCCCTGGCACGAAATGCCTTCAACGCTCAATTATTTCATCTTCGACCGAAGATGAAATGGGTTCCGGCCGGGATGCCGAGATTCTCGGAACCTGCATCGTGCGATGTGAACCAGCAATGAAAGGTCGGATGCGAGAACCAAACCCGACGGTTCAGCATGCGATGCACGTCGGTATCGGCGCACACGAGTGAGACACCGTGGGAAATGGCCTCGACAGTATGTCTGCGGGCTTGTGCGCCCGGACCCGGGCATTTGGACTCTGGCCGTCGCCGTGGTCGGTGTTGTCTGCTGAGAACCATGTCGAACCAGAGAATCTATCGAGACCATCGCAGCATCACCCGCGCGCAGTTGGCGACCGAGCTGCGTCGTATCGCCGAGCAACTCGAGACCGGTCACGACCTCGGTTACGGCGGGCTCGGAGCCCCCGGACACATCGCGGTGCCCGAAAGGGTCGACCGCGAACTCGACATCTCCTACTCGGCAAACCGAGGCTGGTTCACTGTTGGCGTCGAGTTCAGCTGGGCCGCAGACGCATTCGCCGACCGGACGCGCCGCCGCTCTCTCGAGGTGGCGAGTTGATCACGGAGCGGGCAGTTCTGCGTGCCGCTGAGACGTTCGGGATCTCGGTGGCACGACGGTGGGATTCGGCGGGATGGGCAGGTCGTGAAGCATAAGACAGTCGCTGATGTGATGACCCGCGATGTGGTGGTGCAGGCGGATACGCCGTTTCGGGACATCGTGGGCATCGTGGCCGAACACCGTATCAGCGGTGTTCCGGTGCTCGATCCGCAACGGCATGTCGTGGGGATGGTCACCGAAGCCGATCTGATGGGCAGGCAGGCCCTGACGGGCGGGATTGTCGGCGCGACGATGTGGGATCTATTGTGGCGCCGAGCATTCGCTCGTAGAGGTGTGACCAGAACGGCGACAGAGGTAATGAACGCACCGGTGGTGTCGGTTGCTCCGGACGCCGGACTCACCGCGGCTGCGGCGACGGTGGCCAGCGCGGTGTGAAACGGCTCCCGATGGTCGATGCCGACGGTGAGCTGGTGGGCATCGTCAGCCGTAAGGACATATTGTCGGTGCATCTGCGCACCGACGCAGAGTTGGCCCCCGACCTCCGATCCCAGATCCTGGAGAGGGCGATCCGGCCGAGAAGTCGCAGGTCTCGGTCGAGGTGTGTCACGGTGTGGTCACGCTGTTCGGAACGGTGCCGCACCCGATCATGATCGATATCCTCATCGCTCTCACCTCGGGTGTGAAAGGTGTCGTCGATGTGCGCAGCGAACTCCTCATCGAATCCAGACAACACCCGGACTCCGGCGACCAGGTCGTCGAAGCCGAGACGAACGACCCCATGAGGTAGATCGGGCTCTCCGATACTGTCGGCTGTGCAAGTGTTCTCGATGCTCAGACGTCGATAGTGACGGCGCAGTTCCAGCCGTGGGTGTCGGGGGCGAACCGTAACAGGTGCAGCAACACCGCCTTGGGCGCCGGGCCGCAGGGTTCGGTGTGCTCGAGGTCGGCCATATCGAACCGGACATGCAGGCCGCTGGATGTGGCCTCGACGGTGGCGGCCACCGGGGCCCGGCCGAAGACATCGATCTGGTAGATGGCCTCCTCGAGCAGGCGTACCAGCATGTTCTCCTCGCGGTCTGCTGGAAGATCCCATTCGACGCCGACCTCCGGTCGGGGAAGCGGGCGGCCGAGAAAGCTGTCCACCAGTCCGGCCACGGCCTCGGCGAGACAATGTTCCCGGCCCGGCGCCCAGGCCTCGATCCTCAGACCGGCGGAGTGCGGGACCAGCCTATGCCAGGTATCGGCCAGGCTCATCGTGCTGGGGCCGGCACGGTGAGCATGGGCTGGTTTGCGTGCAGCCGCGCGATGGCCTCGGCGAGCATCGGGGCGATCGAGCAGACCTGGATCGGGGGTGATGGATCGGGGTGGTGGATGGTGTCGGTGACGATTAGGCGGTGCAGGCCGAGCGCTCGTAGGCGGCCGAGGGCACCGTGAGTGAACACGCCGTGGGTGGCGGCAACGATGATGTCGGGTGCCGCGTCGTGCAAGCGGAGCAGCCCGACCGCGGTTTCGATCGTGGCGCCCGTGCTGATCATGTCATCGACGATGACGGTCAGCCGGTTCCGGACATCGCCGACCACGTCGAATGCGCTGACCGTGGCACCGGTTTCGCGTTGCTTGCGTACCACGGCGAGGGAGTCGCGGGACTTGGCCGCATACCGTTCGGCGAGTTTGACCGCACCCTCGTCCGGGGCGACGACCACCCTTTCGGACAGCGCGATCTCCTGCGCCAGGATCGGTATTGCGGTCAGTGTCTGGACCGGGATCGGGCACATCCGTTCCAGCGTGGCGGTGTGCGGGTCGACGACGATCAGCCGGTCGGCGCCGGCGTGGGCGATCATGTCGGCGACCACACGGGCGGCGAGGGGCTCGCCCTCGGCGCTGCGATGGTCTTGGCGAGCGTATCCGAAATACGGTACGACCGCGGTGATGCGGGCGGCGCGAGTGCGTCGGCAGGCATCGAGTAGCAGCAGGAGCTCGACGAGGTGGTCGTTGACCGGCGGGGCGGTCGGCTGCACGACGTAGACGTCACTGCCGCAGACATTTTCGACGGTTGGGCGCAGCTCGCCGTCGGGGAAGCGCTGTAGCGTGCTGACGGTTGGTCCGGCACCCAGATAGTTTGTGACGGCTGCGGTCAAGCCGGGGTTGGCGCTGCCGGACACGATACGCAGCGTGGTCATGATCGTCCGGCGTCCTTCCCAGTGCGTGGGCCGGTGGTGGTCGGTGCCAGGTGAGCGAGGAACCAGCCGCGGGCCAGGGCGGCGACCTGTTCCAGGGCGCCGGGTTCGGCGAACAGGTGGGTGGCACCGGGTACCACCTCGAGGTGGTTCTCGCACGACATGGCCCGCTGCGCGAAGCGATTCAGTTCCAGCACCGCTTGGTCGCGGCCACCGACGATCAGCAGTGTCGGCGCCCGGACCGCGGACAGATCGGCATCGGCGAGATCGGGGCGGCCGCCCCGGGAGACCACTGCGGCGATCCGCACGCGTGGGTCGGCGGCGGCTTGCAGCGCGGCGGCGGCGCCGGTGCTGGCGCCGAAGTAGCCGATCGGCAGTCCCGTCGCGTGTGGTTGGCGGGTCAGCCAGGTGGTGACCTCGACGAGCCGGTCGGACAGCAGTTCGATGTCGAAGACGTTGGCGCGGTGGAGTTCTTCGCTGGGAGTGAGTAGATCGAACAGCAGGGTGCCCAGGCCCGCCTGGTTGAGTTCGGCGGCGACGTAGCGGTTGCGGGGGCTGTGGCGGCTGCTGCCGCTGCCGTGGGCGAAGATGACCATCCCGGTGGGGTTTTCGGGGATGGTGAGATGACCGGACAGTTCGAGATCGCCGAGGACCACCCGTACCTCATCGTCGCGCAACGGTGGATCTCCCGGGCTCGTGTACCGCGGCTCGGGGACAGCGGCAGCGGCCTGCCGGAGCAGGTCGGTGACCTCGTCGTCGCTGGTCTGAGTGAAGTGGCGATACCACTGGCCGACTGCGAAGAACCACCTCGGAGTTTCGAGGCAGATCAGTTCGTCGGCCTCCGGCCCCAGCGAGGCCAGCGCCTGGCGGGAGGCGACCGGGACGGCGAGGACCACCCGAGCCGCTCCTAGTGCCCGGGCGACTCGACAGGCTGCGCGGGCGGTGGCTCCGGTGGCGATGCCGTCGTCGACGATCACCACGGTGCGCCCGCGCACCGGAATTCGGGCACGGCCGCGCCGGTACAGCTCGACCCGGCGGGAAAGCTCTTCGCGCTCACGCGACTCCACCGAATCCATATCCCCGTCGGCGAGCCCGATCTCCTGCACGACCCGCTGGTTGAGGACGCGGACACCGTCTTCGCCGATGGCCCCGAATGCCAGCTCCGGCTGGTACGGCACGCCGAGTTTACGCACCACGAGCACATCCAACGGTGCGCCCAACGCGCGGGCGACCTCGTAGGCGACCGGCACACCGCCGCGAGGCAGGCCGACGACGACGACGTCCTCGCCGAGCAGAGATTGCAGACGGACTGCGAGCCGGTGACCGGCGTCGCTGCGATCGTGAAACAGCATGGGAACCCCTCCTACTGCGACTGACCATCTCCAGATTCGAGGTCTTCGGCCGTCGCGGACAGATGCGGTTGTCATCGACGCCGAGGACGATAGTCCCTGCCTCCGGCCGACTTCCCCGGGCAAATGCACATGGGCCACAACAAGACTCCGACGGGCGGTCGGTATCCGCAGCAGCGCCGGTGTCCCATCGTGGACGACGGGACCGCGTGCAATGTCACTCTCACGTACGCGTCGACAGCCGCACTTCTATACCGGACACCGGCGGGCAGGCGGATTGTTGCTCGGCGTGGTTCGCTAGGTGCTTCTTCGACTCCCTGAGGGTCACGACCGCAACGGCGTCGGGTCCGGCCGTGCCAGCGGAGTGTGCCCGACGGTATTCGACCCAGCCTGCTCCCGCCGGGGATTTCCCGATAGGGACGGGGACTACTCGCGATGTGTGACCTATGTCCCCAGGACGCAGGGCCTCTCGTGCCGAGACCAGCGGCAGAGGAATTCGGCGTCGTTGCCCGCTCGTGGAACGCCCTGTGGTGCGGTGACTTTCGAATGTCGAGGTACGGACCTCGGACCCCTGCGTAGCGGGGCTCGGGCGTGAGATGCTCGATGTGCCGGGGAAACCCGGTGATCTGCCCGAGATGGCGGACTCGGCCGACGCAGGAGGTATTCGACTGATCGGCCTATCGTCGTAAAGACGGGGTTGCCGTACTCGGGCAGATCCTTCGACACGACCGCTCGAACAGATCATGAAGTCGGCCCAAGCAGCACAGGGCTCCGGCAGAAACTGTCTCGAGCCCCCAATTACCGACCGATGGCGTGACGTCCCAGCTGTGTGAACAGACATGACGAACAACAGCGTCGGCTGCTCCGATCGCTGGAAGCCGATCGAGAAGTCGCCTCGGGAACGAGCCGCGGCCAACCTCTCCCATCACGAGATGGCGCGGCGGGAATTCAGCTGGGACGCAGCGAGACTAGATTTCGCAGGACCGCCAGGTGGCGGCGTGAACATCGCTTGTGAGGCGGTGGACCGTCACCTGACCGAAGCTGCGGCACAGTCGCCATTGCTGAAAGCCCGGAAACTCGGACTGTCCGAAGGCGATGGGTGGACACTGCAGGACATGCTGTGACTACGGCACGGCGTAGTTTCGATACCGGGCGCGACATGCAGGGGCCCGCCCGAGGTCGGACACCCCGTCTTAGGGCGATAGGTCAAACCAGGCCCGTAGGCCTCAGTCACCTGTCCGGCGCCTCGAGCGAGCCTTCTCAGTGTCGCAACGCGCGGGGTTGTTCCATAAGAGGCCAAGTTCTCGAATACGGGGGACGAAAGTCATCGTTCCTCGAGCAGTGCGGCGCTGAACGGACACGGCCCGACAACGTTCGTGCGGTCGGGTCAGCACTACACGCGTGGGCGATCGGCCTATGTCGAGCGACGGCCAGTACCTTCGAATTGTCGCCGATGCTGCGACGACACATCGAGGAGCCTGCGCTGGATTCGATTGTGCACCAGCGCGAACGCGTCCTGATGCGGGTTCGGGGGACTGCCCCCTGCGGAAATCCACGTGCTATCGCGTTACCGATCGATACAGGCGATCGACAACGGCCAGCGCAACATTCGATTGCGGTGATGCCAGTCCTTGTGAGGCGAAAGGTGGAACAGCCATGCGGAAGGTGACCAAGGCTCCGGATTCATTGGTGCAGATCTCGATCGGACATCATGTGTCGGCTGGTGGAGCCGAATATGCGCGCGAAAAGATCACGCATGCTTTGGGATATGCGTCCGAGCCGGTGCTGTCGGCGCGAGTACGCCTGACCGGGCACCGGGACCCGGCTATGGAGAAACCCATTGTGGCGCAGGCGAACGTGAACTTCGACGGACGCGGGGTGCGGGTGCAGGTGGCCGCGGCCACGACCCGGGAGGCGATCGATCTGCTGGAGGCGCGACTGAAGGCGCGCCTGGAAAGGCTGTCGCGGCACTGGGAGGCTGTTCGAGGCGCCGGGCCCGGTCCGGGGCCACACGAATGGCGCCACGGCGAGACCCCACGTGTGCCGTTACCGTATTTCCCGCGCCCGTCGGAGCAGCGGGAGGTGGTGCGGCACAAGTCGTTCGCGCTTGCCGATGAAACCTGCGACGAGGCGGCATTCGATATGGAGACAATGGATTACGGCTTTCATCTGTTCACCGAATCCGGCAGTCGCACCGACAGCGTGCTGTACCGCACCGACATCGGTTACCGCCTGGCTCAGCTGGTTCCGCAGCCTCACATGATTGTCCAGGGTGCGGTTCCGGTGTCGGTGAGCCCGGCCCCCGCGCCGGAGCTCGATGTCGAGGACGCCATCGCGCGGCTGGAGGTGACCGGTTGGCCCTTCGTGTTCTTCCGCGACCGGGAGCGCAAGCGCGGCTGTGTGCTCTACCACCGTTACGACGGCCACTACGGGCTGATCACGCCATCAGCAACATAGTGGTCTGAGCAGTGCCCGTCGGCTCTTCGTCCTGGTCGCGGCGCAGACAGTCGTCGACGCGCTGTCCTGCGGCAGGAAGACCGGCCTGATCGCCTTGCGGGAGAGGAACAGCCGCCGGAGTGTCACGGCGATTCGATGGCATGACGAAAACCCTCACGCGCACCACCCGGGGATGGTCTCCCATCCGGCCGAGCCGGAAAAGAGTTCGATCGATAACCTGCGGCCGAGCGCGTACTGCGACAGGGACTTCAGCGACCCTCGGACTCGAGGGACCAATGTCCTTGGTACGCGGGGCCGTGGACTCTGTAGCACGCGGCCCAGGAGCGGGACAGTGGCTCTGGTCGGCCATCGGTGAATCCAGGCAATGACGAGGCGATCCGAGTGGCCCAGCAGGAACTTGGATTTCGGCGTCGTGGATGGCCGACTCGGCAAACAAAATACATGGAATGTGATGTGTCATAAGGCTATTCATGATGGAGGAAACATGAGTCCACTTTCCGTTCGCCGTCAGCCGGGTTCCTGGCTGGCCGATTTGTGGAGCAGTTTCACGCAGATGTCCGTGCGCAGCACCCATCCGCTACGAGTGGAGGATCTGATCGACGACGGCCACTACGTCGTGCGTGCGGAGCTTCCCGGCGTCGACCCGGACGAGGACGTCGAGGTCTCTGTACACGACCGCAAGCTCACGATCAAGGCCGAGCGCATCGAGGCGCCGGAGGAAAAGCGGCGGTCCGAGTTCGGTTATGGCTCTTACGCACGCACGATGACGCTGCCGGAGGGCACACAGGAGGAAAACATCGACGCCACCTACGCGAAAGGCATCCTGACGGTCACGATGCCGGTCGTCGAGCCGAAGCAGGTCGGCAAGAAAGTACCGGTGAAATCCGGCGACTAGACACGATCGGACACCGTGCACGCGATCGTTACCGAGTTCTGTCGCGCGCCGAGCCGATCGTGGTCGCGGCCGACAGATCAGCCAGTTCGATGTTGTTCCCGCCCTGATCTCCCGGTCGGACGGTGCGCGGATGCTCGTCATCGGCGATGTATGTGCACAGTGCGCCGGGCTGCGAGTCGTCCGGCCGGGTGCCCTCGCTGATCCGTGACGCACGTTGTCCGGTAATGGTCGTGCGCGGTACGGCGGCCGATGAGCGCAATGCCGTGCGTGAGGTGAATGTCCTTGGTGCACAAGACCGTTGGTGATGTCATGACCCGCGACGTGATCGCGGTCGGGGCGGATACGCCGTTCCGGGAGATCGTGCGCACGCTGGCCGTGTATCGGTTCAGTGGTGTACCGGTGGTCGACCGGCAGCGGCGAGTAATTGGCATGGTCACCGAGGCCGATCTACTCGGTAGACAGGCTCGAGCCGGCGGTGCGGTCGGCTCGGCGACATGGCATCTGTTGCGCCACAGGGCATTTTCCCGAAGGGGCACCACACTGACCGCGGCCGATCTGATGAGCACGCCGGTCGAGACGACGGCTCCCGATGCGAGGCTTTCCGCTGCCGCGGTGATGCTGGCCAGATACGGAGTGAAACGTGTGCCGGTCGTCGATCCCGATGGCGTGCTGGTCGGTGTGATCAGCCGCCGGGATGTGCTGTCGGTCTATCTACGACCCGATGCCGATCTGGCCGCCGAAATCCAGTCCGAGGTTCTGCAGAAGATGATGTCACTGGCACCATCCCAGATGTCGGTGGAAGTGGACAATGGTATCGTCACTCTGTGCGGAAAGGTGAAGCGGCAGAGCCAGATAGACATCATTACGTCTCTCGTGTCGGCCGTGGACGGTGTCATCGATGTGCGCGGCGACATCGCCGCGGAGATCGATGACACCGAGCGGTAGCCAACGGGAGTGGTCGATTGTCCCTTGCACCACGTAATTTCGGCCCTGTCGTTGACGAGGGCCGAGGCGCCATGGTGGAGCGATGACCGAAACGTCGAAACTCTCCGCACCTGATCGACGTCGGATGGCAGAACGCGCGGTGGAGTCGATCGTGCACCAGGACGAAAAGGTCCTGGTGCAGGTTCGATGCGGTCGCGGCCACCATGTGGCGATGGTGCTGGATACACAGGTAGGCCCGGTATTCCGGTCGATGACCGGCCCGCACGCGCACGGTTCGCGCGACTTCGTCGACGCCGGGCACGGCATCCACCACCACGGCACCCCGTATGTCGATCTGCTGGCCGGTGGCGACCTGGTCGATGATGCTCTCCCGGCGTGCTGTGAGTGTGGGCCGCACACGTTGTCGCGTGCTCGGCTTCAGCAAGCGATCGCAGACAGGCAACGGACCGTTCAGTTGCCGTAACCGCCACGACGCCATCGATTGGCGCCGACTCGAATCAGAGTGGTCGACCTCTCGGCCATGAGGATCCGGTGTCTAGAGTCGCTGGTCCATAGGATCGACGGCCCTCGTCCCGTGCGGGAAGTGGTTTCGGCCCTGGGGCAGTGTGGGTTTCGGCTGGCACGCTGTGTGGCTGTAAACCGACTGAATCCCGAGCACGAGCCGAGGAGGCTACCGTGACCACGGCCAAGGACATCATGCACAAGGGCGCGCAGTGGATCTCTCGCGAGGAGACCCTGGCGCGGGCAGCGCAGTTGATGCGGGAACTCGATGTAGGTTCCCTGCCGGTCGCCGACGAGAACGACCGGATGTGCGGCATAATCACCGACCGCGACATCGTCGTGAAGGCCCTCGGCGCGGGCCGAGATCCGGCCCAGACACGCTGCGCGGACCTGTGTGAGGGAACGCCGCGGTGGGTCGACGCCAGTGCCGGTATCGACGAGGTGTTGCAGGAGATGGAATCTCATCGCATCAAACGGTTGCCGGTGATCGAGAACAAGCGATTGGTCGGCATGATCAGCGAGGCCGACATCGCCGGGCATCTGGCCGACGAGCAGGTCGCCGAATTCGTAGAGCGGGTTTACGCGCTCACGTAACCGGGCCGAGAGGGCGGCCGCCTGGCGCATTCGGTCGCCACCGGCTGGAAGATCGAATTTATACCGCTCGTGCACGGCGCGAACGGGCCGAACGAGTATCCGACGCAAGTGGCGATCCCCGCCGGCGCGGAATTCGCAAGCGTGTCGATCATGGAGATTTCCGCCGGAACCGAAGGCGAGGAGCAGGGTCGCTATCGGATGCTGGTGTCCTTCGATGAGCGGATTCTGGGGGCTAGGTGGGCGGTGAACCAGTCTCGTGCGAGCTCGGCTGCCTTCTCGAGGGCGCCGGGTTCGCCGAACCGGTTGGTGGCGCCGGGCACCAGTGCCAGCTCGGTTTCGCAGGACATGGCCCGTTGCGCGGATCGGTTGAGTTCGAGCGTGACCGGGTCGCGGCTACCGACGATGAGCAGGGTCGGTGCTCGCACCGCGCTCAGGGAGGTCAGGGCGAGGTCGGGTCGGCCGCCTCGTGACACCACGGCCGCGATGTCGGTGCGGGGGTCGGCGGCGGCGCGTAGTGCGGCCGCCGCGCCCGTGCTGGCTCCGAGGTACCCGATCGGCAGGTTACTCGCACCGTGCTGGTGGCTCAGCCAATGTGTGGCCTCGATCAACCGTCGCGTGAGCAGTCCGATGTCGAATACCTTGGCGTGATCGAGTTCTTCGGTGGGTCGCAGCAGGTCGAACAGCAGCGTGCCGAGTCCGGTTGCGTTGAGTTCGGTGGCGAGGTATCGGTTGCGGGGGCTGTGACGGCCGCTGCCGCTGGCATGGGCGAAGATCACCATGGCGCTGGGGCTTTCGGGGATGGTGAGGTGTCCGGCGAGGTCGACCTTTCCGGCGACGACCCGGACCTCGTCGTCACGCAGAGCGGGTCTGTCGACAGCAACCCCGTACGGCTCGGGCAGGCCGACTGCGGCGCGGTGCAACAGATCGGCGACCTCGCCTTCGGTGACCCGCCGGAAATCGTGGTAGTTCTGGCCGACGGCGAGGAACCAGATCAGGGATTCCAGGCAGATCACTTGGTCGGCTTCGCTTTTCAGGGTGTCGAGCGTGTCGCGGGCGGCGACCGGCACCGCCAGCACCACGCGGGCGGCATCCTGGGCGCGGGCGACCCGGCAGGCGGCGCGCGCGGTGGCGCCGCTGGCGATGCCGTCGTCGACGATCACCGCGATACGGCCAGCGAGCCGGGCTTGCGGGTGTCCGCGCCGGAACCGCTGGACACGGCGTGACAATTCCTGGCGTTCGTGGAATTCCACGGCGGCGATCGCTTCTTCGTCGAGTTCGGTGCGTTGCACGATGTCGTCGTCGACGATCCGTACGCCGTTCTCGCCGATCGCGCCGAACGCGATCTCGGGTTGATACGGCAGCCCGAGTTTGCGTACCACGATCACATCCAGTGGTGCGCCGAGCGTACGTGCGACCTCGAATGCGACGGGCACACCGCCGCACGGTAGCCCGAGCACGACGACATCCGCTCCCTGTAGGAACTGCAGGTGCGCCGCGAGTTGTCGGCCGGCGTCGCCGCGATCCCGAAACAGCATCGAAACCACCTCCGAACACGTCATGTCCAGGAACGGAATGTGAAGAGCGAGGTCCGTCTGGATCCCGGTGAGCTGCGGCGGCCGTCGCCCAGCGGCGCTGCCGGTTGGTCGAATACGCAACGGAACTCGACCGTTGGTAACGGCCTGCTCGATTACTGCCCGAGTACGGCGCTCTGTTCGGGCGACGGCCGACTGTTCCCGGCACCTCCCAGCATCTCCGACACCGAGCGACCGATCGCGAGTCGAAGGTCCTCGCCCGGGCAGCGAAAGTCACTGCGGCACAGTGCTTGTTTGTCGGCCTTCAACAAGGAGGGCACCGTGACAACACCGTTCGATGTGTGCGTACTCAACCAGATCGATCGGTGCGGCCTCGCCATCGGCGCCATCGACCAGATCTCCCTCGGCTGCAGCCGATCGGCTGGGGCCCCTGCGCCATCGGCGCGGGAAGCGGATGCGTCTGCGCGCTGATACCGGGTCGTCCGGCCCTGTCATGGACGACTTGTGGCACTTGGGTGGCGGCTGCGCCCAGTCGAGACTGAACGCAGTCACGAGTGGAGGTTCCATCATGACAACAGCCGAAATCGCATCGTCATGGCTGCAACACGACGACGAGGTGGTGGTTCCCGTCGAGCATGTCGAACTGGCCGGGCATCTTCGGGTACCGATGCGCCCGACGGGGGTCGTTGTGTTCGCACACGGCAGTGGCACCGACCGCAATAGCCCGCGTAACAAATACCTTGCCGGATTGTTGGCCGGACAGCAGCTGGCAACGCTCACGATCGACCTGCTGATGCCCGCCGAGACAATCGACCGCGCACCGATTTTCGATGTCGGACGGCTCGGCCGCAGACTCACCGCGGGCCACAGCTGGCTGCAGAGGTCACCGATCTTCCAGGAACTCCCCGTCGGGTACTTCGGCGCCGGTTCCGATGCACCCGTGGCACTATGGGCGGCGGCGGAATCCCGGGATACCGTTCGCGCCGTGGTGGTTCGAGGCGGCAGGCCTGATCTGGCAGGGGAGCGGTTGCATGAAGTCCTGGCGCCTACGTTGTTCCTCGTCGGTGGGCATGACCAGCGCGTGCGGGCAGCGAATCATCGAGCGGCGGAGCGGATGCGGTGTGAGCATCGCGTCACGGAATTGACCGCACCGGGTCATGTCTGGGGCGAACCCCGGCTGACGCGATGGGCGGCCTATCTGGCGGCGGTGTGGTTCACCAAGCATCTGACCGAAAACGCGCTGATGTCGGAGACCTCGAGGATCGAGTCGGGGCCTGCCCGAACCAGCTGATCTACGTTGCGTACCGGTACGTCCATTTCATCGCTGCCCAGCGGCGCGGTGAACGGGATCTGTTGCGGTGGCGGACTACTCATGTGCGGCCATCGCCATCGATATCAAAAGACCTGCCCGAGAATGGCATCCCGTCTGTTACGACGGTCCTCTCGATCGGGCTCAGCGTCCCGTATCGAGCGATCCACCACCTCGGGCAGGACACCGGGTTTCCCCGGCATCACCAAGAACCGTCGGTTCCATAAGGATGTGCGTGGGCCGAAGGTCCACATCCCAACGATCGGGACCGGCGCCGACGAGGGTGGACGCACACGCGCTGACGGACAGGGGCGTCATCATGATTCGTATTCTTGACGAGGGCCGATACCGGGTCACCGAGCCCGAAATCGCCGAACTCAACGCACTCGATGCACGGTTGGTGGAGGTGGCCGACTCCGATGATGATGCCGCGTTCATCGATATCCTGAACCGCATGCGCGAGACGGTGCGCCGTGGTGTCCGGGGGCGAAAGGGTCGACTCTGACTTGGTGCTGCCGTCCGCCGATGCGGCGTTGTCCGACATCCGGGCAATGTTGCAGGACGAAGGGCTGATACCAGAGCGCTAGCCGGGCGGGGCGACACCGTTGTCCCTCACACGGTTGTTCTTCACACGCGTCCCGATACATCTCGCGGGCCGCTGCCGACCAGGGGTGAAATCTCTGGACCGTGCTGCAGGTGTGGGTCCGTCTGCAGTAGGCGCTCGACCGATGGGATCGACCATCCAGTTGTCCTGAGTACGAAGGCGGTTCGCGGGTGTGACCTGCCCGGGGCGACGCGATGCCACTCCCGGGCAGATCATCGGGGCCTCAGGCCACCCGACGCAGGCCTTGGCTCTTCTCCAGCGTCTGGGCCTCGTCGACCTGTCGGCGGGCCAGTCCTTCGAAGAAGCCGAGGATCGGCTGCCAGAAGTAGGCCGCGCCGGCCAAGGTCAGGCCGGTGAATACAATGCCGAGCGGATGGTTGCGGATGTGCAGCCCCCACGCGGCGAACACGTCGAAGTCGGTGATCCACGTGGCGGCGATCCCGAGCACGACGTAGGCGACGGCGATGAACTCCCGCGCCATTTCCAGATACCGGACCACGATCCGCGACACGATCAGGGCCGCGAGTCCGAGCAGAGCAATCATTGCGAACGCTTCCATGGCTCGAATCTCCTTGTCTCGAATGGTCAAGCCGCTCTTTACGATCCGCCGTCGGAACTCGGCTGAGCAGTGCACTGTGTCACCGTCTGCCATGACTTTGGACCCGGTGCCGATGCGGTGCCACGAAAACCGATGTCACATCGAGTAGTTCGTTCCACGCGTGTCGTGCCGCCGGAGCGCGAACACTGGCATGTGTACGCCAACGGTGACGCGCACCCATCTCATTCACACCCGCTCCAAGGGGATGATTACGGTGTTCGGTTTCCGGAAACCGGCGCTGGCAACTGCCACCGCGTGCGCGGCTGCGGTGACCGCCGTCGTGCTGGCTGCGCCTCACGTGTCGGCGGATGTCTGGAATGTCGGCATCCCACCCGGTGGGAGTGCCGGTCTCGCCGGGACGCCGTACGGTACCGGCCGCTCGTACCTGGCGACCGTGGAGGGCACCGCCTGGGAGGGTGGTCGTGCGCCGCCAACCGTCGATGTCGTCGGGCCGCAGCCGGGGCTCGACCCTTCTGGGAGACCTGACCTATCGGGATGTTGTGGGCACCGACCGTAGCTTGAGGTAGTGCTTGCTTCCGAATCGCTGGAAGGCGCGGCGTCGTTCGGGCGACAGTTGCGGAGCGGCCGATGCTGCGTCGATGATTTCGGGCTCGACGACATCGTATGTCCGGCCGCCTGTTCGGATCGTCGCCCGGCCAGAGCTGAGTACGTGGCGCAGCCAGTCGACGCGGGTGCCGTACGGCAGCGGGATGATGAAGCCATCTGCCACGCGTTCTGCAACAACAGGTGTGGCATACGATTCGCCCGTGCGGCGTCCGGTGTGCCGAATCACCGACGCGTACCAGTGTTTACGCCCGGCCAGGTGCATCATGGCCGGGTTGGTCACGTACTTGTTGACAATACGTAGCGCGTCTCGGATCGGGGTCGCCCGGTCGGAGGTCCTTCGTTTGTCGGTCATGTCCTCGATGCTGATCGCCGATCACCCCGGAGGAACAGTACCGATCGAACCACACGGCAAGGGAATTCGGCACTATCGATAACCGTCGACCGCGATCAGGGAGGCGGTTCTGTTCGCCTTGTTCACCGATCCCGGACGACGCCGCGGTGGGACCGTTGTAGGGCTGGTCCGACCGCAAGGAGGCCAGGCTGCGCGTCAGCGCCGCAGGAAGTCGGGAAGAGTCTGGTCGATCACGCTGCCGAACTTGCCGTCGGAGTCGAACCACCAACCGCAGTAACGATATACCAGCGACAGAACGTCATACATCGCCATGACGGCAAGTCGGGTCAGCCACTCGATGTTCTCCGGTTGCACTATCTGCACGGTTCCGACGTGATCACCATGGTCGATGAACGTCCGCCGGTGTCGGCTCGAGGCCAGTGTCGGATGGGTGTGGGTCGAGAGGAGGTCGTAGATCGCCGTCGGCGCCTTGGGCTCGAGGAGCGGGCTTCCTGCCGTCGCAAGCAGATCGAAGAACCACAGCACGGTATCCGTTGGGCCGAGGCAGATTTGGCCGTTGATCGTCCGTGTGTTGAAGTCCTCGCCGCTGGTTTCCGGGAACACCGTGGAGATTTCGGTACGGAGTCGGTCGAAACGGTCCTTGGCCGCACGGTAGGTGGGCGACTGCTTCCCATGGAGGTACTGGATGATCTTCTTGTCGTATTCGGCGCTCAGGTCATTGTCGATGTAGGCCCTTGCGAGACGATTTCGCGTCGGTTCGGTCGGCGGGTTACTACCGAGAATCCAGCTGGCTCGCGCGCAACTCTCCAGGATTGATCGTGTCAGCGGCCAGGGCGAAGCCACAATCTCGCAGGTGTCGCACAGCCCTGCCAGTCCTCCGCAGTGTGCGGCAGCCAGCTCGAGATAGGTGGCGACTGCTTCCAGGACGAGGCGGTGGTCGCGAACATATGCGGAATCGGCAAGGGCGGCGAGGTCTGCGGCGCAGACCGAATCTGGGTGTGCTGCCCAATGGTGGTCCTCGCCGATCCGCACGCAGGCATCGCGGCATGCTCGAAGGAGCGTTGCCAGCTCTGCAAGCCGCTTCCGTGTCTCGTCCGGAACCCTTGCGTAGTAAGGCATATGGATTCAGCGTCGTTTGGAGGCGATCTCGTGCCTAGAGCCTTATGTCCCCCAGCGTGCCTACCGGTGGAAATGTTGCCCGGTGGCGCGTGACCAGACGACATCGACGATGATGCGCTGTTCCGAGACCTCGAAAGGGGGCTGGGAGGGGACGACTGTCGGCTTCATCGGGATTCGCATCAGGCAGTCGCCGGCAGTGCCTCCCGGGTGAATACCACCCGCCCGTAGGTGGCGGTGGTGAGCAGCCGGATCTTGCGTCAGCTGACCGGCTTGCCGATCGGCCGAGATGAGACCGCTGCCTGACGGCCCGCGATCCGATGACCTTTGCCCGTCTCGCGATCGGCCACGGCGCGAGATGCTCGTTAGGAATGAATCCTGATAGGGGACACGCGATGTCAAAGCATCGCATGCCGTGCAGACGGAGACGATGCGGACACCGTTGCTGCATAACGCTCGGCCCTGGCTCTGGCGGGCTGGCGGCAGAGGTGGTGCACCTCGTGTGATCTCACAGGCGTGGAGAAGGAGGTGATCGTGGTGGTGGCCGAATTTGCCCCAGTGCCGAAACGTATCTGGCGCAGACAGCCGTTTCGCCACAACCCGCTGATGCGTGGATCCGACCGGTTCGAGAGTGTGATCCGTGGTCTCGCGGTCGTCGTGATGTTGATTGCCGTGCCTATGGCGGGAGCCTTCGGAACCTCTGCCTACACCTCCGAGGCGGCGCGCATCGCCTCCGACAACGCGGCGAAATCCGCTGTCACCGCGACGGTCACAGCAGATCCGGTGCAAGTCTCGACTGCGGACACCTCCGGCACGTCCGCGGACACCTATCAGGCGCCCGTCCGGTGGGACGAAAACGGCAGGTCCGGGGTAGCGATCGTCGAGGTGCCGCGTACGGCCGCACGTGACGGGCAGATTCAGCTGTGGCTCGGCCACGACGGGCAGACGACCTCGGCGCCGGAAGCCTCGAGCAGTGCCGCTGTACACGGGATAAGCTTCGCGTTCATGTCGCTGGCCGGGATCTGGGCTTGCGCACTGGTGTTCGTCTGGTCGACCGGCCGGGTGCTGAATGTGTGCCGCAGTTCCGCGTGGGCGCGGGAGTGGCGGCAGATCAGTCGCCCGCTCGGACAAGATAAGTAGTGACATCGACGTCATGAGTGTTGAACAGTGTCCGGCCACTCGAACCGCGACAACCGGAATCAGACGAGTGCGGCCGACTGGCCCATCCCGCCGCAGCGGCCGGTAATGGTGGGCGTGGACGGAACACAGCTCAGCGAACCGGCCATCGGCTGCGGGTTCGAGTTGGCCGCGGCGTTCGGTGTACCCCTGGGGCTGTCCACGCGTGGGCGCCGGGAATCGAACCCGTCGGACGGCGCAGTGGCGGCGACGTGGAGGAAAAAGCGGTGCTGTCGGAGGCTGGGTGGCGGGAGAAGTTTCCGGACGTTCACGTCACCGAGGCCGTGATTCCCGGCAGTGCCGCCGCTGTGCTGGCAGCAGACGTTCAACGGCTCGACCCTGCCGACTAGTCAGCCGACACGCATTCGTGGGCGGGGCCGGGGGCGGTTGGCTACGGGGGTAGCCAACCGGCCGGACGTATTACCTCTGACACCCCGTTGTTCTGCGCAGCGGTCGATAGACGTCGGCTACCGGAGAGATTCATCGACAGTACGGGTTGGTACCAGGTCGTCGATTGCGCTTGTGAGTGTTGCCGGAGTTCACAACCCGGTCGGGTAGGTCTCCGGCGTGGTTCCGGCCATCCAACTGCTCGATGGTGCCACTGGTTTCAGGGCGCTGGTGTGGTCGATGTGGATGATTGCGTCGTAGCGGTCGGCGAGGCGGGAGTGGAAGTAGTGGCTCTGGCGTTCGGTGCCTGGCTGGTAGATGACGCCGATGGCGCGTTCCAGGCGGGGCTGGCGCAGCGCATCGGTGGCCGGACCGGCTGTGTCGGTGCGGATCAGGAAGGAGTCGCGGCCGGTGTCGTGCAGTAGTTCCTCGTAGCTGCTCGGGAGGGCGTTGCGGACCTTCTTGCGTTCGGCGTCGCCGCCCCAGCGGGTGGCGGCGGTGACGGTGCCGTGGCAGGTACTGAATCCGATGATGCGGCAGTCGTTTCCGTGGCGTTCGCGGACCAGTTGACCGAGTGAGAGTTGGCCGTCGGCGGCCATTTCGGTGGCTCGAGCATCGCCGATGTGAGAGTTGTGTGCCCACACCACGATGCGCGCCGGTTTGCCGTCGCGGCGGAAGTGGTTGGCCAGGGCGTCGAGGGTGCCGGCCATGTGCTCGTCGCGCAGATTCCACGACGAGACGCGGTCGCCGAACATGGCCCGATAGTAGGCCTCGGCGTCGCGGACGGTCCAGGCGTTGCGCAAGGCATCGAACTGCGCCTCACCGTCGTAGGCCAGCATGTGCTGGGCGGCGTTGCGTTGCAGGTCGACCAGCTGGCGCACCACCTGCGCCTCGCAGGATTCCCCGGCACCGAACGCGGCGGCGAAACCGTATGCCTGGCCGTCGTTGCCGCTGGTGCGGTCGAAGCTGGCGTAGCGGCGTCTCGCGCGTTCGGCCGCCGCGGGATCGGCCTGCTCGAGGTAGGTGATCACCTGTTGCATCGAGCGGTGCATGCTGTAGAGGTCGAGCCCGTAGAACCCGGCCAGCTTGCCGCCGATGCGGCGTTGGACGTCATTGTGTAAACGCAGCCAGCCGACGAAGTCGCGGACCACCGTGTTGCGCCACATCCAGGCAGGGAATCGTTCGAATGCCAGCAGCACGTGACCTGGTGAGGAGTCGCGGTCGAACCCGCGCACGAAGCGGTCGAGGCGGTAAGCATCAGGCCAATCCGCCTCCGCGGCAACCGCATCGAAGCCCTTTTCGGCGATGAGCCAGCGGGTGATAGCCGCACGTGCGGCGTAGAACTCGTGGGTGCCGTGCGAGCTTTCCCCGAGGAGCACGAAATGGGCGTCGCCGATGAGGTCGTCGAGGACGTCTTCGGGCGGGACGCCCGAGGGGGCGTCGATCGCGGCCTCTCGCACCGCGGCGACGGGATCGAGTACCGCGGGGCGCGCACCGATGGTGGGGGTGGCCAGTAGCCGTCGGACCTCGTCGTCGGTGACTTGCGCGAAATTCCAGAACGCGGCACCGACGGCCAGAAACGGGGATGGCATCGTGGCGCACACCATTTCGTCGACGAGTGCGCCGAATTCTCGGCATGTCGATTCGGGCGCGGCGGGAACAGCGATGACGATCCGTTTCGGCTCCTCGGCGCGGATGGCCTCGACGGCGGCGAACATGGTTGCGCCGGTGGCCAACCCGTCGTCGACGAGAATGACCGTCTTTCCGGCGACGGTCAGGCGCGCGCGGCCGGAGGTGTAGGCACTTTGCCGGCGGGACAGCTCTTGGGCCTCGGTGCGGGCGATGGATCGGACCTGTTCGGCGGTCAGATGCAGGCCCCGGATCATGTCGTCGTTGACGACGATCCGCCCGTCGGGTGCAATCGCGCCGATGGCGCATTCCGGATTGCCCGGGGCACCCAGCTTGCGCACGACCAGCGCATCCAGCGGCGCATCGAGGTCCGCGGCGACTTCCCAGGCGACCGGAACGCCTCCCCGGGCAAGCCCCAGCACGATGACGTCCTTGTCGCCCCGGTAGTGCTCGAGCAGCCCGGCCAGAACACGGCCCGCCTCCCGCCGGTCGCGGAAGATCGGCTGCGGCGTATCACGCAGGACAGGAACGGATTCCATGACATCAGCCTGCGCCGATACTCTGAGGTCGATCAGAGGCATCGTGCCTATAGGGGAAGGACCAATGTCCTCGGCCGAGGCGCGCTGTTTCCTGCACTATCGCGATCGTGACCGATGGTCATCGCGATAAAGGCGATGTGCCAGGCGGCTTCACACCACTCCTGCCCATGTTTCCAGGGCCTTCGGCACGGCCGTGAGGTCTTGCCGGGCCAGCGTTGTGACGAACTCCTCTATGGCGTTCTGCCACCGGTGCGGTGTGCTGAGACTGCTATGTATCCCCTTGCTCGGAATCCCGTGAGTTTCCCGGCAGTGCGGGTTGATTCTCCCGGACGTTGCTGTCCGGCGGCGACAACGACGTAGGAATCGCGAATCCTGTTCTGTGCCAGCCGAGGTGGGGTGATTTCGTGCTGGTTCGGTGCGCGCGTGAAGCGGGAAGCGTGCGGGCCGATGTATCGAAGGAGATGGCATGCGCATCGGCTTGATCGCACCCCCTTGGGTTCCGGTCCCGCCGCCCGCCTACGGTGGCACCGAGGCGGTGGTGGACAACCTCGCTCGTGGATTGGTCGCGCTCGGGCACGAGGTACGGTTGTTCACCGTCGGCGACTCGACCTGCCCGGTACCGCGTGAATACCTCTACGGGAAAGGGTTCGCTCCGATCGGGGTGGCGGTACCGGAGGCGGCGCACGTCCTGGCCGCCTACGAGGCATTCGCCGATGTCGACATCATCCACGACCACACCGCGCTCGGCCCACTGGTCGGGCCCTGCCCGGACGGCCCGCCGGTGGTGAGCACCTGTCACGGCCCGTTCGATGCGATGAATTCCCGCAACATCGCTCACTTCGCGGACCGGGTCTCGGTGGTGGCGATCTCGCACGCGCAGAAGCGGTTCGCCGCACCGATACCCATCACCGCGGTCATCCACCACGGCATCGATCTCGACACCTACCGCTACGGACCGGGCGGCGGCGGATACCTGATGTGGATCGGGCGCATGTGTGCGGCCAAGGGCCCGCATCGGGCGATCGGGTTCGCCCGGGCCGCGGGCCGGAAACTGGTGATGGTCAGCAAGATCCGCGAAGATGAGGAGCGGCAATTCTACGAACAGCACGTACGTCCGCTGCTGGGGCCCGACGACCCGGAGCCGCAGGAACTACCGCTGCCGCAGCGGGTGCGGCTGCTGCGGGCAGCGGATGCGTTGCTCAACCCGATCGATTGGCCCGAGCCGTTCGGTCTGGTGATGGCCGAGGCGTTGGCCTGTGGCACACCGGTTCTGGCGTTCCCGAGTGGTGCGGCGCCGGAGATCGTCGACCATGGCCGGACCGGATTCCTGTGCCGCGACAGCGAAGACATGCTGGAGGCGATCGCCCGAGTCGGTGCCATCGATCGCCGTGCTTGTCGGACCGCCGCGGAGCGACGATTCGACATGCACCGCATGGCCCGCGACCACGCTGACCTCTATCAGCGCATCCTGACCGGCGCCGACCGACAGCTGGTGGCAGCGGTGTCGAGCGAGTCCGGCGCCGCGTGACGACCATGGTGAGGACATGCCCGAGATCACCCGCTGGCCAGCGTCCGTCGACCATCAGCAGGGTATTCGACGAGATCGAGATGATGCCGATAGCCGTGGGCAGAACCCGCACGCCCGTTCTGTTGACCGCCGACGATCTCGACGGTCGACACAGCCGATGCGCCGGCGACGGATAGATGTACAGGCCCGCTCAGAAGGCTGGGTGCTGCTTCGATACGCAGCGGTTCGCCGATCGGCCGCCGGTAACGGTGATCATGCCTGGGGTACCTTGATGACATCGCCCGGGTGGATCAGGTTCGGGTTGGTGATCGTGGTGGGGTTGGCCGCAACGAGACGGTGGTAGAGGTTCCCGGATCCGTAGTAGTGGGTAGCGATGCTCCACAGCGTCTCGCCGCTGGCGACGGTGTGCTCGAGATAGACCCGGTAGGCGGGCACGATTTTCGGGCCGAGAATCACCGGGACGACCACCTTGTCGAGTTCGGAGCCATCCTTGGGCGATGTGTGGAATACCTCGACGAAGATTCGGTCGAGTATGAACGCCGCGCTCGACACGTCGACGATGACCTGAAACTGACCGTGGCCACCGGAGCCGTCACCCGCCATGAAGCAGCCGGTGACTTCGTCATGTCCTTCATGAAGCCGATAGTTGAAGTTCGCCTCGAACGCGCCCCCGGCCGTCCCGGCGATCTGGACCTGACCGCCGACCAGGTCGTACGGCCGAGGTTGCTGCACATCGATGGTCATGATCGAGCCTCCGATCGAGTCAGACATACTGATCACCATTCATCGTGCCACCGAGAGATGTTGTGCCCCAGCGGAATCAGCAATGGAATCCGGCGACAGGATCGAAGGACCCGAAGACTCCGGACCGGGGACGGTGTGCCAGAACTACTCGAGAGTCGATTTCCGCAGACTTCGAGCCGATGTCAGGTCCCCCGGGGCGGCGGCGCGACAAGGATGGGCGAAAGGACCTCGGGCTGGGGGACTTTCGCCAGCATTGCCGTCGGTCACCGGTTCTCTACGGTGGGTGGGAGGCGTCGAAGAGTGCTGCGGCGTGAAAGGGTTCATGATGGCGCAACTGCACACCGATGTCCATCACCTGGCGTCGGCTCCGGTGGTGGTCGGAGTCGACGGACCGGCGGCGGACACAGCTCTGGATTGGGCTGTCGACCTGGCTCTGCGCCGTGATCGTGAGTTGCGGATCGTGCATGGGTTGGATCTGGAGGGCGTGCACCGCAGATACGGCGAACATGATCCGCGGGTGCCGATGATGCTCGAGACGCTGTCTGCCCGTGGGACAGCGGTGGTGCAGCGGGCCGTACGACGGGTCCGTGAGGCGAGGCCGGGTCTGCGGGTGTCGACCGAGTTGTCGGAGTCGGGCCCGGCCGGATTGCTGGTAGGCCACAGTGCCCGCGCGTATCGGCTGATACTCGGCCACCGAAGCGGGCACGGGCTCGTCGGGCATCTGGGCTCGACCGTGGTGACGGTCGCCGGCCACGGGCAGGGAGCCGTCGTGGTCGTCAGACCCGACTCGGACGACGGCCACTGGGTGCGCACTCAGGGGCCGGTGATTGTGGGCATCGACGGTGGCCCGGTGAGCGAGGCCGCGGTCGGCGCGACGTTCGAAGAGGCGTCCGAGCGCGGCGCCGAACTGATCGCCGTGCACGTGTGGAGCGACCTGGATGTGG
This sequence comes from Nocardia pseudobrasiliensis NBRC 108224, assembly GCF_001613105.1. Taxonomy (GTDB): domain Bacteria; phylum Actinomycetota; class Actinomycetes; order Mycobacteriales; family Mycobacteriaceae; genus Nocardia; species Nocardia pseudobrasiliensis. The sequence goes on along the minus strand of NZ_BDBS01000029.1, from coordinate 134,817 downwards.
GACGGTTCGTCGGGGTCTTCGGCAAGCTCGGCCCGGTCACCGATATCGGTGAGCTCGAGCGAGAGATCCTCGCCGAGCGTTTGGCGGGGTGGCAGGAGAAATACCCCGAAGTCACCGTCGATCGGCGGCTGTATCCGACCGATCCGGCCGCCACGTTGCAGCATTGGTCCGAATCGGCGCAACTGGTGGTGGTCGGGAGCCGCGGCCGTGGTGGATTTCTCGGCATGTTGCTGGGTTCGACATCGAATTCTCTTGTCCAGCATGCCCGTTGCCCGGTCATGGTGGTGCACCCCGCCGAGCCGTGATGCGGAGGATCGGACGACCGACCAAAAGCCCAGCCCGTTGCCCCGCCGGCCGGGTTGGTCCGGGGCTGACGAATAATGCTCAATCCCAGCGAATGTCGAGGAGATCGTCATCATCGCGCGTTACTCGGGTGCCGAATCGTGCGCTGATGTGTTGCAGCGTCGTTCGCAGCTGTTCGGTGTCGGCATGAACCGTGCGCTCCAGCCGCATCCGCCGTACTCGTAGTGGCAGCAGGCGCAGCGCGGACAACTGATCAGGGGAATCGAACGTGGTCAGGTAGAGCAGTCTCAGCTCCCTCGTGCCCGCCGATCCCTTCGTAGTCGTTGATGACATCGCCGCATCCATACAGGATCGGCTTGCCGCGGTAGATCTCGATCGGGCGGGGATGGTGCGCGGAATGCCCGTGCACGATGTCGACGTCGGCGTCGATGAGGTGGTGCGCGAATTGTGTTTCGCTGCGCGCGATCCCGTATCCCCAGTTCGGTCCCCAATGCACGGACACGATCGCGATGTCGTTGTCGCGCTTGTGTGCCAACACTCCTGCGGTGACCCGGTCGGCAGCGTGGCGGCCGGATGACACGTCGACTAGCCATACCCCTGGCGCGTCCGGTCGGGCGGCCCAGGCCGCTCGAACGCCGCTCGAGGGGTCGGCAACCGATGCGACGATCACCCTGGTTCTGTGTTCGGTTTCCACGATCACCGGCTCGGAGGCGTGAGCCAGGTCCTTTCCAGCCCCGGCCGCACCGACGCCGGTCTCGGCGAGCGCGTCGAGGGTGTCGCGGAGCCCCGGGTGGCCGAAATCGAGTATGTGGTTGTTGGCCAGCGCGCACACGTCGGGGGAGAAGGCGGCCAGCGCGGCGAGGTTGCCCGGATGCATGCGATAGTGAATTCCCTTGTCCGGGGCGAATTCTCCGTCTGCGGTGATCGTGGTCTCCAAGTTGATCAGACGGACCGACGGTGCGAGCCGATCGAGGACCGTCAGTGCTTGTCCCCATGGCCAACTCGCGTCGACCGGATGCGGAATCGGCCCGTTGGCCCGCTCGGCGGCCTCCATATAGTGGCGAGCGTCCCGGGCCCACGGCTCGCGCAGGATGGGGTCCCCTGGATGCGGCAGAATCTGATCCACGCCACGGCCGAGCATCACGTCACCGCCCAGCAGCACGGTGACTGGGCCATCCGGTGTGGGTGTGTCACTCACCATTGGCCGCTGGACGCGGTTCGCACCGTCGGGCGAGTTCGAGCATGCGGGTGCGGTAGTCGATCGGGGAGAGCCGGCCGGTCAGCCGCGCGGCCAACAGAGCGTTCTCCTGTTCTACTGCGGGCCATGATTGCGCCGGGTCGGCCCACGCCACCCGGATATCGTGCATCGACAACCCGGTAGCGGTCGGAGGGTGGGGATTCGGTGGCACGCGGCCGTCGGAACGGGCGTGACGACGCTGCCGCCTCTTCATCATCACCGTGGCCAGCCACCCGAGTGCCACAGGCATGACTGCGCATGCGGCTATCAACGTACTGACCACGTTCATGGATATGCCTTCCTCTTCCGACGGAAAGCCGTGCGGGGTAGCCGTGAGTCGGATGCGGTGTAGGCGCGGCCGCCCGACCTGTGGAGGTCGGCCTCGCGCGTGTGGCGCAGGGTTTCGGAGAGTGCTTGGGCGAGGACGGCTACCGCATCACCGAGCAAACGCGATCGCTGCTCCAGGATCTCTGTACGACCCACGAGTTCATCGGTCGTGGTTTCCTGGGTGAAGCCGGGGCTGTTGCCGCGCAAGAGATCTCGTACGGTGTTCAGTCGGTCGGCGACGACATTCAGCGGTTCACCCACGGTGCGCACCGCGGGTGAAAAGGGACCATTGCGGTGGGACATGCATTCCAGCGTGAGGAGACGGCGGAGCCGAGTCTAGAGTCCGTGGTCCATCCAGGTGACGCCAATCGTCCTGTCCCGCTGCGGTGGTCACCTGCGTTGCCTGGGCTGAATGGGTAGCCGATGAACGAAGACCAACGGCCCTACCGGGCACACCCGGATGCGAGTCACGATGGATTTCGGTGCCACCATATCGGACGAGGAGGCAGGGTATGCACGCCAAACAGGGAGACTGGCTGGTGGTGGAGGGGCGTTCCATCGGTGACATGGTCCGGCGGGGGCGCATCGACGAAGTCCACGGCCCGGACGGGACGCCGCCATTCCTGGTGCATTGGAGCGACACCGGACATCGGACGCTGATCTTTCCTGGTTCCGACAGCTATGTGCTGAGCGCTGATGAGCTGCGTGCTCAGGAAGAGGTCGCCATGGAACGGTTTTCGTCCATTCAGCACACGCCGACGGCACACAGCACAGACGACACCGGCCGCAGCTGACACCTCGCGTTCGCGGTGCCGTCGCCGTAGGGCCATTCACCAGCAGCGGAGAGAGTCCTCTGCCGCGACGTCGATGATGAATCGAAAGTCGTTGCGCGAGCAGTTAATTCGAAGTTTCATCCTGCAATGGAGCGTCATCGGTGCCGAACACCCGCGGACGCGACCAGAACGGAGCCGTACAGATGAACGGCGAGGCAAGCCGAGTCGGCCCGGGTGCGGCACAGTATGACGTCGTGGCGGCGCAGACGGGTCGTCCTGCCGTGCCCGCCGCCTCTGCCGACATGACCGCCACTGTCGTGCCCTGCCCGCTGAAATTCCCCGAGTTGGATCTGCGCTGGACGATCCGCGAGAATCCGCTGCGCCACCGCGTATCCGACGCGGCGGTGTTCACCATCGGTTCGGGGGGTTTCGCCACTCGGGCCGTGGCGGAAGAAACCGGCGTGGACACTGCCGGTGTGCTGGCCGTCGGCGTGTATGCGGGCACCGGGCCGGACCAGCATCAGCTCGAGGGCCCGGTCTGGACCCGACTGGATCTCGATCCTTCACCCGGCTCGGCCGAATGGATCCTGGATTTGCGTGCCGGAGTATTGCATCGCATCGAGGCCGCCGCGGATGGCGAGTACCACAGCCTCCGATTCGCCTGCGCTCATCGGCCGGGAGTGATGGTAATGCGAGCGCACGCAGCGCAGGCTCGGTTGCGGCCGGGACCGCCGCTGGGCCGTCCCGCCGTCGAGCCCGGCGTCAGCACCGTGGACATCCCGGTGCGGTGGTCCGGCGTCGATGATGAAACATCCTGTCTGCGCACCGAATCGACATCGGGTGCGATCGTCGCTGTTGCGGTGCAGCGGGTCATGAACGATCGGTTGGACCGAGTCGTGGTGTGCACGACCGATCGACCCGGCGGAATGAGCAGTGATCGTGCGCTGCGGCAGCTGCGGCACGCGTGGGAGCACGGTGTGGATGGTCTGCTGGCCGCGCACCGAGCGGCGTGGGCGCGGCGGTGGGAAATCGTCGGGATCGACCTGCCTGACGACCCCGAGGTCGAGCTCGCGGTGCGGTTCGCGCTGTTTCAGCTGCAATGCAACGCCGACGCGCACGGCGAGTCCGCCATCGGTGCGCGCGGGATCTCCGGGGCTGGTTACCGGGGTCATGTCTTCTGGGACGCCGATGTTTTCGTGCTGCCGGCGATGGTGAGCATTGACCCCGAGGCTGCGGCGGCGATGCTGGCCTACCGGCTGCACCGCCTGCCCGCCGCGCGGGAACGAGCCCGTGCCGAGGGGTATCGCGGGGCTCGGTTTCCGTGGGAGTCGGCGTCGGACGGCACCGATGTCACACCCCACAGCGGATTCCTCGGCGGCACGCAAATTCCCATTCTCACCGGAGCGAAGGAGGAACACATCACCGCCGATATCGCCTGGGCAGCATGCCATTACGCCGAATGGACAGGAGGCCCGGATTTCACCGAGACCATCGCGCGTGAACTGCTCACCGATACCGCCCGTTACTGGGCCTCGCGAGTACGGCTGGATACCAACGGCCGCGCCCATATCGACGATGTCATCGGTCCGGACGAATATCACGAATCGGTGAACGACAACGCCTACACCAATGTCATGGCTCGCTGGAACCTGCGCCGCGCGGCCCGACTCACCCCCGTAAATCCCATGGAGGCAGAGGAATTCGCCTCCTGGCGCGAGCTGGCTGACCGCCTCCTGGATCAGCGGCGGCCCGACGGCCGTTATGAGCAGTTCACCGGTTACTTCGCGCTCGAGCCACTGACCGCCGCCGCGGTCGGTCCGGCGCCGATGGCGGCGGACATCCTTCTCGGTCGCGACCGTGTGGCGGGGTCCCAGTTGCTCAAACAGCCGGACGTGCTGATGCTGCACCACCTCGTCCCCGAGGAGGTGGAACCCGGATCACTGGGCGTGAATCTGGACTACTACGGACCACGCACCACACACGGCTCGTCGCTGTCGCCAGCGGTGATGGCCACCCTGCTGGCTCGAGCGGGCCGACCCGACGACGCACTCGAGATGCTGCGCGTCGCACTGCGCTTGGATCTGGAAGACCGAACCGCCATGACCTCCGCCGGACTACACATCGCCGCTCTTGCCGGGGCGTGGCAGGCGATGTTGATCGGATTCGCCGGGGTATGGGTGCGTGGCGGGGTGCTCTCGCTGCGGCCCGCCTTACCCACCCGATGGTCGCAGCTGGGGCTGGCGTTCCGCTGTCTCGGACGTCGGATCCGCCTCGACCTCACCCATAGCGGTATCGGAATTCGCACCGACGGCCCGATCCCGGTGACGATCGGCGATCGGCGCAGGGTCGTCTCCGGCGAATCCTGGTGGCCCTCAATCGAGAAGGAGTGACGATGAACAAGGTTCTGACCCGCCCCGAGCCCCAGGCGCTCGCGGTTGCCCGGGCGCTCGCGGACATCGCCGCGGCGCAGGTGGAGGTCTGCTCGCCCGAGGCGTCCGACGACGATTATCTGCACGCCCTCGCCGACCCCGATGTGGCGCTCGGTGTCCTCGCCGGCGACGACGACGGGTGGGCCGTACTGCAGGGCTGTGACAAACCGGTGGTTCTCGTTCCCGAGCACGCTCATTCAGCGGAGGCGATCAAGCGCGTGCTCGTACCGCTGGACGGCACCGACGAATCGGCGCACGCCGTCGCTGAGACCGTGCGGCTGCTGCGGGATGCCGGGTCCGAAATCGTTGTGCTGCACGTCTTCGACCGTCAGACGGTGCCCGCGCACTGGGATCAGGCGGCGCACGCCCGCGAGGCGTGGGAGGAGGAATTCCGTGCCCGCTACTGCGTACCCCATTTCCCCGGCCCACGTCCGACGATCACCCTGCGCAGTGGCCGGCCCGGCAACCACGTAGTGGACGTCGCTGCCGAACACGCGGACATGATCATCCTCGGTTGGTCGCAGCAATTGCATCCCGGGCGCGCGCAAACCGTGCGGCAGACCGTCTCCCACGCGTCGGTACCCGTCATGTTGATACCGATGCCGCCCGCCCCGGTACCCCGGCCGACACACTGATCACCGCCATGGGGAGATCCCACGGCAGCCTGACGCTCCCCACGACGTCACGGACGCTGTGCCCGGGTTACCGGTCATCGAAATGGATTTCGTCTGTGACGTCGGCGACGGCAATCGCCGCAGGGACCTCAGGGGCTCGGTGGCTGATTGCCTGCCGCCGACGCGGGCTGTCGTGTGAGGACTTCCGACCTCGGTGCGGCGACCGATTGTCCCTATTCCCGGATTTCACCAGCGGGACACAGTGGGTATTCGGAAGCGAACATGAGTGGGGAGGCGGCGGGAGACGACGATGAGCAGACATGCCAGCCCGCCACCGCAGGGTGACCGGCCGACACCGCCGCCGCAGCAGCAGCGTCTGACGTGGCGGTTATGGCTGTTTCCGGTCGCCATGCTGATCGTGGTGCTCGTTGTGTCGATATGGTCGCCCGGACTGCGGACGTCCAAGCCGAACTCGGTCGGCCTCGGCTACAGCGAGTTCCTGTCCGACGTCGACTCGCATCAGGTCAAAACCATCACGATCGAATCGTCCGGCAAGGCTTCGGGCGCCCTGACCGACGGGCGCGACTACACCACCACGATTCCCGCCCAGGCCGGTCCCGCGCTGCTGGACCGAATGGAAAAAGCCGGTGTGGCCATAGCGGCGACCCCACCGGCGAACACTACGTCGGTGGGGTCGCAGGTGTTGTCGTGGGTGTTGATCATCGGCCCGTTCGCGTTCCTGTTCTGGTGGCTGCTGCGTATGGGGCGCCGTGGCGCGGGCCAGTTGGGGACGGCGATGGGGGTGGGCAAGTCGAAGGCGAAGGTGTTCGATACCGAGCGGCCGGGGACCACGTTCGACGATGTCGCCGGCTATTCCGGTGCGAAAGCGGAGGTCAGCGAGGTTGTCGATTTTCTGCGGGCGCCGGAGCGGTATCGCCGTGCGGGCGCGGTCGCTCCCCGCGGGGTGTTGATGATCGGACCGCCCGGGACCGGTAAAACGTTGTTCGCGCGGGCGGTCGCGGGGCAGGCCGAGGTTCCGTTCCTGTCGGTGGCCGGTTCCAGCTTCGTGGAGATGTACGTCGGTGTCGGGGCCGCACGGGTGCGTGACCTGTTCGCCGAGGCCCGCAAGCGGGCCCCGGCGATCGTGTTCGTCGACGAGATCGACGCGATCGGATCGCGCCGAGGTGGGTCGGGATCGATGGTGGCCAACGACGAGCGCGAACAGACCCTCAACCAACTGCTTTCGGAGATGGACGGTTTCGACCCAGCCGTGGGCATCGTCGTGCTGGCCGCCACCAACCGGCCGGAGGTGCTCGACCCGGCGCTGCTGCGCCCGGGGCGGTTCGATCGGCAGGTCACCATTCCGCTGCCGACGCTGGCCGAACGCGCATCAATTCTGGCGGTGCACTGCCGCGGCAAACATCTCGGGCCGGATGTCGACATGCAGGTCATCGCCCGTGGCACGCCCGGGTTCTCGGGTGCGGATCTGGCCAACCTCGCCAACGAGGCCGCGATCTGCGCCGTGCGCGACGATCGCGAGGTGATCCGCGCCGCGGACTTCGACACGGCTCGTGACCGTATCCTGCTCGGCCGCCGCGAAGGATCGAATGTGTTGCTCCCGGAGGAGAAATACGCTGTGGCCGTTCATGAGAGCGGGCATGCCCTGGTCGCCGCGCTGTCCGAACATGCGGATCCGGTCGCCAAGGTCACCATCCTGCCCGCCGGGCAGACACTCGGCACCACCGAGCAACTGCCGCTGGTCGAGCGCCACCTCTACGGGCAGGACTACCTCACCGACACCCTCGCCGTGCGCCTCGGCGGCCGCGCCGCCGAACGGGTCGTATTCGACCAAGGCTCCACCGGCGCGGCCAACGACCTGGCCCAGGCCACCGAACTGGCCACCAAAATGGTCCGCGAATTCGGTCTTTCCACCAGTCTCGGTCCGGTCGGCTACCCGCAGGGCGGATCGGTGTTCCTCGGCGGAGGCGGGGCGGAGCTGACGAGCCGTCCATTCGCCGAAGCCACCCAGGCAGCCATCGATGCCGACGTATCGCGGCTGCTGCGCGAAGCCGAAAATCGAGCCCTCGACCTGATCGAATCCCACCGCGACGCGCTACAGCGACTGGTCACACGGCTGCTGGAACACGAAACCGTCGACGGCACCGAGGTATACACGCTGCTGGGCGTCGCTGTTCCGGCCGACCGCTCCGGTTCTGTCCCCGCCGCCACCGTCGCACCCCATCGCGGTGCCCGAACCACGCCGACCCCCGTCACGAACGGCCGCCAAGTCCAGGCCCGGCATGCGATCGATCACACGCAAACGGGTACGAGCTGAAAGAAGAAAATTTCTCGAGCAAGGGCGCAATCTGCCGACCACGTGGGATCCAGACAAGCAGTCGAGCGTGTTCGACAAGGACGATCAGTAAGCGCCGCGGCTCTTGCGGTCCACGGGATCGTCGTCAGGCGAAAAATGCACCATCCGTTCGGTTTCGAGGTTGTTTTCGGCACCGTCGTGCTTGCTGTGCATGAGCGTTCGTGGCTGTTGATAACGCAGTTTGAATCGAAAGGACGAAGGCCACCTGGGCACGGTGGTGCGAAGTCGGTCACCTATCCCGTACTGCACGGTCTGTGGACCGGCGAAGTGGATGATCGTGCGGCATCGAATCGACGGAGTCGGATGCTGGATTCGTCGGTCCTCGGAAACCGAGGACTTAGGGCCGCTTGCGATTTCCTTGCGATTAAGAGGAGTATGAGAATGGTCTGGTGTCGGTTCGCTGATCGCCGGATCATCGAATCCCCGTCGGGGCAGGGGTAGTAATTTCATTTTCGATTCGCCGCGGCGGTCGAGTCCTCGTCGTGGTCGCAGGCGGTCACGGGAGCGCACGCGATTGCGGGGTGGATCGACTCTTCTCGATAGCAGGTGAAGATCATGGGAATCGCGAAATGGGCTGCGGCAGTAGTGCTCTCGGCTGCGGCGCTGGGTATCACCGCGGTCACCGCTCATGGCGAGGTGGGTGTCACCACCCCTGCCGTGAACGGGTCGGATCAGGGCGTTGCCTACACCACCACGCTGGCGCGGGATCGATCGGCGGTGACGACCACGTTGGCATCGGGCCGGTTCGTGGTCTCTCCGGACGGGACGGCGGCAACGGTGCTGTCGCCGACCGGTGAGTCCGTCGGCGCGGTGCCGCTGATGTACAACGTGGCCGGACACCAGGTGAGGATGGTCTCGCAGGTTGATCAGGCCGGGACGACCCTGACAGTGCGGCCGACGAATCCGGCCGACATCAGCGCGCCGACACCGGGGACCGTCGCTCTGCAGAATATCGCCGATGCCGGGACCATCATTGCTGGTGTGGCCATCGGCTGTGCGGTCGGCGTGATTATCGGCATCGGGTTCTTCGGTGTGGGTGCCGTCGTCGGTTGTCTCGTCGGCGGTCTGATCGGCGGCATCATCGCGGCCAACCAGCCGTGACATCAATTCTCGCGACCGCTGCCCCCGTTCCCAGAGTGTGATTCAGGTTCGTCGCGATGCTGTTCGGATCGAGATTGCCGTCGTCCAGTCCCTCGATCGTGGTTCAGTGTCCGCCCTCGCGAGTCGGTGGGCACCGTGACCGGAACATCTCTGCGGGAACGTAAATGGGTTGATCATCCGACCGTGCGTCATCCGACACCGTGTCCCGCCGTCTCCAACCTGGTGTTGGACGCAAACAATAAGAATGTCGGCACTAAACATGTTGGGCCCCAACAGTTGTCTGTCCGGCGTCCTGGATTCGGTATGCGGCAGCCACGTGCGAGACGGGTAGATTGATGGGCCCCGGTAGCGGTGGCGGAGGTTCACTCCGCCTGTATACCGCCCACGGCGCACCCGGGTTCCGTACCCTTGAAGTCGTGAACAACCCGGGGGAACCGCCGCGGGCCGACGACAACCCGTCTGGTGATGCACCAGCATCGGCCCACGATGAGCACCGGACCCCGATGGAAGGGGCCGAACTCATCGCCGAGCTGAAAGCCGCCGAGCAGCAGGCCGAAACCGCCCGCGCGGAAGAGGCCGAACTCATCGCTGAACTGAGAGCTGCGGAGCAGCAGGCCGACACCGCCCGCGCGGAAGAGGTCGAACTGATCGCTGAGCTGAGAGCGGCTTCCAACCGCCCCCTATTCCACTTCGACCTGACCCGATTCCTGCTCGTGATCATCGGGGTCATCGTCCTCGGTGTGCTGGTGATGCTGTATGTAGTGCTCGAATTCCACGGCATGTAGTGCTCGAATTCCACACCGACACGCAGGTTTCACCACGACCTATCCAGCTGAGGCATTGAGTGCCCATAGTCGAGCCGATGACAAACACCGGAATGCTGGTGGCTGGGCGTATGCCGAGGGGAGCGGTACTCGGTTATAGGGGCGAGGTCGTGGTCCGGCCTGGGCGGCCACCGCGCGGCGGTTCCGATATCGAGCACTTCGCGGCCCCCGCGCCGGCCCGAGGTGCTACCGGGCCGATGTGGTTTCGCGACGGACGCGACCAGCCACCCAGACTCCGGCACCGACCGCTGCGGCCACCGGCCAGGACAGCAACCCAGCCAGCGCCATTGCCCCGAGCCCGACAACACTTTCCGACTCCCGTTCGGTGATCCGCTTTGAGATCCGCGATTCCACACGACGTACACGCGCAAGGCATTCGGGTGGACGATGAGCGATGCCGGACCCGGCTACACCACGGTCGAGGCGGTGGATGGAGGTCTGGGTGGTGGCATCATGCAGACGCGCGAGGGTGTACCGCCCTACGTGACCGTGTATGTGCGGACAGCGGATCTGGATGCGAAACTCGCCGAGATTCAACGGCTCGGCGGCACGGTGGTCGTACCGCCGACGCCGATCAGCGACACCATGTCGTTTGCGTTGTTCTCCGATCCCGGTGGGGCGGTCGTGGGGTTGTTGCAGACTGCGGAGGTTCGATCATGACGCGGGAAACCGTTCTGGTGGTTTATGGTTCGGAGCGCGGCGGCACCGCCGAGATCGCGCAGTGGATCGGCGACGCGCTGCACCAGGCGCACCTCTCGGCGGAGGTGAAATCCGCTCGGGAGGTCCGCTCGCTCGGCGGATACGGCGCGGTAATTCTCGGTGGCGCGCTCTACTCCGGTCTCTGGCACCGCCACGCGCGCGGCTTCGCCCGCCGATTCACCCGTCAGCTGCGGGAGCGACCCGTCTGGGTGTTCGGCAGCGGGCCGCTCGACCATTCGGCCGATCAGGCGAACCCGGAGAAGATCTTCGGCGCGGGCGCGGTCCGCAAGGCCGCCCAGCGCCTGAACGCCCGGGACTACACGATATTCGGTGGCCGCCTCGAACGCGACGCCCGCGGCTTCATCGCCTCGGCCATGGCGAAGAACCAGGCCGGCGACTACCGCGACCGCGACCGAATCCGCGCCTGGGCGAAGGGCATCGCCGACGAATTGTCTCGCGCGCCATGAGCTGCCCGACGAGTTTGGCGATGCGGGACAATGTAGTTCACAGCCGAGGTCGATGACTCCGGAGGTGCTCTCGCGCCGACTCGCCGTCGGAGGCACCGTAGTCGCGGGCATCGGCCTCATCGACACCGCGATCGGCCGAAACTGGGATCTGGTGGTCCTTTTCGGAGTGATCGTCGCGCTGGGACATCGAACTCCGGTATCGCGCGGAGTCGGATGCCTGCTCGCGGGCCGACGTCCAGGACTTCGAGCCGATTCCGCGGAGCGCTGTGGTTCGGATGGTCAAGGAGCCGCCCGGGCCGACGACGCTCGGCACACGCTGGCAACGAGTGGGTCGGGGTCGCGTCTGGCTGTTGGCTGCACGTCGAGAACGTCGTATCGGAGGTGAATGAGTCGTACCGGCTCGGTATCGACTTTCGCTCCCTGTGGCTTACCGGGCGCTTGACCTATGACATCGAGCCAGTGGTAAGCGGAAGCATCCTGCGCCACCGTGAAACCCTACGACCGCGCGCACTTCTCCGGTGGCTGAGACCGCTGGTCGGACGCAGGCTACGACCGCGGCTGGCCGAACGCCTGGTAGACATCAAGACGATCCTCGAGGAGTCCACGTAGGTACGCCCCGATAAGAGATACGGCGGGATCGCTACTCCGGACAGCCTTCCACCATCCAGGCGCGGAATGCCGCGAGGTCTTCGTTCGTCCAGCGACGGTCGCACGGCATTGCCCCGTCCCGAAGCTTCTCAAAGATGGCTTCGGCGTTTTTCGCCACATCCTCGTAGTTCCACAGATCGAGCGCCCACTCCATCCGATTCCGGTCGAACGCACGGAACTTAGGCTTGATGTTCTTCTCGAAGCTACCCATGTTCTCTCCGATCAAGGGGCTGCGCACGGCATCGAGTCTGCCGCCCTGTCATTTGCGAGGAGACAACCACCTCGTGGCCCGGCAGGCCGCCGCCTACCGTTCCCCTTCGAGCACGAGCGGTCGGACACACCGCCCCAGCTCTCGCTCACTCACACTCCGAGAGTGTCACGCGTCGACCACCGCAGACAGAGACCAAAGCCACCAAACGCCCCTGTGTCGCATCGACTTCCGGACATGCGGTCATGGACCTTCGGCATCTGTTGTGCGGTCAGAGGACGTGGTGGCGCTGCAGGTAGGTGAACGATATTGAGCCGAGTGTGGCGGGCAGCCAGAATGTGGCCAGCCGGTAGGCGAGGACCCCGGCGATGGCGGGCGCGCTGGCGACGCCGCCGACAGTGAGACCGGCGACCAAAGAGGCCTCGACCACCCCGAGCCCTGCGGGAGTGGGGCTGGCGGCTCCGAGCGCGGTACCGCCGAGGAACACCGCGGTAACCAGAGCCGCCGATGAGTGGCCTCCGAATGCGTGCACCGAAAAGCCCAGTGCCGCAATGTAGGCGACATTCGTTGCGAGCTGGCCGCCGAACAGCAGTGCGGCCTGCCGGGGCCGACGGGCGATGACGGCGATCGCAGCGGCAGCACCGCGAAGTTCGTCGAGCCAATCGGGTCGATGGATGAGCAAAGCGACCGTGACCCCGAGGACGGTCATGAGGGCGACGAACCCGATCAGCAGACCCCATCCGCCGGGTAGCGCGGATGCGAGCAGCAGCCTGGTGTGACCGAGCCACAGCCCCGCGCCGAGCAGTTCCAGAAAGTGCAGGGCCACAGCGGAACTCACCCAGACCGCGACGACGGCCAGCGCGGTGGGGCGGCCCAACCCCGATCGTTCCAGGTAGCGTTCGTTCACGGCTGTGGCGCCGAGCCCGTAGGGGGCCAGCCGGTTCGCGAACGAGGTGGCCAGCTGCACGTTGACCGTGCGGCCGAGCGCGAGCGGCTTCGGGCACGCGCCTATCAAGGCCACCGCGGAAGCGACGTACGTGGCGGCCGACATTGCCGCAGCGCCTGTCAGCCACGGCCATTGTGCGTCGCCGAGCGCGGCGATCGTCGCGCCGAGCTGGCCGAGCTGGGGAAGGAGAACGTAGGTGGCGAAGACGGTAGCGAGGATCCAGCCGATCGTGCGCCAGCGCACCCGTACCAGGACTTCGGGTTGCACTATCGGCTGGTCGATCGTTTCGGCGACTGTGGTTCGCAGTTCGTCGAGCAGGCCGTGCCGGTGGCGCACGGCGGACCGGGTGGCCGACGCCAGTGCCAGCGGCTGGAGCAGGGGTGCCGCCTCCTGCAGCGCTTGTTTGCCCAGCACCTGATATGCCGTCGCGACGGCACGCGGCGCGCCCACCCGCAGGCTCATCGAGGCCAACAGCTCGGCCACATCGGTGGCGAGGCGATGATCGGACGCGCTGGTCTCGCCGAAGCCGAAGTCGACGATCCATGCCGTGCCCTGGGCGTCGACGAGGACATTGGCCAAGCGCAGGTCCCGGTGAGCGATACGGGCCGCACGCATCAGCGCCAACTGGCGCCACACGTCGCATAACGTGTCCTCGGAGATCGGTTCGGGCGCTGAGCGGGCGAGATTATGCGCCGGAATACGGGTTTCGGCCATCCAGGCATCGCCGGTAGTGGCGACTCCGACGCCGACGACCTCGGGCGTGCGGACCCCGGCTCGCCGCGCGAGCAACGCGAGGAAGGCTTCATGTTCGGCCTGCTGTTTGGGTGTGGCGAAAGGGGATTCGTCTTCGACGGCACGAAACATCGAGTGCCGAAACAGCTTGAACAGCAGATCGGCATTTCGTTCGTGGTAGCCGATGATCTTCACGAACAACTCGCCGGTGTCCTCGGTGGTGACCACGAACGGCCGGGAGCCGCGCGAATCGACCCGTACCGGATTCACGGTGACCGGGCGCAGTCCGGCGGCGCTGAGCGCGGTGTGGACCAACGGTATTTCTGCGCGGTGTATCGGTGCGCCCCATAGCAGGTGTAGTACCGCGGCGACCGACCAGCCCAGTGCCGCGCCACCGAAGATGTCCAATACCAGATGCGCGCCCATGAACACCCGTGCCACGGCGACCGTCGCCGCCCCTGCCCAGACGGCTCGCCGCCACGGTCGCGGCAGCCATGGGCCCGCCGCTGCGGCCATCGCCGCCGCGACCGCCGCGTGCCCGGAGACGAATCCGAGTCCGCCCTGTTGGCTGCGCAGTACCAGCTCGTGCAGCAGGACATCCGGACGTGCTCGTCCGACGAGATGCTTGACCCCCAGCGCCGCCACATAGGCGAGTCCGCCGGCGACAGCGATATCACGGGCGAGCCCGACCCGCCGACACAGCAGGGCCGCACCGGCTGCGACACCGACCGCCCCGATTGTCCCGGCCTGCATGACGACCCACAGCACCGGTGTGATCCAGGTCGGTAGGTCGTTGATGAGATGGAACAGGTCCATCTCCAGGCGCGGCACCTCGGTGTGGTGTGCCAGCAGCGACGAAATCACCAGTGCCGTAATCCCGAGTAGCAGCCGCACGGCATCGCCGGGGTGGCGGCGAAGAAGACGGCGGCGAGACACGTGCGTTTCCGCGGTGGTACCGGCTGCGGTTGGCTCACGCGTTGTGTCGGTCGCCATGCTGGGTCGTCCTTACGTCGCTGGGGTCGGATTCTTCCAGCGACCCCACGAAGCTCGACAGAGACTTTGGGCTCATACCCGAGGGCTTGATGGCATCGTGCCGGTACTCGCCGGTCGATGAGGTTGTCCGAGCACAAGAGTGAGCAGTGCACCGAGCGTGATACCGACCGCGGCGCCACCGAGCACATCCAGAGGACCGTGCGCACCGAGATAGATGCGGGCTGTTGCGGCCAGTGCTGCGATGGTGAAAACAACACAGCGCCAACCGCGGTCGAGGTAGGGGCTCACGAGCGTCGCGATGCCGAACAGAATGACGGCGTGACCGGAAGGGAACGACAGTCCAGTCGGCGGCACGTTCCGCAGGATCGCGTCCGGCACGGTCGCACCGGGCCTGGAATGTTGTACCAGGACCTTCAGAATGTCGAACTCCACCAAAAGTTTCGCGGGAATCAGCAGGATCAGCGCAACCGCGAGCCGGAATCGGCGAGTCGCAGCAGCAGCGACGGCGATCACGGCCGGTGCGCCGAGCACGCCGACCAGCTGCACGAGCCACAGCGGCCGGTACAGGTTGTCGGGCCAGGAATTGATATAGCGGAAGACTTTCTGGTCGAGGGCGTCGAAGATTCTTGATGTTGTCGCCCACGCGATGAGCGTTGTCGCGATCAGTCCTACGGCTGCCGCACACATGTCCCCGCGCCTGCAAGTCACCTTCAACCGTCGCATTCGTGTCGAGCTGATATCTCATTCAATTGTCCTGTGGACGGGCACATTTTGCGAATAACCTGTCCGAGGGTCACGGCGACCTGGTGTGGTAGATGACTGCCGATGGTGTTGAGCCCGGCCTGGAAGCTGAGGGAGATCCGTTGGTCGGCAGGCTGTCGTTGCGCAGTGTCGGCAGTAGGTGCGCTTGGTCTCGCGTAGGGGCGTCGGCCGGGAGTATCAGCACCGAGCAGGGCGCGTGGAATAGAAGTGCATGGGCGAGATCGTCCAGCTTCGTGGTTCGGTGATCAGGCCTGTAGTGGCTGACCACAACGAGCTGCGCGCCGACCACCGAGGATCTTCCGCCGTATTCTGCGGTCCGTATCTCGAGAGTTCTCGTCGATGCGCAGCTGCGACCGGCGCTGGCGTCCGTAATCACCGGCGAATTACGATGCTGTTCCTGACAGCTAACGACACAGAGGGCTCGAAGTTGAGATCGCCGACATCTTTTTCGCTGACCGCCGCTGTGCTGCGTTTCCAGGTGCACTCGCCTTCTCTGACCACGGTTCCGCCCAGGTCAACTCCGGCCGGAATATTGCGGATTACGAGGCATGCTGAGAGTGACTTGCCAGCCGCGTTTCTGGTCGTAAACCAGCTCTCCGTGGCAGGACGCGACAAGTCCGCGGTGGTGGGCGGCATCGAGCAGGTCGCTGTATCGGTCGGTCATGGCCTTGGTCAGTTCTCCGATGCGGGTTCCTTCGAGCCGGACTTCGATTGCTTTGGCGCCACGATATTTCCCGCGTTGAATGATGCAGTAGTCCAGGGTGAACAGGGCATCGGTGTGGTTCCGATGCCGGGTGGCGTACGAGCTGAGGATTTCCTGATGGGCTTCCTCGCCGGTGACGACGCACGCCCATTCGGCTTTGAACATGATCTCCGTGTCGGTAACGTGTGCGAACGGTCGCTGGTCCGCAGGTTCTGTCGATGCAAAAAGCGACGTCGCGGTAGCCAGGTGCAGGTAGATGCCGTAGAACCGCCCTGCTCCGCCACCGGTCAGGCGGCCTGGGCAGGTGCCGATTTTTCCCTGGGCGCGAAGCTCGAGCAGGTGGGGCTGATATTGGGGCGCTATCGCTCGGGAGAGGTAGCCGACCGTTACCGATTGTCGATCGCTGACGAGGACATCGATGCGTACCGCATTCCGGTCGTGGGGATTCTGCGGTTCGGGAATAAGCATGGCTCTGACCGGACCGTGATCGGCGAATTCATGACCGAATACTCGCCCGTTAGCGACGAGACTCAGGGCTGGTTGGTAGTGTGATTCGCCGACTACCGCTAGGCGTCCGTCGTCGGACAACTCGACCAGGTCGGCATCGATGGTGCTGTAGCCGGGGAAATCGTCGTCACCGTTGTCTCGGTAGGCGAAGATATCGCCGCTGGCAGGTAGTTCGACGTGGCTGGCCTGGTGATCGGGTACTCGGTCGACAGAGAATACTCGCGCGGTCGGGTGACCATCCGTGGTTTCGGATTGTGGTGGTTGAGGTGGGACTGCCGGACGGGTGTACGGAGTCCAACTCCTACCGTCCCACCAGCGAATTTGTCCCGGCACGGTCGGCTCCGGATACCAGCCCGGGGGCGGGCTTTGGGGGTGCGGTTCGTTCCGCACTGTTCGAGCGGCCGGTCGGGTCAGCCGAGCCAACATTCGGGATATCCGCATCGTGTTCCCCATTCGACCGGCTCTTGACCGGTGGTGAGTCGACGCATCGGCGACGCCGATGGTGTCCATTCCATCGGATCGTCGGCGGCACCGTTACCCACTTGTCGGTGCGGAAACCGGAAAGACGATGCGTGTTCCCAAGTGGAATGGAATGGTCCTGCCGGGCGCGCCAAGAACTCGGTTGCGGTATCCGGCATGCCCTGCCCCACCTCCTTCTTGAGCAGCATTACTCCGGGACGGCCGCGCCCGATGCGGGCGAAGGGCCTCTGTCCGAGGACCAACGGCCCTGCCGCGCGGCGCTTGGGGAGCCGCTGCGCCTGTCAGCCAGGGGCGTCGGGGGCCTACTTCACCCGCGTCGGCGGCGGGCAGCTCGAAGGCGCTTCGGCCCAGAGCAATCCGACGAGGCCACAGGAGCGCTGAGACAATAACGTTGTTCTCCCGGGACTTCGTCCGTCGCACACCACGCTCGTAGATGGCGGCTCGCCCTCATACGCAAGCACCGGCCGTCCGAATTCGAGGAGAGGGCGACGGCGGTGACTTCCGACCTCCGCCCGGGTTGCTCCCGGCCCTATCGGGCGACCCGCCGATTCACGTGAAATCAGTTCAGTCAGAGCTCATTCCGACCTCAGGAGTATTCGTATGACGCGGTCGTACGACGATATTCATCATTTGGCTTCGGCTCCCGTCGTGGTCGGGGTGGACGGTTCGGACGCCGACGAGTTGGCACTGGATTGGGCCGCGGCGACCGCCGCTCGGCGCGGCCGTGAGGTAAGGATCGTGCACGGGATGTCGCTGGAGGGGCTGGTTCGGTCGTACGGCCGAGCGGACCAGTGGGTGGCGCCGACGCTGGATGCGATCCGAGACCATGCGAGCGCGCTGGTGGAACGATCGGTCGAGCGGATTCGGCAGGCGCAGCCCGGAATTCGAGTCCGCGCACAGCTGTACGAGTCGGCTGCGGCCGGGCTGTTGGTTCGCGAGAGTGCGCACGCCAACCTGTTGGTTCTCGGTCGGCACGGCGAAGCCGGGATCGGTGGGCAATGGGGTTCCATCCTGCTGACGGTGACCGCGCATGCGAAGGGGTCCGTTGTGGTGGTTGGGGCCGATCTCGATCGGAGCGTGCAACGCCAAGGCCCCGTAGTGGTCGGGATCGATGGAAGCCGGGTGAGTGAGGCCGCCACGGCCGCGGCGTTCGAGGAGGCTTCGGCGCGTGGGGCCGAGCTGGTGGCCGTGCACATCTGGAGCGACCTGGACATCGGCTGGTTCGAGGGTGTCTCTGATCTGATCGTGCCGGTGACCACCATCGGCGAGACCGAACGGGAGGTCCTCGCCGAGCGACTGGCGGGCTGGCAGGAGAAGTATCCCGACGTGAAGGTCCGTCGCAGGCTGTATTCCAGCGGCCCGATCGCGGTGCTTGCGCACTGGTCGGGGCAGGCGCAGCTGCTCGTCCTGGGCAGCCGCGGCCGCGGAGGGTTTTTGGGCATGCTGTTGGGGTCGACCTCGAATACGCTCGTGCGTCAGGCGAAGTGCCCGGTCATGGTCGTTCATCCCACCGAGTAGCGATGAGGAGACGTCGACGTGTCCGATTATCGCGCCAGGTCGCGCACCGACGCCGCGGCGACCGAGCCGAGCACGCTGATCAGGCACACACCCGCGACGAGATTGATGGCGGCGGCCGTGGCGATTTGGGCGCTGGACTCGGCAGAAACGGTGAACGGCAGAATCACCGCGGCCGCCGTGGCCAGCGCGGTGATCCAGTAGAAGAAGGTGAGTGGGCTGGGCATGAATTCCAGCAGCAGATGCAGCAGTCCCGTTGCCAGCAGTGTGATTCCGGCGGCGCCGAGCGCGTAGGTGGTGGTGTTGGCCGTGCCGTAGGCGCCTTCGCGGGCAGGGGCGAGTATGGGAATGGCGAAGACTCCGCGGACCCGCGGCGCTCGCCCACCGCATTCGATGAGACCAGCGCGTCCGCCCTCTTCGGACAGTACTGCCCGAGCCGGGCTGCGCCGATGTGGGCTAAGGAACTCTGTTCGGAGGCCAGCGGTCCGCTCGCGGGGCGACCACCGGACCTATTCACCCGTGGGGCAGCAGCGGACGCTGAATGAATGGAGGTTCCGATGCTCGGTCGACGCGCCGAGGCGGCCTGCGACGACGACGTATGGATCGATGCCGGTGCGGTCGAGCTGGCAGGTCATCTCACCATTCCCGAACGACCGCAGGGGCTGGTCGTATTCGCTCATGGAAGCGGCAGCAGTCATCACAGCCCGCGCAATCGGTACGTCGGGGAGGTCCTCGTCCGGGCAGGCCTGGGTACCTTGCTGTTCGACCTGCTGACCCCCGAGGAAGAACACGACCGGGCCCACGTGTTCGACATCGACCTGTTGGCACATCGACTGGTCGAGGCGACCCGCTGGCTGCATGGCGATCGCCGCGCCGCTGGGTTGCGGATCGGCTATTTCGGTGCCAGCACCGGTGCGGCCGCGGCATTGCGCGCCTGCACGGACCCGCGGGTCGACATCGCCACGGTGGTGTCGCGAGGCGGACGCCCCGATCTGGCCGGCGCCGATCTGGCCGCCGTGCGCGCGCCGACGCTGCTGATCGTGGGAGGTGACGATCCCGTGGTGATCGAACTCAATCGCCTTGCCGCGGAGCAGATGTCGTGTGAAACCGTGCTGGCGATGGTTCCGGGCGCGACACATCTGTTCACCGAGCCGGGCGCACTCGAGAAGGTCGCCGAACTGGCCCGCGACTGGCTGCTGGCACAGCTGTCGCCGGGCGTTGTCGCACCGTGAAGGGAGAATCCGCATGCAAGCAAAGCCGGGGGACTGGCTGATCGTGGGAGCCGTCGGCGGTACGCCGCGCCGGAGTCTGATCGAACAGGTGCGCGGCGTCGATGGCGAGCCACCGTATCTGGTGCACTGGACCGATACGGGCCATCGCGCGCTGACCTTCCCCGGGCCCGACGCCCATGTGGTGAGCGCCGCCGAGCTCCGAGCGCAGGAAGAGATTGCCGCCGCACAATTCTCATCGATGCAGCGCACCCCGGCTGATTCCTAGCGAACCTGGCCGTCGGGTGAGACCGGCCACTGGAACTCGATATCGACCTTCATTGTGGTGCCGTTCTTGGACGGCTTGATCTCGAACTCTCTATGTATCTGGTGCGGGACCGTCAGGGTGATCTCGGCATCGCCGGTGCCGTAGTCCAGGTCGCGGCCGGTCTCGAGACGGTTCGCGAGGCGATGCAGTTCGGCGGCCAGCTCGCCGCGGGTGAGCGTGGTGTGTTCCTCGTACAGTTTGCGATGCGACATACCAGTCAGTAGACCGGTCGGCCGGGACGCAGCGGGAGAGGCGAAATGCCCACCCCGAGGCGGCCGACGGTCCTTCCCACAGAATCATCGGGTTTCGTGGCCTTCGGTCCGTGAATGGATGAGTGGGTGGAAGACTCCAACGTTCTCCGGTTCCGGCGGCGGGAGATGGGTGTCGTCGGTGCGGGCGGTGAGCCGGTTGTGCACGGCCACGACACCGTCCACAGCCTCGGTGAGCACGGTGATGATCTCGATCATGCTCTGGCGTTCAACCTCGCCGGTCAGCGTGACCACGCCGTCGACGATCTCGACCGAGACTGCGCGGCGGGGCACGCACATGGCGCGGGTGAATACCTCGGTGCGGATCTCGGCGACCAGCTCGTAGTCCGGGCGCAGGTAGACCGACAGAAGATCCTTGCGGCTCACGATGCCGACGAGACGACCGTCGACGTCCAGCACCGGAGCGCGTTTGACGTCATGGCGAGCCAAGGCGGCCGCGGCGGTGGTGAGATGATCGGGTGCGGAAACGGTGACCACCGGGCTGCTCATCAAGTCGGCGGCCGTCCGCGCGACACCGGAACGCGCGAAAGCGCCGTGCAGCAACAAGTGTCGGATCCGGCCCGGGACAGCGCCACCGGCACGTGCCTGCCTGCCCAGCAGGTCGGCCTCGGTGACTATGCCTACGACGCGCCCATCCGCGTCCAGCACCGGTACGCCGCTGACGTCGTGGTCGCGTAACGTACGCACGACCTCCCGGAACGGGGTGGTGGTGGTCACGCTGATCACATCGCGGGTCATGACGTCGCAAATTCGCTTGTGTTTCATGATTCCTCCCTCGAGAGGCTGCCGTGGAGAGGCGCAGTTGCCGTACTGGATCGAGGGTGCGTTCGTATTCGGTGCATCCGCCAGAGGCGTCGTTCCCGCAGATGATGTGACGAATGTCCCGCGCTCGCCCCGCAGTGACGTCGAGGCGGATTGCCTTGCACACAAGAGGCTTTCGCCGTCGATCCTCAGGCCGGGCCCGCTCGCCATGGACCGACCAACGGCACTTCCGGCACCCCGGTGCCGCGCGGTGTCCTGAGATCACGACCGACACCGCCGATCGGGTCGGGGGTTCACCCCACATCGTTCACGGCGCGCAACGTGGCGAGCCCGATTCACTCGAGGAGTAGCAATGCGCATCGGATTGATTGCGCCGCCGTGGGTTCCGGTGCCGCCACCGGCCTACGGCGGCACGGAAGCCGTGGACAACCAGGCTCGCGGACTGACCGAACTCGGACACGATGTCCGGCTGTTCACCGTCGGCGAGTCGACTTGCCCGGTACCGCGAGAATATCTGTACGACTCGCCCCGATCGGGGTGGCGGTACCGGAGGCGGCCCACGTGCTGGCCGCGTACGAGTCGTTCGCGGGTGTCGACATCATTCACGATCACACCGCGCTGGGGCCGCTGATCGGCCCCCATCCGGACGGGCCATCAGTGGTGGCGACCTGCCACGGTCCGTTCGACGAGATGGACTTCCGCAACATCGCCTCGTTCCCCCACCGGGTAACGGTGGTAGCGATCTCCCACGCGCAGAAGCGATTCGGCGCACCGATCCCGATTCCTGCCGTCATCCATCACGGCATCGACCTGGAGCACTACAGCTACGGGGACGGCGGCGGGGGGCCATTTGATATGGATCGGACGTATGTGCGCGGCGAAGGGGCCGCATCGTGCGCTGGAGTTCGCCCGCGCCGCCGGCCGAACGCTGGTGATGGTCTCCAAGATTCGCGAGGCCGAGGAGCACGCCTTCTACGAGCAGCACATCATGTGGACGTGAAGAACCGGCAGGCACTGGAGCTGGCCATTCGCCGAGACTGGGGTGTGCCCACCGCCGTGGGTCGATTCGAGCGGCCTCGAGAAGCTCGACCGGACGGCCTTGGTGCGCAGGAGTTCTCGATCGTGCGGAAGTGATGTCCGCATCTCGCGTTTGATGGCGAATGTCACTTGCCATGGTTACCTTGTCATCTCACGTCCACGACCCGGTACGCGTGAGGATCCTTCGTGCAGCAGCGGCAGTTTGTTCAGTCGTGGGAAACCGACCGCGGCGGCTGCCGGAGACAGGTGCTCACGATGACAGAATTGGGCCCGCTGGACACGGGATTCATGACCATGGAGGACACCGATCGCCATATCAGCATGGGGATCGGTACGGTGGCGATCATGGCGCGACCGCGACCGTCACGCGGGGAACTCCGCACCTGCCTCGCCCGCGGGGTGGAACGTCATCGCAGGCTGCGCCAACGCGTACGCCGCGCACCGCTGGACCTCAAGGCACCGGCCTGGGAGGACGACCCGAATTTCGATCTGGGACACCACATCCGGTGGACCGCGCTGCCCGATCCGGCCGACGAGTCGGCGTTGCGAGAACTGGTCGCGACGGAACTCACCGAACGATTGGATCGCGACCATCCGCTGTGGGAAGTCGTCGTGGTCGACCGTCTGAGCGATGACCGCTGGGCGCTGATCGTCAAGGCACACCACACCATGGTCGACGGGATCTCCGGTGTCACGCTGTTCGAAAGCTTCTGCGACGCAGCGGAAGACGAGCCGCGCGGGTGGCGTGCACCGGGCCGAACACGGTCATATACCAGTCTACCGCGAGTGGTGGCCGGGGTGATCCGGCTGCCCTACATCGTGCCGCGCGTCACCGTCGGCACCGTTCGCATCCTTGCGCCGGTGCTGCTCGCGGCCGTCACACCGGTGGCCGAATCCTCGCTGAACGGCCCGATCGGGCGGCAACGCCGCTATGTCGTGGCGCGGACGTTGCTGCCGCAGGTACGTGAGATCGGTGCCGCCTTCGGCGTGACCGTCAACGACGTGGCCGTCGCGGCCATCGCCGCCGCCTACCGCCGCTTGCTGCTCAGCCGGGGCGAGGAGCCCACCGCGGGCAAACTGCGGATCATGGTGCCGGTGTCGATGCGGACGGCGAATGCGAAAGAAGTTCTGGACAACCGGGTTTCGGCGATGATTCCGTACCTGCCGATCGAGATCGAGGATCCGGTCGAACGCCTGCTCGTCGCCCACCAGAGGATCGCGCGGCATCGGTCCCGAGGCGAACCCGAGGCCGAGGCATCGGTGCTGCGGGTGGCCGGGTGGCTGCCGTCCGGGTTCGTGGGATTGGTGTTCCGGCTGGCATCGTGGATCCCGCAGCGCGGGGTCGGTGCCCTGGCAACCAATATTCCCGGACCACGCCACCAGCTGTCGCTGGGCGGTCGGGAGGTACTGGAAATGTGGCCCTGCATCCCGATCGCGCTGCGGGTGCGCATCACGATCGCGATCCTCAGTTACGCCGAGCGGCTGACCTTCGGCATCACCGGTGACTACGACACCGCGCCCGATATCGACGTGATCGCCTCGGGTATCGCCACCGAAATCGCCGTACTGCTGGCCCATGCCCGCGGGCGGCGCCCACCGCGCCGACTGGTGCTTGTTCCGGGCCGCGGCGTCGGCTCCCATACCTCACAATCGCGGAACATACGGTGAGAACCCCGGTATGCCCGAGGCGATCCCCCGGGCATACCGGCGGTGTTCAGGCCACCCGGCGCAGACCCTGGCTCTTCTCCAGTGTCTGGGCTTCGTCGATCTGCCGACGGGCCATTCCTTCGAAGAAACCGAGGATCGGCTGCCAGAAGTAGGCCGCGCCGGCGATGATCAGGCCGGTGAATACGATGCCGAGCGGGTGGTTGCGGATGTGCAGGCCCCATGCGGCGAACACGTCGAAGTCGGTGATCCACGTGGCGGCGATCCCGAGCACGACGTAGGCGACGGCGATGAACTCCCGCGCCATTTCCAGATACCGGACCACCAGCCGCGACACGATCAGGGCCGCGAGTCCGAGCAGAGCGATCAGTCCGAATGCTTCCATGGTTCGAATCTCCTTGTTTCGAATGGTCGAGCCGGCCTTTACGATCCGCCGCCGAGGCCGGGGCCGACGACTCAATACGGGACGAACTGCACCTATACCGTCACCGTGGCCGTCGACGACTATCACCCCGTGGTGCTCTACGACACCACCGGCGCGGCCGTGCTCTACCCGAGCGGCACCATCGATCCGGTCTTCGATATCCACACCCTGCAGGGCACGGCGACGGTCAGCTGGACCCCGACACGGCCGGGTATGCACCGCATCTACACCGCCCAGCCGCCCTATGCCGGACCGGTGATCGATGTGTTGGTCGGAAACGGGATCAATACGGGATCGGCTTGCATTGTGCTGCCCTGACAAAGTAGTCGCGTCTGCGGGGACAACGGATGATGTTTTGCCCTTGGTCCTGTTATGCGGGAAAGCCAGGCTGGGTGCTGTCGGGTGACGGATCCGTGTCAGGATCACCGATTTTCGAGAGGACTAGAAGAATATGAAACCGTTGTCGGAATCGCTGATGGATCTCGCGGCTCGGGTGAAGCAGGTCGAGGAGGCATCCGCCGCGGCCCGGGAGAAGAATCGCGCGGCGCTGCAGGCTCGTCGTGAAGCGCTGGAGACCACCGTCGAACATGAAGGAAGCGAGTTCGAAAAGACCGCTGCGGAACTGCGGGTGGCCGCGCGAAGGTGGTGGTCGGAGACCCGGGAGGCCATCGAACGCCAGATCGGCGTGATGCGTGGCGACTTCGAGAAATGGCAAGCCGAGATCAAAGCGCAGCGAGCGACCCGGACCGCCAAGGACGACAAGACACCTGCGGCGGCCCACTCGACTCGCAGTGCTGCCGAGGAGCAGTCGGATCAGAGCAGATCGATGCAATCCCCGCGGGATCTGCAAGTGATCTCATACACAGAGGAGCAGCCGTGACCACTGCCCGTGACCTTATGCAGGTCGATGTCGAGACTATCGCCGAGGACGAGTCGCTGGCCGAGGCCGCGCGTCGTATGCGTGCGGCCGGTATCGGCGCATTGCCGATCTGCGACCGGGTCGGCACTCCGGTCGGCATCGTCACCGACCGCGACATCATCATCAAATGTGTCGCCGTCGACAAGGATCCGGCCCGTACCAGCGCCGGTTCGGTGGAGCAGGACGTGGTGTACACCGTGGACGTCGACACCGATCTCGCGGACGTCCTGGCGATTATGGAGGACTACCAGATCCGACGGCTTCCGGTCACCGAGGACGAGCGGCTGGTCGGCATCATCACCGAGGCCGACGTGGCACGCGCATTACCGGAGAAGACCGTCGGCGAATTCGTCGCCGCGGTGTGCGCGCCCTGACCCAGAGGAGATGATCCACGATGTACGCACGCGATATTCTCACCCGCCCGGTCGTCACCGTCCGGCCGGAAACTCCACTGCCGGAAGCGATTGTGCTGTTGACCGAGCACGGGTTCGCGGCGTTGCCGGTCATCGACGATGCCGAGCACGTGCTGGGCATGCTGTCGGAATCCGATGCACTCGGCGCCGGGTCCGCGCTGCACACCGCGACGGTCGAGGCCGTGATGGCGGTTCCGGCGCAGGTCGTCCATCCCGGCACCGCGGTGGCGACGATCGCCACCCGCATGCTCGACCACCATCTGCGATCCCTGCCGGTCGTGGAGGCCGGAGTGCTCGTCGGGATCGTCGCCCGCCGCGACCTGCTGCGGGCACTGGCCCACGCCGACACCGACATCGAGGCGAAAATCCGTGCCCTGCTGGACATCTACGCCGGCAGCCGACCTGTGAGAACCGTTGCCGCCCTGCGCTTCACATACGCGTAGTAGCCCGACTTCGATACCTGCAGAAGCTGTGCCATGCGGCGAATCGAAAACCGATGCCCTGCAGGCTGATCAGTACCAGCAACGCCGGTGACATCGTCGGGGCCGGCGTACTCGGCCATCAGATCGAACCTGGCCGGTTCGTCTGCATCGCGGCAAAGTACGCCGACGCTTTTTTCAGGAACGCAATGTCTTTGTCCTGCTCAGCGACCTGCCTTCGCAGTCGCTGCAACTCGGCTCGCTCCGCGGCACCCAGAGGCTTCTCGCCATGCACCTCGGCCGCAGCGATCCTGCGCCGCTCGTCCTTGACCCACGTCCCCAGCAAACTCTCGTGAATACCCAGTTCCCGGGCAACTTCAGCGACCGTGCGACCGGAATCGATCACACGATGCGCAGCCTCGACCTTGTACTCGGCCGTAAACGACCGACGCTTACGAGGAGGCATGCGGACATCCTTTCAACAGGATCGGTGATCCTGTCAACTCGGTGTCCACAACCCGGGGTGAACCTCACCGCACATACGCCCGCGCCCGCAACCGCGGCTCCGCACGACAGAACCGGCCCGCTACCCGCCCGAACAGATCATCCAACCCGGCCACCCACGCCGAGAGATCCTCATCGATCGACACAAACCACGCACGCTACCGCCGACCCGATCCGACGTCAGCCGAATCGATGAACCACTACATCACGAAATGATGCTGGAGTACTAGGAGGGTACCGGCCCGGACTACCAGATCTCCGACGTAGGTTGCTGGATCGACAACAACACCCTCGAAGGGCGCGTCGACGGCTCAGTGGTCGATGGTGCATTCCAAGTTCGTCACCAATCAGCCCATTGTCGGTCGATGCGGCTCTCTCTACGGCTGAGCACTTCCAACACCCGCGACACCGGCACATCGCGCGGTACCGGAAGACGGGTCGCTCGGGCTCTGAGCCCGAGCGACCCGTCTGTGTCCGGGCTGGCCGAGCGCGACAAGCGAGCTGTCGATCCGGCAGGCACTCCCGCCCGATACGGCAGCGGCACGTGTCCATTTCCTAGGTCTGGCAACGTGGCGAGTTGGTGCTCAATGCGTTCGATATCCCTCGTCGCCTTGGTTTTTCGATGCCATATGCCATCGATCGCGTGCGCGGGCGCTTTGGCAAGGAACGCGGTGTTGCCCAGCTTGATGTTGGTGCTGTCGAGGTCCTTCTGCGCTGCGGCGAGGTCCAATTCGAGGCGACGCATGTTGCAGCGCGGCGCGCCAATTGCGAGATGAACGGTGCAGTGATTGTCTCCTGCGTCTGGCCGCAGACCGCTGAACCGATGATCGAATCGTCCCGAATCCTGTGTGGGGGACTGCTGATCGACGTCCGATTTGCCGTGGACCAATCATGGACCAATGCCCTTCTGCGTGACGGACTTGTGGACCGATCATGGACCACCCGATCTACGCGTAATGCCCGTGACCTGCTGGTACGCTGGGCGAATATGCGAGCACAACGGGTATTGCGTGCACGAAATATCCCTTTCGAGCGCTATTCTCGGACTGGGGGTCACGGGGTTTGAATGGCGGGGGCGGGAGTTGTAGACAAGCTTGCTGATGCGTTGCTGCATTGGCGAAACTGACACACGCGTCGGTGTGTCGCCACGCCGGACGAGCCGTTGTTCTATAAGTCGATCCATGCGTTCGAACTGCCGCCTCTGGGAGACGACCGCTCTGGGGTGCGGCGTCGGTGCCGCTGGAAGGGGAAGCTGGTGAGCTCGGCGCCGGGACGGGGGAGCGGTGGGTGAAAGGATTATTCGGCACAGGCTGCACCGTCGCATCGTGTGCACTGCTGCCGATCACGCGCATTTTCGCAGGTCGATCCGTGTGGTTAAAGTATGTATCCCCCTCCGGACACAACCAGTACGCCCACGGGTGGGTTTGGGGTAGTTTCCGCCGCAACCACCCGTGTTTCGTGGTTGTAGGTCAGTTTCAGGCCCAGTTGCCTGTAGATCTCCAGCTTGTCGGCCGGGTCTGCTGAACGCAGGATCGACAGCAGTCCGCCGAAGGAGTCCACGAGCAGGCGGATCTCTTCTCGGCTCATTCGTTGGTTTGCAACGGCTTGGTCTCGATCGCGGCGATACGCGCTGTGTCCCAGGCCGCGATGAGCGTGGGATCCGCGCCAGCTTCCAGCGCTGCCCGATGCCCGGGCGAGTTTCTGGTCGTGTTCGGCCGGTGATCGATGCGATGGCGATGGCGGTGAGCGAGACAGAGGTTCGCATGGCGAGGATTGCCCAAACTGTGGGTGAATGGCGCGGGGGAGTTTGCGTCATCCGAGGCAGGATCGGACAGCGTCGGCGAGGTTCGATGCTCGCGGGTCGTCGGGCCGGAGATTCCAGAGGTTGGTGACGTAGCTGAAGCCGACACCGGAATCGGGGTCCGCGAAGGCGATCGATCCACCGGAGCCTGGGTGGCCGAACGATGCCGGCCCGGCCATCGGTAGCGAGGGGCAGGCTCGCCAGAATCCGAGCGACATGTAAAAGGAGCGGTCCGGTGGATGTTCAGTTCCGGTGGGAGCCCGTACATCCACGTCTTGTCGGTCTGAACGATGCTGGCCCGCGTGACGATTGACGGATCGAGCAGCGTACTGCGGAGCTGGACAAGAAGTACCCGTACCAGCACTGAATTCCGGTCTGTCCGCTGACGGCCGCCTGCCCCCGGGTTCGGGGCAGGCGGACCTTGCTCGTATTTACGGTTTACGCACGGCCAGTTCCGAAAGGTCATGCGACGCAAAAGAATAAAATTCACCTGTCGGCGGCGTCCGGCCGCCGGAAAGGTGGGGCGTGTGATGAAGGGGAAGGTTCTCGACGCCGTGCTCGTGGTCGGCTTCGCGATCGCGTTCTTCACGGTCGCGATCGTCCATCCGGGCCTGGGTAACGCGCTCATCGCCTGGGGCGGTTTGGTCGTACTCGGCTACTACAACTCGTTCGTACGACACGATCGGGGCCTGGAACGCGCCCAGCTCAGCGTTCCCGGCCGGCCGATCGATGTGCGAGACACACTGCGCGGCGCGTGGCGCTAGGGTGATCCTGGTGCGGGTCAGACCTATTCGGCAATTCTGGTCAAAGCGTCGGGCATGAGGTCGATCTTGGCGATCAGGGTGCGGTAGCGGCGCAACACATCCTCGCGGTCGGATCCTTCGGAGATCGACTCCACGGTCGAGCGTTCGATCATCGCGGCCTGGTTCAGCAGCACCCGGCGGCGGTCGGGATCGGTTGTCCGATCGGAGATTTCGGCAAGCGCGTCGAGTTGGCGGATCATGATCGCGGGCATACCGCGCCCGGCCTGACGGATCTTCTCGAAAGCCCGCTGGACCAGGCGCTCATAGCTCACTTGCGTCGCGATGACACGGATCAGCCCGTCACCGTCGCGGCGCACCGGGCTGGGATCCCAGCGGGCCGCGATTCGGCACAGGCAGTCGCCCAGCCAGTCGATACAGGTCAGGGCTGTGAACGTGTCGTTGACGGCGGGAGACAGTGCGCGCAAGGCGATTTCGACGATCTGGTCGATACCGAAGGAAATGTCCTGGGTGAGTGTGCGTGTGGGGCCCGCGATATGTCCGCGTGTGAAGTTCTCCGAGATCGGTCCGGCGGCCTCGGCAGGCCAAACGCGTGCTACGACCTGTCCCTCGGTGAGGAAATGGCCGGGTCGGTAGGGCAGGTGGATGACCGCGTCCGCGGCGGCGGCCATCCGGAGCAATTTCTCGTAGCGGATGTATTGCAGATATCCGCTTCCGGCGACGCGGACCTGCCCGCCGGATTCGGCCAGGCGGGTCAGCAGTTGCTCGGCGGACGGCCCGCGCGGCGGGGTCGGGTTCGGGCCGTCCTGATTGGCTTCGATCGCGATCGAGACCTCGGTGGCGATCTCGGCGATCACATTCGGCAACTGGATGGCCGTCGCGATGTGGTTGATGAAGTAGATCAGCACGGCCAGGTCGGCGACCAGCGAGGCGATCGACACTGTCGTGGAGATGTGCGGCACGAAGTCGGCGCTCACGGTTACCAGAGCCGCGATCGCGTACACGAAGGTCGCGACGAAGGTGCCGAGTGTGATCTGGGTGCCCCGGTCGCGGATGAAGTTGCGCAGCATACGCGGACCGAATTGGGTCGACGCAAGGGTGAGCGCCACGATCGTGATCGAGAAGACCACACCGACCACGGTGATGATCGCCGCCGCGATCGCGGTCAGGACCTGCCTGGCCGCATCGGGTGTACCGCCGATGACCCAGGAAGGAATCGTCAAGTCGCCACGATAGACCGCGCGGTCGAGGGCGTAGGTGAGCACGAACAATCCCACCGCCGTGACGACCTCGAGGGCGGGAACGAACCACAGATTGGTCCGCAACATTTCTCGGCGACGATCGAATTCGAGATGAGTGCCGGCCACAGTACCTCTCGGGGGTCTCGTCTTGGCTGAAACGTGCCGACCAGACTTCCCGGCTCTCCACTGTGAAATCTACACCGCGCAGCAGCATCGACGGCTCAGCATTGCTGAGCCGAACGCTGTACTGGGCTGTGCCGCGAGAGTATCGAGTAATTCCACGACGTAGCGGTGGCTGACGAGTTCACGCAGCCACGGGAGGTCGGGATGGTCGTTCATCGGGGAAATGCCGCCTCTGTCGGTCCGAACTGTTGACACGTGAAGCTAGGACGGCGCCGGCACTCCGCCGGTGTGTTGTCCGAGCTCGACGAGGAACAGGATTGCCAACAGCAACCCTGTCGAGGAGCCGGGCTATGCTGCTGGCCGGGTGCTGGACGAGTCTGGGCCACAGCGTTTTTCGATCAAGTCCAGCAGACCGTCCACCGCTGCCAGTGAGGACCATTCGTCGCGGTAGACCAAGCCCGGGTACGAGTCGGACCGTGCGACGAACGCCGATTCCCGCGACGACCAGTCGACGTGGACAGACGACAGGCTGATTACGTGATCGATGGAGACCATGGCGCCGCCTCTGTGGGAACAAAAGACCCAGAACTTCATTCAATAGCGAACTGCATTGGTGTACAACGACATTTATGATTTCTCTACCCCCACCCGGTCGGTGTTTGCGCTTCTTTGCCGGGCGTGTTCGCCTTCCGATTGTGCCGCCCTGAAGCTTCAGCGGCGGACGCGAAGCACCATCCGCATCGAGAGATACCGCCGCAGCAACGTATGTCGCAGGGAGCGAGCCGGAGGCGTTGGCGCGGTGGCGAGTTCGGCTACCGCTTGTTTCGGTGAATTGGTTCGGGGAGAGGTGAACAGTGCCGCGACCTCGGTGGCGGTGTCGGGTTCGGCGAGGACGAGGACCTCGTCGCCGATGCGTAGCACGGTGTCGGGGGTGACGGTGACCAGGCGGCCGTGGCGGATGATGACACTGATCCACAGGTCATCGGACGGCAAGTCGGCGACGGTGGTGCCGTCGGCGATCGATCCGGCGGTGATGGTGAAGCGGTGCAAGCTTTCGGGTTCTTCCTCGAATCGGGCGTTCATTCCCCATGGCCGCGGGTTCACCGTGTGCAGCGGGACACCCAGGCGCCGGGCGAGGGCGGGCACCGCGCCGCCCTGCACGATGACCGAGAACGCCACGACCACGAAGATGATCTCGTAGGCCCGCCGGCCATCACCGACTTGTGCCTGGAGGATGAACATGCCGAGCAGGATCGGTACGGCGCCCTTCAGTCCGGTCCACAATACGAAAAGCCGCTCGCCGCGCTCGAGATCGACCCGCCACAGCAATGCCCCCAGCAGCATCGGGCGAATGACGAGGGCCAGCAATATCGCGAGCGCCAGGCCGATCCACAACGCATGTCCTTCGATGACACCGTGCGGCCCGGTGAGCTGAATGGTCAGGCCGAGCATGACGAACGCGACGATCTCGGCCAGATTCGCCAACGCCGAATGGAAACGCTCGATTTCGGCCTTGTACGGAGCGCGCTGATCGCCCACCACGATGCCGGCCACCAGGACCGCGAGGAAGCCGGAGCCGTGGGCCAGCGTGGTGAGCCCATAGATGGCCACCACGCACATCAGCACCCGTAGCGAGTAGAGCCCGGCCGCGGGCAACAGCACGGTCCGCATGAACCACAACAGTCCCAGGCCGCCGACCAGCCCCGCGCTCGCGCCGACGAGGATCTGCACCGTGAACGCGCCCGCCACCGAACCGAACGCGCCCCAATCGAACTGGGTCGTACCGAGCAGGACGACCAGCAGCGCGATGCCGACCGGATCGTTGGCGCCGGATTCACCCTGCAGCAGAACCCCACTGCGCCCGAGGATTTGGCGGCGCCCCAGCACGGAAAACACCACGGCCGGATCCGTCGGCGACAGGGCCGTACCCAACAGCAACGCGATCCGCCAGTCCAATCCGAACACCAGGTGCGCGGTCAACGCCAGCGCGATTGCGGTGGCCAATGTGCCCACCGCGCCGATCCAGACGATCGCCGCGGCATTCGCGCGAATCTGGCGCCAGCCGATCTGCATCCCGCCGTCGAACAGAATCACCACCAGGGCGACGGTGACCACCCGCTCCACCTGCTCGATCGGCACCGCCTCCAGCCGCGGCCAGACATCCGAGGCCGCCGCCGCACCCAACAAGAACACCGCCGACACCGGCACCGGGAACCGATCACCCAGCCGATGCGACAACACCGCCGCCAAACCGACTCCGGCGACGATCGCCAACATCACCGCGAACGGCACCACATCATTCATCACTACCGGCCGGAACGACGGGACCGATGTCGATCACGAGGGGCGGGTACCTGGTGGGGCCGTCACACGCACAACGCACCGACATGTGTCCTCCTGGATCTCACGACCGAAACACAAAGTCGCCGACCAGTCTTCCCGGCACACCCACGTCAACCTTAACGGCATGGTGACGCCGATACGGCCCCCATACCAGCATTCGCGGTTACCGCAACCGCGGCGGACGCACCGTCAAGGTGCCACGGGGCGTTCGTCGGCGACGTAGCGGATCAGCACCTCGACCGGGTCGACGGTGACCAAGCCGTTGGTGACGATGTCGTCGATCTGAGGCAGGAAGTCGCGAATGCTGTCTTCGGCGTCGACGATGATGACCACAACCGGAATGTCTTTGGACGGTGCGAAGAATCGTCGGCTGTGGATGCGGTAGTGCGTTCCGTAGCCCTCCATGCCGCGAAACACCGAGGCGCCGGCCAATCCGGCTGCGTGGGCGCGGCGCACGATCTCCCGCCACACGGGCTCGCGCCCGCACGTGTCGCCGTCGCCGACGAAGATCGACAACCGTAATGCCTTGCCCGCCACCCGCATCACTGCTCACCCTCTCCACAGCCCGTCGGGGCGATCGTCACCCTGGTCCGTACCGGCGGCGGCCTCTCGACTGCTGTCGATGGGGGCCGCTCCAGATGGAAGTACCCACCGGCCGACCATCCCGATCCAACTCCGCCGCACGGCCGGCGATCAAGGGGTGCGTGAGCGTGAGCCGCGCGGTATATACGGCATCTTTACGAACGGCCGGTCAGCAGAGGCGAAGTCGGTGTCGGACGAATGCCATGCCTGCCGTGCGGGTGCCTGGCTGTCGGAGTCGCGCTATCGCACTGATCGGACGCGAAGGGCTTGCTGCCGATCGTTTCCGCGCGCGGCCACGATGATCATGCCGTCGACCGGCTCGCCGCGATCGAGTCGAAGGAAGGTGGCCCGGGACAAGAGAATGTCGAGTCCCAGCGCCTCGCAGGCCGCAGCGGCGATCAGATCGAACGCCTCGACCTGTCCGACAAGGAACGTCGCAAGGTTGTTGCCGACCAGCGACTGCTCGAACCGTGGCGTGTAGTCGTCGAACAGTGCTTGGACGTAGGCGATTTGTGGCAGAATTGCCCGTCTTGTCATTTGGTTCGACAAACTACCGAATAGGCTCCGCACCAAAGGAATTGGTTACGAGTTCCATACGGCTATCAGTGGCCGTACGAACCGCTGTTCTTTACGGTTCCGAGGGTGTCAAGGAACCGTTAAACCGGGCCGGGAGTATTGCCGGGGGCGGCCGGATAGGGTGTTATCCCAGTGTGATTGCAACCGTCGGCCCTCGTCGCCCCCTGTGCGTCGTTGCCGACGTTGCCCGGCACTGGGTCGAGCAGATGCCGTCCGCTCTGGAGCTGTTCGGCTTCCAGAGTGAGGACGAGCCGCCGAGTCCGGTGTAGCCGGTCCGTCATATCCCTTGCCGTGCACGTATCTGTGCGGCGGTGTCGCCATTGTCCGTGCGACGTTCCACACCTTCCCGCGAGTTATCGCGAACCTCTCGTGTGCTGCTCCCGCCTCTGCGCGGACCGCACGCCCTCATGATCGGAGAGCTATGCCCGCAAGCCCGTCCAGCAGCCGCACCGTCCTCGTGACCGGGGCCGATACGCGCCTCGGTGTCGCGACGGCGCAGCAGATACTCGCTGACGGAGATACCGTCATCGCACACATCCTGGACAAGAATCACGCCGACGAGACACTGCACCGCCTGCAGGCCGCGGCCGAACCCGGTCGAGTACGCATGGTGCAGGCCGACTTCGCCCGGTTGACCGAGGTCGACGAACTGGGCCGTACCCTCGCCACGGAATTCGCCCGGCTGGATGCCCTGATCAATGTCGCGTCGATCGCTGCTCCCGATGCGCGCACCCATACCGAGGACGGGCACGAATTGACGTTCCAGGTCAACTATCTGGCCCCGCAGCGCCTGACCATGGCACTGATTCCCGCGCTCGCCGCCGCTCGGGGCCGGGTCGTCACCGTCACGTCGAAACTGCACGCCGCCGGGAACATCGACTACTCGGATCTGGATCGCACGCGCGGAATCTACACGCCCCTCGCCATCTACGCCCAGTCCAAGCTGGCGCTGACCATGTTCAGCCGTTCCCTCGCCGAAACCGGGCCGGACGGACTGGTTTCGCTCAGCGTGGATCCGGCCGACTTCGAGATCGACCTGCCCCGGCTGCGCAGCCACCGCACCGCGCCACTCGACAGCGCCGCGGCCCTGCTGGTCCAGCTGGCCACGCCCGGCACGCCGGTGACAAACGGCGGCTACTACGAGGGCGCCGAACCCGCCAGCGCCCCGGCGTTGGTGCGCAATTCACGTGCGCGCACCCGGCTCGCTGCGTGGAGCAACCAGCTCACCCACGTCGCCTGACCCATCGAGCAATCCTCCAGGAGGAATACATGTCCAAACGAGCCAGTAAGAAGCGCGGCCGTCGTAAGAAGAAGGCGAACCACGGCCACAAGCCGAACCAGCGCTGATCGACCTCGGGCACAGCCACCACAGGCGGGTTCAGGGTGTGCCAGGGCTGGAGCCGCCGCGAGCCCGAAAGGATTGCGGCGGCTTCGCCGTTCGCGATTTCGTGTGCCGGAATGCGGCGTCACCTGGCCGCACGGTGCTCACAAACGCCTCCAACCGTATGAATCTTGCAAAAAAGCCGGTCAGCAGCGCCAAGGGGACGTCAAAGCGCCTCATACGACCGCACGGACGCGTCTAACTTTCAGTTCCTGTTCCGGTCGTCTCCGGGCAGCGAGGAGATGGTTCGAATGGTCGGCGAGGGCAACGATTCGGTGATGCTGGACGGGTTGGCACAACATCGCCACGTCATCCAGATTCTCGACCTCCTGTCCGAATCCGGTTGCAATACCGCGCTTCTGATGAGATTCGTACCGGCGCGGAGCGGGGATCTGGCGTCGGCTCTCGACCTGATCGCAGCGCATGGACTCCTGGTAACCGATGACCACGGCAGGTGCGACGACCCCATGACAATTCCCGGGGTGCTCCGACTGACCGACCGGGGTGAGGCGGTCGCGCGAGCGCTGGCCGACCGCACGGTCACGACGACCGAATACAACGGTGACCGACTCGCAGGGCATCGCTGCTCGGCCCTGGGCAGAACCGTCGCGTGGGTACTGAACTTGCGCCGTCACAGGGTGACAGGACTTCCCCCGATGTCTCGCGCATGACGTGGCACCTCGGGTAGTACCCCGATCGACCTGCTCCAGCGGGTACGGCGCCGCTGCTGGAGAGCCGGATCTTCACGGCGACGAGGATTACCGTGCAGGACGATGTCGGACTCGGATTGGCTGCCTAGGGCGTCGGGCGCCAATCCCGGCCGCCGCGGCCGCCGATACACCCAGCGGCCCCAACGCACGGGATCCGAAATCATATTCCTTTGTCATACGGCAGGTTTGGCTATGCCGGCACTTCGGTTGTTCACAATGACGCAGGATTTCTTCGGCTCGATCGCGCGGCTCTATTCCACATGTCGCGCTCGACTTCGCTGAATCGCGACGCCCTGGGCTTGGCGCGATGCGGCTTTCAGCAGCCGCGGTACCGAGGGCGAAAGGAGACCGAAGTCCTCGACGAACCGTCTCGCGATCGAGGGCTGTGTGACCCCTTGGGCAGCCCGCCAGCATCAGTCACGCCAGATGCTCGAGTCGAGGACCATGTCCCATGTCGGGTGCAACGGGCTCGGGTGACGCGAGTGGATGATGTCCGCGGCGAGGGTGCCGGGGGATGCTTTGCGGGGGTTGGCGAGGGCTTGGGTCTCGATGACCTGTGTCATCGCCCGGCTGCCGCCCAGGCGTGGGTACGCGTGGTGGACCAGTGTCGCGTATTCCGGTGACACGCCCCCGTCGGTGAAGCCGACGTCGATGCCGATGCCTGCCACCGCGATCCAGATCTCCGGTGGCCGCCGCCGTCGATACACGGGTGAGCCGATGAATCCGGAGGTGTGTGCGGCGATGGCGTCCCAGACGATATCGACACGCGAGTCGGTGACGCCGTTGTCTTCCAAGAATTGTGCGGCGTGATCGGCGCCGTCGACTTCGAATCGCTGGTCTCCGTTGGCGTTTTCGGAGAGTCCGAGGTCGTGCAGGGCGCAGATCAGATACATGATTTCTTCGTCGTAGTCGATGCCGGGACGGAACCCTTGGTGTGCGGCGGCCGCGCGGCCGAAGAGGAAGCCGCGCACGCTGTGGTTGCGCAGGTGGGGTGTCAGGGTCCGGTCGATGAGATCGCTCGCCTTGTCCGCCAGCGGTGTCGAGGGCAGGGTCAATGAAATCGGTTGTGCCGCTACGGATGTCCGGGCCGGAACAGGTGCGGCGACGCTTTGTCGCGGCGGAGTGTGGGAAAGGCTCACGCCGCCGAAGTGTGGTCATCGAGGTCGGTCGGGGCCAGCGTCATGTCCGTCATCTTGCGCATCGTGTCCCCGCTGATGCCATAGCGGTCCACCAGCGCGCTCCGCAGGGTTTGGGGGGAACCGAATCCGCAGCGCCGTGCGATCGCCGCGAGGGGGAGTTCGGTGGAACGGATCAGCTGCGCGGCGGCCTCCGCACGGGCCGAGCGCACCGCCCGCGCCGGGGTGGTGCTCAGATGGGTGGCGAACAGCCGGGTCAGATGCCGTGCGCTCACCCCCGCCCGGGCCGCGAGGGCAGGCGGGGTCAGGTCCTGGCCGAGGTGGCTGGTGATGTAGCCCAGCAGATCTCGCACCAAACGATCCTCGGGCGGTGGCGCGGCCAGGAACATGCTGATCTGCGCCTGATCGGCGGGGCGGTGCAGATAGGTGACCAGCGCTCCTTGGGCCGAGCACCGACCTTCACCGGCAACGACTACGGTGCAACCGGCCGCATGTCGACCTACGGCAACTCATGTGCGGGCATCGTCGGGCACCGGCAAGGCATCGTCTCTGCCGATGGAACCGCGCTGACACAGGCTGCCGCCGGCGCTATCGGCCATTCAGCCGGGCGCACTGAACCGTGGGCGTGCCTACCTGAAAACCCCTATAAGAAAAGCAGTTCGACGACCTATGGCGGGAAACATGCTGGTCCGCAATCGATTTCGATACGGCCGAAGGACATCTGTGCTTCCATGCTGAACCATGACACATCTGCCGAAATGGACGGCCGGAATCCTGACCTGCGCCGTAATCGCCTTACTGACAACAACATTCGCTGCCACGCCGGCTGTCGCAGAGCCGCCGACCGATGATCAGCCACCGAGTCACTCCGCACCGGGGTCGGGGCGCACGCCGTGGAAGTTCCAGCCCGACGGCACCTCAGCCATCGATCTCGCGATCCCGAACAACAACGAGATCGTCGCAATGCGAACTCATTTCACCGTCCCGCCGCGGCCGCCCAAGCGCGGCACGCTGTTCCTGTGGCCCGGGCTGGAACCCGCTCCCGGCGGCGGCGACTACGACCCGATCGGACTCGGCGTGCTGCAACCCGTACTCACCTGGGGCGACAGCTGCGCACCCACTGCGCAGCCGCGGACCTACTCGACCTGGTGGATCTCCGGCCAATACGTCAATGTCGGCGACGATCCCGATTACCAGGGCTGTCACTCCGGCCGGGCCATGTCGGTGGCGGTGGGTGAGGCCCTCGACATCGACTTCGCTCTGGATCGCTCCAGCGGTGTGTGGACCCAGACCGTCACCGGGCGATCGGGTTCGGTGCGCTACGCGATCAACATGCGCAGCCAGAATCAGAATCGCGCGATTTTCGCCGTCGAGCCTTGGGACAACGCGCAATTCGCGCGGCAGCTGGTCTTCTCCGACACCACGATCACCTTCCGCGACGCGGACGCACGGGCTTGCACCGATCCCGACGTGAGTTACTCCGGGACCGGTGGCGCTATCTCGAAGCCGACGACGACCGACGGTCGGACGTGTCACATCGGCACCGCCACGGTCAACGGCACCGAAGGGCGCAACGCCCCGCAGTGATCGAGCGCAGTGGAATCGGCGCCACGCAACCGCCGTGCCACGACACGCACGAGCTGATCAGCCTGCCGTCACCGTCTCCCGGGTAGTGCTGGCCCCACGCTGGACCGGGCGGTGGCCGCAGTGGCGATCCGCATGCTGACGGGATGGAGCGCGGCGGCGCGGAATCCTACCGTGAGGGTGTTGTAACTGCCCGCCGACCTTCGCCCCCCCGGAACCGGCTGGCGCTACAGCAACACCGGCTACCTACTGGCGGGCATGATCATCGAAAAAGTCACCGGCACACCGTGGTACGAGGAAGTCGACCGCAGGATCCTCACCCCTCTCGGGCTCGTACATACCAGCTACCCTGGCAGCGCGGTCACGATTCCCGCCCCGCACGCCACCGGATATACGCAATGGCCCACAGGCGGACTGGTCGACACCACCGAGAACCGGCTCGGCGTATTCGCCGCCGTCGCGGGCGCGCTGATCACCACCACGGCCGACCTCAACACTTTCCTTCGGGCATTGCTCGGCGGCAAACTCTTGCAGCCCGAACAACTTGCCGAAATGAGGAAGACCGTCGACACCGACGCCGAGGTCGGATCGATCTTCCCCGGCGCCCGCTACGGCCCTGGGCCTTTTCTCGATCGAATTGTCCTGCGGTGGAGGGTATTGGATGCACGGCGGCGACATCCCGGGCTACAAAACCAGAGACGGCGTCACCGACGACGGCACGCGCAGCGTCGTGGTATCCATGTCCACCCTCCTGCAAGACTCCGACGCCCACCGGATCGCCCAGGAGAGAATACCGCCATGACCCTCGTCGGGGCATTCGGATTCGGCTGTTCCGACGTGCCGGAGCACGCCTCACTCACCGGCTGGCCGCAGGGGCCCGGCCTTGCCGCGGGTGCGTGGTCGGCGTGGCGGGCGGGGGCGGGTGTCGGTCGGCGCGGGGTGATGGGCGTGGAGGAGTTCGAGGACCGCCAGGCTGGTGCTGTGGAGGAGCGTGTCGAGTTCGTCGAGCATGTCGGCGGTGGCGGCGCCGGCGGCTTGGAGTTGTTCGCGCGTGGCGTCGTGGCGGTCGAAGACCATGCGGAGCTTGTTCAACCGTAGTCCGGCGTCGAGCATGCACCGGACGAGTTTGTCGGCCGATCCGGTGGCTTCGACGAGCCCCGGTGCGGCCTGCGGTGGGCGTATCGGGTGGATGTGCTTGTCGGGCAGATCGAGTGCATCAGTCATCGACACGACTCCTCGCTGACTGTGTTCCCTCCCGCAGCTTCCGAGGCGGCCCTGCCGGTTCGCGCACGCGTCGATCATCGTCCCGGCAGGGGCCGCGCAGCGAAGACAACGGTGGATCATCGTATTTCGGATTGTCGCGCCCCCTTTCGGTCTGAAGGAACGCAGTACCGTTATAGCACCGGTCCGCCGACCATGAAAAGCGCAAATCCGCGCCGAAATAGTGGCGCGGAAGATGGTGAGCAGCAACGCTATTCACGTTCCGATCCAATGCCTGCGGGAATCGTTCCGGGACCGGCGCGGTGTCGCGGACGCGTGTCACGAAATGTATGCCAAGGCTTCGTCGGGCTCGACACCGGCGCTCCGACTCGCGCTCGCGCGGCGGCCTCCCGACGTGCTCTGCGCATCACCGTCACCGACACGGGCAAATGAAAACGCCCGCGCACAATCCTTATCGCGGCCGAGGCATCGCTCTCATGCGCTCTTTGATGAACGACGTCGAAGCAGTCATAGGCCCAACCGGCACCACCGTCATACTCTGCGCGGCGATCACCAATTCGATGCCCAGTCCGTGAGCGCATGCCGAACTCGGCTCGGGATCCAACGCCCGGCACGAACCCGACGCGGTGGCCCGGCAACTTGCGCGGCAAGGAGTGGTCATCCGTTATCGCGCATGCATCGCGGTGTCGCGCCACGGGGTTAGCAGGGCGGCCTCGGCGATGTGCTCGGGGTCGTAGGTGTTGAGTTCCAGGCTGTCGAAGAGGGCGACGATTCGTTCGCCCTGCTGGTCGGGGGGCATGTCGGTCGAACGGTACAGCGAGCCGGCCGCGCGGGCGCCCGCACGGACGCGGCGGCTGCGGTCGATGCGCAGGGTCTCGTAGCGGCGCAGGCGGGCGGGGACGTCGGCGGGGCGGGCATCGCGCAGGAGTACGGCCAGGGTGATGGCGTCCTCGACCGACTGGTTGGCGCCCTGACCCAGATGCGGGGTCACCGCATGGGCCGCGTCACCCAGCAGAGTGATGCGGTCGGTCGACCAGGTCGGCAGGGGAGCGCGGTCATAGATGCCCCAGCGGAAGGTGTTCTCCATGGTTGCGATGATGTCGCGAACCGGGGTGTCCCAGGTCTCGAAGGCGGTGGCCAGGGCGCTGACCTCGCCGGGAGCGCTCCAGGACTCCTCGATGTCCAGGTTTGTGGGGACGAACGCGACGAGGTTCAGCAGCGCGCCGTCGGAAACCGGATACACCAGGAAACTCTGTTTCGGGCCAACCCACATCGCCATGACATCGAGGTCGGTGATTTCGGCCAGGCGGTCGGCGGGGATGAGGCCGCGATAGGCCATGATTCCCTCGCTGACCGGCGCGGACTTCGGGCCCACCAGCGGCTGGACGGCCGAGTGGATGCCGTCGGCGCCGACCAGCACGTCCGCTCGCGCGGACGAGCCGTCGGCGAAGTCGATCCGCACACCATCGGCGTCCTCGACCGCGCCCACGAACTGGCGTCCCAGGCGCACCGTGCCGGGCGGCAGTGCGGAGAGGAGCAGGTTCTGGAATTCCGCCCGGTGCAGCGGGAAAGTGTGTTCCACCGGATATGGCGGTCGGTAGCCGGGGATCGGCTCGCCGCGCCAGTTCTGCATCGTCACGTTCGAGAGCTTTCCGGCGATCGAGGCCACCGAGTCCAGCAGGCCCAGCCCCGCGTAGACGCGTGCGCCGTTCGCGCCGATGGCCACGCCCGCGCCCAATTCCCGCAGCTCGCTTGCTTTTTCGTAGATCGTCACGTCCACGCCGTGCCGGTGTAGCGCGATACCCGCAGTCAGCCCGCCGATTCCGGCCCCTACGATCGCGACCTTTACCTCACCCATCTGGCACTCCTCCCAATCGCGTACGTGCGCCGCATTTCTGGCGCCGATTCCAGACTCACCCCGCGCCCGGTGCGCTAGCCAGGGTGTATGTCACCCAGGATGCGAGCGGCGCGACCTACCATGGCCAAGTGGCCGCGAACAGGTTGGGAGAGTTCCTCCGCGCTCGTCGTGAAGCGGCTCCTTCGCAGAACGGGTCTGCGCACCAGCGGCGGCGGACGCCGGGGCTGCGCCGGGAGGAAGTGGCCGCGCGGGCGGCCGTCAGCACCGATTACTACACCCGGCTCGAACAGGGGCGGGAACGGCATCCGTCTCCACAGGTGCTCGACGCTCTCGCCGTAGCGCTCGAACTGTCCAGTGCCGAGGCCGGCTATCTGCGCGGTCTGGTCGCCCCGGCGGGGACGCCGCGGACCTTGGCCGACACTGTGCCCAATGAATTCCTGCGGCTGGTCACGCGGTCGTGGGAATTGGGTCCCGCCTACGTGGTCAATCATCGCGGCGACATTCTGGTGAGCAATCGACACGCGCAGCAGATCCTCGAGCACTTCGAGATCTCGGACAATATGCTGCGCATGCTGTTTCTGGACCCGCTGGCGCGGCGGATGTGGGGCGATTGGGAGACATTCGCGCGATTCCTGGTGGGTGGTATTCGCAGGAATCTCGGTCCGGACCTCGACAACTACCCGGATATCGCCGCGATGATCGCGGAGATGTCCGAGCGGAGCCAGGAATTCAGTCGGTTGTGGCACAGCCACGAGATCGATGTGCGCGAACACAAGCAGAAGCTGTTCCGGCACAGCGATTTCGGCGAGATCCGGCTCGACTTCGAGCTGCTGACGGCGATCGACAGTCCGGGGCAGCTGCTCGTCCTGCATCGGACGAATCGTGAAGGGCTGGACGCCGAGGAGATCTGACCGCCGGGATCGGTTCCTACGGCGACTCCATCACGTCGGTCACGCCCACCTTGGTCTCCTTGTCCGCGGCCGAGGTCGGTGCGATGGAGGGTGGCGCGCCGGAGTCGAGGAACGCCGTGGCGACGGCGCAGAGGGCCAACAGGCCGACCGAGAGGTAGAGCGAATCGGACAGTGCCGCGCTGTAGGGCGCCGCGAGGAAGTCGGGGAGATGGTCGCCCGCGGAGGACGAGCCGTTGGGTAGTGCATGTGTCGTCATGCGCGCGGCGAGTAGTGCGCCGATACCTGCGCTGCCGAGCGCCGAACCGAGTTGGCGGTTGGTGTTGTAGACGCCCGAGGCCGTCCCCATCTGTTCGATCGGCAGGGTTCGCATGGTGGCCGCGGGTAGCGGCGCCCAGATGAATGCGTTGCCGACACCGCAGACCGCCCCCACCACGCACATCAGCGGGATGGATCCGTGCGGGGTGACGAGGGTGATGAACCACCACATCCCTGCCGCGAACAGGGTGAAACCGAAGGTCAGCAGATAACGGGGTGAGACCTTGTCCGACAGTTTGCCGACCAGGGGTGACAAACTGCCGGACACGATCGCCATGGGGGCGACGACCAGCGCTGCCCTGGTCGGGGACAGATCGCGTACCGCCTGCAGGTAGAAGTACGACGGTACCGCCTGCGCCGTGGCGGCCGCCGACAGCGCGCTGGTAGCGATATTGCCGAGGGAGAAGTTGCGGTTTCGAAACACACTCAGTGGCATCAGCGGCTCGATGCTGTTGCGGCTCTGGTGGATCAGGAATACCGCGAGGACGGCGAGGCCGCCGAGAATCAGGCCCCACACCCAGCCCGCCCAGTGGTAGCTGTTGCCCTCCTGGATGCCGATCACGAGCGCCGACATCCCGATTGCGACCAGCGCCATGCCCGGGATGTCGATGCGGTGGTCAGTGGTCGGCAGCACCGGAATCGACCGTGCGCCCAACGCGAACGCGATCACCCCGATCGGCAGATTCACAAAGAAGATCCACTGCCAACCGCCGCTGTCGACGAGCACACCACCGAATATCGGGCCGATCAGCGCCCCGACGCCCGCGACACCACCCCACACTCCCATGGCCGCACCGCGCTTGTCCCACGGGAAGATTCGACCGATCACCGCCATCGTCTGGGGTGCGATGAGCGCCGCGCCCAGGCCCTGGACCGCCCGCGCCGCGATCAGCGATTCGATGCTGCCCGCCAGGCCGCACCACAGCGATGCCATCGTGAAGATCGAAACACCGCCAAGGTACAGGTATTTCGGCCCGAACCGATCACCGAGACGGCCCGTGACGAGCAGCGGCACGGCGAAGGTGAGTAGGTAGGCGCTGGTCACCCAGATGACTTTGGGCATATCGGTGTGCAGGCCGATCATGATCGCCGG
The DNA here is from genome assembly GCF_001613105.1 of Nocardia pseudobrasiliensis NBRC 108224. GTDB lineage: Bacteria > Actinomycetota > Actinomycetes > Mycobacteriales > Mycobacteriaceae > Nocardia > Nocardia pseudobrasiliensis. Next base: position 90,590 of record NZ_BDBS01000029.1, on the reverse strand, counting down.
GTTTGCCACCGCGACGATGGTCATGTCGAGCAGGATCATGAAGTAGCCCACGCACAATGCGCCCAGCGCCGCCCAGGGGTTCATCCCCTTTTCTTTTTGTCGATCCGAATGCATCCGCGACCTTTCCCCGACCGCCCCGATTTGATGGCGCACCCGATGAGTGGGTGATACAGCCAAGCCCCGCAAGCAGTCTCGTCCGGCGGGTGATGTTGGTCAAGCATTTGCTTGGCCAATATTGCTGCCAGAAAAGCCAATTCAAGTTCCCCCCGCGGGTGACCTGTTGCCGCAACTACTTCAGAGCGATGGTCGCGATGCCGCGCAGCGTGACCGTGCCGTCGGCCAGGGTGGCGGCAAGTTCGAGTTCGGCCAGGTCGCCCTCGACAGCGGTCACCGTCGCGGTGCACACGGGTTCGGCGTGGACAGGAGTGATGGCGCTGAAGCGGACGTGCCAGGACCGGATGTATTCCTGGGGAACCCAATCGGTGAGCACGCGGCCCAGGTAGGCCATGGAGAGCATGCCGTGGGCGAAGACGTCGTCGATGCCGACGGCCCGACACGCGTCGATATCGATGTGGATCCGGTTGTGATCTCCGGACGCGCCCGCGTAGAGCGCGAGCGTCGTCCGGCTGATCGGGGGGAGTTTCAGGACACGGGTGTCACCGAGGTTCAGCGGAGCAATGCACATCACGCACCGGCCTTCTCAGCGGCTCGCGCGGGGGTCGCGGACGATGGTGGTCGCGCGCAGGCACGCGATCGGCGCGCCGTCCCGGGTAACCGCGGTCGTGCGGACGACGAATTTCAGTGCGCCGCCCTTCTTTTCGTAGTAGTCGCTGACCGAGCTCGAAAAGGTCAGCGGTTCACCGGCATACGCGAGCCGGTGGAAGAAGAACTGCTGCTCGCCATGCAGGATCGTCAGCGGGTCGATGCCGAGCACCCGCACGACGTTCTGGTCCGGGTCGGGCCGGTCCATTTCCATGCAGAACAGGAATGTCGGGGGAATGGGCAGGTCGGGGTGCCCGGCCGCCCGCGCGGCATCGAGGTCGCGGTACACCGGGTCGTGCTGGCCGGTCGCGTCTGCGAAGAAACGGAGCCGGCCGCGCTCGGCGGCGACGGTGTGTGCGGGGATGGCCGTGCCGATCACACCCGAATCCAATCTGGGCATCCGCCCTCCTTTACTGCTGTGGATCGACTCGGCCCGGGACGTCAGCGCCCGCCGAGGCGTTCGCCGGGCAACCCGCTACCCACCGCACAACGTAGCGTGCGGAACCTCTTGGACGGCAACGGTTATCGTGAGCCTGCGCCGCGATCTCGGCGGAACCGAAATCCGGCGTCGCCGCCGATTCCCGACCCTGCTTCCCCCGTATCGAAAGGCCCACTCGCATGGGAACTTTGACCGACAAGGTCGCCGTCGTCACCGGCTCCGGCCGCGGCATCGGCCGCGAGATCGCGCGCAAACTCGCCGCCGAAGGCGCTCGCGTGGTCGTCAACGACCTCGACGCCGAACCGGCCGCCGACACCGTCGACACCATCGTGGCGGCCGGTGGCCGGGCGGTCGCCTGCTCCGGATCGGTCACCGAATCCGGCTTCGCCGAGCGTGTTACCGGTACCGCGATCGACACCTTCGGTGGTCTGGACATCATCGTCAACAACGCGGGTTACACCTGGGACACCGTCATCCAGAAGATGACCGACGAACAGTGGGACACCATCATCGACCTCCATCTGGGGGCGCCCTTCCGGATCCTGCGGGCCGCGCAGCCCTACTTCAGGGCGAATCCGGTGGACTACCACCGCAAGGTCGTGAACATATCGTCCACCTCGGGCGTCTACGGCAACCTCGGCCAGGTCAACTACGGAGCCGCCAAGGCCGGCGTGATCGGCCTGACCAAGACGCTCGCCAAGGAGTGGGGCCGCTACAGGGTCAATGTGAACGCGGTCGCGTTCGGCTTCATCCTCACCCGCATGACCGAGGCTGTGGCCTCGGACAATTCGACGCTCGAGATCGACGGCCGCCATATCAAGATCGGACTGAATCCGGCGAAGGCGGCATCGGCGGCCTCGATCATTCCGCTCGGCCGCGCCGGCACGCCGGTGGAGGCGGCGGGCGCGGTGTATCTGCTGTGCACCCCGGACGCCGACTACATCAACGGGCAGTGTCTGGTGGTCGACGGCGGCCGAGTCTAGAAACAGCGGTGAGGTACAGCGCAGGGCCGAAAGTGGCAGTGGCACAACGGCGCGGTAGAACAGCATGGAAACATTCGGCTGGAGTGCCCGACGTCCGTTGACCGTGTCGGAGGCCAGGTTCGGAAATTCCGAATCCGGCCCCCGAATCAGTCGGACCTGATGACCTGGGAAACGTGTGTGAGAACTCTGGATGAGCGGCTCGGCTACCTCGTTGTTCGAGCGGGGCTGCGAGTGCGCAAGCGTTACGTTGCTGAGCTTGCCGGGCTGGAAATGCTGCCCCACCACCATGCGATCCTCAGCAGGCTGCGGCAGCACGGGCCGACCTATCAGGCGGAACTGGCAGCTCAGGCGGGCCTGGCGCCGGCCGAAGCAGTGGGCTATTTCGACAGTCTTCGACACGTCGGATACGTCGTGCGGGATCGAGACCCGGTCGACCGACGCAAATGGATCGTCATCCTGACCCAGGCGGGCGCCGACGCGCTCGCCGAGGCGGACCAGGTTCTGGATGCGTTGGAGGCCGGCATCTTCGCCTGCCTCACCGAGGCCGAGAAGGGTGTGTTGGCGACGCTGGTCGTGCGGCTGGCGCAGACGCTACCGGCCTGACGCTCAGCGGGAGGCGCTACGGCACGCCGGGTCCCACCCCGGCCGACAAATCGCCGGCGGGCCAAGCACTTCCGAGAATGGTTGGCGGTGCAAATAAAACACGTTCTAGTTACAGTGGGCGATGGCAGAGGATGTCGGCGATGAGGATCGTCGCCCTACCGCGCACCAGGTCCGGGAGTCTCGGGTGCGTGCCCGCGAGGGGGTCTGCGGTGATCGACAGTTAGTGGAGGGGCCATGGAGTGTGTCGACGAGTCGGAAGAAACAGCGGGTAGATCGCGCTGCCCGGCGGACGATCACCGCAGCGGTGCGATCTTGTCGGTTGTCTCGATCTCCTTGTCCCAGTTACGAATCGGTGATTCACCCCGAGCGTCCGGCGCGGATGAGCGGCATATATCGGCGCTGGTCGAGGCCGGTGACGCGGTGCCGCCCATCCTGGTCCATCGATCGACGATGCAGGTCATCGACGGCGTTCACCGGGTGCGGGCCGCGCAGCTACGTGGCCTGAAAGTCATTCCGGCAGTGCTGTTCGACGGTGACGAGCGCGAGGCATACGTCAAGGCTGTACAGATGAACAGCACGCACGGTCTGCCGTTGTCGCTGTCCGACCGCAAGATCGCGGCCGCGCGCATCCTGACCTACTTTCCGGATTGGTCGAACCGGCGGCTGGGCCTGCTGGTCGGCCTGTCCGACAAGACCGTCGCGTCGATACGGGAGTGTTCGGGTGGCGGCGCGTCGCCGGCGGCCAATCGGCGGGTCGGGCGCCGCCACGCGGAGCAGCTGGTCCGTGCCGATCCCCGGGTGTCGGCCAAGGAACTGGCGCTCGCCGCAGGCATCTCGCTCAGCACCGCCAAGGAGATTCGCCGAGCGGTTCGGCTCGAAGCCGCGTCCGCTACGGACAGTGGAACCGGCGCGCCGGACAAGGCTCCCGAGCAGGATCTCCGGGAGAAGCCACGCGGATATGCCAGTGTTGCGAGGGGGGACGATCTGCGCGACTCGACTCGGCTGATCCGTGGTCTTCGAGCAGATCCTTCGTTGCGGTTCAGTGACCACGGGCGGCGGCTCCTGCGAATTCTCGACCTGCTGCCCCGGGAGGCTCGGGCCTGGACCTCGATGGCGGAGGGGCTCCCGTTGCATTGCGCTCCGCTGATTGCCGGGTTGGCCCGGCAGTACTCGAAAGATCTGGAATACTTTGCGCAGGCGGTCGATAGGAACGTCGAGGCCGCGGAAATGCAGAACATTCGAGTCCCGCGTTCGTCTTGATCGGAGATCGGATGTGGTCGGCGCCGTGCGGTCCGACCACTTCCATATCGGCAGATCGACCGATACGGTCGTGGCCAATGCCTTTGTCATTCAATTGAGTTGCAGCTGAGCGGCCGATCGCTGCTGGCCGATCGCGCCTGATTTCAGCTGTCGTTTCGTATGCGATAAAGCGGGGAGGAAACTTGAGAATCGGCTTCACGGACGGTCAGGAGAAATTGCGTATCGAGCTGCGTCAATACTTTTCGGACTTGATGACCGAAGAACGCAGGACGGCACTCGCAGGGCCTGGCGGTGAATTCGGAGACGGTGTCGCATACAAGGAGATCGCTCGTCGGCTCGGGCGGGACGGATACCTGGCGATGGGCTGGCCGCGCGAATACGGTGGTCAGGGGCGTTCGATGATCGATCAGCTCATATTCACCGAGGAAGCGGCCATCGCGGAGGTGCCGGTTCCCTTCCTCACGGTCAATACCGTCGGGCCCGCGATCATGCGGTACGGCACCGAAGCGCAGAAGAACTACTTTCTGCCGCGGATCGCGCGCGGTGAATTACATTTCGCCATCGGCTATTCGGAGCCGGAGGCCGGCACCGACCTGGCGTCTCTGCGCACCCGTGCCGTACGTGACGGGGACGAGTATGTGATCAACGGCCAGAAGATGTGGACGTCGTTGATCGAATACGCCGATTACATCTGGCTGGCGGCGCGCACCGATCCGGAGGCGAAGCGGCACAAGGGCTTGTCCATCCTCATCGTGCCGACCGAGGCGAACGGATTCTCCTGGACCAAGATTCACACGGTCGCCGGCCTCGGGACGAGTGCCACCTATTACTCCGACGTTCGCGTTCCGGCGGACAATGTGGTCGGCGGCGAAAACGTCGGATGGAACCTGATCACGAACCAACTCAATCACGAGCGGGTGGCACTGTCGGCGGCCGCACCCACGCAGGAGGCGTTGCGCCAGGTCCGGCAATGGGCGCAGACCACGAAGTCGCCCGACGGGTCTCGCGTCGTGGATGCCGAATGGGTCCAGACCCATCTGGCCCGCGTTCATGCCAACGTGGAATATCAGAAGCTGCGCAGCTGGAAGATCGCCTCCGACGCGGATTCCGGCGAGATCACCATGGCCGACGCATCCGCCACCAAGGTCTTCGGGACGGAATTCGCGCTCGAATGCTACCGGCTTCTGATGGAAGTGCTCGGAGCCGGCGCCATCGTCCGCTACGACTCCGTCGGAACGATGCTGCGTGGCCGAATCGAGCGCTACCAGCGCTCCTCGCTGATCCTCACCTTCGGTGGCGGGACGAACGAAGTGCAGCGCGAGATCATCGCGGCCACCCTCGGCCTGCCCGTCACCAGATAGAACGAGGACACAGCAATGGATTTCAGTCTTACCGAAGCACAACAGGACCTCACCGGGATCGCTACGAAGGTGCTCCGGGAGTGGGCCGACAAGAACTCGCGGCGCGACACGACCGGATTCGACGCGCAACTGTGGCGGTCCTTCGTCACCACCGGCCTGCTCGATGCGGCACTTCCGAAGACGGTCGGCGGCAACGGCTTCGGGATTCTCGAGCAGTGCTCGATCCTCACCGAGATCGGTCGATTCACAGCGCCGGTCCCGTATTTGAGCAGCATTCTGGTCGGTGTCGCCGCCATTGCGGAGTTCGGCGACGCCGACCAGATCGAACGGTGGGCGCTGCCGGTCGTGCAGGGCGACCTCGCGATCGGTCTGGCCCTCGGCGCGGGCGTTACGGTGACCGAATCGAGGCTGAGCGGGACGCAAACGGCAGTCACGGCAGGAGCATTCGCCGATGCCTTCCTCGTGGTGGCCGACGGCGGCCTCCATCTCGTCGACCGGCTGCAGTACGGCGTCACAGTCACCCCCCAGCGCCTGCTCGACGCGGACGACGGCGCACTGCTGGAACTGGACAACGTCGAGGCGGTTTTTCTGGGCGGCGCCCACGCTGTCGCGTGGGCGCTGCGGCGGGCCACTCTCGGCTGGTGCGCGTGGCAGCTGGGCGTGCTGGAACAGGCGTTGTCCCTGACCACCGAATATGCCCGGACCCGTAAGCAATTCGGGATCCCGATCGGAGGTTTCCAGGCTGTACGGGCGCGGATCGCCGAGACCTATATCGATGTCGAAGCGGTACGGCTCACCCAGTGGCAGGCCGCCTACCGAGAGGCAGCGGGACTCGCCAGCGAGGCGGAGATCGCCATCGCGAAATTCTGGGCGTCCGAGGCAGGTCACCGGGTCGCACACACCGCCGTCCACATCCACGGCGGCGTCGGAATCGACACCGACGGTCCGGTCCACCGCTATTACGTGGCCGCCAAGCGCGCGGAGTTCTCGCTGGGTGGCGCCACCGCACAGCTACGGGCCCTCGGCGCCCTCCTCGCACACGAGCCGGCGTGAGGGGGAGCTTGTGACTCTGTGGACCGTTCACCACGACCTGCGGGCACCGGAATTCGGCACCCCCGCCGACCGGCTGTACCGAGCGGCGCTGGAGATCAGTCAGTGGGCCGACGAGCACGGCGCCAGTGGAATAGTCGTCTCGGAACATCACGGTTCGGCCGACGGTTTCCTGCCGTCACCGTTGACCATGGCCGCGGCCGTCGCCGCCCGCACCCGGCACGTGACGATCACGGTATCGGCGCTGATCCTGACGCTGCGTGATCCGATCGCGACCGCCGAGGACGCGATCGTCGTGGACATCCTCTCCGGCGGCCGGCTCATTGTGGTCCTCGCGCCCGGCTACGTCCCCGGCGAGTGCGAGATGTTCGACATCGACTTCGATCGCCGCGGGGAAATCTTCGAGGAGAAGACAGCGGTATTCCTGCGGGCACTGTCCGGCGAGAAGTTCGAATACCGCGGGCGCACAGTGCATGTGACGCCACAGGCGATCCAGCGGCCACGTCCGGTCGTGATGATGGGCGGGGCGGCGCCCAAACGCGCGGCCCGCCTGGCCGACGGATACGTTCCCGCGACCGGTGATCGAGCGTTGGCCGATGCGTATCTGGCGGAACGACGACGGCTGGGCAAGCCGGCGGGGATCGTCGGCCGCTCCGGCGGACCGCAGTGGGTCTTCGTCACCGAGGATCCGGACCGAGCGTGGGCCCGGCTCGCGCCCCATGTCCTGCACGAGGCCAATGCCTATGGGGCCTGGTCAGCGGCGGCGCCCGGGGCCAGCCCCTTCGCCGTCTTCGAGAATGTGGACCAGGTCCGGCGCAGCGGACTGTTCGCGGTCGTCACCCCCGCGGAATGTATCGACCTGACCCGCAGCGGAACTCAGCCGGCCAACGTCGTGTTCAAGCCGCTGGTCGGTGGGCTGGATCCCGAGATCGGCTGGGAATCACTGCAACTGTTCGTCGATCGAGTGCTGCCGGAAATCACAGGTAAGGAGAGCTGATGGCGATATTCGCCGAGCACGAGGGCGGATTCGAACCCCTTCCCTTCGCGGGTGGTCAGTGGGCCGCCGGGACGGTCAACGGATCGGCGCTGGCCGGTCTCGCCGCGAATGCGCTGGAAACGGCGCATGGTGAGCCCGGGTTCCGGGTCGCCAGATTCACGATGGACATCTTCCGGCTACCGACCTTCGCGCCGCTGCACCTCGACACCACACTGGTGCGAGCGGGTCGCAGCGTCCGCATCGCCGATGTCGCTGTGCGGCAGGGTGATCGCCCCATCGCACGGGCGTCGATGGTCTGCGCCCGAGCCTCGCGGGATCCGGACGGCACGCGGTGGCAACCACATCGCGCGCCCATGGCGCTTCCGGAGCGGCTGGCCGGATCCGACCTCGTCGACCCCGTGGTCTGCTGGGGCAGCGATGCCCACCCGGACGGGTGGAGCGAGACGATGTCCGAACATCAGAATTCGAGCCGAAAGCGGTTGTGGTTCAACCAACCTCGGCTGCTCGCGGCCCGGGACAACAGCCCGTTCGTGCGCGCCGCCATGGTGGGCGAGATGACCAACACCCTGACCAGTTGGGGGGACCGTGGTATCGCCTACATCAACCATGACGTCACGGTGGTGCTGACCCGGCTGCCGATCGGGACCGTGGTCGGGATCGAAGCGGAGAACCATCTCGCCGCGGACGGTGTCGCCGCCGGTGTCGCGACCATGTGGGATCGCGCCGGATGTTTCGGAATCAGCACCGTCAGTTCGATGGCACTCGGCACCGGCGCCCTGGATGTTGCTCGTAATCCCCACGATTGGGAAAAGACCGAAGAAATGAGTACACAATGGTGACCCCGTTGCTGGTCCGCGGTGCCTCCCCTGCCGGAGATCCGGCCTGGATCGTGCGGGATCATCGGACGTGCCGGAGCCTGCTCAACGACGATCGGCTGCGCCGGTACCCGTGCTCGGATATCGAGAACCCGTCGAGCTTCACCACATCGGTCAGCCTGCAGTTCCGCCCGGGTGATTCGAATCCGTGGCCGGACGATCTGGTCCGCCGCATGCTGGGCGCCTCCTTTTCCCCGCCCCGGATGAAGGCGCTGGAGCCGGCCATCGAGGTGATCGTCCTCGAACTGATCGGCGACATGCGCCGCGCCGGTCCGCCGGCCGATATCCGCGGGGCACTGGCCGAGCCGCTCGCGGCGCTGACCATCAGCCGGATCATGGGTATTCCACGTCAGGACCACGAACGGGTGATGCGGTGGTCGGACGGCTGCCTCGACATCGCGAACCCCGAGCGCGCGGCGGAAGCGGACCGGCAGCTCATGACGTACATGGAAGATCTGCTGGACGAGAAGCTGCGAAATCCCGCCGAGGACTTGATTTCCGACATGATCGGATTCGTGCGCGACAATCCGGGGGAGACCACCCGGGTCGACACCATCCGCCTGGCCGCCGGGCTCCGATTCGCCAGTCAGCTCAATACCCCCGCCGCCATCGATCGCGGAATCTATCTGCTGCTCACTCATCCGGAACACCTGACGGACATCGGAACTCGGCCGGGTGCGATCCGGCAGGTGATCGAAGAGGTACTGCGGCACCCACATCCGCTCGCACCCCGCGTCGCGGGAGTCCCGCGGTATGCCCACGAGGACATCGCGGTCGGTGAAATCGACATTGCCCGTGGTGATCTGGTGATCTTCGATCTCGATGCGGCCAACCGTGACGAGGACGCTTTCGACCAGCCGCTCGAGTTCCGCCCCGCGCGCCAGAGCAATCAGCACCTGTCCTTCGGTTACGGCGCGCACTACTGCATCGCGGCATCGCTGGCCCGGCTCGAACTCAAGGTGGTCTTCGAGAGGATCTTCGATCTGCTGCCGAATCTGCGGCTCGCCGCCGGCATCGACGAGCTGGTGGGCCAGACCAACCGGCTCTCCGGCGGAATGGTCCAGCTGCCCGTGACGTGGGACTCGGAACAGGAGAACTGATCATGTCCGGATGCCCGATTCACAAGTATCCGTCGGGGGGACCTCGCGGTCTGAAGATCGACCCCGTCATGCGGCGGATCGCCGACGACGGAGGCGTCGCGCGCCTGCAGTTGCCACACGGCGACGCGTGCTGGGTGGTCACCGGATTCGACGACGCTCGATTCGTCTACTCCAGCAAGAGCTTCAGCCGCATCGGGATGAACACCGACTCCGCTCCACGCTTGACCGAGGGCCTGCTTCTGCAAGGCGCCATCGGGTGCATGGAGGACCGCGATCACGTCAAGCTACGGCGTGCGGTGCTGCGCGAGCTGGACGCGCCGCGCCTGGCGGCCCTGGAGGCACACGCCGAGGCGATGATGTCGGAGCTGTTGGCGGCGTTCGCTGCCAACGGAGGTGGTGACTATCTGTCGGAGGTCGCCCGGCCGTTCGCGCTGCGCGTCCTGTCCGAGCTGCTCGGGCTGCCCTGGGCGACAGCGGAAATGATGTCCGCCTGGGTACAGACGCTGTTGACCGCCTCGGGTCGGGGCGCGGATCCGGCGATCATCACCGAGGCTTATACGGGGTTGGGGCGCTGTGTGACCGAACTGGTCGCGCAGCGCCGGGCGACCCCGGGGCAGGACTTCATCTCGGCAGTCGCCAATCGCCGCGAACTCGGCACGAAAGAGATCGCTATCGTCGTGATCTCGCTGCTGGCAGGTGGTTTCGAGTCGTCGGTCACGATGTTGAGCAAATCGGTCCTGTTGCTGCTGACCCGGCCCGATCTGCGGAAGGAACTGCGGAGGGATCCGACCCTGGTACCGGTGGCGGTCGAGGAATTTCTGCGCACGATATCGCTGGCCGGCGGCGAGTCGATTCCCTGGCTCGTGCGGGAGCCCGTCACGCTGGCGGGGGTCGAGATGGCGGTCGGCGACCACGTCATGCCGGCCGCGGGTGCGGCCAACCTCGATCCGACCGTGTTCGACGATCCCGAGGACGTACGGTTCGATCGAAAGAACACATCGCACTTGGCTTTCGGCCACGGTTCTCACCTGTGCCTCGGCTACCAGATCGCACGCATGGAATTGCGGGTGGGTGTGCGCGCCTTCGTCGAGCGTTTCGAAGATCCACTTCTCGGCCTCCCCGCCGAATCCTTGAGCTGGCGGGAGGATTCGGCAGTATGGCAGCTGAACGAGCTACCAGTTTCAGTTGGGAGAAACCAGTGAACGACTCCGCCCGCACTGCCGCCGACGCCGCCACCCGGCCCGAGCCGACCGGATTCTTCGAGCCGGCCGATCACGGTTACTCGCCGCTCGAGACGGCTCGGGGACCATGGGGACAAGACACGCTCGGCGGACAAGCCTTGGCGGCCTTGGCGGCCCGTGAGCTGGAACATCATTGTCCGATTGCCTTCGGCGGCGGCCGTATTACCGTCGACTTCATTCGGGCGACGACTTTCGGCCCCCTCGAATCGCGCGTGGAGGTCGCACGGAGCAGCTCGCGGATCGCGCTGGTCCTCGTCGATCTGGTGCAATCGGATCGCGTGGTGCTGAAGGCATCCGGACTGTTCGTGGCTCAACCGGCGGGTGACAACGGTGGTGGCAACGCGTGGTCTCCGGACTCGGAATTCGTGTATCCGGCCCTGCCGCCGGCGGCGCCCGGTCCGCAGCCCGCGCTGATGAGTTCGGCCGGCTACCCGGACGATTGGTCCAGCGACTTCTCCGCGCACCGCAACAATGCGCGCAAGCGCATGTGGGCGCCGGCGATGATCTCGGCCGTGCACGGCGAGGAGGCGTCTGCGTTCGTTCGGGTGTCGACCCTCGCCGAGGGGACGAGCTTCATTACCAACTGGGGAGGTGAGGCCGTGCCATATATGAATGTCGATTTCACGATGAACCTGCTGCGCATTCCGGAGCCGGGTGGGCTGGGACTCGAATCCAGCGGTCAGTTTGTCGCGAACGGGATTTCGGTCGGATCCGCATCCCTGTACGACGAGAAGGGAATCGTCGGAGTCTCGTCCGTGACGTGTCTCGCACTACCGAATCGTAGTGTCAAATTTTGACAGGTGTGATGGTGAATCAATCGAAGAGTTCTGACGTCCGGCATGTTGTCGTAACCGGCGCCGCGGGCAGTCTGGCCCGGCCGGTGGTGCGATCGCTTGCCGAACGCGGTTATCGGGTACACGCCGCGGTGCATCGCCCGGAGCAATTGGATATCTATGCCGATGTTCCGGGCGTCCAGTGCGATGTCATGGACGTGACGGACGCGGTGAGCGTCGGCGCGTACGGTGACGCCATCCGTTCGGCGAGCGGCGGCCTGTACGCACTGGTGAATTGCGCCGGTATCGCGGTGCAGGGCCCGCTCGAGCTGATGGGCGAAAACGAGTTCATCCGAGTGGTGGACATCAACGTGGGCGGGATTCTGCGGGCCACCAACGGATTGTTGCCCGCCCTGCGTACCTATGCGGGTCCCGGACGTCCCCGGATCGTCAATATCAGTGCCGGAACCGGGCGTACCGCGGTGCCGCTGTTCGGGCTGGCGTCGGCGAGCAAATCCGCGGTGGATTCCCTGAGCGCGGCGTACCGGCTGGAACTCGCCCGCTTCGGGATACATGTGGTGTCCGTCGCCATGGGTGCGGTCGAGAGCGACATCCACGAGAAGTCGGCGGCCGCGCTGCGGCGAACCGCACTCGAGCGGCCCGATCTCAGCGACATGCTGTACCGCGACACGATCGAGCACCTGACGGCCCGCATGGACAAGTACAACCTCATGGATCCCCGCGTGGCGGCCGAGCATGTCGTCGGCATTGTCGAGCGGGAGAATCCTCGAGCTCGCTGTGCCGTCGGCCGGGATGCTCGGGTGCTGGCCGGAATCGCGTTCTTACCGGACAGGATTCGAGACGTCCTGATGTCCCGTGGCATGGGACTGGTATAGGGAGGCGGCTGCGATGAGTATTGATGAAAACAGGTGTCCGGTGGACCGCGGGGCCATCGAACCGATCGCGGGGTCGGGCGCCGGCAAAGAGATTCCAGGCCGAACGGAAAAGCTGGGACTCGCCATCGCCGTGGAGACCAAACGCCATGGGCCGCTGTATGTTCTGGAGAAACTGTGGCGGGAACACGGGGATGTGTCCCAGCTGCATATCGGACCCAAGCGAATGATTCTGCTGGCGCACCCGGAGCATGCCCGGCGGGTCAATCTCGAGCATGCCGACAATTACACGAAGGGGCCGAGCTACGACCAGATCCGAAAATACTGGGTAGGCGGCAACGACGGACTGGTCACCAGCGTCGGCGCGGAGTGGCGGAAACAACGTCAATTGTTGGCGCCGCACTTCACCCGCCGGGCGGTAATCCGGGATCACGTACCGGTGTTCTCGGACGACATCGCGTGGTTCGCCGAGCGCTGGGCCCGGATGGCACGGGTCGGTGCGTCCATCGAAATGCCCGCGGAAATGGCGATGCTGGCCGGATCGATCCTGCTCAAGAGCCTCTTCAGTACGACGGCCCGGGATACCATCGCCGAGCTGGAGAGCGCTGTCGAAACGCTGGTGCAGTACAGTTCGGGCCGCCATACGGACCGATTCAAACTGCCGCAGTGGTTGCCCTCGGCGAGTCGAGAGAAGTACGAGGCCGCCCGCAAGCGGGTGGACGAATTCATTCTGCGACTCATCGTCGACCGGCGCGCGATGCCCACCGATGAACGGCCGACGGACCTCCTGACCCACATGATCGCGGGGGAGGACCCGGACATTGCCCGCGATGCCGCCGATCGACGCCTGCGCGATCAATGCGTGACGATGTTCATCGCGGGCTACGAAACGACGGCCAAGGCACTGTCGTTCGTGTGGTACCTGGTGGCGAAGTATCCGGAGGTCGCGGCGAATCTGCACGCGGAGGTCGATGCGCTGCCCGAAGACGTCGAGCCCGGCGATCTGGAGACCGCCGCGCCCTACTCGCTGGCGGTCGTGAAGGAAAGCCTGCGCCTCTATCCCACCGCATCGATCTATGTCCGGGATGTGGTGGAGGACGATTTCATCGACTCGCATGTGATTCCGGCCGGCGGGGTCGTCGTCCTTGCGCCGTACCTGACGCACCGGCACCCGGAGTTCTGGTCCGATCCACTGCGTTTCGATCCGGAACGATGGATAGGCAACGCGGAGAAGGGAAGACACCCGTTCGCCTTCCATCCCTTTGCGGGCGGACCACGAGTATGCATCGGAAAGAGCTTCGCGTATCTGGAATCCCAGGCCATCCTGGTCCACCTGGCGCGTAGGTTCGAACCTGTCACGCCCTACGGCTACGAGCCGAAACTGCGCATGCACGGAGTGCTGGAACCGGGCAACGGAATGCCGATGTTCCTAAGGGAGCGAAACGTATAACGCTTCCTTCGGTCTGCCCTCTGTTTCATTGGGCGTTCTTTGGAGCTGTGATGATAAAATCTGATCAAAATACCTCCGCCGTGTTGCGCGCGCTCGCTCCGAGCGAATGTATGTTCGTCGGCCTTGCCACCGGGAAGACAGTTCGAGTCCGCGGTGTGCTGGACATCGAGGCGCTGGGCGAGGCATACACCGCGCTGTGCCGTCGTTACCCGTTTCTGGGTGCCTATCTGGAGCCGACGGAAAAGGGCTATGTATTGGTCCGGCCACCGGTTTTCATGGGTAAGGTGCGGCAGGAAAGCCCCAAGTCGACAGACTTTCAACCCTGGCTCGAGCGGCGACCGCAGAGCGCCGTTTGCGTAGAACAAGACTCCGACGGCGCGCGGGTATCGCTGCTGACCCATCATTGCGTGGCGGATTCACGGTACGGCAGTGCCGCATTCCAGGACCTGTGGCGGCTCTACACGCAGATTGTGTTGAACGGCAAGGTCGAAGACATATCGGAACTGCCGGAGCCCCAGCCGATCGAATCCCTACTGACTGCGCGTGGCGTCGGGGATATATCGAGCAACCACGCGGGCGGAACACGGTTCGGGCAGCCGAACTCTGCCGCGACGTTGTCGCTGGAAACTGCTCGGAGGCGGTTCACTGTCGCCGAGACGAATGCTCTCACCGAGTTCGGTGGAAGAAACGGACTGACAGTACACGGCATCCTTGCGGCCGCGATAATTCTGGCTGAAAAGGAAGTCGGTGGTCAGCTGCTGTCAGAGCTGTACTACACCTATCCCGTCGACCTGCGGGAGCGTCTGACTCCGCCCGTGGCTCCCGCGGGCGGCACCAACGTCCTGGGTTATGTGCAGTTCAACCCGGATCCCACTGTCGCGCCCGAACTCTCGGCAATCGGGACGGCCGTGAACGAACAGCTGACAGCGGGGTTGTCGACGGGTGCGATCGTCCACTCGTTGATCTATGCGGCCAGTGCTGTCGGTACTTCGCCGTCTCCAACGCCGGGCAAGATCATGACGACAAGCGCCGGTCGAATAGCTGATTTCATTACGCCGCCGGGCCTCATTGTCGAGGATCTGACCACCATAGTCTCTCCACGGATGCTCGATCCGACAAACCGTCGCGGCCTCTACGCCATCAACAGCTTCGGCGGCCGACTGTCCATAGAGATCCATCATCGACCCGGTGCGGCGGATATCGAGAACCAGCGACTTGCCGCGTTGACCGATCGCCTGATTGCTTCCGCTGTCCTATCCGGTAGGTCTCGATGACTCATGAGCCGATGGCCGTCACCGGTCTTGGATTCACCCTGCCCGGACTGGTCACCACGGTGGACGGTTTCTGGGAGCGCATTCGCGGCGGTCACCCGGCCCTAAGACCGTGCACTGTCCATGACCGCATCACCGTCATGGCCGGGCAGCTCGGTCACGACCCGGTGGTCGCTGGACTCAACCCGGCACATGAGAAGAAATACTCCCGCGACATCCTGGCCACGATGGCCAGCATCGGCCAGGCCCTCGAGGACGCCGGTCTTCCGATGACCGATCCTGGCCGTATCGCGATCGCTGCCGCTTCCTCGCGAGGTCCGATGGCCTGGTGGTCCCGTAGGGAATGCGCCGGCACAGGGATCGGCTCGGTGATAAACGGCCTGGCCGGCACACCCGCAAGCATGGCGGCGATTCATTTCGGCATCCGCGGCATGGTGAGCACCCTGTCCTCTGCCTGTGTCAGCGGGGCGCACGCGTTGCGGCTGGCAGCAGCCCAGCTTGCCGACGGCGAGGCCGACGCGGTCGTGGTGGCCGGTCACGATTTCCCCCTGACAGCGGAATTCGTGGCGACCTACTGCGATCCGGCAACACGTGTGATCAGCGTTGGCCGCACGGTCGAGACCTCGATCCGCCCTTACGACATCGACCGGGATGGCACGACATTCGGTGAAGGCGCAGTCTCACTGATCGTCGAACGAGAGTCCGACGCCCGCGCCCGGGGCGCGCGGATTTACGCGTGTATCTCGGCCATCGGTAACGGCAATGAAGCCGATCACCCGACCAGCATGGACAAGACGGGGGTGAAGACCGAGCAGTTGGCCCGCAGGGTCGTGCAGCGGGCCGGGTTGTCGACGGCGGATATCGACTATGTCTGCGGTCATGGCACCGGGACTCGGCTCAACGACTTGTCCGAGAGCAGAGCCGTCCGGGGGTTGCTTGGTGAACAGACCGATGTTCCGTTGACTTCGGTCAAACCGGTGTTCGGGCACCTGTTGGGAGCGTCGACATTGATCAATGTTGCCGCTACTGCGCTCATGATCCGTCACCAGACCGTGGCCCCGACCGCGAACTGCCGACAACCCGATCCCGAATGTGGCTTGGATCCCGTGTCGGGTGCGGCTCGTTCTCGTACGATCGATGCCGCGCTGTCGTTAGGGTTTTCCATCGGCGGCAATACCTCGGTAATCGCGATGACCCGCTGAGTGGCCACCCTGGAAATCTGAACCAGGCGAATTGCCGGTTTTCGGAATCATTGACCGATAATGTTGCTGGACAGCAGAATCCCTGGCGGGGAGGCCGCGATCGCGAATTACCCTCCGGGACAAGGGCTCACGTATCGAACGGATGCTCATAATTAAAATCGTCTTCGAGAAGCTGGAGATCGCGTTGAAGTCCGCTCCGAGTGTAGCGTCGCGAACTATGGCCGACAGTTCCCCGCTCATCACCGAGGTTTCCGACACCGCCCGCTGGGTCGCCGCCTACCGTGCCGCCGAATCCGCCCGCCCCGACGCCCTGTTCCACGATCCGCTCGCGGATCGGCTGGCGGGCCCGCGCGGGCGGGCAATCGTCGGCGCCGCGCCGCGCATGATGCGCAATGGCTGGAATCTGGCGGTCCGCACCAAACTGATCGACGATCTCATCGCCGCCGCGGTGGGCGATGGCTGCGACCGGGTACTGAACCTCGCCGCTGGCCTGGACACCCGGCCCTATCGGCTCGACCTGTCCGCCGAATTCCCTTGGATCGAAGCCGAACTGCCAGAGTTGGTCGCCGAGAAGAACTCGCTGTTGGCCGACGAGAAGCCGCGCTGCGCCCTGACCCGCTACGCCGTCGACCTGGCGGACGCCGATGCGCGCGCTGCCTTCCTGGAGGAGGCGCTGGCCGGGGCGACCAAGGCGCTCGTGCTCACCGAGGGCTTGCTCTACTACCTGCACGAGCCCGATGTCGCAGGGCTCGCCGAGAGCCTCCGGCGACCCGAAATCGGCTGGTGGGTCATGGATGTCGTGAACAGCAGGGCGATGAACGGCATGAACGAACACGTCGGCGAGCTGATATCCAACGCGCCCTGGCACTTCGGACCGGACGATCCGCTGGCGTACCTGGCCGAGCGCGGGTGGCAAGCGCTCGAGGTGCATGACCAGTTCGCCGCAGCCGCCCGCCTGCACCGGCTGCCACCGTCCTTCAAGCCGTTCAGCGATCTGCCGCGGCCCGATCCCCGCGAGCGGGTCGCCGACCGCCTGTGGAGCGCGGTCATCCGGGTTACCCACTGACCAGCATCTCACCGCGTGCCGAGTTGCCGAATCAGGTGGCTGCGTCGGTAGCGGGCGTACCCGATGCCGAGGGCTTTGCCGACCAAGCCGCCCGACAGGACCGCGGTGACACCGCCGACGATCATGCCGAGAATGGAACCGGATCCGGGCGGTGCGAGCCCGGCCAGCAGCGTGAGCGGATAACCCAGGCCCGCGAGCGCGGCTACGACAGTTCCCGTGCCGCAACCGCATTCGCGTCCGAGCCGGTCGATCTCGGCGTGTATGTCCTTATCCGGCATGGCCTCACTCAATGGGAGAGTCCGTCGACTCGGCGCCCAAGCAGTGGGGCGGGAAGTTGGCGACGATGTAGTCCCAGGCGGCCTTGGCCTCGTCGAAGACGAAGCTGGGTTCGCCGGTGAGATAGATATCCGGGACCAGCCACCAGCTCCACCAACTGTTCTGCCTGGAGGAGTACATGATTCGGTTGACGCCGTCGGTATGGCAGAGCCCGAAGTAGTGGCCGAGTTCGTGGATCGGCACGTACTTCCAGATCTGGTTGGGCCGGTTGTCGATGAATGTCGCGCCGGAGGTGATGTTTCCCGGCAGTCCGCAGGCCGTGCGCTCCAGCGTGGCCGTCAAACCGCGCAGGGTATCGGTGTAGCGAAAGATGCCGACCACCACCGGATGGCAGAGTTGATGATCGGCCCCGGGGCGATCCACCGTCTTATCGATGCGCCCGACCTTGTCGATCAGGAATCTGGCCAGCGCGCTGTTGGCGTCCGCGGTATCGAAGCCGTGCTGGACGATGTGGCCCGCCGAGTCGACCGGTACCCGGTCGGTGTCGAAGCTCATCATCAATCCGAGTTCACGACCCTTCTCCTCGGCGGTGCTCACCCGTTCGTCGAGGGCTCCGTCGCGCATCGGCAGCACGATGAACGGCGGTCCCTGCCGTCCGCGCGAGGAAAGGTAGGTGTCGAGGTCATCTTCGGAGATCGGATTATCGAATTCTCCACCGCCACCCCCGCCGACGACGATTTCTTTCTTCAATGTTTTGTAGCTCTTGCGATTCCAGAAGCCCTCGTCGAATTCGAAGCCGCACAATGCACGCAGGTTGATGGCGCCGGTCTCATGCAGCACAACCAGATTCGGCGCCGTGGGATCTGTCGTCGAGGGCGTCTCGGAGTCGAGCACCGTGCGGTACGCCGTTGCGTTCATGCGCAGGCCGAACGCGCCGTGGTCGAGCCGAATGGCCTCCTCGATCTGCTCGAGCGTCGTGCCCGAGTACTTCTTCTCCAGCAGTCCGCGAACGTAGTTGCGCAGTCGCCAGCGGTTGATCTCCTCGATGATGTAGGCGATGGTGTCGCCCAGGAATATGATGCGGCCCAACCCGATCGCACCGAGAACTATGCCGATCCCGATTTGGAGCAGCCCGTCGAGGATGCGCCGCCAGTCGAGGGTGAATATCCCTGCGACGACGTCCCACAGACCGCCCGCGAGGTCTTTGATGATGCCCCAGACAACCGCCACCAGCTTGCATACGGTCCGGGTGACCCATTTGCCGACCTTCACGATCACCCACCGGATCACCTTCACGAAGTACGTGACGAACCAGCACACCCAACCGCGCGGGTCGTACCACGGATAGTCCTTACACTTCTTTTCCTGTCTTTCTTCCCATTCCTCGACGGGTTTGGAAACCTCTTCCTCGATCCACTCGGTGATCTCGGTACAGACGAGAGCCATGACATACACCTCTACCCACCCCGCGAGCCGGGAGCACTCGCGCCATTGCGAGCGGACGACTCCCAGCCTGCGGAAAGCAGTGGGTATGGCTATATACGGCCGGCGCGGTTTCCGCGTTTCTCCGAAAAGGGAAACAGTCCTGATTCGTAATGTTCGGAGGGTCAGTTCTCGTGCTGCCCGCGGTATATCCAGATATCGACGTACAACCGCTCGTCGAGGCGCACTCGCTCGGGCTTGTCGGCGGCTACCCAGTTGGCCCCGGCAACCCAGCCGCCGGGGGCGGTGAGGGCGGTCGAACCCCGCTACCGCGCTGCGGAACTGGACTTCTCCATGACCGTGTGACCGCCGCCGAGTGTCGAGCGGGACGAGCGGGGATCAGCGGAAGGCGTTGGCGTGTACTTCGGCCCACTGATCGAAGGTGCGCGGGGGACGGCCGGTGACGCGCTGGACGGTGTCGCGGACGATCGACTCGTCGATGGCGCCGTCGACGTAGAAATCGAAAAAGGCGTCCACGTATTGCGGCGGTGTGGTGCGCAGCAATTCGGTGCGGGTTTCGTCGTCGGACATCGGGATGCAGCGGAGGTCGCGGCCCAGCGCGCGTCCGAGGAGGGCGATCTGGTCGGCGGGTAGGAGGGCCTGCGGGCCGGTGGGCCACAGGATTTCGCCGTGATGGGTGTCGGTGGTCAGGGCACGGGCCGCGACCGCGGCGATATCGGCGGGGTCGATCAGCGCCAGGGCCACGTGGGGGAACTGGGCGCGTACCTCGTCGCCGTCGCGCAACTGGGGTAGCCATCGCAGCGCATTGGACATGAATGCCGCCGGGCGCAGGATCGTCCACGACAGCCCGGATTCGGTGGCCTCACGTTCGGAGGCCATCATGTAGCGGGTGACGGCATTGGCCTCGTTGCCGGTGGCGGCCGAGGTTCCCGACAGCTGCACGATGTGCTCGACACCCGATTTCGCCGCCGCCGATACAACTCCTGGATAGCCCGGGAGCACGAACGCGG
This sequence comes from Nocardia pseudobrasiliensis NBRC 108224, assembly GCF_001613105.1. GTDB lineage: Bacteria > Actinomycetota > Actinomycetes > Mycobacteriales > Mycobacteriaceae > Nocardia > Nocardia pseudobrasiliensis. Next base: position 70,535 of record NZ_BDBS01000029.1, on the reverse strand, counting down.
CCCGGACGTCGGCGCACGCGGCCGCTACGGTGTCCGGCGCGGTCAGGTCACCTGCCACCGCCTCCACCGTCGGCGGCAGGTCGGCCCGCCGCGGGTCGCGGACCAGCGCCCGCACCGGTTCCCGCGATTCAGCCAACGCCCGTACCAGCTCGGAACCGATATTTCCGGTGGCACCCGTGACCAGGATCATGTCGCGCTCTCCTCGATTTCGTCGGCGCCTATGACGGTGCCACGAATTTGCTTTGATGGTAAGCAATTTGGTGAGGAGCGCGGATACCGTGCCGGTTCCTAGGTTCCGGCGGACCCGAGATCGAGTTCGGTGAGTTGGTCGAGGATTTCGAACAGGCGCGTGCGGGTTTCGGGGCTGAGGGTGAGTATGTCGAGGTTGTCCAGGGTGACCGTGATCGTGCCCGCGTCGTCGAGTCGGTAGGTGCGCTGGGACCGTGGTGGTTGGGCCGGGACGATCGAAAGGTCGGACGCGGCGGGGGATGGTGCGGGGCTGGTCCCCGTGGGTACGGGGATCCGTGCTGCCAGCTCCGTCATCATGGGTCCGGGTCGTACGGCGCGTTTGGCTTGGCTCGGCATGCGAGACAGCCTGTCAGATCGCCAGTTCGAGTGTGTGCTTGTTCACTGTGTGTGTCGGGTTGAGGGCGTTTCGGGTGTTGGTCGGATTTCATCGCGAGCGGCGAACCGGCTCGGGCGAGGCGACCACGCAGGCAACCGTGTAGCCGGTCGATCGCTTCTGTCAGAGTGCTGACGTGGGAATCCCACGGCGACAAGCGATTCGACCAGCCGGGTCCGGCCGCGATCACTGTCGCTCCGGTTCGGCTCGGCGCGCGCAGGGCGTACGGGTTCGCGGTGAACGGGGTGTGGGACCACAGCATCAGGATCGAGGATCGACCGCTTCGCTCGATACTGTCGCCCAGTGCGGCCACGGGCAGATCCGCGCCGAGCATCTGGGAGTTCGTTCCGCGTTCGGCCAGTGCGGCCCGCAATGCCTCCAACGGCAGTGTGTGCTGCTCTGCCGGTGCGCAGGCGAGCAGGATCGGCCGACGTCCCTGGCGTGCGGGCGTGTGGACACGGCGGAGGCCGTTGCTGACGGCCCGGGACAGCACGTGTTCGACATCGACGCATCGTTCGGCGCGGCTCTGCCGGGCGACGACATCCCCGAATGCTGGGCGGCACAGTCGTTCCCAGGTCTCCACCACCCCGTGAACGTCGATATTTCTCTCGATGAGCGCGGTCGCCGTTTCGCAATCCAATGTGAACGCCGCCTGTAGCAGGGGGTCGACGCTGTCCTCGAGTGACGGCAGGTCGTGGCCCACTGTCCGGGCCGCGGCGGCGGGACTCGCGCCCGTGCGGACGAGGGCGACCATGCGGGCGATCGCGGTGATGTCGGCATCGGAGTAGAGCCGATGACCACCGGGGCGATGCGGTCGGGGGCCGACACCGTAGCGCTGATTCCAGCTGCGCAAGGTGGCGGTCGGAATGCCCAGGCGCTCCGCCGCCACCCGCACCGGGTAGGTGGCGGGCATATTCATCTCCGATACGGGGTCCGGTAAGCGACCGGTCGGTCCAGTGGGGGCGGTAACAGAATAACTCGGATACACGCATCGTTTCTGCATCGACTCTTGGGTATTGTCGGATCTGTCCGCCGCAGGCTCCACATTCGAGACGGCAGCGACGCAACCACCAGGAAAGGTGAAGACATGCGGTGCGATGTGACGGAGTTGCCCGTCCTGGCGAGTGAACGGGTTGGTGAGGATGTCGGTGTCTGGTGTGAGCGGATGCGTGCGCGAGTGCGGGACACCGTGACGGACTTCGTAGGCGCGCGTTGCCGGGAGCATCTGGACGTCCCCGAGACCGCGGTCCTCGCGCAGGTGATCACCGACTTCGCGGCGCGGGGGAAATACCTGCGATCGGCGTTTCAACTCGCGGGCTGGTTGACGGTCGAGCCGGAGCGCCGCGCGGCGGTGCGAGCGGCGGCCAGCGCGGAGCTGCTGCATTGTTTCGCGCTGATGCAGGACGATGTGATGGATCAGTCCGCGGTGCGTCGGGGGATGCCCGCCGCTCATGTGCGGTTTGCGCAATGGCATCGCTACCAAGGCTTTTCGGGCGAATCGGAACGTTTCGGGGAGTCGGCCGCGGTACTGGCGGCGGACCTGTGCCTGGTGTGGGCTGAGCAGTTGCTGCGGGAAAGCGGTGTGAGCGCGTCCGCGCTGGCGCGGGTGATGCCACGCTACGCGGCGATGCGCAGCGAGCTCGCGGTCGGGCAGTTTCGCGATCTGGTCAACGATTCCGTCCGACGTCCGGCGCTGGGCGATGTGCTGGCGGTAGCCCGCGCGAAGTCCGGAAACTACACCGTCCGGCGTCCGTTGGAGTTGGGCGCGACGCTGGCCGGGGCCTCCCCGGGCGTGCTGGCGGCGTTGGCGCGCTACGGCGCGGCGGTGGGGGAGGCGTTCCAATTGCGCGATGATCTACTCGGGGTTTTCGGTGATCCCGAGGTGACCGGCAAGCCGGTCGGAGACGACATTCGTGCCCGCAAGGCCACCTCCGTGCTGGTGTCCGCCCGCGATCACGCCGAGGGAGCCGCGGCCGCCGAACTCGACCGGTTGGACGCCATGGCCGAACTGCCCGCGGCCGCGGTGGCCCGGTACGTGGAGATCCTCGAGGACATGGGAACCCGCGAGCGCGTCGAGAAGCTCATCGAACACCGAGTACACGAGGGTCTCGCGGCCGTCGCGGACGCCGCGATCTCGCCGCGCGCCCACGCCGTCCTGACCCACCTCGCGCACTCGTGCACCGACCGTACGAACTGACAGAGAGGCCCATTCATGCGCACCGTACGCGGTGGAACCGACCGAGTCGTCGTCATCGGCGCGGGATTGTCCGGGCTGTCCGCGGCCTTGCACCTGGCCGGTCGAGGTCGGGAAGTGGTTGTCCTGGAAAGGAATTCCTACCCCGGTGGGCGGGCCGGTCGCCTCGACGCGGGGGGATACCGACTCGATACCGGACCGACCGTGCTGACGATGCCCGACATCGTGGAACAGACGTTCGCCGCCGTCGGCGACAGCCTCGCGCACAGGCTGGATCTGGTTCCGCTGGCCTCGGTGTACGACGCTCGCTTCGCCGACGGTTCGCAGTTGTCGGTCCACAGTGACCTCGATGCGATGGTCGCCGAAGTGCGCCGCTTCGCGGGCGCGGCGGAGGCGGAAGGCTATGTGCGACTTCGTGACTGGTTGACGCGGTTGTATCACGTTCAGTACGAGCGGTTCATCGCGGCCAATATGGACTCGCCGCTGTCGGTCCTCACGCCCGCGCTGGGAAGGCTGGCGGCGATGGGGGGTTTCCGCTCGGTCGACAATCGAGTCTCCCATTTCCTGCGTGACGAACGGTTGCGGCGTGTTTTCAGCTTTCAATCGCTGTACGCGGGCGTCTCACCCCATCGCGCGCTCGCGGTGTACGCCGTGATCGCCTATATGGATACGGTCGCCGGGGTGTTCTTTCCGCGCGGTGGCGTGCGCGCGCTACCCGACGCGTTGGCCGCGGCCGCCGGTGACGCCGGGGTGGACCTGCGTTACGGCTCGACCGTCGCGGCGCTGGAACGCCGCGGCTCCCGGATCACCGCGGTGCGGACCGTCGAGGGGGATCGATTCGCCTGCGACGCGGTGATTTCCACCGCGGAGCCGCATATCTCCTACGCGTGGCTGGGGACTACGCCGAGGCGTCCGGTGCCTTTGCGGGCCGCGCCGTCGGCGGTGGTGGTGCATGTGGGACTGCCCGCGGGAACCGATATCGGTCATCACACCATCAGTTTCGGGGCCGCCTGGCGGCGCACGTTCGAGGAACTGATCGACGAGGGCCGGTTGATGAGCGACCCGTCGCTGTTGATCACCAGGCCGACCGCGACCGACCCCACACTGGCGCCACCCGGTCGCGATTTGCTGTCGGTGCTCGCACCGGTGCCGAATCTCGCTGCGCGCCAGGGAGTTCCGAAACTCGATTGGAACAGTGAGGGCGAACCGTACGCGCGTCGGATCCTCGAGGTGGCGGCCGAGCGGGTACTGCCCGGATTGGCCGATTCCGCCGATATTCTCGCGACGCTGACCCCGGCCGACTGGGCGCGAGCGGATATGACGGCGGGAACTCCGTTCAGCTACGCCCACAGCCTCACCCAGACCGGGCCGTTCCGGCCCAACAACTTCCCGCGTACCACCGACAATATGGTGCTCGCCGGATCCGGCACCGTCCCCGGCGTCGGCGTGCCCACGGCGCTGATCTCCGGGCAGCTGGCCGCGGACAGGATCACCGGGTCGACTCGGCGTTCGGCCGGTGCGGGCATCGTAGGAGCGGGCCGTGGCGCAGCGTGAGCTCGATGCCGCCGGGATCGCGAATCCCGCACTGCGGCAGGCATATTCGCAGTGCCGGGCGTTGAACGCGGCGCACGGGCGTACCTACTATCTGGCGACCCGGCTGCTGCCGCCGGATCGCCGCCCCGCCGTGCACGCCCTCTACGGATTCGCCCGCTACGTCGACGATCTCGTCGACGAGCCGGAGTCCGACGCCACCTCGGAAGACGTGCGATCTCGAATCGCCTCCGTGGAGCGGCGCTTCGCCGACGGGGTCGCCGAAGGCCGCAGCGACCTTCCGGTGGTGGCCGCGGTCGTCGACACGATCCGACGCTATGAGCTCGATCCCGCGCTGTTCACCGCGTTTCTGGAGTCGATGCGCATGGATCTGGAGATCACCGACTACCGGAATCGGACCGAGCTGTGCCGGTACACCTACGGCTCGGCGCAGGTGATCGGGCTGCAACTGCTTCCCGTGCTGGGCACGGTGACCGACGCGGCCACAGCGGCCCCGCACGCCGCCGCGCTGGGGGATGCGTTCCAGCTGACCAACTTTCTCCGCGACGTCGCCGAGGATCTCGATCGGGGCCGGATCTACCTTCCCGCCGACGAACTCGCCGCCTTCGGCGTGGACCGCGCCCGGCTCGAGCGATGCCGGGCGCAGGGATACGCGGACGGCGCGGTGCGATCCGCCCTCGCCTATCAAATCGACCGGGCCCGGGCTGTCTACCGGCACGCCGCGCCCGGCATCGATATGCTCAGCCCCCGGTCGCGTCCGTGCGTGGCCACCGCCTTCACCCTGTACGGTGCGATCCTCGACCGTATCGAAGCCATGAACTACGACGTGTTCGCCGGACGTGCGACCGTCGGCGCCGCGCGCAAGCTTCGCGTCGCAGTGCCCGCATATCTACGCGCGCGACAGGCGAGAGAGCAGAGCGAAAAACGTATGAAGACATCGCATCGCCGAGACGGGTAGTGCGGTCGCGAACCGCTGACGGAGACGACGCGGGGAAAGGAATTCGGTATGGCTCGATATCTGGTGGCGGCGACGCCGATCCCCGGGCACGTGGCGCCGATGACGGCGATCGCCGCGGATCTGCGGCGGCGCGGTCATCAGGTGCGGATGCTGACCGGCGCGGCATTCTCCGGGGCTGTCGCCTCGGGTGTGTCCTTCGCCGGTCTGCCGGAGGACGCGGAGGTGATGCGAACGCGCGTCGGGCACGGCAGAATGCCGGGGTTGCTTCGACGGTGGCGCGCCGGGCGGGCCGAACTCGATGCGAACTTCCTGGCGCCGATCGCAGGCCAATACCGCGCGCTGACAGCGGAATTGGATCGGCGCGACTACGACGCGGTACTGGTCGATGTGATGTTCACCGGGGCGATTCCGCTGCTGCTCGCCGCCGGACCACGGCCGCCGGTGATCGTCTGCGGTGTGGTGCCGCTGATGCTGAGCAGCGCCGACGCCGCACCGTTCGGTGTCGGCTGGCGGCCCGAGGCCGGGCGCGATTACACGCTGATGAATCGGTTCGTGCAGCGCGTGCTGTTCGGTGGTGATCAGTCCCGGCTCGACGCGATCCTGCGTGAGTGGGACCTGGGACCGGCCCCGATGTTCCTGCTGGACTGGCCGGTACTCGCCGAGGCGATGGTGCAGTTCACCGTCGCGGAGTTCGAATACCCGCGGCGCGATCTGCCCGCCACGGTGGTCTTCGCCGGTCCGATCGTTGCGCCCGCGCCCCGGCAAGCCGTGCTGCCGGACTGGTGGGGCGCGCTCGACCGCGCGAAGACGGTCGTGCACGTGACCCAGGGCACCTGGGACAACAGCGATCTCGATCAACTGATCCGGCCGACCCTGGACGCGCTCGGCGACCGCGCCGATGTCGTGGTCGTGGCGTGTACCGGCGGCGCTCGCCCGCCGAGTGGTCCCATCCCCGCCAATGCGTATGTGGCGGAGTTCCTTTCGTACCAGCGGCTGCTGCCGCACGTCGATGTGATGATCACCAACGGCGGCTACGGCGGGGTTCAACAGGCGCTGAGTCACGGGGTGCCGTTGATCGTCGCGGGCGATACCGCCGACAAACCGGAGACAGCCGCGCGCGTGGCCCATTTCGGCGCGGGGATCGACCTCGGCACGGCCCGCCCGCGCCCCGCGGCCATCGCCGAGGCCGTGGACCGGGTACTGACCTCGCCGCGAATGCGTGAGTCGAGTGGTCGGCTGGCGCGCGCGATCGCGCACAGCGCGCCCCTCGACACGCTCGCGGCGGTGCTGGCCGAGACAGCGGACGTGCGTTGCCTGTTCGACGGTACGACGAAAGTGCCGACCGGAGACAAATTCCCGATATCCGCGACCGGCCCCGCCGATCGCGAGTGAGGAAATCCCCATGGACCGATGGCAATACCTACTGCTGCTGGCGGGCTGCCTCATAGTGACGGCTCCGCTGGAATTTCTCGGTTCGGGCGTGTACCGCCGACCCCGGACGCTGGGTATCGCCCTGCTGCCCGCCGCCGCGTTCATCGGATGGGATCTGCTGGCGATCGCCACGAACATCTGGCACTTCTCACCCCGCTACCTGCTCGGTGTGTGGTTGCCGGGGGCGATCCCGATCGAGGAGTTGTTGTTCTTCGCCGTCGTCCCGGTGTGCGGTCTGCTCACCTTCGCCGCCGTCGAGAGGCTGCTCGGCATCGTCTCCGATATGCGGCACGGGCGACGCGACGCGACGGAAGGGACGGCGAAATGAGTCTCACGGGAATCGGTTACACGGCCCCGGCGCTCGGCGCGGTCGTGGTGGTGTGCGCCGCGGAATGCGCACTGTTGCGGACCGGGCTGTTCCGGCGGCCCGCCTACTGGCTCACCATGGTCATCGTCTTGGGCTTCCAAATCGCGGTGGACGGTTGGCTGACCAAACTCGACGCGCCGATCGTGCTGTACAACCCGGATCACATTCTCGGACTTCGATTTCCCTGGGACATACCGGTGGAGGACTTCTTGTTCGGATTCGCCCTGGTGACCTCGGTCCTGCTCAGCTGGGAGTACGCGCGGCGACGTCAGGCGGTGACTCGGTGATCAACCATGAACCGACCCTGGGCGAGGCTCGCGATCGGCGGCGGGTGCACTATCCGGCGGCTGCCGGGCGACTCGACGTCGGCCGCACCGGCGCCACGCCGCGGGCGGTGGTCGTGGGCGCTGGAATCGCCGGGCTGGCCGCCGCGACCGGACTGGCCGAACGGGGGTTCCACGTCGATGTCATCGAACGCGAGCGGTATCTGGGCGGACGCGTGGGCGGCTGGACCCAGCGACTGCACGACGGCGGCCGGGTGGCGATGAACCGGGGCTTCCACGCCTTCTTCGCGCAGTACTACAACTTGCGAAAGCTGTTGTCCCGTGCCGATATTCGATTGCACCGGCTACGCGACTATCCGCTGATCGACGATCGAGGCAGGCGCGACACCTTCCGCGGGCTGCCTCGTACCCCGCCGTGGAACGCGCTGGCCTTCGCATTGCGCAGTCCGACCTTCGGCCTGCGGGATCTGTTCCGGCTCGACGCGCGAGCCGCCGAGCCGCTGGTCACGGTGTCGGTGCCCGGCATCTATGAGCGGCTGGACGATCTGGACGCCGAAACCTTCCTGCGCGCCATCAATTTTCCGGACGCGGCGCGGCATCTGGCGTTCGAGGTGTTCTCCCGCAGCTTCTTCATCGAACCGCACCGCATGTCCGCCGCCGAGTTGGCGATGATGTTCCATATCTATTTCCTCGGCTCCAGCGAAGGGCTGATCTTCGATGTGGCGCCGGACAACTTCGACGTGAGCGTCTGGGAACCGCTGGCGCGCTACCTCACCTCGGCAGGCTGTCCCGGTCGCGTCGAGTTCCATCTCGACACGTCGGTCGAGCGTATCGAGCCCGAGGCGACCGGATTGCGGGTGATCGACGACACCGGCGGCGAGATCGCCGCGGACGCTGTCGTTCTCGCCGCCGACATCGCGGGCCTGCGCCGGATCGTCGCGGCCTCCCCGGACCTCGGTGACGCCGAATGGCGTTCGCGGATCGGCGCATTGGCGACCGCGCCGCCGTTCGCCGTGCGACGGCTGTGGCTCGACCGTCCGGTGCGAGCGGACCGGTCGAGCTTTCTCGGCACCGGCAATCTGGATCCGCTCGACAACATCAGCGTCCTGAATCGCTACGAACGCAATGCCGCGGACTGGGCCGGGCGCACCGGCGGCAGTGTGGTGGAACTGCACGCGTACGCCGTTTCCGACGCCGACTCGCGGCCCGGCGTGCGAGCCGACACCGAACAGCGAATGCTGGCTCGGCTGCATCAGATCTATCCGGAAACCGCCGCCGCGCACATCGTCGGACAGACCACGCTGTGGCGGCAGGACTGTCCGCGGTTCGCGCCCGGCGATTTCGCCCGGCGTCCCGGAGTGATCACCCCGGATTCCCGGCTGGTACTGGCCGGGGACGGTATTCGCGTCGACCTTCCCGTGGCGTTGATGGAACGCGCCGCCACCACCGGGTGGCTGGCGGCCAACACGCTGCTGGCGCGGTGGGGCGGCGCGGGCCACGATCTGCACTCGGTGCCCGCCGATGGGCGCTCGAAGGTACTGCGTAGGGCGGCGAACTTGGGGAGGCGCTTCGGATGACCGATCGAACCGATTCGGCCGGATGGTCGAAAAAGATTCCGCTGCAACGTTTCTCGCCGGAGAAATGGTCACGGCAGCGACCGACCTACCGGGACGCGGATCCGACGTTGATCAGCGCCGCGCTGGACTGGTCGCAGCGGCTGCCCTCCGGTAACTGGTACGTCTTCGCCTCGAGCGGCAGCATCCGCGGCGACCGTCCGTTCGGCGCCACCGTCGGCGGGGTCGAGATCGTGGCGTGGCGCGATGCGCGGCAGGTCCTGCACGTCGGTCCCGCCGCCTGCCCGCATCTGGGCGCCGATCTCGCCACCGCGCAGGTGGAGGACACCGCGCTGCTGTGCCGGTGGCACGGAATGCGAGTGGGTGCAAAGGATTCGAAGCGCTGGGCTCGGTTCCCGAGTTATGACGACGGCGTGCTGGCCTGGGTGCGGCTGGACGCCCTCGGCGGGCAACCGCCGACCGAGGCGCCCACTGTGGGCGCACGCCCGGCCGACACCACCGTCCATGCGGTGACTTCCCTTGTGGGAGTGTGCGAGCCGCGCGACATCATCGCCAACCGGCTCGATCCCTGGCACGGCTCCTGGTTCCATCCCTATTCGTTCGCTCGGCTGGAGGTCACCGAGGCGCCGCCACGCGAGGCGATCACCGAGCGGAATCACAGATTCCTTGTCACTGTGACCTTTCGGGTGACCAGGACGCTCGGCGTACCCGTCGAGGCCGAATTCACCTGCCCGGACCCGCGCACGATCACCATGCGCATCGTGGCGGGGGAAGGCGCGGGCAGTGTGGTCGAAACCCATGCCACGCCAATGGGTTCCGGGCCGGACGGGCGCAGTCGTACGGCCGTGATCGAGGCGGTTGTCGCCCACTCCGATCGGCCCGGATTCCGGCACGCGCGCCGGATCTCACGCCTGCTGCGCCCGCTGATGAACCACGCGGCGACCCGGTTGTGGCGCGACGACCTGGCCTACGCCGAACGGCGCTATCACATTCGGCAGAACCGACCGTAACAACCTGCCCCGCTTCGGTTATCGCGCGGTACGCGCCGGACGGGGTTGGTCGAGACGGGGAAACAGCAGTTCCTGGACGAGCAGCAGAATCGCGGCGGCGGCGGGGATCGCGAGCAACGCCCCGATGACCCCGAGCAGGGCTCCGCCGAGCAGGGTCGCGACCACGGTGACCAGACCGGGGACCTGAACGGTGCGGCCCATGATGGGCGGGACGAGCAGGTAGTCCTCGACCACGCGCAGTACCAGGAAGAATCCGAGCGTGGCCAGGCTGACCGGCAGCGAGACCGTCAGCGCGACAACGGTGATGATGATTCCGGCGACAGTCGAGCCGACCAGGGGAATCAGATCCAACACGGCGACGAGCACCGCGAGTAGCAGAGCGAAGGGCACATCGAAGACGGCCAGCCAGACGAAGGTCAACACGGCGGTAATCGCCGAGATGAGCAGATTACCGAGAACGTAGCCGCCGACCTTGGCGAAGATGGCGTCGCCGATGAGAATCGCGCGCGGGCGGCGTTCGTGGGGGAACAGCCGGTATATCCCGGCCCGCAGCATCGGGAACGTGGCGGAGAAGTAGATCGTGAGCACGGCGACGATGACCGTGGCCGATATCGCGCCGAACACCATCTTCCCGGCCCCCATCACTCCGCTGGCCAACGCCCCACCCGTGCCCGCGCCGCCGCCGAGACTGTCGAGACCGTGCTGCAATTTCTCGTCGAGGCGGAACCGCTGGGCCAGCGATCGCACCGGCGGGTACTGGTCCTGCAGCCGGTGCAATTGGTCGGGAGCGTGATCGACCAGCGCGCGGCCCTGATCGATCAGCGGCGGGACAGCAGCGGCGAGAAACCCTGCCACAGCGGCCAATCCGACCACCACCACCAATGTGACCGCCCAGCCGCGGCGCACCCGGTGACGCACCAGCCACGAGATCAACGGCTCCATCCCGATCGCGAGAAACAATCCCGCCACCAGAAGAAGCAGCACCTCGCGGGCGGCCAGCACGAATCGGACGGTTCCGAGGGTGACCAGCGCCCCCGCGGTCGCGGTCAAGCCGACCATGAACGGGGAATACCGATCGAATCGCCGCCCGGGCTTGCCGAGTGGATGATCCTCGGATTTCAACTCCTCCGCCGCCGCCTCGGCCTGCGTAATCGGTTCGGGCTCATCGGCTGGATGCGGCTGTCCCACCCAGTCGCTGTGTGCCCGCTCGCCCCGATCGTCGTCGTTCATAGGCTCCCGCCCTGCTGCCGTGCGTACTGTCCGGCAGCGGCGTACCCGGATACGCAGGGGATATTCGAAGGGCGCGAGGTGTTACCTACACCACTGACGCGGGCCGGTTCGTCGGTGGGACCGCGGGTATGTCCGATGCGCGGGTGCGACGCCCGTGAGGGAATCGGATACCGGAGGTTATTGTGTCGCAGCACGACAGCGGTCCCCGTGAGGCAGTCGAGGGGATCATCGAGGACGTCAAGGGCAAAGCCAAGGAAGTCGCCGGGGTGATCACCGGTGACGAGAACCTCAAAGACGAGGGCAGCGCCCAGCAGGACAAGGCCGAGGCGCAGCGCACCGCGGCGCAGAAGGAAGCCGAAGCCGAAAAGGCCCGCCTGGAGGCGGAAGTCGCGAAGGCCCGCCAGGCCAGTCACGAGAACAACGAATAGCCCAGGCCCCGTTCGGACAGAAGTACTGCGGCCCGCCTGCTCTGGCGGGCCGCAGGCCCGGAGATTTCAAGCGATCGGCCGGGCACGCCGCCTGAGCCCTGGTCGGTCGGTGATACCGCGTCTCTACCGGGAGGCGCCGGGCGTCACCACGCCGGATTCGTAGGCGATGACAACGAGCTGGGCGCGGTCGCGGGCGTCGAGTTTGGCCAGCAGGCGGCCCACATGCGTCTTGACCGTGGCAACGCTGACGGTCAGCGCGACACCGATTTCCGCATTGGAACATCCGGCGGCGACATGGGCCAAGACTTCTCGTTCCCGGTAGGTCAGCCGCTCGAGGATGTCGGCGCGCGGGGCGGGTGTCGCTGGCTTGCGGGCGAAGGCGCTGATCATGCGGCGGGTGATGCTCGGTGTCAGCAGGGCATCGCCGCTGGCCACGATGCGGATGGCGTGGAGCAGCTGCTCGGGTGGCGAGTCCTTGAGAATGAATCCGGCTGCGCCGCTGCGCAATGCGCGGAAAACATGCTCGTCCTGATCGAAGGTGGTCACGACGAGGACGTGGGGACCGTCGGCGCTGTCGGCGGCGATGTGCTGGGTGGCCTCCAGACCGTCCATCATCGGCATTCGGATATCCATGAGGACGACGTCGGGCCGTAGCTGCCGGGTCAGGCGGACCGCCTCGCCGCCGGTACCGGCCTCACCGACGACGGTGAGATCGGGCGCGGAGTCGACCAGGACGCGAAAACCCGCGCGCACCAACGCTTCATCGTCGGCGATCAGCACACGAATCGGGTTCGGCGGGTGCGCAGGCGCGGGCTCAGACATGATGGCTCGCCTCGATCGGGACATCCACGATCACGGCGAATCCGCCTGCTACGCGGGGACCCGCCTCGAATCGCCCGCCGAACAGCGACACCCGCTCCCGTATGCCCGCCAAACCCATGCCCGAGCCGCTGGCGCCCGTATCGGGCGCCGCTTCGGCGTCCGGGCCGTCGTCGAGGATCGAGACGGTCAATTCGGTGTCGGCCCAACGCATTTCCACTCGCGCGCGGTTGGTATGCGCGTGTTTGACCACATTGGTGAGGGATTCCTGGACGATGCGGTAGATCGTGGTCTGCAGCAATGCCGGACAAGTCACCGGCGTCCCCGACACCCGAAGCTCCACCACCAGGCCATCGTGCCGCAATCCGTCCACGAGGGCGGGTATCGCATCGAGCCCTGGTTCGAGCGGTTCGTCGGATTGTGCGGGCTCCCGTATCCGTGAAAGGACGGCCCGCAACTCGGTCAGCGCCGAGCGGCTGGCCGTCTCGATGGTGCTCAGCGCCTGCCGCACCTCGGCGGGATTCTCATCGATCAGCAATCGCGCGACGCCGGAGCGTACGGCCACCATGCTGAGGGTGTGGGAGATCAGATCGTGCACGTCCCGCGATATTCGCAGCCGCTCCTCGGCGCGGATCCGGCGTTCGGACTCCGCTTCCCGCCGCCGTTGTTGCTCGGCGATTCCGTGCCGATACTCGCGGCGGGTCCGCAGCGAATCGCCGATCAACCACGCGGGCAGGGCGATTATGAGCTGCACGGCGTCCTGATCCTGGTCGGCGTGCCAGTGGAACGCGATCATGACGCTGAGGTGGATGGCGATCAGCGCGAGAGTGGTTGCGGGAATGGATATCCCGCGCCGCCGCTGATTCGCCAGGGTGAGCACCGCGATTCCCAGCGCCGGACCGGTATTGCTCACCCAGGGCGTGAATCGCACACCGGCCAGCGCGGCCGCGCACAGCACGGCCGTGACGGCGACGAGCACGGCCAGCGGCCAGCGACGCCGCACGAGCAGCGGCGCTGTGGCCGCGACTCCGAATGCCGCGATCTGCGCGGTCGATCCGATCCCCGTCGCCATGCCGATCACCAGCGGACCGGTGAACGCCACCAGACAGAACAGGGCGATCGCGGTATCGAGCCGGTCCGGCCCCGCGGAGTCGGTGCGGTGCCGGACTGCGAACCGCTGATGCCATGGTGGCGCGGACAGCGCAGCCGAAGTCGCGGGCGGTGCTGCGGTCATCGACATAACCCGACCGTAGCGCTCGGCCCGCTGACCGCGCATCGGCTCCCGGAGGTCATCCTCGGGTAGGACCCGCCGCACCGATCAGACCACGGTGGGTGCGCAACTCGCGACCGCGAGCCGACGACCCGGCTCGATGCGGACGCGAGGATGAGGATATGAAAACCCCAGGTCCCCAGCACATCTCCCGCGGTGCCGACGCAGCGGATGCCCGTGACCGCGCGATCCGGCTGTCGCCCGCCCTGACGGCGATCGCCGTCGTATCCCTCACCGCGGGCATCGTGTCGGGCGGTGTCGCCTACCTCGGCCGGTCCCCACATCGGGAGGAGCATGTCGCGGGCACGGCTGCCTGGTGGCCGCATCTGGCACTGCTGGCCCTCGCGGTCGTCGTGGCCCTCATCCTTCGCCGCCGCACTCGTTCACCGCGGACGCTGGTATTCGCGCCGCTCGGCTCGCGTGCCGCACAGCGACTCCGGCGCACCCTGTCGGCGGCCTGGCGGCGTCCCACGGTGGCGCTGCGTCTGCTGGCCGGCCTCGTGCCGATGCTCCTACTGGCGTACATTCCGTGGCGCATCGGGGTACAGATCCTCGGCGGCCTCGACCCGAACTTCACCGCCAACGCCTGGGGCGGGCCGAGCTATGTGGGCGCGATGGCCTGCCACTACCTCGACGCTGCGCTGTTGGTCGGGGCGGCCGCGGGAGTACTGAATGCTCTGCTGCTCCCCGCGGAGAAGTCGAGCCGCTAGCATCGCGTCCGAAAATTCCGCGCGACGCTCGAGTGGTCAACGGGTCCGGGCATGTCAGGGCGTACGAGGACCACGACTACCGAGAGGGTCCCGCTGATCACGACGGTTTGCCACGTGCCGCGGGCCGAGATCCGCGCCGGGATCGCCAGCAGATCGATGGGGCGGCGCGGGCCCTGGGTGTTTCGGCCCAGGCCGAAACAGGGTGCCTCCGCCCGATCGTGATTCCTACGCTGCTCGAGTTGCCGAATTCCGAGGAGGCTCGAGATGACGAGTGATGTTGTGTATCAGACCGACACCGTATCCGTGGGTCAGAGTGTGTCGGCCGAGGAATGTCGGCCGCGTCGCCCCGCCGAGCGGCCGCGGACCGTCGCCGAACTGCTGGTCGGATTGGATCCGTTTCTGGCCCTGTCGCGATGATCGGACGTAACGTCTGTCCGGATGACCAGCTGGAGTGTTGTATGAAGCGAATCCATTTCACGCCCGAGGACGCGATGCGGGTCCGGATCGGGCCGCCGCTGAGTCCGTTCGGGGAAACCCTGCTGGCCGCCCGCATGTTGCAGCGGAGCAGGGCGGGGATGTTCACCGGTTGGCGCGCCCAGGTCCGCGACACCGTGCCCGTCGATTTCGGCCTGCTGGCCGAACTCGTCCCGCCCGACAACGATTTCGTCGACCTGATCACCCCGCTGCGCGAGGCTCGTTCGATGCCGGAGGCGCTCGAGGCATTGCGGCTGGCCCCGCGGGAGGAACTGCGCCGCGAGGTGAATTTCACGTTGGAGCGGCGAGCTCGGCGCTCCAACGCCCCGATCCCGGCCTGGGCGGCGACGCTGCCCGACCGCGACGGCGGTGTGCTGCGCGATATCGCGGCCGCGGTCGAGGCATTCCATTCGGTGGCCTTCGCCGGACGATGGGCGCATGTGCAGACCCACCTCGATCTGA
This sequence comes from Nocardia pseudobrasiliensis NBRC 108224, assembly GCF_001613105.1. Lineage (GTDB taxonomy): Bacteria > Actinomycetota > Actinomycetes > Mycobacteriales > Mycobacteriaceae > Nocardia > Nocardia pseudobrasiliensis. Next base: position 55,151 of record NZ_BDBS01000029.1, on the reverse strand, counting down.
CCGGCGAGCGGCTGGCGCGCACGCTGGCCACCGAGGGGGTCGAGCGACTGCTGGCCGGACTGGGGCGCTGGCGCACGCCGGTGCTGGAGATCGCCACGCTGGGACCGCCCCCGGGCTCGGAGTTGCGTTTGCGCGGAAGGGGTTTGACCATCACCCCGTCGCTGTTCGCCTGGCCCGACCCCATCGCGCTGAAATCCAGTGTCGACGAAGGCGCGCCCGTGCGGCTGATCGTGCCCGCGCTGCGAGATCCGGGCGACTTCATCGCGGCCTGGGGCCCCCGGCCTCGCAACGACGCCCTGGTCGCCCTGCTCGGACGCACCCGCGCCGCGGTTCTGGAAGTCGTCGCCGCGGGCTGCACGACCACCGAATTGGCTCGTCGCCTTGCTGTTTCGCCCGCCACCGCCAGCGAGCACGCCTCCATCCTGCGTCGCGCGGGGCTGATCGACAGCCGTCGTGAGCGCAATGCCATGCGACACGAACTCACCACCTTGGGTGCGGCGCTGCTCGATGGTGAGCTGGATCGAGGTCTGCGCAGCGCGTGAGTGGCCGACGGTCCCGCGGAGTATGCGCGGCGCTACCTCGCGTTCAGTCACTGGATGCTCGCTACCGGCCCCACCGCGTGATCGTCAGCGGGCACCGAACATCGCGGTCCACCAGGGGCCCTGGTCGAGTAGGGAATTGCCGCGGCGGGGGTTGCCTTTCAGAGCGCCGATTCCGGTCGACTTCCAGGAACAGTTGAGGAGGTTTTCCCGGTGGCCGGGGCTGCTCATCCAGCCGTTCATGATCTCTCGGGGGTCGGGTGCGCCCATGCCGATGTTCTCCGAGACCTCACCCTGATAGCCCTGGGCCCGCGCGCGCTGTTCCCAGTCGCGGCCGTCGGGGCTGAAGTGGTCGAAGAATCGACGGTCTCGCATGTCCTTGTTGTGCAGGCGCGCGGCGCGGGTCAAACGCTCGTCCATTCGTAACGGCTGACAGCCCTTCTTGCGTCGCTCGGCATTGAACAGGTCGAGGACCTGTTTCTCCCATGCGGCCTCGCCCTCGACGTCGCCGGGGGCGGGCTTCGCCGGTTCATCGGGTTTGGTCGGCTGCTCGGGTTTGGTGGGCTGCTCGGGTTTGGTCGGCTGGTCGGGTTTCTGCGGCTCACTCGGTTTCGGCGGTTTGGTATCGCCGCCCTCGCAGTCCGGCGCCGCGGGCTCGTTGGTCCCGGTGTCGACGAAGGCGTCGCTGATCCACCGGCCGCTGTCGAGCTTGTCCCATACATCGGTGGCGCCCCACCTACTCTCGACGCGATCGCCGCGAGTGGTGCACACGATGGTCACGCGATCGCGGTGGCGAGCCCTGCCGACCTTGGCGCTCCGCAGGCTCGGGCCGGATCGCAGATTGACCGGCCAGCGCCCGTTCGGCGACTCGACCGTCCCCGTCCCGGGCTTGTCCGGCGCGGCGACTGCCGGGCCGGACATCGCCCCGCCCGTGACGACAACCATCACGCATACCGCGCCGAGCGCGACTCTGGACCGCCGAGTGGTGAACTCCCGCAACATATCCCGGGCCTTCGACACTGAACTCATTCGATACTGCCTCTTCCCTGATAACGAATCAGTTACGAAGCGTAGAGTTCGATGGCCAAGGGGCCGAGTGAGGTTAGTTCCAGCTTAAAGCGCCGGTACCTCGGCGTAATCGCGAAAACCGCGGCATCCGAGCCGATCTGGGGAAATCGCTCGATCGGCGGTCAGTACAAGGTTCAGCGGATGTGGACGCTTCTGCCCTTGTTCGTGTAAATCGACTTCCCGGGCTCGATCGTCTGGTCGACCCCGCCGCGGCAGTGTTCTCCGGTGTAGACGACGGCCTTGGTGTCGGTGTGGTTGACGATGGTGAGATTGCCGTGTCCAGGGCTGTAGCAACCATGCGGATTCGAATACGTGAATCCGTTGATGGAGATCCAGCCGGTGGCCGCGTCGGCGGGTCCTGGAACGGCAAGGCTGAGCAGTGCCGCCGCTATGACAGAGCCGAGGGTGGCGGTGATCCGATGCACGATCTGTCCTCTCGATTCGGAGCCTGGTGGAGCACGTCGTATCGACACCGCGAAGCTGACCACGAATCGCTTCCATGGATGGCCCGATCGGATCGAACGTCTTCGGCCCGTAGGGGTTTGGGTTCGAGGGGCGCGCGTGACCGCGCACCGCGTCCACGTTCATCCGCAGGAGTTCGGCTCTGCGTACTTCACGACCGAAAGGATCCGATCCGCGAAATGCGCTGAGCGCACGCCTGCGGTCGATGCAATTCGGCGCGGGGTGATGAATTCGGCCGGGCTACTGGTAGGTGGGGTCGGGCCAGGGGCCGATGGATCGGGAGCGGACGGGTTCGAGGAGTCGGGGCGTGAGGGTTTGGGGGAAGTCCGGGCCCCAATTGGTCGGCTCGCCCGTCATGGCGACTCGGGGGTTGTCGGTGTACCAGTCGACCAGGTCGGCGTCGGAGCGGACGATCCAGGTGCAGCCTTGTTCGGGGTGGGCGGTGAAGTCGCCGTGGCGGATTCGGGCGGGACGCCAGAAATAGGTTCCGGGCCACATCTTTCCGTAGTTGTAGTCGAATCCGCCGGCCAGGCAGTAGGCCTCCTCGCTGCAGGGGTGGTGGGCCAGGGGTTCCTCTCGCCAGCCGGGTTTGGCCCTGATGAGGCGGGTGTAGAAACCTGTCTGCTGGTCGCGGTGGAGAAGTTTGATGTACAGGCCGGGGACGGGTGTGCCGCCGAGGTCGAAGCGCATGGGGCTGCCGTCCTCGACGTCGATCCACGGCATGGCCGCGGAGTCCAGGACGGTGAGTTTCTGGTCGGCGCGGACGAATGCGCGATCGGAGTCGGCCCGCTCGAAGTGCCAGTCCCCGTGCTCGCGGAACAGTAGGACCTCGGTGCCCGCGGCCACCGAAATCGGCGGGGTCAGAACACCTTTCGGGGCATGCCAGAATCCTTCGGGGCCCAGCTCGGTGGCCCCGATGGTAACCCGGCCCGACAGGACGAACCATTCGGTGTCGGCCTGATGCACTCCGGCGGGCCGAGACCAGTCGCCGGTGAAGCGGATCTTGAGCGAGGCCGAGCCGTCCTCTTCGTCGTAGCTGAGGTTGCGTTGTTCGGCGGTGCCGGTGGCGTGTTCGAACTCGGCGAGATGCCAGATCAGGTCGCGTTCGTCGATGAGTTCTACATGCGGACGCATGAGGTCTCCTGAAGGGAGGAAACGGTTTTCGCTACAGAATGTACTGCTATTTCAAATCCAATACAAGATGTATCGTTTATTCTGTGAACGGACCCGGACGACCGGCAGGCCCCGCCGCCGACACCGAGGAGCTCGTATTGACCGCCGCGCTGAAACTCGTGCTCAGCGAGGGCGCGGCCGCGTTGACCGCGCAGCGTCTGCATCTGCTGACGGGCGTGGCGCGCACGACCATCTACCGGCACTGGCCCACGCCGAAAGATGTACTGGCGGCGTTGATCTCGGTGGCACCACACCCGACGCCGCGGTCGACCGGCGATCCGGTCGCGGATCTGCACCTGGAGGTCGATCTACTCTGTGATCGGTTGCGGGACAAGCCGGTCGGCGCATTCCTGCGCGCGCTGGTGACTGCCTCGTCCGCCGATCCGGACTGTGTCCCCCTGCGGCACCGCTATGTCATGGACCTGCTCGAGCCGTTCCGCCGGGCGCTGGGCGCGATCGGACGCCCGGGGGAGAGGCGGATCGAGGAGGCCGCGCTGGCGATCATCTCGCCGCTGCTGGTTGAGGTGCTACTGCTCGACCGGTCGGTGGACCGTCGGCACGCGCACCGTACCGTCGATGAGGTTGTGAGGGATATCGGATGACCAATGCGGTGGGCCCTCGGGCCGTTTTCGGGGTGATTGTGCCCAGTACGAATACCGTTGTGGAACACGACTATTGGCGCGCCGGGGTGCCGGGCGTGGCCTACCGGGCCGGATCGATGTACATCCCGAATCCGGTCATGGCCGACGATCGGGACTTCACCGGACTGCTGGAACAGATTCGCGCGTCGATCGACACCGCGGTGCGGGATGCGCTGACCGCCGAACCCGATCGCCTGGTGATGGGTATGTCGGCCGAGACCTTCTGGGGAGGAGTGGCGGGCAATGCCGCCTTCGAGCGTCGGCTGCGGGAGCGCACCGGTCTGGCGGTGACCACGGGGGCGAGTTCGTGCCGGGCGGCGCTGCGGGAATTGGGGTGTCGGCGAATCGCGGTGTTCTCGCCGTATCAGCCGATCGCCGATGTCGAGGTCGGTCGATACTTCACCGAGGCGGGTTTCGACGTCGCCGCGATCACCGGATTGCGCTGTCCGACCGCGATGGATATCGCGCGGGTCGCGCCGGAGCGGCTGCGCGCGGTGGTAGCCGGGCTGAATGGTCCCGAGGTGCAGGCCATCGTGCAGGTGGGCACGAATCTGTCCTTCGTCGCCCTCGCCGATCAATTGGAAGCCGAACTGGGCAAACCCGTCATCGCCATCAATGCGGCCACCCTCTGGCACGCGCTGCGCGAGCACGGAATCGAGGACCGGGTGGCGGGGGCCGGATGTTTGCTGCGCGAGCATTGAGCGCGGTAGCCGCTCAGGAACCGTACAGCACCTGCGCGTCCGGAACGGCGGCGACCGAGGCGGCGGCGCTCGGGTAGTAGTCCGGGGTGGTCGTGCCCGCGAAGAAGTCGTGGGTCCATCCCAGCGCCAACCGATGCAATGCGTTGACGTTCGCCGACACCGGTGTGCCGCAGAGTAATTCGCCGAGCGCGTCGGAGCTGGCCCCTTCGGCGTCGGTATGGGATCCGCCGCGGAGTCGCACCCCCACGAAGGGCCGGTGCAGGTCGCGCTGGAGCGCGGCGGTGCCGCTGCCGAAGCTGTTGCACCACGAGGGCGAGCCCGCCACCGCCAGAATCGGCAGACCGGTGGCGTCGAGCTCGCCGAGAGCGCGGTCGGTGTTGTCGCCGAGGAACGACATGACCGGATCGAGCAGCACCAGCCCGCGCAGTCCCGCCCACACCTGTGGTGCGTTCGTGCGCAGGCGATCCGCGACGTACTCCACCGCCTCCGCGCCCGCGGAATGGCCGACGAAGACGAATTCCCTCGGGATCACGGGAACGTCGCGTCCGGGGCCGACCGCGGCGGCCAGGCTGACGCCGAGCGCGCCGGTGGGATCGCCCGACAGCAGGGCCGCGACATTGTTCAGGAACGCCGTATTGTCACCGAGATTCTGCATGGTGCAACCCGACAGGTTCAGGAACGGCAAGCTGGGCGCGAACACCAGATAACCCGCGTCGGCGAAGGTCTGCGCGAGGTCGGCGACATTGGCGTTGCTCCGGGCGAATCCGTGCTGTAGCCAGATCAGTCCGCGCGCTGGTCGCGTGGGTAGATACCAGTCCGCGCTCTGGCGCAGAATGTCTGCGGCGCAGGGGATCTCGATGGATCCGGGCAGGCCGTCGGCAACGGCGGGGGCGGCCGGGGCGATGAGGGCGGCAGCGGTGACCACGGCTGCCAGAACCGATCCCATGGGGATCATGGCGACTCCAGGGGAGCAGAGCCGTTTCCATAGATGGAATGGCGTTTCGTAACGGTGTGACCTTCGTCAGCGTACCCTGGCCGCTATGTTTCGTTGAGAGAAACGCTGTTTCAATTATCTCGACGATGGGAGGATCTATGCGATCGGCACTGTATGTCCCGGCGAATCGCCCGGAGCTGTTCGACAAGGCTCTCGCGGGTCCCGCCGATGTGATCCTGTTCGATCTGGAGGATTCGGTGCCGCTGGCGGACAAGTATGCGGCACGAACGGAGATCCTGGCCTGGCTGCGGACCACCGCCGCCGCCCCGCAACGCGTTTGGGTGCGCGTCAACGCGGGCGAGCTGGGCCGGGAAGATCTGTACGCCGTCGCCGCGGCGGATGTCTCGACCATCTGCCTGGCCAAAACCGAATCCGCCGCGCAGGTTCGGGCGGCGACCGCGATCGTGGCCGCTCGGGAGGCTCGGTCCGGCCGTGTCAGCGTATGTCCGCTGCTGGAGAGCGCGGCGGCGGTCCTCGCGGCGCGTGAGATCGCCGAGGCCCCGCGCGTACGGCGATTGCAGCTGGGCGAGGCGGATCTGCGCGGCGATACCGGGATCGACCCGGGCCCCGGCGATTTCGAGATGCTGGCGATTCGCACCCAGATCGTGCTGGCAAGCGCCGCGGCCGGTATCGAACCGCCGCTGGGTCCGGTCAGCACCGACTTCTCGGACTCCGAAGCGCTGCGGTCCTCGACCCGGGCGTTGGCGCGGTTGGGGTTTCGGGGTCGAGCGTGTATACATCCCGCTCAGGTCCCGATCGTGAACGAGGTGTTCCTGCCGTCACCCGAACGACTCGCCGCCGCGCGCGCTCTCGTCGACCGCTTCGAGCAGGCGAACGGCGGCGTCGTCCTCGACGCCCGCGGGCGCATGGTCGACCTCGCCGTGGTTCGCGCCGCGCGCCGCCTGCTCGACGGCTGACACCGCTGCTCAATGCTCGCGCAACAGCGCGCCCGCGCCCTCGATGCGATCATCGATACCGTTGTCGCGCAATGCCATCCACCATGTGGCCGCATTGATGGCGATGACCGGTTTGCCCAGCCACCGCTCGGCCTCGTCGGCGAGCCGGACCATGGAGAGATTGGTACCGCATTGGACGAGCGCGTCCACGTCCTCGCCATCGACGCGGCGCAGGGCCGCGCGGAGCTCGTCCTCGGTGACGTGGGCGATCGATACGGCTGTGCGGCAGCACAATCCCTCGATCGCGGCCACCTCGAAGCCGAGCTCGCCGAAGAAGCGCACCACATTCTCGTCGCCGATCGGCTGGTAGGGGGTGACGACGCCGATTCGTCTCGCGCCGTTGAGCTCGAGCGCGCGGCGGCACGCCTCCGCGCCGGTGGCGACCCGCAGTCCGGTGAGATCCCGGATCTGCTCGACGAACCGCCGACTGCCCGCCACACCGCCCCAGAAGGTCTCCGCGGACATGCCCATGACCATGTAGTCCGGTTCGCAGGTGGTGACTCGCTGGCAGGCGGCGGCGATTTCGGCGCGAATCTGCTGGAGCAGCCGGTCCATGGCGTCGTCGTCGTTCATGCTCTGATCGCGAATGTGTATGCGGCCGAAGTGAGTTGTCACCCCGGGCACGGCCATGCGGGCGAAGTCGGGTGCGACGACGGTGTTGGTCGAGGGCGCGAGGACCCCGAATTTGGCTCGCCAGCCGAGAACGTCAGGCATCGGAGGGCTCCTCGTCGAAGATGTGTCGGGTGCGGAAGGGGGCCAGGGCGAATCGGCTCATGACCTTGGTTCCTGTCAGCCAGCGCACGTGTGCGCCATTGCGGGTCCGTGTGACGGCCCGTTCGGCCAGCCAGGGGGCCACCGTCTCCACGCGGTCGGCGAGGATGTCGAAGACCTTGCGCGCCTTGGCCAGTTCGCGCGGATCGGCATAGCCGTGCGTGAGCAGGTCGGTGGCGACCATGCCGGGACTGAGCAGTCCGACCGATACCCCGGGCGGCACCTCCGCGGCGAGCGCCTCGGTGAGATAGGTGACGGCGCGCTTGCTGGCGCCATAGATCGACAGTCCCGCGACGGTGCGTCCGTCGCTTCCGAGGCCCTCCATATTCCAGACGTGGCCGCGTCCGGCGGCGGCCATCCCGGCGATCGCGACCGCGCATCCGTTGACGACGCCGAGCAGGTTGGTTTGCACAGTGGCCTGGATCTCCTCGATCGGCAACTGCCACAGCGGCATTCGGATGTGGCTCACCCCGGCGTTGTTGATCCAGATATCGACCGAGCCGTACCGGTCGACGGCGCAATCCCATACCTTCTGCAACTGCGCGCGATCGGTGACATCGGCGGTGAGGGCCGAGGCCCGCTCGGGCAACTGGGCGCGCAGCTGCTCGACCCGGCGAGAATCGCTGCCGCACAGTACTACTCGATGCCCCCGGTCCAACAGGGCGTATGTCATGCCGAGCCCGATGCCCCGCGTGCCACCGGTCACGATCACGGTGCTCATATCCGCTCCAGGACGCCGTGCAGCACCGCGGACAGCACATTGCGGTCGAACAGTTGATACACCACGGCCAGCGTCCTACCCGCTCCCATACCGGGCTCGGCGTCGATCATGAACTCCCGGCCGATGATTCGCCGCCCGTCGGTCAGGTGCAGCCTCGGATGGTTGGCCCGGCCGTAGGCGGTCGAGTTCCCCCACAGTCCGGGACCTTCGTGAAACCCGCGCGTCCCGTCGCGCCGCACCCTCGCCCCGGCGTCCAATTCGATCGCGCCGGACAGGGTGAGGTGGTGCTCGGCGGTCAGCAGGCTCAGCGGCTCGATCGTGAGTGTGGTGTGCGCGCCGCCGCGGTGTCGCTGATCGGCTCCCCATACCTCGAGCTCGCCGCTGTAGTGGCTGTCACCTTTGGTGGGAAGTATGAAAGATGTCGCGCCGCAGCGTGTCTCGGTGTCGACGCGGTCGTCCACCAGGGCGGGATCCCGGGTGTACACACCGTTGAACACGCCGACGACGGCCGGGCCCTGCGACAGCACCGAGGAGTAGATCTGGGTGTCGTCGATGGTTTGGTTCCAGGTGTTGAGGCTTACCTGCCAACCGGGTCCGTAGTAGTGCGCGTCGACGAAGCCGCCGTAGGGCTGGCCCGATCCGTAGAAATCGGGACCGGTGTAGACGCGGTTGTCATCGGAGTCGACGACCCCGAAGGCGAATGGCGCGCCGAGGGCGAAACGTCCGGCCAGCGGGCCGCCGCCGGTGAGGCCGCCCGCCATGTGATAGGTGGTCGTGCCGTCGGCGAAGACCGACGAGCGCCGGATGTCTTCGAAGCCGAGCCAGGTGCCCTGCGCGTCGAACAGCGAGGGGCGGCCCACCCATTCCCCGGTGATGCGTTGTTGCCAGGCGCTCGGAGCAGGGGAGGAGGTCATGACAGCAGCTCCGCTCGGACGTGCTCGGCCTGTCGCGCCCCGAGGAGCCGAGCGACCTGTGCCCATACCGGATCCACCTGGGGGCTGAACAGATTCGCCCGATTGGCCCGGTCGCGGGCGGCCGTATCGACCTCGACCGCGGGGACGCCCTTGTCGACCAGCGACAGCCAATGGTCTACATAGGCGTCGACCGTGGGGCCGAGCTGCTCGAACGCGGCCTCGGTCGCGCGGCATACGACCATCCACGGTGACATCATCGCCCGCTGGCGCGGTCCGACCGCGGCGGGCGACACCCCCTCGATCCGCCAGGCCGCTTCCAGCGGTGTCGTGAGCGGCAGGAATGCGGCATCGAGATATTCCAGTGCGACGGCGAGATCGACCCGCGGGATCAGATCCAGATGCATCGCGAAATGTTCGCTCGCGTGCACCGAGTCGAGGGTGAAGTGGGGAACGGCGCTGTCGGCGGGCAGGAATGCGAAGATCATGTGGCTGTCGAGCCCGATCCGCGGCGCCACCAGATCGACGGTGACCACTTTGTCGATCGGACCGCCGCGCAGCACGCGCAGTCGTCCCACCGGATCGGGGGATATCTCACCGGTCAGGGCGACATCCTCCGCGATGTCCAGGCCGAGAGCGTCGCGAAGATGCTCCAGGGTGCGTTCACAATGCTTGGCGGGCAGGCTCATTGCGCATTTCCTCCGGTGCGGGCCTTGTGCACCCAGGCGCTGGCCAACTCGGGGTTGTCGCGGCGGGCGGGTGAGGCGATGACGGTGGCGGTGCGCCGCGGCGCGTCGCCGGTGACGATATCGTCGTCACCGACCCACCAGCCCTCCTTGATCAGCTGGGTTCGGCGGCGACGGTAGGCGACCTGAAGCGCGTCGCTGCGTACGTGCAATTCGTCGGACAGGTCGAACGGGAGCAGTTCGGGGCGTTGGGATTCCACGACCGGTCGGTCCTGCAGCAGGATCTTCTCGATCCGTTTGCGCGCGTTGGCGTCGGCCCAGGAGCCGGTGAAGAAGTTGCGGTAACCCATAATCTTGACCAGCGTGCGGTCCTGCGACAGCGGGATATTGAAGTCGTAGAGGATCAGATCCCCGATGGGCAGCCGGACGTGCAGTTTCACGATATTGGGCAGGTACCACCCATTGGTCACCGTGACGTACTCGGGTCGCGGCCGACGGCGCGCCAGCAATCCCCACAGGCCCGTGGGCGGTGGCGGGCTCAGTTGGATGTCGGCCTCCGCCGACCAATCCGTCTGCTGCACACGGAAGTCCGGGATCTCCGGCTTGGCCGGATTGCCGAAGGAAGCGCCGTGGACGAACGGGGTGTGGGAGGCGTCCACGACATTCTCGAAGGTCCGTTCGTAGTTCGCCTCGACGACCATGTCGTAGTGCACGGCCCGGAAGCTCGGGTCGTCGTGCTGGGGAATGTGCGGAATCGGGGGACGCTGGTCCTCGGGCAGGTCCCCGAGGAAGGCCCACACCATCCCGTAGCGCTCCAGCGCGGGATAGGCGTCGACGCGCGCCTTGCGCGGGATGGCGCGTTCGGCCGAATTGGCCGGGATACGAACGCATTTGCCGTCTGCGTCGTATTGCCAGCCGTGGTAGGGGCAGGTGATGCAGTCACCGGTCAGCGCGCCCATCGACAGCGCGCCGCCGCGATGTACGCACAGATCCGACAGGCAGACCGGTTCCCCGGATTCGGTGCGGTAGAGCACGAAATCCTGGCCCAGGCAGGTGACACCGCGCGGGGTGCGGCCGACCTTTTCGGCGAATTCCAGGGCGTACCAGAAGTTCTTGAGCATGATCGGTGGTCTCCTAGCGCCGTTTCAGCAGCACTCCGTCGTCGAAGGTGTTCAGCTCGGCTCGCGCCGACCGCGAGCCGTGCAGGTGGGTGCGCAGGAACGCGGATGTCAATCGGGCGAACGGGGCGAGGGCCGAGGTCTGCGCCGGGCCGTCGAGGAAGGCCCGGGCCGCGGTCGGATCGGGGTCGGCGATGCCGAAATGGTTGGCGCCCGGCACGATCGCGAGTAGGTGCTCGCCGTCGGGCAGCGCCTCGTCGAAGGTGCGCCGCACCGGGTCGGGGCGGTTCTCGCCGTCCTCGCCGTAGCGGTCGGCGCTGCCCTGGATCACTCCGTCGTTGCCGCCGACGCCCAGCAGCACCGGGCAGGTCACCTGCGCGGGCACGACCGTGCCGGGTTCCCAGCCGAGCATGGTCGCGACCATGGTGTGCGCGCCCCAGGCGAAAACGGCGGCGACAGCGGGGTAGAACCGCGCCGACTGCAGCACCACCGTGCCGCCCGCGGAATGTCCGCCCAGCGCGATTCGGTCGAGGTCGAGCGCACCGCGCAGTGGGCCGGACGCATCGAGTTCGGTGAGGGCCTCGAGGATCGTGCCGATGGTCGGACAGGTGGGGCGGCTGCCGTAGGCGCCGGGTTCGGCCGCCGACAGCTCCACGCCCGGCGTGAGACCCATTTGTCCGCCGAACAATTCGGCGACCCGGTCGAAGGTGACCACCACGAAGCCGTCGCCGGCGAGTTCGGTGGCGAAGCGACGGTAGCTGTCCTGGGCGACGTTCACCCCCGACAGGAACAGGATCACCGGATAGGGCGCGCCGATCGGGTCGGGGGCGAAGACGCCGGTCAGCCGTTCGGTATCGTCGCCGGTCACCGCCGCTGGATAGTAGATCTTCAGATGTGCGGTATCGAACGGCGCGTCGCCGCCGGTGCGCACCGACCACCACAGGGATCGAACGACGGTCATGCGCGGGGCCTCTCCAGAATTCGATCGCCACCCCACAGGCCGCGCACGAGGCGGTCGGTGAGTTCGTCGCCGAACATGCGCCTGCCCATGACATTCGCCGGGTCGCGTTCGGCGATATTGCGGCGCACGGCCAGATCTCGCGCCGCCAGCGCCGGACGCTGCTGCGGGGCAACGGGTTCGGCCTCGTCCACCCATCGCAGCCACTGTTCCACGCGCGCGGTGAGCAGCTCGGCCACGGTATCGAGGTTCGAGCGGACGGGCGGGAAGGAATAGCAGTGGGCCGTGGGGGACAGGCTGGCTCGGATGAAGCCGGTGCGACTGGTGAACCAGGTGAAATCCGGATGCTCGGATTTGAAGGTCGACCACGGTTCGTCGGCGTCGCGGTAGTAGCGGTCGTAGTAGTCGGCGTCACCGATCAGGTCGCCGCGCGGGATGGCGTCGACGTAGAACCACCCCTGCGGCCAGAGCAGCAGCGCGCAGCCCAGATGCGGCACGGCGGTTCGCGGTCCCAGCCACGCGGTCAGGTGCAGGTTGACGAATCCCGTTCGGGGATCACCGATCCAGGAGTGCACCAGCCAGTCGATCTCCGGACCCGCGTAGGCGGCCAGTCGGCCCGAGGGCCCGTTGTCCGGATCGCCGTAGGACTCCAGATCCGCGGTGGAGGGGTCGCGGTGCAGCTCGAACCGTTCCTCGATACGCGCCCGCAGCGTCTGCAGCAGTCGCTGCCATTCCTCGAAGGTTTCGGTGACGTCGGCGCGTGCGGTCGCGTCGACCATCTGCTCGACGTGTTGCACGGTTTCGCTCATCGGTGCTCCAGTTCTCTGGTCAGAGTCGCCAGCGCGGCCGGGGGCCGGTCGGCGATCAGGTCGGTGCCCTTGGATACGGCGCGATTGACCGCCTGGGCGGGCGCGATCTCGGCGCGGGCGTCGGTCGAGCCCGGCGCGACGGCGGTGATGACCGGGTGGCTGATCGCGCCGGTGAACGGCCCGCGCCATGCGGTCCACAGGGTGAAGTCGGGGGTGAGAGCGTGGATGCCGCCGGTCAATTCGCCCGTTGCGGACGTACCGGCGACGACGACGTTGAGGCGGTTCTCGGCGGACCGCTCCGGCAGCCCCAGCGACAATTCCCACGGCTCGGTCGGGGTGCAGCATACGGCCGCCACATCGGCGTCGGCGACCGCGGCCAGTCGGAAGGTTTCCGGATACAGCGCGTCGTCGCCGACCACGATCGCGAGCCGTCCCCAGGGAAGCGGGAAAACCGTGAGCTCACTGCCCAATTCGCGCAGCCACGCATGGCGTTCGGTGCGGTGCAGCTGATCCTGTCGGCCGACGATACCGTCCGCCGATACCAGCAGACCGGTGTGCCGATCGCGATCGCGCACGGTCAGCACCGCGTGCGCGGGCGAACCACGCAGGGCGGCAACGACATCCGTGACCGGAATCGGCGCGAGTTCGGGTAGCACGATCAGGCGTACCCCCGCGGCGATCGATGCGGCGATCGGGTCGAGGGCAGGCGCTACCACTGCCGCCACGACGGATTCGGCTCCGGCGGGGGCTCGGCGGCGCGTGGGGCGGTCGAGCGGCCGGTACAGTTCCGGTCGTCGCGCCGCGAACAGATCGGTGCCGTCGGGACGTCGTTTGTCATCGGCCCGGGCGATAGCGATATCCGCGACCGCGATCGCCTCGCCCGTCGGTGGCGCCTTGGCCACCACCGTGCCGTCCGGCGCGACGATCTGGCTCTCCCCGGCGCCGTGGAGTCGATCGGCCGGAACTCCCAGCCGTGCGGCGATATCGGGTAGCTGTGCCTCGGGCAGCAGCGGACCGATCTTGTTGGCGGCCACCACCCACACCCTGTTCTCCGCCGCGCGCACCGGGATGTGCAGTCCGGCCTCGTCGGTGGCGAAGGAATTGAGACTGTTGAGCAGCAGTTGCGCGCCGCGGATCGCCAGCGACCGGGTGACCTCCGGAATCACGCCCTCCATACAGGCGTACATCCCGATCCGGGCCGATCGCGTCGGGATCACCGGCGAATCGGCCGTGCCGGGATCGAGGTGATCGTTCTCCGCGCCCATCAGGATCTGTTTGTCGGACTCGCCGAGTAGTTCACCCGCTGGTCCGAACAGCAGACCGGTTGCCGTCGTGCGCCCGTCCGACCGGGCGAGGGTGACCCCCAGCTTGACGAACATCGCGTGCCGCGCGGCCCGCTCCGCGATGGCGGTGAGGAAGAAATCACCGGTCGCGCAGGCCATTGCGCGCGCATGGGCGCGATCGGCGTACCACGATAGGTGATTACAGAACTCCGGAAGAACCACCAGCTCGGCCTGTGCCTCGGCGGCGGCATCGATCATTCGCAGACACGCGTCGAGGTTGTTCGCCACATCGGTACCCGCAGCGAGCTGTGCGGCCGCGACCCGGACCATCGGCATCGCCTCCCTCCGAGAAGCACGTTTCGTACATCGAAACATTGTTTCCAACTGCCTGTCCAGCGGTTGCTCGAAAACGACTCGTTTCCAAGCGGTTACGGCCCGACCGGCCTTGACGCGGACGGGTGCGGCGAGTTCAATAGGGCCACTGCGAAACTCTGTTTCCTATAGGGAAACATCGGCAGGAGGTAGGTATGGTCGCCGTGGCGGGCGTGGGACCGGCGATCGGCGTCGTGCTGATCCTGCTGGCCAAACCCTTGGCCGGTGAGGCCGGAATTCCCGGCGCGGTGAGCGGGTACATCGCGCTGACGGCGCTGCTGCTCGGATGTGCGACCGTGGCCTGTTGTCTGCGCGCGCCGCACCGACTGTCCGCGGGGTTCTGCGGCGGGTGTGCGCTGGTTTCCGGTGTGGCGCTGATGATCGCGGGACTCGTGCCCGGCGTCGTGGCGTTCACCGCCGGGGTGCTCCTCGCCGGTGCGGCGGTGGGGCCCGCGCTGGTGGCGGCGCGAGCGCTGGTAATGCGCGGTGCCCGGACGGTGGGGGTCTGGTACGCGGCGATGGCTGCCGGATCGGCGCTCGGCGCGGCACTGGCCGGTGGATACGCCCAGCACGCCGAGCGCGCGCTGCTCATCTGCGGGGTCGGGACCACGGCGATCGGAATTCTGCTGGTGTGCACCAGGTCCCGGCTGACACCTGCGCCCGATGCCTGGACGGACGAACCGGCGCGGGCGTTGCGGGCGCTGCTGCCCGGCTACTTCGCCGCGGGTCTGGCCCTCGGGCACGCGGTCCTACCGGCGCTGCATCTGCTGCTGTTCCGCTGGGACATCCTCGACGGCGATCACTGGCGCTGGATGGCTGCGGCCGGAATCGCCACCGTTGCGGCGGTCCTGCCCCCGCGTCGAATGGGAGCGGTACCGCCACTGCTCATCTCGGCCGCCGGGGGAGCGGTGCTCATCGCGACCGCACCGGCGGCATGGGCCGTCGCGATCGGTCTCGCGGTGACGCTCGCCGCTGTGGGCCGCGCCTTGGCCGCACTCGATGACTGTGCGCTGGGATCCGATAACGCGTCCGGGGTCCGGATATCGGCGGCCACGGCCCTGCTCACCGCGGCGGGCGGACTGACCGGACTGGGAACCGTTGCGGGAGTGAGCCGCTGGTGGGGCACGGGATCCGCGCTGACGCTGACGGCCGTCACGGTCTCGATGCTGGCCGTCGTCACCGGCCGGTTGATCGCGCCCGGCCTGACCGAGAGGGTTTCATGAATCGCCGATATCGGACCGCCTCCCTGATCGCGGCGCTGGTGTTTCTCGCGCCCGCGCACGCCGCGGCCGCGCCGGGCGATTCGGCGGTCCTGCAGACCGATGCCCGTTCCGGGCTCGCGGAGGGGCAGCGAATCACGGTGCGCGGCAGCGGGTTCCGGGCTGGTTTGGCGGCCGTGGCGGTGGGGCTGTGTCGCGAGGGATTCACCAACGGATTGCGCGACTGCGACCTCGACGGTGGCGCGACGTTTGTGAACATCGCCGCCGACGGCACGTTCGGCGTCATTACTCTGGTCGCGCATCCGCGGTTCAAAGATATCGACTGCCGGGCGCAGCGGTGCGTGATCGCCGCCGCCCCATTGCCCGGTACCGAACCGCCGACCGTGATCGCCGTTAATTCCGCTGCGGTGCCGGTGGATTTCGCCGGTTCCCTGCTGCCCGCGCCCACCGCGGCAGCCACCGCGCCGACGCCCGTTTCGGCCACCGACACGAGCGGGCCATCGACGCTGCTGTGGTCGCTGACCGCGGCGCTGCTGGCCGCCCTCGCCGCCCTCGCCCTCGCCGACCGGCGGCGGCTGTAGTCCATTCATCCGCTGAATCCACAGGAGGAAATATGTTTCGAGCGGGACTCGGTTGTGCGGCTGCCGCCATCCTGGTCGTGGTCGCCCCGAACGCGCTTGCCGCGCCGCAGCTTCGGCCCAGCCAGACCGACAATGTGACCGTCGGTCAGCAGATCACCGTCGCACTCGACGGCCTACCGCCCAATATGCCGCAGGTGGCGGTCGGCCAGTGCAAGCCACAGATCGTCGCCCCGAGCGACTGCAATCTGACCGGATCGCTGCTGGGCAATGCCGATGCTCGAGGCGCCTGGCAGCCGATGACCGCGGGCGCGACGGTGACCCTGGTCGCGACGGTCGGCGGCGTGGACTGCACCGCGGCGCCCGGCGCGTGCGCACTCGCGGTCACCAGCCTGATGAACCCGTCGCAGATTCTCGCCTCGGTGCCGCTCACTTTCGGCCCGGCGGCAACCACGGCCGCGAAACCGATCGGCAACGAAGCCCATTCGGCGGCCGAGTCGAGCAAGTCCGATTCCGGCTCGAACGCGTGGCCGATCGTTGTCGGCGTCGCGATCGCGGCACTGGTCGTGATCGTCGCGATCGGGGGCCTGATCCTGCGGCGCAGAGGAGGTATTCGCTGACGAACTATCGCTCGTGAGCCCGGGGATAGGCGCGAGGCGACATCCCCGGGCCGCCGGGGCGGAAGGCCGCGGGTGCGTGCACGACCGTGGTCTGGAGATATTCGCGCAACCCCTCGTCGGCGTACTCCCGGCCGAAACCGCTGCGCTTCACGCCTCCGAACGGCGCTCGCAGCGACATTCCGGTCCGGTTATGGGTATTGACGAAGGTGAAACCCGCCTCGAAGCCGGTGGCGAATCGAAAGGCGCGGTCCTCGTCGGCCGACCAGACCGAGGCTCCGAGTCCGAGCTCGCCCGCGTTGGCCCGAGCGAGCACCTCGGATTCGTCGCGGTAGGTCAGTAAGGGCACCGCCGGGCCGAACTGCTCGCGGCACACCAGCTTCGCGCTGTCGGGCAGATCTGTCACGAGTACCGGGCCGACGAAGTAGCCCTCCCCGCCGGGGCACTTCGCCAGCTCGATCACGCGTCCGCCGTCGGCGCGGGCATCGGCGATGAGCGCGGTGATCCGATCGGCGGCCGAACGCGTCACCACCGGGCCCATCGTCACCTGGTCGTTCAGCGGATCGCCGACCCGCAGAATGCGATGGGCGGCGGCGATATACGACTCGGTGAACTCCGCGGCCCGGTGCCGCGGCACATACAATCGCTTGGCCGCCATACAGACCTGGCCGGAGGTCGCGAACGAGGCGAGAACCAGCCGCTCGAAATCGTCCGGGCCGAGCGCGAAATCGTCGAGAAAGACGGCGGGATCGTTACCGCCGAGTTCGAGTACCGCCGGGGTGATGTGGCGTCCCGCCTGAGCGGCGATCTGCGCACCGGCGTGTTCGCCCCCGGTGAAGGCGACCTTGCGCACCGAGGGATGAGCCACCAGGGCCCGCACCACCTCGGGCCCGCCGTGCACGACATGGACTCCCGGAAGTGACTCCGCCACCCGCGTGACGGCCAGCGGCGCCAACGGAGAAGGCTTGAGCACCACGGTGTTTCCGGCCGCCAGCGCGGGTCCGAGCTTGATCATCGCGAGAATGATCGGCGCGTTCCACGGCGTGATCGCGGCGACCACCCCGAACGGACGCGGCGTCGACCACAGCCTGCCCTGCGGGTCGTCGACCACGGTTGTCGCGCAGACGTGGGGCGCGTTGTCGCACACCCACCGCAGATAGGTCGCGGCGAAACCGATTTCGCCGCGGCAATCGACCACCGGCTTACCGGACTCGCGCGCCAGCAGGACGGCCAGTTCCGCACACTGCTCGTCGAGCGCGGCCGCGGCGCGGGCCAGCGCGGCCAGCCGCCCGGCGATCGGCATGCGCGACCATTCCCGGAACCGGCGCTCGGCCTCGCGCACCACGCCGTCGATCTGCTCGGGCGTGGTGCGCGGCACCGCGCCGACGATCTCGTCCGGGCGTGCCGGGTTCTCGCGTTCGATCATCGAAGCCACCACCTAGAGCGAATCCAGCAGACAGGCGCGCCGCAGGTGGGCGCGCGCGGCGGCCGGGTCGGCCGCGAGCGCGCGGACCTGTCGGCGGAATTCGCCGACGTCACCGCGCAGCCGGTTGTAGTTGGCGTGGCTGGCGGCCTGCACATGGTCCACCGCGATCCGGCGACGCCGTTCGGCGACCTCGTCCAATGCCGCCTCTGGACCGCCGTGCACCACATCGGCCAGAGCCTCGGACAGTGCCACCGCGTCATGGATTCCGCTGTTCATCCCGAGCCCGCCGAGGGGGTTGTTCACATGTGCGGCGTCGCCCGCCAGCAGGACCCGTCCGATCCGGAAGCGTTCGGTCACGCGCTGATGCACCCGGTACAGCGCGGCGTGCCGTATTCGCCACGGCCGCCCGATATCGGCGATCGCGGTCAAACGCTGTGGCAGGCGGCGTATTTCGTCCTCGTCGCGGGTATTCGCCGCAGTGGGCAGCAGTACCCGCCAATGGTCGGGCGTGCGCAGCAGTACCAGCCATTCCGCGGGGTCGAAGATGTAATTGATCGGCGCGATATCGGACAGGACTGTCGCGAGTTCCTCATCGACCGAGGCCACGAGGAAACGTTCGGGATAGGTCGAGCCGTCGAAGGGCGCTGCGAGGCTCGCGCGCACGACAGAATGCGCGCCGTCGGCCCCGATCAGCCAATCCGCCCGTAGCTCACCGCGCGAACTCGACACCACGACGCCGTCGTCGTCGGCCCGCACGCCCCGCACACGATGGCCGAATCGCACATCGGCCTCGGAAGCCAACGCGTCCAACAGAATCGGGGTGAGTTTGCTCTGCTCGCACTGCACCCGGAACGGGAAGGCGGTGTCCTCGGCGAGTACACCCAGATCCAATGTGGCGATCGCGTCCCCGCCGCGCTCGCGATATTGAAAGGTCGACGCGACGATCCCCTTGTCCAGCAACGGTTTCAGCACCCCGAGCCGTTGCAGCATTTCCAGTGTCGGCGGATGGAAGGTCGAGGCCCGCGACTGTTCGGCCAGGCCGTCACCCTGTTCCAGGACCGTCACCGGCACGCCACGTCGAGCCAGCGCCAGCGCCGCGCTCAGCCCGACCGGCCCCGCGCCCGCCACCAGGACGCGGGTCATGAGGTGTGCAGGGCGAAACGCCCCTCGACCCCGACGACCCGCGCGCCGGTGAAGAACCGCAGCGTCTCCGCGGTCCCCTCCTCACCGAGACCGGACCACTCCCACGCCGGTCGTGGCGTCATCGGGTGCAGGCTCATGGCCGAGGAGCCGTTCACCTTCACCTCACCGGCCCGAATTCGCTGAGCGACAGCCAGCGCCCGGTCCTCATCGTCGCCGCAGACATAACCCTCCAGGCCGTAGGGCACGGCATTGGCCAGCGCCACCGCCTGCTCGACGGTCTCGTAGGCCACCACACCCGCGACCGGTCCGAACACCTCGTCGGTGAGATCGTCCGCGAGCAGCGTGGGCGGAACGTAATTGCCGGAAGGCATTGCGCCGCCGAAGGATCGGTGGTCTCGCCCGAGCGCGCCGCGCACGGTGTGCACATGTCGCGAGTGGATCAGCGGCCCGAATTCGGTGTCGGGATCCAGCGGCGGGCCGACGCGTAGGGCATCGAGCCGCTTGCCCACGGCCTCGACGAGTTCCACCCGTCGTCGCGCGGGAACTATCAAACGCCCCAGCGCACGGCACCATTGGCCGTTGAGCGTGGTGAGCAGTTCGGCGGCCATCCGGGCCGCGGTGTCGAGATCCGCGTCGGGCAGCACGACAAGCGGGTTATTGCCGCCCAATTCGAGCTGGCACGGCCGGAACAGCGGCGCGGACGCGGCCGCGATCGACCGGCCGCCGCCGAGACCGCCGGTGAACGAGACCGCCTTGATCCGCGAATCCGAGACGAGTTGGGAACCGGTGGCCGGGCCGCCCTGGACCAGTTGGAACATGCCCGCGGGCACGTGTTCGGCGATCGCCTCGGCCAGTACGACAGCGCTGTAGGGCGTCAATTCGCTCACCTTGAGGATCACCGGGCAGCCCGCGGCCAACGCGCTGGCCACCTTGTGCGCCGCCATCGGCGCGGGCGCGTTCCACGGCACCAGGCACAGCGCCGGACCCAGCGGTAGCCGGTGGACCTGAACGCCGTCGCGATCCGCGCGACGGACGCCGGCGCGAATCTGCCCGGCCGCCAACCGGAACGAGCCGGTGACGATCGCGGTCAACAATCGGGTCTGGGTGACCGGCACACCGGTGGTGGCAGCGTCCAGCTCGGCGATCCGATCCAGCCGGGACTCGAGGGATTCGGCGATCGCGTCCAGTATCTCGGCGGTGATCTCGCCCTCGGCCCGGTCCGCCACGGCGAGCGCGCGCTCCACGCGCTCCGGGGCGGTGGCCATCGCCCGGCCGAGCGCCGTGCCGGTGGCCGGATCCTCCAGTGCCAGAGCCAGTTCCACCGTCGGTGTACCCCAGGTGTGGTCGATCAGATCGGCGATCGGCGGCAATTCGATGCTCATCGGCCGTCCTCCGGTGCGGTGGTGAACAATTCGTTGGCCTTGGCGTCGGTGACGATCCGGGCCACCTCGAGCATGCCGCGCTCGGCGGGGAACGTCATGACCAATCCCATGGCCAGATCCCGCAGCGCGCGTCCGGCGATGCCGTCCATGGCCGCCGCCGAGGTGCCGCCCGCCTTCAACGCCCCCAGCGCGACCTGGAAGCAGGCCTCGGTGACCGCGCCCTTGCCCAGACGCCACTGCGCGAACACCTCGGGCTTCGGTTTGATCGGCGGCTCGACGGTCTCGATCGTCAGTTGGTAGCGCAGCCACAGATAGGCCGTGCGCAGGTGCCGGGTCATCTCGCCGATGAGCACCTGATGCACCGGTGAGGAGGCGACGGGCCTGCCGGTATCGGCGAAGGTCTTCGTCGTCGTGGCGGCCAGCGTCTCGTCGTAGACGCGCTGGGCGCAACCGGTATAGACGGCCGCGATGGCGAGCTGATTGCCGACGAACGAGCCGCGGCTCATGCGCAGCATCTTGGTGAACGCGCCCGGTACCGCCAGCGCTTCGTCGTCGGGGATGAACACCTCGTCCAGCCGGATGCCGTTATTGGCGGTGGCTCGCATGCCCAGCCCGTTCCACGGCGCGCGCACGCTGACGCCGGTGGCGTCGCGCGGCACGAAGAAGGTGGCCAAACCCTCTGCCGTGTCATGGTTTTCGAGCTTGGCGGAGGTGAGGTAGTAATCGGCCACACCGGTCGCGCAGCCGAAGGACTTCTCGCCCTGCAGAATCCAGCCCCCGTCCACCTTGCGGGCGGTTGTGGCGATGGTGATGTTGGCCTGTTCGGTCTTCACGGATTCGGAGGCGAAATTGGCCAGCCATGTTCCGGCCGCCATCCGGGTGAGCACCTTCTCCGCGAAGGCGCGGACCACGGGCACCTCCTCGTCGGCGAACAGTCCGGCGTCGATGGCCTCCAGCGGCAGCAGTCCGCGGGAGGCGCTGGTGTTGTGGAAGAAATACGCCAAAGCGGTGGAGGGACAGGCGGTTCCCATGGCGAAGGTGGCGGCGGCCAGATCCCGCAGGGTGCCCCCGAGACCGCCGAACTTCTCCGGCACCACCAGCCCGAGCAGGCCCGCCGCACGCAGGAGTGCGATATGTGACGGCGGGAAGGTCGCGGTGCGGTCGGCCTCCTCGGCGGCCGCGCGCAGGGCGGGCAGTACCGATTCGACTCGCTCGGCGCGTTCGCGCTCGGCCTCGGTCATATCCTCGACAAGCTGTTCACCGATCATCGGGCGGTCCCCTCGTGGAAAGTGCGGTCGTGATAGATCAGTGGGGCGGCCGGACGCGGTGTGGCGGCGTCCTGGACCGAACCCAGCACGATGGTGTGATCCCCGGCGGTGTGGCAGGCGGTGACGAGGCAGTCCAGCCACGCCACCGCATCGGTCAGCACCGGCGCTCCGGTTGTGGCGGCGTCCCAGTCTCCGAGTGCGAAACGGTCTGCCGCACGGTCGCTTTCGGCAAAGCGGCGTCCGATCTGTTCATGATCGTGCCCGAGGACATTGACCGCGAAAACGCCATTGCGCCGAATCTCGCGGCACGTCGTTCCCGAGGAGAGCAGGCATACCGAGACCAGGGGCGGAGTCAGCGCCACACCGGTGAACGAGCTCGCCGTCATGCCGTGCGGTTCGCGGTCGGGGCGGGTTGTGGTGACCACGACCACGCCGGTAGCCCACTGGGCCAGCACCGTGCGGAGATGGTGGGGATCCACGAATCTCTCCGTTTCGGTAGTGGAAACGCTGTTACGCACAAGGTAACGCCGCGCCGCGTCGTCCGCAAGTGCGATGGTGTTTCCCATCGGGAAATCAGCCGCCTAAACTGGCCGCGTGCCAGAATCCGAATCCGACAACCAGAGTCGTTCGGTCGCCGCGGTCGAACGGGCGATGGACGTGCTGTTGCTGTTCGGCCGCAGCGGCCGGCCCGATCTCGGCGTCACCGAGATCGCCACCGAGCTCGGCATCACCAAGGCGGCGGTGCATCGCATCCTGACCGCGCTGCGCAGTCGCGATCTCATCGTGCTGGAACCGACCACGCGCCGCTACGCGCTCGGCCATGCGGCGATCGCGCTCGGGCGGGCCTATCTGGCGCGCACGGATCTGCGCGTGATGGCGGCCCCGGAACTGCGGCGGCTGTCGGCGGTGACCGGTGAGACCTCCACCCTGTCGATTCGGCGCGGCGATACCCGCATGTACGCCGATCAGGTTGTGCCCGACCAGGAATTGCGTATGGAGGTCGCGCTCGGGCAGCCGTACCCGCTGTACGCGGGCAGTTCGTCCAAGGCGATTCTGGC
Source organism: Nocardia pseudobrasiliensis NBRC 108224 (assembly GCF_001613105.1). Taxonomy (GTDB): domain Bacteria; phylum Actinomycetota; class Actinomycetes; order Mycobacteriales; family Mycobacteriaceae; genus Nocardia; species Nocardia pseudobrasiliensis. The sequence continues at coordinate 32,296 of NZ_BDBS01000029.1, read as the reverse complement.
GTACCTGCGCAAGGAGGAGATCGACGAGTATCTGGGTCGCCACGAGTTGACCCCGCTCACCGATGCCACCATCACCAAGGTCCGCAAGCTGCGCGCGGAGCTGAAGGAGATCAAGGAGCGCGGCTACGCGATCTCGCTGGGGGAGAGGCAGATCGGCGCCGCCTCGATCGCCGCGCCGATTCTCGATCACGACGGCGGTGTGGTCGCCGCGATCAGTGTCTGCGGCCCGCTGTCGCGCTTCGAGCCTCGCCTGCGCGAGTATGTTCCGGTGCTGCTCAAGGCATCCAACGCGTTGTCGGCTCAGCTGGGTTACACCGGCTGACTACAGGTGCGCCCCGGGTTTGAACACGCCCAGCGCCGCGGCCGCGAGCACGCTGCCCCAGATCACCCAGACGTACGGGAGGCAGCCGTCGACGCTGCGGCGCAGGGCGTGCTCCACCTGCTCGTCGGATCCGGAACCGAGTAATCGAGCGAATGCGGAACCGAAGGGGCGCAACGTGATCCGAATGCCGATCCCGGCCGCGATCGCGGCGGCGTAGAGCAGGATCTTGCCGCCGAGCCAGCGCGGATCGGTGGTCACGCCGAACGGTTCGGTGGCGAGCAGCGCGTAGCATCCGGCCGCGGCCATGCCGATGATCACCGCGATCCGGGCGGCGAGGTCGGCGCGCACGACGAGCGGGAACCGGCCGTGGGTGCGATGGGTGGTGACGGCGAGCGCGAGCCAGACCGCGGCGAACAGCCACACCAGCGCCACGAACCACCAGGGAAACAAAGCGATTCCGAACAGGTGCGCCCCGTGCGGAGCCAGGGCCATGAGCGTGACGCCGCTGGGTAGAAACAGCACGAGACAGATCTTGGGCGCCAGATCCAGCCCGCTCATGACGGCCAGTGCGGTCGCCCGGGCCGCGGGCGTCAGGCGTGGATCGATGACGAAGCGGCTGGAGTAGAACACGCCCAGATCACCGCCGAGCCAGAACACGAACAGCACCAGGTGCAGCAGGATCCACCAGCCGTGCGGATGCGCTCCCATGTCGATTATGTTGCCTTCCGGTGTATTTCAGCTCAGCACGGCCAACGCCGCGTCGAGCCGCACGATATCGGCGTACTTCGCGCCCAGGTCGAGCAGATTGGCCTCGTGCAGGCGCGGATCGCGATCACCGCACGCGTCGGCGACCACCAGCGGCCGGAAGCCGTGCTGCAGCGCGTCGGTGGCCGTGGCGCGGATACAGCCGCTGGTGGTGAGGCCCGCGATGCAGAGGGTATCGATACCCTGTGCGGTCAGGGTGGCCGCCAGCGCGGTGCCGTGGAACGCGCTGGCGTACTGCTTGCTGATGACCACCTCGTCCGCGCGGGGTGCGGGCGCATCGAGGAAGTCCCCCAGGGGATTTCCCGCCTCGAATACTCGCAGCGCGGGCACCTTGCGTCGGAACAGGCCGCCGTCGGCGGTGCCGGGACGGTAGACGACCCGGGTGAACAGCACCGGATACCGATGGGCGCGAGCATGTTTCACCAGAACCTCGGCGGCGGCCACGGCGTTCTCGACCGGTGCGCGCAGCGGTGAGCCGTCGGTGAGATACGCCGCGCAGATGTCCACCACGAGAACCGCCGGTGAGCGGCCCGGGCCGAGGGTGGCGGCGAAGCCGTGGCGACGGTAGTCGGCGGCCAGGTCGGACATGCGCACTCCACTCAGATGACGCCTTGTTCGGCGAGGCGGGTGAGTTCCTCGGTTCCCAGGCCGAGCAGTTCGCGATACACCTGGTCGGTGTGCTCCCCGAGTTCGGGCCCGATATGGCTTATCGCGCCGGGTGTTTCGCTGAGCCGGGGAAAGACGTTCTGCATCGGGAGCGCACCGAATTCGGGGTGGGCCAACCGCACGATCGCGTCGCGGGCCGCGAAATGCGGATCGGTGAACATGTCCCGGGCCGTATAGATCCGGCCCGCGGGCACGCCCGCGTCGTGCAGCAGCGCCAGCAGCGCCTCGGCGGGCCGGGTGCGGGTCCAGTCGGCGATGATCTCGTCGAGTTCGGTCATGTTCTCCCCGCGCGCGGCATGGGTGGCGAACCGCTCGGCGGTGGCCAGTTCGGGCTGTTCCATCGCACTCGCCAACCGGGCGAAAACGCTGTCCTGATTCGCGGCGATGAGGATCATCTCGTCGTCGGCGGTCGGATAGACATTGCTGGGAGATACGTTCGGCAGCACCGCGCCCGTGCGTTCTCGCCGATAGCCCGCCACTTCCCATTCCGGCAGCAGCGATTCCGTCATCGCGAGCACGGCTTCGTAGATGGCCGAATCCACGATCTGGCCGCGCCCGCTGGTGTGCCGGTGATGGACCGCGGCCAGCGCGCCGATCGTGGCGAACACCGCCGCCAGCGAATCGCCCAGGGAGATACCGGTTCTCGCGGGCGGATGGCCGGGATCGCCGGTGATGTACCGAATGCCGCCCATCGCCTCGCCGATGGAGCCGTATCCGGCGCGCGGGGCGTAGGGGCCGTTCTGCCCGTAGCCGGTGACGCGGACCAGGATCAACCCCGGATTGTCGGCGCGCAGCATATCGAAGCCCAACCCCCAGCGTTCCAGGGTGCCGGGACGAAAGTTCTCCACCACGATGTCCGACTGGGCGATGAGGTCGCGGGCCAGGCGCTGACCCGCCGCGGTGCGCAGATCGCAGGTCACCGATTTCTTGTTGCGCGCCACCACGGGCCACCACAGCGAGCGACCGTGGGGCTTCTCCCGACCCCACTGCCGCATGGGATCGCCCTGGCCGGGCGATTCGAGTTTGATGACCTCCGCGCCGAGATCGCCGAGTAGTTGGCCGCAGAACGGTCCGGCCAGCAGCTGTCCCATCTCGATCACTCGCAGATCGGTCAGCGGCCCGGGCGCAGTGGTGGTCTGGTCTGACATGTGATCGCTCCCCGTCGTGCCCTGGAATGGATACACTGTATCCCAGAGCGAAACATGGAACAAGATCGCGCACAGGAGGATTCGTGCACCCGAGCATTGTCGAGGTGGCTCCCCGGGACGGATTGCAGAACGAGCCGGGGACCGTGTCCACCGCGGCGAAGATCGAGCTGATCCGCCGCAGCGCCGACGCCGGACTGCGACGGATCGAGGCGAGCAGCTTCGTGAGTCCGAAGGCGGTGCCGCAGCTGGCCGACGCCGAGGCCGTACTGTCGGAAGTACCGCGACGGCCCGGAATATCCTATGCCGGACTGGTTTTCAATGAACGGGGCCTGGACCGCGCGCTCGCGGCGCGGGTGGACGAGATCAATGTCGTCGTGGTGTCGACCGATGCGTTGAGCCGCCGCAATCAAGGCTGTTCGACCGAGGAGGGCATCATCCGCTGGACTTCCTTGGCCGCGCGGGCGAGGGCGGCCGGGTTGTGGCGCACGGTCACCATCGCGGCGGCCTTCGGTTGCCCGTTCGAGGGCGAGGTGCCCGAGCGTCGAATTCTCGAGTTGGCGCGCCGGGTCGCCGCCGCGGAGCCGGACGAGATCGCCCTGGCCGACACCATCGGTGTCGGCACGCCGGATCGGGTTCGCCGCCTGGTGGCGGGAGTCGCACGGATCGCGCCGAATGCGTTGGTGCGCTGTCATTTCCACAACACTCGCAATACCGGTTATGTCAATGCCGTGGCCGCGCTCGAGGCCGGCGCGCATGTCCTCGACGCGAGCACCGGCGGTATCGGCGGCTGCCCGTTCGCCCCGGCCGCGACCGGAAATATCGCTACCGAGGATCTGGTGTACGCGCTCGACCGGATGGGCATCGTCACCGGATTGAACCTGGAGCGTCTCATACGCACGGGGTTGTGGCTGGGCGAAGTCCTCGGTAAGCCGGTTCCGGCTCTACTGGGCCGAGCGGGCGCCTTTCCCGGTCGCGACGGCCTCGCGTAGCGTGCTCAGCAAAGGGGCGAGATCGGTGAGTTCGGCCAGGCCGTAGACGATTTCGATCAGGGTGTCCGCCTGTGCGCCGGTGAGGCTGTCGGCGGTATTGAGGCGGAATTTGGTGGCCAATTCCTCGGCGGTGAGCGGATTGTCCGGGCCGCCGCGATTGACGTCGACCCGCTCGGTGCGGATCCGCCCGGAACGCAGCCGCGCGGTGAGCACGGCGGGGAACTGATGCGGGAAGATGCGATCGCAGTCCGGGTCGGGCATGCAACGCACCCGGGCCGCGAGTGCCAGGCGACGAGGGTCGCGGGCCGCCTCGTCGGTGAAGTCCTCGTGGAAGAGGCCGAGTCCGCCGCCGCCGAGCAGTGCCGCGGCCACGGTGTACGGACCGGAAAAGGCCGCGTGGTAACCGGATTCGGGTGCGGCCTTGGCCGCGGCGGGTTCGCCGATGGTGCGCAGCGCCGCCGACGGTGCGCCGAGTTCCAATTCGACGATGTCGTCGGGGTCGATGCCGGCGTCGCGCAGACGCAGCGCGGCATCGATCCCCGCGTGGGTGAAGTGGTTACAGGGGTAGGGCTTGAAGAACACGTGGGGCAGTTCCCACTCGACACCCAGGCCGCTGGTTATCGCGGTGACGTCGTAGCGGTCGCCGCAGTGGGCCCGCAGCAGTCCGAAGCGGCCCTCGAGGACGGTGGGGGGACCGGTGAGGCCGGTGCGGGCCAGTTCGGCGGCGGTGACGGCCGCGTGCGCGGCCCAACCGCAATGGACCCGTTTGACCGTTCCGCCGGTGCGATTGGCCTCGAGCAGCCCCGAACCCATACTGGCCGCGATGGCCATCGCATGGGCGATGCCGCATTCGTCCAGGCCGGTCAGCATGGCGGCCGCGGCGGCGGCGCCGAGGGTCCCGCAGATGGCGGTGGCGTGCAGTCCGCGTTCGAAGAACACCGAATTGCGCAGCGTCTCATCGTAACCGGCCAGACCCAGTCGCACGGTGATCTCCACGCCGACACCCACGGCGTCGAGCAACGCCGTCCCGCTCGCACCGCGCGCTTCGGCGACCGCGAGCACGGCCGGGACCACCGAGGCGGAGGGATGCAGGATCGAGGGCAGATGGGTGTCGTCGAAATCGAGTGCGTGCGCGAGGGTACCGCCGAGCAGTGCCGCGGACGGGGCGGGTACGCGATCGGACAGGCCGAGCGCGGTCGCCTGGCCGCGGCCGCCCCATTCGGCCAGTAGGTTTCGCACCGCGTTCGCGGGAGCCAGGTTCACCGCGGCGATGCTGTTTCCCAGGACATCGAGCAGTCGTCGGGCCGCGTCGGCGCGCAATCGGGTCTCGAGGCCGCTGTGGCGAGCCGACTGCGCGAAGGCCGCCAGCCGCTGGACGACGGTGAGCTGATTCATCGACTCACCGCCGCGAGCGGTCGCACCGGCGAACCGGTCCCGCCGACGATCCGCAGCGGCGCCAGCAGGAAGACGAATTCGGTAGTGGCGCTGTGGGACAGCTGCTCGAGCGCGAGGTGTTCGAGGATGTGTATGCCCCGCTCGACCAGGAGGACCCGATGCACCGGCAGGATTCTGTGCCCGTCCCCCGGCGGGATGCGCTCGTATGCCGTCGTATCCGCCCCGGTCGCCACGATCGCCTGCGCCGCGAGCCATTCGGCCGCCTCGACGCCCACCCCGGGCACACCGGACGCGTCGCCGAGATAGGTCTCGGGATCGTCGAAGTGTCGTGCCCATCCCGTGCGGATCAACGCCACGTCCCCGGGTTCCGGTGTCGCGCCGCCTGATTCGGCCGCCCGCCGGAGATCCTCGGGGGTGATCTCGTATCCGCCCGGCAGTGCGTCCACACCGTGCAATCGCGCGATATCGAGCAGGACACCGCGGCACAGCAGCCCCGGCAGATGCTCGGCGCCGTGTGCGCTGAACGCGCCGCCGCGCTGTGCTTTCCGGGCGTCGACGCCGCCGTGCAGACGCCCGTCGTGGCTGACGTGGCTGAGGGCATCGATATGCGTCCCGACATGTCCGCCGGTCACGATGATCTCGCTGGCGGCCGATCCGCCGTCGGGCCGGATCGTGTCACCGTGTCTGCGCGCCAACATCATTCGGAAGCCGGGATGATTCGGCGAACAGGGCATGCCGGTGAACAACGGTTGCCCGAGCTCGATCAGCCGCACTCCCGCCCGTACCGCCGCCAGCAGCGTATCCGTCATCACAGGACCCCCATCGTGGCCAGCCGCTCGAGTTCCGCGGTGTCGATTCCGTACCGGCCCAGCACTTCCGGTGTGTGCGCGCCGAGCGCCGGGCCGGTCCATCGAATCCGTCCCGGTGTGCCGGACAGTCGGAACAGCACATTCTGCATGCGCACCGCCCCCAGGTCGTCGTCGGGCACGGTGGTGACGGTCTCCAGCGCGCGGTACTGCGGATCGGTGAATATGTCGGCGGCGGTGTAGATCGGGGCGACGGCGGCCTCGGCCTTCTCGAATTCGCGGATCACCTCCTCGAGGTCACGCGCGGCGACCCAGCGGTTCACCGCGGCGTCGAGTTCGTCCGCATGCGCCGCGCGGCCGGTTCCGGTCGCGAACCATGGCCGATCGGTGAGTTCCGGGCGGCCGACCAGTCGCATCACCCGCGCCGCGATCGACTCGGTGCTGGTCGAGACCGCCACCCAGGCGTCGTCGCGGGTGCGATACACATTGCGCGGCGCGTTGTTGGCCGACCGGTTGCCCAGCCGCGGCGGTAGTTCGCCGAGCTGGTCGTAGGCGATCAGCTGCGGACCCAGCAGGGCGAGAATCGGTTCGATGATCGCGAGATCCACCTGCTGTCCCACCCCGTCGCGCTCACGCGCCCGCAACGCGGTCATGACCGCGTAGGCGGTGGCCAGGGCCGCGATACCGTCGGCGAGGCCGAACGGGGGAAGGGTCGGCGGGCCGTCCGGCGCACCGGTCATGGCTGCGAAACCGCTCATCGCCTCGGCCAGTGTGCCGAAACCGGGTCGGTGAGCGTACGGGCCGAATTGGCCGAATCCGGTGACCCGGGCCAGGATCAGGCGCGGGTTGATCGCACGCAGCGCCTCGTAGCCCAGTCCCCACCGCTCGAAGGTGCCGGGGCGAAAGTTCTCGATCAGCACATCGACGTCGGCGACCAGCCGGCGGAGGATGCGCTGTCCCTCCGGGTGGCCGAGATCGAGGGTGACCGATTTCTTGTTGCGGCCCAGCATCTTCCACCACAGGCCGGTCCCATCGCGCTGCGGACCGTGCCCCCGCGCCGGATCGCCGCGCGGATGCTCGATCTTGATCACCTCCGCGCCGAAATCGCCGAGCAGGGTCGCCGCCATCGGCCCGGCGAACAGGGTGGCGACGTCCAGGACCCGAATCCCGGCCAGTGCATCGGTCATCTTCCGACTTCCTCTCGATGCCGACGGTTTCCATGAGGGAAACGAACTGTCGTTGACTACCTGGGAGTGTACTGCAATGATCACACAGATCGTAAAGCCGTTTCGCACAGAGAAACTGGAGAGAGCTGTGGCGGCAACCGACCTGCTGATCCGTAACGCTCGCGTGGTCCGCCCGGGAGCGCAGTCGGAAACCCCCGCGATCGTCGACATCGCCGTGACCGACGGCGTCATAGCCGAAGTGGGCCCGAAGCTGGCGCCGTCCGGCGCGCGCGTGGTGGAAGCCGAAGGGCTGCTGGCGTTTCCCGGTGTGGTGGACGCGCACCAGCACTGGGGGATCTATCGCGACCTCGGCGAGGACACCGAATCGGAGAGTCGCGCCTGCGCGCAGGGCGGCGTCACCACGGCCCTGAGCTATCTGCGGACCGGCCGCTACTATCTCGACCGCGGCGGCTCCTACCGCGACTTCCTGCCCGAGGTCTTCGACCGGACGCGTGGTCGCGCCCATATCGATCACGGACTGCACCTCGCGCCGATGAGCGCCGAACATATCGATGAGATCCCCTTCCTGGTAGAGGAATTCGGCATCACCTCGTTCAAGATCTTCATGTTCTACGGCGGACACGGCCTGCACGGGCGCTCCGACGATCAGGCCGATTTCCTGATGCTGCCGCCCGGACAGACCTACGATCTGGCGCACTTCGAGTTCGTCATGCGCGGTGTGCAGCGGGCCCGCGAGCGTTACGGTCCGGACATCTCGTTGTCGCTGCACTGCGAAACGGCCGAGATCATGGCCGCGTATACGGCGCTGGTGGAACAGGATCCGCGGTTGACGGGCCTGCGCGCCTACAGCGCCTCGCGGCCACCGCATTCGGAGGGTCTGGCCGTGACGATCGCGGCCTATCTCGCGCACGCGACCGGTCTGCCCGCGATCAACCTGCTGCACCTGTCCTCGGGCGAGGCCGTCGCCGCGGCCCTGACGATGGCACAAGCCTTCCCGCACATCGACTTTCGTCGCGAGGTCACCATCGGACATCTGCTCGCCGATGTCGACAGCGCGCACGGAATCGGTGGCAAGGTCAATCCGCCGCTGCGCGAACGCGCCGATGTCGAGGCACTGTGGCGGCATGTGCTGGCCGGTGAGATCGACTGGGTGGTCAGCGATCATGCCTGCTGCCGTGACGAACAGAAGTTCGGAGCGAATCGTGACGACGTGTTCGCCGCCAGATCCGGCTTCGGCGGTGCGGAGTACCTGTTGCCCGGCCTGGTCGGCGAGGCGCATCACCGCGGACTGCCCTTGTCGCGCGTCGCCGATCTCACGTCCGCGAACCCGGCGCGTCGCTACGGGCTCACCGCCAAAGGCGACATCGCGCCCGGATATGACGCGGATATCGTTCTCGTGGACCCGGATGCGCGCTGGACGGTCCACGCCGGTGATTCCGAATCGGCGCAGGACCACACCCCGTTCGAGGGATTCGAGATGCGTGCCAGGGTCATCGATGTGTTCCTGCGTGGTCGGCGGATTCTGCGGGCCGGAAAAATCGACGAGGCGCCGGGCGGCCGATACGTACCACGTCAGCCGTTCCGGCGCTCGTCTGGCGAGAGGATCAGGGCAGGGTCGTGATGGTTCCGGCGGTACGCAGACCCTCGTAGTACGCGCCACCCGGATAGGCGTCGGGAGTCTTGACGCCACTGACGAAATCGCTGGCCCATATGGTGCTCAGGGTCTGCAGGGCGGCGACGTTCTTGTCCTGCGGAGCGCCGCACAGCGTCCGGTCGGGGCCGGGGGCGCTGGCCGCCTCGACATCGATATGCGAACCGGTGGTCAGTCGCACCCCGAGGAACTGGCGTCCTTTCAGCTGGTCGAGCACGATGCCGGTGCCCGACCCGTCGCGATTGCAGGTGTAGGGCGGCGCGGCGACGGTGAGAATCGGAAGCTGGGTATTGGCAAGGTGATTGAGTGAACTCGGCAGATTGTTGCCGATGAAACTCTTGACCGGATCGAAGAGGACCACCCCGCGCACCCCGGCGAAGGCCGCGGGGTAGTCCGAGCGCAGCTGCTGAGTCACGTACGGGACGACCTCGCCACCCGCGGAGTGCCCGGCGAAGATCATCGTCCTCGGCAGCGTGAGGTTCGATCGACCGGCTCGCGCCTTGGCGTCGGCGAAACTGCGGCCGAGCTTGTCGTTCGGATCGGCGGCCTTGCCGAACAGGTCCGCGACATTATGCAGGAAATCGGTGTTGTTGCCGAGGTTCTCGAGTGTGCATCCGAAGGTGTTCGCGGTGGGCAGGGTCGGTGCGAAAACCAGAAACCCTCGAGCAGCAAAACGTTTCGCGGTATCGGTGACCGAGTCGTTCGCACTGGCGAAGCCGTGCTGCAACCACAGCAGTGCCTTCGGAGTGCCGGTGGGGAAGTACCAGTCGCTGCTCTGGCGCAATATCGTGAAGGCGCAGCGGATCTCGACCCGATTGGACACCTTGGTGACCGGATCGGCGGCAGCGGCGGGGGAGATGATCAAGGTGATGAGAGCGGTGGCGAGAGCGCAGGCGGTCGCGGCCGCACGGTGAATGCCCACTGTGACTCCTTGGGGCGATGTTTCCTTTGGGGAAACGGTGTTTCAGTTTTGTGAGAGATACTGTGAGCTCGGTCGACGCTCGGCGTCAAGAGGTTCCGCGGGGTCGGCCGACGATGGCGTTCGACCCCCCTATTGCCAGGAATTCGCGCGGGACACATTGCTGCTAGCGTTCGTCACGCGCGGTGCTTCACGCGGCGGTCCGACTTGTGACTCGGAGGTCTTGTGGTGGTGAACAGCGGGCTTCGGCTGGTGCGGGCAGTGGTCGCCTCGGGATTGTTGATGGCTGGTTTGCTCGCGGGATGCGGTACTTCGAATCAGGCCGTGCCCGACGCGCGCTCGGTGGTGCCTACTCGTTCGGGGCAGGTGCGTGGGCAGATCGCCGATGATCACCGCCTGTTCGCCGCCATCCCCTACGCGGCGTCGCCCACCGGTGCGCGGCGCTGGCAACCCCCGGCCGCACCCGATCCGTGGACCGGACAGCGTGACGCCACCGCCGCGGGCCCCCGATGCCCCCAGACCGGTTCGGGTAATGAGCCCGTCGGGTCGGAAGACTGCCTGAACCTCAATGTCTGGACCCCGGTGTCGGCATCGGACCGTTCCCGATTGCCGGTGCTGGTGTGGATTCACGGGGGCAGTTTCATCAATGGCAGCGGCCGCGATTTCACGCCCGTGGGGTTGATGAATGCCGGGAACATGGTGGTCGTCACCATCAATTACCGGCTCGGCGCTCTCGGCTTCCTGGCGCATCCGGCGCTGGCGCACGACGGCGGGCAGGTCGGCAATTTCGGGTTGCTCGATCAGCAGGCCGCGCTGCGGTGGGTGCGCGACAATATCGCCTCCTTCGGCGGCGATCCGGCCGCGGTGACCATCGCGGGCGAATCCGCGGGGGCGATGTCGGTATGCGATCACCTGATCTCACCCGCCTCGGCCGGGTTGTTCCGCGCGGCGATCCTGCAGAGCGGGCCGTGCCAGGTGCAGGCCGACCGGGACACCGCGATCGCGGCGAGCCGGGACTATGCCGAAAAGCTGGGATGCGTCGGCGAGACGACGGCGATCGCGGCCTGCTTGCGAGCGGTCCCGGTCACTCGAATGCTGGATATGCCATTGGCTTTCGCGGGCAATGGTGACGACAGGATACCCGGCCCGGTCACGGGCGAAGCGCTGCTGCCGAGCAATCCCGTCGCGGCCGTGCACGCGGGACAGGCCGCGCGGGTACCGGTGCTGATCGGATTCACCCACGACGAATCCACGCTGTTCGCGGCGGAGAGCTATCTGAAGAACCCGCGGGATTTCACCGCCGGGAACTATCCCAATCTGCTCGCGGGCATCGTCGGTGGCCGTGCCGAGGAGGTCGCGCGTCGCTACCCCGTGGGGGACTACGCCCATCCCGTGCTCGCCTACGCCGCGGTCGGCACCGATCAGGACATCGCGTGTCCGGCTCTCGACATGACCGCCGCGCTGGCGAGATCCGCCTCGGTCTACAGCTACGAATTCGACGACCCTCACGCGGCGGCGCCCACGGAATTGGCGGGTCTGCCGTTCCCGCTCGGCGCCGCCCACGCCCTGGAACTGCCCTACCTGTTCGACCACGTCGAAGGGTTCCCCGCGGGACACTCCACGGACCAGCGAGCCTTGGCGCGGCAGATGATCCGCTATTGGGCCGCCTTCGTGAACACCGGCGACCCCGCTGTCGCGGATCAGCCCGCCTGGCCCGCCTATCAGGGGCAGCGAACATTGCTACTGGCTCCCGGCGATTCCCGGGTGATTACCGACGCGGCCACCGAGCATCGGTGCGATTTGTGGAACGCCGTGGCACCCAAATGAATCGACACGGAACGGCGAGGGTGACGAGTCGCACGTTTCTGTCGCCGGGGAATCGGTTGTAATCTTCCTTTCGTCTGGCTAATCATTAGCGAATTTCCGATTCGTCGGTGTGATGCGATGTCGGCTCGACATGAAGGCGGCTTCGGTGAATGGCAGTGGAGCTACGTTCTGGATGTGGTGGCGTGATCGCGGCGAATACGACTGCGTTCTCACGACACTGCGATCCCACGGTGCGCTCGGCCGGGTCAAATTCCTCCTCGGCTCCGCCGGTCTGGTGATGGGGACGCTCTGCGTGCTGACCGTACTGATCCACGGTGAGGTGATGGCCCGGGCAGCGCTGACGCAAGCGTGGATCGAGGCCGCCGCCGCCGTGGTGTGGACAATGCGGTGGTGGGCGGCGTGGCCGCGGCGCGCGGAGTCGCTGGCGTGGGTCGCGCTGTTCGATGCGGACTCCGTCGCCAACGACACGCTGGTGTACAACCGCGTGTTCTCGGTACTGGGCGTATTTCTGCTTGTGGCCATGGCCGCCTACGTGACGGTGTTCCACGGTTCACGAGTTCTGATGCTGCACATCGGATGGTCGCTGCTGGCGGCCGCGGGCCTTGCGCTACAGCTGCTGCGCGGTGTGCTGCCGGCGGATGGGCAGGGCGTGCGCGGGCGGACGGATGCCACCATCGGGATCGCGCTCGTCCTGGTCATAATCCTCGTGATCGGGATCATGATGCCGCTGATTCAGTTCTGCCACTGGCTCATGCGGGTGGATTCCCGGTCGGATCCGTTGACGAAGCTGTTGAACCGGCGGGGCCTGGACGCGCAGCTGTTGCGCCTGCCCGGTGGTTCCGGCCCCCGATATGTCGCGACGCTGGATTTGGACCGATTCAAGGCCGTCAACGATTCCTTCGGGCACTCCTTCGGCGACGAGGTGCTCACGCGGACCGCGCGGCGATTGGCCGCCTCGGCCGATGCGGGAGCGCTCGTCGCGCGCACCGGCGGGGAGGAGTTCGTGGTGATCGGTCACCTGCGTGAGGACGCGGTGACGACCGCCGAACGGCTGCGCTCCGCGATCGAGACCGTGGACGTTCCCCCGATCGCGATCACCGCCAGCGTGGGGCTGGTACAGCTACAGGCCGGACGACCGTTCACCGAGTCGACCTACCGAGACCTGCTACGCCTGTCGGATTCGCTGATGTATCAGGCGAAAGCTCTGGGCGGCAACACAATTGCCGTCAGCTATTTGGACGACGAGCGGGTGGGGTGTGATCGAGCCGAATTCGGCGGTTGACGAGATCGGCCGTGCGCCACCCGGGCACATGCCCACCGGAACTCGCCAGCAGCTACATCGCGAATTTCCTCATCCAGGGGCAATAGGGCGATAGTCCATTTTTCGGCGACTCCGCAAGTCGTGAAATCACTTTCGCATCAGTCGCCCATGGTGGGGGCGCGGATGTTCTGTAGGCTGGCGCCGTGGTCCGAGCGTTCGCTGGACACGAACAAGTTCACCGAATGTACGAGGACGGTATGGCCACACCCGGATTCCCCACGAATACGCTCGACAGCGAAGGTATGCCGCTGTGGATCAGCGGGCTGGCGAGTGAGGATCCCAATCACTGCGTTCATGTGGTTCGGGGGCTGGAGCCGGAGGCGGCGCTCGAGGCGCTGGGAGCCGAGGCGCGGCTGTTCCGGTCGTGCGAACTGCCTGCCGACCGGCCGGACGGGCGGATCTCCCTGCCCGCGGCGGCGTTGGGCGCGCAGAGCGGCGATGTCGGAACGCTGTTGGCCGGGCGCGTCGGCGAATGGACCTTCGTGTACGACGACTGGGGGACCGCCGACGATCCGGTAGCGCTGTCGGCCGACGGGCGGGTCGCGGCGATGAGCTACTACTCCATCAATGCCGATGCGAGTCTGACCTACTGCGTCGATGGCGACCGAATCGCCTGGATCAATGTCGACGATCTCGAGCTCGACACCGATCTGGCCGAACTACCCGAGGAACTGCGCGCGGCGTTCGAGGCGGCGGGCACCGTCGAATTCGACTATCTCGAGCCGGGCGAGGCCGATTTCTCCCTCTGCATGCGCGCGGTGAGCGCGCTGGCGGGTATGCCCTATACCCTCGACGAGCTACGCCGAATCCCCTTGTTGCTCACGCCATTCGGCTGAAATCGACGGAGAGGAAATCTCATGCGATACGACGAATACCGGGCCCGGGACGCGGTCGGTCTGGCGGAACTGGTGGCCAAGGGTGACGTGCATCCGCGGGAATTGCTGGAGGTCGCCTCGGCGCGCCGGGATCAGGTCGAGTCTCACATCAATGCGATCAGCCTGCCCATGGACGAGGTCGGGCGTGCCGCGGCGGCGGGGCCGCTCGAGGGGGCGTTCGCGGGCGTGCCGTTCCTGCTCAAGGATCTCGGCCAGGATTTCGCGGGCTATCCGACCGCGTCGGGGACCGGGCCGTTGCGAAAAGTGAAGGCCGACAAGAACAGTACGCTGGTGCAGCGGTGGATCGACGCGGGCCTGGTGATCTTCGGCAAGACCACGACGCCCGAATTCGGCGCGGTCGCGGTCACCGAGACCCGGACCTACGGTGCGACGCGCAATCCGTGGAATCTCGAGCGCACGCCGGGTGGTTCGTCGGGAGGCTCGGCGGCCGCGATCGCGGCGGGGATCGTCCCGATGGCCGGGGCCAGTGACGGCGGCGGCTCGATCCGCGTCCCGGCGGCCTGCTGCGGCTTGTTCGGTCTCAAGGCCGGACGCGGCATGGTTCCGGCGGGTCCTGATGTCGCCGAGAGCATCTTCGGCGCGGCCACCGCCGGTGTGCTGTCGCGCGGTGTGCGCGATTCGGCGGTGATGTTCGACATTCTCAGCGAACCCGATCCGGGCGGGCCCTACCTGTCGGGCCGGTCCGCCCAGTCCTACGCCGCGGCGGTGGAGACGCCGCCGCGCCGACTCCGCATCGGCTTCACGCACGAATCCCCGCTGGGCACAGCGGTACACGCGGAGGCGGTGCGCGCGGTCGAGGCGACCGCCGCGTTGCTCGAGCGGCTCGGCCACGCCGTCGAGCCGGCCGCGCCACATATCGACGGCCGCAGCGCCGCACAGGATTTCATGACGGTGTGGACCGCCAATCTCGCCGCGAAGCTCGCACACACCCGAAAGCTCACCGGCGCGGCCGATACCGAGTTCGATCTCGTCACCCGCGCGACGGCCGCCGCCGGACGCACTCACTCGGCCCGCGCGTTGATCGATAGCCATGGCCGGTGGAACACGTACACGCGCGCGCTCGCCGAGTTCCACGACACCTACGATCTACTCCTCACACCCACCCTCGCCGAGCCGCCGCTGCGCATCGGCCAGACCAAGCAGCCCGCGGCCGTGGAAAAGATCATGACCCTGCTGCTGAATCTGCGTGCGGGCGCGGCCATCACACGCAGCCCCCTCTACCACGAGGTCGTCCTCGCCAACCTGGCCCCGATCCCGTTCACCCAGCTCGCCAACATCACCGGCCGCCCCGCGATCAGCGTCCCCCTGCATCGCACCGCCGACGGCCTCCCCCTCGGCACCCAATTCGTCGGCCCCCTCGGCTCCGAATTCCTCCTCCTACAACTGGCCGCCCAACTCGAGCAGGCCCAACCATGGGCCGACCTCGAACCACCGCTCGCGGCGACCGGGTAGTTCGACTGTGCTGTAAAAGCTCTGGGGGCAATCTGGATGAACGACTACGACAGCTTCGCCGAGGCCTATGCGGCCGAGAACGACGCCAATCTCTACAACGCCTACTACGAACGTCCCGCGATGCTGGAACTCGCTGGCGAGGTATCCGCCAGGCGGATCCTCGACGCCGGTTGCGGATCGGGTGCCCTGACCGCAATGCTGCGCGATCGCGGAGCCCACGTGACCGGTATCGACGCGAGCACTCGAATGCTGAACCTGGCCCGACAGCGCCTCGGCGTCGACTCGGATCTGCGGGTCGCCGACCTGGCCGACCCGCTGCCCTTCACCGACGACTCGTTCGACGACGTCATCGCCTCACTGGTATTCCACTACCTGGAGGATTGGGGCCCGACACTCACCGAAATACGCCGAGTGCTGAAACCAAAAGGCCGCCTACTCATTTCGGTCGATCACCCCTTCGTGGCCTACGGTTTCCAGCGTCAAGCCGGACACGCTCCCAACTACTTCGAGACCTACCGATGGAATTTCGAGTGGACCCTGGCCGGCGAGTCCGTGCCGATGAGCTTCTGGGCCCGCCCCTTACACGCGATGACCGATGCCTTCGACACGGCCGGTTTCCACATCCGCGCCATCGTCGAGCCCCAGCCCGTGCCCGCCGCCCGGGAGCTGTTCCCCGAACAGTACGACGCCCTCACCACCAATCCGAGCTTCCTGTTCTTCGCTCTGCGGACCGACTGAGCGCTGCTAGGAGGGGGTGGGGGCCAGCCATTTCGCGATGGTGGTCACCACTGCCGGGTCGACATGGTGGGGCATTTGTAGATCCGCGGGGGTCGAGGATCCGTTGCCGGGGAAGAACATGTGGTCGTCGGCCGCGAAGACCTCGATGGTCACGTCGGGCTTTCCCTCCAGTCCGGCCCGCCATCCGGCCAGGTCGTCTGTTTCGGTGACCTGGTAGTCGCGACCGCCCTGCAGCACGAGGATGGGTCGGTCCAGACTCGCGGCGGTGGCTACCTGGTCGAACTCGCGCAGGTCCAGCCAGTAGGAGGCGGGCCAACCGAACAGCAGTTCCGCGCTGGGGGTTTCGGGGGGCAGGGCCGGGTCCTCGGTTCGAATGATCGCCTCGTGTGCGATGGTCGCGTCCGTGGTCGGGTCGAGTTCGGCGACGCGTTCGAAGACGCGCCGCGCGGCCCGCGGTAGTGGGACCGTGTCCGTGGCCAGCATCACCACGCCCGCGATCGAGGGTTCGGCCGCGGCGATGCGGACCGCGGCCTTACCGCCGCCGCTGTGGCCCGCGACGAAGACCCGGCCGGAATCGACCACCGGCTGCCGCTGCAACAGCCGCACCGCGGCAAGCACATTCGGCTGATATTCCTCGACCATTGTGAACCCGGGTTCGTGCTGCAGCCGGGTGTGCACGTGCGTCACCTTGTCGAACCGCAGCACGGCGATATCGTGGCTGGCCAGACCCCACGCGATATCCTTGAACGGCTTGTTGGGTCCGAAGGTCACATCCCGATCGGTGGCTCCGGAGGAGATCAGCACCACCGCCGGGCAGCCGCGAGCGTCGCGCGGCAGGGTCAGTGTGCCCGCGACGGTGAACGGTCCGCACTCCAGCGTGATCTCCTGTTCGACGAATCGGCGCGGCGCGGCGTAATGCGGTGGGGTCCAGCTGGATTCGGCCAGGGGAGCGAGTCGCAGGCCGTGCAGCAGTCCTGTCGCATCGACCGCCAGTCGTACCTCGAGCCCGCCGTTGTCGCAGCGCACCGGCACAACGGCCCGGGTGAGTTGGTCGTCGATCCGCGTGACGGTCACCTCGCCGAGAGTGTGGATCGCACCGGTCTTGACGGTCTCCGCGGCCCACCCGGTCCGCACGGTGTCGGTGGATACCGCCGCCGCCAGCGCGGGCGCGAACAACTTCTCGAGTTCCTCGAAACGTCCTTCGCGCAGCATCGCCACCACCGCCGTCGCCACGGTTACCGAATCGGTCTGTCTCGTCATCGTTCTCAACCTTTCTCGTATGATGAGAACGTTAGCAAGATATGAGACTATTGCGAAGTGGATGCTCTGGAACTGGTTGCACACCCCGCGCGATTGCGGATCGTGCACGCATTGCGCGGCGACCGCATCCTGACCACGGCCGAGTTGTGCGCCCGGCTGCCAGGGGTTTCGAAGGCGATGGTGTACAGGCACGTCGAAGCGCTCGCCGCGGCCGGAATCCTCGAGGTCGCGCGGGAACGACGGGTGCGTGGCGCGGTCGAACGACACTACCGCCTACGCGCGGACCGAGCGGCAATCGGCCCCGAGGAGCTCGCGGCCGCCACGATCGAAGATCATCGACGAGTCTTCGTCACCGCGATGGCCGTACTGATCGCGGAGTTCACCGCCTACCTCGACCACGGGAACGCCGATCCCGCAACCGATCTCGTCGGCTACCGCCAACACGCCCTCAGGCTGACCCCCGAGGAACTGACCCAATTCATCCTGGACCTACAGCAGGTGATCCTGCCCCGAATGACCAATGAACCCACCCCCGACCGCGGCCGCTACCTCCTCAGCCCCATCCTGTTCCCGGTCGAGGAGGCATCGGGGGAGTAGGACGAAAACCGTTTCGGCACAGGCGTGGCCGTTGTTACGGTCAGCCGGTGCCGTCTCACTACCACGTAACCTCCGCCCTGAACCGCGCCTCTATCGCAAAGTTCGGATTGGACTGGCGTCGTATGGGCGCCGCGCGAGGTATCGCGGGCAGTGACCGGCCTGAACAGGCGGGTTGTTTTCTCGCGCTCGATGAGTTCGAGTGCGAATGGTTCGTTCGGATGAACAACACCGGAGGGCCCGTGGACGTTTGGGAAGTCCACGGGATAGCGGCCGACGATCTCGTCGTGTCCCCGGAGGGCCATTACTACTATCCCGGAACGATCGCGGCAGCTCAGCTGCGCTTGGTGCGGCGAGATGTGCCCGCGGCCCGACTATTCGACGATTGATGTCATCCGCTCGTCGTAACCGGTGCGGGGGTCGATCACGCGTCCGGCGGCCCACCAGTTCTCGCGAGCGGTTTCCAAGATCCGGAAGGCGACGTCCTCCCTGTGCACTCCGGCCTTGTCCTGAAGGTGGGCGACCAGTGATTCGAACAATGCCTTCTTGGTGTCGGCGGCGCGGTCGTTGAACGACAATGTGATGCACATCAGGCGGTTCGTACGCGGGATCCCGAATGCGACATCCTCATGGAACACCGCGCCTTCCGGGAACTCGTGGAAGAAATGGAATCGGTCGTCGTCGGGGATGGCGAGTGTCTCGACCATCGCCGCGTGGATGGCGTCGGAGATGGCCCGGCGCTGGTCGCGAGTGGTCGCGCCCTGGTGCAGATAGATGTCGATGAGTGGCATGTGGTTCTCCCGAAAGGCCGATCAGGGCGAGCAGGGCGACGGCCCGGTGTCGGTCGCCGACTGTTTCGCTGTCATGAAACTCAACCTACGTTCGCGTCCGCTATGCGACCAGCGCACATTGAGCATCATGGGTATGCTCATTCGGCATGGATTTGTCGTTGTCCGCGCTGCGGACGATTCGCGTTGTGGCCGAGTGCCGGAACTTCACGGCGGCGGCCGCCGCCCTCGACTACACCCAGTCGGCGGTGTCGCGTCAGATCGCTGCGGCCGAGCGGGAATTGGGCGCGACGCTGTTCGAGCGCGGATCGACGGAGTGCCCGAGGAGATCCGCCGCGTGACCCTCGCGCACGCCCCCGACCTGGAGCCGGACGTGGTGGTGCCGCTCGTGCGGGCAATGCGCGAAGCGGCCGCGACCCTGGCCGCGGAGCACAGCGGTCCGCCGCGATGATGATCTAGCCCCGACACACCGTGCATGGGTGAACGGCTCACCGAGCCGAGTACGACGGTCGCGGCAGAAGGGTCCCGCCGTCGGCGGTCCGAAGGATTCCGGTTGGGCCCGTTCGCCTTTCGGGGCGATGGGCTCGACCGTCTCCAATTCGCAACGACCCCTTGTTGCTCGGATGGGGCGGCCCTACACTGTGTGTATCTCATACATGCAGTACTAGGTACTACATGTTCCACCAAGGACGGTGAACATGGCAGGCACGAATCAGCGGGTCGCGTCCTATCCCAAGGCTCGGCGGATCGCGTTCCGCTTCGACCGCCCGGCGTCCGCGGGCCGGTACTTCGTCGAAAACGATATGGTCTACAGCCATTTCGTGGCCGGACTCTCGGGCGGGTTCCCGCCGGGGGAGGAGTCGTTCATCCGATCGGTGCGCCGATTCGCCGATCAGATCACCGATCCCGTGCTGAAGAAGCGCGTCGCGGGTTTCGTCGGGCAGGAGGCGATGCACGGGCTCGAACATCGGCGGCTGAACGACAAGCTGGTCGAGATGGGCTATCACATCGACTGGCTGGATTCGCAGCGTCAGCGGGACCGAATGATCCGCTTGGAGCAGCGAATTCCCGCGCTGATACATCTGGCCATGACCGCGGCCGCCGAACACTACACGGCCGTGCTGGCCCAGCGTGTGCTCTCGAGCGACGAGATCCAGTCCATCCCGGCCGAACCCGAATTCTGGAATCTGCTGAATTGGCATGCGCTCGAGGAACTCGAGCACAAATCGGTCGCCTTCGATCTCTTCCGCGCGGTCGGTGGCCCCGAGCGCACCCGAATCGGCGTCATGGTCGCCATGTTCGCGCTGACGATGCCGCTCACCTATACGAGCTTGGCCGTCTCGCTCGCCCGCGATCCCGAGGCGCGCCGTCAGCCCGTGCGGCTGGTCCGCGAGGCCTATCGGCTGTTCACCGGCCCGGTGTTCCGCGGCATTCTCGGCGAGCTGGCCCAATACATGCGGCCCGGCTTCCATCCCGACGATATCGACACCTCCGCCCTGCTGTCGCATTGGCAGGACGAGCTTTTCGGCGCCGACGGCGCCCTGGTCGACCACCTGAAGTAAATCGAGAAATGAAAGGACCGACCAATGACGATCGGTCGACATGTCGAGACGAAGCCGTCGGCGTATCCGAAGGTGCGGCGCATGCGATTCCGCTTCGGCGAACCCGAACCGATGGCTCATCACTTCGTCGTCGGCAATATCGTGCTCAGCCATCTGATTTCGTTGCTGTCCGCGGTGTTTCCGCCGGGTGAGGAATCGTTCATCCGATCGGTGCGCAAATTCTCCGACGAGATCACCGATCCGGTGCTGAAGAAGCGCGTCGCCGGATTCATCGGGCAGGAGGCCGTGCACGGCCAGCAGCATCGCGTGCTGAACGATCAGCTCATCGCCATGGGCTATCCGATGGTGCGGCTGTTCACCTTCGACAAGGATTCTCGACGGCAGCGATGGTTCGTGGGCGCGGAGAATCTGATCCCGCGCCAGGCCCATCTGGCGATCACCGCGGCCGCCGAACACTACACCGCGACACTGGCCAAGCGGGTGCTGTCCAGTCCGGAGATCCAGGCCATTGCCTCGGACGCGGAGACGCGGAATCTGTTGAACTGGCACGCTTTCGAGGAACTCGAACACAAGTCCGTCGCCTTCGACGTCTACCGCGGCTGCGATGGGCCCGAATCGGTCCGGATCGGGGTGATGGCGCTCATGTACGGGTTCACGCTGCCGGTTGTATCGCTCGGCGTACTGCTGTCGATCCTCACCGATCCGAGTGCGATCAGACCACTGCGGGTCGCCCGCCAGGCGATCGAGGTGTATCGGGGACCGATCGTGAAGGGACTACTGGGGGAGATCCGCGTGTATCTGCGTCCGGGTTTCCATCCCGACGACATCGACACGACCGAACTGCTCGAGCGGTGGCGCGCGGAGCTTTTCGGCGCGCAGGGCGCTCTGCTCGATCGCGTGAAATGACAACGGAACGACGAGGAATCGACAATGAGCACAGTCGCCGAGGGTGTCGGCGCGCCGGTGCGCGAGCGGAATACGCCGGATCACGAGGTCGTGGTGGTCGGCGCGGGATTCGGCGGCATCGGCGCGGGCATCGCGTTGCAACGCAAGGGCATTCACGACTTCGTGATCGTGGACAAATGGGATCGGGTCGGCGGAACCTGGCATGCCAACACCTATCCCGGTGTGGCGGTGGACATTCCATCGTTCATCTACAGCTTCTCCTATGAGCAGCGCGGTGACTGGTCGCGGATCTACGCGCCCGGCGCCGAATTGCGCGAGTACGCCGAGAACATGGTCGGCAAGTACGGTCTGCGCGAGAAGCTGCGCCTGAACACCACGATCGTGGCCGCGGCCTTCGACGAGCGAAACAGCCTGTGGCGGTTGAGTACCGACGGCGCGGCGGATATCACCGCACGGTACATCGTGCTGGCGATCGGCGGACTCGAGCGCCCCAAGATGCCCGATATCGAGGGTCTGGACGACTTCGGCGGCACCCTTCTGCACACCGCCCTGTGGGATCACGACGTGGTCCTGCGGGGAAAACGGGTGGCGGTGATCGGCACGGGCGCGACCGCGCTCCAGCTGATCCCGGCCATCGTGGAGGAGACCGCGCAGCTGACGGTTTTCCAGCGCACCCCGATCTGGGTATTCCCCAAGACCGATGCCCGGGTCGGCGCGCTGGGGCGAAGCATCCTGGGCAACAGGCGAATCCGCTCGGCGCTGCGGCTGGCGGGTAATCTGGCCACCGAGGTCTCGATGAGCGGTATGGTGGCCGGCCCGCCGTGGTTGACCGAGACATTCCGCCGGGGCGCGGAGATCCCGGTGCGGCGCTGGATGCGCGGCCAGGTCCGCGATCCGGTGATCCGCGAGAAGCTGATGCCGAAGTACGGGCTGGGTTGCAAACGGCCGTCGATGTCCAACGACTATCTGCCGACCTTCGACCGCGCCGACGTCAGCCTCGTCACCGATACGATCGAGCGCGTCACCGAGACGGGTGTGCGAACGGTCGACGGTGTCGAGCACGAGGTCGACGTGCTGATCTGCGCGACCGGATTCAAGCTGTGGGAGAAGGGCTCCGTGCCGCCGTTCCCGGTCCGCGGACGGCACGGCATCGATCTGGAACAATTCTGGGACGAGCACCGCTACCAGTCCTATCAGGGCGTCTCGGTCCCGAACTTCCCGAACGCGTTCACCATCACCGGCCCCTACGGCTTCGTCCTGGGCTCCTACATCTGGATGATCGAGGCCACCGCCGCGCATCTGAGCCGCGTGATCGCCGAGTCGAAACGCCGCGGCGCGCTCGAGGCCGAGATCCGTCCCGAGGCGCACGAGGAGTACTTCCGGGCGTGTCTGCGACGGCAGCAGAAGAACTTCCTGTTCACCCCGGTGTGCGCGGGCTCCAACACCTACTACATCGACGATCACGGCGACTCCCCCTTCCGCCCCAGCACGCACGGCGAGATGTACTGGCACAACAGGCATTTCGCCCTCGATGCCTACCGCTACACCCCGGGCGCGGCGGTGCCGCCGCGCGTTCGAACCCTCGCCGAGGAGCTGCTGTGAAGATCACCGGGATAACGCCGGAACTGGTCGTGGTGACCGGCGCGGGCAGCGGTATCGGTCGCGCGGTGGCCGTCCGATTCGCCGGTGCGGGTGCGCATGTGGTCGTCTCCGATATAGATCTCGACGCGGCGCTGTCGACGGTCGCGATCATCCAGGCCGCGGGTCATCGGGCCTCGGCCGCCCGGTTGGATGTCACCGATCCGCTCGCCTGGGAGCGTTTCGCCCGCGACGTGCACGCCGATCACGGCGTGCCGGATGTGGTGGTCAACAATGCCGGAATGCTGGTCGGCGGGGCCTTTCTGGATCTGGGGCCCGCCGATTGGGATCGGCAGCTGTCGGTGAATCTGCTCGGCGTCGTCTACGGCTGCCGCGAATTCGCGCGGCAGATGATCGACAACGGCAAGCGCGGACAGATCGTGAATATCGCCTCGGCGGCGGCCTTCACGCCCACACCGGTGATGTCGGCGTATTCGGTGTCCAAGGCCGGGGTCAAGATGCTCACCGAATGTCTGCGACTCGAGCTGGGTCCCAAGGGTATCGGCGTGAGCGCGATCTGCCCCGGGGTGATCAATACGAATATCGGCGAGCACGCGGTCACCGTCGGCGTGGATCCCGAGTTGGTCGCGCGCGGCAAGCAGATCACCCGGCAGATTCAGGAGCTCGCGGCCACGCTGCCGTTCTCGCCGATGAGTCCGGATCTGGTGGCGCGAGCGGTGCGGCGCGCGGTGCGCTACGACCTGGCCGTGGTTCCGGTCCGCGCGGAGGCGTGGCTGGGTTATTTCATGCAGCGCATCGCGCCGGGTGTCAATCGGCGCATGACACAACCGTTCTCGATGGAGCGACTGGAGCGCGTCGGTGTGCGGCTGCTGAACCGGTTCGGTTCCGGCCCATCGGTTTCGGCGACGGGACGCCCGCTCGAAGTGGGGCGTGGGGGAGCGGGCGGGTGAACCCGCGCGCCCATCGGATCAAGGTGCTCGACGTCATCGTCGAGACGGCCGATGCGGTCTCGCTGGTCTTCGACACCCCCGGGGATCTGGCCGCCCGATTCGCCTATGCGCCCGGCCAATTCCTCACCGTCGAGGTGCCCAGCGAGCGCACCGGTTCGGTGGCGCGCTGCTATTCGTTGTCGAGCAGCCCGCACTGCGAGGACCGGCTCACGATCACCGTCAAGCGCACCCGCGGCGGCTACGCCTCGAACTGGTTGTGCGACAACATCACCGCCGGATCGATCCTCACCGTGCTGGAACCCTCGGGGACGTTCACGCCGCGCTCGCTGCACCGGGACGTAGTGCTGTTCGCCGGTGGCAGCGGCATCACCCCGATCATGTCGATCATCAAATCGGTGCTGATCGGCGGCATCGGCGCGGTGGTCGTGCTGTATGCGAATCGGGACGCGGAGTCGATCATCTTCGCGGCGGGGCTGCGGGAATTGGCACAGCGGTTCCCGCAGCGGCTGAGCGTGACCCACTGGCTGGAATCGGAGTGCGGACTGCCCACCGTGGACCGGCTCGCGGCCTGGGCGCGGCCCCATCGTGGGCACGACGTATATCTCTGCGGCCCCGAGGAATTCATGCGTGCGGTCCATGCGGCGCTGGATCGGTTGGGGGTGCCCGAAAGCGTTGTGCGCCAAGAGGACTATCGCTCGCTGACCGACAATCCGTTCGAATCGCCCACGCGCCGAGCGGCTGCGGCCCAGGCGAATGGCGACCACCCGGCACTGACCGTCGAAATCGACGGGCAGATTCATCGGCTGCGCTGGCCGCGCCAGCAGAAGTTGCTCGACCTACTCCTCGACCACGGTATCGACGCGCCCTACGTCTGCCGCGAATCCGCCTGCGGTACCTGCGTGTGCAGTGTGAAGCGGGGCAGGACGCGCATGCTCGTGCGCGAGGCGCTCATCGACGACGAACTCGCCCAGGGCCTCACCCTGGCGTGTCAGACACTGCCGGAATCCGACGAACTGCACATCGTGTTCGATCAGTGACTACTCGACGACACGGTTTCGTGTCATGCCCGCACCTCCCGACGACCTCAGCGGGCTCGCCGGCCTGCGCGTCATCGCCGGGGTTCCGTGGGTCGGCGGATCGGCTAGGGTCGGATTCACTTGTATCTGCCCACCACCCAGTGACGGATCCCAAGATGATCGAGCTCGTACTCGCGGCGGTCGCCGTGCTGGAGGCCGCCGGTCTGGTCGCGTTGTTCGTACTGCTCGCGCGCAGCCGCCGCGAGACCGACGAACTGCGCCGGGAGTTCGACGAGTTACAGCGCCGGACCGAGACCCGGCAGCTGTTCAAGAACGGCGGCCGGGAAGCGGTGAAAACCGTCTGGGAGACGGCGAACCTGGTGCGCAAGAAAGGGTTACGGGGCGCTGTGCTCAGCTCGATCGAGGACCTGGCGGGTTGGGCGCAGGTGGAACGCCCCGATCTCGCTCGCCTGACGCCCGACGGTCACGTCGTCATCGCGTTCTCCGATATCGAGGGATCCACCGCGCTCAACGAACGACTGGGCGATCAGGCCTGGGTCAAGCTGCTCGATCGCCACGACCGACTGATCCGCAAATTCGTCACCAAATACGGTGGACATATCGTCAAGAGCCAGGGCGACGGCTTCATGATCGCTTTCGCCGAGCCCGAACAGGCCGTGCAGTGCGGTTTGGATGTGCAGCACGCGCTCGGCGGCGGCCGCGACCGGGTGCGCGTCCGAATCGGCATCCACATGGGCAGCTCGGTTCGCCGCGGCGACGATCTGTTCGGCCGCAATGTGGCGATGGCGGCCCGCGTCGCCGAACAGGCCGACGGTGGCGAAGTGCTCGTCAGCGAGGCGGTCCGGCAGTCGATCGCCGACGAGCCGGATATCGCGGTCATCGCCGAACGCGAGGTCGAGCTGAAGGGGTTGCAGGGCACGCATCGCCTCTACGCGGTCGACCGCGCCCGGCTCGACTCGCCGCGGTGATGGACGTCAGGCGACCACCGAACGCTGTGGTACGCCGACGTATTCGCTCAGTGGGCGGATCAGGGCGTTGGATTGGCCCTGTTCGATGATGTGGGCGGTCCAGCCGGTGATGCGGCTCATGACGAAGATCGGGGTGAATACCTCGATATCGAAGCCGAGCAGGTAATAGGCCGGGCCCGTGGGGAAGTCGAGATTGGGTTTGATGCCGGTCGCCTCGATCATGGTCTGCTCGAGGGTTTCATACATCCGGACCCATCTGTGTCCGTCGGTGGCCGCGGCGATATCCACCAAGGCGTTCTTCATCGTGGGCACCCGGGAGTCGCCGTTCTTGTAGACCCGGTGGCCGAAGCCCATCACCTTTTCCTTCTTGGACAGCTTGTTTCGCAGCCATGCCTCGGCCAGGGCGGGGTCGCCGATCTCGAGCATGTCGTGCATGACGGCCTCGTTGGCGCCGCCGTGCAGCGGGCCCTTGAGCGCGCCGATCGCGGCGGTGACCGCGCTGTAGATATCCGAGAGCGTGGAGGTGACCACGCGCGCGGCGAAGGTGGAGGCGTTGAAGCTGTGCTCGGCGTAGAGGATCAGCGACACCTCGAACGCCTTCACCAGTTCCGGTGCGGGGACCTTGCCGAAGCACATGTTCAGGAAGTTCTCCGCGAAGCCCATATGTGAGTGCGGCGCAATGGGATCCAGTCCGCGGCGGCGGCGATGGTCGGCCGCGACGATGGTCGGCAGGACGGCCATCATGCGAAGCGCCTTGGCGCGGTTGGCCTTCGGCGAATTGTCGTCCTCGAGCGGATCCTCGGCGCCGAGGTAGCTGATCGCGGTGCGCACCACATCCATCGGATGGCAGTTGTCCGGCAGCTTGGCGATCAGCCCCAGCAGCGAGCGGTCGGCGCGGCGGAAGGAGCGTTCCTGCTCGAGGAATCGCGCCAGCTGAGCGTCGTTCGGCAGTTCACCGTGCCACAGCAGATAGGCGACCTGTTCGAAGCCGCAGTGCGCGGCCAGATCCTGGACCGCGTAGCCGCGGTAGGTCAGCGAGTTCGTTTCCGGCACCACCTTCGAGATCGCGGTGGTGTCGACGACGACGCCGGCGAGACCTTTGTAGATGGTCGGTATCGCGGTATCCGTCATCGCTGGTTCCCTCCCAGGGTGAAATTGAAGATGTCGGAATCGAATTCGTTGTAGCGCTCGTACCGCAGCAGTTCGTAGAGGCGGCTGCGGTGCTGCATGCGATCGAGCAGACCCGCCTGGGTGCCGTGGTCGTAGATCTCGCGCAGCCCGGTTTCGGCGGCCCACATCGCCAACCGCAGGGTCGACACGGGATAGATGACGGCGTTGTAACCGATCGACTCGAGCGTCTTCGCCGTCAGCAGTTCCGACTTGCCGAACTCGGTCATATTGGCCAGCAAGGGAATCGAGACCGCGGCGCGGAACTTCTCGAAATCGCTCACCTCGCGCAGCGCCTCGGTGAAGATGAGATCCGCGCCCGCGTCGGCATAGGCGCGGGCCCGCTCGATGGCGGCGTCGACACCCTCGATGCCCGCCGCGTCGGTGCGGGCGCAGATCACGAAGTTCGGATCGCGCCGGGCCGAGATCGCGGCGCGCAGGCGGCGCACCATATCCTCGGTCGGGACCACGGCCTTGCCGTCGAGATGTCCGCAGCGTTTGGGATTGACCTGATCCTCGAGGTGCAGCCCCGCGATTCCGGCGTCCTCGAGTACGGTCACCGTGCGCGCGGCGTTCATCGGTTCCCCGAATCCGGTGTCGGCGTCGATGAGGACCGGCAGATCGGTCACGCGCGCGATCTGTTGCCCGCGCCCGGCGACCTCGGTGAGGGTGGTGAGTCCGATATCGGGCAGGCCCAGATCCGCGGACAGCACCGCGCCCGAGACGTAGACGCCCTCGAAGCCGATCTCCTGAATCAGCTTGGCCACCAACGGGTTGAACGCGCCCGGGAACCGTTGAATCCGCCCCGAGACCAGGCCGGACCTGAATGCCGCCCGCTTGTCCGCGGCGGAGGTGTTCGCCGCCAGCAGCCCGGTCACCGGAACAGTCCCTTCGCCAGTCGCGGCGCGCGCGCGAGCACCTCGTCGGAAACGGTGAAGGTGAGTCCGGACAGTTCGTCGGCCGACAGTTCGGCGGTGCGCTGGGCGACCTCGAGGAAGCGATCCTGTTCGGCGGGCGCGATGACACCCTCGGCGAGGGTGCGGAACTTGGCGATGTACTGATCGCGGGCGAAGGGTCGCGCGCCGAGGGGGTGCGCGTCGGCCACGGCCAGCTCGTCGACGATGACCTCACCGCTTTTCAGCGTGATCTCCGCCCGCGCGCCGAAGGCCTTCTCGTTCGGATCGGTGGAGTGATAGCGCCGGGTCCATTCCGGATCCTCGGCGGTGGAGATCTTGTTCCACAGCTCGATGGTGTCGGGACGCTGGGCGCGCTCGGGGGCGTAGGAACGCTCGTGATGCCAGACGCCGTCCTGCAGGGCGACGGCGAAGATGTACATGACCGAGTGGTCGAGGGTTTCGCGAGAAGCCCTGGGGTCGAACTTCTGTGGATCGTTGGATCCGGTGCCGATCACCACGTGCGTGTGGTGGCTGGTGTACAGCACGATGGTGGCGATCTGGTCGAGATCGCCGATGCGCTCGCGCATGCGACGGGCCAGATCGATCGGGGCCTGGCTCTGGTACTCGGCCGAATGCTCCTTGGTGTAGGAGTCCAGGATGGCGCGCTTGGGCTCGCCCGGGCCGGGCAGCGGCACCGAGTATTCGGCGTCCGGACCGCTCAGCAGCCAGGCGATGACACCGTCCTCACCCTCCCAGATCGGCGACGGCGCGCCCTCGCCGCGCAGCGCGCGATCGACGGCCTCGACCGCCATCTTCCCGGCGAAGGCCGGGGCGTAGGCCTTCCAACTGGAGATCTCGCCCTTGCGGGACTGGCGGGTGGCCGTGGTGGTGTGCAGGGCCTGGCCGATGGCCTGGTAGATGATCTCGGTGTCGAGTCCGAGCAGGGTGCCGATGCCCGCGGCCGCCGACGGTCCGAGGTGGGCGACATGGTCGATCTTGTGTTCGTGCAGGCAGATTCCACGCACCAGATCGATCTGGATCTCGTAACCGGTGGCCAGACCGCGGATCAGGTCACGCCCCGAGCGCCCCGCGTGCTGGGCGACGGCGAGGATCGGCGGGATGTTGTCCCCGGGATGGGAGTACTCCGCGGCGAGGAAGGTGTCGTGGAAGTCCAACTCGCGCACCGCGACTCCATTGGCCCACGCCGCCCATTCCGGCGAATACGTCCCGCCCACACCGAAAACCGTGGAACCCGGCTGATACGGATGGGCCAGCGCCTGGGCGCGGGCATTGGCGACCGGGCGGCGGGTGATCGAGGCGGCGGCGACCGCGGCATTGTCGATGATCCGGTTGACGATCATCTCCTCGGTGTCGGGCGCGACCGCCACGCCGTCCGCGGCGACCTCGGCGATTCGCCACGCGAGATGTTCCTCGCGGGGGAAGTTCTCCGCGGAGCGGTGGGTGCGGACGAGATGGTTCTTCACGGTCGGGGCCTCCCGGGCGTCGGTGTCATCGCTTCATTTCGCACGCTACACAGACCCGCGATGAGCGGAAACGCCCCGCAAGTGTCGATTTATGTGGAACAGAACCTGTCAAACTGTGAAAGTTGTGTAAATCGCCGCTGCTACATTGCTGTCATGCAGAAGATGTACGCGGGCGGTCGGTTGCGCGCGCTGCGGGAACAACGCGGACTGTCCCAATCCGCGCTCGCCAAGGCGCTCGGAATCTCGGTCAGCTACGTCAACCAGCTCGAGCACGACCAGCGGCCGCTGACCGTGCCAGTGTTGCTGAAGCTGAACGCGAGCTTCGATCTGGACATGGGCTTCTTCGCCGCTGACACCGACGCCCGGCTGATCGCCGATCTGCAGGACGTCTTCGCCGAGGATCCCGACGGCGTCACCGTCACGACCGCCGAGATCGACGATCTGGTCGCCCGGATCCCGGCGGCGGCCCGCATGCTGGTCGGGTTGCATCGACGACTGCGCGGCGCGACCGAGCAGCTGGAACGGGTATCGGCCGGAATCGACAGCGGCACGGCCGATCCCACCGCGGCGCGTCCGTACGAGGATGTGCGCGACTACTTCTACGACCGTCGCAATCACATCGCCGCGCTGGACACCGCCGCCGAGGAGCTGTTCACCCGCAACGGCCTCACCGTCGGCGGTCTGGATCTGCAGCTCACCCGAATCCTGCGCGAGCAGCACGGTATCGCGGTGGTGATCCGCAACGACGATCCCGATTCGCCCGGCCCCAAACGGATCTACGATCCCGACGCCCGGGTGCTGACCCTCGCGCGCCGATTGTCGCCGGGGCAGCGGGCCTTCCAATTGGCCACGCAGTTGGCCTTTCTCACCCAGGCGGTGACGCTGTCGGCCTTGATCGAAGAGGCCGACACCATGCCGACGCGGTCGCGCGGGGTGCTGCGCATCGGCCTGGCGAACTACTTCGCGGGCGCACTCATCCTGCCGTACACCCAATTCCGTGACGCGGCAGAGGCTTTGCGCTACGACATCGAACTGCTGACCGTCAAATTCGAGGTGGGCTTCGAAACCGTCTGCCATCGGCTGTCCACCCTGCAGCGACCCGCGCAGCGCGGAGTGCCGTTCTTCTTCATTCGCACCGACCGTGCCGGAAACATCTCGAAACGCCAGTCCGCCACGGCATTCCATTTCTCGCGCGTCGGCGGCAGCTGCCCGCTGTGGGTGGTCCACGAGGCCTTCTCCACCCCCGGCCGCATCCGCACGCAGATCGCCCAGATGCCCGACGGTCGCAATTATCTGTGGCTCGCGCGCACCACCGAGGAGAACACCCCGGGCTACCTGTCGCCCAAGCGTGATTTCGCCGTCGGCCTGGGCTGCGATCTGGCCTATGCCGACAAGCTGGTGTACTCCCACGGCCTGCCGATCGATGATCCCCGCACGGCCGTCCCGATCGGGCCCGGCTGCAAGGTCTGTGAACGTCCCGGCTGTGCCCAGCGCGCCTTCCCACAGCTGGGCCGACCGGTCGAGGTCGACGACAATCGGGCCCTCACCGTCCCCTACGCGCCCACGCCCGTGCCGTGAATCACAGCGTTGATCATGCTTGGCCGATTGTGGGGACTCGGCTATATTCGCCATCGCAGCTGGTTCGCCGGAGGCGGAAACGAGGAGCCCCTGATCCGTCCGAAGGCGTCGAAGCCCCCGCGGCGCGTGTCGCGTGGGTGAGAGGGAACGACCGCCGAGAGGTACGGCCCGGACCGGGTCGAAGCCCGCGAGTCCGAAGACCTGCCGGTTGTGCCGGATACGCCGTATCCGGCGGTCGTCGCCTCGTGGATCGGGCGCTACGCCGAGCGGGACCCGGGCACGGGATGATGCTTCCAGGGCTCCGGTCAGCGTGCGTTCCCTGTCGAGTGGCGGCCATCGGCTGCCTACCAGGGGGCGAATATGTATGCCATTTCCGCGCACGGCCGTGTGAACACCAAGGCCCGTGCGGTTCCGTCGGTCGTCCGCAGTCTGGATATCCACTCCGGCGCGCGGGTGCCGTTCTCGGTGGAGTTCAACCCACCCCGCGACGCCGACGGCGAGGCGCGATTGTGGCGCGCGGTCCGGGAATTCGAACGGATGCATCCGGCGTTCGTGTCGATGACCTACGGGGCGGGCGGCTCGACCAAGGATCGCACGGTGCGCATCACCGGTCAGTTGGCGCAGCAGACCACCCTCGTTCCGGTCGCCCACCTGACCGCGGTCGGGCACAGCGTGGCCGAGTTGCGGGCACTGGTCGGCTCGTACGCCGACCGCGGCATCCGCAATCTCCTTGTGCTGCGCGGCGATCCACCGGGCGATCCGCTCGGTGAATGGCACAGCCACCCCGAAGGTGTCGAGCACGCCGAGGAATTGGTGCGCATCGTGCGGGATCTCGGGGATTTCCATGTCGGGGTGGCGTCCTTCCCACAGGGACATCACCGATCGCCGGACCTGGCCACCGATACCGAGCATCTGGCCGCGAAACTCCGTGCCGGAGCGGAGTATTCGATCACGCAGATGTTCTTCGACGTGGAACACTATCTGCGCCTGCGTGATCGCGTGTTGCGGCACGATCCGGTCGAGGGCGCCAAGCCGATCATTCCGGAGTTGATGCCGATCACCTCGCTGCGCACGGTGCGGCGGGCGGTGGAGCTGTCCGGGCGGGAACTGCCCGCCGCGGTATTGCGTCGCCTGCACCGGGCGGCCGGTGACGGTCCGCAGGAGAATCGCGCCGCGGTGCGGTCGGCGGGAATCGAGATCGCCACGGAGATGGCGCAGCGCCTGATCGCCGAGGGCGCGCCGTGTCTGCACTTCATCACGCTCAATTTCGCCAAGGCGACGACGGAGGTGCTGACCAACCTGGGTTACCGGGTGACCGCCGCGCCGCTGAGCGCCTGATCGTCTATCCCCTTACCAGCCAATGGAGTTCACTGTGACCTCTTCGAATACCCACACGTCCATGACTCGGTCGCTCAGCGATCTGGA
>NZ_BDBS01000028.1 GCF_001613105.1 Nocardia pseudobrasiliensis NBRC 108224 | reverse complement strand
GGATCACCGACCGGTGGTGCGGGTGCGGCGGGTGGCGGGGCATCGGGTCCGGGTTGGTCCGCGGGCGCTGCGTTCGGGGCCTCGGGTGCTGGGATCGCGGATGTCGGGGCTGCTGCGGGCGTCACTGGTGGCGGACCGTCCACGGGAGCTGGCACCGGGAGAGCGGGCGCGGGCTCCCCGACTACCGCGGGTGGCGGGGCGGCGAGGGCAAGGCCCGTGCTTCCGAACAAGGCGGCCGCCACAAGCGCCCCGGCAGCGGCTCTAACCACCACGAATTGTCTTGCACCCGCAAGCTTCCGCATGGACCATCCCTTCATCTCCGGCGGTCGATCACCGCCGAGAAGATTGTGTCCCGACCGCCCACACGCGGGCTCGCGACGCGCCCACACAACACGCGGTGACCCTGCGACATGCGGGACAAGCCGTTCCGGCGCGACTCGCTCACGCCGCACTCGGACGAGCCCAGCCGAATTCGGTCGTCGCGATCCGGCGCGGCCACGTGAAATGAGGCAGATACGGCCCTGCGCGCCCAATGATCTGGGCAGCTTGGCGACTTCGAACGAAGAAACCGATGAGCAGTCGCGAGAGCGGAACTTCGCACTGGCGCGGCGCT
>NZ_BDBS01000027.1 GCF_001613105.1 Nocardia pseudobrasiliensis NBRC 108224 | reverse complement strand
ATACCCGCTCACGTCCGATCATGTCGGCGATACGTGTCCACGTCCGATCATGTCGGCGATACCCGCTCACGTCCGATCATGTCGGCAATACCGCGGCGCCGCAGGCGAACATGTCCTCAGCGCAGTGCGGGCGGATTGTTCAAGTCGGGCGCATTGAATGTGTCGCACGCGCGCACCTGCCCTGTCCGATATCCGGCCAGGAACCATTTCTGCCGTTCGGCGGAGGAGCCGTGGGTCCAGCCCTCGGGATTGACTCGGCCGGTGGAGGCCTTTTGGATGCGGTCGTCGCCGACGGCGGAGGCGGCGGAGAGGGCGTCTTGGATGTCCTTGTCGCTCAATGGCTTCAGGAACGGTTCCTTGTTGGTGGCCGAGATGGGTTGTTTGTCGGCGTAGTAGGCCCACATGCCCGCATAGCAGTCGGCCTGCAGTTCCAGGCGGACCGAACCGGATTCGGGGCCCTTCGGATCGCGTTGGGCGCGACCGGAATCGCCGAGCAGATTCTGGATGTGATGGCCGAATTCGTGGGCGACCACGTACTCCTGGGCCAGCGGGCCGCCGCTGGCGCCGAATTTGTCGACCAGTTCCTGGAAGAAGCCGGTGTCGAAATAGGCGCTGCGGTCGGCGGGGCAATAGAACGGGCCCACCGCGCTGGTCGCATTGCCGCAGCCGGTGCCCACCGCACCGGTGAACAGCACCAGCTTCGGCTTGGTGTACTGGCGACTGGTCTGCTTGGCCAGCTGCGCGCCCCAGACGCCGTCGAGGCTCTGCGCGGTCGCCACGACGCGGCACTGCACGTATTTGTTCGCGTCCGCGCCGGTCTTGCACATCGAGGTGTCCACACCGCCGGATTGCTGATGATTGCCCCCGCCGGTCAGGTTGCCGACCACATCGCCGGGATTGACCCCGAACAACAGCGCCAGCACGATCACGATCAGACCGCCGCCGCCGCCGAGTGCGAGCTTGGGGCCCATACCACCCGAGGAGGCCCGTTCCGGGTCGATATCCATACCCTCGTTGAAGGTCATCGTTCGCTCTCTCGTATGCGTGCGGTCCGTCGTATCGGCCCGCGATCCGGCTCGGTGCGCGGCCCGACGTCAAGCTTGACACGGGCAGGCGGATATCGGTTTCCCCCGGCCGAACGTGTCTAACTAGGATGGGACCGCGCCAGGCGTCCCTGGTCGTGCATCGAGTCGTCGAAAGGAATCCCGTGCTGCGCACCCACTTGGCTGGTTCGCTGCGAAGCGAGCACGCCGGTCTGACCGTCACCCTCACCGGATGGGTGGCCCGTCGTCGAGACCACGGTGGGGTGATCTTCATCGATCTGCGCGATGCGTCCGGTGTGGCGCAGGCGGTGTTCCGTGAAGGTGAGCCCGCCGAACAGGCACATCGGCTGCGCAACGAGTTCTGCGTAAAGGTCACCGGCGTGGTCGAGCAGCGGCCCGCGGGCAGCGAGAACCCGAACCTGCCGAGCGGCGCCATCGAGGTCAACGTCACCGAACTCGAGGTGCTCAACGAGGCCGCGCCGCTGCCGTTCCAGCTCGATGACGAGCCCGGCGAGGAAGCCCGGCTGAAGTACCGCTATCTGGATCTGCGCCGCGAGGGCCCGGCCCACGCCATCCGGTTGCGCTCCAAGGTCAACGCCGCCGCCCGCCAGGTGCTGGCCGAGCACGCCTTCGTCGAGGTCGAGACCCCGACCATGACCCGGTCCACCCCGGAGGGCGCCCGCGACTTCCTGGTCCCCGCGCGCCTGCAGCCCGGCAAGTTCTACGCGCTGCCGCAGTCGCCGCAGCTGTTCAAGCAGCTGCTCATGGTCGGCGGCATCGAGCGCTACTACCAGATCGCGCGTTGCTACCGCGACGAGGACTTCCGCGCCGACCGCCAGCCCGAGTTCACCCAGCTCGACATCGAGATGAGCTTCGTCGAGCAGGAGGATGTCATCCTGCTGGCCGAGGACATCCTGACCGCGCTGTGGAAGCTGGTCGGTCACGAGATTCCGACGCCGATCGCGCATATGACCTATGCGGAGGCCATGCGTCGCTACGGCTCCGACAAGCCGGATCTGCGGTTCGGTATCGAGATCACCGAGATGATGGAGTACTTCAAGGACACGCAGTTCCGCGTGTTCCAGGCTCCCTATGTCGGCGCGGTTGTCATGCCGGGCGGCGCGAGCCAGCCCCGTCGGCAGTTCGACGCCTGGCAGGAATGGGCCAAGCAGCGCGGTGCGAAGGGTCTGGCCTACATCACCTTCAACGAGGACGGCACCCTCGGCGGCCCGGTCGCAAAGAACCTCACCGACACCGAGCGCGAGGGCTTGGCCAAGCAGGTCGGCGCCGAGCCCGGCGACTGCGTGTTCTTCGCCGCCGGTGAGATCAAGTCCAGCCGTGCCCTGCTGGGCGCGGCCCGCGGTGAGATCGCCCGCAAATGCGATCTGATCGATGAGAACGCCTGGGCCTTCGTGTGGATCGTGGACGCGCCCATGTTCGAGCCCGCCGCCGACGCGACCGCCAGCGGCGATGTGGCCCTGGGCCATTCGGCCTGGACCGCCGTGCACCACGCCTTCACCTCGCCCCGGCCGGAATCGGTGGACACCTTCGACAGCGATCCGGGTTCGGCGCTGGCCTACGCCTACGACATCGTCTGCAACGGCAATGAGATCGGCGGCGGTTCCATTCGTATCCATCGCCGTGACGTGCAGGAGCGGGTGTTCAAGGTCATGGGCATCGGTCCCGAGGAGGCCAAGGACAAGTTCGGCTTCCTGCTCGACGCCTTCTCGTTCGGCGCTCCGCCCATGGGCGGCATCGCCTTCGGCTGGGATCGCATCACCGCGCTGCTGGCCGGTGTCGAATCCATCCGCGAGGTCATCGCCTTCCCGAAGTCCGGCGGCGGCGTCGACCCGCTGACCGACGCCCCCACCCCGATCACCGGGCAGCAGCGCAAGGAAGCGGGCTTGGACGTGGTGCTCGACGAGCACGGCAACCCGATCGGCGCGGCGGCGAAGAAGTAGTCGAGGCGCGAGTCCGTACCGCCGGGTGTCGTTGGCACATGCGATGCGTACTCGCGCCCGGCGGTGCCGTCCGCCGT
Organism: Nocardia pseudobrasiliensis NBRC 108224; assembly: GCF_001613105.1. Taxonomy (GTDB): domain Bacteria; phylum Actinomycetota; class Actinomycetes; order Mycobacteriales; family Mycobacteriaceae; genus Nocardia; species Nocardia pseudobrasiliensis. Next base: position 188,355 of record NZ_BDBS01000027.1, on the reverse strand, counting down.
GGTCGCGGCGTGAGCCGATAATCTGCACCCGCGGAACCGTCCGGTGCCGTAGTCGACTCACGTTCAAGGGGTTACGGTGCTGCATGTTCGCGTGATCTGTCCGCCGGAGACAACAGCCGCCGCCGTTTCGATGCTGCGCGCCGAATCCGGCGCGACGTTGATCACGGTGCAGCGGGGTGCGGCGGTTGAACCGGTGGGCGATGTGCTGGAGGCCTACGTCGCGCGGGAGTCGGCCAATGAGGTGCTCGAGGCGTTGTCGGCGTTGGGTGTTCAGCGCATGGGCGGCATCATTCTCGATCCGGTCGAAACGTCGCTTTCCGAGGCGGCCGATCGGGCGGTCGAGGCCGCGCCGGGCGATCCCGCGGACGCGGTGGTCTGGGAGGAACTGCTCGCCCAGACCCAGGAGGAATCCACGCTCAACCCGACATTCCTGGCCTTCATCACCCTCGCATGCCTGCTCGCGGTGGTGGGTGTGGCCACGGACTCGCCGGTGACGGTCGTCGGGGCCATGGTGGTCGGGCCGGAGTTCGGGCCGCTGGCGGCGATCGCGGTCTCGTTGGTGCGCAAGGATTTCCGGCTCGCCCGGCGTTCGGCGCTGGCGTTGCTGACCGGATTCCCGGTGGCCATGGGCATCGCCGTGCTGGCGTCGTTGATTTGGGAGCATCTCGGCTGGATCACGGTGAGCAGCGTCAACGACAGCCACAATGTGGACTTCATCTACGAGGTGGGGCCGTTCTCCCTGGTGGTCGCGCTCCTGGCGGGCGCGGCGGGAATGCTGTCGCTGGTGACCTCGAAATCCTCCGCGCTGGTCGGGGTGTTCATCTCGGTCACCACGATTCCCGCCGCTGGCTACGCCGCGGTGGCAGCGACTCTGGGGGAATGGGACAAGGCGTTCATGTCGGTGGGGCAGCTCGCCGTGAATATGGTCGGCATCGTGGTGGCCGGGGTCATCGTGCTGCAGCTGCGCCCCGGCCACGGCCGCGAGGGCGGGCCGATGCATCGGCTGAAGCGGTCGTTCGCCGCGAGCCGTTGAGGTTCAGGCGATCAGGCCGCCGGTGAGGAATCGGTAGGTGTAGGTGACGGCGATGATCGTCATCGGGCCGACGATCAGCAGGCCGACGCCGCACAACAGCGTCGCCAGGAACGTCAGCACCGCCACGGCCAGCGCCAGCAGCAGCGTCGGGCCGAAATTCGAGAAGACCAGTTGGGCACTGGATTTGATCGCGGTGAACGGGCCCTGGTCCTGGTCGATCACGAAATGCAGGGCGAACATGCACAGATACAGCACGATCAGGCCGGGAATCACCAGCAGGATCGCGAACACCCAGGCGGCGACGAAGACGATCAACGCCGTGATCAGAACGTTGCCCGCGTTCACGAAGCCGAAGAAGGCCTGGAAATCCGGTGGGGTGCCGTCGGTTTCGGAAAGTGCCCCGCGAATCATGGCCGCCTGCAACAACCAGACCACCACCGCGACCACCAGGGCGAGCAGCACCAGCGGTAATACCGAGTCGACCGCGCTGAGCCGGATCACCAGTGTGACCGCCACATAGGCGAGGAAGCCGACCAGTGTGATCGCGACCCACGGAATCGGATTGGCGCGGAAGCGATCCCAGCCGTATCCGAGGGCACGACCGATACTCAGCGTGGCCGGGGCCCCTGGATATCCGTAGGGCTGCTGTCCGTAGGAGGATGCGCCCGCGGGTGACCATCCCGGCGGCGCCTCGCCGGGCGCGGGATAGGAACCGGCGGGGCCGTAAGTCGGCTGGCCGTAAGGCTGTTGATCGAAGGTGGACGGTCCATAGGCTTGCTGCTCGGCGGTGGGCTGTCCATAGCCCTGCTCGGAAGTGGACCGGCCGTAACCCTGTTGGTGCGGGGGCTGCCCGTACGTCTGCTCGGAGCCGGTCTGCCCGTAGCCCGGCTGAGGTATGGGCGCACCGTAATCCTGCTGTTCGGATGCGGACTGTCCGTAACCCTGCGAGGACGCGGCCTGCCCGTAACTCTGCGCAGACCCGGGCTGTCCGTAACTCTGCGCAGACCCGGGCTGTCCGTAACTCTGCGCAGACCCGGGTTGCCCGAAGCTTTGCGGAGATCCGGGTTGTCCGTAGCCCTGCGAAGGCCCAGGCTGCCCGTAACTCTGCGCAGATCCAGGCTGTTCGTAGCCGTGCGAAGACCCCGCCTGTCCGTAAACCTGTTGTCCGGAACCGCTCTGTCCATGAGCCTGTTGTCCAGGGGCGGGCCGCGTTCCCGAAACCGATGGCGGCGGAACCGCACCCGTCACCGGCGGCGGCGGTTCGACCTGTTCACTTCCGTATTGCGGCGCACCCGGTCCCTCGAACTGCGGATATCCCGCCGCACCCGGCATCTGGTGCCGACCGTGCGGACCGCTCGGCGCTGGCTGCTGTCCGGAACGCCCCGAGTGCCGCTCGTCACCACCCTCGCCAGGCGTGTCGCCGGGAACGGGCTTCGGCGTGTCGGCCATGTCGGGACCTTTCGAATCGCCTGGGTTGCGGTGCGGCGCAGAGCAGTTGACGATGAGACAACCGGACCGGCCAGATTGTGTCAAGCGACCGGCAGTCGGATGTCCGCGATACACCGCGGGCGGGAGAGTTCGTGATACCCGTCGAACATCACACGCGGTAGCGAACCCTTCACAAAGACACGCCGAGCGACGCGCGAAAGGTTGCGCAACCGCTCGCTGAAAGTGACCTGAAGCGAGTAACTTGGGATCCGATGACCGCACTATTGGCCGAACGCGCCGCCGAAGTCGTGTCCGCGGCACAACAGTTGCTCACAAAGCGAATGGGTGCTCCGGTAAAGCTGAGCGATCCGATAGAGCTCAGCGGCAGTGGCAGAACGACGGTATTACGCGTGCGTGTTGCGGAGAACGCCTTTTCACTTCCTCGGACCTTGATCGTCAAACAGGTCCGCGGTGCCGCGCAGGATCGCCGGATCGGCGGCCTGGCACCGGGGGTGGCCAGTATCGACTCGGCCTTCCTACGTGAAGCGGTGTCCTACCAATTCACCACCGCACTGTCGAGCCGACACCGCCCCGGCGCCTACCTGCTCGCCCACAGCCTGCCGGACCGGTTGCTGATCCTCAGCGACCTAGGGGAGAACACCTCCCTCACCCCGGTGCTACACGCGGGCTCCGAGCCCGCCATGCGCAATGCGCTGATGGCGTTCGCGCAGGCGCTGGGCCGCATGCACGCCGCCACCGTCGGGCGCGAGGCCGACTTCGTGGCGCTGCTGCGCCGGGTCGACGTGTCGCACCGCGTCGACGGCATCGGCCAGCAGGCCGAGTCGGCGATCAACGAGGTGCCCGGACTGCTTTTGCGCGAGTTGGGAATCGAGGTGCCCGGCGAGATCGCCGAGCGGATCGTGCGCGGCAACCGACTGTTCTCGGCGGGTCGCTTCCGCGCGTTCAGTCCGTCGGACCTGTGCCCGGACAATGTCATCCTCAACGACGAGGGTGCGCGGTTCCTGGACTACGAGTGGGGCGGTTTCCGCGACGCCACCCTCGATATCGCCTACGCCCTGGTCTCCTTCCCGGGCTGTCTGTGCGATTTCGAGTTGTCGCGCGAGCGGGCCCGGCAGATGGTCGAGGCGTGGCGTTCGGAGGTCGTGGGCGTATGGCCCGCGCTCGCCGACGACACCCTGCTGGCCGAGCGCATACTCGAGGCCCGGCTGATCTGGGTGTGGTTGACCACCTACTGGTTCCTGCCCGCCGATCACACCCGCATCGCCGCCGCTCGCGAGCACGGCCTCTCGGTACCGCGCTCGGCGGCCCTGATCAACCGCTGGGCCGCGCTCGCCGAGGACGCGCGCTGCACCGGTGACGATCCGCTGGGCGATTTCGCCGAGCACGTGTCGGCGACCCTCGAGGAGTACTGGGAGGAATAGGGGCGGCGGCCGCCGCGGAAATTCGGACAGATCCGCCCCGAGCGGACGATTCGGTGAGGCAGACTGGACGGGCGTTCTGGTCAACCGATTCGCCGCCGTTCGTAGGGGGATTGCACGATGCCGATCGGCCGTTCCACTATTTCGCCGTCGGCCGTCCTCAGCCTGCTGGGACGGATTCGCGGCATCCTGTCCGGCACGTCGCCCTCTGTTGGCTCGCCTTTGGCGGAACCGGTTGCGACAACTCTCGCCTCGTCGAGTTCGCCCCGTTTGTCTGCTTCGGCGACGTCGACGACACCCGCTGTGCCCTCGACTCGGCAAGGCCCACCGTCCGGAACTCCGACGCCCCCACCCTCGGCGCTGTTGCTCGGCATCATCCAGGGTTCGTTTCTGGCCCAGATCTTGTGCACCGCGGCCGAACTCGGCATTGCCGACGTACTGGCGGACGGGCCGTTGCCGCTGGAGGAATTGGCCGCCCGGGTGGGCGCGCAGCCGGATCACCTGCGGCGGATGTTGCGGCCATTGCTGGCGGAGGGGATTTTCTCCTGTAGCGACAACGTCTATGCGCTGAATTCGCTTGCGGAACCGCTGCGCGGTGATGCGCCGGATTCGGTGCGTGCGCTGGCGCGGTTCGTCGGCGATCCCAAGGCGATCGGACTGTGGGGTCTGTTACCGACCGTCGTGCGCACGGGGGAGTCGGCCGCGGAACTGCTCTACGGCATGCCGTTCTTCGATTACATCCAAAAGGATCGGGCATTCGGCGAGGTATTCGATACGGCGATGACGGAATTCTCCGTGGCGGCGCTGGAACCGACGCTGGCGGCCTATGATTTCTCCGGCTTCGGCACCATCGTCGATATCGCGGGCGGGCACGGGCGGCTGCTCACCGAAATTCTGACCCGCACGCCCGGAACTCGCGGTGTGCTGTTCGATCTGCCCGATGTGCTGGCCCCGGTGCCGGAACTGCTGGCCGAGCGCGGTCTGGCCGATCGGTGCGCCATCGTCACCGGGTCGTTCTTCGACGAGGTGCCCGCGGGCGGGGATGCCTACATCCTCAAACACATCATTCACGACTGGGTGGAGGACAGGGCCGCGCACATCCTGCGGACCGTGCGCGCGGCGATGTCCGATTCCGCGCGGCTGCTGCTCATCGAGATGGTTCTGGACGAGGAGCCCGAGCGCGGCTTCGGCACCCTGCTGGATCTGGAGATACTGCTCACCGCGGGCGGCCGCGAACGCACCGAGCGGGAATATCGGGAGCTGCTGGCGGCCAACGGCTTCGAACTGGTCCGTCGGGTGCGTACGGCGGGCGTGGACGAGATACTCGAGGCGCGCCCGATCTGAGACGGCGGCGCTCACCCTGTCGGACCTGGGCGGTACGGTCGAATGCGTGAGCGAACCAGCGATACAGCGCGTCGTGGGCGGCGAGGCGGCGTCGTCGTGAGTGACGGATTGTTCGATGCGCCCGGTGCGGAACCCGAGACCAGCGGGGGTGCGGTCGAGTTCCGCGGGGCGGGCGACCATGTGCCGCTGCCGGTGCGCATGCGGCCCGCGAATCTCGACGAGGTGGTCGGACAGCAGCATCTGCTCGGACCCGGCTCGCCGCTGCGGCGGCTCGTGGAGGGTTCGGGGGCGGCGTCGGTGCTGCTCTACGGTCCGCCCGGAACCGGCAAGACCACCCTCGCCTCGTTGATCTCCCATGCCACCGGCCGCCGATTCGAGGCGCTGTCGGCGCTGTCGGCCGGGGTCAAGGAGGTGCGGGCGGTCATCGAGATCGCGCGGCGGCGGCTGCTGGCGGGTGAGCAGACCGTGCTGTTCATCGACGAGGTGCACCGGTTCTCCAAGACCCAGCAGGACGCGCTGCTGGCCGCGGTGGAGAACCGGGTGGTGCTGCTCGTCGGGGCGACAACGGAGAATCCGTCGTTCTCGGTGGTGTCGCCGCTGCTGTCGCGGTCGCTGGTGCTACAGCTGAAATCGCTGTCGGACAGCGATATTCGCGTCGTGCTGCGGCGGGCGATCGAGGATCCGCGCGGGCTCGGCGGTGAATACGACGTCACCGACGCGGCCCTGGATCACATCGTGCGGATCGCGGGCGGTGACGCGCGCCGCGCCCTGACCGCGCTGGAGGCGTCGGCGGAGTCGTCGCTGGACGGCAAGGTCGATGTGGACCTGGTCGAGGCCAGTGTCGACAAGGCGGCCGTGCGCTATGACCGCGCCGGTGATCAGCATTACGACGTGATCAGCGCGTTCATCAAATCGCTGCGCGGCTCGGATGTCGATGCCGCGCTGCACTATCTGGCGCGGATGATCAGCGCGGGGGAGGATCCGCGCTTCATCGCCCGGCGACTGATGATTCAGGCCAGTGAGGATGTCGGTATGGCCGACCCGACGGCGTTGCAGACCGCGGTCGCCGCGGCCCAGGTGGTGCAGCTGGTCGGGATGCCGGAGGCCAAGCTGGCCCTCGCACATGCCACGATCCATGTCGCCACCGCGCCGAAGTCGGGCTCGGTCACGGCCTCGATCGGCGCGGCGCTCAGCGATATCGGCCAGGGCAAGGCCGGTGCCGTACCGCCGCATCTACGTGACGGTCACTACGCCGGCGCCGCCGGGTTGGGGAACGCGCAGGGGTACAAATACCCGCACGATCATCCCGATGGCGTTCTCGCCCAGCAATATCCGCCCGACGATCTGGTCGGAACCGATTATTACCAGCCCACCGATCACGGTTACGAGCGGGAGATCGGGCCGCGGGTGATGAAGCTGCGCCGGATAGTTCGGGGGCAGTGATCATCTGCCGGGCTCGTCGCGCCGGGGGCGGTGAAGGCTGACGCCGCACCCGGAAACCGCGGGGCCTGTTGTCGGGGGTCGCATCGTCACGCTCGTGGCCTTCGATCGATCGGACGAGGCTCGGATTGTCGAATGTTCTTGTTCGACAGTGAGTCTCGAGCTTTCGGTCGGTGTGGACCGTTGCGCGGACGGTGTGTGATCACCTCCATGGCTGTTGTGGTCGGGACCGGTAGGCCGTGCGGTACTCGCTTGTCGAGGCGCGCTCTCGGCGAGTGAGTTCCGGTGACGGTCCTATCCGATGGGTTTCGCTCTATCGGTGGGGATCAGGGCACGGGCACCAGACTTCCCAGTGCGGCGCCGGCCGCGCCACCGAGGGCAGCGCCCGCCGCCGCCCCGGCGATACCACCGCCGACCGCGCCGATGCCGATACCCAGGGGTTCACCGAGGACCGCACCGGCGATCGCGCCCAGCGGCGCACCGGCGACGATCGAGATGCCCGCGGTTTCCAGACCGACCTCGATTCCGACGCCCTCACCGAGGACGGTGCCCGCGACCGCGCCGATCACCGGACCCGCGAGGGCTCCGGTCACCGCACCCGCTGCCGCACCCAGCGGTGCTCCGATCGCCGCGCCCGTACCCGCGCCGATGGCCGCGCCCACGATCTCGGTGGGTGACAGATCCGGTTCGGGCAGGTCGATCGGCGGGATCTCGATCGCCGGGATATCCAGATTCGGTGTGGTCAAGGGTCCCTCGGGGATATGCACGGCGGGCATATCCAGCTCGGGTAGTTGCAGGGAATCCCCGTCCAGCTTCGGGACCAGACTGCTCAGCGACTGCGCCTGTACGGTCGGCCCGAGTGCCTGCGGCACGGTCGGCTCGTCGAGGGCCGGTTCGACAATGCTCGGCTGCGGACTCGGAGCCCGTATATCACTTTGCGGCGCAGGAGCATTGGGTACCGGCGCGGGTTCGATCAGCGAATCCGACTGCGGAACCTCGGCCTGCGGTTGGGGATTCGACGGTCCGGTGCGCGGCGGCCGCTCGCCGAGGTCGGACGACATCGAGGCTTCCGACGGACCATCGGACGGGCCGTTCGCCCGCGGCTGGCTGCCGCCGGACGGGCCTTCGGCCTGGGGCTGATTGCCGCCGGGCTGGGAGTTCGACGGGCCGCTGGCTCGAGGTTGGCTACCTCCATCGGTCCGCGGGTTGTTGCCTTGCGGTTGATTGTTCGAAGGTCCACTGGCTTGGGGTTGGTTGCCGGGTTGGCCGTTCGAGGGGCCGTTGGCTTGAGGTTGGTTGCCGGATTGGCCATTGGACGGGCCATTGGCCTGCGGACGGTTGCCGTCCGGTTGAGGGTTGGACGGGCCCATCGCCTGCGGCTGGTTGCCGCCTTGCGGGGGGTTGGTCGGGCCGTTGGACTGCGGGTGATTGCCGCCGGGCTGGCCGTTGCTCTGCGGCTGAGCACCGCCGTTCGACGGACCGTTCGCCTGCGGCTGGTTGCCGGGACCGTTGGACTGGGGCTTGCTGTCGCGCGGCTGGTTCGGGCGGGGGCCGCTGGCCTGGGGTTTATTGGCCGACTGGCCGTTCGATTGCGGCTTGTTGCCTTGTTGGCCGTTGGACGGCCCACTGGTCTGGGGTTGGCCGTTGCCGTTGCCATTGCCGGGACCGTTTCCGTTGCCCGGGCCGTTTCCAGGCCCATTCCCATTGCCCGGGCCATTTCCCGGACCGTAGCCGGGGCCATTGGCGTTGCCTGTTTGGCTGTTCGACTGTGGCCTGTCGCCCTGCGGCCGATCGCTGGACGGTCCGCTCGCCTTCGGCTGATTGCCGCTGCCATTCGAGGGTCCGTTCGCCTGCGGCTGGTCAGTTGATTGCTGACCGTTTGCTTGTGAAGGGTTGTCGGCCACATTGTTCGGCGCTTCGCCCGACGGCGGCGCGGCATCACCAGACCCGCGGGTATCGGGTGGAGGGCTCGCCTGGGGAGCCGGTCCCGGCTGAGCGCCCGAGGACGCCGGATCGGAACCGCCGCCCGCCGGGGCCGAATTGGCCAGCGCCTGATCGGCCGGAGGCGCCGCGTTCACGGGCGGTGGACCGGCTGGGGGCGGGCCCTGTAACCGCTCGGCCTGCTGGCCCAGCTGGTCGAGGACCTGCGGGAGCAATTGGTTGACCACCGGCGGCAGCGCGTTGGTCGGGATGTCGATCGGCGGAATCACCTCGGACCGCGGGATATCGATCCTCGGCAGGTCGATCTGTGGCGCCTGCACCTGGCCCAGGTCGATCGGCGGTGTCAGATCTATTGCGGGCAGCTCGATTTCGCCGGCATGGGCCAGTGGCGCGTTATGTGCGGAGGCGGCGACCGGCGCCGCCATCAGTAGCAGTGTGGCGACGGACCACAGTGCCTTCCGTCCCCATCCTTTCGAGATGTTCATCATTTCTCCTGAGTGCGAATGGGAATTCGCTTATGTGAGAAGAAGAGTATGAAACGGTCTCACTTCACATTTTGGGCGCAATGCGCCCGGTGAATTGGTGATGCCGATTCCTTTCGACGAAGTCGTACTGCGGTGCAGCGATCCGAGTGGGAAATGCGCGCCGACGGTCGCTCGGGCTAGCGGCGGTCGAACCCTCTTCGACCTCGGCGGATGCTCGGATGGAAAGTCGCTGCGCCGATCGGAGCGAGGGGCCGCTTCCTTGACCCCTGCGCTCGCGCCGGAACGCCGAATGCGCGATACCGGGCTGTCGACACGGCGGCGGCGGTCGCCGACTCGATACCGCACAACCCATGGAAGTGCCATATCGACAGGCCATCCCTGCCGTGTACTGCCATTGCTGGAACCTTTCTCCTACTCCGCGTTCCATTTGTCGGAGTCGAGCAATCGTTCAGCTACTTCCTGCAACATTCAGGATCACATATAGCGACCCCGTTCCGGCAGTGATTTAAACCACATCGTTTCACATTGGCCCGATCCGTCGGATCCCCGTCCACCCGTCCGGGCCGCGTCCCATGAAATCCGGTTGGACCTGGCCCGGTAGGCTGGATGGTTGTGCAGACCCACGAGATTCGACGGCGCTTCCTGGACCACTTCGTCCGTGCCGGGCACACCGAGGTACCCAGTGCTTCGCTGATCCTGGCCGACCCGAACCTGCTGTTCGTCAATGCGGGCATGGTCCAGTTCGTCCCGTACTTCCTCGGGCAGCAGACGCCGCCGTTCGCCACGGCCACCAGCGTGCAGAAGTGCGTGCGCACCCTCGACATCGAAAACGTCGGCATCACCACCCGCCACAACACCTTCTTCCAGATGGCGGGCAACTTCAGCTTCGGCGACTACTTCAAGCGCGGTGCGATCGAACTGGCCTGGTCGCTGCTGACCAACAGCGTCGAGGACGGCGGTTACGGCTTCGATCCCGAAAGACTGTGGGTCACCGTTTATCTCGACGATGACGAGGCCGAGCAGATCTGGCTCTCGATCGGCGTGCCGTCCGAGCGCATCCAGCGCCGGGGCATGGCCGACAACTACTGGTCGATGGGCATTCCGGGCCCGTGCGGCCCGTGCTCGGAGATCTACTTCGATCGCGGCCCCGAATACGGTCGCGACGGCGGTCCGGAGGCCGATGAGGATCGCTACCTCGAAATCTGGAACCTCGTGTTCATGCAGAACGAGCGGGGCGAGGGTCGCGGCAAGGACGACTTCGACATCCTCGGACCGCTGCCCAAGAAGAACATCGACACCGGTATGGGCGTCGAGCGCGTGGCGTTCCTGTTGCAGGGCGTGGACAACGTCTACGAAACCGATCTGCTGCGTCCGATCATCGTCGCGGCCGAGGCGCTGACCGGTAAGAACTACGGTGTAGAGCACACCGACGATGTGCGCTTCCGTGTCATCGCCGACCATGCCCGCACCGCGGCCATGCTGATCGCCGACGGCGTGAACCCGGGTAACGACGGCCGCGGTTACGTCCTGCGCCGTCTGCTGCGCCGAATCGTGCGCTCGGCCCGGCTGCTGGGCGCCGACAAGCCGGTTATGGCCGAATTCATGAAGGTCGTCAGCGAACTGATGTCGCCGTCGTATCCGGAACTGGCCACCGATTTCAAGCGCATCGAGAATGTGGCCGTCGGCGAGGAGACGGCGTTCCTCAAGACGCTCAGCACCGGCACCAAGCTGTTCGACGAGACGGTCGACGAGGTGAAGGCCAAGGGCGGCAAGCGGATCGGCGGTTCGGAGGCTTTCACGCTGCACGATACCTATGGTTTCCCGATCGATCTGACGCTGGAGATGGCCGCGGAGGCGGGTCTCGAGGTGGACGAGGCGGGGTTCCGGTCGTTGATGGCCGAGCAGCGGCAGCGTGCCAAGGAGGATGCGCAGTCGCGTAAGCACGCGCATGCGGATCTGACCGTCTACAAGGAGCTGGTGGATCGGGGCGCGACGGAGTTCACCGGGTTCGACGAACTGGCCACCGAGGCCAAGGTTCTCGCGTTGATCGTCGATGGTGTGCGGGTGCCGACCGCGACCGCGGGGCAAGACGTGGAGGTGATCCTGGATCGCAGCCCGTTGTACGCGGAGTCGGGTGGTCAGATCGCCGATCGTGGCACGATCACCGCGAGTGGATTGAAGCTGCGGGTCGATGACGTGCAGAAGATCGCCAAGATGTTGTGGACGCACAAGGCGACCGTCGAGGCGGGTCAGATCACCGAGGGCGATGCCGTGCTGGCTCAGGTGGATCCGGCGTGGCGGCGTGGTGCGACGCAGGGACATTCGGGCACGCATATGGTGCATGCCGCGCTGCGGCAGGTGCTGGGCCCCAACGCGGTACAGGCCGGTTCGTTGAACAAGCCGGGGTATCTGCGGTTCGACTTCAACTGGCAGGGTCAGCTCAGCGAGGCGCAGAAGGAACAGATCGAGGTCGTGTCCAATGACGCGGTCGGCGCGGATTTCCCGGTGAACACCTTCGTCACCGATCTGCCCAAGGCCAAGGCCATGGGCGCGATGGCGCTGTTCGGGGAGAACTACGGCGACGAAGTGCGGGTCGTGGAGATCGGCGGCCCGTTCTCGATGGAGCTGTGCGGTGGCACCCATGTCGGACACTCGTCGCAGATCGGTCCGATCACGCTGCTGGGTGAATCGTCGGTGGGTTCGGGTGTGCGGCGCGTGGAGGCGTTCGTCGGCCTGGATTCCTACCGGTATCTGGCCAAGGAGCGGGCGTTGCTGGCGGGCGTCGCGTCGGCGTTGAAGGTGCCGTCGGAGGAGGTGCCCGCGCGGGTCGAGCAGCTCGTGGAACGGTTGAAGGTCGCCGAGCGCGAACTCGAGCGGACCAAGCTGGCCGCGGTGCTGTCCTCGGCGGGCACATTCGTCGACCAGGCCCAGCGGGTCGGAACCGTGCTGCTGGTCGCGGCCGCCGCGCCCGAGGGCGTGGGCGCGGGCGATCTGCGCACGCTGGCCACCGATATCCGGGGCCGGTTCGGCAGTGAGCCCGCCGTGGTGGTGCTGCTCGGCAATGCCGACGGCAAGGTGCCGTTCGTGGTCACGGTCAACAAGCCCGCCCAGGAACTCGGGTTCAAGGCCGGTGACCTGGTCGCAGCGTTCGGCCCGAGCATTGCCGGGCGTGGTGGCGGCAAGCCGGAGATGGCGCAGGGCGCCGGCGCCGATCCGTCGGGAATCGCGGCCGGACTGGCCGCGGTGCGGGCACGGGTGGCCGAGCTCGCCGGCTGATGGACAGTTCCGAGAACTCGGACACGTCGGAGCATTCGCCCCCCGGCGAGATCGGACCTGAGCGGCCCAGCGCCGATACCGATCCCGGCCGGGGGCGTCGCCTCGGCATCGATGTGGGTTCGGTCCGCGTCGGCGTCGCCGCCAGCGACCCGGACGGCATCTTGGCGACCCCCGTGGAGACGGTGGCGCGCGCGAAGAACAGTGGTGCGCAGCCGACCGATTTGATCAGGATTGCCGAAATTGTGCGGGAGTATGAGGCCGTCGAGGTGATCGTCGGCCTGCCCCGCACGTTACGCGGGGAAAACGGGTCCTCTGCCAAGATCGCCGTGGGCTACGCGAAACGTTTGCGGCGCATGATTCCTGGTGTGCCGATACGACTTTCCGACGAACGTTTGACTACGGTATCTGCAGCACGTGCATTGCGGGACAGCGGAGTTCGCGCACGTGGGCAGCGGCAGGTGATCGATCAGGCGGCGGCCGTCTCGATCCTGCAGGGATGGTTGGACGAACGGAGTGCGGTGTTGAAGTCGGCCGGTGACGCAGGCGGCGAGGTGGTCGGATGAACGACCGCTGGACCCGTGCCGAGGAGCGCCTTCGGCAGAGCACCGAGCAGCGCCGCTACCGGCGTTCGGACTACGACTGGGGCGATGTCGAGCCGGCCCAGCGCGGCCACGGCGCTCGGCATGCCGCGGCGGGCGACGAGTGGGACGACTACGAGGACGACACCACCGTCATCCCGCGTTATACCGACGACCAGGATCCGCCACCGACCCGATCCGCGAGTTCGGTCGGTCGGCGCGTGGTCCAGCGCGGCTCGACCGCGCCCACCACGCGCGGCCGCTCCGACGAATGGGATACCGACGAGCAGGTCTGGGACGACCGCGAGGACTGGGAGACCGACGTCCGGTCCCCGGACCGCCATGCCGAGCAATACGAGGACTGGGACGGCGAGGATCAAGAGGACTGGGACGAGGGGGACCAGGCCACCGAACAGGTCACCCGCCCGCGCGGCCGGGCCGCCAAGGGCAAAACCGAATCGCGAGCGCGCTCGACCCGTGGACAGGGTCGCGGCCGTCGCTCGCGGGCGGCCTCGCGCAAAGCGGCCGAACGTAAGCGGCGGCGGCGCAATCTGTTGGTGCTCGGCTGCATCTTCGCGGTGCTGTTCGTGGCCGCGGGCGGGTACGCGGGCTACAAACTCGTCGGCAAGCTGGGCGGGCCGGAGGATTTCGCGGGTCCGGCCGGTGCGCCCACGGTCGTACAGGTCCGCTCCGGCGACACCTCCGAGCAGATCGCCCAGACCATGGCCGACAAGGGCGTCGTCGCGAGTACCGGCGCGTTCTACGAGGCGGCCGTGCGCAATGCGGCGGGTATGACCTCGGTGCAGCCCGGCTACTACGCGATTCCGACGCACAGCAAGGGCGTCGATGCCGTCGCGGCGCTGCTGGAGAAGCAGAACCGGGTCGGCAATGTCGTGATCCCCGAGGGAAAGCGGCTGCGGGACTCGTTCGATGTGACCACCGGCGCTCGTAATCAGGGCATTCTGGGCAAGATCTCCGATGCGAGCTGTGTGGGGTCGGGCAGTGACAAGAAATGCGTCACTCCCGAACAATTGGCCGAGGCCGCGGCGGGTACCGATCTGACCGCGCTGGGCGTGCCGGCCTGGGCGGTGGATTCGGTGCGCAAGGTGCCCGATCGCAGCCGTCAACTCGAGGGCCTGATCGCCGCGGGCGCTTGGGATTTCGATCCCACCGCCTCACCCGCGCACATCCTGAGCCAGCTGATCGGCCAGAGCGCGAAGAGTTATGAATCGACCGGGCTGTTGCAGTCCGGCGGGGCGAACAATCTGGATCCGTATCAGACGCTGATCGCCGCGTCGATGGTCGAACGCGAGGCGCAACCCAAGGACATGCCCAAGGTCGCGCGGGTGATCCTGAACCGTCTCGTCTCCGATGACCACAAGTTGCGGTTCGATTCGAGCGTGAACTACACCCTCGACCGCACCGAGGTCGCGACCACCGAAGAGGATCGGTCGCGCGCGACCCCGTGGAACACCTACGCCATGCCCGGATTGCCCGCCGGGCCGATCTCCTCGCCGTCGCTGCCCGCGCTGAAGGCCATGGAGAATCCCGAGCAGGGCAAGTGGCTGTACTTCGTGACGGTCGACAAGCAGGGCACGACCGTGTTCACCGACAGCTACAGCGAACATCTGCGCAATGTCCAGCGCGCCCAGCAGAGCGGAATTCTCGACAGTGGCAAAGGAAACTGATTCGGCGAGTCGGCGGGCGGCGGTCCTCGGCAGCCCGGTCTCGCATTCACGCTCGCCGCAACTGCATCTCGCGGCCTATCGGGCGCTCGGACTCGACTGGAGTTACGAGCGCATCGAATGTACGGCCGAGCAATTGCCCGGTCTGGTCGACGGATTCGGTCCCGAATGGGTCGGACTGTCGGTGACCATGCCCGGTAAGGTCGCCGCCCTCGACTACGCCGACGAGCGCACCGAGCGCGCGGTGCTCGCCGAATCGGCGAATACGCTGGTGCACACCGAGACCGGCTGGCGCGCCGACTGCACCGATGTCGACGGCGTGCGCGGCGCGCTGCAGGGCGGTGGGGTCGAGAAGGTCGAGCGGACCGTGGTGCTGGGCGCGGGTGGTACCGCGCGACCCGCGCTGCTGGCGCTGTCGGAGCTGGGTTCGCGGGCGGTGACCATCGTCGCGCGGGACGCGGGCCGGGCCGCGAGCACCCGGGAACTGGCCGAGCGACTCGGTATGGCGGTCACGGTGATCGGCTTCGACGTCGCGGCCCTGCGCGGAGTGTGCGCGGACGCGGACGCGGTGGTCAGCACGGTCCCCGCCGAAGGGGCCGCCGCTGTCGCCGAGGCGGTCGCCGCCGCGCCGGTGGTCCTCGACGCCATCTACAACCCATGGCCGACCCCGTTGGCGCTGGCCGTGTCTCATGCGGGAAATACCGTGATCAGCGGATTGCAGATGCTGTTGAATCAGGCCTACGGACAGGTCGAGCAGTTCACCGGGAAACCCGCGCCACGCCAGGCGATGGCTGCCGCATTGGACAACTGATACCGGTTACTGTTTTTCCGAGTTCCTCGTCAGGTTAGGGTGGTCGACATGAATGCGTGGGTGTTGCGCGCCACAGTCCTCGGAGCGCTGACGGTGTTCCTGCGGGTCGTGCTCGGCTTCGGGATGGTCTACTCGCCGACACACGGCGCATGGATGCGAACTCTGTGCCTGATCGTGCTGGTCGCGGCCGGTATCGCCTGGGGCCTGATCGACGGCCGCGTCGACCGACGAGCCAACCCCGATCCCGACCGCGGCGGCGCGGACCTGACCATGCGCTGGCTCAAAGCGGGAGTGGTGGGCGGCCTCGGCAGCGGTGTGGTCGCCTGGCTGCTGGATTTCGTGCCGAAGTTCGATCTGGGCGGCAATGGTTTGATCTTCGAGATCACCGCGGGGGCGGCGTTCATCATTCTGCTGATCTTCATTCCGGCGATGGCCGGGGTGGCGGCGGGGCGATTCCTGGTCGGACGGGAGAATCGCAAGGCCGAGGCGGCGGTGCCGCAGGCTACGGCTTCGGCTGTGTGATCCCTCGGGGGTCACCTCGATCGGTGCCGGGATCAGCGATCGACTCGGACGCGTCGATCATCTCGCAGGTGATGTGCGGAAGGTCGGCCTGTCGGTCGGTGGGTCCCGGGCTCGATGATCCCCTCGCGGAGGCCCGGTAGTCCCATTCTCGCCTAGGGCCGTATTCGGTTGCACCGCAACGGATTCGGAGCATGCTAAGCCCCGCCGCTCACGGGTCGCCATCCGGCGGGCGGATCCTCCCCGACGCGCCCGTCCACGGCTTCGCGCAGCAGATCGGCATGTCCGGTGTGGCGGCCGTATTCCTCGATCAGGTCGCAGACGAGCCGTCGCAGGCTGGCCCGGCGACCGTCCGGCCAGGACACGTGAACGAGCTGATCGAGTCCACCCGCGGCGAGGGCGGCCCCGAGCCGGGCATCGGACCGCGCGATGGCGCCGTCCCACAGCGCGTACAGCTCCTCCGGTGTGTGATCGCGGGTATCGAACGTGAACGCCCAGCTCGAGCGGCCATCCCACCCGAGCGCATCCCAGGGCGCACCGATCGGCTCACCGCTGAGCTTGGCGGTGAACATGTAGTCCTCCGCGGCCGCGAGATGCTTCAGCAACCCACCCAGTGTCAGCGCGGAAGCCCCAACGCGGGTCCGCAAACCCACCTCATCGAGATCATCGGCCTTCCACCGAAAGGTCGTGCGCAGCCTGCGCAACGCCCCGAGCAGATGGTCGACCTCATTGCCCGCCAGCGGCGGCTCCCACGGGTGATCGGTCATGGTCGACACCGTATGTGAGCTACAGCAGGATCGCGCCTCCGGCCGGGGTGTCCTCGCGGGCAATGGTGGCGTAGGCGGCGGCGAGGAGGGAAGGGTCGGGGCCCTCGAGGCGACCGGGTTTGGCGAGACCGTCGAGGACCACGAAACGGAGGACACCGGATCGGGTCTTCTTATCGGTTTGCATGGTGTCGAGAAGTTGGGGCAGGGCGTCGGCGTCGTAGGTGGTGGGTAGGCCGACGCTTTCCAATACGCTGCGATGGCGGTCGGCGGTGGCGTCGTCGAGGCGACCCGCCAGGCGGCCGAGTTCGGCGGCGAACACCAGGCCCACCGAGACCGCGGCCCCGTGGCGCCAGCGGTAGCGTTCGCGGCGTTCGATGGCGTGTCCGAGGGTGTGGCCGTAGTTGAGGATCTCGCGGAGGCTGGCCTCCTTGAGGTCCGCGGAGACCACGTCGGCCTTGACCTGAATCGCGCGACGCACCAATTCGGGCAGCACATCGCCGGACGGATCCAGGGCCGCCTGCGGGTCGCGCTCGATGAGATCCAGAATCACCGGATCCGCGATGAAACCGGCCTTGATGATCTCCGCCATCCCGGCGACGATCTCGTTGCGCGGCACCGTCTCCAGCGTCGCCAGATCCACCATCACGGCGGTCGGCTCGTGGAAACAGCCCACGAGATTCTTCCCCGCCTCGGTGTTGATGCCGGTCTTACCGCCGACGGCCGCGTCGACCATCGCGAGCAGTGTGGTCGGCACGTGCACGATCTTGACCCCGCGCATCCAGGTGGCGGCCACGAATCCCGCCAGATCGGTCGCGGCTCCGCCGCCCAGGCTGATCACCACGTCCTGCCGGGTCAGGCCGATGCGGCCCAGTACCTCCCAGCAGAATCCGGCCACCGGCAGATCCTTACCGGCCTCGGCATCGGGAATCTCGATGCGATGCGCGTCGAGGCCCTTGTCGACCAGTGCCTGCCGCACGACCTCGGCGGTCTCGGTGAGCGGAGGCTGATGGAAGATCGCGACCGTCCGCGCGCCCTGCTGTCCGGCCACCTGATCGGCCAGGTCGCCCAGCAGGCCCCGGCCGATGATCACCGGGTACGGGTCGGCGGCGCGGACCTCGATGCGGGTCGGCTCACTCATGGCAGCTGCTCCGATTCTTCTCGTGTTCGTATGGGACGGGCGCGTCGTTCGACCGGGTGCTGCGGGGTACTGCCGCGTCGCCTGTCGCGGTCGAATTTCCTTGCGACGTGGGCGAATTGGTGCCGTTCCCAATGGGATGCGAGTTCGACGATTGCGGGCGATCGGAGGAACTCGTCGACCCGCTCGGCGCGGCGACGATCGGTGGACCGGCCGCGCGAACCGCGCTGCGCCGTGACCGGCCTGTGCCCGGTGTGGCGTCTTGCGACGCCGACGATTCCGCGGTGGTCGGCGTTTCGGGAGTCGCGTGCGCGGGCTCGGAATGAACGATGGCAGTGGGTAGTCCGGGCGCACCGGAAGCACGGGTAGTGCGACGTCGGCGTCGACGATCGCCATTCGCGACGGCCGGAGCTGTGGACTCCGTCGTGACCGCGGGGCTACTCGGATGGTCCGGCAACCCGGATGTGGCGGCTCGTGCCTGTTCGCGGTCTGCCGCGGCTGCGCCGTTCCTTCCCGCGTCAGTGGGTGCGGCGGTCGTCGCAGATTCGCCGACTGCCGCGGTCCTGCGGCGTCGGCTGGCGACCGCGGATTGTGTGGTCGGGCCGGATTCGTCGACGGCGGCGGGTCCTGGCGTCCCGCCAGGTCCGCCGACGCCCGTCAGCGGCCCGTTCGACGACACGATGGCATCCGCGGGGAAGCAATCCGCTGTGGTGGGCAGCGTTCCATCGGCCGCAGTGGATTTGCGGTGGCGCCGACCGCCTCGCCGTGACCTGCGAGAGCGACGGCGGGGCGCGGATTCTCTTGCCCCATCGGTGGATTCGTTGGCCTGCGGTGTGGCCTCGCCGTTCTGGTCGGCGGTGGTTTCCTGCTGAGTCGACGGTGAATTCGCCTTGTTCGTCGCGGTGCGGGCGCGACGGCGACGCCGGGCGCGGGCGCGACGGCTGGTGCCCTCGCCGTCTGCCGGGCGGGACGGAGTGGTCGACGGATCTGGTTCGACCGGTTCCAGATCCAGTTTCGCCATGATGTTGCGGACCACACGCCCGGGGCTGCGGCCGTCGGTGCGGACCCGCACGCTGGCCACCTCCCGATACAGCGGGCGGCGCTCATGCATGAGCTTGCGGTACTTACTGCTCGGGTCGTCGCCCGCAAGCAGCGGACGATTGTTGCTCGCGCCGGTGCGCCGAAGCCCCTCGGCCACACTGATTTCCAGATATACGACCGTGCGGCCGTGCAGCAGCTGCCGGGTGTTGGCCGACAGCACCGCGCCACCGCCCAGCGACACCACGCCGCGCTCGGCGAGAATCGCCCGACGAACCACGCGCTCCTCGATGCGCCGGAACTCCGGTTCACCGTCGTCGGCGAAGATCTCCGGAATGGTCCGACCGGTCTCGTCCTCGATCCCGGCGTCGGTGTCGAACAGTTCGACCCCGAGCTCCTTGGCGAGCTTGCGACCGATCGTCGACTTACCCGCCCCCGGCGGGCCGACCAACACCACACACGGCCGGCGCGGGTCGGTCTGCACGATCATGAGGTCACGGTGCCCGGGATATGCGGGCGCGCGTTGATCCGTTTCACGTAGCTGGTGATGTTGTCGAGCGTCTCGGGCAGCGAATCGCCACCGAACTTCTCCAGCGCGGCCTGGGCCACGACCAGCGCCACCATGGCCTCGGCGACCACACCCGCGGCCGGAACCGCGCATACGTCCGAACGCTGATGGATCGCGACGGCCTCGTCGCCTGTGGTCATATCCACCGTCGACAGCGCACGCGGCACGGTGGAGATCGGTTTCATCGCCGCACGAACCCGCAGCGGTTCGCCATTGGTCATGCCGCCCTCGAGCCCGCCCGCGCGGTTGGTCGAGCGCAGCACTCCGTCGGGGCCGGGGCGCATTTCGTCGTGCGCCTGGCTGCCGCGTCGGCGCGCGGTCTCGAAGCCGTCGCCGATCTCGACGCCCTTGATGGCCTGAATGCCCATGAGCGCGGCGGCCAGTCGCGAATCGAGTCGGTTCTCACCGCTGGTGAACGAGCCCAGCCCGACCGGCAGGCCCTCCACCACAACCTCGACCACACCGCCGAGGGTGTCGCCGTCCTTTTTGGCGGCCTCGATCTCGGCGATCATCTCGGCCTCGGCTTGCTTGTCGAACGCGCGCACCGGGCTCTCGTCGATGGCGGCCAGATCCGCGGCGGTCGGCACCAAACCGCTTGCGGTCTGGGCGGTTCCGATCGACACCACATGCGAGATGACCTCGACGCCGAAGGCCTGGCGCAGGAAGGCCCGTGCGACCGTGCCTGCGGTCACCCGGGCCGCGGTCTCTCGGGCGCTGGCGCGCTCGAGCACCGGGCGGGCGTCGTCGAACCCGTACTTCAACATGCCCGAGTAATCGGCGTGGCCGGGGCGGGGTCGGGTCAGCGGCGCATTGCGGGCCAGCTCGGCCAGTTCCGCCTCGTCGACGGGGTCGGCGGACATGACCTCGGTCCACTTCGGCCATTCGGAGTTCGCGATCTCCACGGCGATGGGGCCACCCATCGTCTTGCCGTGTCGGACGCCGCCGATAATGGTGACCTTGTCGGCCTCGAACTTCATTCGGGCGCCGCGACCGTAACCGAGGCGGCGGCGCGCCAGCTGTGCGGCGATATCGGCCGAGGTCACCTCGACACCGGCCACCATCCCCTCGAGAAGTGCGACGAGGGCGGGACCATGGGATTCTCCGGCAGTTATCCAGCGCAACACGGCATCCATCTTTCCACGTCAAAACCTCCGGTCGGACATCCGGTCGGATCGGCCGCGCGCCGCGGCGGCTCGCTCGGATGCGGGTCGTGGGCCCCGGCGATCGGGACTACGGCGCTGCCAGCAACGCGGCGATCGTGGCGAAACACATCGAAGGACCATGCGGCACAGCGGGATTGACGGGCGGCGCGTGTGATCGGTAGGCGCGCACCAGGGTCGCGGCGCCGCCGCCGAACGCGGTGAGGATCGGAGCGCCGAGCGCCGCCCACGTCCAGGCGTGCGCACCGCCACAGGCGGCGGCCGCGCCGAGCCCGACGGCGAGCTTCACATCCCCGGCGCCGAAGGCGGCCGGTGCGGCCAGATGTATGAGGAGATACGGCACCGCCAGCAGCAGCGCTCCGGCCACCGCGGCGACCAGTCGATCACTGAACAGCGCATAGCCCAGCACCATCGATCCACCGGGGAGGGTGAGCCGATCCGGTAATCGGTGGGTGCGTAGGTCGATGACGCTCAGCGTCGTGCACCACAGGGCCAGCAAGGCGAGGGCGATGGCGGTCATGTCCCGATCGTGCGCCGTCGCGGCCGAGCGTGGGGGACCCGAACGCAAAATGTGGACAACTCGACCGATGTGAACAGAGTATGTGTGCGAATCCGGCATCTCGGACGGATTCGCCCAGCTCCCGAGGCGTGTCGCGAGCCGATAGGGCGCTGAACGAGATGTCCGGACGGACATCCGGTCGCGGTAGCGTGGAGGCCATGTCTGATCACGGTGTGCGCCGTCCCGATCACGCGACCCGACGGGCCGCGCTGCGGGACCTGTTGGTGGAGAACGGTGTCGATGCCCTGCTGGTGACGGATCTGGTGAATGTCAGATACCTGACCGGTTTCACCGGATCCAACGCGGCGCTACTGGTCTACGCCTGGGACAGCGGCGAGGATCGGACCCTGATCTGCACCGACGGCCGCTACGCCACCCAGGTGGCCGAACAGGTGCCCGACCTGCGTGCGGAGATCGCGCGGGCCAGCGCGCGCCGATTGGTGGAACTGGCGGGGGAGTGGCAAACCGGCCGCGTCGGTTTCGAAAGTCATGTGGTCACCGTGGATCAGCATCGCGGCTTCCTGGATTGGGGCACCGGCCTGGAATTCGTGGCCGTCCCGGGCTTGGTCGAACAGCAGCGCCAGGTCAAGGACGACTACGAGGTGGACCGTCTGCGTGCCGCCTGCGCCGCCGCCGACGCGGCCCTGGCCACCCTGCTCGAGCGCGGCGGATTACGTCCGGGTCGCACCGAACAGCAGGTGGCGCGGGAACTCGAGTGGCTGATGTTCGAACACGGCGCGCAGAAGATCGCATTCGAGACGATCATCGCTACCGGCGCGAATTCGGCCGTCCCGCACCATCGTCCGACCGGGGCGGTACTCGCGGCCGGGGATTTCGTGAAGCTCGACTTCGGCGCGGTGGTCGACGGCTACCACTCCGATATGACCCGCACGCTGGTACTGGGCGAGCCCAGCGACTGGCAGCGCGATGTCTACCAGCTGGTCCACGAGGCGCAGCGGGCCGGTCGAGAAGCGCTGGAACCCGGAGTGGCCTGTGCGGCTGTCGACGCGGCGTCGCGATCGGTCATCGAGCAGGCGGGCCACGGTGAGCAGTTCGTGCACGGTCTGGGGCACGGCGTGGGCCTGCAGATCCACGAAGCGCCCGGAATCGCCAAAACCGGCACGGGTACACTGCTCGATGGCGTGGCGGTGACCGTCGAGCCAGGTGTGTACTTCCCCGGCCGCGGCGGTGTCCGCATCGAGGATACGCTCGTGGTTCGCGAGGGGGGCCCCGAGCTGCTTACGCTCACCACCAAAGACTTGACCGTCGTCGACTGACGCCGGTTGCCCTACGAACAGGAGATCCGAGGACAGTGGCGGACACCAGCGACTTCAAGAACGGCCTCGTGCTGAAGATCGACAATCAGCTCCAGCAGATCGTCGAGTTCCAGCATGTGAAGCCGGGTAAGGGTCCCGCCTTCGTGCGTACGAAGTTGAAGAATGTGCTGTCCGGCAAGGTGGTCGACAAGACGTTCAACGCCGGAGTCAAGGTCGAGACCGCGACGGTCGACCGCCGGGATATGACCTACCTGTACCACGACGGGTCGGACTACATCTTCATGGACGGCGACACCTTCGATCAGATCCACATCGGGGACAAGGTGCTCGGCAACAGCGCCAACTTCCTGCTGGAGAATATGTCGGTGCAGGTCGCGACCCACGAGGGCGAGGTGCTCTACGTGGAGCTGCCCGTCACCGTCGAGCTCACCGTCACCCACACCGAGCCCGGCCTGCAGGGCGACCGCTCCAGCGCGGGCACCAAGCCGGCCACCCTCGAGACCGGCGCCGAGGTCCAGGTGCCTCTGTTCATCAACCAGGGCGACAAGCTGAAGATCGACTCGCGCGACGGCAGCTACCTCGGCCGCGTCAACGCCTAATCTGGTGACTGTGGCGGATCAGCCCGGGGACAAGAAGTCCCAGTACAAGAAGCTCGGCGCGCGGCACAAGGCCCGCCGTCGCGCGGTCGACCTGCTGTTCGAGGCCGAGGCCCGCGATGTCGACGCGGCCGACCTGCTCGACGAGCGCGTGCAGCTGTCGGCCCGTGACGAGTCGGTGGCGCCGGTGAACCCCTACACCCGCATCCTGGTCGAAGGCGTCGCCGACGACCTGGATCGGGTGGACGGCACAATCGAGTCCTATCTGCAGGATTGGACGCTGTCGCGGCTGCCCGCCGTGGACCGCGCGATCCTGCGCGTGGCGGTGTGGGAGCTGTTCCACGCCTCCGACGTGCCGCCCGTGGTCGCCGTCGACGAGGCGGTGGAACTGGCCAAGGAGCTGTCCACCGACGATTCGCCGAGCTTCGTCAACGGCGTACTCGGCCAGGTCGTGCTGGTCGCGCCGCAGGTGCGTGCCGCGGCCGCCGCGACGCGCGCCACCCCGAACGACGAGGCGTAGATGCGCAAGTATCTGGTTCTGGCCATGCGCACGGACCGGTGGGACGACTCGGTGATCCAGCCGCATCGCGATTGGCTCGCCGAGGTCCGGGCCGCCGGCAACCTCGACTGCACGGGCCGGTTCACCGACGGCAGCGGCGGAGCCTACGTCGTCCTGGCCGAAAGTCTCGACCGGGCAACGGAATTGATCTTTACCGACCCCATCCACACGACCGGCGCCTCGAAGCTGACGGTCTACGAGTGGGAGATCACCGGCTGAACGACAGCGGGTCCCGGCCGATGGCCGGGACCCGTCCTCATTCGGCAACCCGTGGGGCGCAACGCATTCCGATATAGCAGCAGACCGTTCCGTCGGGCAGCCGGTCGAACACCACGGGCATCCAGGCCTCGGCGAAGGGCCCTTGGCCCGCGGCCGCGAAGACGCGGTCCGATACCGATACCAACTCGGCTTCCAGAGGTGGGGAGAAATCCTTCATACCTCCGGTGAATTCGTAGCGCAGATGCGGAACGGGATCGGCGGTGATCGTGATGGCAACGCCTTCTCGAACGTATTTGCCGAGGTAGGGGGTCATATCGACGGTCGTCGGCTCGGCCGCGGGAGCGAATGAGGCGGGCATCCGCACAGCGGCCAGTTCGGCCAGCAACTCGCGGAACAGCTCGGCGTACAGTTCCCGCGCACCGCCGCCATTGGTCATCAGCGCCACCGCCACGCCCGCGGACGGCACGATGCGCAGATAGGAGTACTGCCCCAGCGACGCGCCGTCGTGGCCGTAGCCGGATACCCCGTCCCAGTCGTAGAGCGTCCAGCCCAGGCCCCAGCCGTCCGAGCTGACGGTCCATTTGTCGGGGGTGTCGATCACCCGCCGCTGCATGCTCGCGACGGTGTCGGCGGACAGGATTCGAGCGCCGTCGGCCGCGAGTCCGCCCTCGAGATGTAGGCGTGCGAATCGGACCAGGTCACCGGCGGTCACCAGGACTCGGCCGTAGGGGCCAGCGCTGCGCGGCATCATGTCCCAGGCGGGGGCCGGATCGGGTTCGCGGCCCGGTTCGCCGAGATGCCCCATCGCTACCCGGAAGCGCAGCGCCTCCTCCGGCAGCGTCATGGTGTGCTCGACCCCGAGCGGGTCCACCAACTTCTGTTTCAGCGCCTCGTCCCAGGTCAGGCCGGTGAGGACCTCGACGAGGCGCCCGAGCACGTTGTATCCGACGCTGGAATACGAAATCGCCTCTCCCGGTTGGCAATCCAACGCCACCTCGCGTGCGGCGGCCACATAGCGGGCCAAGCACTCGTCGCCGCGGCCGCCGTCGAAGGTGAAATCGCATGTGAGCCCGCCGGTATGGGACAGCAGCTGCCGCGTGGTGATGATCTTGGTGGCGGACGGATCGGCCGTGCCGAACTCCGGTAGGACGTCCACGATCGGCGCGTCCAGATCGACGAGTCCGGCCTCGGCGAGCTGCATGACCAGTGTCGCGGTGTACACCTTGGCGATCGATCCGGACTGGAAGATCGAATCGGGCGTGGTCGCCACCCCGGTGCCGCGATGCAGCACACCCGTCGCCAACGCGTGAACCCGGCCGTCGACCAGGATGGCCAGCGTCGCGCCCGGGACGTGATGGGCGGCCCGAAGCTCGTCGAAACGGGCCTGCCAGCGCGGCATATCGAAGTTCATGGAACGTTCCTTCCGTACAGTGTTCCGTATACCGCACAGTGTACGGTCAAGCGCACATTGTTCGTCAAGTCCCGATGAGGAAGGGAAGAATCAGGTGAGGTAGAGCGCCGCGACCGCCCCGGCCGTCGCGACCACCGCCAGCCCCAGCCCGGTGGCGACGAACCGCGTCATCGGCACCCGAACCCCGTGCGTGCGGCAGAACTCCAGGCACAGCAGCGTCGCCAGTGACGCCCACGGCGTGGCGATCGAGCCGATATTGGTGCCGATCAGCAAAGCCAGCAATTGATTTCGATGATCCGGCGCAATGACCGCCTCACCGGCGGTGTAGGCGGGCAGATTATTGGCCAGATTCGACAGCCCCGCACCGGCCGCGGCCGCTCGATAGGCACCGGCCGCGCCGGGATCGCCACCGATCAGCGCCCCCATGAGATCGGACAGCCCGAGCCGGCCGAGCGTCGGAATCACCAGGAACAGCCCGACCACGAAAACCAGCAGCCGCCAAGGGATCAGCGACAATCGCAGCGCCGACCGATCGAGTAGCGCGAAGGCGATCACGGCCACGACGGCCGCGCCCGCCGCGGCGAATCCGATCCGATCGCCGACCATCGGAATCGCCGCGACGAACAACACGCACGCCGCGCCGGTGACGTAGAACAGCACGCGGTGTCGCCCGTCGGCGGGGCGAACCGGATCCGGCGGCAGATAGCGATCGGCCCCGCGATGC
This sequence comes from Nocardia pseudobrasiliensis NBRC 108224, assembly GCF_001613105.1. GTDB lineage: Bacteria > Actinomycetota > Actinomycetes > Mycobacteriales > Mycobacteriaceae > Nocardia > Nocardia pseudobrasiliensis. The sequence continues at coordinate 162,363 of NZ_BDBS01000027.1, read as the reverse complement.
CGTCGCCGCCAGTACCAGACCCACAGGAACACCATCGTCACCAGCACCGAAACCAGTTGCGGCAGCCACATTCTCGCCGCGAACCCGACTCCGTCCAGCCCCACCCGATCGGCGGCGAGCAGATTGGTGAGGTTGGAGACCGGCAGCACCAGGCTCGCGGTATTGGCCAGCCACAGCGTCGTCATGGCCAGCGGCAGCGGTGCGATGCGAGCGGGGACGGCCAGCGCCAGCATGACCGGCGTGAGCAGCACGGCCGTGGTGTCCAGGTTGAGCACCATTGTGGTCGTCGCGGCGAACAGCACGCACAGTACGAACAGCGCCGCGTAGTTGCCGCGCCCGATGATCGCCAGCCGATGGGCGATCACATCGAAGACCAGTGCCCGGCGCGCGAGCTGCGCGAGCACGATCACGCCGGTGAGAAACAGCAGCAGCGGCCCGATCCGCCGCAGATTGGCGGTGGCATCGGCTCGCGGCAGCAGCCCGGTCACCACGCACAGCAGCCCGGCCGTCAGCAGTGCGAGCCGAATCCAATCCAGGGTGTCGAATCGGCGCGACGCGCGCGTCTGGACCGCCTCGTCCGCCGAGGTGTCGACCTGTTCCGACATTCGGTGCTCAGGCCGGTGGCCGGGCGACCCACCCGGCGACGATGACCAGTCCGGTCGGCCGGTGCACGGCCAGGAAGCCGAACGGTCGATCGAAGGTGACCGAGATTTCCAGCGCGGGGCGCGGAATCGGCATGGATACCGCGCGAGCCATCGCGATCGCCGTCACCGCGGCCGCCTCGAAGCCGTCGCGGGTGAAGCGGGCGAGCGCGTCCTGCGCGGCGTCCTCGACGAACAGCGGGGTGTCGGAGATCTCGGGAAAGCGTTGCGCGCCGTCGGCGGCGGCGGTTCGCAATCCGAACAGATCGGCCTGGTCGAGCAGTCGATGCGAGGAGCGAACCTCGAACGGCGGCAGCTGAATTCGCAGCGTATCGGAGACCGCTCGGATCTCGCGCACGTTCAGCCCCGGCCCCTGAACGCCGATCGGCAGGTCGGTTCGCGCCGCCACCGAGCCGTCCAGTGCGCCCAGGCCCGCTCCCAGTATCTCGGCGGGTGTTCCCGGGCCGGTCAGCAGATGCACATCGAGGTCGCCGATGCCGCGCACGATCACGCGCGTCACCGGCGTCTCGGCCTCGAGCAGGTTCACGTCGTCGAGCTGGCGCGAGTACCGCGACAGCCCCGGCCCGCGATGCCCGTGCCACGGCCCGTCCTGCGGTTCGAGCACATCGTCGTCGAAGGTGTCGCGCCATGCCGTGCGCGCGACGATCGCGGTCGCCAGCACGAGCAGCGTCTCCGAGGTGATATCCAACGGGAATCGGGGGATCAGCCCCGCGGTGTGCCGAGCGGCCCAGGCGTCCAGAGCGGCCTGATCGGTCAGCTTCTCGACGGTCCCGTCCGGCAGCGACGCCGCCCACTGGTCACGCAGTCGCACATCCTCGCGCACCCACACTCCGAGCGCGCCCGCGATGGTCTCGCTGGCGGCCAACTCGTCCAATAATCGCAGGGCCGCCTTCTGTGCGTCGCCCGCCGCCAACCCGACGGCTCCGGCCAGTTCGGTCCGCGCGGGCTCGTTCGCCGCCGAGGCCAGAATCCCCAGCAGCGGCCACAACCCGCAGCCCGACAGCACGAAATCATCACTACCCGCGACCGCGCACCACCGCCCAGTCAATGAATTCGCCGCGGCCACATGCGGCAGGAGACTTGTCTGCACTCCGCCCAGGGTAGCCATCGAACGCGCGAACGGCCGTCGCCTCGTCTCGGCTGCTCCATGCTCGATTGTAGGAATGTCGCTCCCGTCGTCGCCTCCGATTCGGAAGGTTCTCCGAAGCCTAGGTGTCCGCTCCCTCCGCGGACACTGCGGAGGGAGCGGACCCGGAATCAGATACCGTCACGAAACGACGCGTGACGGGGTGTGGCTACTTGATGAAGCGCACCGAGTGGAACTTGACATCGCGTTCGCGCTCGCCGGGGGCCATGGCCTCGGTGGCGGTGCCGCGGCAGTCGTCGTTGCGGTACAGCTCCGCGACGCGGTTGGTGTTGTTGCGGGCCATGCCGTCACCGTCGATGCGGTAGCACTTCTGGTTCTTCGGATCGCGCAATTCCTGGCGGTGGCCGTGGTCGGTGTAGACGAAGGTGCCCTTCGCCTCCGGGGCCGCGACCGCGGGATCCGCGCCGGCGGTGGTGGCGCCGCCGAAGGTGAGGGCGAGGATCGCGCCGGCCGTGGCGAGGGCGCCAGCGATATGTGTCATGAGTATGCCTTTCGTCGGACCTTGACCCGCGTATCTCGTGAAACGGGGTCGGTCCCGGAGCGCCGGTAGGTCGCGCCGGGAGTGTCATTCGGCCTGGCCAGTCGACGTCGACCGCACGATCCTAACAGCGGCGAGATTGCATCGATAAGACCAAATGCGTTGTACCCCAATGTTTTAGGGGCAACGACAGTGTCGTGTGAGTGCGCTGCAAGAGCGATTTGGGACGGTCGGACCATGACAAATTCCGCCTCGACCCGGGTCGCCGACGAGACGTACCTGATCACCGGCGCCAACGCGGGCATCGGATACTTCGTCGCCGAACAGCTCGCCGCCACGGGAGCCTCGATCGTGCTGGCCTGTCGTGATGCGGCCAAGGCCGAACTGGCCGCGGCGACGATTCGCGCGCGGATCCCCCAGGCGCGCGTGCGCCGGATCGCGTTGGATCTCGCGGATCTGTCCACGCTTCCGGCGGCGGTGGACGCCCTCGCCGTCGATCGACTCGACGCGGTCGTGCTCAACGCGGGGGTGCTGCTGTCCGATCCGTACCGCCGCCTCAGTCCGCAGGGGTACGAGATGATGTTCGCGACAAACCATCTCGGCCACTTCGCGCTGGTCCACCAGCTCGCGCCGCTGCTGGCGGCCGCCGAGCGCGCCCGGGTCGTCACCGTCGGCAGCTTTGCGGCCCGTACGGAGCGACTGGATCTGATCGATCTCCAGTCCGAAGTCGACTACGAACCCAAACGGACCTACGGCCGGTCGAAATTGGCGCAGATGCTGTTCGGCTTCGAACTCGATCGCCGACTGCGGGCCGGTGACGCCAGCATCGCGAGCATCGTCGCCCATCCCGGCGGCGCGCTGGACTCGCTGACGCCCTCGCGCCCACCGCTTTTCACCCGCACCACCGCCGAACGGCTACGCGGGATTCCCGCCGGTCCGGTGCTGCACGGTAAACACGCGGGCGCTCGGCCGATTGTGCGCGCGGTCCTGGATTCGCGGATCGCGGGCGGCGAACTGTGGGGCCCACGGGTTTTCGGCCTGCGCGGCGCGCCGCATCGCGAAACTCCGAAACCCCATATGACCGACCCCGATACCGCGGCTCGCCTCTGGCAAGCCAGCGTCGAACTCACCGGCGTGCGCGATCAGACCTGGTCCGGCGCGACAAAGTAGTCGCCCCCGCTGCCGGGTGTACGTGGGTGCAGCGGGGGCGGCGACGGCCGTATGGGACGGCCGCCGGCCCGGTCGTCAGGCGGACCGGGGGATCTGGGTGTTCTGGCGCGCGGCCGCCCACCAGCGGCCGTTCTCCTTCACCAGGACGTAGAGGGCGATCATGGCCGGCTCCTGGTCGATGAGCGTGCCGTCGGCCTCGGTCGCGCGAGCGTATTTGTGCGCGAAGGCGATATCGGGCCGCAGGAAGGTCACCGCGAGCGGCTCGTAGGTGACGTATTCGTCCCGCAAGAATCCGGCCAGACCCGCGCGGCTGGATTCCAACAGGGCCGTGCGGCCGGTCAGCAGCGCGCCCATCGCATTGACGACCACGGCGTTGTCGATGAAGTCGCCGATCATGAGTTCGGCGTCGTTGGTGTTGTACCCGGCTTCGACACGCCCGATGATCGCGTGGATGGCGACGATATCGTCGGCGCGATCGACGCTGGTATCGGACACAGTCGGGGCGTCGTGCTGCACTGCGGTCATGACACCGATCCTGGTTCCTCAACCGCGCTCGAGGTCCAGAGTTGATCGGCGTGGCCTGTGTCACGTCGTCCGGCGCCACGAGGGCGGTGAGATATCGTGAGAACGACCATGTCATTCGGTCGCTACGTCGAGGAGGACGAATGGCCGACGTCGAAACACCCGCCACGCGGCTGCGCGGGCTGCGCGAGGGCGGCTGCACCCCGCAGCAGGCGTGGGAGCTGTTCGACTCGCTGCCCGCCGTGCGGGTGGACGAGATCACCACCGGACGCTGGAGCGGCGACGAACTCGACACCGGCCATCCATGGGCGGGGGTGCTGGTCGAATCCGGTTGGTACGGTAAGCAATTCGACAGTCCTGACAATGTGCAGCCGCTGCTGTTCGCCGGTCCGGACGCGGCGGTGTTCGCGGTCGATCCACGCCGGGTGCCGCTGGGCCTGGCCGGTCGGATCCCGCTGTCGGGGATGCGGGCCGCCCGCGCCCTGCTGCCGATCCTGCGCCCGCTGCTGCGCACCCGCGCGCCGAGGGCCCGCCTGCGCAATCTGGAGTATCGCGGAAAAATCAGTGCCGCAATGGTTTACGACCATCTGCCGATCATCGACATTTTCCGGCTGGTCGACGACCGGACCCTGCTCGGGGTGATGGATCTGCGTGGGCTGTCCGAGCCGTACTTCTTCATCCTGCATCGCGAAAGCGTCTGAGCGTCGACGTCGACGGGCCTACCATCGGGATATCCGCGCTGCGACCCGAAGGGATGTCCCGATGGAACGCACGACCTGTCTCGTCGCCGGTGGCGGTCCCGCCGGAATTGTGTTCGCCCTCTTGGCCGCTCGTGCCGGAGTGGATGTCACGGTCCTGGAGAAGCATGGCGATTTCCTGCGCGATTTCCGCGGTGACACCGTGCATCCGACCACCCTCGATCTGCTCGACGAACTGGGTCTGGGGGAGGAGTTCGCGAAACTTCCGCAGCGCCGGGTGACCTCGGTCCAACTACCCCTGCGCGGCGGTATGACCACCGTCGCCAGCTTCGATCGGCTGCCCGGGCGGCACAAATACATCGCGATGGTGCCGCAGTGGGATCTGCTGAATCTGCTCGCCCGCGCCGCGGACCAGGAACCGAGTTTCCGGCTGCGGATGAATACCGAGGCGATCGATCTGCTGCACGAGGGTCGCCGCGTGGCGGGTGTCCGCTATCGCACGAAAGACGGTGGCAGCGGCGAGATCCGGGCCGATCTCGTACTGGCCTGTGACGGCCGCACCTCGATGCTGCGTGAGGCGGCCGGGCTCGGTTCACGGCGGTGGGCCACCCCGTTCGACGTGTGGTGGTTCCGCATTCCACGCAATGACACCGATCCGGCGGGCGCGGTTCCGGTCCTCGCTGCCAATCGGGTCGCGATCATGCTCGATCGTGGCGATTACTGGCAGTGCGCGACATTGATCGCCAAGGGCAGCGACGAGCAACTGCGGCGTGGGCCGGTCACCGAGATCGTGCGCAGTATGGCCGAAGTTGTTGCGTGGCTTGCCGATCGGACCGAGGCCGTCCCGGACTGGGATCATGTGAAACTGCTCGATGTGCAGCTGGACCGCCTCGACCACTGGTACGCCGACGGGCTGCTGTGTGTGGGCGATGCCGCGCACGCCATGTCGCCGGTGGGTGGGGTCGGTATCAATCTGGCGGTGCAGGACGCCGTCGCGGCGGCGCGAATCCTGGTGCCGCGCTTGCTGGCCGGTGATCTCACCGTCGAGGATCTGGCCCGCGTGCAGCGGCGGCGGATCGTGCCGACCGTGGCCACCCAGACGATGCAGCGGTTCCTGCACAGGGTCGCGATCGGACCGGCGGTGTCGGGACGGTTGAACGTCTCGAATTCCGAGCGAACCCCATTGCCGCTGCGGGTTTTCCGACGACTTCCGATTATTCGCGGCGTGCCGCCGTACCTGGTCGGGCGCGGGGTGTTGCCGGAGCACGCCCCCGATTTCGCGCGCCGGTCCTGACTCACGCCATTGCCACGAGCATCCCGATCGGCGCGTTGATCAGGCCGTGTACGAGGATCTGCAACCACGGATTGCGATAGCGCGACCAGAGATAGCCGAGGAACAGGCCGGTGACGCCGATATCGATGACGGCCGCGGCCAGATCGACGAGTATGCCCGCGCCGCCGTGGATCGCGGAATGCCAGGCGGCGAACAGCACCGAGGTCATCGCGATCGCGGGCCAGCGGCCGTAGTGGGTTTCGAGCCGGGTTTGCAGCCAGAACCGGTAGAAGATCTCCTCGACCACGGCGTTGATCACGAAGACTCCGGCCAGGGTGACGGCATCCGGTGCGACCGGATCGGTCCACGGCGAGACGAGCTCGACCGTCACCGCGAACGCCGCGACCACCATCAGCGGTCGCAGCCAGCGGCCGCGGGTGTCGATCCGGGCCCATTCGCCGATCGTGACCGCTCGCAGCAGCAACGGAAGGGCCAGCAGTAGAACGAATTTCAGGCCGATGAACCAGAGGGTCGTCCCGGGTGCCAGATGTAGTGCGACGGCGAAGGCGATCGCGAGGGCCGCCAAAATCCAGACCTGTCCGGCCGTCGTGCGCGGATCCCGGTTCGAAAGCGCTTCCGGTGGTGGGGATTTCGGTGGCAGCAGGCAGATCAGTGCCGAACCCACGATCGCGGGCAGCCACAGGATCAGGATGGGCGTGGTGTCGGTGGTGTCGCTCGAATGCCGCAGGTCGGTGTGCCCGGTGATGAGCAATACGACCATCGCCGCGAGGTAGACGGCGGCCGCGGTGAGGAGGAGGGTCCGGCTCGGTCGGGTGAGGGTCGGCACCGCACCGACGCTACCGAGCGGAAATGCCGCTCGGCGTCATCATTTCGACGGACCGTCCTCGCCGAGGATGGCGTGGAAGCGTTCGTCGGCGCGATCGAGTTGATCGAGGATGTGCTGTTTGACGTGTTCGGCCAGCGGAGTGTCGGGGCGGGTGACCAGATCGCGGTAGACGTTGGTGAGCGGGCGGTATTTGGTGGCCAGATGGCGCTGGACGCCGCCGGTGGCGTAGACGATGCCCACGCCGTTGTCGGTGAAGTCGGAGATCTTGACCACCCGGGCCCAGGGGTCGCGGGCCAGGCTGGCGGCCACATGCTCGCGGTACTGCTCGTGCCGGTCGACGCCCGGCTGGTGGATCGGATTCGTGACCGCCGCAACGATATTCGCCACGCGCTCGCCGAAGCGGTCGCCCACCTCGGCGAGGGCCGCGTCGGTGGGGGAGCCGGGGCGATCGCCCGCCAGTTCGCCGGGATGGTCCTCGACCGAATCGTGCAGCAGTCCCGCGACGACGACCTCGGTATCGCGCACCTCGTAGTGGCTGACGATCCGGATGGCCACGCGCAGTAAGTGGTTCACATACGGTTCGCGGCCGTAGCGGTCGTCGCGATGTAATCGTGACGCCAGATCCAAAGCGGCGCCGACCTTCTCCGGTTCGGACAGCTTCTCGCTCTCCAGTTCCAGTCGCTGCCGCAGCCCGCTCTCGCCGTGTACCTCGCTGATGGAGTGCAACGGCATCACCGACAAGATTCCCGCCCCGATGGTGCTCATACCGCCAATCTATCGGTCCGGTCCGACGATTTCGCCCCCGGCCGTCGGTCAGTGCACGTTGTACGGGCGGAATTGGATGCTGATGCGCGGGCCGACCGGTCGCTGGGTCTTCGGCACCGCGTGCTCCCAGGTGCGCTGACACGATCCGCCCATAACGATCAGATCCCCGTGTCCAAGCTGATATCGGATGCTCGCACCGCCGCCGCGAGGCCGCAGCAGCAGTGCGCGCGCCGCACCGACCGACACGATCGCGACCATGGTGTCGTCGGTCGCCCCGCGCCCGCCGGTATCCCCGTGCCAGGCCACGCTGTCGTTGCCGTCGCGGTAGTAGCACAGCCCCGCGGTGCGAAAGGGTTCGCCGAGTTCCGCATCGTAATGCGCGCTGAGCGCATCGCGCGCCTGGTCGAGAACCGGATCCGGCAGCGCCTCGCCCTCACCGTAGAACCGCAGCAGCCGTGGCACATTCACCATCCGGTCGTACATCTGCCGCCGATCCGCTCGCCACGGCACCCCGACGGCCAGACGCTCGAACAACACATCGGCGCCTCGCAACCATCCGGGCAGCACATCCACCCAGGCCCCGTCGCCCAACTCGGTGCGCCGCGCTTCCCGCAGCGCCCCGAGCTCCATGTCCCCGAATCCGTCCAGCAGCGAACCCTGCAGCGGTATCGACATGCGACCGAATTTACGTGCTTTCGAACATATGTTCAAGCGCGCTCGCTCCTTGCCGACGCCGGGATTCTGTTCCTCGACTCGGCCGACCGCGACGAGAACGGCCAGTGGGCGGCCTACAGCGTGTTTTCCTGGGCTGAGTTCCCGCAGCTCGGGGAAGATCTGCTCCCACAGTCCACCGGATTCGGGTGCGGCGTAGGCGGCCACGGTATTCGTACGGAACCAAGATCCAGCCGTGGCTCTTTTATCGAGGCCTTCACGAAATAGATTATCCAACCGGAGGCAGCCCCGAGTGAAGCCCCGACAACCCTGAGCGGACCACTGGAACATTCGGCATTTCCAGTCGCATTGAGCCGCAGTCGATCCAGCTGCGCGGACCGCCTGACCAGCGGAGTGAGCGGGCATTGCCATTGCGCGTGGATGGCGCAGTCGTCCGAAGACGGCGTTGCCGAGGCCGTGGGCAACCGGCGAATCCTGCTCCTGTCGACGCTCCTGTCGACGATTGAACCCGAGACATGGGGGACGGTGTTTGGGAGTATGTCGTCGGCGGTGTTGCGGGGCACCACAAATCGCGGGCCGTCGAAGCGTAGTGCCAGCCGCAGAGCGCGATTCGTGCCGCCAGGAAGCAGTCAGGTTGATATGAGCGAAGAACCGACCACCATCGAACTCGACGAGGCCGTCCTCGCCGGACCGCCCCAGACCCTGGCCGGGGGCCTGGTCAAAGCAGTGCGGCCGCGTCAGTGGGTGAAGAACGTCCTGGTACTGGCCGCGCCGCTGGCCGCGGGCACGATCCCGGGCACCGACACCTTCGCCATCTCCGAGCTCACTCGCGTCCTGCACATCGGTATCGCGTTCGTGGTGTTCTGCCTGGCGGCCTCGGGTATTTATCTGGTCAACGACTCGCTCGATGTTGAGGCCGACCGGGCGCATCCGACCAAACGCTTCCGGCCGATCGCCGCCGGTGTGGTGCCGGTGCCTCTGGCCTACGTACTGTCGGCGGTGCTGCTGACCGGTTCGATCGTCCTCTCTTTCGTCGCGTCGTGGCAGTTGGCCGTGGTGATGGCGGCTTATATCGCGATTCAACTGGCCTACTGCTTCGGGCTCAAGCATCATGCGGTGCTCGACATTTGCATCGTGTCGTCGGGATTCCTGCTGCGCACGGTCGCCGGTGGTGCGGCGGCCAATATCCATCTGTCGCAATGGTTTCTGTTGATCGCGGCTTTCGGATCGCTGTTCATGGCCGCGGGTAAACGCTATGCCGAGTTGAAGATCGCGCTGGACACCGGGGCCAAGATTCGCAAGTCGCTGCAGTACTACACGCCCACTTATCTGCGTTCTGTCTGGGCCTTGTCGGGTACTGCGGTTGTGGTCTTCTACGGGCTGTGGGCGTTCGAGGCCGATCACAAGAACAATCTGTGGTTCGCGATCTCGATGATTCCCTTCACGATCGCCGTGCTGCGCTACGCGGTCGACGTCGATGGCGGCGAGGCCGGTGAACCCGAGGAGATCGTGCTGGGCGACCGCGCTCTGCAGGCATTGGCCGTGGCGTGTGTCGCAACGGTCGGTGTGGCCGTCTACCTCACCTGAGCTCGCCGGTGATGGTTCGGACCAGCCCGAACCGGTTGCCGCGATGTGGGCGATGGGTATCGCGTTGTAACCGGTTCGGGCGCGGAGAGCTCCGCGGTGTCCATCGGGCTGGCTGACATCAATCGCGTGGAACGCTCTGTGAGCCCCGTTCGGGGGATCAGGTCACGCGTGTTCGTTGTACAGCACGAACTTTCCCGGAACGCCGTTCTCCTTGTCCGCGAAGGCTTTCGGAGCGTCGGTGAGTGGATAGAGCACGGGGGTGGGAACGGTGAGCTCTCCGGCGGCCAGGCTGCGGGCCAGTTCGGTGAGTTGGGGGCGGTTCGGTTCTACGATGAAATAGACGGCTCGGCCCGTGGGGGGCTGGTTGGCGGGTGGGGCGGCTATGGAGACCAGGGTGCCGCCGGGGGCGATGAGGGCTGTGGATTGGGCCAGGATTTCGCCGCCGATCATGTCGAAGACCAGGTCTGCGGTGCCGCTGAGCGCGGCCAGGGGGTGTTCGGCGAGATCGAGGAAAGTTGTTGCGCCGGAGTCCATTACGAGTCGTCGGTCGGAGGCTCGGCCGGTTCCGATGACCTCCGCGCCCGCGTTGCGGGCGATCTGCACCGCCAGTTGTCCGACGGCGCCGCCCGCGCCGTGGATGACCACGCGCTGGCCGAAGGTGAGTCCGCCGTGAACCATCAGCGCCTGCCAGGCGGTCAGGCCGGACATCGGTAGGGTGACCGCCTGACTGTGTTCGACTCCGTCGGGTACCAGGGCGAGGTCGCGGGCTTCGACGGCGACATATTCGGCGGCGGCGCCGTCGCGGTAGCGGTCGATCATGCCGAAGACGCGGTCGCCGACGCGCAGATCGCTGGGGTTGGTGCCGAAGCCGAGTTCGACGACGACGCCGGAGACGTCGCGCGCGGGAATCGCCGGTGTCCTATCCCGTCCGGCGCGGTCGACATATGTTGGCTCCCAGCTCAATTCGCCGGGAGTGAATGCGGCGCAGTGCACCTCGACGATGACGTCGCCGACCGCGGCGCGGGGATAGGGCGCGGTGTCGATCGTCAGGTCGGCGGCTCGGCCGGGCCGAGGCATGCGGGCGGCCTTCATGGTCGTGCGGGTCATTGGTCCTCCAGACCGGTCGTGGGTTCGGCTAGCCGAGAGACGGGGCGGGAGCCCGTCCTCGCGATGTCTCGGTACGGGCAGCGGCGCGCTGCGCGGCCAGTGCGGCCACCACACCGAGTGCGGCGATGACGGCCAATCCGAATTCCAGGAAACGGGCCGACCGCAGCATGGACGGTTCGCCGAGATTGACCAGCACACCGGCGATGGCGGCGCCGAAAGCGGTGGCGATCAGCTGTACGGTGCCGATCGCGGCCGCGGCCTGCTGCGCCTCGGCCGGATCGGGGCTGCTGGCCATGACCGCCGCGGACAGATGCGGCCAGGCCAGGCCGATACCGGAACCGGCGACCATCATCCACACCACCCAGACCAGCAGGTCGGTCAGGCCCGCCTCCCGAATCTGGGTGAGCGCGGTGAGGGTCAGGCCGAGGGTGAGCACCGCCGGACCCGCCACCCGCAGCCGGGCGACGACGGTGGGACGCGTCGCGCTCGCGCTGGACACCTGCGCCAGCGTCCAGCCCAATGACGCTGCCGCGCCGACGAATCCGGCGGCCAGCGGCGCGAGGCCGCCCAATTCCTGAGCGAACAGCGGGACGAAATTCTCCAGGCTGATGCCTATGGCCAGCGCGGTCATGGTCAGGTAGATCCAGCGCAGCGGCGAATGCCGCGCGAAGGTCAGCCGGGGTAGCACCGTCACCGTGGCCCGGCGTTCCCAGATCAGGAACGCGGCCACGATCAGCAGGGCCGCGCCGATGCCGGTCAGCGTCCAGCCGCCGCGCGGCAGCACACCGGAGACGCTGACCGTCGCCGCCGCGGCCATCAACAGCGTGAGGGAGACGACGGGAACCCGCTGCGCGTGGCCGGACCGCTCGGTCCCGCGCAGCGCGAACGGCACGATCGCCCCGATCGACACGGTGATCACCGCGAGGAATACGAACGCCAGCCGCCACGGACCGAGCTGAGCGAACGCCCCGCCCAGCGCCGGGCCGACGAATGTCCCCACGCCCCACATCGCCGACACCAGCGCCGCCGCCCGGGCGCGCAGCCCGGGCGGGTAGGTCTGATGAATGACCGCGTACCCCAACCCCATCAGCAGACCCCCGCCCAGCCCCTGGATCACGCGGCCCACCAGCAGCAGCGCCATCGACGGGCTCGCCGCGCAGACCACGGTGCCGATCGAGAACAGCAGGAATCCGGTCAGGTAGGACCCAACCGGGCCGCGTGTGGACAGCAGCGTGCCCACCAGCGTGGAGGACACGATCGAGGCGACGACGAATACCGTTGTGGCCCAGGCCAGATACTGCGCACCGCCGATTTCGTCGATCGCTGTCGGCAGCAGGCTCGCGGTCACATAGCTACTGATGGCGTACAGGGCGGTGCCGCCGGCGAGCACGATCGTGACGCCGAGGCGTTCGCGGGTGAGCAGATCGCCCCACCGCGCGTCGGATGCGGGAACAGAACTCATCGCGTTCAGCCCAGCACCGGGAAGTTGGCGCGAATGACGTTGTGCGGATCTCGATTCCGCTTGATCTCACGCAACCGCGCCAGCGTGTCCGCATCGAAGGCCGCCGCAGCGGACTCGCCGGGGGCGAGGAAGGTGTACGGCTTGGCGCCGGTGATGTGCGAGCCCAGCGCGTCGGTGATCTCGCCGAACCGCTTGTCGATATCGCCGAGCAGGTGGGGCAGGCCGAGTCCCAGTAGATAGAGCGCGTAGGGCTCGGTCACCGGGCCGCGCGCGCCGCCGTCGGGCAGAGGCCGGGCGAGCGCCCCGCCCAGGCCGCGGATCTGGATATTGAGCAGCGGTGCGACCGGCTCATCGATGAGCGTCTTGACCACCGCGTCGTCGAGGTCGGTGAGCAACTCGCCCCGAGACAGCGACGGGCTCGGGTCGGTGGGTTCGGCGGTGATCCGCCCGATCTCGGCGGGAGTGAGCGGACCGCGGGTGTCGGCGATGACGCCGTCGAGGGAATCGAGCCGGGCGGTGTGGCGGCGGCCCTGCGCCGGATCGCCGAGGTAGGCGAAATCGAGGGCGACGGTCGGGGCCATGCCCGGAATCTCGTAGCGCTGCAACCACACCGACAGTTCGGCGGGCGCGTCGTCGGTGAGTTCGGTGAACAGGTCGAAGACCTCCCGGCTCCGCTCGGCCGACCACATCACGCGTCCGCCGTAGAGTTGGGGGAGCGGGAACAGTTCGAGCTCCCACGCCGTGACAATCGCGAAATCGCCGCCGCCGCCGCGCAGCGCCCAGAACAGTTCCGGATCGGAGTCCGCGGTGACCCGCTGCGCCCGCCCGGCGGCGTCGACGATCTCGACCGCCCGCACCGCGTCGGCGGCCCAGCCGTATTTCCTTGCAAACCAGCCGAATCCGCCGCCCAGGGTGTAGCCGGTGACGCCCACCACGGGATTGCTTCCGGCCAGTCCGGTCAGCCCGTGCGCCGCCGCCGCGGCCTGCACCTGCCCCCACCGCACGCCGCTGCCGACCCGCGCCACCCGGCGCTCGGCATCAATGTCGACGCTGTCGAAACGTCCGGTGCGCAGCAGGATCGCGTCATCGATATCGCCGGTCGCGCCGTGCCCGGTCGGCTGGGTGACCACCGCGCGCCCCGTGTCCGCCGCGTACTCCAGGACCGCGGCGACATCGGCGGCGTCGGCGGCCTCGACGACGGCGGCGACCGATTGCGTCACCGCCGTATTCCACGGCTGCGCCGCCCGGTCGAAATCCGGATCACCCGGCAGCAGCACGCCGCCGCGCACAGCGGTGCGTAGATTCTCGTTGGCCATATTCGATCTCGTTCTCTTCCTGAGCCGTAGTACTTGCTCGATCGACGACGCCGGGCCCGCAACCGTGACATCGACGGGTTCCGGGCGTCGATCACCGAGATTAGGAAGCGCTACTGTGGCGCACAATCGGTCATCTGCCCTAGGGCATCCGTCGATTTGCTGGCCAATTGCGCAGACCAGTAGGCTACGGCCATGCTGTTCGGCCGAGATCTCGAGGAACGGCGGATCAGCATCCTGCTGGCGCAGGCCGGCTCCGGCCAGAGCGCGGCTCTGGAGATCGTCGCGGAAGCGGGTGGGGGCAAGACCGCGCTGCTGGATCGCGCCGTCGAACTCACCGACGGCACTTGGCGAATCCTGCGCTGCGCGGGCGTCGAGGGCGAATCCGAGCTGCCCTTCGCCGGGCTTCAGGAATTGCTCACGGCCGCCGGTGGTCACCTCGACGCGCTCCCGCTGGACGCCCTGCCGCAGCCGCAGTCCGAGGCCCTGCGCACGGTGATCGGCCTGACCGCCACGGCCGGACAGGTCGACAACTTCCTGGTCGGCTTGGCCACCCTGTCGCTGCTGGCGGAACTGGCGGACCGCACGCCGGTGCTGTGCGTGATCGACGATGTGCAGTGGCTGGATCCGGCATCGACGGCGGCGCTGCGCTTCGCGGCGCGACGGCTCGGCGCGGAAGGCGTCGTGCTGTTGTTCGCCAGCCGCGGCGAGTCCAGCCTGCCCGGCGTGGCGAGCCTGCCGCTGCCGCCCCTGGACGGTTCAGCCGCCGACAGACTGCTGACCAGCCGGTGGCCCGGCCTGAGCCGCGAGGCGCGCGTGCGCGTTCTGCGCGAGGCTGCGGGAAATCCGCTGGCGCTGCTGGAGTTTCCGCGCATGGACCTGGACGCGCTGCCGATCGGGCCGCTGCCGCTGCCCTTCCGCCTGTCCAGCGGCTACCGGCAGCAGGTGAACGAGCGGTCGGCGGCCTCGCGCACCGCGATGCTGGTCGCCGCCGCCGAATCGGCGGGGGATCTGGGGTTGGTCCTGCGGGCCCTCGAGGTCCTGGGCGTCGACCGGGCCGGGATCACCGAGGCCGAGGTCGCGGGCCTGATAGAGGTGACTGCGCAACGGGTTCGGTTCCGGCATCCGCTGGTGCGCGCGGCGGTCTATCACGGCGCGGCGTTCACCGACCGGCAGGCCGTGCACACCGCGCTGGCCTCGGTGTCCGAACACGATCCCGACCACCGGGCCTGGCATCTGGCGGCCGCGACGGTCGGACTGGACGAAGAGATCGCCGCCCTGCTGGAGTCGGCGGCCTACCGCGCGGTCAATCGCGCGGGTTATTCGGCGGCCTCGGCCGCGATGGAACGCGCGGCATCGCTGACTCCCGATCCCGAGAATCGCAGCCGCCGAATGATATTCGCCACCGAATGGGCGGCGGCGGCCGGTCGCTACCAGCATGCCGGTGAGCTGGCGCGGCAGGCCGGACAATTGCCGCTCGGTACCGGCTTGCGGGCGCGACTGGGCTGGGTGCAGGCGATGATCGAATTCGAGCCGGGACATCTGCGCAAATCCCGGGACTCGCTGCTCGCCGCCGCCGAGGAGGTCGCCGCTGTCGAACCCGAGCGGGCCGGGCCGATGTTCATCGAGGCCGCCCGCGCGTCCTGGTATCTAGGTGATGCCACCACCGCGCACACCGCGCGAAACAGGCTGGCCGAGTTGGCATTACCGAAGCAACAGCAAGAGCTCCTGCTGGAGGCGATCGACGGGGCGCTGCAGCTGCAGACCGACGAGCTGGCGCAGGGCATCGCCTCGATCCGGCGCGCGGTGGCACAGGCCCACGCCGGTCACGACCTCGCGCTGAACGTCATCGGGCAGGCGATGCTGATCGGCGATGTCGAAGACGCGCGCGCACTCGCGCACCGGGAGCTGGATTACGCCCAGGACCAGGGCATGATCGGCCGGTTCGCGACCGCCGCGGTATTCGCCGCCAGCGCCGAGATCATGCTGGGCAGAGTTCGGGAAGCTGAGGATCTGGCCACCCAGGCCGTGCGGGTGTCGCGCGATATCGGCCAGTTCAACACGATTTCGATCAGCGAGAACTACCTGGCCCTCATCGCCGCGATCCGCGGCGATGAACAGCGGTGCCGGCAATTGCTGGCGCTGCCCTCGGTGTCGGCCGGGCAGGACAGTTTCGTCGAGTACGTCCACCGGGAGTGGGCGGTGAGCCTGCTCGATCTCGGCCACGGGCGCTACGAATCGGCGCTGGATCGTCTGGACACCCTGCACCGCATACCCAACCGCATTCGGGGGCACTGGGTACATCTGCTGCGTGATCTGGTGGAGGCCGCCGTGCGCGCGGGTCAGCCCGAACGAGCCGCGCGGGCGGTCGAGGAGATCGAACGCTGGTCGGCCGCACTCGGTTCGCCGTTCGCCGAGGCGATCGCGCTGCGCTCGCGGGCCATGCTGCACTCCGACGACGCCGCCTATGTGCGAGCGCTGGAACTGCAAGCCGCCGAAGGGCTTTGGTACGATCACGCCCGTACCGCCCTGTTGTACGGCGAATTTCTGCGCCGTCGGCGCAGTACCGGCGAGGCCCGCACGCATCTGCGCTCGGCCGTGGAGACCTTCGATCGCCTGGGGATCCTTCCCTGGGCGGCGCACGCTCGCGGCGAACTGCGGGCCGCGGGCGAGGGTGCACCGCGACCGGAACCCGGCCCCGGGAACGCCGCTGCGGCCCTGACCCCGCAGGAGCTTCAGGTGGCGCGTCTGGCCGCCACCGGCGCGACCAACAAGGACATCGCGGCCAAACTCTTCATCAGCCCGAAAACCGTTGGCCACCATCTCTATCGCGCCTTCCCGAAACTCGGTGTGACCAACCGCGTCGAACTCGCCGGTCTCGCCCCCTTCTGAGCACCTCCGAGCGCTGCCGTGTGTTGCTGAGCTGAACCGCGGAGTGAGTCACATCGCACGGCACGCCTACCTAACCGTTATTTGTGTCGCTGATCGGCTTGACCCTCGACCGAGTCGAGAGGTGATGCTTGGTGCCATGGAGGGCTTCTACGGGATAGGTCGGCTTGCGCGCATGAGTGGGCTGACTATCAGCGCGCTGCGGTTCTATGACGGTGCGGGTGTGCTGACACCGGCGGTCATCGATCCGAACACCGGTTACCGCTGGTACTCCGGCGATCAGGTGGTGATCGCGCAGTTGATCTGCCGGTTGCGCCGTACCCGGATGCCCCTGCCCGACATCAAGCAGATCGTGGCTTCCCGGCATATGCCGGAACGCGTCGATGTCCTGCTCGCCGCGCACCTCGAACGCTTGGAACAAGGTCTCGCCGACGCCCGTCGGCAACTGTCCGACATCCACTCACTACTGAATACGAAGGAGTCCCCGATGACTACGACCCTGACCTTTACCGGATCGGATTTCCGTACGGCTCTGGCAGCGGTTCGTTTCGCTGTGAGCACCGACCCCGCACTGCCGGCGCTCGGTGGTGTGCTGCTCGACACCATCGCCGGTACGGTCAATCTTGTTGCCACCGACCGATACCGGCTCGCCGTCGCACCCGCACCCGCCGACGTCGAGGGCCCCGCGTGCGCGGCGGCTGTGCCCGCTGCCTTCCTCGACAGCATCGCCGCAACCGAGGCCGCGCGGGTAGTGCTGACCATCGAAGGCGACACCGTAACCGCGCGGGCGGGAGGATTGACCTGCACCGCCACGGTGATCGACGAGGTGTTTCCCGACTATCGCAGGTTGATGCCGTCCGAGGACGCCGAGGGCGTCCGTATCGGAGGACGGCTGCGACATGCCATCGTGAACGGTCCCTCCCTCACCCAGCGACGAGATGCGGACGGGATCGAATTCGAGACCGTCGTCCTGTCCACCGACGACCGCGGCGACATCGTGATCTCCGACGGTACGGAGGGTATCGCGGTCAATCGTGAGTTCATCCTCGAGGCCATGGACGCCGCTGGGGAGGGGCAACTGCACCTCCGCCTGGACGGGCCGATCACCCCGCTGATCATCCACTCGGCTCGCTCGACATCGCTGCTGATGCCGGTGCGGCTGTAGCGATTTTGCTCGATGCCCAGACCGCGAAGCCATGTCGCCGCCTCGCCGACAAGTTTCGGCATCGGGTTCAGCTATGCGCCGAGCGGTGGGTGCTCGAGCACGCGGGGCTTGTACTCGACCAGTTGGATGCGGTCGTCGAAGGTGCGGTGCTCGAGCATGTCGAGGGCGATGTCCGGATAGCCGTCGTAGATGCGTTCTGCGCCTGTGGCGCCGGTGATCACGGGGAACATCACGACCCGGAATCGGTCGACGAGTCCGGCTCGCAGCAGGGACCGGCACAGGCTGAGGCTGCCGATCGTGGTGAGGAGCCCCGAACCACTCGACTTCATGGCGCGGACCGCCTCGACGGCGTCGTCGCGGACGAGTGTGGAGTTGGCCCACGTCAGTGGCTCCTCGAGGGAGGAGGAGAACACCACCTTGGATGCCTGGGTGAGCTCGTCGACGGACGCCTCTTCCTCGGGCCGGAACTCGTCCTGGCCATTGGGGACCTCGCCGGCGGCGAAGCCCGACATCAGGCGGTAGGTGTTGGCTCCCATCAGGTAGGTGGCCTTGGGCTGCTCGCCGAGCCATGCGAGGTACTCCGGCCCCTCGAGGCCCCAGAACCCGGGCCATCCCTCGCCCGATGCGTAGCCGTCGAGGGAGGTGATGAAGTCGACGAGAAGCTCCGACATGGCGGTGTCCTTTCCTAGGGTGTCACGAGTTTCGACCGGCCTTGAGCCACAAACTCATCGGCGCGCGCGGACGTTCGGCGGGTTCGACGTAGGGTGAGGCTCGTGGAGTCGGACAGCAAACTGGAGGACTTACGGTCGGCGCTCTCGTGCGTCATGGAGAAACTCGGCGCCGAGAGTCTCACCGAGCCCGACCGGATCGAGTTGGTAGCGCGCGCCGAGGTGGTTCAGGACCAGATCGACGCGATCCAGGACGGCGATAATCGGTTGCGCTGAGGCGGTCAGCGTCCGGCGAGTTCGGCGACGATCGGAGCGAATCTTTCGGCGAAGTCGGCGCCGAAGATGAAGTAGGAGAAGCCGATTTCCTCGCGGCGGCGGTGGATTTCGTCGGCGGCGGCCGCGGGATCGTCCGGAAGGACGGTCAGCGCGTCCGCCGCGCGGAGGGCGGCGGGGTCGGTGTCGGGGGGTGCCATATGGGGTGCGACGTAGTCGCCGATGACGGGGACGGCGAGGGCGAGTTCGAGGTTTTCGGCGGTGCGGAACTCGTGTGCCAGGCGTGTGACCTCGGTTCGGGACTGATCGCCCAGGGCGAAGGTGACCGTGTCCGCGACCTCGGCCGCCAGTGCGCGGGCCTTCGGGCCGAGTACGGCCATGGCCACCGGGGTGTGATGGTCGGGGCCGTCGAGTTCTCGCAAGCGCTCGATGGTCTCGCGGACCTGTCCCAGTCGCTCGCTCGGCGGTGCGGCGAGCACGCCCTTGTCACGCAACTCGTCCTCGATTCCCGGTCGTCCGGTGCCGATGCCCATTTCGAAGCGGCCGTCGGTGAGCCGTGACAGCGAATGCGCTTCCCACGCCGTGAGCCAGGGCGCGCGCAGCGGCGAGGCGTACACCCATGTGCCCATCCGCAGGTCGGTCAGGGTCGCGGCGGTGGCCAGCAGGGGGGCGGGCGCCGGTTGGGTCAGTGGGAAGTCGGGCACCAGCAGCGTCGAGTAGCCGCTGTCGGCGATGCGGCGCACGCGATCTCGCCATGTCGGCAGGTCGGTCATGAGCGGGGCGACGACTCCGAATCGGAACGGTTTGGTCATGAGAGTCTCCTTCGGTATCTCCGGAAACATGGACGGCGGATCGGTCCGCAATTCATCGGTCCGGCATTCCGTACCAGGTGGCGATCGCGGCGGCGTGGTCGCGCAGGGAGGTGCGGAACCATCGCGGTTCCAGCGCTTGCGCGTCCGTGGCGAGTTGCCACAGCGCCCATTCGGCGTGTTTCGGGTCCTGGAAGGTCACCTGTAGGCGCAGCCAGCCGTCCGGGTCGAGTTCCTCGACGCGGACGGCCAGGGCGGTGCTCAGGAGTTCTTCTCGCCGTGCGGGTTTCACCCGAACCAGTACGGTGATGTGATCGCCGCTCGCGCGGAATCGTGTGCTGCGTTCCTGCCAGGCTCGGTCCAGATCGACGCGGTCGGGGCGTTGCGCGGGGTCGGGGAGTTCCTCGGCGGCCAGGATTCGGGACAGTCGGTAGGTGCGGTCCGCGCCGGATCGCATGGCCAGCAGGTAGCCCTGGTCTCGGACGGTGACCAGGCCGATCGGGTCGACCGTGCGCCACCGCGGGGTCTGGCCCACCGCGGCGTAATGAATGCGCAGTTTGTGACCGGTCACTACCGCGCGCCGGACCTCGGTCAGCACGGCGTCGGGCGCCTCCCCGGCGGCCAGTGGACGTTCGAACAGGTCGATCTCCGGATCGATGAGCAATCGCTCGGCCGCGCCGGCGACGGTGTCCCGGTGGCTTTCCGGCAGCGCGTCGACCACCTTGCGGATGGCCGAGGCCAGTGCCGCGCCGAGGCCGAAAGCCTGTGCGCCGCGCCGTGATCCGGCGACCAGCAGGGCGAGGGTCTCGTCGTGATTCAGTCCGGTGAGCTCGGTTCGGAAACCGGGTAGCAGTGCGAAACCGCCGTGCCGCCCGCGTTCGGCGTACACGGGTACACCGGCCGCGGACAGCGCCTCGATATCGCGCAGCACCGTGCGGGTGGACACCTCCAGCTCGCGGGCCAGCGCGGGCGCGGTCAACCGACCGTGGCGGCGCAGCAGCAGCACCAGCGAGACCAATCGGTCGGCACGCATACGAAAAACCTTCGCGGAAATACATGACACAGGATGTCGTGATTGGTTGGCAGCCTTATGAGTATGACGAACAAGAACGTGGCCACCGAACCGAACGACCTGGGCAAGTACTTCATAGAGCGCGCCAACGCGGGCGATGTCGATGGTTTGGTGGCGCTGTACGAGCCGAACGCCGTGCTGGAATTCCCGCCCGGCCACCTCGCGACCGGACATGCGGAGATCCGCAAGGTGTATGAGCAGTTCGTCGCGGCGGCGCCGACGCTCTCGCCGGGCAGGCAGCATCCGGCGCTGGTGAGCGGCGATCTGGCATTGACGGCCACCACCCTGACCACCGGTGAGGTGACCGTCGAGATCGCCCGTCGCCAGCCCGACGGATCGTGGCTGTTGGTGGTGGATCAGCCCTCACTGGTGCCGTAGCGGATACCGCGACCGCAGCCGGTCGCGGAAGTGGGTCGGGGCGAGGCGCGCGCCTGGGGGAGTGGTGAGCGCGTCGCCCCGCACCGCGTCCCCGTCGATGGTCCAGTCCAGCGTCGCCAGTACGAATTCCATGAACTGGGTGGCCGCACGATCGAATACGGAATCGGGCCCGCCTCGACCGGGTTCTGGTTGGGCCGGTTCGGATCGGTTCCATTCGAGATATTGCTCGGGGCTTTCGCTAGCCTGGTCGGTGAAGTTGGTCGGGGGAGCGGTGGTACCGCGAATGGCGAAGGAGGGCACTATGACCGAGAACATCGAGGTGATCGTGATCGGCGGGGGGTACGCCGGTGTCATGGCGGCCAACCGCCTGACTCAGCGCGGCGACGTCACCGTGACACTGATCAATCCGCGTCCGACCTTCGTGGAGCGAATCCGCCTGCACCAGTTGATCACCGGCACCGGCGAAGCGGTCGTGGACTACCGCAAGGTTTTGGCCGAGCGCGTGCGGCTGGTGGTCGACACCGTGACCCGGATCGACGCGCCCGCTCGCCGCGTGACGCTGAGCTCCGGCGATACGGTCGGCTACGACTATCTGATCTACGCCGTGGGCAGCGGCAGCGCCGACCCGCAGGTGCCGGGTGCGGCCGAATTCGCTTATCCGATAGCCGATCTGGAGCAGGCGCACCGACTGCTGCCGGTCCTCGACGCGACGCCTGCCACATCCCCGGTGACGGTGATCGGCGCCGGTCCGACCGGTATCGAAACCGCCGCCGAACTCGCCGCGCGGGGCCGGGCGGTGACCCTGGTGTGCGGCGGCGAGCTCGGCCCGTACCTGCATCCGCGCGGTCGGCGGGCGGTCGCCCGTCGGTTGAACAAGCTCGGCGCGGCCGTGGTCGAGGGCCCGGATACGTTGGTACAAGCCGTGACTCGCGATACCATCCGACTCGCCGACGGCCGCGAACTGCGGAGCGCGGTGACCATCTGGACCGCCGGATTCGGCGTACCGGATCTGGCCGCCCGCAGCGGCCTGAGCACCGACGCCGTGGGCCGTCTGCGCACCGACGAGACGCTGACCAGTGTCGACGACGACCGCATCATCGCGGCGGGCGACGCCGCCGCGCCGTCGGATCTGCCGGTTCGAATGGCCTGTCAGACCGCGATGCAATTGGGTCCGCAGGCCGCCGAGACCGTGCTCAGCAGGATCGCCGGCACGCAGCCCGCGCCGCTGGACGTCGGATCCGTCGGCCAGAACATCAGTCTGGGCCGCCGCGCGGGCGTGACGCAGCTGTCGCGGCGCAACGACAAGGCGACGCGGTTCTACCTGAGTGGATGGCTCGCCGCGCTCGGCAAGGAATTCGTCTGCCGCAGCACTATTCGGACATTGGCCTACGAGGCCCGCAAACCGGGCGCGCGCACCTGGTGGATCAAGGATCGCGAGCGCCGCGAACTCCTGCGGGCCCAGCGCGGCGAGGCGCTGCCCACCAAGTGACGACTCACTACCTGTCGACGAGTTCGTATTTGTAGAAGACGTTGGCCTGACGGCCTTTCGGCGCGCCGGAGGCGAATCCGAAGCACAGTCGCGGTGCGCCCGAGGCGATCTGGATCGCCATGCCCTCCGGCTCGCGATAGTCCAGCGACTTCCCCGCCTGGCTCAGCTCGTGCTGCACCCGCGCGCCCGTGCGCAGATCGACACTGGTGATGTAGGTGTTGCCGGGCGGGGGATTGTCGTCGCCGTAAGCGTTTCCGCTCAGCAGGTAGAGGTAGTTGCCGTAGGCGGTGTAGCCCTGGAAGGTGCCCAGATCGTCGGGCTGGGCGATGTCGTAGAGCCGCGTCGTCCCGCCCGCCTTCACCGTCGCCAGCTCGAATACCGCGTAGCGGAAAGCATTTCCATCCGAATAGCGCATGATCAGCCGATCGGTCGAGGGATCGATCGCACAGGTGGTGATGCTCGCACCGGCCACCGGACTGTACTTGGTGAGTTCGGGCGAGGATGCGGTGAGGGTGCGGCCGTCGGCGAATTCGAACCGCCCGAGTCGCGTGCCCCGTGCGCTGCCACCATTGCTCGCCGCATCGGTCTCGGTCCACAGGAAGGCCGAGGATCCCGACGGCTCGACCCCGATCTGCACCCCGTGCCCGAAGCCCATCAGATACATGTGGCCGAGCACCGACCCGTTCTCGGACAGTTTGGTCAGGCACAGATCCCCGGCGGCATCCGATCCGCCGCCGTTCTTCAGCTGCACCGCGTAGATATGCCCGTGGGCGTTGTCGACGGCGAAGGACTGCAGGACGGTCTCGTCGTGCAGTGATTTGCGCCAGAGCAGGGTGGTCGAGGGCGCGGTCAACTCGAATCGGCCCGCGGGTACCGCGGCGCGGGCGGTGATCGGACGGGTGGTTGTCAGGGCGGCGGCCGTGAGACCGGCGCCGAGCTGGAACAGACTGCGGCGAGACACTGACACGAGTCCGCATTGTGCCCGCTGCCGCGGAATTCTGCAGGGCGAGAGATCGGCTGCCGCACAGGCAAATTGAAACAATCTGGCTGCGTCGAATCCGTGGACGCAAGCATTTCACATGGCTAACATTCGCGCATGGTGACGGGATATCTCCTCCGGCGCGTGCTGCAGTCGGTCATCGTCGTCGTGCTGGTCGCCGTCCTCACCTTCACGCTGCTGCAGCTGCTGCCGGGCGGTCCGGCCCGCGCGATCCTCGGGCCCAAGGCGACCCCGCAGCAGATCGACACCTTCATGCACCAGAACGGCTACGACCGGCCGCTGTTCGCCCAGTTCCTGCACTGGGCGGGCGGTGTTCTGCACGGTGACCTGGGCTATTCCTACAAGCTCAATCAGCCGGTCCTGGATGTGATCACCGAGCATCTGCCCAAGACACTCATCCTGATGACGCTGTCGACCGTGGTCGCCCTGATCGTGGCCGTGCCGATCGGGATCTATCAGGCCCGCAGCCGCAACACCCTCGGCGACTACACCGTGACCGGCCTGTCGTTCGCGTTCTACGCCATGCCGAGCTTCTTCCTCGGCGAACTGCTGATCCTGTTGTTCGCCATCGAACTGCACTGGTTCCCGCCGGTCGGGCCGAACGGTGACAGCCTCGCCGAGATCTTCGGTCAGGTCTCCGGGCTGGTGCTGCCGGTGTCGACACTGGCGTTGATCACCATCGCCTCCTTCAGTCGATATGTGCGCTCGTCGGTGATGGAGAACCTGCAGCAGGACTATGTGCGCACCGCGCTGGCCGGGGGCGCGAGCGACGGCCGGGTGCTGCTGCGGCATGTGCTGCGCAATTCGCTGATCCCGATCGTCACCCTGCTCGGCATCACACTGCCGAACCTGTTCGCGGGCGCGCTGATCACCGAGCAGGTGTTCAACTATCCCGGGATGGGTTTCATCTTCGTCCAGGGTGCGCAGGTGCACGACTACCCGATCCTGCTGGGTATCGGCCTGCTGGTCGCTATCGCGACCGTCGTGGGTTCGCTGCTCGCCGATATCGGTTACGCCGTGCTGGATCCGAGGGTGAAGTACTGATGACCGATATCACACGAAACGTTCCCGGCCGAGCGCTGCTCGAGAACAAGCTGGCCCTGGTCGGCCTCGGGCTGATCGCGCTGTTCCTGCTGTTCTGTTTCGTGGGCCCGCTGATATATCACACCGACCAGATCACCACCGATCTCGCGGGCGCCAATCAGCCGCCGAGTGCCGCGCATCCGCTGGGCACCGACGATGTCGGCTACGACGAACTCGGCCGATTGATGGCGGGCGGACGCGCCTCACTCGAGATCGGGGTGGCCGCCTCGATCATCGCGACTGTCTTCGGCGCGTTGTGGGGCGCGATCGCGGGTTTCGTCGGCGGCGTGCTCGACGCGGCGATGATGCGCGTGGTCGACACCCTGCTCGCGATTCCGACGCTGTTTCTGCTGCTGATCCTGTCCTCGATCTTCACCGCCTCGGTCGGGCTGCTGATCGTGGTGGTGTCCTTCGCGGCCTGGCTGACCCCCGCGCGGCTGGTGCGCGGGGAGACATTGTCCTTGCGCACAAGGGAATACGTGCAGGCCGTCACGATGATGGGCGGCGGCAACGGCCGCGCGATCGTGCGGCACATTGTGCCCAACGCGATCGGCACCATCGTGGTGAACGCGACCTTCCAGGTGGCCGACGCGATCCTGCTCGTCGCCGCGCTGAGCTATCTCGGCCTCGGCATGGCCCCGCCGCATGCCGACTGGGGCAATATGCTTTCCAACGCAACGGAATTCGTGCAGAACGGCTATTGGTGGATGATCCTGCCGCCGGGTATCGCGATCATGCTGGTCGTCATCGGTTTCAACTTCCTCGGCGACGCGCTGCGCGATGCGCTCGAGGTCCGGCTGCGGAGGCGCTGAAATGACCGAGCCGGTACTGGAACTCGACGATCTGCATACCACGATCGAAGTCCGTGACGGCGTCGTGCACGCCGTGGACGGGGTGTCGCTGCGGGTCGGCCGTGGCGAATTACTCGGGCTGGTAGGCGAATCCGGCTGCGGTAAGACCATGACGGCCCTGTCGATCCTGCGGCTGCTGCCCGAGGGCGGCCGGATCGCCTCCGGCCGCATCCTGCTCGGCGGCGAGGACATCGCGCGGCTGCCCGAACCGGAGTTGCGCCGGATTCGCGGCGGCCGGATCGGCATGGTCTTCCAGGACCCGCTGAGCTCGCTGAATCCAACCCTGCCCATCGGCAGGCAGGTCGGCGAACCGCTGGAACTGCATACCGACCTCTCGCCCGCGGCCCGCCGCGAGCGCGTGCTCGAGGTGCTCGGCCTGGTCGGGCTGCCGCGCGCGGCCGAGCGATCGAACGACTACCCGCATCAGCTCTCCGGCGGAATGCGCCAGCGCGTCATGATCGCCCGCGCGCTGGTGTGCGAGCCGGATCTGCTGATCGCCGACGAGCCGACCACCGCGCTCGACGTGACCATCCAGCATCAGATCCTCGAGCTCATCGATGAACTGCGCGCCAGGGTCGGCATGGCCGTCATCCTGGTCACCCACGATCTCGGCGTGGTGGCCGGACGCGCGGATCGAGTCGCGGTGATGTACGCGGGGCGCATCGCCGAACTCACCGACACCAGACAGCTGTTCGGCAATCCGCGCCACCCCTACACCGAGGCGCTTTTCGAAGCGCTGCCGGAGAATTCGGCCGATACCGGCGACCGGCTGTACAGCATTCCGGGCCTGCCGCCGGAACTGCTCGATCCCCCGCGCGCCTGTCGATTCGCGCCGCGCTGCCGCCATGCGACCGACCGCTGCCGCGCGGAGGAGCCACCGCTGCGCGGGGAGATCGCGGGCCACGACTACGCCTGCTTTCACCCGGTCGGCGATTCCGAACTGACAGAACCGACCGGTCGCATCGATGTGCGTGAACCAGGCCGCGCACCCGCCGTACTCGACGCCCCGGCCGCCGCGGTCGCGCCGCCGCTGCTCACCGTGCGAAACCTGGTCAAGGATTTTCCGGTGACCTCGGGCGCGATCCTGCGCCGACGAGTCGGCGCGATATCCGCGATCGCGGATGTGAGTTTCTCCGTCGCCGCGGGCGAAACCTTCGGCCTGGTCGGCGAATCCGGCTGCGGTAAGTCCACGATCGGCCGCTGCGTCGTGGGCCTGGAAACCCCGACCGGAGGCAGTATCGCCATCGAGGGCGATACGCATCTGGTGTTCCAGGACACCTACTCCTCCCTGGATCCCCGCATGCGGGCCGGGACCGTAATCGCCGAACCCCTGGTGATCCACGGCGTCGGAACCCGCGCGCAGCGCGCGGCCCGGGTGCGGGAACTGCTCGGCGAGGTCGGCCTGCCCGCGGCCGCGGCCGAACGCTATCCGCACGAGTTCTCCGGCGGCCAGCGCCAGCGCCTGGCGCTGGCCCGCGCGCTGGCGCTGGAACCGAAACTCATCGTCGCCGACGAACCGGTGTCGGCGCTGGACGTCTCGATCCAGGCACAGATCCTGAATCTGATGAGCGATCTGCGCCGCCGCCACGGCCTGACCTACCTGTTCATCTCCCACGACCTGTCGGTGGTGCGCTATCTGTCCACCCGGATCGGCGTGATGTATCTGGGCAAACTGGTCGAATCCGGTCCGGCCGCCGAGGTCTATCGCACCCCGCGCCACCCCTACACCCACGGCCTGATCGGCGCCGTCCCGATCGCCGATCCCTGGGCCGCGCGCGAGCGCCTCGGCGTCATCGCGGGGGAGCTGCCGTCGGCGCGAAACCCACCGTCGGGCTGTCGATTCCGGACCAGATGTCCACTGGCGCAGGAGATCTGCGCGCACGAGGAGCCGCCGATGCGGCCGTTCGGCGCAAACGGTCATCAGGCCGCCTGCCATTTCCCGCTGGCCGGTGAGCCGGCGCAGGATGTGCCCCACAGAGAGGAAGTCCGGGGATGAGGGTGAGAAGATTACCGAGCGCGGTCGGTGCGCTCGTATTCGCGATATCGGTGCTGTCCGGATGTGGTTCGGGCGGTACGCATTCGGGCGGCGCGCCGCAGGAGGGTGGCACCGCGGTCTTCGCCGAAGCGCCCGGCACCCAGCCGAATTGGATCTTCCCGTTCTACGACGCGGCCCACAACAGCGGGTACGCCACGGGCGATCTGCAGTATCTGATGTACCGCCCGCTCTACTGGTTCGGCGACGCGCAGGGCGGCATCGGCCTCAACGAGACCAAGAGTCTGGCCGCGCCGCCGAAGTTCAGCGACGACAACACCACGGTCACCATCGATATCAAGCCCTACAAGTGGTCCAACGGTGAGGACGTCAACGCGAAGAACGTCCAGTTCTGGATGAATCTGCTGCTGTCGCAGAAGCAGAACTTCGCCCAGTACGTCGTCGGCCAGTTCCCCGACAATGTGCGATCGGTGACCGCGACCGGTCCGCGGCAGATCACCCTGAAGCTCAACGACTCCTACTCCCCGACCTGGTTCACCGGACAGGAGCTCGTCCAGATCACGCCGCTGCCGCTGGCCTGGGACAAGACCTCCGACGCGGCCGCGCCGGGCAGCGGCGGCTGCGCCGAGGACCAATCAAAATGCGAGGCGGTCTACAAGTATCTGTACGAGAAGAGTAAGGACCTGTCCACCTACGCCACCGATCCGCTGTGGCAGGTCGTCGACGGCCCCTGGCATCTGACGAATTTCGATGCGCAGGGCCATATCTCGTTCGATCCGAATCCGTCCTACAGCGGACCGGACAAGCCGCGTCTGGCGCACTACAGGATGGAACCGTTCACCAGCACCGACGCCGCCTTCAATACACTGCGCGCGGGGAACGCCATTTCGGTGGGTTCGGTCCAGGTGACCAATCTTCCGGAGAAGAAGGCGTCGCAGGAGCTGCCGTCCACGAATCCGTTGCAGGCCAATTACAATCTGGTGCCCGCCTACGGTTGGGGCTGGAGCACCTCCATTCTGAATATGGCCAATCCGACATTCGGGGCCACCTTCAATCAGCTCTACATCCGCCAAGCCCTGCAACTGACGCTGGATCAGGAAACCGACGTCGACTCCGCGATGCGCGGTTACGGCGCGATCACCACCGGCCCGGTGCCCATCAAACCGGAGAATCCCTATATCGCCGACGCCGAACGGGGTTCGGGCCCATATCCTTTCGACAAGGCGAAGGCCCGGGCGCTGCTGACGGGACACGGCTGGACAGATCAGGGTGGCGTGATGACCTGCACCAATCCCGGCGCGGCCGACAACCAGTGCGGTGCGGGCGTCGCGGCGGGCACCAGATTGCAGTTCACTCTCGAATACTCCACGGGCAACCCGATCTACGGCCGGGTCGTGCAGCAGTGGAAGTCCGACGCCGCCCAGGCCGGAATCGTCTTCGATCTGAAGGGGCAGGAATTCAATACGGTGATGGACGACATCAGCAACTGCCACGGTTCGGGTCCGGCGTGCGACTGGCAGATCGGCTTTTTCGGCTACCAGCAGTACAACGCCGTGCCGACCGGTGATCAGCTGCTGCTGCCGGGTTCGAGCGCCAATATCGGCAGTTACAACGATCCCAAGCTCACCGAGCTGATCAACGCCACCCTGCACTCCGACGACAAGAAGGCGTTCGCCGACTACGAGGAGTACGCCACCCGGACCCTGCCCGGGCAGATCAATATGCCGCTGCGCACCTATATGGAGGTCGTCGCCAAAAACCTCGGTGGCGTGGCCTTCCCGGCGGTGCAGACCGGCCGCGCGCCCGAGGACTGGTACTTCACGAAGTGATCCGGACCGCCCCGATCAGCTCGGCCACCGCGGCGCGATCGACCTTGCCGTTGCCAGTCAGCGGCATCGTCTCGATCACCACGCAGCGGCGCGGGACCTTGTAGGGCTCGATCAAGGCCCGCAATCGGGTCAGCACCTCCGCCGCGATCACCGGACCCGACACCACCAGTACGGCGTGGGTGTCGGGGCCCGGGGGGACCACCGCGGCGGAGCGCACCTCGGGCACCTCGCGCACGGCCGCCTCGATCTCCAGCACGCTGACCCGGTGGCCGCGCTCCTTGTAGACATCGTCGCGGCGGCCGTCGAGGTAGAGGTAGCCGTCGGCGTCCAGCCAGCCGAAATCGCCGGTGCGCAGGAACCGCCGCCCGTCGGTGGTGTCGCCGAAGCAGCGTTCGGTCTGTTCGGCGCGCCGCCAGTATCCGGCCATCACATGCGGTCCGCGCACGACGAATTCGCCGATCTCGCCGGGTGGCAGTTCGATATCGCCGGGATCGAGGACGACGACCTCGGTACCGGCCAGCGGTCGGCCCGACGCGCCCGGGCGGCGCAGATCCTCGTCCGGCGGCATGATCGCCACCCGTTTACATTCGGTCAGCCCGTACATGATCTGCAGGCGCAGCGCGGGCAGGGCCGCGCGCAGGGCGCGGGCGGTATGCGCGGGCATGGCCGCGCCGGTGGTGGTGAGCAGCCGCAGCGTGCCGGGAATGCTGCGGGCCCGGCCGAGCAGCCACACCAGGGTTTCCGCGATCGGCGGGGTCGCGGCCAGCACGGTCGCCCGCGCGCGCTCGAGACCGCGCAGCAGCGCCACCCCGCCCTCGGCGGGCGCGCCGAGGCAGATGTGCGCGCCGCTGATCGCGCCCAGGAACAGTTGGTACAGGCCGTAGTCGAAGGCCAGCGGCAGCGGGACGAAGACGGTATCGCCCGGGGCGTAACGGATCTCGGATTGAATCGCCCGCGCCGCGAACAGCAGTTGTCGATGCTCGGTGACCACGGCCTTCGGCAGCGACGTGCTGCCGGAGGTGTAGATCAGGCAGACGGTATCGGTCGTCGCGACCGCGGGCGTCTCGACGATCGGGGCGTATTCGGCCGCCGCGCGGCCGATTTCGGCGCTGCCGTACACCGCGACCTCGGCCGGCGCGTCCGGATCATCGGTGAGCAGGACCGCGGGTTCCAGATCGCGCAGCACATGTTCGAGCGCGGGCCCGCGGACCTGCTCGTGCAGCACACAGAACGCCGCCCCGAGCCGCGACACCGCGTACAGCACCGCGGTCGTCGGCGCCGAGGCGGGCAGCCGCAGCGCGACCCGATCGCCGCGCCGCACGCCGACCGCGTCGAGCCAGCCCGCCAGGCGCAGACTCGCCTCGCGCAATTCGCCGTGGGTGAGCGTGGATTCACCCGCGGTGACGGCCCTGCCGTCCGGCGTCGTCCGAGCGCGCTCGTCCAGCAGCTCGTGCAACAGCCCGGCGTCGTTCACGATTCGCGCCGATCACGGACGACGAATTCGGTCAGGGAACCGACCGTCCGCACGGTGTCCGGATTCAGCTCGTGCGGATCGACGCGCACGCCGAATTCGTCCTCGAGCCGGGTCAGCAGTTCGACGATCGACAACGAGTCCAGCGCCAGATCGTCGAACAGCAGTGTCTCGGAGGTGATTTCGCCGACCGCGCCGGATTCGCCGCCCGCCGTGCGCCGGATCACCTCGTGGATCTCCCGCACCAGCGGATCCTCGTCGAAGCTCACCAGATGTTGATGGGTGAACAGATCGTCCTCGGTGTCGCGCGTGCGGATCAGATGCGCGCGACCCTCGTGGACCAGCACCTCGGCCGGATAGCCGCGCCCGTTCATATGGGTGATCGAGGCGCTGGGACCGTAGGCGCCGGACTGGAATACGCCGAGCACCTCCCCGCGCGCGATCGGCGGCAGCTCCACATCCTTGCCGATGATGTCGGTCGGCGTGAGCAGCAGCCCCGTCACCGTGCACGGCCCGGCGGATTCCCGATCGAGGTCGCTCAGCAGCGCCATCGGGAAGTTCCGCTTGAGATAGGTGCCGGTGCCGACCGCCGACATGTGCTGATGGGTGCCGCCGTCGGTGATGACGAAGCGCTCTCCGCGCGAGGTCTTCACCGACCGCGCCCGCACGGCGTAGGTTCCGCCGGGGCCGACCAGAAATCGCCCGGGTTCGATCGCGATTCGCGCATCCGGATACCGCAGCCCGAATTCGGCGACCGCGGCATTGACGCCCTCGGCCAGTACGTCGAGGTCGACCTCGCGCTCGTTGGGGAAGTAGGGAATTCCGATGCCGCCGCCGATATCCACCAATTCCATTGTGATGCCGAGCTGTTCGCTCACCTTGGTCGCCAGATCGAGGATGCGGCGGGTGTTGTCCACCACCACCCCGGCGTCCAGGATGCGGGTGCCGGTGAAGCAGTGGATGCCGATGATCCGCAGATGCGGATGGCGGGCGAGCAGATCGGTCGCGGCCAGCACCTGCTCCTCGTCGATGCCGAACTCCCGGGGCTTACCGGCCATCGTCAACCGGCCGCCGCGCACCCCGAACGCCGGATTCACCCGCAGCAGCACCCGCGGCCGCCGTCCGGCCTCGGCCGCCAGCTCGTCCAGATCGGCCAGTTCGTCGAAGGATTCGCAGATCACCGCCCGGATGTCGAGGTCGATGAGCCGCCGCAGATCCTCGCGGCTCTTACCCGGACCGGTATAAAGGATGTCACCGGGTGCGACCCCGGCCCGCAGCGCACTGGCCAGCTCACCCGGGGAGCAGACCTCGGCGAGGGCCCCGGCCCGGTGCAGCAGTCGCACCACGCTGATGTTCGGATTCGGTTTGAGCGAATAGAAGATGTCGATCCTGTCGTGCAGGCGCGCCCGCAGATCCCGATAGGTGCGTTCGATCACGGCCCCGTCGTAGATGTAGAGCGGAGTTCCGAACTCCGCCACCAACTTCGAGATACCGATGCCTTGCACAGAAAACTCGGACACGCCACCCTCCCGCTAGATCATGCCGTCCGTCCCGCAAGTCAACGCGTCGCGTGCGTTGTTCGACAGGTGTCCTGAACAATCGAACATCAATTAAGTGCCCCAAAAAATGTTGGGAGACAACTGTTTTCGGTAAGAATGGCAACCATGGCTCAGGAGACCTCCGCGCAAAAGATCGCCGACCGGCATGTGACGACGATGGCCGAGTTGAATCCGCTCATCGCGGTCGAACTGGGACTGGGAGATCCCGCCGACGACCGGCTCCCCGATTACTCCCCGGCGGGTTACGAGGCCGCGGCCGCGCAGGCGCGCCGGGTACTCGCCGAGCTCGACGCCGCCGACATTCCCGACGAACTGGGCGAACAGCGCTGCGCCACGCTGCTGCGCGAACGCCTGACCGCCGAACTGGCGGTGCACGATTCGGGGGAGTTCCTGCGCACGATCCGCAATATCGACTCCCCGCTGCATCTGCTGCAGGGCATCTTCACCATGCTGCCCACCGACACCGACGATCAGTGGCGCAATATCGGCGCGCGCCTGGGGCGGATGCCGGTGGCCGTGCGGCAGTACACCGACAGCCTTGCCGCGGGCAGGGACCGCGGCCTGCTGGCCGCGCCGCGTCAGGTCACCACCGTGATCGGGCAGCTCGAGGAGTGGTTGTCGGGCAGCCGTCCCGGCGGCTGGTTCGGTGAATTGATCTCTCCCGCACCGCAGGCCCTGCACGCCGAGCTCGAGACCGGCGCGCTGGCGGCGGCCAAGGCCATCGCCGAGATCCGCGACTGGCTGCGCACCGAATATCTGCCCGCGGCCGATGGCACGCCCGACGCGGTCGGCGAACAGCGCTACAGCCTGCTGGCCCGCTACTGGAACGGCGCGGATCTGGATCTGCGCGAGGCCTACGCCTGGGGTTGGGAGCAGTTCCACGAGCTCGCCGCGCAAATGCGCCAAGAGGCCGAGCGGGTCCGCCCCGGCGCGACGCCGAGCGAGGCGATGCAGTGGTTGGCCACCGAGGGCCCGGCCATCGAGGGGGTCGAGGAGACCCGAATCTGGCTGCAGCAGCTCATGGATCGCGCCATCGCCGACCTGAACGGCACCCATTTCGATCTCGCCGAACCGCTGTTGCGCGTGGAATCGCGGATCGCCCCGCCCGGTACGGCGTCCGCGCCCTACTACACCCAGCCGTCACTGGATTTCTCCCGCCCCGGTCGCACCTGGCTGCCTGCCTTCGGACGCACCCGCTTCCCGGAGTGGGAGCATGTGTCGACCTGGTACCACGAGGGTGTCCCCGGCCATCACCTGCAGCTGGGCCAGTGGATCTACCTCGCCGAATCGCTGTCGAAGTACCAGGTGACCCTGGGCCTGGTGAGCGCGAACGTCGAGGGCTGGGCGCTGTATGCGGAACGGCTCATGGACGAACTCGGCTACCTCACCGATCCCGGCCACCGGCTCGGTTACCTGAATGTGCAGATGCTGCGCGCGCTGCGGGTCGTCCTCGATATCGGTATGCATCTGGAACTCGAGTTCCCCTCGCATTCGCCGTATCGGCCCGGCGAGATCATGACGCCCGGACCGGCCCGCGAGTTCTTCGGCCTGTACTGCGGCCTGCCGTCGGCGCTGTTGGACAGCGAGATCGTGCGGTATCTGGGCTGGCCCGGCCAGGCCATCGGCTACAAGCTGGGCGAGCGCGCCTGGCGGCGCGGGCGGGCCGCGGCCGAGGCGGCCAAGGGCGCGGACTTCGATCTGAAGGCGTGGCATATGGCCGCGCTGTCGATGGGTTCGCTCGGGCTCGACGATCTCGAGCGCGGCCTGGCCGAACTGTAGTTCAGGATCGCGGATGGCTCGGCAGGACGCAGACCGCGTCGAGACCGAAGACGCGGTTGAGGCGTCCGAAGCCGAGCCATGAGCCCAGGCACATGGTCAGTTCCACGGCGTGACGCTGGGAGTACCGGTCCAGGAATCGGGTCCAGAACTCCTCGTCCAAGCCGTGGTGGTCCAGGGCGTATCGTTCGGCGTACTCCGCCGCCAGGCGGGTGCGATCGTCGAACAGTTCGGTGGTGCGCCACTGGGCCACGGCGTCGGCGAATTCCGGTTCGACCTTCTGTCCATCGCGTTCGGTGCGCCAGTCCTGGCAGAACAGGCAGCCGTTGATCTGCGCGATCCGCAGTCGGGCCGCCTCGAATTCGCGCAGACCCAGCGTGCTGTGCGAGTAGACCGCCAGGGCGAATTGCGATGCGGCGGGGCCGATTCCGGGGACCATCTCGCCCCAGACGTATTCGATCGGATCGCGCCCCTCGGGCACATCGATGATCATGAGCTGCTCCTTCCGAGAGCGCCGGCCGCCGGTCGTAGCGGAACCTCCAGCGCGTCGTAGAGTCCGGGTTCGGCGGCGGCGAGCCAGTCGATCGCGCCCACCAGCCGCCCGACCGCGGTGGCATTGCCGCCCGCCGAGCTGTTGCCGTCCTCGTCGCTCGCCTCGACGGTCACCTCGATGCGCGGGCGGCCCTCGACGATGACCCGGTGTGCCCCCTCGCCATTGGGCGGGGTGGGCCAGTCCGGCGCGCAGCCGGGATCGATGCGGGTGATGTGTTCGATCACCAAGCGCGGTTCGCCGTCGACGATGCCCTGCACCTCGAAGCGCACCGCACCCTGGGTGCCCGCGGCGAATTCGCCCATGCGCTCGGTGACGACCGTGCGGTCCAGCGCACGCCGCTCGAGGGTTTCGCGAATATCGGTGAGTGGGACGTCCAGCGCTCGGGCGAGCAGTCGAATCTGCCCGCCCCACACCATGGTCGGCACGCCCGCGGCGAGCATCGGCGGCTGATAGTCCATCGGCTGACCCATGCCGACCAGATAGCGCACCGAATCGGGCTGATCGTAAGTGGTGTAGTCGAAGATCTCCTGACAGCGGAGCACGTCGATCTCCCCACCCAATCCGCTGAGCAGCAGCGGCAGCACATCATTGCCCCAGCCGGGGTCCACACCCGAGACGAACAGCGAGCCGCCGCCTTCGGCGATCGCGGCCAGCACCCGCTCCCGGTCCTGGGCCGGGGCGCTGCGATGGTCGTAGAACGCGTACAGCGCGGGCGTCACGACCACGGCCCCTGCCTCGATGGCCGCGACGACATCGTCGAGCGCCGCATCGGGACGGATATCGCCGGAGGCCGCGTAGACCACCGCCCGCGGCCCGGCGCCGAGCACGGCCGCGACATCGTCGGTGGCCGCGACCCCGAGTTCGCGGTCCAGTCCGGCCAACTCCCCGGCATCGCGCCCGACCTTGTCCGGACTGTGGACGAGGACACCGGCCAGTGACAGCGCCGGATGGGCCGACACCGCGCGCACGGCCGCGCGGCCGACATTGCCGGTGCCCCAGACGATCGTGGGGATCATCCCGTGAAGGTAGCAAGCGCTTGGTTTGGCGTCTCGAAAATGGGACGATACGCGAACTTACAGTTAGCCTTAAAGTTGTGACAGGCCGGTCGACCACGACCCGCCTGCCAATGAAGGGATGACCACCTGATGAACAACCCCGTTGCGCCCCGGCAGGATCCGGTGAATATCGCGATCCTGGTGGCGCCCGGTTGGATGCCGCTCGACGTGCTCGGCGCGCAGACCGCGTTCGCGCTGCTACCCGGGGTCGAGTTCCACTTCGTCGGCAAGACCCTCGACGACGTACCCGCGTTCCCGCCTCTGCCCGCCCATGCCACCACCACTTTCGGTAACTGTCCGCAGGATCTGGACGCCCTGCTGGTGGGCGCGGTCGGACACGAGACCTTCGACGATCCCGAAACCCTCGACTTCCTCGCCGATCGCGCCGACAGCACGCGGTTCCTCGGCGGAATCTGCACCGGCGCACTGCTGCTGGGCGCGGCGGGCCTGCTCGACGGCTATCGCGCCACCACCAATCACCACGCCCACCACTTGCTCCCGCTGGTCGGCGCGATTCCCGAACAGGCCAATGTGGTGCGCGACCGCAATCGCCTCACGGCCGGACCCATCAGCGGCAGTATCGAATTGGGCCTGCATCTGGTGCGCGACCTGTTCGACGAGGAGACCGCCCGCACCCAGGAGTACGTCCTCGAATACGCCCCCGAGGCGGTCTACGGGGTCGGCCACCCACGTGTGGCCGACCCCGCCTACGGCGAGCGCGTCGAAACCCATTACGCCCCGCTGCTCGCGGCGATGGAGTCGCTCGGCGAAACGGTGGCCAGGCGCTTCACCGAGCGAGCGGTCTGATCCTCGGCGCTAAGCTTCTTCTCCTATGGCCCTCGGTGCGACCCTCTACGCCTTCACCATCCAGCTGTCCGATGTCGATCGCGGCGTCTACGAGGAGTGGGAGTCGCGGGTCGCCCGGCATCCATCCGAGACCGCCGAGTTCATGGTGACTCGGCTGTTGGCGTACTGCCTGGAATACACCGAGGGCATTGCGTTCAGTGACGGCGGCGTCTCTTCGACCGATGAGCCCGCGGTGCTCGTGCGCGATCTCACAGGGCGGATCACGACCTGGATCGATATCGGTGCGCCCGATGCGGATCGGATTCATCGGGGGAGTAAATCGGCCGAGCGGTTGGTGATCTACACCCATCGTGATC
Source organism: Nocardia pseudobrasiliensis NBRC 108224 (assembly GCF_001613105.1). GTDB lineage: Bacteria > Actinomycetota > Actinomycetes > Mycobacteriales > Mycobacteriaceae > Nocardia > Nocardia pseudobrasiliensis. Next base: position 125,584 of record NZ_BDBS01000027.1, on the reverse strand, counting down.
CGGAGAAGGTGCGTAACGCGTTGTCCGGCAAGAAGATTCACCGGGTGCAGGATATCGTGCTGCACAGTTTCGAGCGGGAATTCATCGATGCGGCCGTCGCGGTGCTCGAGCGGCGCAATTCCATGTCGTTGTCGGTCACCGAGCGGCAGTTGTATCTGAATATCAACGGCACGGATCTCAGTGGCGCGATTCGAGATCATCACCTGCAATAGGTGACAACTGCCACTTACTACGCGGCGTAATAACCTGCGTCACACGACCGTTCCGTCCGGAAATTTAAGTGTTACGGTCTGTCACGTGAAGCGGCAGAACGGTCGAATCGAGTTATCGCCGGGGCCGTCCCGGTTGGCTCGGTATTGGATCGTGGTCGTCGTGGTCGCCGCGCTCACGGTTGTCGGGCTGATCGTTTCCCAGCGCAAGGACGTCGCGGTGGCCGGGCCCGCCGAGCCGCGCGGCGGTCGAGCCGTGAATGTGGATATGGGCGATCGCGCGGTCGTCTACGAGGTCACCGGCGATGCCCCCGGACAGATCGTGTATCTCGACGACCGGTCCACGCCCCAGCGGGTCTCGCAATCGCTGCCGTGGACGCGGGAGATCCGCACCGGCGGACGACCCATTCCGGCCGGTGTGGTCGCGCAATCCGAGCAGGGCGCGCTGACCTGCCGCATTCTCGTGGACGGTAAGGAACAGGCCCGCGATTCGGCCGCCGGGCCGCGCGCGGCGGTGGGCTGCAATCTGGTGACGGTTTAGTCCGAGAGGTCGTCTGATGCTTCAGAAGGACGAACGCACCTGCGCGGCGGCACTGCGCCGATTCGCGGTGTTCACCGCCGCGCGACGATTCGTGATCGCGCTCATCGGTATTCTGCGCGGTAGGGACGGTAGTGCGTCGGCGGGCGTGGGACGGCCGACAGTCGGCGGTCTCGTGCGGCGCTGGGCTCCACTGGTGGTCCTCGCGTGGGTCGGACTGGCCGGGGCGATGAATCTGGCGATTCCGCAGTTGGAGCGGGTGATCGCCGATCATTCGCGGGAATTCGTGCCCGCGAATGCGGCCTCGGCGGTCACGTTGAAGAAAATGGGCGCCGATTTCCACGAATCCGATACCAACAATGTCGTTTTCGTACTGCTGGAACGGCCGAAGGATCCGCTCGGCGACGCCGATCATCGGTACTACAGCGAGTTGCTGGCCGAATTGCAGCGCGACCGATCGCATGTGCAGTCGGCCATGGACGTCTGGTCGAATCCGCAGACGGCGGTGGCGAATCAGAGCGCCGACGGCAAGGCCGCCTACGTCATGTTGCGCCTCACCGGCGAGATGGGCACCACCCAGGCGCAGCGGTCCATCGAGGCCGTTCGCGCGATCGTCTCGGCGCACCCGAAACCCTTGGGCCTCAATGTCTTCGTGACCGGACCGTCGGCCACCGCGGGCGACGAGATCGCCACGGCCGACCACAGCATGGTCGTGCTGACCGTCGTCACGGGCGTACTGATTCTGCTGTTGCTGCTCGTGGTGTACCGGTCGCTGGTCGCGGCGGCGGTGCCGCTGATGACGGTCGGCATCGCGCTCGCGGTCGCCCGCGCGGTGATCGCGCTGCTGGGTGAGCACGGCGTCATCGAGGTATCGATCTTCGCCAGCGCGCTCGCCTCGGCCATGATCCTCGGCGCGGGGACCGATTACGCCATCTTCTTCCTCGGCCGCTATCAGGAGGGTCGCCGCGCGGGCCGGGCGTATCTGGACGCCTATCACAACGCGTTCCGATCGGTCGCGCCGGTGATCCTCGCCTCGGCTCTGACGATCGCCGCCGCCTGCGCCTGCATGCGGACCAGTCAGCTGGGCCTGCTGCGCACGTCCGGTATGGCCTGCGCGATCGGCATGCTGGTCGGCGGCGCGGCCGCGCTCACCCTCACACCCGCTCTCGTCGAAATCTGCAGGCATCTGGGCTTTCTCGAACCCCGGCCCACCCGCTCACCGCTGCGGTGGCGGCGCATCGGCGCGTCGGTCGCGCGCTGGCCGATCCCGATTGCCACGGCCTGCCTCGCCCTACTGCTGGTCTGCGCCGCGGCGCTGCCGAGTATTCGGATCAGCTACAACGAACGGGCCATGCAGCCCGACGACACTGCGAGTAATCTCGGCTATCAGGCCGCCGACCGGCATTTCCCGAAGAACCGGATGTCCCCGGATTTCCTGCTGATCTCCGCCGACCACGATCTGCGCGACGCCTCGGATCTGACCGCCGTGGAACAGGTGAGCGCGAGTGTCGCTCGGATCGCCGATGTCAGTGCGGTGCAGAGCATTACGCGTCCGCTGGGTACCCGGCTGGAACAGGGCTCGGTGCTGTATCAGGCCGGATACATCGGCAATCGCCTGGATCTGAGTTCCTCGGTGATCGAGCAGCGGCTCGATGATCTGTCCTCGCTCACCGGAGGCTTGCAGCAGCTGATCGGCGGGCTCGACGCCATGTCGCGGCAGGTCGACGCGGGCGGCGCGGGCCTGCGCGGGCTGTCGGCGGGTATGGGGGATCTGCGTACCCAGACCCAGCAGATGCAACAGCTGGCATCCACCGTGACCGAAACCGTCGGTCCCGCAAGGCCCTTCGTGGACGGCAATCCGAACTGCGGGAACGATCCGGCCTGCAGTACGGCCAGGCAGCTGTTCGATTCGCTCGACGCCGTCGGGCAGCTGTCGACCGCGCTGGATCAGCTCTCGGCGGGGACCGATCTCACCTCCGGCGCCATATCCAGTCTGGGACAGGGCATTCCGGCGATGGAGAATTCGATCGCGCAGATGCGCACGATGGCGAGCGCGATGATCGCCACGGTGCGCCTGCTGGTTCCGCAGCTGCGCGATATCACGGCCTATCTGCAGGACATCGGCCGCGATACCACGGCCATGGGCTCGGGCCCGTTTCATCTACCGCAGCAGGCCCTTTCCGATCCGCGCTTCCAGACAGCGATGAAGCTGCTGATCTCCGGTGACGGGCGCACCGCGCGGGTCATCGTGTACGGGGAGAACGAGAGCTTCAGCGGCCAGGGCATCGATCGGTCCCGTGCGATCCTCGCCGCGGCGAAGGCGGCGATCAAAGACACTTCGCTGCAGGGGAGTTCGGTGTCGGTGGGCGGCGTCGGCGCGACGATGGCCGATATCCAGGTCATCGCCGATCACGACTTCCGGCTGCTGATGATCATCGTGCTGATCCTGGTGTTCCTGATCGTGCTGATCGTGCTGCGCAGTCTCGTGGCGGCGGTGGCGGTGCTGGGAACCGTACTGCTGTCGTATGTTTCGGCGCTCGGAGTGGGCGTACTGATCTGGCAGCATCTGCTCGGGCAGCCGCTGCACTGGGCCGTGCCGCCGCTGACGTTCATCGCGCTGGTCGCCGTCGGGGCCGATTACAACCTGCTGTTCACCTCGCGATTCAAGGAGGAGGCGGGCGGGGGATTGGCTACCGGTTTGATCCGGGCGTTCGCCGGGACCGGGGGCGTGGTGACCACCGCGGGGATTGTATTCGGCATCACCATGTTCGCGCTGGTCACCAGCAGTAATGCCAATATTATGCAGATCGGCTCCATCATAGGAATCGGTTTGCTGCTTGATACCTTGGTGGTGCGGACCTTCCTGCTGCCCGCGGTGGCGATGCGGCTGGGCCAATGGTTTTGGTGGCCCCTGCGAGGGTTACGCGTGCAACAGTGAGCCGATAGACTTCCCCGGGTCGCCTCACGGGGGGAATGTATGTCGGTGGAATTCGGACGCGTCGTGATCGTCGGTGCGGGCATCTCCGGTCTGGTGACCGCACGCATTCTGCGCGACGACGGGTTCGATGTCACGGTAATCGAGAAAGAGCCCATGATCGGCGGCGTCTGGGCCGAATCACGCGCGTATCCCGGTCTGCGCACGAACAATTCGCAGCAGACCTATGTCTATACAGACCATCTCTGGGATCCTTCCGCCGATCAGTTTCCCACCGCCGAGCAGGTGCGCGATTATCTCGGCTCGTATGTCGCCCGGTTCGAACTCGGTGACCTGCTGCGGCTGTCGACCGAGGTGCTCCGAGTGGAGCGCAACGACACCGGTTTCGAGGTTGAGGCGCGCGGCCCCGACGGTGCGATCCGGCTCGACTGCGATTACGTCGTGGTGTGCGCGGGGACCTATTCCGTGCCGGTAATGCCGGAATTCGAAGGGGGAGAGAGCTTTACCGGCGCTGTCATGCACTCCAGCACGGTCACCGATCCGGCATTGCTCGAGGACAAGCGCGTCGTCGTGGTCGGTGCGGGGAAGTCGGCGCTCGACGCCGCCACCTGGGCCGCCAAGTACGGGCGACGGTCCACGCTGGTATTCCGTCGCCCGCACTGGATGGTGCCACGTTATCTGCCCGGTGGGATTCCCACGGATCATTTCACGCTGGGACGTATCTCCGAGATGTTCGTTCCGTACTATCGGCTCAACCGGGTGGAGCGTTTCCTGCACGGGCCGGGAGCGGTACTGCCGTGGCTGTTCTGGCGGTTCATCGGCCGCTTGTTCCGGACGCTCCTGCGCATGCCCGCCGCGATGGTGCCCGATGAACCATTCGATCGCGGCCGGGACAATCTCGGCTTCGTCTCGGAGTTCTATTCGCTGGCGCGTGCCGGTCGCGTGGATATGTTGCGCGATAGGGTGGCGGCATTGGACGGCGATGAGGTGGTGTTGGCGAGCGGTAAGCGCGTAACCGCCGATATTGTCGTCTGCGCCACGGGATTCCGGCAGGATCTCCGGTTCCTCGCACCGGAGTTGCGCGAGGCGGTGGCCCCCGGCGGTCGTTTCGCGCTGTACCGCCATATCCTCTCACCCACCGAACCACGCCTGGCTTGTATCGGTTTCGCCAGCTCGACCGCGTGCACGCTCACCGCCGAAATGTCCGCGCATTGGCTCGCTCAGGTCTTCGCGGGCGAGCTGGTATTACCGACCACCGCGGAGATGACCGCCGAGATCCAGCAAGCGCAGGATTGGCTCGCCGCGGAATTCCCCGCCCGCCCACAGGGCTATTACATCGGCCAGCACCTCACCCGCCACATCGATGCCCTCCTGACGGATATGGGCCTGCCGACCCGCCGCACTCGCAATATCTTCACCGAGTACTTCGGAACCTTCGGCCCCGCGCGCTATCGCGACGTCGCCGCCCAGCGGCGCGCCACGAAAACAGTTGCGCGATCAGTCCTTTCGTAAATCGATTCTCCGATTCTGTTGTTGCTTTCCGTTTTACTCCGGTTATCCTGGGCTGCGGAAGCGCTCGTTCGGCGAAACCCCTTGCTAAGCGAAGACTTCCATGGTGGGGCCTTCCAAAAAACTACTCGATGTTTAGCGAGGTTCACGACATGGCAGCAGTGGGCTCTACTCTCGCGCGTCGGACACTGGGACGGCAGCTGAACATGATGCGAGAGCGGGCGAGGATCAACCAGGCACAGGCGGCTCGTATCATCGGGATATCGCCGCAGACAATGGGACGTCTGGAAGACGGACTGTCGCTCAGATCTGCGAACGATCTCTTCATGAACGCACTGTGTGATGGCTACCGGGTCAGTGATGAGGAGCGCCGGACGATCCTGGCACTGGCATCTGAGGCCCGGGTGATCGGCAAGCAGGGCGGCGGGTGGTGGCGCGCTCACGCCGATGCTGTTCTCTATCACTTCGAGTACTATCTCCACCTCGAGGAGTCAGTCCGTCAGTTGATGATATGGCGGCATGCGCTCTTGCCGGGATTGCTTCAGACGCCGGAGTATCGGCGCGCTCTAGCCTGGACCGAGGATCCTCAAATATCTCCCGAAACGATTGAGAAGCGAATAGAAATCGCCCGGCACAGGTGGACGCGACTGGAGGAAGGTGCGTTCACGATCAATGTGTTCCTCTCCGAGGCTGCGCTGCGAGACGAGGTTGGCGGCCGCGGAGTAATGGCAGAACAAATGGAGCATCTGTTGACTCGCATGGAGCTGCCGAACGTCTCGATTCGATTGGTGCCCTTCGACGCTCGACACCACCTCGGTTCCACAACAGGCCCCTTCGTCTTCCTCGAGTTCTCAGAGCTCTCGTTCACCAAGCTGATCGAGCCTCCGTTGGTGTACGTCGAGGGGTTCGTGGGTGATTTGTATCTGGAACGCGAAGCGGAGCTGAGCCGGTACCGATACGCGGCTAAAGAAATCGATCGTATAGCGCTGGACCATAATGAATCACGCCTCCGGATCTTGAGGCTCGCGAAAGAGTACGGAGCATGAGTCTGGCTTAGTGCTCAAGGCTACGACATTTGTGCCGGGTAAAGTAGTGCTATGAGCCCCGGCGACTCCAAGAACCCAGCCGGACCGGCCTTGATCTTCACCCCCGCCGAGTGGGACGAGTTCACCGCGAGCCTGCGCGGCGGCGGGTTCGACCGAGCCTGATCGTCCCGTCGGCAGGGCTCTATCCGATCATGGGAAAGTGGCCGGGTTCCATCAATCCGCGCGTATGCCCGAGACGACGAAGATCGGCAGGGCCACGAACAGCCGGTCCTCGCGCGCCCGGGCGGTCTGCTCGTCCAGCCACGCGCCCTCGCCGCCGATATTGGCGAGCATGTGCAGCGCCGTGGCGTCGGTCCACACGATCGTGTGTATTTCGACGACGATATCGGTGAAGCCGGTGTCCAACAGAAGGTTTCGGTATCGTCTGGCGATCAGTGGGTGGGATACGCGCTCCGCGCGGGCGTGGATGAGGCTGCGGGTCAGGGCCGGATCGTCGGAGTCGATGAGGAAGGTGTCCCAGTCCTGGCCGGTGAGGACCGCGCGGCCGTTCGGGGCCAGGACTCGGCGGGCTTCCTGAACGGCCAGTTCGGGTTCGGGGAGCGAGTGCAGGAGTTTATCGGCGCGGTAGCCGGTCACCGAGCCGTCGTCCAGCGGCAGCGCGGTGGCGTCGCCGACGTGGAATTCGCCTGTGGGGCAGCGTTCGACGGCGGCCGCGATCATGTCGGCGTCCATATCGATGCCGATGGCCCGCACCCCGCGCGCGAGCAGTTCGCCGACGGCCCGCCCACCCCCGCAACCGACATCGACCACCGCGTCGCCCAATCCCTGATAGGTCCGTTCACGCACGTCACGGGCCTGAGGCAGTTCGTCGAAGGCGTCGAGCAGGCTGAGCAGTGTAGACATGTCGATCAGTCTGCGACTTAATGTGCACATGAAGTCAATCGGTGAGGTGGCGGCCCGGTTCGGCTTGCCGACCCATGTGCTGCGACATTGGGAGTCCGAAGGTCTGCTGACCCCGGCTCGCGCGGGGGATCGCCGCCGCTACACCGACGCCGACGTACACCGGGTGGCCGCGATCCTGATCGCCAAGGACGCGGGCTTCGGCCTCGCCGACATCCGAACCATCCTGGCCGCCCGTTCCGCCCCGGCCCGCAATGAACTCATCGCCCGCCACCGGGACGAGCTGCTGGCCCGAATCGCCCGAGCCCAGGCCGCACTCGACATGCTCTCGGGCGAATGCACCCACGACGACATCATGACCTGCCCGCATTTCCGAGGGTTCCTGACCGACCGACTGCGGCCTTAGACCGTGTCTCACGTGGAGGTGAGTTGTTTCCGGCGTGTCGGAACGGTTGTGCCGCAGGGCATTCGACCTGCGGCCGACGCGCCCGGGAGGAGGGGCGCTTCATGGAAAGCCCGACACCGAACACTGTTCGCGTGCTCTGATGGAGCAACCCGATACCAGCACTGAGAAGGGATTCACTCATGCCTGATGAAGATCGCTTGGTCGACTGGTACGACTGTTCGGACAAAGAGGACGGCAACTACCCCCACCCGACGGGCGACACCACCAAGTTCATGTCGTGCGTCGCCCGGACGAACGCCTACGAGCGCAATTGCCCGCCGGACACGCACTTCGACCCTGAACGGGGGCAATGCGTTTAGACCCCGCTGGTGCATCGTCGGCAGGAACGTATCGCGCCCTCGAGATCGAACCGCTCGCGCAGTTCGGCGATGGTCGTCCGCGGGAGTTATTCGCGAACGCGTGCGGACAGCCGCGACAAGGCCGTATCCCAGGCCAACCTCGTGGCCGCCGTGATCTCGGCCGGGCGGAACATGCCGTGCCGCATCATGATCTTGTGCGCCTGGGCCTTGGTCTTCAGCGACGCTTTGCTGATATGCCCCGAGTCGAACGGCGGTTGCGGGTCGTACTCCAGGGACAGCTGGATCGCCTCGGCGTACGCTCGCCCGGCGATCTCGCCCGCCATGAAAAGTCCCAGGTCGATCCCCGCCGAGACACCGGCGGCCGTGACGATCTTGCCCTCGTGGACGATGCGCGCGTCCGCCTGAGGTCGAACCCCGAACGGCCGCAACAGATCCAGTGCGCGCCAATGGGTGGTCGCGCTCTTGCCCTCCAGTAGTCCCGCCGCGGCGAGGATCACCGCGCCGCTGCACACCGACAGCGTCCACGATGTCGTCGCATGGACCGTCCGCAACCAGTCGAGGAGCCCTTCATCCCGCGCGGTGGACGCCGTCGCGGCCCCCGAACCCGGAACCAGGACGATGTCGGGTGCGGGCGTTTCCGCGAACGAGTGGGTGGCGCCCAGCATCAGCACGCCGGAATCGGTTGTGATCGGGCCGATCTCGTGCCAGACGAAACGCACCTCGGCATCCGGAAGTGCGCGCAGGACCTCGTAGGGGCCGATGGCATCGAGCGCGGTCATTCCGGGGTAGGTCACGAACGCAATCTGCATGCATCGAGCATGCGAGAGCGGACCGGGCGGCCGCCACGACACATTTATTGCAGATCCGGCCAGCGACGGGCGAACCGCTGCCGATACTCACCCGGAGCCACGCCGAGCTGACGCTGGAATGTCCGATAGAGCGTTTCCGGCCTGCCCAGCCCGACCTCGGCCGCCACTCGATCCAGGGTGTAATCGCTGGTCTCGAGCAGACGTCGCGCGGCCGCGACGCGCGCCCGCTCGACGTAACGGGCTGGGGTGGAACCGAATTCGGCGGCGAATACCCGGGAGAAGTTGCGTGTGCTCATACCCGACTGCCGTGCGAGGGCCTCGACGGTGAGATCGCATGCGAGATTCTCCTCGATCCATATCTGCAGCGCGCGCATCGGTGTCCGGCGTGGCGGTCCGGCCGCGACCGGGGCGCTGAACTGACTCTGTCCTCCGGGACGGTGTAGATAGACCACGAGCCAGCGCGATATCTCCCGGGCCAGATCGGTGCCGTGATCGTCGGCCACCATGGCGATGGCGAGGTCGATACCGGCGGTGACTCCCGCCGAGGTCCAGATCTCCCCGTCGCGGACGTAGATCCGATCCGGCTCGACGCGGATATCGGGATACAGCTCACCGAGCACCGCTCCACCCGCCCAGTGCGTGGTCGCTCGACGCCCGGCCAACAGGCCGGCCTCGGCCAGGAGAAACGCTCCCGTGCACACCGATCCGATGCGCCGGGTCCGGCGCGCGCTGTCGCGGATGCCCTCGACCAGGGCGGTATCGGACCGCGCCGGATCGAATGTCAACCCGCCCGTCACGATCAGGGTGTCCGCGGTCGCCGCGGTATCGCCGAGCGTGCGGGTCGCCGTGACCTCAAGGCCGCTGAACGCTCGGATCGGTCCGGGTCGCGCGGCCACGATCTCCAGGTCGTAGAGCGGTTTGCCGCTCAGTACCGCCGCGGCGTTGAAGACATCCGCGGGCCCGGACAGATCCAGCAACTGGAAGCCGTCGAAGACCACCAGCTGCACCAGTCGCGGGGAAGCGGGCATGGCGACAGCGTAGCTATCTTTCCGCGGCCGGGGCCGATGAGGAACACTGAGCGTATGCGGTGGGAGGAGAAGCAGTGGATCGGTGAGATTCTCGGCGACCGGGTGCTCGAGCGCCGGGTGCTGGCGGGTGGATACTCGCACGAGACTTGGTTGTTCGTCCTGTCCGAGCGCTCGGTGGTGGTTCGGATGGGGATGGGTGAGCACGGGATCGAGGCGGCGGTCATGTCGGCGGCAGGGCGGCATGTTCCGGTGCCGGGGGTGATCGCCGTGACGGCGTCGTCGGCCGACGAACCGCATTCGATGATGCTGCTCGACTATGTGGCGGGGACGCCGCTCGACCGGGTGCTGACGGATAAAACCCTGAGCCACCGGGATTTTCACGTCCTGGGCGAGGAGGTCGGCCGGGTGGCGGCGGGTATCAGCGCGGTGCGATTCGATCGGCCGGGATTCTTCGGCGATTCCGAGCTGACCCTCTCGGCCGAGCCGCCGTGGTCGCAGCAGTTGCCCGTGTTCGCCGAGCGGTGCATGACCGCGACTCCCGATGAGCGCCTGGAACTGTCGGAGCGCGCCGAATGGGCAGAACTGTGCGCCGCCCACGCGCCGGCGCTGGCGGCGGTGGATGATCAAGCCCGCCTGGTGCATTCGGATATGAATCCGAAAAACTTACTCGTCAGCCGTATTTCGGCGGGTTGGCGTGTCGATGCGGTACTGGATTGGGAGTTCAGCTATTCGGGTTGTCCGTATGCCGATGCCGCCAATATGGTCCGCTTCGGTGGTGATTATCCGCAGCCGTTCCTGCGCGGCTTCGCCGCGGCATTCGCCGATTACCTTCCCGAAGATCTCGGCGCCCCAGCCGAATTCGGCTACTTGGGTCGGGTGTTGGATATGTTCGCCCTCAGCGATCTGGTCACCCGAGCGCCCGGCCACCCGGTCGCCGACCGCGCCGCGCGGCAGATCCGCCAGTGGCTCGCCGACGGGGTTCCCGTGTCGCTCTGATTCGCTCCCATCCGTTACCCGCCCCTTCTTATCTGTTACCCGCCCTCGAGGCTGGGTAGTCCCGATAGCGGTGCACCGTTGCGCCCCCCTCTATGCGTCAACGTTGAAGGACGAGATCCCATGAGCACACACGACACCACAACTCTGCTGGCTCAGCTGCGCGCTGTCCGCGATCTCACCAACACCGAAATCCAGATCGCCACAACGCGAATCGCGCAGGCCCGCACCGAGGCGGTACGTCGCGAACTGTCCGAGAACGCCGACAATGCCCGCGCCCGCGCCGAGGCGATCGAGGCGGCCATCCGCGGCCTGGGCGGCGTCCCGCAGCTGGTCGGCCCCCTGCTGGGCCGCGCGGTCGCGGCGGTCAAGGCGCTGGTCGAACAGGCCCAGCCCTTCGACGAGGCCCTGCTGGGCGACCTCATGCTCGAACACCAGCTCCTCGACCGCGCCCGCTACCTGAAGGCCCTCGCGACCACGGCACAGCAGCCGGAGGTCACGGCCCTGGCGGAGCGGCTGATCACCGCGCACACCGCGACCGTGGAGTGGTTGACCACGGTTCTGGCCGAGGATGCCCTCGGCGGACCGGCGGCCTTGCGCCGCACCCCGGTTCAGGCGGCCGCCGGGACCGCGGTCAAGCTGGTCAATATCCCGGTGACCCTGTCCGCTCGCGGCATCGACCGGGCCCTGGACGCCTTCCGGACCACCCCGCCCGCGCTCAGCGAGCTGCTCGCGCGCGGCGCACACGCGGGTGGTGTCGCGGTCAAGACCGTCACCGCCTCCCGCGACGCCGCGCTGGAGGCCGCCGAACGGGTCGCCCGTCGCGAGGGCGCCGATGCCACCGCCGATGCGCTGCATTCGGTCCGGACCGCCACCGGCGTCCTGGAACCCGATGAGCTGCCCGTCCCGCGCTACGACGAGCTGACCGTCAACCAGGCCGTCGCGGCGATCAAGGAATTGTCCGACCCGTCCGACCTGCGCGCGATCCTCGCCTACGAGGAGGCCAACAAGAACCGTCAGGGCGTGGTCTCGGCCACTCAGACCCGCCTCGCGGCCATCGCCCAGGAAGTCACCGGGCGTAACTGACCGAGATCACCGTGGTCGGCCCGGACGCTGTCCGGGCCGACCCGTCTTATGTCATCGAAATAACCCGAGTCGTAAGGCTTTCGGGTAGCGAGCGAGGCAGTTGATTACCCGCGTCGATAACGTCCGAAACCGGGGGACCGAAAATCGAACGAATCGAGCTGTGAAAATCGATTCGCTGCGGAGTGTGCGTTGCGTTGGGGGTGTTGTTCGGGACAGACTTTCCATCATGAGCGCATCAGGCTATCGCTGATGTCATCCGATTCGGAGAGTTCGGTGGGTCGGGCGTGGGCCCGCTTCAGCGACGAGCTCCGGCGGGCGGCTCGCGCCGCCGGAGTGGCCGCGCGGTTCGAGAACGAGGCCCGACTTCCTCCCGAGAGCCTGCGGTCGTTGCGATTGCGCCTGGGCCATCTGCACAGGCAAATCGAGAATCGGCATCGGGCGTGCGCTCGGCTGTATCGCCACCACGCGATGCAGCTGCAACGCTGGTCGGAGCGTCCCGAGGAGAATGTCCTGCCGGTGTTGATGGCCGCGGTCGCGTCCGAATTATCGATGGACAGCGCGGGGCTGACGCTGTTCGACCGGCAGGACAGTGAGGTCATGGTCGCGGCGTCGGATCGACTGTCGTGGACGGCTCAGAATGTGGAATTGACCCTCGGCGACGGTCCGGCCCGGTCCGCGGTGGCCGATCGGCGACCGGTGACGGCCGTGGGTGCGGAGATGATCGATCGCTGGCCGATATTCGGCCCGGCCGCAGCCGAATTGGGCATTGCCGTGGTGGTGGCGGTCCCCTTTCTCGGGGCGGGCGCGCAGAGCGGTGCGTTGTGCGCCTTCGCTGCCCGGCCGCAGTTGGATCTCGATATGCCCCGGGCCGCCGAATGCCTGGCCGATGCGCTGATCGAAACCATACTCAACGGTCTCGACGATGGTGATGTGGCCGAACTCGGCATTCGCGCCCCCGCCTCCGACGATGACGACGGGTTACTGGTCTTGCACCGCGCGATGGGAATGGTCGCGGCGGATCACGGCTGCTCTCCCGCCGTGGCGCTGTCGCTGATGCGGGCCCGCTCGTTCGTCACCGGCGAACATCTCACCACCCTCGCGTACCGTGTCCTGGGCGGCGACTGCGATCTGCGCTGAGAGCGCTCAGCGGCCCTCGACGATCGGGAACCTCCCACGGCCCCAGGACAGCTGCGGAGGTGTGCCCGAGGGCCAATCATGGTGCAGATGTTGGCGATTCGCGCCGAGGTCGCCGATGGCGTGAACCTGCAGACTGCCGTCGAGCAGGGCGGTGGCCTCGGATTCGGTGAGGGGCATGATCGTGGTGTACTGCGGGTCCTCGCCCGCGGTCCAGTCGATGAATTCGGTGAAGACCGAGACGAATCGCTGATCGCACTGCCCACAGTGCAGCAGGCCGACGATGAAATGCGAGTCCTCGACGAGGTTGCGGTCGCGTGGGCAATTGTTCCGGAAGTGCTGCCACGTCGCGTGCTCGTCGTCCCCGTAGCAGGCTGCGCAACCGAATCGTTCTGGCGTACCCGTCATGGACTCATGGTAGATGCGCGTGAAGATTGCTGGGCCGCAAGGGTTCTCGCGACCTGTTCTCGGCGACGACGCGGCGGCGGTGGACCGGATCGACTACGACTGGGCCCGGATGCATCGCGCCATGCGGCCCGGGACGAATCAATGGGTGGTCGCCCTGCGGGCCGCGCAGCTGGATGCCTGGTGCGCGGAGTTTCTCGGCCGTCACCCCGATGCCGTTGTACTGCATCTGGGTTGCGGTATGGACACGCGGGCGTTCCGGCTGCGGCCGCCGCGCGAGGTGCGCTGGTTCGATGTCGATCAGCCCGGCGTCGTGGCCTTGCGGCGCAAGCTCTACAGCGACGGTGACGGCTATCGCATGATCGGTTCGTCGGTGACCGATGCGGGCTGGCTGGAACAGACGCCGACCGACCGTCCCGCGCTGATCGTCGCCGAGGGACTGCTCATGTACCTGCGCGAATCCGAGGTGCGCGCGCTGCTCCGGCGGCTGACCGATCGGTTTCCGCAGGGAGAGATGCTGTTCGACACGTTGTCGCCCATGGGTCCGCGGCTGTCGAAACTGTTCACCAAAGGCATTGTCACCTGGGGCATTCGGGACGGCCACGACCTGGAACGATGGAATCCGCGACTGCGCCTGCTGGACCGTCGATCGGCGCTGGCGGGGTACGAGAAGATTCCCGCCACCGCGCAACGGCTGATGTATCGGTTGGTCTGCGCGACCCCGCTGCGTGACTACGACGTGCTCAATCGTTTCGTGTTCTGAGCAACGCGGCCACGCCGGGCCCGTCGAGTTCGTCCTGTCCCACCGGCCGACCACTGACCGCCAGCAGCAACGGCAGGACGGCCCCGCGCACCTGTGGACCGTCTCCGATCGACAGATCGGCGTCGGTCGCCACCACCCGGACGCCGCGCAGCAGTTCCCTGGCGCCGCCGAAGGATGCCGAGGTGCGCGCCTGTAGGCGAAGCGCGCGGAGGACGGCGTCCTGCGGGTAGGCGCGGGTGAGTCCCAGGGGGCGACGGATGTCCTCGCCGTGTACGACCTCCTCGACCAGACGGGTGTCGAGGGGTGCGGGGGGAGTGCTCCGCCGATCCGCGACCCCGCGCAGCCGCCGCAATGTCTCCTGCGGCGACGCGCCGAGCTCACGGGCCACCCCGCGCGCGTTCTGGCGGTGGAAGTCGAATCCCGCGCGGGCGAGCCCGATTACGAAGCTCAGCCGTGTTGTGCGGGCCGCGTTCACCAGATGCGCGGCCACCTCGCGCACACTCCAGCCGGGGCACAGCGACGGCGTCTCCCACTGCTTGTCGTCGAGCCGCGACAGATCCTCGATCAGCGCCCAGCGCTCCGCGTGCACCATCGACCACACATCGTCCCGCACGGTTTCTCCTCCGCTCGATCGCCGGGTTCGTCAGTGCAGACCGGTCGGGCCGCGCGAACTCATCGGCCGCGACCGGCGTGACTATCATCGAATCCATCGACGACGGACACATCTGGTACGCCGCATACGGTTCCAATCTCCACGCGCGCAGGCTGGCGTACTACATCGCGGGCGGTACGCCGCCCTGGACCGCGCACACCTATCCCGGATTCCGCGACGGCACACCGCCGCGGCGGACCGTGCCGCTGCGCCTGCCCGGGACGATCTACTTCGCCTGGCAGAGCCCGGTGTGGGGTGGTGGCGTCGCGTTCTATGCCGACAGCCCCGAGCCCGATTGGCCGGTCGGGGCCGCGGCGCGCGGATATCTGCTCGGCCGCACGCAGTTCGCGGATCTGCTCACCCAGGAGATGTACCGGGTGCCGGGGCAATGGTACGAACCGGATCTGGATCAATTGCTGGCCGCCGGATGCCTGCGGTTGGGATCCGGACGCTACGAAACGCTGCTGCACGTCGGAGATCTGGAGGGGTGTCCGATCGTAACCTTCACCGCGCCTTGGGATCCCGCGACGGTACGATTGCGTCGTCCCGCGCCGGGATATCTCGCCATGCTCGCCGCGGGGCTGCGCGAGGCGCACGAGTGGGACCAAGAGCGGGTCATCGAATACCTCGCCGCCCTGCCCGGGGTCCACGGACAGTACGACGCCGCGGAATTGGCCGCGCTCGCCGAACTGCCCTGGCAATTGCCGTAATCGGTTGCGCCTATGGCTCATTCGTATTCTTCGCGAATGGCTCGCGCCACCTGGGCAATTCCGGTATCGATCAGCGCCCGCAGCAGTTTCGTATCGGTCGCGACCGCGATCGGCGGCAGCCCGGGTGTGATGAGGTAGCGACCGTTCCCGGCGACATCCTGCCAGCCGAGCCGGAACCGGGTGATGCCGTCCGGCCCGAATCTGGAACGGGTCTGCGCGATATGGATCCACCCGGAACTCGGTCTTCTGGTTCCGACCGCCGGTAGTTCGGCGATGATCGCGTCGGTCAGCTTCGGCGCGGCCCGCGCCGTGACGACGAAACCGCAACGGATCGACCCGCCGGGCTTTCGATCGTCGGATTCGACGACCATCAGACAGATATAGGGTTCGGTACCCGGCAGTCCGGGAGTCCCCTCCGCCCTCGGCGCCGGCTTCGCTTGCCCAGCCATCGTTTTTCACCCTCCCCGGTGAATCCCCACCCGCCGAACACGTTATTACAGATCGGCGTCCGGGCACATCCATCCAGGAAAGGATCTCGGGTAAACCTGGGCTGTAGTGGTCACCCGAATGCAATTGTGTTGTCGCCGGGTCTCATACGATGGGCCCGTGCTGAGTTGGCGCAATCCGCGAATCATGGATGCGGCCGTGGCCCTGATCCTGTTCGGTGCCACCTGCTGGGTGGGCAGCGCATATGAACCGGCGGGATTTCTGCGGTTCGATCCGTGGGCGTTCCTGCTGACCGGGTGGGTCTGCCTGCCGCTGGCGGCGCGTCGGATCGCGCCGATGCTCACGCTCGTCACGTCGGCGGCCGGGTACCTGGCGTACCTGACGCTGGATTACTACCCGAGTTTCAATGTGTACGGGCCGCTGGTGGCCTTCTACACCCTGGCGGCGACGCGCTCGGTCCGGCAGACGGCGGTGGGTGCGGTGCTGTTCGGGGCGGTGCTGTTCTACAGCGCCTGGCTACCGGACATACCGGCGGCGGTGGCGATCGCCCAGGGACTCGGAATGCCGCCGGTGGTGTGGGTATTGGCGAGCGTGTCGCGGCGGCTGGCGTTGCGCAATCGGCAATTGGCCGAGGCCACCGAGCAATTGCGGCGCGAGCAGCGGTTCCGCATCGAACACGCCGTCTCCCAGGAACGGATCGAGATCGCCCGGGAGCTGCACGATGTTGTCGCCCATCACATCTCGGTGATCTCCATGCAGGCCGGGGTGGCGAAGTACGTCTTCGACAGCGACCCGCCCGCGGCCCGGGCCGCCGTGCACACCATCGGCGACACCAGCCGGGAAACCCTGGAGGAGTTGCGTCGGGTGCTGAAGCTGTTGCGCACCAGTGATTCCCCGCCCGACGCCGAACCGGCCCCCGGGTTCGGTCGGCTGGAGGCGCTGATCGAGCGGGTTCGCGGGGTAGGCGTGGACGCCACCCTGACAATCACCGGATCGGTCGACGATCTGCCGACGGGCCTGCAGCTCACGGTGTATCGCGTCATCCAGGAGGCGCTGACCAATGTCATCAAGCACGCGGGCCCGTGCCGGGTCACCGTCGCGGTGCATCGCGATTCGCGGAAGCTGACCGCGACCGTCACCAACGACCGGGGCTCGATCGTCGCGCGGGATCCCGCCGCGGGCGGACACGGTTTGCTCGGAATGCGCGAGCGCGCGCGGGTTTACGGCGGAACGCTCATCGCGCGGCCGCGGGCCGAAGGGGGATACACGGTAGAGTTGGCGGTGCCCTGGTCGGTGTGCTTCGGAGGTTTACCCGGCGGATGATCAGCGTACTTGTCGTCGATGATCTACCGCTGATCCGCGCGGGCCTGGTCACCCTGCTCAACGCCGATCCGGATCTGTCGGTCGCGGGCGAGGCCGGTGACGGTGAGCGGGCCGTGGCGCTGGCCGCGCAGACGAAACCCGATGTGGTGGTGATGGATATCCGCATGCCGGGCGTCAACGGCATCGCCGCCACCCGTCGCATCCTCGCCGAATGCGATCCGCGGCCGCGGATTCTCGTGTTGACCACCTTCGACCTCGACGAGTACGTCTTCCAGGCGCTGCGCGCGGGCGCGTCGGGGTTCATCCTCAAGGATTCCGAACCAGAACGGCTGCTGGGCGCGATCCGGTCGATCGCCGAGGGGGACATGCTGTTCGCGCCGACGGTCACCCGGCGGCTGATCGAGAACTATCTGCGGCAGGGCGAATCGGCCGAACCCGCGCTGTGCCCCGAACTGGAGGCGCTGACCACGCGCGAGCGCGAGATATTGCGGCTGGTCGGCACCGGGGCGGGTAACAACGACATCGCCCGGCGGCTGAGTATCAGCGAGGGCACGGTCAAGACCCATGTCAACCGGGTGATGACCAAACTCGAACTCAACAGCCGCGCCCAGGCCGTCGTGGCCGCCTACGAATCCGGTCTGGTCACACCGCGATGCCCCGGCGGGTAGGCGACTATCGCACGGTTCGCCCGACCAGTCTGCTCACCGCCCAGCCGCTGGCGAGTACGGCCGCGATCAACCAGACCGTGATGTTGACGACCGCGCCCGCGACGGCGGTGGACTGCACGATCGGCTGGCGGGCCAGGAAGCCGACGCCGTACAGCGGTGAGACGGCCGAAACGATCTGCAGTGGACCGGAATTGATCGGCACGAACAACCCGCCGAGGGCCGCCAGCAGCGTCAGTCCGGGCCCGACGATCTGCATGGCGTTCTGGGAACGCATGGTGAATCCGATGACGACGCCGAAGGCGGCGAACATCATCGATCCGAGCCAGCACACGATCGGGCACAGAATCCAGCCCGCGGTATTCATCTGCGCGCCGAGCAGCGCCCCGAGCGCGAACACCGGAATCTCCGAGATCGCCGCCTGGACCGCAGCGACCGCGACGCGCACCACCACATAGCTGTGCAACGACGGTGGCAGCGCGCGTAATTGGCGCACCCAGCCCTGCCAGCGTTCGGCCGAGATCTGCGCCGCGGCCGAGGTCGAGGCCATGGCCGAGGCGTAGGCCGCCATCGAGACCATCACGTAGGCCGTGGCATTGCCGCCGGGGTAGTGGTAGGTCTTCAGATCGTCGCGAATGCCGAAGATCACGAAGAACAGGGCGGGCAGGATCAGGGAGAAGGCCGCGAAGCGGCCGTTGTGGGCGATGCGGCGCAGGTCCAGGCCGATCCATCGGGGCAGCAGGTGGGTCGACATGGTCAGTTCTCTCCTCCGGGGGTGCCGAACAGGATCTTCTCCAGCGAGGCGCGCTCGACCCGGATGTCGTCGAAGCCGGAGTGCGCGACCAGGATTCGCTGCACCGCATCCGGCTCGCGGGTCATGACCTCCACCAGCCGCCCGCGCACGCTCACCTGCGGTGTCCCGGCCAGCGAGCGCAGTTCGGCGGTCGAGCAGGGCTGCCGCAGGCGCGCGGTGATCACCGACAATTCCGCGTGGTCGGCGCGCAGGGCCGAGACCGTGGTGTCGTGCACGATCGAGCCCTGGCGCAGGAAGATCACCCGATCGGCGTAGCGCTCGGCCTCCTCGATCAGATGCGTGGAGAACAGCAGCGCCCGCTCACCGTCGAGATATTCCAGGATGTAGTCCCAAATGGCCGCGCGCGCTTCGACATCCATGGCCGCGGTCGGCTCGTCGAGAATCACCAGCGGCGCGGCGGTGCTCAGGGCCAGCGCCACCTGCAGCCGTCGCCGCTCACCGCCGGACAGCACCGCGATCTTGGATTTGGCCACCGCGGTGAGGCCGAATCGGTCCATGAACCGGTCGACCCCGCCGAACGAGGTCCCGGCGAGGGTGGCGAAATAGTCGATCATGGCGGCGACGGTGAGATCGTGCAGCAGGCCACCGTCCTGCAGGCACGCCGTCACCCGCCCGGCGGCGACCGCCTGCGCCGGGGGCAGTCCCGACATCGACACCCAGCCGGTGCTGCTGGGCCCGATGCCGAGTGCGGCGTCGAGCAGGGTGGTCTTACCGGCGCCGTTGGCGCCCAGCAGCGCCACCGATTCGCCCGGTTGGACGCTCAGGCTCACCCCCGAGACGATGTCGCGGTCGCCGAGGGTGACGGTCAGGCCTTCGATTTCCAGTAGCGGATGCAAGGGCGGTCCTATCGTTCAGCGCAGGCGCGCGGGCAGTTTGGGGACGACGTCGTCGACGAGGTGTCGCAGGCTGGTGAGTGCGGCCTCGCGCGGCAGGTTCCCGTAGTCGAGCTGCCACAGCACGGTGTCGAGGCCGTCGAATTTCTCGTCGAGCGCGACGATCGCGTCCACCACCTCGCCGGGATTTCCGACGATCGCCGAGCCGGTCAGGCGCAGTTCGGTGCCGGTCATCGCGCGCAGGAACTGGGCCATCCCCGAATAGCTCTGGTAGTCGCGGGAGGAGCGATCGTCCCAGGCGGTGACCGCGTCGGACCACACCCGCACGTATTCGCCCAGACAGGCGTCGGCGAGGTCGGCGGCGCGATCGGAATCGGCGTCGATCAGCAGCGGCAGGCTGATCACCACGCGCGGTTTCGGCACGGCCGGGCGGCGGGCCACGAAGGATTCGCGGTAGCGGCGGATCAGCTCCACCGGGGCGACCAGTCCGCCCGGGGTGACCAGCAGACCGTGACCGTCCGCGCCGATGGTCGCGAAGCTCTCGGGCGTGCGCACCGCGGCGATCAGGGTCGGGATGCCGTGCGGCTGCACCGGTCGCGGCAGGATCGTCGCGTCGGCGATATCGAAGAATTCGCTCGACATCGAGAAGCGTTCGGCTTCCCACAGACCCACCACCGCGCGCACGGTGTCGGCGAAGCGGGTCCGGCTGCCGTCCATGGAGATTCCGAAGGCGTCGAATTCGTAGGGCAGATAGGCGCGGGCGAAGCCGACGTCGAGGCGACCGTGGCTCAGTGCGTCGACCATGGCCGCGTACGAGGCGAGTTTGATCGGGTGGTGGAAGTTGGGCAGGGTGCAGCCGGTCATGAGCCGGATGCGGCGGGTCTGCGCGGCGACCGCGGACAGGAACATGAACGGGCTCGGGCAGTAGCCGCCATAGGGATGCAGGAAATGCTCGGTCATCTTGACATAGCGCAGGCCGAGATCGTCCGCGGCTCGGCTGATTTCGAGCACATTGTCGTAGTAGAC
This sequence comes from Nocardia pseudobrasiliensis NBRC 108224, assembly GCF_001613105.1. Taxonomy (GTDB): domain Bacteria; phylum Actinomycetota; class Actinomycetes; order Mycobacteriales; family Mycobacteriaceae; genus Nocardia; species Nocardia pseudobrasiliensis. The sequence continues at coordinate 104,994 of NZ_BDBS01000027.1, read as the reverse complement.
CCGCGGATCGAGCTGAGCGGGGCCGACGTCGGGGAGGAAGGAAACGCCGAAATCCATCAGGGGTCCTCTGTTTCGGTCACGGCCTCGGCGAGGCGGAACAGGATCGTTTCGGGGCGGCCGCCGCAGCCGAGGCGGTTGTTGTGCATGTGGATGATCGAGATCGCTACGGCTGGTTCGGATTCGGGCGGGAACTGCGGATCGGTCGCGCCGTCGCGCAACAGCGCTCGATAGGTCCGCCCGGCCGAGGCGACGAGGACCTCCGGAATCGGGGGCGGTGTGGCCGCCTCCCGGCGCTGCCAGAACTGTCGCCCGGCGGTGGCCAGGGCATGCGCGGCCGCGGGCCCGAATTCGGCCGTGCGCTCGGCCAATACGCGCAGCAGGAAATGCAGCGCGGCGTTCATGCGGGTGTTGGCGGTAGCGTTGTAGAGCGTGGGCAGCGCGATCCGGGTGGAGCGCACGAAGGTCTCGAGGATCGCGGGATAGCGCTCGCGCCCGCCGTAGCGGTCGTACTCCGGAACGAATTGCGCGGATACGACTCCGGGCGGGCGCACCGCGCCCGGATCTATGGACCGGCCGCCCTCACCGGCCCGTGCCAGCGCGCCCACGGTCGCCTCGTAGCGCGCCTGGTCCATTCCCGATGTGGCGCAAACGTGTGTGGCGAAAGCCTTTTCGGCCGCGTCGCGCAGATCCGTCAGATGTGCGGGGTGCAGGGCGCGCACGCGCAGATGCGGTCCGTGCAGCCAGTAGCGCAGGAAGAACCAGTCGTCGTGCGGGTACCGCGTGGCGAATTCGGTGATCACCGTGTCCTCGAGTGTGGGGTCGAAGGCCGGTAGGTGGATGTGGACCGAAGCGGGCGTGCTCACAGCGGCACCTCGATTCCCTGCTGCGGTGAGCGGCCCACGACGCAGGCGAGCAGGACATGGTGTTCGCGCGGCAGGTCCAGGGCGGAGGTGACCGAGACATCGTCGAAACTGCGGGTGGGACGCAGAATTCGAGCGGCCGCGGCGGCGGGATAGGTGAGTCCCTGGATCAGCCATCCGGCCGCGACGTAGGACCGGTAGACGGCGTCCTCGCCGCCGAGCCGGTGGATGCGCAGCAGATCCGCGGTCACGAAGACCAGTAGTTCGGCGCGGTGCAGATAGTTGCCGTTGCGCGCGGTGTTCGGGCCGCCGTGCCCGGCGAGGATACGATCCAGTGACGCGGAGGGGAATTCGCCGGTGACCGCGCCCGCGCCGGGACCGCGCCGGATGACGCGCCAGCGATCGGTACTCGTTCGATAGACGACTGTGAGCGTCGAATCGTTGTCGCCCAGGGCATTCGGCGCGGGTAGCAGCCAGTCGGCGATATAGCGCAGTTCGTCGCCGGTGCAGCCGGGGGAGGCGGTGAGATACATGCCCGGCAGCCCGCGCGGCATGCGCCCCGCGCTGCGCCGCCCGAGTACGCCGCTCCAGGATCCCGCGCCCGCGGGCGTGCCGCGCCGCTCGAGGGGCACCGCACCGTCCTCTTGGGCCACCGAGAAGCGCACGGCGGGAGGTGATTCGGTGAGCCCGGGATCGATGTCGGCGATGCGCTGGCGGAAGATCGCCAGCATCTCCGCGCAGTGCCGCAGGGCGAAACCGATTTCCAGGCGGATCAGCACCGTGCGCAGCGGGCCGTAGAAATCGGGCAGCCGTTCGGCCCACCCCTCCAGCGTGAAATCGGCCGTGGTTGTGCGGGGTTCGCCGTTCCAGGTGTCCGCCCACGGGTCGTAGACCAGCCCGTCTCGATCGCGCAGCGCCACCGGGTATTTCGCCCGCACCGAGGGTAGCGCCGCGTGAAAGGCGTACTCGCCGGAGCGCTCGTAGCGGCGTACCCGGAAGGCATTGGCCAGCACCGCGTCCGGGGCCACGCGCGGTGCGACGGCGGCCTCCCCGTACGGTGTGGCGGCCAGGACGCGCTCGGCCGCCCCGGCGGCGGCCGAGCGCACCACGGGCCCGGGTGTGGCGCCCGAGGAGTCGATCTCCGCGCCCGGTGTCAGGACCGCGGCGGCGACATTCTTCGCGATGCCGAATCGGCGCGCGACATCGATCGCCGAGAGGCCGTCGGCGGTCACGGGAACGGATGGGGTTCGAGCTGGCGCGTGTCGCGGAGCAGATCCGCCCGGCCGATGGTGCGCAAGGTTTCGAGTCCTCTCACTCGCAGATGCGCGGTACCGAAGGTCATCGGCAGCGCGCCGGGGACGACGCATTTGACGGCGTGCAGGCCGAGATCGGTGAGCTCGACATTGCCCTGATCGATGAACACCGGTTCGCCGAGACCGGCGCGGTGCAGCCGCTCGGTAATGGCCGCGATCAGCTCCAGCGCCGAAAGCGACTGCGGAAGTTCCGGATTCGGAGCGAAACGCGTCAGTTGCGACAGGGTCAGCCGCGGGCCGCGGCATTTCGCACGCACCCGGAACCCGTTGTGGGGGAGCAGGTGGTAATCGATGTGATCGTCGATGGTCCGCACGTCCCACCGGGTCCTGAGCGCGGCGGCGATCTGCGCGTGGGTGCGATCGCGCGGAGTGCGGATGATATTGACCAGTTCCCACAGCCCGGCCGTGAGCGCGGCCTCCCAGGTGAGTCCGGATCCGGCCGCGCAGAACACATACGGGAAGCGCCCGTCGCGCTGGAAGGCGAAGGCCCCCAGCACCGCGACGCCACCCGGGCCGGGCATGACCACCGCGATCGGCTCGAAGCCGGCGGCGGCGATCTCCTCGACCAGTTCGGCCGGTGTGGGCGGCAGTGCGGTGAGCGCCAGCCTCGGCAGCACGTCGCGCCGATACCAGAAGCGCAGGAACGCATCCCGCTCCAGCACCTCGAGCAGGGCGTGCAGGCCCGCCTCGGCAAAGCTCGCGCCCAGCGCCGAACCGCTCGAGGATTCCTGGAAGTCCTTGTCGCGGCCGCGTTCCCGGCTGCGGCGCGCGCGATGGTAGTCCACGCCGAAGGCCGGTTCGTAGTTGTAGAAGGCGATATCGGCCGGGACGTGGACGATCTGGCCCGAGACGGCCGTGCGTCCCGCGACCCACAGCCGCGCCGGAGCGCGCGGCGTGCGGATGCGGCTGGTGCGCGCGGCCAGTTGGTCGTCGTGGTAGCCGCCGAGGTCGAGTTCGCCGAGCAGGATCGCGGTATCGGGCAGTTCGTGGCGGGAGAGGAGACGGTCGGCGGTGAACGGGTGACCGCACAGCCGCTCATAGGCTTCCATCACCGCGACGAAGGCGGCCTGATCGAAGCGGATCGCCCGGCCGAAGCCCATATTCGGCGACTGCGGCAGCATGGCTCCGGTCATCGCGCCGTAGGCGGTGTGCACCCGAACGAGGCCGGTGATCGGGCCGACCAGGTCGTCGTGCAGGGCGTGGACGAATTCGTCACGCGGTGCGCGGTCCTGGAAGCGGGCGCCACGCAAGCTCGGTCCGAGCGATGCCTCGGCCGCGGGCTCGTGCTGAGCGCGGTGGCGGCAGGCGTAGCAGCCCACGGATCGGTGCAGGCGGTGCAGTCGCGCGCCACGCCGATCGATGAGGTAGCACGGCTGGGTCGCGTCGCTCGAGTCCAGGGTGTCGGTCCCCTGCAGATCGGCGAGTACGGCCTCGACGGTCAGCCGGACCGACAATGCGGGAGTGCCCGACCACAGGCGTACCCACGGGTGAGTCAGATTCGCCGCGTCGGTCGCGAGCCGTAGGCGATATTCCAGACAGCCCAGGCAGGCCCGGTCCCCGCCGCGGTAGCCGGGGCCGACCGCGACGCGATCGCCGAGCGCGTACACCGGTAGCGCGGGCGTACCGGCGGCGGCCGTGCGGCGGCAATGATCGTGCAGCCGCAGGAAATCGGCGCCGTGAATGGCGCGGTAACCGGTCGGGTCAGACATCGTGCGCTCCGATCGGCAGTACCGCGGCATGGATCGGGGTGTGTCCGTGGAACGGGTCCGGCTCCGCGAATCGTGGTGTGCGCCGCGCGAGTTCGGGAAACGTCGTGTGCAATGTCATCGTGAGCCGGTCGAGTTCCGCGGCGTCGAGGGCATTGAGCGCCATGGTGTTGACCGCCGGGGTCGCGATATAGCCCACCGGTTCGTCGGCCAGCAGCGCCGCGACGAAGGCCGAGGCGACCGCGCAGAACACCGCTTCCTCGACCGATCGGCCGAAGGCCGTGAATTCCCCACCGCGCGAACGGGTTCGGGACGCCTGCCAGCCCGTGTCGCCCACCGGCGCGATCGCGACCTCTACCCGATCGACCAGACGCTGTTCGAGATCGACCCACATCCGACGGGCGAGGATCGCCTCGACCTCGGAGTATTGATGCGGCCGCCAGTGCGTCAGCGGGGCCGCCCGTAGGTATCCGTCGGCCACCGCGAGTTCGGGAGACGTTCCCGCACAGGCGATCTCGCCGGGCCGCGTACCGACCGACAGGTCCACCCGGGCCGCCGCGAGCACCGCCTCCACCCGCGCCGCATCGTGTTCGGCGGCCCAGCAGACCTGATCCGGGACCGCGGCCGCCGCCGCGCGTACCGACCGGGCCGCCGCGGTGCGCACCGGTAGCTGCGGCAGCCGGTCGCCGTCGACCAGGCGCACGCCGAAACTCCAGTCGCCCTGCCAGTATTGGGCCAGCGACAGGGTGTCGCCGGTGCCGTCGCCGGTGGCCGGGTACCGCACCCGGTCGACCGTCAGTGGTTCCGCGCACACGAATTGCGCCGTGCCGGTGGTGAGTCCGGCGAGTTCCTCGACCGCGGCCAGGGCGGCCAGGCGGGGCGCGAGCGAGCGCGCGGCCGGGCGCGAGGCATCCGACAGTTCGGGCCGCCAGCAGCGCAGCCGCTCGCGCAGCAGGGCGAGTCGATTGCCGCCCGGATCGCCGGTGCCGCTGAGAATCACCGCGGGCCAGTCGGTGAGGTCGAGCTCACCGATGCCGATCGCCGCGCCCGCGGTCACGGTGATCCGATCCCGGGATGCGGTGTCGGAGAAGCGAATTCGATCGCGAGAGATGCCGCACAGCGCCAATGTCGCCGCGACGGGCTCGCGATGCTCCTCGTCGATCTCGACCACCGCGGTCGCATTCGCCAGCCGGGCCTTGGCGGTCTCCGGATCGGACAGGCGGCCATCGATCTCGGCGCTGATCCCGGGATGCCGCGCCGACCATTCCGATTGGCCGACGAAGGTGTCGAATCCGTTGGGATCCAGCACTCGCACGAGATCGCGGTGCACCAGCACCTGGATCAGCGACAGCACCGAATCGGGATCGTCGCCGCGGCGATCGCAGTGGGCGCGCAACTCGGTCTCGGCGATCCCGCGCACGAGTTCGGGTTCGTAGCGCAGGAAGACCTCATCGGCCCGCACGGCGGTCTTCAATACGAATTTGCCCACGCTGCCGCCGAAGAACGTGCCCTCGCCGGGCACATGTGCGACGTGCACGCCGGGGCGCAACACCAGATAGCGATCAGCGGACACGGCGGACGTCCTCGTGCAGCACGATCTCGGCGGCGGCGCGGCCGGGATATCCGGCGGGCAGGGCCTCCTCGATATGGGTGAAGTCCCGCTCGTCGCCGAGGCGTTTGCCGAGGGTGCTCACCGACAGCAGGCTCGCCGCGTCGACGAAGACCGGTTTCGGGTGCGGGCGTTGCGGATCGATCCGCCACAGATCGCGTTTGACGAAGAACTGTTCGGGCAGGCCGAATTCCGCGCAGCGGCGGCGTAGTCCGGCGAGGGCGTGCGCCGGGCGACGTTCGGACAGCAGTCCCGCGAACAGGGGCGTCAGGCCGTACCAGCGGCGGCGGTCCAACACCACATCGCCCACGCGCAGCCGCGGTACCGCGCTCACCCGATCCGGATCCGCGCCGACCGCCCGATGCCGGGCCGTCATCGGTGTACGGATCAGCCGCCCGCCGAGCTGCTGCCAGCTCACCAGCCGCACGTGATACGGAAACCGTTCCGGCATACCGGTTCCGAACGACATCGGCGCGACGAGACGATCGTCCTCGTCGAGGATCTCGAGGCCGAGCCCGTCGGGACGCACCCGCAGGCGCAGCCGTGACCACCGCTGCGCCGTGGCGGTCTCCGGGGTGAGGGCTGGGCAGTGATTGACCGACATGCCGTGCAGATCGGTGACCTGTTGTATCGGGCGCGGCCACGCGCGGATTCGGTCGCGGAACAGGTCGAGCGCGCCCGCGTGTTCGGGAATCCGGTCGTGCAGGAAGCGGGCCAGCATCGAACCGTTACCCGCATAGCCGTCGTTGACGACGACGCCCCCGGGAAACCGTTGCAGATACACCGCGTACGACAGCTCGAACAGCTCATCGAGCTCGGCCGGTGCGGCGGCGAGCAGGGCGGCCGCATCGGTGGGTGAGTAGCGCACCTCGGGCGCGTTCGCCGCCGCGCGCACGCGTTCGCCGACCGCGGCGTCGATTTCGTGGCGCAGCGCCCGCAGCGTCGGATAGGCCGGGCTGTGCACCAGTCGGCCCAGATCGCGCTCGGCGATATCGTCGCGCAGCGCGAGTTGATAGCGGGTGTAGGTCTTCTCCACCAGCGTGCGTGCGACCGTGAGCAGCGGCAGCTGCTGATCCGCGCCGAACAGTTCGCAGTAGGCGGCGGTGCTGATCAGGCGCAGATCGACATTGCGGTCGTAGACCGAGCGCAGGCGCAGACTTGCGTCCAGGCCGTCGATCGAGTCGCGGGCCGCCCGCAGATCGGTCGGTGTCGGCGCTGCCAGCGAATCCTCGTACACCGTGGGCTGAATGGGGCGGCCCACGACGGTCGCCCGGGTCTCGAGCGCGGTACGCACCTCGAGGATGCGCCGGACCCGCTCGTCGCCGGTGGCCGCGGCGGCGTCGGCCAGATCACGGCCGAATTCGTCGTCGAGATCCAGTGAGGTCACCGGCCGGAAGGTGTCGGGGGCGGGGACGAGCAGGCCGTTGGTGACGCAATTGTCCACGGCCCCGGTCAGAGCCTGCGCGCTCGGACCGGGTAGTTGTTCGGCCAGCCGCGCGGTCAGCTCGTCGATCGGCATGGGTCCGGTGTCGGCGACCGCGAGCAGCGCGCGCACGAAAGCCGTTTCCGGCAAACGGATCTGGCGGACCAGCCCATCGGGTCCGACGGCCGCGAAGCGGACGACACCGGAGTCCGGCGCGCGCGACACGCTGTGATTGAGCTGCCATCGCGATCCGGGCCGCTCGCCGCCCTGGATCGAATACTGCTGGGAGAACGAGGGATGCAGTACGCGGATGATTCCGGTCGGCGCGGCGCCGGCCAGCTCCCACAGTGAGCTGCCGCTCGCGGCGTCGTCGGGGTGCACGCTGACGGCGGTGAGCCGACCGAACGGGGTGGTGCGCAGCATGGCTCGATAGGCCAGATCCAGTAATCGATGTTCGGCGCGACGGGCGCTCTTGGAGCGGTCCCGGCCGCCGGTGGCGGCGTAGCCGGTGACCCCGCGGTACTGGTCGGGGGAGCTCAGGGCGGCGGTCTCGGCGAATTCCGGTCGCATGAGAAGCGTTGCCAGCGTGGCGCGTTCGTCGGCGATCCGGTCCTCGGCGGTGTCGTGCAGTTCCTGTTCCAGTTCGGCCAGTCGCCGCCGCAGCTTGGCGTGGCGGGTGGCCGCGTCGGCGAGGCGGATATCGGCGCGCAGCGCCTCGGGCAGATCGGGCAGGCGTCTGCCGTCGCGCAGGCGGCGCTGCAGATCGACCAGGACGCGGGCGGTATCGGCGTCGACATCGGCGACGGCCCGGTAGGCCAGGGTGTGCAGTTCCCCGGCGACGGTCGCGGATTCGTCGAGGACGGCACGGTATTCGACACACCAGTCGCGCGTCGACTCGGGCGCGAGCGGCCGATACGCGACGACATTGCGCCGCAGGGCCGCCAGGGGTAGCGGGGTCTTCATGAACCGGACCTCACGCGGTGGATCCGCGCGGGGTGCGCGAGTAGGCGATCAGCAACGAGGCGGTCAGCGTCGTGAACAGCACCGTGAGCACCGTGGCCACCATGCCGTGCCGATAGCCGCTGGCGCCCGCGACGGCCCCGACGGCCGTGCCGGCCAGGATCGCCGCGGCGATACCGCCGTAGATGGGCCGCCGATACGACCACATCATGATCAGGAAGTGCGCGCCGACGACGAAGGCCGACCACGGCACCATCCAGACCGAGTCGTAGTGGTTGTTGAGGATGTAGGAATTGCCCGCCCCCAGCGCGGCGGCCTCGATCACCACGATCCAGGTGAAGTTCATCCGGGCCGGTTGCGGCTGTGCGCCCGGTCGCGCGGGCGGGCTGCGCCAGGCGAAAACCGTTGTCGCGAGGCTGATCACGACCAGTACGCACAGATACGCGAAGGCGAGGCGGTAACCGTGGCGCCACAGCGTGGGATAGGCCGTATTCAGCAGGAACAGCAGGATCAATGAGGCGACGGTGAACGATATCGCCTGGCCGCGGTTGCTCATAGCGAGACGTCGATCCCTTCGTATCGGGTGGGCGCGTAGTGGGCGAGGTCCGGTGGGGTGGCCTCGCGGTCGAGCTTGGCGAAGATCGCGGCGGGATCCCAGCCGGTCCGCGCGCTGTATTCGGTGAGGATCGTGGCCGCGGCGAGGCGCAGTTTCAGGCCGATCCCGATGAGGGGGAACAGATTCGCGTAGACGAAGCTCAGCAGTTCGCGCAGGGCGCGGAACCAGGGCTCGTCGTAGTCGTCGATCAGTTCGCCGTAGGTGGTGTGGAACCGCGAGCGCACGGCCGCGCCGGACGCCGCGGGTGCGGGTGTGGCGCCGAGCGCCTGGAAGTGGCCGAACGACCAGGCCAGTGGGATCGTCCACGGCGAATGGGCCGCTTCGGCGGTCTGGCCCAGCCAGTCCGCCTCGGCATCGATCCAGCGGCGCGCGGTGGCGTCGAGCCGCTGGCGGTTGTCGGGGGACAGCAGATTGTTGGACAGGCCCTCGACATGGGATTTGAACGAGATCAGTCCGTGCGCGCGCCCGGCCGGATGCAGATCGGCGACCGCCGACATGAGCGAGACCGCGCAGTGCAGTGGAGTACGGTCGCCGGCCTCCGCACTCCACCGCAGCAGGCCTTCGGACATACGGGTCCGGACCGGTTGATGATCGACCGGCTCGGTGACGGCGTGGTAGGCGATCGAATCGGGTTGGACACCCGCGGCATTGCCGATCCAGTCCCCGATGGCATCGGTCAAGTCCCCGGCGCGAGTGCAGATCGTGATCCGCAGGGCGGACGAATCGTCCAGGGCCCCCCGAAGATACGAATCGAATACGCCGTGGCCGTCACGCAACCACCGGAACACCGGATCGACGGTGTGACGCAGCACGGCTACTACTTGCCGGTCATCCGTCTCGAATCCGATCCCGACCACATCGACCTCCCCGTTTCCGACAGCGAACAGGTTCTCGCTCCGAGCGTTGCTCCGGCGACGGACCTAACTCAGCAGCAGGACGACGAGCTCGACGACGAGCAGCAGACCCAGCCACTCGAGGCGCCGACCTCCGGCATGCTGACGGAGTCGGCGAAGTCGATGATCTCGACCTGCGAGAAATCGATCAGTTCCTTGGTCTCAGTGCCCATTGCACTACTCCTTCGTTAGACATTGTGTCGGGTTGTGGACGGCGTATTCGAAATGCGTCCATCGCGAATACGAGGTGATGGTATGCGATGGAATTCCGTAATTTACAAGCAAATATATCTCGGCTGTGGCCAAGATCACGTTTTCGGTATTGGAATTCCGCCATTTCGGACCGGAGGTGACTGATTTGTCCGAATGCGACTTCGTGAGCGGGGTAATGGTTGAATCTCTGTGTATTAACCTCCGGTTCATTCGGGATTGCGTCGACGCTGTGGATCGGAGGTCCGGCGACCGCGTAGCGCACCTGCCTCTAGCTTGGTATTAGGCCTCTGTCCGGCCAACGGTAGGCGCTGTGATCCCGAGCACGTCCTGACAGATAGTTCCAGGTGGTAGCGATAAGTCGGCGTCAAGTTGCAGGATTCAACGCGGCGTACCCCGAAAGTTAACCAACCCGTAATATCCCTATCGGATATTATCGACGCGATCAATTTGCATCTGCATTCGTAATGCGTCGGGGAGATTGCAGCTACATTTCAGCGATTCGAGCAGGAGTCGGCGTGAATATTCGTGTGTCGCCGTGGCGAGGAATTGGTCGCGCGGGATATCTGGTGGCCGCTGTCGGCGCTGTCGGCGTCGCGGTGGTCGCCGGTGCGACGCCCGCGGCCGCGGGGTTCGTGGATCCGGCGTCGCTGGGCGTGCGGATCGACCATCAGGAAAGAGCCGACACCCTGGACGGCTACTCGGTCATGGTCACCGAGGGCAATACCCGGGTGCGCAGCGTGCCGCCGCTGGAGAGCAGTCCGCTCGGTCGTGAGGCCTTCCTCGACGGCATCGCGGTCGGGCAGGTCGACGGTCCCGCAGGCGCGACCGTGCGCGGCGCGGTGCTCGATGTCGGCTTCGAGATCGGATATCCGGTGGCGCTCACCGGAGTCGAGGTCGATATCGCCACCCCGAGCCTGTCGGTCACCAACACCGTGACCGCGGGTGTGGGCGCGGGCGGTCCGAATGTGAGCGTATCCGGCGGAGTGAACGTGACCGTGATCCCCTCGGACGCGGTCAAGGTCAACCTGCGCCCCGGCGGCAGCGTCGAGCGCAGCGTGGCCAAGGTCGCGCTGTCCAATCCCGGTGCGTATCTGGACCTTTCGGGTACGCGCGTGGCGGTGAGCGGGGCGATCGGGCAGGTTCAGCTGCGGATCTATGTGCGGATGAGCATGAGCACCGACGGCGGTCGGATCACCCGGGTCGTGTACAGCGATCCGGTTCAACTGTGAGAGGAGCGATGTCGTGAACAGAGTGCGTATGGCGTGCGTGCTGGCGCTGGCTGCGGTCGCGATCGGCCCGGCGGCGGTGGCGTGGGCCGACGGCGATCCGGCCGGGGGCGGCTCGAACGCCCCCGCGGTGAATGTGCCGGATCCCGAACCGGTGCCGTTCATCCTCGGCGGTCATCCGTTCTCGGTGCCGGAACCGGTGTCGCCCCAGCCGTGAGAGGTGTGACGACGGTTCTGGTGGCCGCCGCGCTGGCGGTCGCCGCCCCGGATTCGGGCTCGGCGCACGCGACCGAGATCCGTATCGACCAGCATGAAAGTGTGCGTACGCCAGACGGATTCGCGCTGACCGTCAGTTCGGCCGATACCCGGGTGCGTGCGGTGCCGGCGTTGGACGGCAATCCGCTCAGCCGGGAGGCGTTCGTGGACGGCATCGGTATCGGCTCGGTCGACGGGCCGATCGGTGCGCGGGTTCGGGGCGCGATTCTGGATGTGGGCCTCGAATTCGCCCGGCCCGCAACGCTGTGGGGCGTGCAGCTGATCGGCAACGCGCCCGCCGCGAATATCACCATCGGGCCCACGGTCGCCGTCGATCCCACCGGCGCGGTCGCACCGGGCGGTTCGGTCGGATCCGGGGGGACGGCCTGGCCCGAGGAGGATGCCAAGGTGGTGATCGACCCGGGTGGCGTCGTGGACCGTAGCCTCGCGAAGTTCGCGATGACGAGTTCGGCCGCGTACGCGGATCTTTCGGGTACCCGGGTCGCCGTGACCGCGGCGCTGGGACCGGTGTCGGTGCGTATGTATGTGCGGATGGTCCTGTTCACCGACAACGGTCCGACCAGTGCCGTGGTGTACGGCGCTCCGGTCACGCTGTAGCGGGTCAGCGCGTCTCGAGGTGGGCGCGGACGAAATCGACCACGGCGTCGGAGAATTCGTCGTTGACATCGCTGGCGGCCGTATGCGCCGCGCCGCCGATCTCGACGTACTCCATATGCGGCACCAGGTTTCGGAACTCGGCCACGCCCTGCTCGCTGACCACGTCGGACAGCCGCCCGCGCACCAGCAGCACCGGGATGCTCAGCTGCCGGGCCGCCTGCTCGAGCAGTTCGGTATGCCGTTCGACGTCCTCGCCGCCGCCGGACATCATGGCCGGATCCCAGTGCCAGTACCACCGGCCGTCCTCGCACAGACGCAGATTGCGGCGCAGACCCTCGGTGGTACGCGGGCGCGGGCGATGCGGCAGATAGGCGGCGACGGCGTCGGCGGCCTCGTCGAGGCTGGCGAAGCCCTCGGGGTTGGCGCCGAGGAAGTTCAGGACGCGCTCGACGCCTTTGTGTTCCGGCCGCGGTACCACATCGACCAGCACCAGTCCGGCGATACGCTCGCTGCCCGGGCGCGCGGTGGCCAGCAGCGCGGTCAATCCGCCCATGCTCGCGCCGACCACGATCGCGGGGCGGCCCAGTTCGGCGAGGATGCCCAGCAGATCGGCGGTCATGGCCTCGCGGCGGTAGTTGCCGTCGGGCGCCCAGTCACTTTCCCCGTGTCCGCGCGCGTCGAGCAGCACCGCCCGCATGCCGGCCTTGGCCAGCGCGGCCCCGGATTCCTTCCAGGAGTGGCGGGTCTGGCCGCCGCCGTGCAGGAACACCGCGAGCGGGCCGTCCTCGGGTCCCCAGGACTCGCCCGCCAGCGTGATGCCGCCGTACCCGGTGAAGGTGATGCGCCGCGGTTCGGAGAAGTCAGCTTCATTGCTCACCCTGACAGCATGGCATACGGAGATTTACGGCGTACGAACGCGGCTGTGGCCGTTTCGCGCGCGTTCGGCGCGTGCCTGTGATATCTGTTGCGTGCGAACGGGTTTCATCAACGAGGGGATTACGCGGGTGCGCCGCTTGCTCATTGCCGTCCTGGCCGTCGCTGCCGCGCTGAGCGGTATGACGACCGCCGCGCCCGCCCGGGCCGGCGCGCCCGCCACGCCGGTGATCTTCATCCACGGCCGCAATGCCGATGCGGGAGTCTGGGGTTCGGCGCAGGCGGCGTTCCGCACCGGCGGCTATCCGGCCGATCGGATGTTCGCCTGGGACTACGACACGGCCCGATCCACCAATGAGGTGGTCGCCGGGCAGCTGAGCGCCTATGTCGATCAGGTGCTGCGGCAGACCGGTGCGGGCCGGGTCGATATCGTCGCCCACAGCCTGGGCGGTCTGTCGGCGCGCTGGGTCGCGAAATTCGGTGGGGGAAACCGGATTTCGCATCTGGTCACACTGGCGAGCCCGAACCACGGCACCGAGGTGGCCTGGCTGTGCGCCACCTGGGATCAGGGGTGCCGGGATATGACGCCCGGTTCGTATGTGATCACCAAGCTGAACTCCGGCGTCGAGACGCCGGGCCCCACCGCCTACACCGCGCTGTGGTCGTCGTGCGACGAGCAGGTCGTGCCGCACCACAGCGCGCAGCTGGCGGGTGCGACCAATATCGAGACCGGCTGTCTGAAGCACAACGACCTGCTGACCGACCCGGCCGTCATCGCCCGGGTGCTCGCGACGGTCACCGGATGAATCACTGCTGCGCGACCACGGTGAAATGCGATTCGACACAGCACGGGCCCGTCGGCTCTCGGTATCCGGCGTCGACATGGTCCGGGTCGGATGGATCGCCCACCAGCGAGACGAACAGATAGGCCCCCGGCTTCGTCGCGGCGGTGTCGGCGGCCGAGGTCAATGTCTCGGCGAGATCGGCCCGCCCGGCCGGGGTCCAGCCGCGGCCGGGGACGAGCTGGGCGATCGCGGGGCCGAGCCTCATCCGGGATACGGCCGCGGTCTCTTCGTGGGTGAGCGAGAGCGCCGTGCCGTCGGTCATGGCGTCGGGTCCGATCGAGACGGCCGACGCCGTGCCGACGCCGAGTGGCACCGCGGTCGCCGCGACGATCAGGATCGTGCCGGCGGCGATTCGAATACGCATGTCGCACCTCCTCTGCCTGCGGATTACCACATGGTTGCCAGGCGAATCGGCGATGTCCATGCCGTGGCGCGAACTCAGCGGTCGCCGTCGCATGCCCATATGTCCGTATTCGCCCAGGTGGCGGCCCTCACACCGGCCACCCCCGATGGCGGTCGATCGCGGGCGCGCTGCTAGAGTTTCCCGCCGGAAGACATCCTTTAAAGGACCGTCCGGTGAGGCGGGGAAGGAGGTCGGCATGAGCGTGCCCGAGGACCGGGCCGCCAGGTCGAGCGCGGGCGAATATTCGCAGCGGCACGATCCCGAATGGGTGCGGGCCGGGCGTGAGCTGTTGTCCGCCCAGGATGTCGGCCGGACCATCGCGCGCATGGCGCATCAGATCATCGAGAAGACCGCCCTCGACTCCGCGGATCCCAGCATCCCTCGCGTAGTGCTGATCGGAATCCCCACGCGCGGAACCGGTTTGGCCACACGGCTGGCCGATCGGATCGAGGAGTTCTCCGGCGTGCGCCCGGCCGTCGGCTCGCTGGACATCACCCTGTATCGCGATGATCTGCGCAATCGCCCGCACCGCCCGCTCGAGCGCACCTCGGTGCCCGAGGGTGGGATCGAGGACGCGCTGGTGGTTCTGGTCGACGACGTACTGTTCTCCGGTCGCAGCGTGCGATCGGCCCTCGACGGCCTGCGCGATCTGGGCCGTCCCCGCGCGGTGCAGCTGGCGGTGCTCATCGATCGCGGCCATCGCGAACTACCCATCCGCGCCGACTACGTCGGCAAGAACGTCCCGACCGCCCGCAGCGAGGACATCTCCGTGCTCTTGACCGAACACGACGGCCGCGACAGCGTGTATCTGCATCAGGGGGAGGGGAAGTGAGGCATCTTCTCTCCGTCACCGATCTGGATCGCGACGCCGCCACCGAATTGCTGGATGATGCCCAGCGTTTCGAGCAGGCCCTGCTGGGGCGTGAGGTGCGTAAGTTGCCGACGTTGCGCGGGCGCACGGTGATGACCGTGTTCTTCGAGAACTCCACTCGGACCCGGGTCTCGTTCGAGGTCGCGGGCAAGTGGATGAGCGCGGATGTGATCAATGTCAGCGCCTCGAGCTCCTCGGTGTCCAAGGGCGAATCGCTGCGCGATACCGCGCTGACTCTGCACGCCGCGGGCGCCGACGCGCTGATCGTGCGGCATCCGGCCTCCGGCGCGGCCCATCAGATCGCGCGCTGGTTCGGCGAATTGGATTCCGGGCGCGGCGGTTACGCGGGCGTGGGTCCGGCGATCATCAACGCCGGCGACGGTATGCACGAGCATCCGACCCAGGCCCTGCTCGACGCGCTCACCCTGCGTCAGCGCCTCGGCGATCTGGCGGATAAGCGGATCGTGCTGGTCGGTGACATCCTGCACAGCCGGGTGGCCCGCTCGAACGCGTTCCTGCTGAGCATTCTCGGAGCCGAGGTGGTGCTCGTCGCGCCGCGTACGCTGCTGCCGGTCGGCGTGGACGCCTGGCCCGTGCGGGTTTCGCACTCCCTCGACGCCGAACTGCCGGGGGCGGACGCGGTCATGATGCTGCGCGTGCAGGCCGAGCGGATGAACGGCGGATTCTTCCCGTCGGCGCGCGAGTACTCGATCAACTACGGACTGAACGAGCGACGTCTGGCGCTGCTCGACGAGCACGCGGTGGTGCTGCACCCGGGTCCGATGCTGCGCGGTATGGAAATCGCGCACTCGGTGGCCGATTCGCCGAAAGCGGCGGTGCTGCAACAGGTCACCAATGGCGTGCACATGCGCATGGCGGTGCTGTTCCGCCTGCTGATCGGAGCCGGGGAGGCGGTGGCATGAGAAATATCGTGATCAAGAGTGTCCGCCTGTACGGCGAGGGCGAACCCGTCGATGTGTTGATCGTCGACGGTGAGATCCGCGAGATCGCCGCGGATCTGGACGAGGCCGACGCGGAGGTCATCGACGGAACCGGGCAGATCCTGCTCCCCGGTTTCGTCGACCTGCACACGCATCTGCGCGAGCCGGGCCGCGAGGACACCGAAACCATCGAAACCGGTTCGGCCGCCGCGGCGCTCGGCGGTTACACCGCGGTGTTCGCCATGGCCAATACCAGCCCGGTCGCCGACAGCGTCGTGGTCACCGATCACGTGTGGCGGCGCGGGCAGGAGGTCGGCCTGGTCGACGTCTATCCGGTCGGCGCGGTGACCGTGGGCCTCGAGGGTAAGCAACTGGCCGAGATGGGCACCATGGCCGCGGGCGCGGCCGGGGTGCGGATGTTCTCCGACGACGGCCACTGCGTCTACGACCCGCTGATCATGCGGCGGGCGCTCGAGTACGCGAACACCCTCGGTGTGCTCATCGCCCAGCACGCCGAGGAGCCGCGGCTGACCAAGGGCGCGGTGGCGCACGAGGGCCCGAATGCCGCGCGGTTGGGTCTGCACGGCTGGCCGCGCGCGGCCGAGGAGTCGATCGTGGCCCGCGACGCGCTGCTGGCCCGCGACGCCGGTGCGCGCGTGCACATCTGCCACGCCTCCACCGCGGGCACCGTCGAACTGCTGAAATGGGCGAAGGGCCAAGGCATTTCGATCAGCGCCGAGGTCACCCCGCATCATCTGCTGCTCGATGATTCGCGGCTGGAGACCTACGACGCGGTCAACAAGGTCAATCCGCCGCTGCGCGAGGCCAGCGATGCCCAGGCGCTGCGCCGGGCGCTGGCCGAGGGCGTCATCGATTGCGTGGCCACCGACCACGCCCCACATGCCGAACAGGACAAGTGCTGCGAATTCGCCGCCGCCCGCCCCGGCATGCTGGGACTCGAGACCGCGCTGTCGGTCATCGTCGAGACGATGGTGCGCACCGGGCTGCTGGACTGGCGCGGGGTGGCGCGGGTGATGAGCGAGAACCCTTCGCGCATCGCGGGTCTGGATGATCAGGGCCGGCCGCTGGCGGTCGGCGAACCGGCCAACCTGACGCTGGTCGATCCGGAGACGGAATGGACCGTGCGGGCAACGGAGCTCGCGAGCATTTCCGACAACACGCCTTTCGAGGCGATGACCCTGCCCGCGCGGGTGACGGCGACGTTGCTGCGCGGGCGGATCACGGCTCGCGACGGCAAGGCGAGAGTGGGTCTGTAAATGGAGCGACTGCTGTGGGTGCTCGGGCTGCTGGCACTGTTTCTGCTGTGCCTGTGGCTGATGTATCGGGCCTGGCAGAACAAGGCGCGCAAGCAGGCGGCCTCGGTCGGTGAATTGCCGCCGGTGCCCGCCGAACTGGGCGCGCAACTGCTGGAACCGACCACGGGCCTCTACACCGGAACCACGCTGGCCCCGAGCTGGCAGAACCGAATCGCGGTGGGCGATCTGGGGTTCCGGGCCACGGCGGAGCTCACCCGCTTCGAGCGGGGCATCCTGCTGGAGCGCGACGGTGCGGCGGCGATCTGGATTCCGAACGAATCCATCACCGCGGTGCGTACCGAGCGGGGACATGCGGGCAAGGTGATGACAGCAGAGGGTGTGCTGGTAATTCGCTGGAAACTGCCGACCGGGACCGAGGTGGACACCGGATTCCGAGGGGACGACAAGACGGTGTATCCGGCCTGGACGGCGAACACGACCGGCACGACGACGGGAGACGAGAGAGCATGAGTGGTTCGACCGCTGTGATGGTGCTCGAGGATGGTCGCGTATTCCGCGGCGCGTCCTTCGGGGCCACCGGAGAGACCCTGGGCGAGGCGGTGTTCTGCACCGCGATGACCGGATATCAGGAGACCCTGACCGATCCGAGTTATCACCGCCAGATCGTGGTGGCCACGGCCCCGCAGATCGGCAATACGGGCTGGAACGACGAGGACGACGAGTCGCAGAAGATCTGGGTCGCCGGTTACGCCGTGCGCGACCCCGCCAAGCGCGCCTCGAACTGGCGCTCGACCACCACGCTGCAGGACGAGCTGGAACGCCAGCACGTGGTCGGCATCGCGGGGATCGACACCCGCGCGCTGGTGCGGCATCTGCGCTCGCGCGGTTCGATGAAGGCGGGCATCTTCTCCGGCTCGGCCGCCGACGCCTCGACCGACGAACTGCTGGCCCGGGTCAACGGCCAGGCCTCGATGCTCGGCGCGGATCTGGCCGAGGAGGTCAGCACCGACAACGTCTACACGATCGAGCCCGCCGACGCGCATCGGTTCACCGTCGTCGCGGTCGATCTGGGGATCAAGACCAATACCCCGCGCATGTTCGCCGAGCGCGGTATGCGGGTGCACGTGGTCCCGTCGAATGTGACGCTGGACCAGATCAAGGAACTCGAGCCCAACGGTGTGTTCCTGTCCAACGGTCCGGGCGATCCGGCCACCCAGGACGCCGCGGTGGATCTCACCAAAGCCGTTCTGGGCGAGGGGCTTCCGCTGTTCGGCATCTGTTTCGGCAACCAGATCCTGGGCCGTGCGCTGGGTTTGAAGACCTACAAGATGAAGTTCGGCCACCGCGGCATCAACGTGCCGGTCGTCGACCACGCCACCGGACAGATCTCGATCACCGCGCAGAACCACGGCTTCGCGCTCGAGGGCGAGGCCGGACAGCGCTTCGACACTCCCTTCGGCGTCGCCGAGGTCAGCCACACCTGTGCCAACGACGGCACGGTCGAGGGCGTGCGGCTGGTCGACGGTCGCGCCTTCTCCGTGCAGTACCACCCCGAGGCCGCCGCGGGTCCGCACGACGCCGCCTATCTTTTCGACCGCTTCGCCGGTCTCATGGAGGGAGTCTGATGCCACGCCGCGAGGATTTGAAGCACATCCTGGTGATCGGCTCGGGCCCGATCGTGATCGGCCAGGCCTGCGAATTCGACTACTCCGGCACCCAGGCGTGCCGGGTGTTGCGGGCGGAGGGCCTGCGGGTATCGCTGGTCAACTCCAACCCCGCCACGATCATGACCGATCCGGAGTTCGCCGACTCGACCTACGTCGAGCCCATCACCGCGGAATTCGTCGAGAAGGTCATCGACAAGGAGCGCCCCGACGCGATTCTGGCGACGCTGGGCGGCCAGACCGCGCTCAACACCGCGGTCGCGCTGCACGAGCGCGGCGTACTGGAGAAGTACAACGTCGAGCTGATCGGCGCGGACTTCGAGGCCATCCAGCGCGGTGAGGACCGGCAGAAGTTCAAGGACATCGTCGCCAAGGTCGGCGGGGAGAGCGCCCGCTCCAGGGTCTGCTACACCATGGAGGAGGTGCGCGAAACCGTTGCGGAACTGGGCTTCCCGGTGGTCGTGCGGCCCTCGTTCACCATGGGCGGGCTGGGCTCGGGCATGGCCTACAACGATGCCGACCTCGATCGCATCGCCGGCGGCGGCCTCGCGGCCTCGCCGACCGCGAATGTGCTCATCGAGGAATCCATCCTGGGCTGGAAGGAATACGAGCTCGAGCTGATGCGCGACGGCCGCGACAATGTCGTGGTGGTCTGCTCGATCGAGAACGTGGACCCGATGGGCGTGCACACCGGTGATTCGGTGACCGTGGCGCCCGCGATGACCCTCACCGACCGCGAATACCAGAAGATGCGCGATCTGGGCATCGCCATCCTGCGCGAGGTCGGCGTCGACACCGGTGGCTGCAATATCCAGTTCGCGGTCGACCCCCGCGACGGTCGCCTGATCGTCATCGAGATGAATCCGCGCGTCTCGCGCTCGTCCGCGCTGGCGTCCAAGGCGACCGGCTTCCCGATCGCCAAGATCGCCGCGAAGCTGGCCATCGGTTACACCCTCGACGAGATCGTCAACGACATCACCAAGGAAACCCCCGCCTGTTTCGAGCCGACGCTCGACTACGTGGTGGTCAAGGCGCCGCGGTTCGCCTTCGAGAAGTTCGTCGGCGCCGACGAGACCCTGACCACGACCATGAAGTCGGTCGGCGAGGCGATGAGCCTGGGCCGCAACTTCTCCGAGGCGCTGGGCAAGGTGCTGCGTTCGCTCGAAACCAAGGCCGCGGGCTTCTGGACCCAGCCCGACGGCGAGTGGACCGATCCGGCCGCGATCCTCGACGATCTGCGCGTGCCCACCGAGGGCCGCCTGTATCAGGTCGAGCGGGCGCTGCGACTGGGCGCGAGCATCGAAGAGGTCGCGGCCGCCTCGGGGATCGACCCGTGGTTCGTGGCCGAGGTCGCGGGCCTGGTGGATCTGCGGGTGTCGATCCTCGCCGCGCCGGTACTGGACGAGCCGCTGCTGCGGTTCGCCAAGCACAACGGCCTGTCCGATCGTCAGATCGCCGCGCTGCGACCGGAATTGGCGGGTGAGGACGGCGTGCGCGAGCTGCGTCACCGGCTCGGCATCCGGCCGGTCTACAAGACCGTCGACACCTGCGCGGCCGAATTCGAGGCCAAGACCCCTTACCACTATTCGAGCTACGAGCTGGATCCCGCGGCCGAATCCGAGGTCGCCCCGCAGCTCGAGCGCGACAAGGTGCTCATCCTGGGTTCGGGTCCCAACCGCATCGGCCAGGGCATCGAATTCGACTACTCCTGCGTGCACGCCGCCCACACGCTGCGCGACGCCGGATACGAGACGGTAATGGTCAACTGCAATCCGGAGACCGTCTCCACCGACTACGACACCGCCGATCGCCTCTACTTCGAGCCGCTGACCTTCGAGGATGTGCTCGAGGTGTATCACGCCGAGCGCGAGTCGGGCACGGTCGCGGGCGTGATCGTGCAGTTGGGCGGGCAGACCCCGCTGGGCCTGGCGCAGCGGCTCTCCGACGCCGGCGTGCCGGTGGTCGGCACCTCCGCGGCGGCGATCGACCTGGCCGAGGACCGCGGCGAATTCGGGCATGTGCTGGTCGAGGCCGGACTGCCCGCGCCGAAGTACGGCACCGCCACCACGGTCGAGCAGGCCAAGAAGATCGCGACGGGCATCGGCTATCCGGTGCTGGTGCGGCCGTCCTACGTGCTCGGCGGGCGCGGTATGGAGATCGTCTACGACGAGGCCTCGCTCGAGGGCTATATCTCCCGGGCCACCGAGCTGAATCCGGATCATCCGGTGCTGGTGGACCGGTTCCTGGAGGACGCCATCGAGATCGACGTCGACGCCCTGTGCGACGGCGAGGAGGTCTACCTCGGCGGCGTGATGGAACATATCGAGGAGGCCGGTATCCACTCCGGCGACTCGGCGTGTGCGCTGCCGCCGATCACCCTGGGCCGCAGCGATATCGAGGCCGTGCGCCGCAGCACCACCGCGCTGGCCAAGGGCATCGGCGTGCGCGGCCTGCTCAATGTGCAGTACGCGCTCAAGGACGACGTGCTCTACGTGCTCGAGGCCAATCCCCGCGCGAGCCGGACGGTTCCATTCGTCTCCAAGGCCACCGCGGTGCCGCTGGCCAAGGCCGCGGCGCGAATCATGTTGGGCGCCACCATCGCCGAGCTGCGCAAGGAGGGCATGCTGCCCGCCGAGGGCGACGGCGGCCACGCGCCGATGGACGCGCCCGTCGCGGTGAAGGAAGCGGTGCTGCCGTTCCACCGGTTCCGCCGACCGGACGGCTCGGGAATCGACTCGCTGCTGTCGCCGGAGATGAAGTCGACCGGCGAGGTGATGGGTATCGACGCCGATTTCGGTACGGCTTTCGCCAAGAGTCAGACCGCGGCTTACGGCTCACTGCCGACAGAGGGTACGGTGTTTGTGTCGATTGCCAACCGCGACAAGCGAGCCATGGTGTTCCCGGTCAAGCGGCTGCACGACCTGGGCTTCCGAATTCTGGCTACCGAAGGAACGGCGGAAATGTTGCGGCGCAACGGAATTCCGTGTGAACGGGTGCGCAAGCACTCGGAGCCGTCGCCTACCGACGCACCGACGATCGTGGACCAGATCAAGGATGGTGAGATCGACATCGTGTTCAACACCCCTTACGGCAATTCCGGACCTCGGGTCGACGGCTACGAGATCCGAACCGCCGCGGTGGGTGCGAACATCCCGTGCATCACGACTGTGCAGGGCGCGGCCGCGGCCGTGCAGGGCATCGAGGCAACGATCAACGGCGGAATCGGGGTGCGCTCACTGCAAGAGCTGCACGCCGTACTGCGTGGCTGACTCAGGAGAGGAACGTAACGGTGGGAGCCATCGGGTTTGGGGCAGGTGCCCGGCCGGTGGGCGCAGGGCGGGTCAAGCCCCGTAAGCGCCGCGCTGTCGAGACCGGTGAGGCCGCCTTGCCGGGCGGCGGTGACATCCGGGGCATGCGGAAGGTCGGTGGTTACTCGACCGTCGGCTTCCGCGCCACCCCGCCGATGGGCCGCAATCCCCTGGTGATCGACGAGGAGCTGCTCGAGCCGGAGCCGGCCCTCGCCGGCGCCGACGCGGAGGCCCGGTGACCTCGTTCGGTGAGCGGATGCGGGAGGCCACCGCGCGGCACGGTTCGCTGTGCGTTGGTATCGATCCACATCCGTCGCTGCTGCGCGCCTGGGGCCTGAGCGAGGACGTCGAGGGGCTCAAGCGCTTCTCCGATATCTGCGTCGAGGCCTTCGAGGGTCGCGTGGCGGTGGTCAAACCACAGGTGGCCTTTTTCGAGGCATACGGCTCGGGCGGGCTCATGGTGCTCGAGGACACGATCGCGGCGTTGCGCGCGGCGGGCACGCTCGTGCTGGCCGACGCCAAGCGCGGCGATATCGGGTCGACCATGGCCGCCTACGCGGCGGCCTGGCTCGGCGATGGTCCGCTGGCCAGTGACGCGGTCACCGTCTCGCCCTACCTCGGCTTCGGATCGCTTACTCCCGCAATCGAATTGGCAATGGCGGGCGGGCGCGGCGTGATCGTGCTCGCGGCCACCTCCAACCCCGAGGCGGCCGCCCTGCAGCGCACGGTTACCGCCGACGGGCGCACGGTCGCGCAGACGATGGTCGACGACGCGGCCGCCTGCAATGTGGGCGCTGCGTTCGGCTCGGTGGGCGTGGTCGTCGGCGCGACGCTGACCGAGGCCCCGGATCTGAGCAAGCTCAACGGTCCGATCCTCATGCCCGGCGTGGGAGCGCAGGGCGGGGGAGCGGAGTCGATCCGGGCGCTCGTATCGCCGGACAGCTATACGGCGGTGCTGCCCAATGTATCTCGCGAGGTCCTCGCGTCCGGGCCGTCGGTCGCGGCGCTGCGCACCAGGGTGCATCAGCTCAACGAGGAGTTCGCCTTCTTGCAGGCGTGACCATGGAACAGGCCGGTCTCGAAAAGAGACCGGCCTGTTCTGTTTCTGTGGCCCGCTACGGTTTTCGAACCCCCGATCGAATCGGGAACCGCGGCCATATGTTTTCCCGCGTCAGGGGGCCTGTGAGACCGCATTTCGAGCCATGCGCGCGCGGCTGCCATCGATTCGGTCACGCGACTCGGAACGCGGTCGGGGCGTGACGCGCGACACGCGGGGGCAAAAATTCGCGACACGCCGAGGATTTCAAGAAAATTCCAGGTCGCGGGATAACGGCCCGGTTACATCCACCGCGGGTACCCCGGCTGTACTGCGACAACGCCGGTCAGAGGGTGAAAAAACCCAGGTCATGACGTAAATCGCGAGATCGGCGGTAGGATCTGCGATATCGCGTCGTGCCCCCTCGGATCGTTGTCCACACGCGCGATACCGTGCCCGAATCCGGCGCTGACCTGGGGGGTGGGTTCGCAATCGGCACGCGGCGTGGGTACGGTCGCACAGACCGCCGGGTTACCGGCGGGAGATCATGCAATGAACGATGAGACGGAGGAACCGTGGCCCTTCCCCAGCTGACTGACGAGCAGCGCGCCGCTGCTTTGGAGAAGGCGGCTGCCGCTCGCCGCGCTCGGGCAGAGCTCAAGGAGCGCTTGAAGCGTGGCGGCACCGACCTTAAGACGGTCCTGAAGGACGCCGAGACGGACGAGGTCCTGGGCAAGATGAAGGTGTCGGCGCTGCTCGAGGCCCTGCCCAAGGTCGGCAAGGTCAAGGCCGCCGAGATCATGAGCGAGCTCGAGATCGCCCCCACCCGTCGCCTGCGGGGTCTGGGCGATCGGCAGCGCAAGGCGCTGCTGCAGAAGTTCGACCAAGCCTGATCACGAGGGTGGTCGAGCACACGCAGAAGGGTCGGCTGGTAGTACTGGTCGGCCCCTCGGCCGTCGGCAAGTCCACGATCGTCCGGTGCGTCCGAGAACGACTGCCGGACTTGGTCTTCAGTGTGTCGGCCACCACTCGGGCACCCCGGCCCGGGGAGGTCGACGGCCGGGACTACCGATTCGTCACCCGGGCCGAGTTCGACGCCATGATCGAACAGGGGGAACTGCTCGAGTGGGCCGAGATTCACGGCGGCCTGCAGCGGTCGGGAACTCCGGCCGCACCCGTGCGCGATGCGGTCGCGGCGGGCAAGAACATTCTGGTGGAGGTGGATCTCGAGGGGGCGCGGCAGATCCGCAAGGTGATGCCGGAAGCGCATCTGGTCTTCCTCGCGCCGCCCACCTGGGAAGAACTCGTCGCCCGACTGACCGGGCGCGGCACCGAATCGCCGGAGGTCATCGAGCGTCGCCTGCAGACGGCGCGGATGGAATTGGCCGCCTGTGACGAGTTCGACACCGTGATCGTGAACGACGAGCTGACCAGCGCCTGCGGGCAGTTGGTATCGTTGTTCGTTAGCACAAATTCACGATGAGCGCGGCCGGATCCGGCCGAACTCACATCATCCGAGACCCGCAGGAGCCTCACTAGTGAGCGACACCCAGACCGCGCCCGCGTACGACACCCCGGTCGGCCTGACCAACCCGCCGATCGACGAGCTGCTCGAGCGCACGTCGTCGAAGTACGCGCTGGTCATCTACGCGGCCAAGCGGGCCCGCCAGATCAACGATTACTACAACCAGCTCGGCGACGGGATCCTCGAGTACGTGGGCCCCCTGGTCGAGCCGGGCCTGCAGGAGAAGCCGTTGTCGGTGGCGCTGCGCGAGATCCACTCCGATCTGCTCGAGCACTCCGAAGGCGAGTAGAGCGCACGCCGCCGCCCCCGCCCTAGCACCCGGACCCGAAGAGGCGTAGTCAGATGCGGATCGTTGTCGGCGTGGGCGGCGGTATCGCCGCCTACAAGGCCTGTTCCCTCATTCGCAAATTCACCGAGACCGGGCATGACGTCCGGGTGATCCCGACGGATTCCGCTCTGCAGTTCGTCGGGAAGGCGACCTTCGAGGCGCTGTCCGGAAACCGGGTCGACACGGGCGTATTCGCCGATGTCCCCGCGGTTCCGCATGTGCGCATCGGCCAGGAGGCCGACCTCGTGGTGATCGCCCCGGCGACCGCCGATCTGATGGCGCGCGCCGCGATGGGCCGTGCCGACGATCTGTTGACCGCGACGCTGCTGACCGCGCGATGTCCCGTGCTGTTCGCTCCGGCCATGCACACCGAGATGTGGGAGCATCCGGCCACGGTGGCGAATGTGGCGACGCTGCGCGCGCACGGCTCGACCGTGATGGAACCCGCCGCCGGTCGGCTCACCGGCGCCGATACCGGTCCGGGCCGGTTGCCCGAACCCGAGGAGATCTTCGGATTGGCCTCGCTGCTGCTCGAACGGGTCGACGCGATTCCCCGGGATCTCGAGGGCCGTCGCGTGGTGGTGTCCGCGGGCGGTACGCGCGAACCGCTGGATCCGGTGCGCTTCCTGGGTAACCGCAGCTCCGGTAAGCAGGGTTACGCCATGGCTCGGGTGGCCGCGCAGCGCGGCGCGCATGTGATCTTGGTCGCGGGCAATACCATCGGCCTCGAACCCCCCGCCGGTGTCGAGGTGGTTCATGTCACCACGGCCGAGCAGATGGGGATCGCGGTGGACAAGCACGCCGCGGGGGCCGACGCCGTCATCATGGCCGCCGCGGTGGCCGATTTCCGCCCCGCCAACGTCGCGGCCGCGAAAATCAAAAAGGGTGCCGGAGAGCCGAATTCGATCGACCTGACCAAAAACCGCGACATTCTCGCCGGATTGGTGCAGGCTCGGCGAGACGGCAGGCTGCCGGGGCTGGCGATCGTCGGCTTCGCGGCCGAGACCGGGGACGAACAGGGCGATGTACTCACCCACGCCCGTGCGAAACTGAAGCGGAAGGGCTGTGACCTGCTGGTCGTGAATGCGGTCGGCGAGGGTAAGGCCTTCGAAGTGGATAACAACGACGGCTGGCTGCTCGGTGCCGACGGCACCGAACAGGCTCTCGATCATGGATCGAAGGCCCTGTTGGCCAGCCGCGTGCTGGATGCGCTGGGACCCCTGCTGCGCTGACGCGCCGCCGGTTCCGGCATATCCTGAAAAACAGCACACCATGCGTCATGGCATTGTGTGCGTCAGCGCACCGGCCGCCGAAACGGAGCCCTGTGGAGGTGATGTCGCTGGTGGGGGCGTCGCGACAGCGGCGTCATCGCCCACCCCGTCGGTGGTTTGGAATAGTCTGAGTCGAAGGACCGCGCGATGACCTCATGCCGTTACCGCCGCGATCCGGAGACAGAAACCCGTTGAGGGAGAGGGATTAACTGTGCGCACGTCCGGTAGCCGGCTATTCACTAGCGAGTCCGTGACCGAGGGTCACCCGGACAAGATCTGTGATGCCATCAGCGATTCCATTCTCGACGCGCTGCTCACGCAGGATCCGCGCAGCCGTGTCGCCGTGGAGACCTTGGTCACAACGGGCCAGGTCCATGTCGCCGGTGAGGTCACCACGTCGGCCTACGCCGATATCCCGACCATCGTGCGCGAGAAGGTGCTCGAGATCGGCTACGACTCCTCGGCCAAGGGCTTCGACGGCGCGTCCTGCGGCGTGAACGTCGCGATCGGCGCGCAGTCGCCGGATATCGCTCAGGGCGTTGACCATTCGCACGAGGCGCGCGTCGGCGGTTCCGACGACGAGATCGAGCGGCAGGGCGCGGGCGATCAGGGTCTGATGTTCGGGTACGCCACCAAGGAGACTCCCGAGCTCATGCCGCTGCCGATCGCGCTGGCGCATCGGCTCTCGCGGCGGCTGACCGAGGTTCGCAAGTCCGGTGTGCTGCCGTACCTGCGTCCGGACGGCAAGACCCAGGTCACCATCGAATACGACGGCACCCGCCCGGTCCGGCTGGACACCGTGGTCATCTCCACCCAGCACGCGGCAGATATCGATCTGGACAACCTGCTCGCCCCCGACATCCGCGAGAAGGTCGTCGATGCGGTGCTGGCCGATCTGGAACTGCCTGAGCCGCTGGACACTTCGAATATCCGCCTGCTGGTGAACCCGACCGGCAAGTTCGTCCTCGGTGGTCCGATGGGCGATGCGGGCCTGACCGGCCGCAAGATCATCGTCGACACCTACGGCGGCTACGCCCGTCACGGCGGCGGCGCGTTCTCGGGCAAGGATCCGTCGAAGGTCGACCGTTCGGCCGCCTACGCCATGCGCTGGGTCGCCAAGAACGTGGTCGCCGCCGATCTGGCCGACCGGGTCGAGGTCCAGGTGGCCTACGCCATCGGCAAGGCCGCGCCCGTGGGTCTGTTCGTCGAGACCTTCGGCACCGAAAAGGTCGACCCGGCAAAGATTTCCGCGGCCCTGGCCGAGGTCTTCGATCTGCGCCCCGGTGCGATCATCCGCGACCTGGACCTGCTGCGTCCGATCTACGCCCCCACCGCGGCCTACGGCCACTTCGGCCGCACCGACGTCGACCTGCCCTGGGAGCACACCGACCGTGCCGACAAGCTGCGCGCAGCTGTCGGCCTCTGATTGGTCACCCCTCCGGTGCCGGAAGCGGCGGCAGTAGCGCGCCCCATCGCGCGTGTGCTGCCGCTGCTCGAACCGGCCCATCTGGACCGGGATTTCGACTATCTGGTCCCACCCGAACTGGACGCGCACGCTCAACCCGGCGTGCGCGTCCGCGTGCGTTTCTCGGGCCGCCTCATCGACGGCTTCATCCTCGCCCGCCTCGAAACCTCCGACCACACCGGCAAACTCGTCCGCCTGGAACGGGTAGTCTCCCCTGAACAAGTCCTCACCCCCGAAACCCTCACCCTCGTCAACGCCGTAGCCGCCCGCTACGCCGGTACCCGAGCCGACGTCCTCCGCCTGGCCATTCCGCCACGCCACGCGAAGGCCGAAGCGGAACCAGCGAAATCCAAAACCGCCGCCCTCCCCGCCGACGATGACGCCGATACCGACCAGGCCGAAGTCGCAACCCGGTCAGACTCGGTGAGTGCCGTTGATCAGGTTGCGGGAGCGGAGGACTCGGCCGATCCGCCCGACGCTGCCCGGCAACGCACTGAGATGGCCCCTTCGCCTGGGATGGATTTCTCATCGACGACGGATGCCCGGCTCGGATCGGTTTCCTCCCCGGAGGGTGATGCTTCCGCTGGGTCCGATGGCGAAGCCCCCATTGATATTTCGCGGTACTCCGGGTGGGCGAAGTATCGGCATGCCGAGTCGTTTCTGAGTGCTTTGGGGAAAGGGCGGGGGCCGCGGGCGGCTTGGCAGGCGGTGCCGGGGGAGGAGTGGGCTCGGCGGTTGGCGGAGTTGGCGGCGGTGACCGTGGAGGGTGGCCGTAGTGCCGTGGTGATGGTGCCGGATCAGCGGGATTTGGATCGGGTGCTGCGGGTTTGTACGGAGTTGCTGGGGGATGTCGTGGTCGGCTTGGCGGCGGGGTTGGGGCCCGCGGCTCGGTATCGGCGGTGGCTGGCGGCGTTGCGGGGGAGTGCTCGGGTGGTGGTGGGGACTCGCAGTGCGGTGTTCGTGCCGATGAAAGATCTTGGGCTGATTGCCGTTTGGGACGACGGGGACGATATGTACGCCGAGCCGCGCGCGCCGTATCCGCATACGCGTGAGGTGGCGATGCTGCGGGCGCACGAGACGGGGGCGGCGTTCCTGGCCGGGGGGTTCACGCGGACCGCGGAAATGCAGGCGGTGGTGGAATCCGGCTGGGCGCACGATCTACTGGCCGACCGAGCCGTGATCCGCGAGCACATGCCTCGCATCAGCGCCCCGGGCGACAGCGATATCGCGCTGGAACGCGACCCCGTCGCCCGAGCGGTCCGAATCCCGGGCATCGCCTTCACCGCCGCCCGAAAGGCCCTCGCGGCAGGCGAATCCGTCCTCGTCCAGGTCCCGCGCCGGGGTTACGTCCCGGCCCTGTCCTGCGCGAAATGCCGCACCCCCGCGCGCTGCCGACACTGCAACGGCCCCTTGGCCCTGCCCGACAATGCCCCGACCGGCCGCACGAGAAGCGCTGGCGCACAGCCCGATCGGCCCGGACGAGATGCCCGGACGTCGGATCGGTCCCGTTCGGCCGATCAGCACGCTGGCGGCCAGGCCCGGGCTTCCGATTCGGCCGAACAACAGACGCTCGGTTTTCGGCCCACCGATCAGCGGGACGGTGGCCGTTCGGCCGATCGGCAGGGGTATCCCGGCGGCCGTGCGCAGGTGCTGGAGGGGTCTGCCCGGGATACGGGAGTCGCGCTCTCCCGCAATGCCTCCGGGGAGGTCGCGCACAGTCCGAACTGTCGCTGGTGTGGGAAGACCGAGGCGGCGTTCCGCTGCGGGTCCTGCGGCTCGCGGGCATTGCGGGCCGTGGTGATCGGCGCGGCGCGGACCCAGGAGGAGCTCGGGCGAGCGTTTCCGGGAGTGCCGATCCGGGGGTCCGGGGGTGCGGCCGTCTTGGATTCGGTGCCGGAGGGACCGCAGGTCGTGGTGGCGACGATCGGCGCCGAGCCGACCGCGCCCGGGGGATACGGGGTGGCGCTGCTGCTGGACGGCTGGGCGCTGCTGGGTCGGGCCGATCTGCGCGCGGCCGAGGACGCGTTGCGGCGCTGGATGTCCGCGGCGGCGCTGGTTCGGTCGAGCGGTCAGGTGATCGTCATGGCCGATCCGGCGGTGCCGACCGTACAGGCGCTGGTGCGATGGGATCCGGTGGGGCACGCCGATTTCGAGCTGTCGGCCCGCAGCGAGGTCCGCTTCCCGCCCGCGGTGCGTCTGGCCGCGATCGACGGCACGGCCGACTCGATCGCCGAACTACTGGGCGAGGCGAAACTTCCCCCCGAGGTCGAAGTCCTGGGCCCGGTCCCGCTGCCGTTCGGAGCCCGCAAACCCTTCTCCTCCGGCGATTCCCCCGCCGAGGTCGAACGAATGATCCTGCGAGTCAACCGCTCCGGCGGCAACACGCTGTCCCGTGCCCTGATCGCCGCCCAGGCCGTACGCAGCACCCACCGCTCCGACGCCCCGCTACGCGTGCAGATAGATCCCATCGACATCGGCTGAGTGCTAGCCGTGGGTGGATCCAGGTCCCGGAGCCCGTCGCTGAGTGCCGACCCGCCGACTCGAGGTTCCCATGCGCCATGGTCTTTCGCTGTCCTCGCCACATATCCGTGCCCTGAGATTCAGCTCTCCCGGTGCGCGATCGTCTCTGCGGCCTGTCGCAGCGACGCGTCCAGTAGCGCTCGATCGGCGTCCATTCCGGCGAGGAGGTCGACCGTCGCGGGCAGCAGGACTGTCCCCAGCGCCCGTCCCTCGTCGCCGAAATTGCCCGAAAGTTCCAGCAGGACAACGCCGTGGATGAGGCTCCACAGTCGCGCCGCCACCTCGCGTGCGGAGTCGGCGCGAATCCGCTCGGCGGCGATCATGCGCTCGACCACCGCGACCAACTGCTCGAAGGTCTCCGCGCCGATGCCCTCGGTGACCGGACCGGACGTGAAATCGCAGGATTTCGCGGGCGCCTCGGCTGGTGCGGCCAGTCCGAACATCAGTTGATAGCGCTGCGGATTCTCCAGCGCGTAGCCGCGGTAGGCCGAACCCATGACGAAGAAGTCGGCCACCGGATCCGCGCTCGGCGGCACCGCCGCCAGCGCCGCGCCGAATCGGGTGAACGCCTCGGCGACAATGGCACTGGACAGCTCGGTCATGCCGCCGAAGTGCGTGTACACCGCCATCGTCGACGCGCCGACCGCGCTCGCGATCCGCCGGGCCTGCAGTGATTCGGGACCGTCGGTCTCGAGTAGCCGGATCCCGGCCTCGATCAACTGCTCGCGCATGGCCGAATTCGACGGCCGAGAGCGGGAATTCACCGTTGCCACACCTCCATAACGCCGTTATTCTAAGCCCATAACGATGTTATTCCGCACTGGGGGTTCGCCATGGGCAATCGCTATCTAGAAGGCGTCTTCGCGCCGATCCAGCAGGAGCACACGCTCACCGATCTGTTGGTCACCGGGGCCATACCCGAATATCTCGACGGCCGCTATCTGCGCAACGGGCCGAATCCGGTCGGTGAACTGGATCGCGACCTGTACCACTGGTTCCTCGGCGACGGCATGGTGCACGGCGTGCGTCTGCGCGACGGACGGGCCGAGTGGTATCGCAACCGGTTCGTGCGCGGTCCGGTCACCTCCGCCGCGCTCGGCGAGAAGCCGCTGCCCGGACTGGAGAATGTCGCGGGCATGGGCGCCAACACCAATGTCATCGGCCATGCCGGTCGCACGATCGCGCTGGTCGAGGCGGGGCTGGCCAACTACGAATTGTCCGAGGAACTCGACACCGTCGGTGTCTGCGATTTCGACGGAACCCTGTCCGGCGGCTATACCGCCCATCCCAAGCACGACCCGGAAACCGGTGACATGCACGCGGTTTCGTATACCTTCAACCGCGGCAACAGGGTGCAGTACTCGATCATCGGCACCGACGGCCGGGCCAAGCGCACCGTGGACATCGAGGTCGGCGGTGCGCCGATGATGCACGATTTCTCGCTCACCGAGAACTATGTGATCTTCTACGATCTGCCGGTCACCTTCGATCCGCGCCAAGCGGCGGAGATCTCGGTGCCGCGCCTGCTGCGGCTGCCGGTGCGACTGATGTTGTCGGCCATGGTCGGCCGGGTGCCGCTGCCGAATCCGCCCGCGGCGCGCAATCATCGGGTCCCACGCGTGCGTCGGATGCCCTACCGCTGGAATTCGCGCTATCGGGCGCGGCTGGGCGTCATGCCGCGATCGGGCGGCAACGCGGACGTGCGCTGGTTCGACATCGAGCCCTGCTATGTCTTCCATCCGATGAACGCCTACGAGGAGGGCGGCGTCATCGTGCTGGACGTGATCCGGCATCCGAAGATGTTCGACGCCGATCTGACCGGACCCAACGACGGCCCGCCGACCCTGGATCGCTGGGAGGTCGACCTCGATTCCGGCAAGGTTCGCCAGGGTCCGATCGACGATCGCCCGCAGGAGTTCCCGCGAGTCGACGAGCGTCTGCTCGGTAAGCGGCATCGCTATGGTTACGCACCGGGCGTGGGCGCCGGACTGGACGGCGGCGCGGAACTGTACAAGCACGATCTGATCGGCGGCACCACGGCCGTGCGGTCGTTCCAGCCCGGAACGGCCCTGGGTGAATTCGTATTCGAGCCCTCGGCCCCGGATTCCGCCGAGGACGACGGCGTACTGATGGGCTTCGTCTACGACGCGGCCTCCGACACCACCGACCTGGCCATTCTGGATGCGGGCACGCTCGATGACGTCGCGCGAGTGCATCTGCCGCATCGGGTACCGGCTGGATTCCACGGCAACTGGGTATCGACCGCATAGTACGAGTCGGTCGGTTCGTGTGCCTCCTCACACTTGTCGATGATGCATTGCCGATATATCGTCAATAGCGTCAACGTAAGAACCAGCCTGAGGAGGCTAGCCATGGAAAACATGGAGAACATGGAGATGCGCGGCCGTTGGCGCGGCCGTCGTCCGGGTCGCGAAGTGGGCGGCCCCGAACAGTTCCACCGTCACCCGCGCGGCCGGCGTGGCTTCGGGGGCGAATTCGGACCGTTCGGTCCGGATTTCGGTCCCGGCTTCGGTCCGGGCGCGCACTTCGGCCGGGCCCGCGGGCGCGGCGGTCGGGGTCGCCGCGGTGATGTACGCGCGGCGATCCTGCTGCTGTTGCAGGAGCGTCCGATGCACGGCTACGAACTGATTCAACAGATCCGCGAGCGCAGTGAGGATGTCTGGCGGCCCAGCCCGGGTTCCATCTATCCGGCGCTGGCGCAGCTCGAGGACGAGGGTCTGGTCGTCATCGAGCGCGTCTCGGGTCGCAAGACCGCCAAGCTGACCGATGAGGGCACCGAATACATCAGCGCGCACAGCGAGGAACTCGGCGATCCCTGGCAGGAGGTCCGCGACGGCGTCGGCGATCAGGCGCTGGACCTGCGCGAGCTGGTCGGTCAGCTGATGGGCGCGGTCGCGCAGGTGGCTCGCGCCGGAACTCCGGAGCAGGCGAACAAGGCGGCCGAGGTGCTCACCGAGGCGCGGCGTGCGCTCTACCGGATCCTGGCCGACGACGATACCCAGGAAAAGTAGCGGCTCCGAAACGCTGTGCCGCGGCGCGTAATTCCGACATTCATGCGGAATGATCGTGACATGGTACAGCGGCGGAGTCGGTTGGCTCAGGGTATTTCACAACGGCGGCGGCGAATGATCACGGGTGCGGCGGTGTGCGCGCTGGTGCTGGGCACCGGCGCGTCCGCCTTGGCCGATCCGAAATCCGACGACGCCCCCTACCATCCCGCGTTCGTGCCCACCCAGTACGGTCCGGTGCAGCCGGAACATCTGACCGCGTCGTGGTATGTGAAGGCCCATCCCGACGCGGCTCCCTTGGGGGCCAACGACTTCGGCTGCAAACCGACCGCCGAACATCCCCGCCCGGTCGTACTCGCCCACGGCACCGACGCGTCCGCCTACGCCGACTGGTCGGCGATCTCGCCCCAGATCCACGACGCCGGTTTCTGTGTCTTCGCGCTGAATTACGGCGGTAAGCCCGGCGCGACCAGTTACGGGACCGAGGATCTGCGCCTGTCGGTCCGCCAGGTCGGCGAATTCGTCGATCGGGTGCTCGCGGCGACCGGTGCGCCGCAGGTGGATCTGGTCGGATTCTCCCAGGGCGCCACCGTGACTCGCTTCTACGTCAACAAGGCCGGTGGCGCGGAGAAGGTCGCGCAGTGGATCGGCCTGGCCTCGCCCAGCTACGGCGGCATCATGTACGGCCTGGTTCCGGCCGCGAACGCGGTGCCGCCGCTGTGGGACGCGTTCGAGAAGGTCACCTCCAAGGCCGCGGTGCAGCAGGCGCAGGGCGCGCCGTTCATGGTGGAGCTGAACGCGGGCGGCGACACCGTCGCCGGTGTGCGTTACACCACGATCGGCAGCCGGGTCGACGAGATGATCCAGCCCTTCGACAACATCGCCCTGCACGGTCCCGGGGCGACGAATCTGGTGCTGCAGGATCTGTGTCCGATCAACCTGACCGGGCATTTCCACATGGTCTACGACCCCTATGTGCAGCGGTTGCTGCTCAACGCCCTCGACCCTGATCACGCGCGGGAACCGGTCTGCAAATTCGTGCCGCTGGGCACCGGAATCCCGGAGGTCATCCTGGGGGCGCACTCCTGATCGAACGGCGTCCGTAAAATGAGACGTCCGTATTCGCTCGCCCGGGGAGTTTCTCGTGACCGTCCAGCCTGTTCGCCTGTTCGGCGATCCCGTCCTGCGCGCTCGCGCGGACGAGGTCACCTCCTTCGACAGGGAACTGCGCCAGTTGGTGGCCGACCTGACCGACACCATGCACGCCAGCGGCGGTGTCGGTATGGCGGGACCGCAGATCGGGGTCGGTCTGCGGGTTTTCGTCTACGACACCGGCGATGCCAAGGGGCATCTGGTGAATCCGACCTACGAGGTGCTCGGCGAGGAGGAGCAGACCGGGCCGGAGGGCTGTCTGTCGATCCCGGGGCTGCGCCACGACGTCACCCGCGCGCTGCGAGTACGTGCGCGCGGGGTCGATATGACCGGCGCCGCAGTGGAATTCGAGGGTGAGGCGCTGCTGGCGCGCTGCGTACAACACGAGACCGATCATCTGGACGGTGTGCTGTACCTGGACCGTCTGAATCCGGCGACACGCAAGGAGGCGATGCGCGCGGTGCGCGAATCGGAGTGGTTCACCACGGGTAAGACGGTGATGACGGCCGCCGAGGTGGCCGCTACCAAGGCCGCCGCGGCGGCGGAGCGGAGCAGCTGATGCGCTTGGTATTCGCGGGCACGCCGGAACCGGCCGTGCCCTCGCTGCGGCGATTGATCGAATCCGGGCGTCACGAGGTGGTCGCGGTGGTCACCCGGCCGGATGCCGTGGCGGGCCGAGGTCGCAAGGTGACCCGCTCGCCGATCGGCCGGTTGGCCGATGAGCACGGCATTCCGGTGCTGACCCCGCACAAGCCCAAGGAACCCGAATTCATCGCCCAGCTCACCGAATTGGCCCCGGACTGCTGTCCGGTCGTGGCCTACGGTGCGCTGCTGCCCCAGCAGGTGCTCGACATCCCACGCCACGGCTGGGTGAATCTGCACTTCTCGCTGCTGCCCGCCTGGCGCGGCGCCGCGCCGGTGCAGGCGGCGATAATGGCCGGTGACGAATTCACCGGCGCGTCCACCTTCCGCATCGAGGCCGGACTCGACACCGGCCCGGTCTTCGGCGTGCTCACCGAGAAGATCGCGGTCACCGACACCGCCGGGATTCTGCTGGATCGCCTCGCGGAATCCGGTGCGCACCTGCTGGAATCGACCCTGGACGGCATCGAGGACGGCACCGTGCAGGCGGTTCCGCAGGCGACCGAGGGCGTGTCCTACGCGCCGAAGATCGACGCCGACGCGGGCCACATCCGCTGGGATCAGCCCGCGCTCGCGATCAACCGCCGCATCCGCGCGGTGACCCCCGCCCCCGGCGCGTGGACCGAGGTGGAGGGTAAACGCCTCAAACTCGCCCCGGTCGAACTGGTCGAGGAGTCACTGCCCAACCGCACCGTCGAAGTCCGCAAATCGGGCGTCTACGTCGGCACCGCCACCACCGCCGTCCGCCTCACCGAGGTGCAGCCCGAGGGCAAGCGCATGATGTCGGCCCTGGACTGGGCCCGCGGCGCCCGCCTGCAGCCGGGCACGGTGATCGGATGACCCGCCCGGAGCGGGGAGACGGCGAAAAGCGAACCGGCGCGGGCGATTCCGCGCAATCGTCGGCGGGGCTGGGCGACGGAGACGATCGCGGATCCCACCCGCGGCGCGCCGATGGCGGTGACCGGTCGAAGCCCGCGGGGAAGTTCGCCGCGCGGGCGGAGACCAATGGCGGTGATGGGTCGAAGCGCGCGGGGAAGTTCGCCGCGAGGATGAAGGCGAACGGCGGCAATGGGTCCAATCGCGCCGGGAAGTCTTCCGCCGGGGCTGGGGCCGATGGTGGCGGTGGCGCGAAGCGCGCGGGACGAGCGGGGGCTGAATCGCAGCGGGGGCAGCAAGCGACCGGTGGCTCGGGGCGTAGCGGGCGTGGTCGGGGCGAGGGCGACATACGTGGGCGTTCTGGGGGGCGCGCGGCGGGGACGAACTTCGTTGCGCGGGAGGATCGTTCGGGTTCGGCGGGACGGCCCGGTCGGGAAGGTGGCGCGGGCTCGCAGGCGGGCGGTTCGGGGCGGGATCGGAGCGGTTCGGGCCATCGGCGTGCTCGCAATGAGTCGGCGGTCGATGCCGCGCGGTTGGTGGCTCGGGATGTGTTGCGGGCGGTTCGGGAGCGGGACGCTTATGCCAATCTGGTGCTGCCCGCATTGCTTCGGGAGCGGAAGGTGTCCGGGCGGGATGCGGCGTTCGCCACCGAGTTGGGATATGGGGCGTGCCGGTCGCTGGGGTTGCTCGATGCTGTGATCGCGGCGGGCGCTGGGCGGGCGGTCGCGGAGATCGATGGTCCGCTGCTGGATGTGTTGCGGCTGGGGGCCTATCAGATGTTGCGGACCCGGGTGGGTGCGCATGCGGCAGTGGATACCTCCGTGGATCTGGTGCGGGCCGAATTCGGTTCCGGTAAGGCCGGATTCGTCAATGCCGTGCTGCGGAGGGTGGCCGAGCGTACGCCCGAACAGTGGGTGAGCGATCTCGCGCCGCGAGATCCCCTGGGGCGCTTGGCCTTCGAATACGCCCATCCGGTCTGGATCGCGCAGTCCTTCGCGGATGCGCTGGGTGCGCGCGCGGGTGAGCTGGGCGATCTGCTGGCTGCCGACGACGAGCGACCGGCCGTGCATCTGGTGGCCCGTCCGGGCGAAATCACCGCCGAGGAGCTGGCCCTTGTCACGGGGGGCGAGGAGGGCCGCTGGTCGCCGTACGCGGTGTATCTCGACGGCGGCGATCCGGGCAAACTCGAACCGGTGCGCGAGGGGATGGCCGCGGTCCAGGACGAGGGCAGTCAATTGGTGGCGCTGTCGCTGACCCGCGCACCGCTGCTGGGCCCCGACGGCGGCCGCTGGCTGGATCTGTGCGCCGGACCGGGCGGTAAGACGGCCCTGCTGGGCGCGCTCGCCGATATCGATGGCTTCCACGTCGACGCCGTCGAACCGGCCGAGCATCGCGCGGCGCTGGTCCGCACCGCGACAACCGGGCAGCCGGTGACCGTACACGTTGTCGACGGTCGCGACAGCGGCCTCGAACCCGGCTACGACCGCATCCTGGTCGACGCGCCCTGCACGGGCCTGGGCGCGCTGCGTCGCCGCCCGGAGGCCCGCTGGCGCCGCACCCCGGCCGACGTCCGCGACCTCACCGTGCTCCAGCGCGAATTGCTTACCGCCGCATGGGATCTGCTGCGCCCGGGCGGTGTGGTCGTGTACTCGACCTGTTCGCCGCACCTGCCCGAGACGGTCGCGGTGGTGGCCGACCTGGTGCGCCGCACCGGCGCCGAACAGCTCGACACCCGCGACCTGCTGCCCGGCGTCGGCGACCTCGGCGACGGTCCGGCCGCCCAACTGTGGCCGCACCGCCACGGCACGGACGCCATGTTCATGGCGGCCCTGCGTAAACCGCTGCCGGAGATGTAGTCGATCGACGCACGCCGCGGCCCGAGACTCGACCGATCGGCGCATGTCGCCCGAGATATAGCCGATCGGTATGAGAGGGGTTAGACTCCGGTCCGGGTCGGCCCCGGTGCCGATGGTCAGTACTCCGCGCTCCATTCACGAGATCGGGAGGAAACGCATGTCGAAGGCAACATTCTCCGTTGACGGGCTGCATTGCTGGGGCTGTGTCGGTACGGTCGAGAAGAGTATTCACACCATCCCCGATGTGCACTCGGTGATCGTGGACCTCAATATGAAGGGCGTTTCGAAGGTGACGGTCGAGGCCGACCATCAGGTGAAGGCCGAGGAGATCCAGAAGGCGCTCAACAGCGAGGGCAACTTCACCGTCGTCTGAGGCAGGCTCGGGCGCCCTGGATCCCGGTGCTCCGGTGAACAGGGCGCGCCGCCGGGCGGGCGTGGTTTCGGGCCGAGGGTGATCTGGGGATCGAACTCGTCCAGGCTTCCGATCGGCACCGGGCCGATCACGACATCGTCGAAACGCGGTGCGGCGCTGATTCATTCCCGGACGATCCGCCAATTGCAGTGGTCCAACGCGAGATTGAAGGAAACAGCGGCCAGGCGATCGCGACTCCCGGCTAGCATGCGAGGCATGGCGATCAAACTGGAAAACGTCGGCATCACCGTTCGCGACCTCGAGGCGGCGATCGCCTTTTTCACCGACCTGGGCCTCACGGTCGTCGGCCGTGACACGGTCAGCGGTGAGTGGACCGATACGGCCGTCGACCTCGATGGCAACCACGCGAATATCGCGATGCTCCAGACGCCGGACGGTAACGGTCGCCTCGAGCTGTTCGAGTACATCCACCCCGAAGCGATCGAGTCGAAGCCCACTCGTCCCAACGACATCGGCATGCACCGCGTCGCCTTCTCCGTCGACGATATCGACAAGGCCCTCGAGATCGCCGCGCGGCACGGCTGCCGTCCGCTTCGTGGCGTGGCGACATACGAGGACCTCTACAAGCTGACCTATGTTCGCGGTCCCAGCGGCATCATCGTGATGCTCGCCGAGGAGCTGAAGAAGACGCCCTAGGGCACGTTGCGATCCAATTCGTCCAGCCAGGCGGTGGCCACCGCATCGCTGGGCGCTCGCCAGTCACCGCGCGGCGACAGCGATCCGCCGGAGCCGACCTTCGGGGCATTGGGCAGCGTGGAGCGTTTGAACTGGCTGGTCTGGATGAAGCGGCGCAGGAATTCGGCGAGCCAATGTTTGATTGCCGGCAGATCGTATTCGTTGCGATCCTCGGGACGGATCAGATCCGGCCAGCGGCCCCGCGTCCGATCGGACCAGGCGTGCCGAGCCAGGTAGGCGATGCGGCTGGGCAGGTAGCCGAAGCGCAGCAGATAGTACAGGTGGAAATCCTGTAGTTCGTAGGGGCCGACGGTGGCCTCCGAGCTTTGTCCGGGCTGGGAGTCATCGGTCGAATCCGCTTGCGCGGGAACCAGTTCCGGTGAGATCTCGGTGGCGAGGATCGACGTCAGCGCCTCGTCGGCGGCCGTGCCCAACTCGCCGGTGTCGACCGCCCAGGCGATGAGGTATTTGATGAGGGTTTTGGGGACCGAGGCGTTGACGCTGTAGTGCGCCATATGGTCGCCGACTCCGAAGGTGCACCAGCCCAGCGCGAGTTCGCTCAGATCGCCCGTGCCCAGGACCAGGGCGTGGTTCTGGTTGGCCAGGCGGAAAAGATGTGAGGTCCGCTCGCCCGCCTGGACGTTCTCGTAGGTCACGTCGTATTGCGGAACGCCTTGCGCGGCAGGGTGATTCAGATCCTTCAACATCTGGGTCGCCGACGGGCGGATATCGATCTCGTGGGCCGATACGCCCAGGGCGCGCATGAGCCGATGCGCGTCGGTGCGGGTGCGCGAGCCGGTGGCGAAGCCGGGCATGGTGTAGGCGAGCACATTCGAGCGCGGCAGGCCGAGGCGATCCATGGTCTTGACCGCGACGATCAGGGCCAGCGTCGAGTCCAGGCCGCCGGATACGCCGATCACCACGCGTTCGGAACCGGTGGCGGCCAGGCGGGTGCTCAGGCCCTCGACCTGGATGTGGTGCACCGCGGCGCAGCGTTCGTTGCGGACCGCCGGATCGGCGGGAACGTAGGGGAAGCGCGGGATTTCGCGGCGCAGCGGCACGGGCTCGGACGGGATCGGCAGCTCGACCGCGATGCGGCGCAGGCGGGTGAGCCGGTCGCGGTGGTCACCGGCATTGTCGGCGAAGCTGGTCATGCGCAGCCGGTCGGCGGCCAGGCGACACAGGTCCAGGTCGGCGGTCACCAGCTGCGGATGATCGGCGAAACGTTCTCCCTCGGCGAGCAATTCACCGTTCTCGCAGACCAGGGCCTGCCCGTCCCAGGCCAGATCGGTGGTCGATTCGCCGTGCCCGGCCGCCGAATACAGATATGCCGCGATGTAGCGGGCCGAATGCGAGGTGCACAGCTGCCGCCGATAGTCGGCCTTGCCGACGACGATATTGCTCGCCGACAGGTTCACCAGCACGGTCGCCCCGGCCAGCGCCGCGAAACCGCTGGGCGGCAACGGAACCCAGCCGTCCTCGCAGATCTCCAGATGGAATACGAACCCGTCGAGATCGGTCGTGAACAGCAGATCCGCGCCGAACGGCACGCGCTGCCCGGCGATCGTGATGTGCTCGTCGAGCGCCTCCCGCGCGGCCGCGAACTGCCGCTTCTCGTAGAACTCGCGATAGTTGGGCAGATAGCTCTTGGGCACCGCCCCGAGCACCCGCCCGCCTCGAATCACGATGCCGCAGTTGAACAGCCGCCCCTGCGTGCGCACCGGCGCGCCGACGACGAGTACGGTCGCCAGCTCGGCGCTGGCGGCCATGATCCGCGCCAACGCCCGCTCGACGCCGTGGTCGAGCGCGTCTTGATGAAACAGATCATCGGCGGTGTAACCGGACACGCCGAGCTCGGGAAATACGGTCAGCATCACCCCGTCCGCGGCCGCCCGTCGAGCCAGCAGCAGCGTCTGTTCCGCGTTGAACTCCGGATCCGCCACGCGCAGCCGCGGCACCGCCACCGCGACCCGCGCGAAACCGTGCCGGTACAGCGATTCGAACGGCAATCCCTGCGGCACGTTGATCCCCTGACTCCCGAGGGCTTAGGTGATCATGATCGTACGCAACGATTCACTCCCGGGCGGACTGCTCGCGCAGGCGGGCGAGGGTTTTGGCGAGGATGCGGGAAACGTGCATCTGGGAGATGCCCATGCGCTGGGCGATCTGGGTCTGGGTCATGGATTCGAAGAAACGCATGGTCAGGATCCGGCGCTCGCGTTCGGG
This sequence comes from Nocardia pseudobrasiliensis NBRC 108224, assembly GCF_001613105.1. Classification (GTDB taxonomy): domain Bacteria; phylum Actinomycetota; class Actinomycetes; order Mycobacteriales; family Mycobacteriaceae; genus Nocardia; species Nocardia pseudobrasiliensis. Next base: position 64,086 of record NZ_BDBS01000027.1, on the reverse strand, counting down.
CAGGCCCGCCAGCAGCGGGCGGATCGCCACATATTCCTCGACGCGGTCGAACTGGGACTCCTCCTCGCCGAGCGTGTCGAGCAGGGAGGCCTCCGAATCGCGACCGACCGAGACCGCATCGATCGAGGAGGGCTGATAGGCATTGCCCGCGATGACGGCCTGGGTGACCTCGTCGGCGGAAATGCCCAGTTCGACGGCGATCTCCTTGGCGGTGGGGGAGCGGCCCAGCGACTGCGACAGCGCGTCGATGGCCGCGCCGATGCGCAGATGAGTCTCCTTGACACGCCGGGGAACCCGCATGGCCCAGGTGTTGTCGCGGAAGTACCGGCGGACCTCGCCCATGATCGTCGGCACGGCGAAGGACAGGAAGTTCGAACCGCGCGAGATGTCGAAGCGATCCACCGCGTGCACCAGGCCGACACGGGCGACCTGGGTCAGATCGTCGAACGGCTCACCGCGGCCGCTGAACTTACGGGCGATATGGTCGGCCAGCGGAATGCAGCGCTGAATCAGCTCCGCGCGTAGCACGGCCCGGCGCTGCGCGTTGTCAGCGGCCGCGGCCAGCTGTTCGAAAAGCGCTGTGACGTCGTCATATCCGGAAACCGACTGGGTGACCTCTTCCACCTCGTCGGTGTCGATCTCGTTCTCGTCGTTCTCGTTCTCGTCGTCGGTGGTCTCGTTGGTGGCGACCGCCTCCATCGCCGCCGGGGGTTCGGCCGGATCGGCCGGCTGGGCGGGAGTGGAATCGAACACGGTGTCCTCGTCAGCCACTACGCCTTCCCCCGGACCCGCCGGAATTCCACGATCGTCGGGTAGCCGGACAGCTGCTCGTCGAAGGCCTGCTGGCTCGCGGCGATCTCGTCGGTGAGCGTGCGCAGCACATGCCAGCCGAAGGCGTGCTCGTCGGGCAGGCCCTCACTCGCGGCGACTCCGGTCACGCGCACCAGGAGATCCTTGTCGCCCACGGTGAACCGGCACTGCAGTGTGGTGCCGGGTGCGGCCAGCGCGATGAGGGTCGAGCAGGCCTCGTCGACCGCGAGCCGGATGTCGGCCACTTCGTCGAGCGTGAAATCGCTGAGTAGCACGAGGGTTTCGGCGAGTCCGCGCACGATCGGCAACTGTGACACGGTAGCGGCAACGCCGATCTCCACCGGGGTACTGCGCAGTCCCTGTTCCGCCGAAATATTGATCACCCTGAGAAGGCTACCCAAATTCGCCGCAGGTAATCGGGGGTATCCCCGCAGTGTCCATGCTGTGACCGGGCATCGCTACACTCTGCGCCTGTGTCCACCTCCGCGAACGCGTCGTTCCATCGCCCGTCTCCGATGATCGCCCCGTCCATCCTGTCCGCCGACTTCGCGCATCTGGCCGAGGAGGTCGACGCGGTCGCGGGTGCGGATTGGCTGCACGTGGATGTGATGGACAACCACTTCGTGCCGAACCTCACCCTCGGGCTGCCGGTGGTGCAGAGTCTGTTGAAGGTCACCGACATTCCGCTGGACTGCCATCTGATGATCGAGGATCCGGCCCGCTGGGCGCCGCCGTACGCCGAGGCGGGCGCCTACAACGTGACCTTCCACGCCGAGGCCACCGACGATCCGGTCGCGGTGGCGCGCGATATCCGCGCGGCCGGGGCCAAGGCCGGACTGTCGGTCAAGCCGAACACCCCGATCGAGCCGTACCTCGAGATCCTGCGCAACTTCGACACCCTGCTGGTGATGAGCGTCGAACCCGGATTCGGCGGGCAGTCGTTCATCGCGCACGTCCTCGACAAGGCGCGCATCGTGCGCAATCTGGTCGATGCCGGTGAACTGCGCCTGGTGGTCGAGATCGACGGCGGCATCAATATGGACACCATCGAACAGGCCGCCGAGGCTGGCGTGGACTGCTTCGTCGCGGGCTCCGCGGTGTACGGCACCGAGGATCCGTCCGCCACCGTGGCGAAGCTGCGGGACCGAGTGGTCGCGGTGGAGGCCGCGAACTAGTCAGTGCGCCCGGGGTTTTCGCGCCCCGACCGCGCGGGCGGCGTCGACGACCGCCTCCAGCGGCGGCACGGCGGCCGCCGATTCGGGGGCCTGGATCCAGGTGCGGTAACCCGTGCGCTCGTCGTCGGCCGAGGGCAGCACCACCTGGCTGCCGGTGCAGGCGACCGTCGCGTAGAGCCGGAACAGCTCGGCCGAGATCGACGTCGTGAGCGCGCCCGGGCGGGCGGCGCCGGTGATGAAGGTCCAGCGTCCGGCGCGCGGATGATGGACGATCGGCCCGGCCAGCTCGGCCTGTCGCAACCGCTGCCGCACATGCTCGCCCAGTTCGGCCGGCATGGTCACGGCGCAGTAGCGCGTACCGATCTCCAGCAGGATGTGGCGTGAGGCCGGGTCGATCGATGCCGGCAGATGGAATTCGCTTCGGTACTGATGGCAGCGAGCCTCGAGTGTCGAATCGAGAAACGTGGTCACGCCTACCCCCTGTTGTTCGCAGAAGTTGAACGTTTGGAATCAACTGCATAACAATATTGCTGCCGATTCTGTCGAGACGCAAGCTTTGCGTGTAAGCGCGTCGTCAATTGGGTAAACATTCCATTTCACCCCTATCATCTGGGCGTTCGAATCGCCGTGCAGGAAACTATCGGGGCGTATTTTCGGACCGGTCGGATTAATTCCTTATCGAATAACTTCGGGTATGGCAAGCCGGTGAATTTCGGGGCAAATTTATTTGTTATCCCCCCTTGCGGGTCTTGTCGTCTGCTTCTTCGGCGTTTCACGGAATCGAAGTCCGAACCCGGCGGCCGGGTGTTGCCTACGACCCGGCGTCGTTACGCTGATGACGCACGGGTTCGGCGGCGGGAACAGCCGCGCGGTCCCGGCTGTTGGCGCAAGCGGGAGGCCCGAGCTGCGGGCATCGGTGACGGGAGAAGACTGAGATGTTCACAGGCATCGTCGAGGAACTGGGCGAGATCGTCGCGAGCGAGCCGCTGGCCGACTCGGCCCGGCTGACCATTCGTGGCCCCCTGGTGACCTCCGATGCCAAGCACGGCGATTCCATCGCCGTGAACGGCGTCTGCCTGACCGTCGTCGACCTCGTGGGCGGCGATTCCTTCACCACCGATGTGATGGGCGAGACGCTCAACCGTTCGGGCATCGGCAAACTCGACGCCGGTTCGAAGGTGAACCTCGAGCGCGCGGCCGCGGTGAACAGCCGCCTGGGCGGGCATATCGTGCAGGGCCACGTCGACGGCACCGGCACCATCCTGTCGCGCACCCCCGCGGAGAACTGGGAGGTGGTGCGAATCTCGTTGCCCGACAACCTCGCTCGCTATGTGGTGGAGAAGGGGTCGATCACCGTCGACGGTATTTCGCTGACCGTCTCCGGCATCGGCGTCGACGAGGCCCGCGAGCCCGGCCACAGCGACTGGTTCGAGGTCTCGCTCATCCCCACCACCCGAGAACTGACCACCCTGGGCGCCGCCCCGGTCGGCGCCACGGTCAACCTCGAGGTCGACATCATCGCCAAATACGTGGAACGGCTGCAGCAGCGTGGGTGATTCGCCCGCTGAACCGACGCCGCTGCCCAGGCCGTAGGGTTGAGTGGCACCGAAATCGAGATGGAGCACAACAGACGTGACCAGGTTCGACACCATCGAGCGCGCCGTCGCCGATATAGCCGCGGGTAAAGCGGTCGTCGTCGTCGACGACGAGGGCCGCGAGAACGAGGGCGACCTCATCTTCGCCGCGGAGAAGGCCACCCCCGAGTTGGTCGCCTTCATGATCCGCTACACCTCCGGCTACATCTGTGTGCCGCTGACCGGTGCGGACTGCGATCGGCTGGGCCTGCCGCCGATGTACGCGGTCAATCAGGACAAGCACGGCACCGCCTACACCGTGTCGGTGGACGCGCGCGAGGGTGTGAGCACGGGCATCTCCGGCGCCGACCGCGCCACCACCATGCGGCTGCTGGCCGATCCGCTGGCCAAGTCCACCGACTTCACCCGTCCCGGACACGTGGTTCCGTTGCGCGCCAAGGACGGTGGCGTGCTGCGCCGCCCCGGCCACACCGAGGCCGCCGTGGATCTGGCGCGCATGGCCGGGCTCGGACCCGCGGGCGTCATCTGTGAGATCGTCAGTCAGAAGAACGAGGGCGATATGGCGCGCACCGAGGAGTTGCGCGTATTCGCCGACGAGCACGATCTCGCGCTGATCTCCATCGCCGACATGATCGCCTGGCGGCGCAAGCACGAGAAGCAGGTCGAGCGGGTCGCCGAGGCCCGGATTCCGACCCGCCACGGCGCTTTCCGCGCGGTCGGCTACAAGAGCATCTACGACGAGGTCGAACACGTCGCGCTGGTACTCGGCGATTTCACCGTCGACGGCGGCGAGGATGTGCTCGTGCGGGTGCATTCGGAATGTCTGACCGGCGACGTGTTCGGCTCGCTGCGCTGCGACTGCGGCCCGCAGCTGGACGCGGCCATGGAGATGGTGGCCAAGGAGGGCCGCGGCGTGGTGCTGTACATGCGCGGACACGAGGGCCGCGGTATCGGCCTGATGCACAAGCTGCAGGCCTACCAGCTGCAGGACAGCGGCCACGACACCGTCGACGCCAATATCGAACTCGGCCTGCCCGCTGACGCCCGCGACTACGGCACCGGGGCCCAGATCCTGGTCGACCTCGGCATCACCTCGATGCGCCTGCTGACCAACAATCCGGCCAAACGCGTCGGCCTGGACGGCTACGGCCTGAGCATCACCGAACGCGTCCCCATGCCCGTCCGCGCCACACCGGAAAACCTGCACTACCTACGCACCAAGCGCGACCGCATGGGCCACGACCTGGTCGGCCTGGACGACCTGGACCTCGGCGAGACAGCACAATGATGGGACAGCGCAAGGGTTCCGTATCGTCCTGAGGCCCCGCACCTGAAGGTTCGCGGCCCCGGCTCACTTCTGGACTGACGGAGCGGGGGAGCGAAGCGGAGGAGGGAAGAACCGAGCCTCAGGGGGCCGCGAACCGCCGCGCCGAAGGCGCGGCAAATAAACACAGAAAGGCGGAGCTTCACGATGAGCGGTACTGGCGTACCGGATTTCGCGCTGGATGATGCCAAGGAGCTGAAGCTCGGTATCGTCGCCTCGCGCTGGCATACCAAGATCTGCGACACGCTCGTGGCCAATGCCGAGCGGGTGGCGCGGCAGGCCGGTGTCGAGGAGATCACCGTGGTGCGGTGTGCGGGGGCGATGGAGTTGCCGGTGGTGGCGCAGGCCCTGGCCCGCAGTCATGACGCGGTGGTGGCGCTGGGTGTCGTGATCCGCGGGGAGACACCGCATTTCGAGTATGTGTGCGATGCCGTGACGGCGGGGCTGACGCGGGTGTCGCTGGACGAGAGCACGCCGGTGACCAATGGGGTGCTGACGGTCAACACCGAGCATCAGGCGCTCGATCGCGCCGGGCTGCCGGATTCGGCCGAGGACAAGGGCGAACAGGCCGCGGCGGCCGCGCTGGACGCGGCCCTGACCCTGCGGGCGCTGCGCCAGGGCGTGTGATCGCGTGCCGGTCGTCCGAATCTGGAAGCGCGAACCGCCGCGGGCCGACGGCGACGGACCCGAATGGGATCTGATCGTCCGTCCGCGGCGTTCGGCGCGCACCGCGCGCATTGTGGCGGCGGTCATCGCGATCGCCTTCACCATCGCGGGTCTCGCGACCCCGCACACCTCGACCGGGGTGAATCTGCGCGTGGCCGATCAGGTCGCGCTGGTCTGCTTCGGCCTGCTGCTGGCCGGGGCGGTGCTGTTGTTGACGCGGCCTCGGGTGCGGGTCGGTCCCGGCGGCGTGTCGATCCGGAACATCCTGGGCGACACCGACTTCCGCTGGAGCGATATTCGCGGCGTGTCGATCCCGGACAAGAAGTCCTGGGCCCGGCTGGAGTTGGCCGGTGACGAGTACGCGCCGATGCTCGCCATCCGCGTCAACGACGGCGAGCACGCCGCTCGGGCGATGGATCGCTTCCGCGAGCTCGGCGCGAAATACACCGCCGCGCAGGGCAACTGAGCGCGAATGCTGACAATTCGCTGTGAGTCTGTCCGTTCTGCGTACAAACCGCGGAATTGTGCCTAATCTGAGGTTGTCGCAATTGACCAGCAACAGCGGCACTATCACGCACTTCCCCTTCGTGTGGCCGACAGCCGCGAAGCGTGATAGCACTTCTTAGCTTCGGTGACCGATGAGGGGTCACCGACCGAAGAAGTCGAAGGGTTTACCGCATATGCGTCGTTTGCTGCTCCTGCTGCCCGTCCTGATCGCCGTCGGCTGTTCGTCGAACTCCGTCGCCAAGGTCGACGACAAGGACACGCAGGCCGCGATCGCCGATCTGTTCCAGAAGTCCGCCGCCGAGGCGCCCGCGAGCCCGTCGTGCGACGGCGCGCTCGACGCCAAAACCGGTGCGACGGTGAAGTGCAAGGCCAATGACAGCGCCGGCAAGACCTGGCCGATCACCGCCAAGGTGACCAAGGTCGACGGCGGCAAGGCCACCGTCGAGGCGGCGTTCGACGACCACGTGGTGGCCGTCGACGACGCCAAGGCGAAGATCTCCCGGATGTACCGGCAGATCGCCGACGGAGAGGTCACCAAGGTCGACTGCCAGGGCCTGCAGAAGATGGAGGCCAACAGTTCTCGTAAGTGCACGGTCACCGAGGCGAGCGGTAAGACCGTTCCGGTGACCTTCGTCGTCTCCGCTGTGAAGGACGATCAATACTCGTTCTCGGTCGGCCTCAGCAGCTGAGCCCGCGAACGGGCCGGCGCGGCGATTTCGATCGCCGGGGGTGGCCGGCCCGGTCACCGAGAACCGCTACTTACCGTCGCCCATCACCGCGCCCTCGCGGCGCGGATCCGCCCCGCCGATCCAACCGTCGCTTTCGCGCTTCAGCGCGCTCAGCCCGCTGGATTGGGCATCCACCGAAACCTGATGTCCGAGTTCACGCAATCGCTGCACCAGCGGATCGTGATCGCCCTTGTCGGTGGCATTGATCGCCGGATGTTCACCGCCGATTCCGGTGACCGGGGTGTTGGCCGCGCCGAAGGCCACCTGCGACACCGCCTGCTGCGGGTCCAGATTCCAATCCAGCATGCCGACCAGGGTTTTCACCACGAACTGGATGATCACCGAGCCGCCGGGGGAACCCGCGACGAACGTGAGATTGCCGCGCGAGCCGTCGGCGGCGCGATCGAAGACCAGCGTCGGGCTCATCGAACTGCGCGGCCGCTTGTTCGCCTGTACGCGATTGGCCATCGGCGCGCCGTCCGGCGCGGTCGGATTGGCGCTGAAGTCGGTGAGCTGGTTGTTGAGGACGAACCCGTCCACCACGTGGAACGAGCCGAATTCCGATTCCACCGTCGTGGTCAGCGCCGCGGCGTTGCCGTACTTGTCGACCACCGAGACATGGCTGGTGCCGTGTTCGGGCGGCTGCGGGCCGTTGCCGACCGGGACCGGACCGAAATCGCCGGGCTGAGCGGTGCCCATGGCGTGCTGCGGATTGATCAGGCCCGCGCGCTGTTTCAGGTAGTCCTTGTTCAGCAGCGTGTCGGGTGAATTGCCCGGCAGCGGAATGAAATCGGAGTCGGCGACGTACTTGTCACGATCGGCGTAGGCCAGCCGCTCGGCCTCGGAGATCAGATGCACCGCGTCGGCCTTGGGCTTGCCGCCGTTGCGGTCGATATTATCCGGCGGCAGAACCGACAGATCGAAGTTCGACAGGATGCCCATCGTGGCCGCCACGGTGATGCCGCCCGAGGACGGATTGGGCATACCGCAGATCTCGTGCGTGCGGTAGTCGGTGCACAGGGCCGTGCGCTTCTTGGCCTGATAGCCGGCGAGATCGGCCAGGGTGATCTGGCCGGGCGTGCGACCGCCGGAGGTGGTGGCGGTCGCGTCGACGATGTCCTGTGCGACGGCCCCGGTGTAGAAGGCCTTCGGACCGTCGGAGGCGATGGCGCCCAGCGTCTTCGCGTAGGCGGGGTTGGTGAGATTGAAGCCGACCGGCTTGGGCGTGCCGTCGGGCTGCAGGAAATACGCCTTGGCGCCCTCGTCGCGCGCGAGATTGGGGGTGGCCTGGGCGATCTGGGCCGCCAGCCGGGGGCTGATCTTGAAGCCGTTGTCGGCGAGGTCGACGGCCGGGGTGAACAGATCCTTCCAGGTCTGTTTGCCGTGATCGTTGTGCGCCAGCTCGAGCAGCCGCAGCACGCCCGGCACGCCGATGGAGCGGCCGCTGGCGCGCGCGTTCGGTTGCGGCACAGTCCGATCGGTATCGCTGACCCAGCGCAGATAGTTCTCGGTCGCCGAGGCCGGGGCGACCTCGCGGCCGTCGTAGGCGTCGACGGATTTCGACGCGGCGTCGTAGTACATCAGGAACGCGCCGCCGCCGATGCCGGAGGACTGCGGTTCCACCAGGCCCAGCACCATCTGCGCGGCCACCAGCGCGTCGGCCGCGGTGCCGCCGGCGGCGAGCACATGGCAGGCCGCCTGTGTCGCAAGGGGATTGGCGGAGGAGACCGCGAAGGTCTTGGTGCGCACCGGGGTCATATTGCTGCGGAAGCCGGTGGCGATCTCGGGGTTGGTCGCCAGATTCACGCTGGTCGGAGCGGGCCCCGTGGGCGCGGCGGCCAGCATTGTCCCGTTCGGGGCATCGGCGCATGTGCGATCCGCCGAGTTGGAGTCAGAAGATGAACAACCGGTCAGCACCACCGTGGCGAGCAGCGCCGCAGCGGTCGCGGCGGTCCAGGTTTGTCGCGTGCGCCTCATGGTCGGACCTTATCGCCCGGGTACGACGGCGGGTGGCGATTCGGCCGCCTCGCGCCGATTGTCCGACCGGAGCATTTGCGCAGCTATTTCCAGTCGGCCAGACGAGATTTGCCGGAAAACACTCTATTGTGTCAGCGGGCCGACACCCTGGGCCAGTGTGCGAGGCCCGGCTATTGACCAGGTAACGTCAGGGCCTCACGGAGTCGACGAAGGAACAACCGACAGATGACCCAAGTGCGAGGCAACACGTACCTCGACGCGGAAGACAGTGGCTACCACAAGAGCCTCAAGCCACGTCAGCTGCAGATGATCGCCATCGGCGGTGCGATCGGTACCGGCCTATTCCTCGGTGCGGGCGGCCGCCTGCACAATGCGGGTCCGGGACTGTTCCTGGTCTACGCGGTGTGCGGTGTATTCGTGTTCTTCATTCTGCGCGCGCTGGGCGAGCTGGTGCTGCACCGGCCGTCGTCGGGCTCGTTCGTGTCCTACGCGCGCGAGTTCTACGGGGAGAAGGCCGCCTTCGTCGCGGGCTGGATGTACTTCCTGAACTGGTCGATGACCGGCATCGTCGACACCACCGCGATCGCGACGTATCTGCACTTCTGGGGTCCGTTCCAGCCGATCGCGCAGTGGATCCTGGCACTGATCGCGCTGTTGATCGTGCTGAGCATCAACCTGATCTCGGTGAAATGGTTCGGTGAGCTGGAGTTCTGGGCGGCGTTGGTGAAGGTCGTCGCCTTGGTGTCGTTCCTGATCATCGGCACGATCTTCCTGGCCGGTCGCTTCGAGATCGAGGGCCAGAGTACGGGTTTCGGCGTCATCTCCAATTCCGGCGGCTGGTTCCCCACCGGCGTCCTGCCGCTGGTGACCGTCACCTCCGGCGTGGTGTTCGCCTACGCGGCCGTGGAGATGGTCGGTACGGCGGCGGGCGAGACGGAGAATCCGCAGAAGATCATGCCGCGGGCGATCAATTCGGTCATCTTCCGAATCGCGGTGTTCTATGTCGGTTCGCTGGTGTTGCTGGCGCTGCTGCTGCCCTACACCTCGTATTCGGCGGGGGAGAGCCCGTTCGTCACGTTCTTCTCCAAGCTCGGTATCGGCAATGCCGGTTCGATCATGAACTTCGTGGTGCTCACCGCGGCCTTCTCGAGTCTGAACGCCGGGTTGTACTCGACCGGACGCATTCTGCGGTCGATGTCGATGAACGGCAGCGCGCCGAAGTTCACCAGCCGCATGAACAGTCGCGGCGTGCCCTTCGGCGGCATCCTGCTGACCAGCGTGGTCGCGCTGTGCGGTATCGCGCTGAACTACTTCGTTCCCGCGCGGGCTTTCGAGATCGTGCTGAATGTGGCCTCACTCGGCATTCTCGCGTCCTGGGCCACGATCGTGCTGTGCCAACTGCAGCTGTGGCGCTGGTGGAAGCGCGGCGATGCCGAGCGCCCGGCGTTCCGGATGTTCGGCGCGCCCTACACCAGTTTCGCCACGCTGGTCTTCCTGTTCACCGTGCTGGTGCTGACGGCCTTCGACTATCCGGTGGGCACCTGGACGGTGGCCAGCCTGATCGTGCTCGTCCCGGCGCTGGTACTCGGCTGGTTCGCCGCCCGCAAGCGGGTGCTGAGCATCGCCCGCGAACGCGAGGGCTATACGGGCGAATTCCCGGTCGTGGCGAATATTCCGATCGACGGCGACTGATCCCTAGGCCCGCACCGAGCGGTCCGTGCGCACCTGCCAGCGCCCCTCGATCCGGGTGAGCCGGATCGGGTGGTCGAAGCAGACGCTCACATTGGCATCGGTGAGTACCTGCTCGACCGGACCCTGGGCGACGCTGCGGCCCGCGCGCAGCAGCATGGCGTGGGTGATGCCCGGCGGCAGTTCCTCGAGGTGATGGGTCACCAGGACCGAGGCCAGTTCCGGATGGGCGACCCGCAGGCCGTCGAGGCGGTCGATGAGCTGTTCGCGACCGGCCACATCCAATCCGGTCGCTGGTTCGTCCAGGAGCAACAGCCGCGGATCGGGCAGGAGCGCGCGAGCGATCAGCGCCCGGCCCCGCTCGCCCTGGGACATGGTGGGCCAGCGGGCATCTCGGCGATGCGCGAGCCCGAGCAGTTCGATCAGCCGGTCGGCCTCGGCGATATCGGCCGCGGTCGGACTCCAGCGCTGTTTGAGATCGGCGGTATTGGTGCGTCCGGTCAGCACCACCTCGTGCGCGGTCAGCGGATACGGCGGGGCGTGACGCGGGTCGACATGGCCGATGGCCGTACGCAATTCGCGCATATCCACCCGGCCCAGCCGATGGCCGAGGACCTCGACCGAACCGCGGGTCGGATGTTCGATGGCGCCGAGCAGCTTCAGCAGCGTGGTCTTGCCCGCACCGTTGGGGCCCAGCAGCGCCCAGTGCTCGCCCGGTGCCACCGACAGCGAGATCTCGCTGAGGATGGCATTGCGGTTGCGCACGAAGTCGACGGCGCCGACCTGGAGAATGGGGGAGGCGGCCATGCGATCACGGTAGCAAACTCCTCAGACAAGCTGATGTGTGAGCCATATCATGGGACGACTCGGTACGCTGGCCCGCGTGACAGTGGACGCGGTGCTTTTCGATTTCTCCGGAACCCTGTTCCGGCTCGAGGACGACGAGAGTTGGGCGGCGGATCTCATCACCGCCGATGGGCGTCCGATGGACGCGAACGAATCGGCGGAGATTCTGCGCCGAATGACGACCCCGATCGGACAGTCGGTGCGCTTCGACGAAGCGGCCCAATACGCCTGGGACAACCGGGATCTGGACTCCGAACTGCATCGCAAGGCCTACCTCGAGGTGCTGCGGCAGTCCGGGCTGGCCGCCGAGCGGGCCGAGCGGCTCTATGCCCGCAGTGTGGATCCGGACGGCTGGACGCCCTATCCGGATACCGGCAAGGTGCTGGAAGGTCTTGCGACCCGGGGCATTCCGGTCGCGGTGGTCAGCAATATCGCCTTCGACTTCCGGCCCGCCTTCGTCGCCCGGGGCTGGGATCCGCATGTCGCGGCGTTCGCACTGTCCTATGAGATCGGTGCGGTCAAGCCGGATCCGCGGATCTTCGAATGGGCTCTCGAGCGGGTGGGCGCCCGCAACGCCCTGATGGTCGGTGACAGTGCCGAGGCCGACGGCGCGGCGACCGCGATCGGCTGTGAGTTCGCGCTGGTCGACCCGCTGCCCACCTTCGAGCGCCGGACCGGACTGCTCGACGCGCTGGCGCCCTACGGTCTGCTCTAGCGGATCAGTGCGCCGGTAGGTGCTGGTCGAGCAGGATCGCCAATTGAGCGCGGGCGTCGGCGAAGGGTTCGACGGATTTGAGGGCGCGGCTCTGCACGATCGTGCCCTCGATCACCGACAGCAGCAGTCCGGCCAGCGGTCCCGCGGCCGACTGGCCGATGCCCGCGGCGGCCATACCGTCCGCGAGCCGGGTTGTCCAGTCTTTGAAGGCCTGGCCCGCGGCCGCCTGCACGCTCGGATCCAGTTCGTCGAGGGCGGCGGCCATCATGAACGAGCCCTTGCGGTAATCGCTGGATTCCAGCGGCCGACGCCAGAAGGCGAACAGATCGTCGAGCCAGCGCCCGGTCGAGGGCGCATCGGCCAGCGCATCGGCCATCGTGCTCAGGTGCTGGTAGACCAGGCGCGACACGATCCGCGCGGCGGTTTCCACGAGTTGGCCCTTACCGGAGGGGAAGTGCTGGTACAGCGAATTGCGCGAGGCATTGCTGCGCTCGAGCAGCTCGCTGAGCCCGGCCGCGTGCACGCCCTGCTCCTGAACGAGGGTGATCGTGTTCGCGAGCAATCGGGCACGCGGTCCAGCCGTAGTCATTCAGAGCCCCTTCCGACTCTTGTGTGAACCGATCGGTTCATGTTAGATCGTAGGCGGATGAACCGATTGGTTCACGTGGAGAGGAAGTCGTCTTGCCGGCCCAGATTGCCACCGCCACCCCCGTCGCCCACGCCGGTCTGCTCGGCCTCGGCGTATACCGTCCGCGGCGGGTCGTTCCCAACGCGGAAATCGTCGAGCAGATCAACTCCTCCGACGAGTGGATCAAGACCCGGTCCGGCATCGCCGCGCGGCGCTGGGCCGACAAGGACGAGACCATCATCTCCATGAGCACCGAGGCCGCGCGCAACGCGCTCGCGGCGTCGGGTATCGCGGCCGAGCAGATCGACACGGTCGTACTGGCCACCTCCTCGCAGATGGTGCTGGGGCCGTCCGCGGGTGCGGTCGTGGCGACCGAACTGGGTATGCACGACACCGCGGCCTTCGACGTCTCGGCCGGTTGCGCGGGATTCTGCTACGGACTCGCCAATGCCGCCAATCTGGTGCGCTCGGGGCAGGCGCGCTATGTGCTCGTGATCGGCGTGGAGCGGCTGTCGGATCTGCTCGATCCGGCCGATCGCACCACCGCGTTCATCTTCGCCGACGGCGCGGGAGCGGTCGTGGTGGGTCCGGCCGAGGCCGAGGGCATCGGCCCGGTGGCATGGGGTTCGGACGGCAGCCAGACCAAGGCCATCAAGCAGGACAAGGACTTCCAGGAGTACTTCGCCGAGGTCGCCGAGGCCGAGGCGACCGGCGGCACCACGGTGCGGCCCTACATCCGGATGAACGGGCAGGCCGTATTCCGCTGGGCCGTCACATTCCTGGAGAAGGCGTGTCGCGAGGCGCTCGACGTCGCCGGCGTCACCGCCGATCAGCTCGACGCCTTCGTGCCGCATCAGGCGAATATGCGCATTATCGACGCGCTGATCAAGGCGCTGAGCATTCCGGAGGGCGTCGCGGTCGCGCGCGATATCGTCGAGACCGGAAACACCAGCGCCGCATCCATTCCCATGGCGATGGAGGAGCTGCTGCGCTCCGGCGCGGCCAAGCCCGGCGATACCGCGCTGCTGCTGGGCTTCGGCGCCGGACTGGCCTATGCCGGCCAGGTGGTCAGCCTGCCCCGGATCGGCTGAACTCAGCAGCCCAGCTGATCGGCCAGATCCCCGAAATCGCCCGCGTTGATGTCGAATTCGGCCTCGAATTCCACGTCGGCGAGGGCGGGATCGCCGTATTCGTCGGGCCGGGCGACGAAGGCGGTGCGCATCCCCTCGGCCGCGGCCGCGCGCAGATCGTATTTGTGGCTCGCGACCATCATGATCGCCTCCGGCGGCAGTCCGAGATAGCGGGCGGCCAGGGTGTAGGCGCGGGGATCGGGTTTGAAGGCCCCGGCCATCTCGGCCGCGAAAACCGCGTGCCAGGGGAAGTCGCAGTGGCGCGAGATCGACACCACCGCATCGACATCGGCATTGGACAGGGTGGCCAGGGTGTAGGCCGGGCGCAGCCGCAGTAGACCCGGCCGCGCGTCCGGCCAGGGGTCCAGGCGTTTCCAGGTATCGGTCAGCTCCCGGCGCGCGGTCTCGTCGAGTTCCAGGTCGCGGCGGGTGAGCAGATCGTCGAGGGCGCGGCGATAGATGGTGGCGACGCTGATCCACTCGTCGCCGACCGCCTTGGTGCCCTCGAAATACGCCGCACGCCAATCGTTGACGAATCGCGACCAGTTCAGATCCGGATACCGGGAACCGAGTAGCCGCCGAGCTTGCCGGGCCGCGGTGGTATGGAAATCCGTCGCGGTGCCCTGCACATCGAACAGCAGGGCCCGGGGTCGTTCGATCACGCGAGGGCCCGGACCATGGCTCGCCCGGCCGCGCGGCCGGAGAAGATGCAACCACCCAGGAAGGTGCCCTCGAGGGCGTTGTAACCGTGCACACCGCCGCCACCGAACCCGGCCACCTCACCCGCGGCGTACAGGCCGGGCAGCGGCTCGCCGCCCGGACCGATGACCTGCGAATCGAGGTTGGTCTGCAAGCCGCCCAGGGTCTTTCGGGTGAGCACATTCAGCCGCACCGCGATCAGCGGGCCGTGCGCCGGATCCAGGATGCGGTGCGGGGTCGCGACCCGGGCGATCTTGTCCGCGAGCGCCCGGCGCGCATTGGCCACCGCCATCAGCTGGGCGTCCTTGCCGAACTTGTTGGCCACCTCGCGATCTCGCGCCAGAATCTGGCGTTCCAGCTCCTCGGCGTCGAGCTGCGGGCCGCGAGCGATCTTGTTCATCCCCGTGACCAGCTCGGCCAGATTGTCCGCGACGACGAAGTCCACGCCGTGATCGACGAACGCCTGCACCGGCGCGGGCGCGCCCTTGGTCAACCGGCTGCGCAGCGCGACCTTGAGATCCTTGCCGGTGACATCCGGATTCTGTTCGGAGCCCGAGAGCATGAACTCCTTCTCGATGATCGAGCGCGTCAGCACGAACCACGAGTAGTCGTAGCCGGTCGACAGGATCGCCTTCATGGTGGAGTTGGTGTCGAAACCCGGGAAACACGGTGCGGGCAGCCGCTTTCCGTTGGCGTCGAACCACAGCGAGGACGGGCCGGGAATGATGCGGATCGCGTGATCGGGCCAGATCGGATCCCAGTTGTGGATGCCCTCGGTGTAGTGCCACATGCGATCTCGATTGACGATGCGACCGCCGGCGGCCTCGCTGATCGCCAGCATCCGGCCGTCCACATGGGCGGGCACGCCGGAGATCATGGTCTGTGGGCACGGGCCGAGTCGGTCGGTGGGCCAGTTCTTGCGGATGAGCTCGTGGTTGTGGCCGATGCCGCCGGAGGACACCAGGACCGCGGGTGCGCGGAATTCGAATTCGCCCACCACATTTCGGGAGGAGGCCTTACCGCGCTCCAGATCGGTGGGTTCGAGGACGCCGCCGCGCGCGCCGACGACCGCGCCGTCCTCCACGATCAGCTCGTCCACGCGATGGCGGAACGCGAATTCGACCAGGCCGCGCTGTTCGGCGGCCAGTACCGGTTCCAGGAACACCCGCAGCACCTCGGGTCCGGTGCCCCAGGTGAGGTGGAAGCGCGGCACCGAATTGCCGTGACCGTCGGCGGCGGCCCCGCCGCGCTCGGCCCAGCCGACGACCGGGGTCACGCGCAGGCCGAGGTCGTACAGATACGAGCGCTTCTCGGTGGCGGCGAACTCGACGTAGGCGCGGGCCCATTTGCGGGCCCACAGGTCCTCGTCGTCGCGATCGAATCCGGCCGAGCCCTGCCAGTCCTGCCAGGCCAATTCGAGGGAGTCCTTGATGCCCAGCCGACGCTGTTCGGGGCTGTCGACGAAGAACAGGCCGCCCAGCGACCAGAATGCCTGTCCGCCGAGATTGTTGCGATTCTCCTGATCGATGACCAGAACCCTGCGACCGGCCCGGGTCAGTTCGTAGGTGGCGACGAGCCCGGCGAGCCCGGCTCCGACGACGATCACATCCGGCTGCTGCGGCGGTGCCATATGCCCTCCGTTCGACCCGATTGGATACATCAGTGTATCCGTTTGGCTCAGCGTAGCAGAGGCGGTCCGTTGACCGGACCGATTACTTCCGCCCAGCACGGTCGGTCGGCCATGATCTGCGTCGCGGGCACGCTCGGGGGCCTTTCATGTTCGTAGAATTCGAACTGCACGGCCATGTATGCGGCAGCCGCTTTGACGGAGCGAGATTCGTGCGTCCGGTGCATCAACAGAATGATCGCGAGGGGCGATGAGCGAAGCGAGTCCACAGCGCGGGGGCGGGCTGGAGGAGCCCCCCGTGGAGGTATATGTACTGGGCCCGGTGTTGGTGCGGGCCGACGGGCAGCAGATCGCCGTCGACCGGCCGTTGGAGCGGGCGGTCCTGGTCCGGCTGGGATTGGCGCGCGGAACACCGGTGCCCGACGGGCGGATGGCCGTGGACCTGTGGGGCGACGGCGATCTGAATCGGCCGATTCCCCGTCTGCGCGTACTCATTTCGCGTTTGCGCGCGGCGCTGGGCGGCCATGCCGACGCGGTGCGGCGCTCACCCGCGGGCTATCGCGCGAGCATCGTCGTCGCGGATCTGGCCGCCGCCGAGGCCGCGGCCGATCGCATGCACGCCGCGCGGCGGGCCGGGCGACACGAGGAGGTGCGGGCCGCGGCGCGGGAGGCGCTGTCGTATTGGCGCGGACCGGCGCTGGCCGATCTGATCGCCGTGCCGTTCGCGTATGCCGAGGCCGCGCGTCTGGAGGAATGGCGGCTCGGCCTGACCGTGACCGGACTCGACGCGGCCGTGCAACTCGGCGCCGAGGCGGAGGTGATCGCGGAACTGGCGGCCCTGGTCGCCGAGCATCCGCTGCACGAGCCGCTGGCCCGGCTGCACGCGACCGCGGTGTACCGCACCGGAAGTCAGGCCGACGCGCTGAAACGCCTGCAGCGGCTGCGCCGGGCGCTGTCGGACGATCTGGGAGTGGATCCGGCCCCGGAGACCGCGGAGCTGGAACTGCGCATCCTCAATCACGATCCCGGATTGCGCGTGGCCACGGGCCGTTCGACGCCCGAGCCGGAACCGGTCGGCAGCGAGGTCGGCACGGCGCTTCCGGTGCCGACCGATACCTTCCTGGGCCGTCGGCGCGAGCTGTCGACGGTGCTGGGCGCGGCCGCGCGGCCCGGTGTGGTGAGCCTGGTCGGCCCGCCGGGCAGCGGGAAGTCGCGCCTGGCTCTCGAGGCCGCGCGGCGACTGGTGAGTACGGGCCGGGCGGTGACACTGGTCGAATTGGGGCTGCTACAGCGCGCCGAGACCGTCGGGCCGACCGTGGCGGTCGCGCTGGGAGTGGATGCGCCGCAGCAGGATTGGGTCGCCGCGGCCGCGTCCGCGCTGCGCGACGCGGTGTTGGTGCTCGACGGGGCCGAACATCTGATCGGCGAGGTGCGCGACACCGCCGAGATCCTGCTGCGCGAGGCGACGGGCCTGACCGTGCTGATCACCTCGCAGCGCGCGGTGGATCATCCGGGCGAGACCGTGATCCGATTGGGCGCGCTGGATCGCGCGACGAGTGTGGAGCTGTTCGCCGACCGCTCGGCCGGGCCGCTGACCGCGAGCGAGCAGGCCGATCTGGTGTCGGTCTGCGCGGCGGTGGACTGGCTGCCGCTGGGCATCGAACTCGCGGCCGGTCTGACCCGCACCCTGACCGTCGCCCAGCTCGCGCAGCGGATCGACGCCCGGGTGCGGCTGCTGGTCGGTGGTCCGGGCGGGCGGCACAGCAGTCTGCAGGCGGCCCTGGACTGGAGCTACGAACTGCTGGAACCCTCCGAACAGGCGGTGCTGCGGCGGATCTCGGTCTTCGCGGGCGGTTTCGTCCTCGAGGCCGCGGAGTCTGTCGCGCCGACCGCGGAACTCGAGGCCGCCGAGATCGCCCCGGCGCTGGCCGAACTGGTCAATCGCAGCCTGGTCGCCGTGCACGTCGACGGCGACGGTCGCCGCTTCTCCCTGCTCGAGACGATCCGCGCCTACGCGCTGACGAAATTGGCCGCCGCGCAGGAGATCTCCCCGACGCGCCAGCGCCATGCGGACTGGTGCCTGGAGCTGGTCGAGACCGCGGGCGCGAGCGACGATTTCGCCTCGGCCACGGCGGTGGCCGGTGTTTTCGCCGAATGGCCGAATCTGTTGGCGGCACTGGAGAATGCGGCAGATGCGGACTGGGCGCACACCGGTCTGCGGCTCGCGACGGCGCTGCACGAACCGTGGCTGGTCCGGTCCTGGTATCAGGAGGCGCAGCGGCACTTCCGGGCATTGATCGACGCGCCCGGCGCGACCGCGGCCGAACGCGCGAACGCGTTGAGCCGTCACGCCTTTCACGTGCTCATGACCGGCGGACTGGATGAGTCCGCCGGGCTGCTGGGCGAGGCGGCCGAGCTGGCCGGCGGCATCGACGACGAGGCGCTGCTGCTGGGCGTGCGGTATTACCAGGGCATCGTGGATATCGAGCGCGGTAGGCTGCGCACCGCCATCGCGGCCCTGGAAACCGGTGAGCTGCTGGCCGAACGGGTCGGCGATCGGACCCGGATGTCGGCGTTCGCCGATGCCCGGGGCACCGCCCAGCTGTTCGCGGGCAGTCCGCTCGCGGCGCTGGGCAGTTATCGGCGGGCGCTGGACATCGATCGCGAACTCGGCGACGAGCACGGCCTGGCCCGCGGGCTGAGCAACTCCGCCAAGGCCCTGCTGGCGCTGGAGCGGGTGGCCGAGGCGCTGAGCGCGGCCGAGGAATCGGATCTGTACGCCAAGCGGCTCGACGACCGCCAGATCCTGTCGCTCAACGAATTGGTCCGCGCCACCGTCGAATTGGCCGCCGGGCGGCTCGATGTCGCCGAGACCCACTGCCGCACCGCGCAGGCCTGTCTCGGCGAGGACATCAGCATGGCCGATATCGATCTCGCCGACATCCTGATCGCCAAGGGTGAGGTGGAATCCGCGCGTGCGCTACTGGAGCGGGTCTATGCCGAGACGCCGCCGGGTGGGACGCAATGGCTTGCGGCGCGGGCGATCTCGGCCGCGCTGGCCGCCGCCGACGGTGATCGCACGGTGGCCCGCGAACTGGTCGACGGGGTGGCGCGCGACCACGCCGAATCGGGATTCGGCTGGGCGCGCTACACCACCCGGCTTCAGGCCGTGCGCGAGTGGCTGGCCTGCGACGAGCCGTTCGCCACCGCGGGCTGATCGAGCGCGGGCCACGCCTCGCGGGCGGTCCACGGCGAGACCGCCCGCTCGGCCCGCAGAATTCGGGCCAGTTCGGTGCCGACCTGTGCGGCGCTGCGGCGCACGGCCTCGGCGACGGTATCGACCTGACGAAGATCGAAGGTGCTCGCGGCCAGCGCGGCCACCACCGCGCCCGAGGGCGCGTGTACCGGCGCGGCCACACACGCCACGCCGACGTAGCGCATATCCAGGTCGTAGGCCAAGCCGCGGTCGCGGGCGGCGCGGGTCGCGCGCGTCCACTCCCGCGGTGACCAGCCCTCGGGGGGTTCGGCGAAGCCGGTGGCTCGCAGAATCTTCTCCGCGGCCGTGGCGGGCGGCAGCAGTACGCCCGCGCGCAGCGGGAACGCCTCGTTCACCTCGCGCCCGATTCCGGCCACCAGCAGGGTCTGCCCGCCCTCGGTCACCGCCAGGCTGAAGCCGCCGCGTTCGGTGGTGGCGGCGAGCTTACCCAGCGGCCGCGCCGCCGCGGCCCGCAGCAGCCGTGCCGGACGCCAGGCCTGCCCGAGCCGGAAAGTGCGGGGCCCCAACGTATATCGCCCGTCGCGGCGTTCGACCGCGCCGAGTGCGACGAGCTGATCGAGCAGCCGATGCGCGGTCGCCTTGGGCAGACCCGCGGCCGCGGCCGCATCGGTCAAGCCGCGATCCTCACCATCGGCAAGCGCTTCGAGCAGCGCGAACGCGCCCTCCAGCACACTGCGCCCGCCCGCGGACGCATTCTTGGTCACAGCCTGCACGCTGTTCATCTTCGACCTCCCGCTGCCGCGGATCGTTTTCGGACGATCCGGATGCCGTCGGTCCGATGTCCGAAACCCCCGAGCGGAAGGCCACCGGCTTCTGACCGCCACGCTCGGCGCGACGATCATGCACGCATATCGGGGCCGATTGCAACGATGTTTCACACCATCTGCAAGGCCTCATCGGTCTGTTTCCGATGAAATGCGCATGAGACGCCGCTGAGATGCCCGCCTCGGAAACTGATCGCAACGCCGATCGAAAGGAATGATGATGGTGGACAGTCTCTTTGCCGATGTCTCGTACTTTCAGGCACCGGTAGACGATTCCTACCCGTACCGAATCCTGAGTTTCCGTTCCAACGACGGAACCTTCCGGGATCCCAACTTCGCCGCGAACTACGCCTGGGCCACGGCTGCCGCCGACGAGGGGCGCCTGGCCTGCTTCATAGTCTACTTCTACTGGCGGCCCAACTGGGCCGAGACGGTGCGCACCCATCGCGATATGGTGGCCGGCTGCGGCGGACCGCATCCGCGCATGATCACGATGATCGACGTCGAATCCGGCGGCAATCCGAGCGGCGATCAGTCCGACGGCATCAACCGCGCCTACTGGGAACTGGCCGACTGGCTCGGCGACCCCCGACGGGTGATCGGCTACGCCAATACCGGCGATCTGTTCGGCATGTGGTCCGACCGCCCGGACGGTCTGCGTCTGATCGGCGCGGGCTACGGCCGAAATCCCAACCTGCCCGGCCAGATCGCCCATCAGTACACCGACGGCAACGGCTTCGGCGGCGGCCTGCCCGAGGGCTGCCAGCCCTTCGGCAGCTGCGATATGAACGCCGCCAACGGGATGTCGCCGGAAGACTTCGCCGCACAGTGCGGCGTGGGAATGGAGGAGGAACTCATGTCCGCATTGAACGAGGCCGAGCAGCGCGAACTGCTGGAGAAGACCCGCGACATCTGGACCCAGCTGCGCGGTCCGGACGGCAAGGGCTGGCCGCAGCTGGGTCAGGACGCGAAGGGCGCCCACCGCACTCCGGTCGACGCGCTCGCCGTCGTCGAACAGGCCGTGGCGGCCCGGGTGCAGCCGACGGCATAACTTGTCGGTGCCCTCTGGCATGGTTCGCCTGTGCGCACCATGACCGCCGCCGCGGCCCGCCGGACCGCCCTGGCCGCCCAGGGATTCGCTACGCCTCACCCGGCGTCGCCGCCCAACCGCCGCTCGATTCTGCGAACGCTGGAGCGAACCCAACTGCTGCAGTTGGATTCGGTTTCGGCGGTGGTGCGGGCGCACTACGCGCCGGTGTTCAGTCGTATCGGGGGGTATGACCGAACGGTGCTCGACGAGGCGGCGTGGAGTCACAGCGGGCGGCGACCGCGGCGGCTGGTCGAATACTGGGCGCACGAGGCGGCGCTGATCCCGGTCGAGGATTGGCCGCTGATGCGGTGGCGGATGGAGCAGTATCGGAACGGACGCTGGGGTGGTGCGCAGAATGTGTTGCGCCGCAACCCTTCCCTGCCCAAGGATGTGCTGGATGTGATCGGCGAATTCGGGGCGAGTACGGCCGGTGAGGTCGAGCGGCATCTGGAACTGGACCGGCCGCGCAGCAAGGACCACTGGGGCTGGAACTACAGCGATACCAAGGTGGTCTGCGAGGTACTGTTCGCCACCGGCGAGCTGTCGGTGGACAAGCGGGTTGGCTTCCAGCGTCACTACGACCTCACCGAGCGCGTCCTGCCGCCGGAGGTGCTGGCCCGCCGGGTCGACGAACCGGACGCGGTGCGGGAATTGGTGCGTCGCGCCGCCACGGCCTTGGGCGTGGGCACCGAACCCGATCTGCGCGACTATTACCGGCTGCACCGGCGTCAGACCGAACCGGCCCTGGCCGAACTGGTCGATGCGGGCGAACTCGAACAGGTGCGGGTGCCCGGCTGGGATCGGGTCGCGTATCTGGCGGCCGGGGCGCGCACGCCGCGCCGGGTGACCGGCGCGGCGCTGCTGTGCCCCTTCGATCCGCTGATCTTCTTCCGGCCGCGCACCGAGCGGATCTTCGATTTCCACTACCGCATCGAGATCTACACCCCGGAAGCCAAACGGGTGCACGGCTATTACGTCTTCCCGTTCCTGCTCGACGGTGAACTGGTCGCGCGGGTGGATCTGCGGGCCGAGCGCGCGAGCGGGCGGCTGCTGGTGCCGGGTGCGTTCGCCGAACCGGGATGGAATTCGCCGTATGTGATCGCGGAGCTGGCCCGGGCGCTGCGCGAGATGGCCGATTGGCTGGAATTGGACACCATCGAGGTGGGTGAGCGCGGCGATCTGGCCGACGCGTTGAGCCACGCCGCGATCGCGGTGAGCTGATACGTAAAGGAGTGGCGGCGTGGGGGATCGGTTGGGCAAGCTGGAGGGTATGGGTGCACCCGACACCGATGTCCTGATCGTTGGGGCGGGGCCGACCGGGTTGATGCTGGCCGACGAGCTCGCCCTGGCCGGTGTGCGGGTCGTGATCGTGGATCGCGACCACGAACGCAGCCGACAGACCAAGGCGCTGAATCTGCAACCGCGCTCGGCGGAGATCCTGGACTGGCGCGGCTGGCTGGATCCGATGCTCGAGCTGGCGTTCACCAAGCTGACCGCCGGGCACTACGCGGGTATCCCGCTGGACTATTCGGCGCTCGACAGCCGCTTCGCCTATCAGATCGGCATCGTGCAGGCCGATGTCGAGCGGGCGCTGGAGGCGGTGCTGGCCGGATACGGCGGCGCGCCACGACGCGGTCACGAACTGATCGCGATCGAGGCCGGGATATCGGCCGACGACGACGGTGTGGTCGCGCTGCTGGCCGCAGATGGCGACGAATACCGATGCACCGCACGCTATCTCGTCGGCGCGGACGGCGGCCGCAGTACGGTGCGCAAGCTGGTGGGCGTGCCGTTTCCCGGGCGCGACGGCCGCTACACGGCGGTGGTCTGCGATATCACACTGGCCCGCAAGCCCGCCGGAGTGGCCGAGTCGTGGGCGATGCCCGAATTCGATCCGACCCGTACCGATTTCGTCTTCCTGCTCCCGCTGCGCGCCGGGCTCTACCGGTTCCTGTTCGGTTCCGGCCGCGATCAGCACGTGGGCCGCGACGAGGAGATCACTCGCGAGGAGGTGCAGCGGGCGCTGCGGAGCGGCTTCGGGCCGGATATCGAACTGGGTGAACTGCGTTCGGGCTCGCGGTTCACCGACGCGACCCGCCAGGTCGAGTCCTATCGCAGCGGACGGGTGTTCCTGGCGGGCGACGCCGCCCATATCCATTCGCCGCTCGGCGGGCAGGGGATGGGTCTGGGACTGCAGGACGCGTTCAATCTGGGGTGGAAGCTCGCCGCGGCGGTGCACGGCTGGGCCCCGCCCGGCCTGTTGGACAGCTATCACAGGGAGCGCCATCCGGTGGGTGCGGCGGTGCTGGCCAACACCCGGGCGCAGGGTGTGCTGACCCACCCCGACGTCGATATGCCCGCCCTGCGCGAGACCATGACGCGGCTGCTGCGGCTGCCCGATGCGAATCGCATGCTGTCCGAGGACATCTCGGGTCTGTCCATCCGCTACGAACTGGGCCCGGGCGCGGGCCGACGCGCGCCCGATCGCGAGCTGCCCGACGGCACCCGCCTCGCCGAGCACGCCCGGTCCGGTCACGGCCTGCTCCTGGACGCCACCCCGGACCATCGCTTCGCCGCGCTGGCTACCGGCTGGTTCACCCGAATCCGCTATCTGGCAACCGATCCCACCGACTTGGACGCGTCGGCGACGCTGATCCGGCCCGACGGTCACATCGTCGCGACCACCGCGGATCCCGGGGCCATGACCGACGCCCTCACCGCCTGGTTCGGCAGCGGGACCGATGGCGTCGGAAAGTCGGGGTGAAGATCGCGAAACCCCGTGCCGGATGGTTCCATTCGGTGCTACCGTCGCCTGATGTTGTGGCAGCGGATGCGACACAACCGAGTCTTTCGCGGCAGTGCCCTCGCGGCGATCGCTGTCCTGGTTGTGAGCGGTTGCGGCGGATCCGGAACGCGGGGCGGGGGTCAGACCGCGGCGGCGGGGCCATGGCCACCGGCCGAGGGCCGCGGGTCGTGCTCGGTCACCAAACAGGAGAATGTCCCGGCGACCATGCGTGACGGTGTGGTGCTGAAGGCGGATGTGTATCGGCCGCAGAGCGCCGATCCGGTACCGGTGATCTTGATGCGCACCCAATACGGCAAGGCGGCGGCGCAGATCCAGCCGTCCCGATATCAGACGCCGGACTGGTTCGCCTCGCACTGCTATCTGGTTGTGGTGCAGGATATTCGGGGCCAGGGCGCGTCGGCCGGAACGTTCGTCGAATTCGCCAACGATCGCACGGACGGATACGACTCGGTGGAGTGGGCCGCGGCGCTGCCGGGTTCCAACGGCAAGGTCGGCATGTACGGCTCGTCCTATGTCGGGGCAACCCAGTGGCTGGCCGCGGTGGAGACGCCACCGCATCTGACCACGATCGTGCCCGCCAACACCTCCTCCGACTACTACGACGGCTGGACCTACGACGGCGGCGCGTTCCGACTGGCCTTCGTCGAACCCTGGGCCATGGAGACGATCGCGACCTCCGCGGCGACCAATCGCGGCGACACCGGCACCGCGAAGCAACTGCAAGCCGACGGCGCCGACTACAGCCGCTGGCTGGCTTTTCGCCCGTACCAACAGTTCCCGCCCATGCATCCGGGCGATCCGGCCGTGGCGCCCTGGTTCTTCGACTGGATCCGCCATTCCACCCGCGATGACTACTGGAAGCAGTGGAGCATTCGCGACCGGTATTCCGCGGTGAAGGTTCCGGTGCTCGATATGGAGGGTTGGTACGACGCGTTTCTCGCGGGCGGGGTGGAGAACTTCTCGGGCATGGTGGCCCGCGGCGGCAGCGACGACGCGCGTCGCAATCAGCGCCTGGTGATCGGACCGTGGGATCACGTGGGCTGGGGCCGTCCGGGTTCACATGTGTCGGCCCCGATGCTCGACGGCGGGCCCGGCGGCAACAGCCCGATCAACGAGCTGATGCTGGCCTGGTACGACCATTTCCTGAAGGGCAAGGACAATCAGGTCTCCGGGCAGCCACGCGTGGACTACTTCGTCATGGGCGCCAATCGCTGGAAGACCGCGGATGCCTGGCCGCTGCCGAACACTCGCTGGACGACGTATTACCTGTCCGGCAACGGTGGTTCGAGCGCCGCGGGCCGCGCGGGCGCGCTGACCGCCGACGCGCCGAAGGATCCGCAGCAGCCGGATCATTACTACTACGACCCACTGAATCCGGTGCCCAGCGCGGGCGGGCATTCCTGTTGCGGGGCGAGCAGCGGACCGCAGGGACCGTTCGATCAGTATGTGGTGGAACAGCGTTCGGATGTGCTGACCTACACCACCGAACCGCTGGCCACCGATACCGAGATCACCGGGCCCACCGATGTGAAACTGTGGGCCTCCTCGACCGCGCCCGATACCGACTTCACCGCCAAACTGGTCGCGGTCGCGCCGGACGGGTCGTCGATCAATCTGAACAACGGGATCATTCGCGCGGCGTTCCGCGAATCATTGGACAAGCCCACACCGATCGTGCCCGGACAGCCCTATCAGTACACGATCAAGATCTGGCCGAGCAGCTACCTGATCAAGGCGGGCTCGCGGATTCGCGTCGAGATCTCCTCGAGCGACTATCCGCAATACGCGCCCAATCCGAATACCGGTGAGCCGTTCGGTCAGAGCGCCGCGACCCAGGGCGCCACCCAGACCATCCTGCACGACGCCGACCACCCCTCCTCGGTGGTGCTGCCGATCATTCCGGCGGGTGACAACGGAAAGAGTGAATTCCCGCTGCCGCGTTAGGTATTCGTGACGGCCGCATCCTCGGCGATGATGGTGTCCGAGGGCGCGGGCAGTCGCCGCGCCAGCACCTCGCCGCGGAAGAATCTCGGCATCACCTTCGCCAGCACCAGATAGATCGGGATGCCGATCAGCAGCGTGCCGACCCCGAGCAGGAAGATCGCCCCGATCCGCCAGTGCGGCGGGAACGGCATCGCCCAGGCCGCGCCGTCGGATCCCGCGTCGCACGAGGTGACGGCCGTCCAGCCCGCCGCGAACAGCAGCGCGAAGCCGCCCAGCGCGGGCAGGATGCCCTTGATCAGCAAAGTCCGTGCGTCGGCGGTGAATTCGCGCCGATGCAGCCAGGCGCAACTGAGTCCGGTCAGGCCGTAGTACAGCCCGATGGAGATGCCGATCGCGGTGACCGCCTCGCTGATCAACCGGCCGCCGGAGACGAAATTCAGCAGAACGTACAGCGCCACCGACAATCCGCCGAAGACGACGGTCGAGAACGTCGGGGTGAGCCAGCGCGGATCGATGCGGCCGAACGCCTTGGGCAGCGCGTGATGCACCGCCATCGAATAGGTCGTGCGCGCGGTCGGCAGGATCGTGGTCTGGGTGGAGGCCGCCGCCGAGGTGAGCACCATCAGAAACAGCAGGCGCACAAGGACGTCGCCCAGGGCGCCCTCGCCGAAGACCGCCGCGCCCAGCGCGCCCAGCACATCGTCGACATGTTCCGGATTGGCCAGACCCAGCCCGTCGCGACCGGCCCCGGCGAAGGCTTGGCTCGCCACGGTGACCAGTAGATACAACGTCACCAGCGTGATCGTGGACAACACTGCCGAGCGCCCGGGCGTGCGTCGCGGGTCGACGGTCTCCTGATTCACCGACACCGCCGAATCCCAGCCCCAGTAGATGAACACCATCAGCAGCACTGCGGTGACGAAATCGGAGAAGGTGCCGATCGCGAACGGATCGAACCACGCCAGCTCCGGCATCCGCGCTCCGGCGGGCGCGTGTCCGGTCGCGACACGCACCAGCGCGACCACCGAGAACACCACGAGCATGCCGAATTCGACGGTCAGCAGCGCCGACTGCAGTCGCGCGGACACATCGATGCCGTACACCGCGACCAGCGTCATCACGATCAGATAGCAGATGCCCAGCAGCAGCACCCAGCCGCTGGTCGGATCGGATCCGATCCCGTGCGCGCCCAGCAGCAGGAAGGTGTATTGCGCGCTGATCTGCGCCAGACTCGCCATCACCAGCAGGTCCGACACCACGATCGCCCAGCCCGACATCCATCCGGTGAAGGGCCCGAACGCGCGGGTGGCCCAGACGAAGGTGGTCCCCGGATCCGGCTCCACCTGATTGAGTTCGCGATAACCGATCGCCACCAGCAACATCGGCACGAAGGCGATCAGGACGATGACGGGCGCGTGCAATCCGACCGCGGCGGCGACCAGGCCGAGTGTGGCGGTGATGCTGTAGGCGGGACCGGCCGACGCCACGCCGATCACCACGCTGGAAGCCAGGGAGAGCGCACCGGAACGCAAGGTGCTGGGGGATGTCACCGGGTAAGGGTAAGGGCTATTTACCGGCAACACCGCATCGGTGCGGCGGCCTCCCGGACCGGTGTCCGGGAGGCCCCGAGACCGTCAGGCCGCGACGGCCGATTGCTCGGACGAAACCGGTTGTGCGGCTTCGGCCCGCTCGGCCTCGCGCCCCCAGCGGCCCGCGAGGCTCGCGCAGGTGAACAGCTGGATCTGATGGAAGATCATCAGCGGCAGCACGATCAGCCCGACCGCGTGTCCGGCGAACAGCACCGTCGCCATCGGCAGGCCGCTGGCCAGACTCTTCTTCGAGCCGCAGAAGATCATGACGATGCGGTCGCCGCGATCGAATCCGAACAGCTTGCTGACCACCGAGGTGAGGCCCAGTACCGCGGCCAGCATGCCGACGCAGATGCCGACCACCGCGACCAGCGACCACGGCGAGATGCCGCTCCAGATGTGCTCGACCATGCCCGCGCTGAAGGCCGCGTAGACCACCAGATACACCGAACCGCGATCGACCGTCTTGGTCACCGTCGCGTGCTTCAACAGCCAGCGCAGCCGCGAGCGCAGCACCTGACCGGCCAGGAACGGCAGCAGCAGTTGCAGCACGATCGACACGATCGCCTTGGGCGAGACCGTCGCGCCGCCGGTGGTCTGCATCAGCAGCATGACCAGCAGCGGGGTCGCGAAGACGCCGATGAGATTGGACAGCGACGCGCTGACCACCGCACCCGCGACATTGCCCCGGGCGATCGAGGTGAACGCGATCGAGGACTGCACTGTCGAGGGCAGCAGCGTCAGATACAGCACGCCGGTGTAGAGCTCCTCGGTGATCACCGAGGGCACCAGCAGCCGCAGCGCCAATCCGATCAGGGGAAACACCAGGTAGGTGACCGCGAGTACCGCCGAATGCAATCGCCAATGCTTCAGGCCTCGAATGGCCTCCCGGGGTTCGAGCCGGGCGCCGTAGAGAAAGAACAGCACTCCGATGGCGATCGTGGTGGCCCATTCCAGCACGCCCGCGGCCGCGCCACGGGCCGGTAGCACCGCGGCCACCAGCACGCTGGCGAGGATGCCGAGCATGAAGGCATCAATACGCAGCTTGGCGAGAAACTTCATTACCGCACGATAATTCCGATCGGACTGATCGCGATAGACGTTGGAATCGATATATAGGAACGCGTATCGTGATCAATATGTTCGATCCGGATCAGCTGCGCACGTTCCTCGCGGTCGAGCGGGCCGGTGGGTTCACCGCGGCGGGCCGCATCCTCGGCCTGCGGCAGTCGACGGTCAGCGGACATATCGCGCGGCTCGAGCAGGCGTCGGGCCGGGAGCTGTTCCGGCGCGACACCCGCAATCTCGCGCTGACCGCCGACGGCGCGGCCATGGTCGGATTCGCGCGCGCCATCCTCGACGCGCAGGCGCGGGCCGAGCGCTACTTCTCCGAATCGCGACTGACCGGTCTGATTCGATTGGGCGCGTCCGACGATGTAATGGGCCGCGAACTGCCCGATGTGCTGTTCGAATTCCAGCGCAGCCATCCGGGAGTGGATCTGGAACTGCACGTGGGGCTGAGCGAGAACCTCAAGACCCGGATGGCGGCAGGGGAGCTGGATCTGATGGTCGCCAAGCGGCTGCCCGGCGAACAGCACGGCGAGCTGCTGTGGCGCGATCGGCTGGTCTGGGCCGGGCGTTCGGGCGCAACGGGTTTCGAGGATCCGGTGCCGCTGGTGACCTATCCGCCGCCCAGTATCACCCGCCACGTCGCGCTGCGGGCGCTCGAACGGGAGGGGCGTACGTGGCGCATCGCCTGTGTCAGCGACAGCCAGCTCGGGCTGCGCGCGGCCGTGCTGGCCGGGCTCGGTGTGATCGTGCATGCCGAAAGTCTGCTGCCGCCGGGGCTTTTCGCCGTCGAGGATGCTCGGTTACCCGGGCTGGGGGAGCTGGAATTCGTGCTGTTGCGCCGCCACGAGGCGATGTCGGAACATGAGCGGGCGCTGTACGAGGCCATCACAGCGGGGGCTCGGCGGCTGCGGGCGGCCACTGCGAGTTCACCTGTCGGTGCAGGTCGTTAACCTGGTTGCCGTGGCAGATCCCGCGACCTACCGGCCCGCGCCGGGCACCATCCCCGTCGAACCCGGCGTCTACAAATTCCGGGACGCCCACAGGCGGGTCATCTATGTCGGCAAGGCGAAGAGTCTGCGCAGCCGATTGAATTCCTATTTCGCCGATATCGCCTCGCTGCATCCGCGCACCAGGCAGATGGTCACCTCGGCGGCGAGCGTGGAGTGGACGGTCGTCACGACCGAGGTGGAAGCGCTTCAGCTGGAATACAACTGGATCAAGGAATTCGATCCGCGCTTCAACGTCCGCTATCGCGACGACAAGTCCTACCCGATGCTCGCGGTGAGCATGAACGAGGACTTCCCGCGGGTGTTCGTCTATCGGGGCGCGCGCAAGAAGGGCGTCCGCTATTTCGGCCCGTACGCCCACGCGTGGGCGATCCGCGAGACGGTGGATCTGCTGCTGCGGGTGTTTCCGGTGCGCACCTGTTCCAATGGGGTGTTCAAGCGGCACAGCCAGATCGGGCGGCCGTGTCTACTGGGGTATATCGATAAATGTTCGGCCCCCTGCATCGGCCGGGTCAGCGCCGAGGAACATCGCCGCATCGCCGAGGACTTCTGCGACTTCCTCTCCGGTAAGACCGACCGGATGGTGCGCGACCTGCGCCGTCGGATGCAGGAGGCCGCAGCGGACTTGGATTTCGAGGCCGCCGCGCGGCTACGCGACGACGTGCAGGCCCTCGAACGCGCGCTGGAGAAGCAGGCGGTCGTGCTGGGCACCGGCACCGACGCCGATGTGATCGCCTTCGCCACCGACGAGCTCGAGGCGGCCGTGCAGATCTTCCACGTGCGCGACGGCCGGGTGCGCGGTCAGCGCGGCTGGGTGGTCGACAAATCCGGCGACGCGGTCGACGAGGCGGCCGCGGTCGGTGAGCTGCCCGCGCTGGTCGAGCAGTTCCTCACCCAGTTCTACGGCGAACAGGCCGCCTTCGCCGAGAACACCGATACCGAGACCGCCGCGACCGTGGTGCCGCGCGAGGTGCTGGTGCCCGCGCTGCCGACCGATCCGGATCAGGTGCAGGGCTGGCTGTCGGAGCTGCGCGGATCCGCCGTGCAGTTGCGGGTGCCGCAGCGCGGGGACAAGAAGGCGCTGATGGAGACCGTGCAGCGCAACGCCTCCGAGGCGCTGACCCAGCACAAGCTCAAGCGGGCGGGGGATCTGACCGCGAGATCGGCCGCGCTGCAAGGGATTCAGGACGCGCTGGATCTGGATTCGGCGCCGCTGCGCATCGAATGCGTCGATATCAGCCATGTGCAGGGCACCGATGTGGTGGCCTCGCTGGTGGTGTTCGAGGACGGGCTGGCCCGCAAATCGGAGTATCGGCACTACACCATCAAGGAGGCCGCCGGCGGCGGCCGCTCCGACGATGTGGCCAGCATCGCCGAGGTGACACGCCGAAGGTTCCATCGGTTGCGCAAAGATCTCGAGGCCCTGGCCGAGGAGCCGGACAATCCCACGCCCGGTATCGATCCGACCACCGGCAAACCGCGCCGCTTCTCCTATCCGCCCAATCTGTTCGTCGTCGACGGCGGCGCGCCGCAGGTGAACGCGGCCGCCGAGGTCCTCGATGAGCTGGGTATCACCGATGTCGCGGTCATCGGCCTGGCCAAACGCCTCGAGGAGGTGTGGGTGCCCAACGAGTCCGATCCGGTGATCATGCCCCGCAACAGCGAATCGCTGTATCTGCTGCAGCGCGTCCGTGACGAGGCCCATCGCTTCGCCATCACCTTCCATCGCAGTAAGCGCTCGCGCCGCATGACCGCCTCCGCGTTGGACTCCGTGCGCGGGCTCGGTGAATCACGACGCACCGCGCTGGTGACCCACTTCGGCTCGGTGGCTCGGCTGAAGGAGGCTACGGTGGAGGAGATCACGGAGGTGCCGGGCATCGGGGTGGCCACGGCGAAGGCAGTGCTCGCGGCCCTCAACGGTGAATGAGTCGCGAATCTCGGTGAAATCGCGTCCGCGGCGGCGCGCACAGGGTGGAATCGTCACGTCTCGGTTTCGTCCCTGGCGTGTGCCCGCCGTCGGAAGCGCATGCAGGGCAGGATGATCGAATGACGAGCCAGAGACGGACCTGACAGGGACATGACCAGCGTCGAATCGAACAGCAGCGCGGCGGATCCGCACGCGTCGGCGGTGCCCGTGCGGCCCGAGCCCGACGGCGTGGGGGTCGAGGTGGTCATCGTCACCGGCCTGTCCGGTGCGGGGCGGGGCACCGCGGCGCGGGTGCTCGAGGATCTGGGCTGGTACGTCGCCGACAATTTGCCGCCCGAATTGATCGGCCGTCTGGTCGAATTGGGTTCGGCCGCAGAGCCGCCGATTCGCAAGCTCGCACTGGTGATGGATGTGCGCAGCCGCTTCTTCACCGGCGATC
Organism: Nocardia pseudobrasiliensis NBRC 108224; assembly: GCF_001613105.1. Classification (GTDB taxonomy): domain Bacteria; phylum Actinomycetota; class Actinomycetes; order Mycobacteriales; family Mycobacteriaceae; genus Nocardia; species Nocardia pseudobrasiliensis. The sequence goes on along the minus strand of NZ_BDBS01000027.1, from coordinate 32,056 downwards.
TGTCCGGTGTCACCGAGCAGTTGCGGGGCGGGGGTGTGCGGACCCGGGTGCTGTTTTTGGAGGCCTCCGACGACGTGCTGATCCGCCGGTTCGGATTCGCTCGACGACGCCACCCGTTACAGAGCGAAAGCGCCGACGGTACGCTGTCGGCCGGCATCACCGCCGAGCGGCAACGTTTGGCGAAGGTGAAGACCGCAGCCGATCTGGTCATCGACACCACGGCATTGTCGGTGCATCAACTGCATCGCAAGCTGGAGGAGGCCTACGGCGGCGGCACGCCGACAGCACTGCAGGTGACAATCCAATCGTTCGGTTTCAAGTACGGAGTTCCGCTGGACGCCGACATGGTGTTTGATTTGCGTTTCCTGCCCAATCCGCATTGGGTACCGGAACTACGTGAATACACAGGACAGGACGCGGTGGTCAGCGAATACGTGTTGTCTCAGCCGGGCGCCGACGACTATTTGCGGACCTGTTATCACCTGATCGACCTGACGACCAACGGGTACCGCCAAGAGGGGAAGCGTTACATGACCGTGGCAGTGGGCTGCACCGGCGGTAAACACCGCAGTGTGGCGATGGCGGAAGCGCTGGGCGAAATGCTCGGCGACTCCGATCACGACGTCGTGCGTGTGGTGCATCGAGACCTGGGGCGGGAATGACCGAAGTCGACTCCGCGCCCGCGATCGTCGCGCTGGGCGGTGGTCACGGGCTGTACGCGACCCTGACGGCGGCGCGCCGGTTGACCAGGGAGATCACCGCGGTCGTCACCGTCGCCGACGACGGGGGTTCGTCCGGGCGGCTGCGCGCCGAACTGGGCATGCTCCCGCCGGGAGATCTACGGATGGCCCTGGCCGCGCTGGCCGAGGACACCGACGGCCTGTGGGCCCGCGCGGTGCAGCATCGCTTCGGCGGAACCGGCGCGCTGGCCGGACATTCCGTGGGCAATCTGATCCTCGCGGGCCTGACCGAGGTGCTCGGCGATCCGGTCGCGGCCCTCGACGAGATGGGTAAGGTGCTGCGCACCGCGGGTCAGGTGCTGCCGATGTCGGCGACTCCGCTGACCATCGAGGCCGACGTCTCGGGCCTGGAGGCCGACCCGCGGGTGAGCCGCTGTATCCGGGGGCAGGTGGCGGTGGCGACCACACCGGGTAAGGTGCGCCGGGTGCGGCTGATCCCCCAGGATCCGCCTGCGAGCCCGGAGGCGACGGCCGCCATCGAACATGCCGACCTGGTGATTCTCGGTCCGGGTTCGTGGTTCACCAGCGTTATTCCGCATGTGCTGGTGCCCGGTTTGCACGAAGCCCTGGTCCACACCCGGGCCCGAAAGGTGCTGGTGCTCAATCTCGCCGCGGAACCCGGAGAAACGGCCGGATTCTCCGCCGAACGGCACCTGCATGTATTGTCCCAGCACGCACCGGATTTCGCGGTCGACCACGTGGTGGTGGATTCCGGGTCCGTACCCGAGGGTAGGGAACGCGAACATGTGGCAAGAGCTGCCGAACAGCTGCGTGCGCGAGTAATCTTCGCTGATGTCGCCGAGGCGGGGACGGACCGGCACCACCCTGGAAAGCTAGCCGCCGCACTGGATCAGGTGATCCGGCAACCTCGGCCGGAATTGGCAGGGCTTCGAGTCGAAGGACGGCACCGTGGCCAGCAGGTGCGGTCCGCGTTGGGTGGAAAGGAGCGGGTCTCGTGGCGATGACAGCCGAGGTGAAGGACGAGCTGAGCCGTCTCTCCGTCTCGCAGGTGAGTTCACGCAAGGCGGAGTTGTCGGCGCTACTCCGGTTCGCCGGCGGCCTGCACATCGTCGGCGGCCGCGTGATCGTCGAGGCCGAGGTCGATATGGGCTCGATCGCGCGGCGGCTGCGCCGGGAGATCTTCGAGCTGTACGGCTACGGCTCGGACGTGCACGTCCTCGGGGCCGGTGGGCTACGCAAAACCTCCCGGTACGTGGTGCGCGTATCCAAGGAGGGTGAGGCCCTGGCCCGCCAGACCGGTCTGCTCGATGTGCGCGGTCGTCCGGTGCGCGGCCTGCCCGCCCAGGTGGTCGGCGGCAGTATCGGTGATGCCGAAGCCGCTTGGCGCGGAGCGTTTCTCGCGCACGGCTCGCTCACCGAACCCGGCCGCTCCTCCGCCCTCGAGGTGAGCTGTCCCGGCCCCGAGGCCGCCCTGGCGCTGGTCGGCGCCGCCCGGCGCATGGGTATTTCGGCCAAGGCCCGCGAGGTGCGCGGCACCGATCGCGTCGTGGTCCGCGACGGCGAGGCCATCGGCGCGCTGCTGACCCGGATGGGCGCACAGGACACGCGCCTGACCTGGGAGGAACGTCGCATGCGCCGCGAGGTGCGTGCGACGGCCAACCGCCTGGCCAATTTCGACGATGCCAATCTGCGTCGCTCGGCCCGCGCCGCGGTCGCCGCCGCGGCCCGCGTCGAACGCGCACTGGAGATCCTCGGCGACGATGTGCCCGAGCATCTGGCCGCCGCCGGACGGCTGCGTGTCCAGCACCGCCAGGCCTCCCTGGAGGAGTTGGGCCAGCTGGCCGAGCCCCCGATGACGAAAGACGCGGTGGCGGGCCGCATCCGACGCCTGCTGTCCATGGCGGATCGCCGCGCCAAGGAATTGGGCATCCCCGATACGGAATCCGCCGTCACCGCGGAACTCCTCGAAGACGCCTGACAAGCCATTTCCGATGACCGCCGTCGCACGAGTTCCCTTGTGCGGCGGCGGTTTTCGCATATCCGGACAAACTTGTCCACAGGCGAGAAGTTATCCACAACCACCCCCTCGACCGCCCTCCGGAGGGGGTCCGGTGCGGTAAGTTCGGAGGCCTGATCGGCAGGCGAAACCGAACGCACAAGGGGGAGAGGCGATGACGACATTGGCTCAGCTGGAGGCGAGGGTGGCCGCATTGGAAGCGAATCGGGCGGAGGGTCATGCGGTGTTCTCCGCGGTCCATGCGGTGGATGCCAAGGTGGACGCTCACCGCGAGGAGAACCGCCAAAGCTTCGAAGAGATCCAAGACGAGTTCGCGGCTCTGGACGCCAAGTTCGGATCGTTCGAGGAGAAGTACGGCCCGTTGCCCGAGGCCCTGGCCTACTTGAAGGTGAAGGTGGATGCGCCTGCCGAAAGCTTGGAATGGCTGGAAGCGCATCTAGCGGCCATGGACGCCAAAGATGATGCGCGCCACGCGGAGCACAATGAGCGGTTCACGGCACTCGAGGCCGGACAGGGCGCATTGTTGGAACGTCAGGCAGCGGTCGAGGTCGGGCAGGAAGGCTTGTTGGAGCGGCAGTCGGCTTTGGAGACAGGGCAGGCGGCTTTGATCGACGGGCAGGCGGAGCTCAGTTCGAAAGTGGCTGGGCTGGCGGAGGGCCAGGCCTCGCTTGTCGTGGGGTACGCGGAACTCAATGCCAAGGTAGCCGGGTTGGCCGACGGGCAAGCCTCTCTGGAGGCTGGGCAGGCATCGCTCGAGGCCGGGTTCGCGACACTCGACAGGCGGGCGGATGTTCAGCGGAAGCTGACGAACACCCTTGGGGAACGTCTGGCCGAGTTTCAGGGCGAGACGCGGGCTCGGTTCGAGACAATGGATGCCCGATTCGACCGGATCGACCAGAAGCTGGGAGAGTTCGACTCGTTCCGGCTGTCGACCGAGGAGAACTTCGCGGAAGTGAAGGACCTCATCGTTCGGGCCCTGGATTCCAAGGCCGGACAGTGATTTTCGGCCCGATTCGGCAGTAGCCGCCGACCGGTCCGTCCGCCCGGCGGACCGGACGGACTCGCCCCTGCTCAGGGGGCTGTATTCGCTGTGAGCAGGGGCATGTCATCGAGGTGACAGGCGGGCATTAGGGTGGACTTTGCAACGGAACGAATCCGCTTGAAAGCTGAGGAGCGATAACGTGACTGTCCGGGTAGGCATCAACGGCTTCGGCCGCATCGGTCGTAACTTCTTCAGGGCGGTGGAAGCGCAGAAGGCGCTGGGTACCACGGATATCGAGATCGTCGCGGTCAACGACCTCACCGATAACGCCACCCTGGCGACCCTGCTCAAATACGACTCCATCCTGGGCCGGCTCCCGCAGGACGTCTCGCTCGACGGCGAGGACACCATCGTGGTCGGCGACCAGCGGATCAAGGCCCTGGCCATCAAGGAGGGCCCGGCGGCCCTGCCGTGGGGCGACCTCGGCGTCGACGTGGTCGTCGAGTCGACCGGCATCTTCACCGACGCCACCAAGGCCAAGGGCCACATCGCGGCCGGCGCGAAGAAGGTCATCATCTCCGCGCCCGCCAAGGGCGAGGACCTGACCGTCGTCATGGGCGTCAACGACGACAAGTACGACGGCAGCCAGAACATCATCTCCAACGCCTCGTGCACCACCAACTGCCTGGGCCCGCTGGCCAAGGTCCTCAATGACGAGTTCGGCATCGTCAAGGGCCTGATGACCACCATCCACGCCTACACCCAGGACCAGAACCTGCAGGACGGCCCGCACAAGGATCTGCGCCGCGCCCGCGCCGCCGCGCTGAACATCGTGCCGACCAGCACCGGCGCCGCCAAGGCCATCGGCCTGGTGCTGCCCGAGCTCAACGGCAAGCTGGACGGCTACTCGCTGCGCGTGCCGATCCCCACCGGCTCGATCACCGACCTCACCGCCGACCTGGCCAAGAAGGCCACCGTCGAGGAGATCAACGCCGCGTTCAAGGCCGCCGCGGAGGGACCGCTCAAGGGCATCCTGAAGTACAGCGTCGACCCGATCGTGTCCAGTGACATCGTCACCGATCCGCACTCGTCGATCTTCGACGCGCCGCTGACCAAGGTGATCGACGATCAGGTCAAGGTCTACTCCTGGTACGACAACGAGTGGGGCTACTCCAACCGCCTGGCCGATCTGATCGGTCTCGTCGGCAAGTCGCTGTAAAGCCATGGCAGTCAAGACACTTCAAGACCTGCTGGCCGAGGGTGTCGAGGGTCGGGGCGTGCTGGTGCGCTCCGACCTGAACGTCCCGCTCGACGGCGGCTCCATCACCGATCCGGGCCGCATCGTGGCCTCGGCTCCCACCATCAAGGCGCTGGCCGAGGCCGGCGCCAAGGTGGTCGTGACCGCGCATCTGGGCCGCCCGAAGGGCGAGCCCGATCCGAAGCTGTCGCTGGCCCCCGTGGCGGCGAAGCTGTCGGAGGAGCTGGGCCGCAATGTCCAGCTCGCGGGCGATGTGGTCGGCCAGGACGCGCTCGCGCGCTCCGAGGGTCTGACCGACGGCGATGTGCTGCTGCTGGAGAACATCCGCTTCGATCCCCGTGAGACCAGCAAGGACGACGCCGAGCGCGCCAAGCTGGCCCGGGCACTGGTCGAATTGGTCGGCGACGACGGCGCTTTCGTCTCCGACGGATTCGGTGTGGTGCACCGCAAGCAGGCCTCGGTCTACGACGTGGCCCAGCTGCTGCCGCATTACGCGGGCGGTCTGGTCGCCACCGAGGTCGAGGTGCTGAAGAAGCTGACCACCGATCCGGAGCGGCCGTACGCGGTCGTGCTCGGCGGTTCCAAGGTCTCGGACAAGCTCGCGGTCATCGAGGCGCTCGCCCCCAAGGTCGACACCCTGGTGATCGGCGGCGGCATGTGCTTCACCTTCCTTGCGGCGCAGGGCCTTTCGGTGGGCACCTCGCTGCTGCAGGAGGAGATGGTCGGGACCTGCCAGGATCTGCTGGACCGTTTCGCCGACGTCATCCACCTGCCCGTGGACATCGTGGCGGCCGACAAGTTCGCCGCCGACGCGGATTCGAAGATCGTGCCCGCCAACGAGATTCCCGAGGGCTGGATGGGCCTGGACGTGGGCCCGGAGTCGGTCAAGCGCTTCGCGGCGCTGCTCACCGAGGCGAAGACCATCTTCTGGAACGGCCCGATGGGCGTGTTCGAGTTCGAGAACTTCGCCGCCGGTACCCGCGGCGTGGCCGAGGCGATCGTGACGGCCACCGGTAAGGGGGCGTTCACGGTGGTCGGTGGCGGCGATTCGGCCGCGGCCGTGCGCACGCTGGGTCTGCCCGAGGACGGTTTCTCGCATATCTCCACCGGCGGCGGCGCGTCGCTGGAGTACCTGGAGGGCAAGGAACTTCCGGGCATCGCGGTGCTGGAGGACTGAACGATGGCTCGTAAACCCCTCATCGCCGGCAACTGGAAGATGAACCTCAACCACCTCGAGGCCATCGCCCTGGTGCAGAAGATCGCCTTCGCGCTGCCGGACAAGTACTTCGACAAGGTCGACGTCACGGTCATCCCGCCCTATACCGACATCCGCAGCGTGCAGACGCTGATCGAGGGCGATCGGCTGCTGATCACCTATGGCGCGCAGGATGTCTCGGTGCACGCCTCGGGCGCCTACACCGGCGAGATCAGCGCACCCATGCTGGCCAAACTCGGCTGTAGCTTCATCGTGGTGGGCCACTCCGAGCGGCGGCAGTACCACAACGAGGACGACGCGATCGTGCTGGCCAAGACCAAGCAGGTGCTGAAGAACGGGATGACCCCGATCGTCTGCATCGGCGAGGGTCTCAATGTTCGCGAGTCGCAGACGCACGTCGCCTACAACCTCGAGCAGCTGCGCGGTTCGCTCAAGGGCCTGACGGCCGAGGAGATCTCGAAGGTCGTCATCGCCTACGAACCGGTCTGGGCCATCGGCACCGGTCGGGTCGCCACCCCCTCCGACGCGCAGGAGGTGTGCGGCGCGATCCGCACCGAGCTGGCGGAACTGGCCAATGCCGAGGTCGCCGCGGGCGTTCGGGTGCTCTACGGCGGTTCGGTCAATGCCAAGAATGTCGGTGAACTGGTCAACCAGACCGATATCGACGGCGCCCTGGTCGGCGGCGCCTCCCTCAAGGGAGACGAATTCGCCACCCTGTCGGCCATCGCCGCGGGCGGCCCGCTGCCCTGATCGGCTCGAGACGGCCCGGTATCGCGCATCGGCGGTGCCGGGCCGTTGTCGTCTCGCCTGTCGTCTCGCCCTAGGGGATTCGCGCCACCGCGCCCAGCATCGAGACCGCCTCGGGCCGCGGATGCGCCCGCCAGCCCTCCGGGCGCCAGGACATGATCGAGCCGACGCCCGGCGATTCCAGTTCCAGACCATCGAAGAACGGGATGAATTCGGCCGTCGACCGTAGTCGAAACGGGATGCCGCTGCGTTTGTTGGCCGCCTCGTTCTCGGCGATGTCCTCGGGGGTGAGGTGGTCGCTGGTGGCATGGCTGATCACCAGATAACTGCCCGACGGCAGCGCCCGGCACAGCCTGCGTACCAATTCGTAGGGGCGTTCCTCGTCGACGATGAAATGCATGATCGCCACCAGCATCAGCGCCACCGGCTGCGCCAGATCCAAGGTGGCCAGCAGGTCCGGATGGTCGAGGATGACTTCCGGATCGCGCACGTCGGCCTCGATATAGGCGGTTTTGCCCTCGGGCGCGCTGTTGAGCAGCGTGCGGGCGTGCACCGCGACGATCGGGTCGTTGTCGACGTAGACGATGCGCGAGTCGGGCGCGATGTCCTGGGCGATCTCGTGCACATTGCCCGCGGTCGGCAGGCCCGTGCCGATGTCGAGATACTGCCGGATACCTGCCTCAGCGGCCAGGAAGGTCACCACGCGCCGCAGGAAGGCGCGATTCTCCAGCGCGGAGAACTGCACGCTGGGGAACGCCTCGGCCACCTGTTCGGCCGATTTCCGGTCGGCCTCGAAATTGTCCTTACCGCCCAGCCAATAGTCGTACCGTCGGGCGGGGTGCGGTTTCGACACGTCGATCCCGGGTGGTGCCCATTCGGAGTCCACTTTCGCCCTCTTTCCTCTCGACTACTGTGATCGGTGTCAGTTCGAATTCGCGAACCGGGTAGCGACACCGCCGCGCTCATGGAAGGCTCGGTCAATGCAATTGCAGTACAGCCCTTACGATTTCGACGTCCACGACGATCCGTACCCGTACTACGCCCGCCTGCGTGAGCAGGCGCCGGTGTTCCGGAACGAGGTCGACGACTTCTGGGCATTGTCGCGGCACGCCGACGTGCTGGCGGCGTTTCGCGATTCCGATCGGTTCTCCAGCGCCAACGGCCTGCGCATGGAGCCCGCGTTCTGGGGTCCGCAGGCCGAGCGGTTCTTCTCGTTCGTGGCCATGGATCCACCCAAGCACACTCGACTGCGCGGATTGGTGACTCGAGCGTTCACACAGCGTCGCGTGCAGTCGCTGGAACCGCGGATTCGCGAGATCGCGCGCGGTTTGCTGCGGCCGCTGCTCGAACGCGGCTCGTTCGATCTGATGAGCGAATTCGCGGGACCGTTCCCGACGCATGTGATCTCCGAGTTGGTTGGCGTACCCGAGGCCGACCGAGACATGGTGCTGAAACTCGGCATGGAGATCATGTACACCGATGAGGAGTCTACCGATCTTCGTCCGGAGGCGATGCAGGCCATCGGCGCGCTGGTCGGCTATTACACCGAGCTGACCATCGAACGCAGTAAGAAGCGCAGCGACGACCTGCTTTCCGGCTTATTGGACGCGGCCGACGGCGAGGACCGGCTGACGCCGGAGGAAATCGTCGGCGTGTTGATCCTGTTGATCGGCGCGGGAATCGAGACCACGATGCTGTCGCTGGGCAACCTCTGGCACGCGGGTTGGGAACATCCCGATCAGCGTCGGCTCGGCTTCGACGGTCGCCTGGACGATTTCATCGCCGAGGGTATGCGCTACGACCCCGCGACCCAGAACAATCTGCGCACCACCACCGAGGAAATCGAACTGCACGGCGTGCGCATCCCCACCGGCGCTCGCATACTGCTGCTCTCCGGTTCGGCCAATCGCGATCCGGAGGTCTTCGAAAATCCGGACGCCTTCGACCTGAACCGCAACACCGGGCCGTCCCTGGTCTTCGGCAGCGGCCGCCACCACTGCCTCGGTTCCAATCTTGGTCTGCTGGAACTGCGCATCGCCCTGCAGGAGATCTCGGCCCACATCACCGACTACGAAATAGATCCCGCCGCCACGAAACGAATCCACGCCTCCAACAACCGCGGCTTCACCTGCCTCCCGACAACGGTCACCGCACGCTGATCATCGGGTCGAGTCGCCCTGCTCGGCCCGCCCGGTGATGCCCGGACCGTGGCGTGTCGCCTTTTCCGATTGGTTCGGCCGTAACCGAACGCACGCCGGATGAGAGCGCGCCGCCGATGAATTCGGCGGCGCGTCTCGTTCGGCACACGGCCGGGCCTCGGTCCCGCCTACGACCGGGTTTCCGCCCGTTCGCAGGGCTGGGCGGCCAATTTCTCCGCGGCCGTTTCGATGGTCGCCTCGTCCAGCAGGACATGCGCCGTCGCCGGGCCCAGCGGAACGAAGCTGTCGACACTGGTGACCCGGGAGATGGGTCCGGTGAAACCACCGTCAAGCAGTGCGGCGCAGACGGATTCGGAGACGCCGCCGCTGCGGCGGGTCTCATCGGCGATCAGAACGCGGCCGGTGGCCCGGGCGTGGTCGAGCAGATCGTCCACCGGCAGCGGGCTCAGCCAGCGCAGGTCCAGTACGCGCGCGGCGATGCCGCGCTCGGCCAGGCGGCGGGCCGCGCGCAGACTCATGCGGACGCCGTTGGCGAAGGTGACGATCGTGAGATCGGCGCCGTCGCCGTAGACGCGGGCGCGTCCGATGTCGACGGCGTCGCCGGAAACCGGGGCGAGCCAGCCGTCGTCACCGGATTCGTGCAGATCGCGGGTGTGGTACAGCGCGATCGGCTCCAGGTAGACGCACACCCGCCCGTCCACGCGCGCGGCCGACACGCAGGTGCGCAACATGGCCGCGGCATCGTCGGCGCGGGCGGGGGAGGCCACCACCACACCGGGGATATCGCGCAGCGCGGCCACGGAATCGTCGTTGTGGAAATGCCCGCCGAACCCCTTCTGATACCCGTATCCCGCGATCCGGACGACCATCGGATTGCGATACCGCCCACCGGAGAAGAACCGCAGCGTCGCCGCCTCACCGCGAATCTGATCCAGCGCGTTGTGCACATACGCCAGATACTGAATCTCCGGAATCGGCACGAATCCGGCCAGCCCCGCGCCCAGTGCGGTGCCGAGCACGCTCTGCTCGTCGAGCAACGTATCGAAAACCCGTCGCCGCCCGAAGGTCTTCTGCAACCCCTTGGTGACGCCGTACACCCCGCCCTTGCGACCGACATCCTCGCCGAAGACCAGAATGTCGCCGTCACGTTCGAGCAGCGCCCCCAGGGTGTGATTGACCGCCTGCGCCAATGTCATCGGCCCCGCGCTGTCGTGGCGCCGGGCCTGAATCGCCGCCGTCGCAACACGATCGGCGGGCCGCGCGCTCACGACCGGCGAGCTGGCCGGTGGAGACCCGATATCAGCGGCCGTCTCACCCGCATCGGATATCGTGCCCGACCGCTCCGAGCCCACCCGTGCGTCGTCCGGCCGTGTCCCGGCGGAGCCAGACGCCACAAGGCCTTCCATGCCGTCGCCGCTGCCCGCCGCGCCGCCGGAGCTGCCTGTTGTGGCGAGGTTGTTCGTGATCGTGGGGTTGTCCGTCGCGTTGTCGGGGCTGCCTGTTGTGGCGAGGTTGTTCGTGATCGTGGGGTTGTCCGTCGCGTTGTCGGGGCTGCCTGTTGTGGCGAGGTTGTTCGTGATCGTGGGGTTGTCCGTCGCGTTGTCGGGGCTGCCTGTTGTGGCGAGGTTGTTCGTGATCGTCGGACTGCCCGCCGCGGCGACGGATGTTCCGGGGCGGAGGCCCTGTGCGTCGGAACCGTTGGCGGCGAGCGGGGTTCGATCGGCGTCGGCGCTGCTGTCCGCCCACGGTTCGGTTCGCAGCGCGTCCTCCCGGACCGCGCGCGGATGGTCCGGTGCGAGCGGTGCGATGACCTCGGCGGTGGAGGCGAGTTTGGGCTCCTCGGATACGCGGGCGGCCGTTTCGGCGACCTGTGCGCCGATCGAGTCGTAGCGTTCGAGGATCTGATCGGCGGTGGCGACACCCGAGGTGACCAGCAGTACGGCCGTGGCGGTCACCGGGTCCCGGGTCATTTCCGCGGTGATATCGGCGGCGCGGCGGTAGGCGGATTCGACGTCGGAGCCCGCGTGACCGAGCAGGCGCACGGTGCGCATCCGCAGGAAGGCGGGGCGGCGGTTCTCGCGGACCCAGCGGGCCGCTTCGGCCGAAACCGCCAGTGCCTCCAGCGGATTCGAGCCGTCGGCGGTGAAATATCGCAGGCCGGGCCGGGAGCCGTAGGCCCGTTCGATCCAGTCCGTCGGCGTCGGGACGCTGATGCCGATGCCGTTGTCCTCGCATACGAACAGCACCGGCATCGGCACCTGCTGATACGCCGTGTGAATCGCGGCATTGATCGCGCCCGCCGCGGTCGAGTGATTGGCCGAGGCGTCGCCGAAGGTGCACAGCACCACCGCGTCGGCGGGCCATTCGCAGCGCACACCCAGCCGGGCCGCACGATCCAGCGCGAAGCCCAGGCCGACCGCACGCGGCAGATGTGAGGCGATGGTCGAGGTCTGCGGAATCACCGAGGCGGGCTTGGAACCGAAAACCTTGTGCCGCCCACCGGAAATCGGATCCGCCGCCGCGGCCACCACGCCCAGCAGCACATCGCGGATCGGATCGAGGCCGGGGACCTGGCGGCAGCGGTGGACGAAGAACGCGCCCGAACGATAGTGCAGCAGTGCGGGATCGGTGACGCGCAACGCGGCGGCCAGCACCGCATTGCTCTCGTGGCCGGACGAACCGATGCTGTAGAAACCGCGGCCGGCCGCGGTGAGTCCGCGCGCGGCCAGATCGAGATGGCGGCTGGCGGCCTGCGCGTCGAAGATCTCGAGGCAGGTCACACCCGTGTAGTGGCTGCCCGTCCGGATGGGATCGGTCGTGGCGCGCCGGATCCCCGGTGCCGCCGCCCGTACCGCCTCGCGAAACCGTCGATCCAGTTCTGCTTCTCGTTCGTTGATCACATCTCCAATAATGTTATGCCGCAGCGCCTCGTGGGCCGAAATTTTTACACCGGCTCGGATCAGGATTCGGCGCGCAGTACGAGCCCGGTGTTGTTGCCGTCGTTGTGCAGGGTCAGGGTGTCGGCGTCGACGGTGGCGCGGGTCCGGCCGTCCAGGGCCTCGAGCACCTGCCGCTCGACCTCCATCACATCGGGTTCGCAGGCCATCTTCGTCGTGGCGATGCGGAAGGTGACCTCCTGGCCGCCCGCGGCGACCTCGGCCGTTCCGGTCATCCGATTGCAGCCCGCGCTGCCGCTGACCCGACCATCGGAGGCGATGGTGAGATTCGGCTCGGTCTGTTCCAGCACCTGCGAGGTCACCTGGCCGTTGGGTCGCACCAGTGTGGTGACCGTCCACGTGGTGCCGGTGAGCGCTCGATCGGGCTGGGCCGCCTTCTTGTCCAACAGGGTGACCGTCTTGCCGTTGCCCGTCAGCGTGAGGGTGGTGCCGTCCAGCTTCCAGGTCGGCGCGGCCTGCAACAGTTCGGTCTGCCAGCCGTCGGCCCCGCCGCGCTCCCCCGGACAGCCCATCATCGTGGTCGCCAGCCCCGAAACCCGCAGCACATCCCCGTCGAAAGCGACCGGCCCGCTACTCGTATTGCATCCCGCCTGAGCCGAAACCCGCCCGTCGGCGAAGGTCAGCACGAGCGGCCCACCGCCCGGAATCGGCGTCCCGTCCACCTTCGTGGAAACGAACGTATGCCCCATCGGCGTAGGCCGATCGGAATCACCATGACCCGACGAGCACCCGATCGCCAATCCCGCGATCGCCACCACCGGAATCCAGCGCAGCACATGGGCGGACATGAGCCGATCCTAGCCGCGCCCCAGCAACGCGAGCGCCGCCGACGACCCGGCGATTCGCCGGAGTGGTCAGTGTCGACGCGTGCGGCGCGTGAGTCTGGGGAACTGACTCGGCCAGCCCCCTGCGGGGGTCTCTATCCGTCGCGTGTGGAGAGTCGGTTCGGCGCGAAGTGAGGATCGGCTCTGCCGTGTGCGGTGGCGTGCTTCGAGAGTTGGCTCGGCCCCGGTGACTGCGGGGTCGGTGCTGTCGTGCGCGTCGAGAACCGGCTCGACCCAAGCGCTTGCAGGTCGCTTCTTTCGCGTGTGGTGGCGTGAGCGGAGAGTCGGCTCGGCCTCGGGTACATGCGGTGGGCGATGCTGTCGCGCGGGTCGGGAATTGGATCGGCCCGACGTTTGCGGGTCGGTGCTGTCGCGTGTGGCAGCGTGATTCGTGGGATCGGCTCCGCCCGGGCGTCTGCGGTCGCTTCTTTCGTGTGTGGTGGCGTGATTCGTGGGATCGGCTCGGCCCCGGGCTTTTGCGGGTCGGTGCTGTCACGTGTGGCGGAATGGGTGGCGGGGCGGCGGCCTTGCGTCTGCGGGGCGGGTCGGTTGCCTGATTAGGCTCGCGGTATGACCGCTCCTTCGACAGTGGCCGTGTCGACCTGGGCTCCCTTGACGTCGCGGGTGTTCCGGGCGTTGTGGATCGCGCAGTTGGTGTCCAATCTCGGGACCTGGATGCAGACGGTCGGGGCGCAGTGGTTGCTGGTGGATGAGCCGGGGGCGGCGACGTGGGTTTCGTTGGTGCAGACCGCTACGACGTTGCCGGTGATGTTGTTGTCGATTCCCTCGGGGGTGCTCGCCGATCTGCTCGATCGGCGCAGGTTGCTGATCGGGGCGCAGGCGGCGATGGCGGTGTGTGCGGCGCTGCTCACGGCGGTGACCGCGAGCGGGCGGATTACGCCGCTGCTGTTGCTGACGCTGCTGTTCCTGCTCGGTATCGGGCAGGCGATGACCGCGCCCGCGTGGCAGGCGATTCAGCCGGAGCTGGTGCCGCGCAACGAGATTCCGGCCGCTGCGGCGCTGGGGAGTATGAGTCAGAATGTCGGTCGCGCGGTCGGGCCCGCGATCGCGGGCGTGCTGGTGTCGCTGGTCGGGCCGACGCTGGTGTTCGCGGTGAACGCCGTGTCGTTCCTCGGGGTCGTGGGGGTGCTGATCCTGTGGCGGCGGCCGAGTGACGATCAGGATCTGCCCGCCGAGCGGCCGATCGCGGCCCTGCAGGCCGGGCTGCGGTTCATTCGCGCCTCGCCCGCGGTGCGACGGGTACTGCTGCGATCGATCCTGTTCATCGGCCCGGCCAGTGCGCTGTGGGCCCTGCTGCCGGTGATCGCGCACGGTCGGCTGGGACTGTCGTCGTCGGGATACGGCCTGCTGCTGGGCGCGCTGGGTGTGGGTGCGGTGGTCGGGGCGACGCAACTGGGGCGGCTGCGGCGGGCGTTGAGTCCGACGCGGCTGCTGGCCCTGGCGGCGGTGCTGTTCGGAGTCGCGACACTGGCCGCGGCCGCGGTGCCGATCGCGGCGATCGTATTGGTGGCGTTGGTATTCGGCGGATTCTCCTGGCTGGTCGCGCTGTCGACGATGAACTCGATCATGCAGCTACTGTTGCCCGGCTGGGTGCGGGCGCGCGGACTGTCGGTGTACCAGTTGGTGTTCATGGGCGGGCAGGCGGTCGGCTCGCTGGTGTGGGGTGTGGTGGCCGGGGCGTACGGCACGACCGCCGCGCTGTGGTGTGCCGCGATCCTGCTGGGCGGATGCGCGGTGAGCACTCTGTGGCTACCGGTGCGGGTGAGCTCGCTGGACACCACGCACGCCGCGTACTGGCCCGAACCGATCCTCGAGATCGAACCCGATCCCGAGGACGGTCCGGTGCTGGTGCTGGTCACCTATTACGTCCCGGAGGAGTCGGCCGCGGATTTCTCCGAGGCGATGGCCCGGGTGGGGCGCTCACGCCAGCGCACGGGTGCGATGGAGTGGCGGCTGTATCGCGATGTAGGGGTGGCCGACCGCTATATCGAGGCATTCGTGGTCCGGTCGTGGGAGGAGCATATGCGTCAGCATCAGGTGCGCCTCACCGCACAGGATCAGCTGGTCGAGGATCGGATCGAGAAGTACACGACCGGGGAGAGCAATACCCTGCACCTGGTCGCCGTGCAGCCCGTTCAACAGGTGCGGACCTGGCGACGCGGGTGATCGGCCGTGGCTGATGCGGGACTTGCGCGGGGCTTTGCATAAACTGTCGGGCATGCGCCTGTTCCTGGATATCCTCCTGATCATCACCAGCGTGCTGCTGGTGCTGCTGGTCCTGTTGCACCGGGCCAAGGGTGGAGGCCTGTCCAGCCTGTTCGGTGGCGGTGTGCAGGCGAGCCTGTCCGGTTCCACCGTCGTGGAGAAGAACCTGGACCGCATCACGATCTTCATCGGACTGATCTGGCTCATCTCGATTCTCGGCATCGGCTTCGAGATCAAGTTCGCGTCCTGATCGACAGCGCCACGGCGGTCGCCGCCGCCAGTACGACGGCGGCGATCGCGAACGCCGCGGTGTAGCTCGAGCCCAGGACGGGCGTCACCACCAGCGGTCCCAGCACCTGGCCCAATCCGTATCCCGCGGTGAGCGTGGCGGCGGCCCCGGCTCCGGCCAGATCGTCGCCGATCTCGATCGCCAGCATCGTGATGCCCATGAAGGTCGCGCCGAACAGCGCGGCCGACACCAGCGCCGGTACGGTGCCGGGGGACAGGGCTGGCAGCAGTGCCGCGAAGAACTGCAGTACGAGCGCGATCGCCATGGCGCGCACCGGAGTTCGCCGCCGGGCCACCACACCCCACAGCACGGTCGCGGGTGCGGCGGCCACACCCACGATCACCCACAGCGATGTGCCGAGGGTCTCGTCGTGCACGGCGGCCACCAGGAAGGTGCCGATCACGATATAACCCAGGCCTTCCAGGAAATAGGTGAGCAGCAGCGCCCGCCACGGCCACACCGCCCGGGTCGTCGCCGTATGGGCGCGCGTGCCGGGCACGATCTCGAGGCGCAGCGCCGGAAACAGCAGTAGCGCGGTGAGCGCTGCCGCGCCCAGCCACAGCGCCTGCCAGGACACCAGCGGACCGAATAGCAAGGCCAGCACGCCCGTTGCCGCGATACCGCAACCGACACCCGCGAAGGTGATCCCGGCCGCCCGTCGCCGATTCTCGTGCCGGGCCGCGATCGCCGCGCAACCGATGAACACCACCGCGCTGGCGACCCCGGCGATCAGTCGCAGCGCCGCGGGCACGATCGCGGGCGCGGGCACCGCCATGAGCGCCTCGCTGAGCACCAGGGCCCCGGCCGCGGTGCGAAAGGTGTTGCGGCCGTTCCACTGTGGGCGACGAGCCAGTACGACCGCGCCGAGCAGATAGCCCGCGTAGTTCGCGGCCGCGATCACCGCGCCCGTCTGCGCGCCGATCCGACCGGCATCGATCATGACCGGCATGAGCGGGGTATAGGCGAACCGCCCGATGCCCATGGCCGCCGCCAGTCCGGCCGAGGCCCGCACCGCCGGCGCCATGCTGTGCTGTCGAGGGAGGATGATCGTCACGCCATTCGACGCTAGGCCGCGCGATCGCCCCCGTGAAATACTTTCTGGACACCGTGTATACGCTGGACGCATGGATCTGGAGTTGCGGCATCTGCGGTCCTACGTGGCGGTGGCCGAGGAGCGCAACTACACCCGCGCCGCGCAGCGCCTGCATATGACCCAGCCGTCGCTGACCCGCACGATCCAGCAGCTGGAGCGCATTCTGGACTGCCGGTTGATCGAGCGCACCTCGCGCCGATTCGACCTCACCGACGAGGGGGAGCAGTTTCTGATCGCGGCCCGCCGGACGATCGCCGATCTGGATTCGGCGGTCGCCGATCTGCAGCTGCGCTCGGCGGTGTCGGTGGGCTTCTCGTGGCTGCTTCCCGATGCCTGGTTCGCCGCCGCGCGGACCCGATTCGAGGCGCTGGGCGGGCATGTGGAGATCCATCGCATCGACGACCCGATCGCCGCGCTGCTGTCCGGCAGTATCGATATCGCCCTGTACCGCAAGGATATTCGCCTGCCCGCGCAACTGGCGACCCGTGCGATCGCGGTGGAACGGCGAGTACTGGCCGTCTCGGCCCGCTCGCCGCTGGCGCGCGCCCGCCATCTGCGCTGGGGCGATGTGGCGCGATATCCCTTGGTGGTCAACACCATCACCGGCACCACCGACGAAACCTCCTGGGCCGCACCGCGTCCCGACCGCCCCATCGTCACCTGCACCAATTTCGACGAGTGGATCGAGCTGATCGCCGCCGATCGCGGCATCGGCGCGGTGCCCGAGCTGGCGCGTAGTCGCGCGCCGCATCCGGGCGTGGTCTATGTGGAGGTGCCCGATGCTCCGGCGTCGCATGTGCATCTGGTCTGGCGCAGCACGCCCGCCCCGGCGCGTTCGGTGCAGCGATTCCTCGATGTGGCGTGAGGTTCACTCGTCGTTGGTGACGGCGAAGAATCGAAACGCCATGCGGCGC
The DNA here is from genome assembly GCF_001613105.1 of Nocardia pseudobrasiliensis NBRC 108224. Taxonomy (GTDB): domain Bacteria; phylum Actinomycetota; class Actinomycetes; order Mycobacteriales; family Mycobacteriaceae; genus Nocardia; species Nocardia pseudobrasiliensis. Next base: position 14,673 of record NZ_BDBS01000027.1, on the reverse strand, counting down.
GCCTGCGGCGGCGCGTCCTCGCGGCGGTAGCTGTGGCGTTCGACCAGATCCATATAGTCGTCCATGAACGCCTGTAGTTGGTCGTGGTCCATGTAGGTGTTGTAGCGCGAGACCTGCGCCCAGCCCGCCGGGCCGGTCCACTCCTTGTTGGCGCGCGCATAGAGTTCGATATCGGCCGCCATCTTGAGCTTGCTCAGATGTTCGGCCGCCGCGCGCTCGGCCGGTTCCATGGTCGCCGGATCCGGCGTCATATGGCTGAACGGTAGTGCCCGCCACCATCTCTCACGCCCCCGCGACTTCTCGGCAACCTCCTCGATGAGCCGAGATTCGGCCAGTTTGCGCAGGTGGTAGCTGGTCGTTCCGGTGCTCTCGCCGAGGAATTCGGCCAGCGTGGTCGAGTTGGCCTCGGGGTGATCGTTCAGATATCGCAGGATCTGCCCGCGCAGCGGATGCGCGAGGGTTCGGTACAGCGCCGTGCGCTCGGCGCTGGTCATCTCCTCGACATCGCGATTCGCCATGGCGACAGCCTAGCAAAGACTTCTCTGCAAAATTTTATTTGCAGAGAAGTCTTTGCATTCGTACTGTGGTCGGCATGCGAACGAACGATGTGAGGCCGGCGGTCTTCCTCGGCGTCGCCGCGGGGGTCTTGATGCCCTGGATGGTGTTGCTGAGCCTGACGCTGCCGGACGAAACCCACGTGCGGAACTGGGCATTGGCCTGGATCGGTCTCGATCTGCTCCTGGTGGCGGGCTGTATCGGCACCGTGCTGCTGCTGCGGCGCGGCGACGAGCGGTATCGGATCACCGCCTCCGCGACCGCGGCCGCGGCGGGCCTGGACTGCTGGTTCGACCTCACCACATCGGTCTACGGGGCCGAGCTGACCCAGGCCGCGGCCTCGGCGATCGGGGAGTTGCTGCTCGCGGGTGTCTGCGCGCATCTGGCGCTGCGCTCATGTCGCGGACGGCGTGAGTGAAGCGGCGCTCAGGCCGGTGGGATCGGCTCCGCGCGAGGGATGCGACCGTCGATATCGGTGAAACCGTAGCTGTCGGCGAGTTCGGCTACCCGCCAGGGCTTTCCGGTGCGAGCGCGACGGCCGCTGTCGGCGGCCAGGGCGACGACCGCGCGGCCCGGAAAACGCGGCGTCTCGGCCGCGTTCAGATCGAAGGTGCCCTCACCCGGCAGAGTGACAAAACGGCGGCCCTCGGTATCGGGCGGAACCATCTGCAGCAGTTCGGTATTCACGATCCCTGGCCACAGCGAGACGACCGTGACGGCCGTATCGGTCAGATCGTGGGCCAGATCGGCGGTCAGGCGATCGACCGCGGCCTTGGCGACGCCGTAGACGGTGTTGTGGGTGTAGTGCTCGGCGCCGGGTGAGGAGATGTTCACGATCAGCCCGCCCGTGTCGATGAGCAGCTCGGCGGCGAAATGACTTGCCACGTAATGGGATCGGACGCCGATATCGAAGCTCTCGTCCCACGCCTTCGGCGGCACCTGCCAGAACGGGCGGCCCAGCCAGCGGGCCGAGGCGGGAGAGTTGTAGACATTGTTGACCAGGATGTCGAGGCGGCCGTGCGCGGCGCGGATCTCGGTGAACAGCGATTCGACGACCTCGTCGTCGCGGTGGTCGCAGATCCGCGCGATGCCGATGCCGCCGAGTTCGGTGATCCGCTCGGCGGTTTCGGCGACCGTACCCGGCAGTCGCCCCGGGGTCTCGGTTCGGCCCGTGACGTACACCGTCGCGCCCGCGGCGCCCAACTCCAGCGCGATGCCCTTGCCGATGCCGCGGCTGGCGCCGGTGACCACCGCGACCCGGTCGCTGAGTATTCCGTTCACGACTCCGGGACATTACCGTGAAATAGGAACACGTTCTAGTACCTGGGAGGCGGAGTGGAGCCGACACATCGGTTCGTGACGACGAGCGAGGTTCGGCTGCATGCGGCCGAACAGGGGCAGGGGTATCCGGTGATTTTCTGTCACGGGTTTCCGCACGGCTGGTACATCTGGCATCGGCAGCTGCCCGCACTGGCGGCCGCGGGATATCGGGCCATCGCGCCGGATCTGCGCGGTTATGGGCGGACGGAATCGCCCGATGGGATCGAGGCGCATACCAATCGCGCGGTGATCGGCGATCTGCTCGCGCTGCTCGACGATATCGGCGCGCCGCGGGCGGTCTTCGTGGGCTTGGACTTCGGCGCGCAACTGGTGTGGGAGCTCGCGCTGCGCGCGCCCGAGCGGGTGGCGGCGATCTTCGTACTCAACAATCCCTACGCCCCCCGGCCGCCGAAACCGCCGTCGGCATTCTGGACCAAGGCCGCCGAGCGGCACTTCCTGCACCTGTCCTACTTCCAGACCCCCGGCGTGGCCGACGCCGAACTGGCCGCCCGCCCGCGCGAATTCCTCGCCCGCGTCTACTACTCCCTCAGCGGCGACTACCACTACCTCGACACCTGGCGCAACCCTCCCGGCCTCGGTTACCTCGACGTCCTCCCGCAGGCCCCCGCGTTCCCCTGGCCCTGGCTCGACGAAACCGAACTCGACACGCTGACAACCGAATTCACCCGCACCGGCTTCACCGGCCCACTGAGCTGGTACCGCGCCCTGGACCGCAACTGGGAACTGACCGCCGACCTGCCCACCACCATCGAGGTCCCCGCCCACTTCCTCTACGGCGAAAACGACCCGGACATGGAGGGTTTCAGCGGCCGTGACCCGCTGGCCACCATGCGCGCCCATGTCCCGGATCTGCGCGCCGTCGAAAAAGTCCCTGCCGCAGGACATCTGGTGCAGCTGGAGCGCACCGCGGCGGTGAACGAATTCCTCGTGCGACATCTCGCGGCGCTGGAACTGCCCGCGCGCGTGTGATTCGTCTCGGCTGCGGCCGCCGGTAGGTGTTGGGTAGCATCGCGTCTCGACGATCGAAGGGGGCCGCCGTGACCGAGGACGAGAGCGAGAAAGGCCGACGGGTCGGGCTGTCGCCGCAGCCGGTGGACGGCCCGGACGACGCCGCGCTCGAGGCTCGGCTGCGCGCGGTATCGCCCGAGCAGTGGGATCGTCTGTGGCGCGCTGTCGACGCCGTGATCGACGACCCGGGTTCCCATGCGCGCTGGATCACCCCCGAGCGTCTTCCCGACGGAAGTATGCGGCTGCCGTGGGTTCGCTACAGCGACACCATGTTCGAGATCAGCCGCGTACTCCACGAGTCGGATCTGATCGTCGGCTTCGCCTGGATGCGCTGGCGCGACGGCATCGAGCGCTACCTCGGTAAGCCCGATGCCGTGGCCGCCGCGCCGATCGCGGATGTGCTCCGGCTGCTGACCGCGATCGAGCGCGGCGACAGATTCACCGAGGGGACGACCGCGGGCGCGCTGAACGACGGCACACTGCCCGCCGCCTGGCGGGCGCTGCGGACCTGGCACGATCGGCAGCGGCGGCCGTCGGAATCCCGTTGGCGACGGATTGTTCGCCGGGTCGGCCGCGGCGCGTTCTGATGGATCCGATGGGATTTCTGGCCTGGGACAACAACACCTACTATCACCCGAGGCTGTTGCGGGCGTTGCCTCGACCGTGCTCACGCGTGTTGGACGTCGGTTGCGGCACCGGGGTTTTCGCGGGACGGCTGGCTCGGATCGCCGAGCAGGTCGACGCGGTGGATCGTGCGCCGGAAATGATCGCGGCGGCGCGGCGGGTGGTGCCGGGCAATGTGCGGTGTCTGCTCGGCGATATCGCGGTGATGCCGCTGACCGCCGACAGTTATGACGCGGTCACCAGTATCAGTGCGCTGCATCATATGTCGCTGCCGGATGTGCTGCCGAGACTGGCCGAGGCGCTTCGGCCCGGCGGTGTGCTGATCGCGACCGCGCTGCACCGGGCGGATTTGCCGCGCGATGTGTTGCCGGAGATCTTGTCGGCGCTGACCGTCTACGGTCGGCGCGGGCTGCTGCTGTGTGTTCCACGGGCGCGGCGGTATCGGCGGACCCTGGACGAGGCGGGTGTGCCGATGTGTGCGCCGCGGCTGACGCTGCGGGAGATTCGCGGCGAGGTCAGGGAGATATTGCCCGGCGCGCGCGTCACCCGATTGCTGCAGTGGCGCTACGAACTCGTGTGGCGCAAACCCGGGTGATCACGGCACCCAGGTGAGTAGGTCCTCGACGGGCAGGCGGCCGACGGGAATCGCCGTGGGGGAGCGTTGGTTGTCGTCGTCGGTGTAGCCGAGGGCGATGGCGTGGCGGGGCAGCCAGCCGGGCGGGGCGTCGAGGATTTCGGCGGCGGCGCGCACATTGTCGTCGGGATGCAGCGTGGTCACGCAGCTGCCGAGGCCGCGCTGCTGGGCCGCCAGGCAGACCGATTGGGCTATGCGGCCGAGATCGAATTCGGTATCGGCGAAACCGTTGTCCTCCGACAGCAATACCAACACCAGCGGGGCGCGGCCCAGCAGCATGGCGTAGTCGCCGAGCCGCGACAGACCCGCCCGCATGCGGGGATCGGTGACCGCGACGAACCGCCACGGCTGCCGATTGCGCGCGGACCCCGTCCAGCGCGCCACATTGATGACCTCTTCGATGGTTACCCGCGGTACCGGGTTCGGCATGAAATGCCGCACCGCCCGCAATGTCGTGATCGCCTCGTCCACCGCGCCGACGCTACCGGTTGCCGACGAATCGCTCATCCCGAATCAATTACTCGCTCTGCTCCCACGCCGCCACCGGCAGTGACAGATACACCCCGAACTCCGCCAACCCCACGGCCTTCTCGATATCCCGATGCAGCCGCTCCACCCGCTCCTGCCGGTTGTCGGCCCGGCTGGCAAAGAATTTCGACCGCACCTCGATGGTCACCTCGAGCCCGCCGCGATCGAACGGTCCCCGCTCCCGAAACCGCACCTCGGCATCCCCGGGCCGCAGCTTCCGATCGTAGGGCTCCTCCGGACACGCCACCGCCACCGACACCAGATGCGGAAGTTGTTGTGACAACTCCCGCAACGTGGCCTCGGACACGGACGGCGCGTAACTCACCTCGATGATCGGCACGCCGCCCAGTCTATCGATCTTGTTCAGTGCGGCAGATCCGCCGCGGCCGCGGTATCCAGCAGCCACGTGGTGGATTCGCTGCCCTTGGCGCCCGCGGCGGGGATGTCCAGATGTGATGCGCCCGCGACGGCCGCCGCGACGGCCGCGGCCTTGGCCTCGCCGCCGACGATCAGGACGACGTGGCGGGCCTTGTGGACCGCGGGCAGGGTCAGGGTGACCCGGACCGGCGGGGGTTTGGGGGAATTCGTCACGGCGACAACGAGTTCGTGTTCCTCGCGGACCGCGTCGGTGTGCGGGAACAGCGAATTGATGTGGCCCTCGCCGCCCATGCCGAGCAGGTGCAGGTCGAAGGCGCCGTGCTCGGCCAGGTGGGCGTGGACGGCGGCCGAGTATTCCGCGGCGGCCTCGATCGGATCCGGATATTCGCCGTCGGAGGCGGCGACCGGGTGGACCCGGGTCGGGTCGATTCCCACGTGGTCGAGCAGGGCGTCGCGGGCCTGCAGCTCGTTGCGTTCGGCATCGCCCGAGGGCACGAAACGTTCATCGCCCCAGAAGATGTCGACGCGGGACCAGTCGATGTCGTTGGTCTGCTTGCGGACCTGCTCCAGGGTGGCGATGCCGGTACCACCGCCGGTCAGCACCACCGATGCCGAGCCGCGCTCGCGCTGTGCGGCGGTCACGGTCTCGATGAACCGGGTGGCCGCCGCCACGGCCAAAGCGGCCGCGTCAGCGTGGATTTCGATGCCAGGCTCACTCATAGACAACCCTCTCGATCCCTGCGAGCGCCTCGGCGTACACCTCGTCGGCGTCGAGGCGGCGCAACTCCTCCGCCAGACAATCCTTGGTTTCCCTGCGCGCCAACGCGAAACGCTGATCGGGCTCGCCCGTCCGCGACAGGGTCGCGGTGCGTCCGGTCTGCGGCCGCGAGATCGCGATCGAGACCGTCGGCCGGTGCAACTCCACCTTCAGCTCGCCGGTGCGCCGGTGCACGGGGCAATTCAACCGCGCCGCAAGCCATCCCGCGAGGACATCGAGCGCGGGCTCCTCACGCAGGCCGGAAACCGTCACCGATTCCACCGGCTCGTAGGGCGGTACGTCCAGCGCGGCGGCCAGCAGCGCGCGCCAGTAGGTGATCCGGCTCCACGCGAGGTCGGTATTACCGGGGGCGTAGGAGGTCATCCGCTTGCGGATCGTCTTCTGCGGATCGGAGGCGAAGGTGGCATCGGTGATGCGCCGAATCGCCAAGCGCCCCACCGAATCCTTGGCCGGATACTCCGGCGCCCCGCGCGGCCACCAGGCCACCACCGGGGCGTCGGGCAGCAGGAACGGGATGACCACGCTGTTCTCGTGGCTGATCAGCTCACCCTGCAGCCGCAGCACGATCACCTCGGACGCGCCCGCGTCGCCGCCGACGCGGATCTGGGCGTCGAGTTTGGTCTCGGCGAACCGGTCGCCGCGCGCGAGAACTATGACGCGACAGGGATGTTCGCGGCTGGCGTCGTTGGCCGCGTCGATCGCGTCCTCGGCCTCGGAGCTGTCCAGTGTGCACACCACCAGGGTGAGCACGCGGCCGGTGGTGATGACGCCATTGGCCTCGGCCAGCTGCACCAACCGCTTGGCGACGTCGCGGGTATTGGTCGCGGGCATGTCGACGATCACGGTCGCCGCCATTCCCGGCCGTCGCGCGCGAGCATCGAATCGGCCGACCACGGACCCCACGTGCCCGCCTCGTACTTCTCCGGCCGGCCGTCGGCGGCCCAATGCTCGAGCACGGGATCGAGTATGCGCCAGGACAATTCGACCTCCTCGTTGAGGGGGAACAGCGACGGCTCCCCGAGCAGCATGTCGAGGATCAGCCGTTCGTAGGCCTCCGGGGAGGATTCGGTGAACGACTCGCCATAGCTGAAGTCCATATTGACGTCGCGCACCTCCATGCTCGACCCGGGCACCTTGGAGCCGAATCGCAGGGTGATGCCCTCATCCGGCTGCACCCGGATGACCAGCGCGTTCTGGCCGAGCTCCTCGGTCATGGTCTGATCGAACGGCAGATGCGGAGCCCGCTTGAACACCACCGCGATCTCGGTCACCCTGCGGCCCAGGCGTTTTCCGGTGCGCAGGTAGAACGGCACGCCCGCCCAGCGCCTGGTGTCGACATTGAGGGTGATGGCGGCGTAGGTCTCGGTGCGCGAATGCGGATCGAAGCCCTCCTCCTGGAGCAGGCCCACCACCTTGTCGCTGCCCTGCCAGCCCGCGGTGTACTGGCCACGCGCTGTCGTCTGATCCAGGGGCTCGACCAGTTTCGTCGCCGAGAGCACCTTGATCTTCTCGGTCTGCAACTCCCGAGGTTGGAAGCTGACCGGATCCTCCATCGTCGTCAGCGCCAGCAGCTGCAGCAGATGGTTCTGGATGACATCGCGGGCCGCGCCGATACCGTCGTAATACCCCGCGCGCCCGCCCAATCCGATGTCCTCGGCCATCGTGATCTGCACGTGGTCGACATAGTTGGAATTCCAGATCGGCTCGAACATCTCGTTGGCGAAGCGCAGCGCCAGCAGGTTCTGCACCGTCTCCTTACCGAGATAGTGGTCGATGCGAAAGACCGTCTCCTCCGGGAAGACCTGATTGACCAGGGCATTGAGCTCCTGGGCGCTTTTCAGATCGTGCCCGAACGGCTTCTCGATCACCACACGCCGCCACGGCTTGGGCTTACCCGGGCCCGGATCCGGCGGCTGGGCCAGTCCGGTGCGCGAGAGCTGCTTGAGCACCTGCGGGAACGCGTTGGGCGGAATCGACAGGTAGAAGGCGTGATTGCCGCCGGTGCCGCGTTCGCGATCGAGCTGCTCGAGCGTCGCCGCCAGCTGGGTGAAGGCGGCGTCGTCCTCGAAGGTGCCCTGGACGAAGCGAATACCCTCCGACAGCTGGTCCCAGACCTCCTGTCGGAAGGGCGTGCGCGAATGCTGCTGTACGGCCTCCAGCACGACCTTGGCGAAATCCTCGTCAGCGTAGTCCCGGCGCGCGAAACCGACCAGCGCGAACCCGGGCGGCAGCAGCCCGCGGTTCGCGAGATCGTAGATGGCCGGCATCAGCTTCTTGCGGGACAGATCTCCGGTGACGCCGAAGATCACCATGCTGCACGGCCCCGCGATGCGGGGAAGTCGCTTGTCGCCCTCCTGGCGCAGCGGATTCCCGGTCGCGGCCGTCGACTCCGGTGCGGCCACCACGGTCAGTTGCTCCCGGTGGTCTCGAGCTCGGCCTTCGTCGCGGAAAGCAATTCGTCCCAAGACTTCTCGAACTTCTCCACGCCCTCGCGCTCGAGCACCGCGAAGACGTCGTCGAGATCGATGCCCACCGCGGACAGCTTGTCGAAGACCGCCTGGGCCTCGCCCGCCTTACCGCTGACGGCGTCGCCGCGCAGCTCACCGTGATCGGCGTAGGCCTCGAGGGTCTTCTCCGGCAGGGTGTTGACCGTATTCGGCGCGACCAGTTCGGTGATGTACATGGTGTCGGAGTAGTCCGGATTCTTCACACCGGTCGACGCCCACAGCGGCCGCTGCCGGTTGCCACCGGAGCTGGACAGATTGTCGAAGGTCGAGGTGTGCGCGCCGTTGGTGAACACGTCCTGGTAGGCCGCGTAGGCCAGGTGGGCGTTGGCGATACCCGCCTTACCGCGCAGTTCGAGGGCCTCCGGCGTGCCGATCGCCTCCAGCCGCTTATCGATCTCGGTGTCCACGCGGGAGACGAAGAACGATGCGACCGAATGGATTCGGGCCAGATCGTGGCCCGCGATCCGGGCGTTGCGCAGACCGTCGAGGTAGGCGCCCATGACGCTGCGGTAGCGCTCCACGGAGAAGATCAGCGTGACATTGACGCTGATGCCCTCGGCGATCACCTTCGTGATCGCGGGCAGACCCTCCTCGGTGGCCGGGATCTTGATGAACAGATTGGGACGGTCGACGATCTTCCACAGTTCGATCGCCTGGGCGACCGTCGCGTCGGCGTCGAAGGCCAGGCGCGGGTCGACCTCGATCGAGACCCGGCCGTCCACGCCGCCGCTGCGGTCGAAGACCTCGGCGAACACATCGCAGGCCGCGCGCACGTCATCGGTGGTGATGGTCCGGATCGCGGCGTCGACATCGGCGCCGCGCGCGGCCAGTTCCTTGATCTGATCGTCGTAGGCGTGGCCCTTGCTGAGCGCGCCCTGGAAGATCGTGGGGTTGGTGGTCACGCCGACCACGCTGTGGGTGGCGATGAGGTCGGCGAGGCTGCCGGACCGGATGCGGTCGCGTGACAGATCGTCGAGCCATACCGACACACCCGCCGCGGACAGTTCGGCGAGTTTCTCGTTCTGTGCCATTCGCTTATCCCTTCACCTTGTCGAGTGAACGCTGGGCGGCCTCGACCACGGCGTCGGCGGTGATGCCGAACTCGCGGAACAGGGTCTTGAAGTCGGCCGAGGCACCGAAGTGCTCGATCGACACGATTTCACCCGCATCTCCGACGAACCGATGCCACGGCATCGCTATTCCGGCTTCGACGGTGACCCGGGCGCGGACGGCGGGGGGGAGCACCTCGTCGCGGTAGGCCTGATCCTGCGCATCGAACCACTCCACACACGGCATCGAGACCACGCGGGTGCCGACACCCTGCGCCTCCAGCGTAGTCCTGGCCTGCACGGCCAGCTGCAACTCCGAACCGGTGGCGATGAGGATCACCTGCGGTGTGCCCGTGGACGATTCGGCCAGGATGTAGCCGCCCTTGCGGACGCCCTCGTAGCTGGTGCCCTCGACGGTCGGCAGATCCTGGCGGGTCAGCGCCAGCGCGGACGGGCCGTCGACGAACGGGCCCTGCGCGGGGGTGAAGTGCGAATCCCGTTCGGTGCTCTCGAGTTCCAGGATCGCGCGCCAGGCGTGCACGGTCTCGTTGGCGTCGCCGGGGCGGACCACGTTCAGACCCGGGATGGCGCGCAGCGCGGCCAGATGTTCGATCGGCTGATGGGTCGGGCCGTCCTCGCCGAGGCCGATCGAGTCGTGGGTCCAGACGTAGATCGCGGGCACGCGCATGAGCGCGGCCAGGCGGACCGCCGGGCGCATGTAATCGGAGAACACCAGGAAGGTGCCGCCGTACGGGCGAGTCGGGCCGTGCAGCGCGATGCCGTTGAGAATCGAGCCCATGGCGTGCTCGCGGACGCCGAAGTGCAGCGTGCGGCCGTACGGGTTGGCCTTCCACATGCCGGTCGAGATCGACTCGGGGCCGAAGCTCGGCTGATCGGGCATGGTGGTGTTGTTGGATTCGGCGAGATCGGCCGAGCCGCCCCACAATTCGGGCAGAACGGGCGCGAGTGCGGCGAGGACCTTACCCGAGGCCTTGCGGGTGGCCATGCCCTTGGGATCGGTCTCGAAGCTCGGCAGTGCGTCGACCCAGCCCTCGGGCAGTTTGCGCTGCTCGAGGCGATCGAACAGCTTCTTGTTGTCCGGGTTGGCCTGTGCCCACGCGTCGAACTGCTCCTGCCAGGCGGCGCGCGCGGCCTTGGCGCGGTCGGCGGCGTTGGCGCGGGTGTGCGCGATGACCGCGTCGTCGACCTCGAAGCTCTGCTCGGGATCGAAGCCGAGGATCTTCTTGGTGGCGGCCACCTCGTCGGCGCCCAGCGCGGCGCCGTGCGAGGCGCCGGTGTTCATCTTGTTCGGCGCGGGATAGCCGATGATGGTGCGCAGCAGGATGAACGACGGCTTATCGGTCACGGCCTTGGCCTCGGCGACGGCCTTCTCGATCGCGACGATGTCCTCGCCGCCCTCGATCACCTGCACATGCCAGCCGTAGGCGCGGTAGCGCGCGGCGGTGTCCTCGGACAGGGCGATGGTGGTGTCGTCCTCGATGGAGATGCGGTTGTCGTCGTAGAAGACGATCAGATTGCCCAGCTGCTGGGTGCCCGCGAGCGAGGAGGCCTCGGAGGTGACGCCCTCCTCGATATCGCCGTCGGAGGCGATGACGTAGACGAAGTGATCGAACGGGCTCTTGCCCTGCGGGGCCTGCGGATCGAACAGACCGCGTTCGCGCCGGGCGGCCATGGCCATGCCGACCGAGGAGGCCAGACCCTGTCCGAGCGGGCCGGTGGTGATCTCCACGCCGCGGGTGTGCCGGTACTCGGGGTGGCCCGGGGTCAGCGAACCCCACTTGCGCAGATGCTTCAGATCGTCGAGCTCGAGGCCCGAACCCGACAGGTACAGCTGGATGTACTGGGTGAGGCTGGAGTGACCCGCCGACAGGATGAAGCGGTCGCGGCCGGTCCAGTCCGTATCGCTCGGGTCGTAGCGCAGCACCCGCTGATAGAGGGTGTAGGCCAGCGGCGCGAGGCTCATCGCGGTACCGGGGTGGCCGTTGCCGGCGTTCTGCACGGCATCGGCGGCCAAGACACGGACCGTGTCGACGGCACGCGTGTCCAGGTCGGTCCAGTCGTCCGGGTGGTTCGGCTGAGTAAGGGCGCGGATGTCGTCTGTGACTGACACGACCGGGTTTCTCCTGACCTTCTCGTCAATGATGTCGCGGCGGCTTTGTTTACCCACCACCCTAGAGGTCGGCGCAATCTCCCGATGCGGGAACCCCGCCCGCTCTCGGCTCGTCGTGGCGGCTTCGTTACGGTGGATGACTACCGCGCCGAACGCGGACCATGCCTGCGGCACGGGCGGATTCGCGGCGGGTGCGTGCGAGACCACACCGGTGCGGGGTCTACCATCGTGCGTAGTAGTTCCTATCGGATCGAGTGCACCACCTGCGAGGAGAGACAGTGCGGATTGGGCAACAGCCGGGTGGTGCACATGGCTCCTCCGCGACGGCGCTGGCCGACCGTGTCACCGGCACGGGTCCGGTCGCGGCGCTGACGCGGCGGGTGCTGGCCTACATCGCGCTCACCAAACCGCGCGTCATCGAGCTACTGCTGGTCGCCACCATCCCGACGATGCTGTTGGCCGATCGCGGGCATATCGATATCCGGCTCATCCTGGCGACGCTGTTCGGCGGCTGGATGGGTGCGGCGAGCGCCAATACGCTCAACTGCGTCGCCGATGCCGATATCGACAAGGTGATGAAGCGGACCTCGCGTCGGCCGCTGGCTCGCGAGGCGGTGCCGACGCGCAACGCGTTCATCTTCGGTGTCGTCCTCGGCGCGGGGTCGTTCGCGTGGCTGTGGTGGCAGGCCAATCTGCTCTCGGGTCTGCTGGTGGTCGCGACGATTCTGTTCTACGTCTTCGTCTACACCCTCGGCCTCAAGCGCCGCACCTCGCAGAATGTGGTGTGGGGTGGCGCGGCCGGGTGTATGCCCGCGCTGGTCGGCTGGTCCGCGGCGACCGGAACCATCGGCTGGCCCGCGATCGTGCTGTTTCTGGTGATCTTCTTCTGGACCCCGCCGCACACCTGGGCGCTGGCCATGCGCTACAAGGAGGACTACCGGGCCGCGGGCGTTCCGATGCTTCCCGTCGTGGCCACCGAGCGCGCGGTCACCAAGCAGATCGTCATCTACACCTGGCTGACCGTGCTGGCCACCCTGGCCCTGATCCCCGCCACCGGTCTGGTCTACGCCGCCGTGGCCATCGTCGCGGGCGCGTGGTTCCTGCTGATGGCCCATCAGCTCTACTCCGGCGTCCGCCGCGGCGAATCGGTCAAGCCCCTGCGGCTGTTCCTGCAGTCCAACAACTATCTCGCGGTGGTCTTCTGCGGCCTGGCCGTGGACTCGGTGCTCGGCTGGCACACCATCGGCCACAGCCTGTTCGGCTGAAAACCTAACCGCCCCCGGCCAAATCGAGCATCATCCGAGTCTCGGTGCGCGCACCGCCCGGCGAGATCGGCCCGCTCGTGCCGAGTGACGAAATTCGATCGATCATCGCGGATGCCGTGCCTACAGTGCGGTGAATGCGACCACACCCACTCGGTACCGCTGACGCCGCGCGGGCCCTGCGCCCCATCTGGCCGGACGTGGTTGTCGGTGAGGTGCTGCTACGAATGGGTGGGCAGCTCAGTGGCGTCTACGAAGTGTGCTGCGCCGAGCCGGCGGCAAGCGTGATCGTGAAAATCTACGATGAGCGGTGGCGCTGGAAGCAGGCCAAGGAAGTCCACGTCTACAGGGTGCTCGATCATCACGACATCGGATCGGCCCCCGAGATCTTGTACGCCGAGCATGACACACGGGTTATCGGAGCCGCGTTCACCGTCATGACCGTCGTTCCAGGACAACCTCTTTCGCAGATCTCCGCGGGCCTCGACAGCGCCGACCTCATCCGGATCTATCGTCAACTGGGCGCGAATTTGTCTGCCATACATCGCATCCGGCAAGTCCACTACGGCTATCTCACCACCGAGGTGATCGATCCCGAGCCGGACAACTCCAGCTACATGATCCGTCAGTTCACGAAGAAGCTACGAGAATTCCGCCACTTGGGCGGCGACCCGCAAGTGCACGACGCGATCGGCCGCTATCTCGATCCGCGCATCGAAAGCTTCGCTCGATGCGCCGCTCCCGTGCTGTGCCACAACGATTTCCATGAAGGCAATGTCCTGATCCGCCCTGTGCCGGACGGCTGGGAGGTCTCCGGCTTCATCGACGTCGAAAACGCCATCGCCGCAGATCCGCTGATCGACCTCGCCAAGACCGACTATTACGCCATCCAAGGCAACGCCGACAAACGCACCGGGTTGTTCGACGGGTATGGGCCACTGCCCGACGATTGGCCGGACAGATTCGCGCTGTACCGGCTCTATCACGCCCTGGAGCTCTGGGATTGGTTTGCCTCCATCGGCAACATGTCCCCATTGCCCGGAATCGCCGAGGACATCAGAACTATGACGTGAAACCGCGGGTCGCCCGTTCGGCATGGGCCATGCCAGCTCCGATCCGCTGCGCCAGTTCCTCGAGCTCCGGCTTTTCGATGACGAGATAGTCGGGTGTGTCTACCGCGGCGAATTGCTGTTCGCGGAAGGGAGTCCCGGGCGGGAGTGGCGCCAAGTGCCAATGCACGTGTGCGACGCCCTGCATGCTGCCGAAGCTGAAGACGTAGAGGCGTTCGGTGGGTGTGATCTCGGTGAGGATCCGGCCGAGGCGATGGATGCGCAGTTGGAGTGCGAGGTAGTCGTCGTCGGTGAAATCCGAGACGACATGTGTCGCGTGGCGTCGAGGTGCGAGCAGGCAGTAGGCGTAGAGGCGGGGACAAGGCGGGAAGAACACGACGCAGTGTTCGTCGCGGTAGGCGACGGTTTCGCGTGTGCGAGTCGTCTGTTCGTCGGCCAGTTCGCAGATGAAGCACCGACCGGCGGCGTTGTCGGCCTGGATTCTGTCGATATAGGCGTCGGTATCGATCGTCCCGATCCTGTGCTGTGGCTTCATGAATACCGTATTTATCCAGGGCAAGGCTGGAACGGATAGCAAGCCGGGCCCGGGGTTTGGGTGGGGATGGTCTTGTTCGGGGCGGTGGTGAAGGGGGTGTTGGTGGTGTGGGTTGTGCCGGGGGAGGACGGGGCGGGGGCGGGTTTCTTCGAGCCGCCCGTGCACAGGGCGGCCATGGCGAGAATGACCACCAGGAAGATGAGAATGATCAGCGGAACGATACCTCGGCCGCGGCGGCGGGGTGGTTGGGGCGGGCGGGGGTCGAAGGGGACC
>NZ_BDBS01000026.1 GCF_001613105.1 Nocardia pseudobrasiliensis NBRC 108224 | reverse complement strand
AGCCGGTCGAGGCGGCGCGGCCCCCGCGGCCTCCCACCGCACCCCGTGCTCACGCCCCAGCACGTCCCGCACGGCCGCCTGCACGGCCTCCACATACTTCGGATTCGACAACCGCTGCGCCAACGGCGCGTGCTGATGCGCGAACACCACCACATCCCCCTCGACCCGAGCCACCGAAGCCCCGGACAACAGCGCGTGCACCGCGGCCCCGAACTCCCGCACCTTGGCCCGGATCTCCCCCCACTTCGCCTCGATCTCGCGCAACACCGCATCCTCACCGGTCCCACCCGCGACCGCAGCCGAGGTGACGGGATCTGCGGACACGACGGGATCAGCGGGTACAACGGGATCCGCGGGCACGACTTCGGGTTCGGGAGCCACGATTTCGGGTTCCTGCGCCACGGACTCGGGTTCCTGCGCGACTGGCTCGAGCGCCGACGCGGGCTCCGCGGGCGACTCTTCGGCCGCCGCGACGTCCCGGGCGGGTGAATGGTCTTCTCCGAGCGCGGCATCCTGAACAGGCGAAACGTCCTCAACAGGCGCAACGTCCACAGTCCGCGAAGCCGCGACCGCCTCCGCCACTGGTTCAGGCTGTGCCGCAACAGGTTCCGGTCGCGCGGGCTCCCCACCGCCGAGTCCCTGCGCGCGTTGAGCCGGATGCGGTCGTGCCGTACCCGCCGCCGAACCGCCTTGCGGTGCAGCGGCATTCGAAGGCGCTGGCGGTTCCGCCTCGGCAGGAGCCTGCGATACAGCCGGCTCCGCAGCAGCGGAATCAGCCGATGCCGTTGGGACGGTAGGACTTGCGGTGCGGTTCTCGCGAATAGCGGCCAGGGCCTCGGCACCGCGGCGACGGGAACCGCTCGCGGGTGCGGCGGCTGGACTCGCCACGGGGGCGTCAGGCGTCGAATTCGGGGCCGGGGCTACCGCGCCGCCTGCCACGCGTTGTTCGAGGCGCTCGAGGCGCTGAAGGGTGGCGGCTTCGGTATCGGCGGCCGCGGGCAGCAGCATGCGGGCCGAGACGACCTCGAGGAGGAGGCGGGGGTTGGTGGCGCCGCGCATTTCGCCGAGGCCCTCGTGCAGGAGTTCGGCGTAGCGGGCCAGAGCCGCGGGGCCGAGGCGCGCGGCCTGGTCGTGCATGCGGTCGAGGACGTCGCCGGGGCCGGTGACCAGGTTGCGTTCGACGGCGTCGGGGACCGCGCGCAGCAGGATGAGGTCGCGAATGCGCTCGAGCAGATCGGTGGCGAAGCGGCGGGGGTCGTGGCCCGCCTCGACCACGCGATCGATCGTGCCGAACAAGGCCGCGCCGTCGGCGACTGCCAGCGCCTCGACGGCATCGTCGATCAGGGCGATATCGGTGACGCCCAGCAGGGCCAGCGCGCGCTGATACGTCACGCCGTCCGGACCCGCACCGGCCAGCAGCTGATCGAGCACGCTGAGACTGTCGCGCGGGGAACCGCCGCCCGCCCGAATCACCAAGGGGTACACGGCCTCTTCGACCTGCACATGCTCCTGATCGCAGATCTTGCCCAGCAGACCGCGCATGGTCGCGGGAGGCAGCAGCCGGAACGGGTAGTGATGCGTGCGCGAGCGAATGGTCGGCAGCACCTTGTCCGGCTCGGTGGTGGCGAAGACGAAGATCAGATGCGCCGGCGGCTCCTCGACGATCTTGAGCAGCGCGTTGAAACCGGCCGTGGTGACCATATGCGCCTCGTCGACGATGAAGACGCGATAGCGCGATTCGGCCGGGGCGTAGAAGGCCCGGTCGCGCAGCTCACGGGTGTCGTCGACACCACCGTGACTCGCGGCGTCGAGCTCGATGACGTCGAGGTTGCCCGGGCCGCCGGGCGCCAGCGCGACGCACGACGAGCACACCCCGCACGGTTTCGACGTCGGCCCCTGCTCACAGTTGAGCGAGCGCGCGAGGATGCGCGCCGAGGAGGTCTTGCCGCAACCGCGCGGGCCCGAGAACAGGTAGGCATGACTGATCCGCCCGGTGTCGAGCGCGATGCTCAACGGGTCGGTGACGTGCTCCTGCCCCACCACCTCTGCGAACGTTGCCGGTCGGTACTTCCGGTACAGAGCCACGGCCCGAGGGTACCGGCGTCCACCGACATCGAATACACGCGCTGGCCGATGTCCTCGGCCCGGTCAGAACACCGAACGGTCGGTGTGATGCGCCTCACAATCATTCCTCGGACCCGTTAGCACCGGACACACACGAGCGCGGCGGCGATCTGCGGGGCGAAGAAATTCAAGCTACAACCAAATTCCAACCGTTTACCGAGCTGGTCCCGCATGTGTCCAAATTTCCGGACCAAATCCCCGGTTAGTACGGACAATTGCCAACGTAACGATCTTGTCAACGAATTGGCGATATCTGCAATTGACTGGCTAACGTGGTCCCCGGCAACTTCGGTAGCCAAACCTTCATCAGGTTGGTGTCCCCGGTCGGTCCCTCATCCCGACCGGGGCACAACCTCTCCCAGACCCGGCGGGAGTTCTCGCATCTGTGGTCCGCGAAACACCTCCCGCACCAGCCCGGAGGAATAGTCGACAGTGCCGTCGCGTGACGACATCGCCGCCGCTTGGCTCGCCCATACTGATTTCGCCGGAAACAGGGCCGCAGTCGGCCTGTTGAGCCGTGCGATCAGTCCGCGTGATTTCGCACTCAACCGGGACTCGCTACCGGTGACCGCCGCGGCCGATCCCAAGACCTCCGCCGCCATCCTCGAGCTGCTCGATCGCGGGCAGGTCCCGACGCTGGCGGCCATCCGGACCCTCATTGTGCAGAACGAGATGCGCCACGAGGCCGAACGTATCGAACGCCTGGGTCGGCGCGCCCAGCGCAGTGTCGACGAATTCGGCCGAGTACTGGCAACTCTCACTCACGAATACTGGGCCGAACACGGAATCGGACCGACGCGGCGCGACATCCTGCTCACCGAACCGGTTCTCACCCTGATTCGCGAACGCGTCGGCGAAATCGCGCCGAATGCGATCAAACATCTATGGCTGATCGAACGCGCACAGCGCGCGGGTTGGATCGCATTCAATGCGACGCCCCGATCTTTATGTGCCGCAAGACGTTTCCATTCGGCAGCATACGGCAATCGGGTATCGCTGCGGCCGGTGAATACGATCGGCACACTCGTCGCCGGATTTCTCGCCGCGCACGAATCCGAACAGGGCCGCCCGCCGCGCTGGTCGGTACTCGCCCACGATCTGCGCGACGATCGCGGGCGGCGGGTGTTCAACGACACCGCGGATGCCCGGGCGCAGCAGCAGTGGCTGGTCACCGCGGAGTGGCTGGCGCTGCGCGACGATCTGCCGATCCCGGGTCCGCGCGGGCGACGCGCGCTGGCGCGCAAGGGGCGCAAATGATCGTTCGGTAGTTTCCTTGCACGCGATCGCGCGTGAAAGGAGTTACCGTGCCCTCGACCATCGACCCCGCAGCCACGGCCTGGCTGCTGGCCAGTACCGCCCTGGTGCTGCTCATGACGCCGGGCCTGGCCATTTTCTACGGCGGCATGGTGCGCACGACCGGCGTACTGAACATGCTCATGATGAGCTTCATCGCCATCCCACTGGTGACGGTGGTGTGGCTGCTGCTCGGCTATTCGATGGCCTTCGGCGAGGACGCGGGCGGCGGCGTGATCGGCAACCTGGCCCACGTCGCGCTCACCGGAATAGATCCGGGCACGGTGCGAAACGGCGTGCCCGAACTGCTGTTCGTCACCTTCCAGCTGACCTTCGCCATCCTGACCGCGGCCCTGGTCAGCGGCGCGGTCGCCGATCGCGCGAAATTCTC
Organism: Nocardia pseudobrasiliensis NBRC 108224; assembly: GCF_001613105.1. Lineage (GTDB taxonomy): Bacteria > Actinomycetota > Actinomycetes > Mycobacteriales > Mycobacteriaceae > Nocardia > Nocardia pseudobrasiliensis. The sequence continues at coordinate 926 of NZ_BDBS01000026.1, read as the reverse complement.
CGCCTGGATGCTGTTCGTCCCGCTCTGGGCGCTGCTGGTGTATTCGCCCATCGCGCACTGGGTCTGGGGTCCGCACGGGTGGCTGGCATCGTTGGGGGCGCTCGATTTCGCGGGCGGGCTGGTGGTCGAGATCGCCTCCGGCGCCTCGGCGTTGGCGCTGGCGCTGGTCCTCGGCCCGCGCATCGGCTTCAGGGTCGACGCGATGCGTCCGCACAACCTGCCGTTCGTACTGCTCGGCGCGGGTCTGCTGTGGTTCGGATGGTTCGGCTTCAACGCCGGTTCCGCGCTGAAGGCCGATGGACTGGCCGCCGCGGTCTTCCTCAACACCCTGGTCGCGGGCTGTCTCGGCATGCTCGGATGGCTTGTGGTGGAACAGCTTCGAGACGGCCGGCCCACAACCTTCGGCGCGGCATCGGGTGCGGTCGCGGGCCTGGTGGCGATCACCCCGTCGTGCGGTTCGGTCAATACCCTCGGCGCGCTGATCGTGGGACTCGTTGCGGGCGTGACCTGTTCGTTCGCGGTGGGCTGGAAGTTCAAGGCGGGCTATGACGATTCGCTCGATGTGGTCGGCGTGCACTTCGTCGGCGGCGTCGTGGGTACGCTGCTGATCGGCCTGCTGGCCAATCAGGTCATGACCGGCGGCGCACGGGGTCTGTTCTACGGCGGCGGCCTCGCACAGCTGGGCAAGCAGCTGGTGGGCGTGCTGGTCGTCGCGGCCTACGCCTTCACCGTGTCGTTCGTGCTGGGCAAGCTGATCGACCGCACGCTCGGCTTCCGGGTCAGCAAGGAGGACGAGGTCGCGGGGATCGACTTCGCACTGCATGCGGAGACCGCCTATGTCGAGGGTGTGCACGGGCACGCGCCGCGCGGAATCTTCGGCCATCAGCCCGGACCGCGTGACGGAGATCACTGAATTACAGTCGCGT
>NZ_BDBS01000025.1 GCF_001613105.1 Nocardia pseudobrasiliensis NBRC 108224 | reverse complement strand
GACCGATTGGGGCACCCCGATGCTGACCCGCATCGCACAGCTGTCGACTCGTCACCCCCGGGTGATCCTGCTGGCGGCACTGGCCTTGGCGCTGGTCTGCGTCGGATTCGGGGCCTCGGCGACAAGCCATCTCAAATCCGCCGGATTCACCTCCGACCAAGCCGAGTCGACCCGTGCCGGACAGTATCTGGCCGACCGGTTCGACGGCGCGCAGCCCAATTTCGTGCTGCTGGTGCGCTCGGATCAGGGCGTGGACAGCCCCGACGCGAAGGCCGCCGGGGCCGATATCACCCAGCGCCTGCAGTCGCGTTCGGATGTGGTCGGCATCCGCTCGTACTGGACGAGCCCGCCGAATGTGAAGGCCGCCCTGCGCAGTACCGACGGTAAGGAAGGCCTGATCGTGGCCTATCTGACCGGCGGTGACGATGTGGCGCAGAAGTCGGCGGGACAGATCGTCGACGAACTCGACGGCCACACCCCGGGCGTCACCGTGCACGCGGGTGGTCTCGCGGCCACCTATCACGAGGTGAACGGCCAGGTCACCAAGGATCTCGCGGTGGCCGAGGGCATTGCGGTGCCGCTCACGGCGATCGTGCTGATTCTGGTGTTCGGCAGTGTGATCGCGGCCGCGCTGCCGCTGGCGGTCGGCCTGTTCGCGATCGCGAGCACAATGGCGATCCTGCGGTTGTTCACCCTGTTCACCGACGTATCCATCTACGCGCTGAATATGACCACCGCCCTCGGCCTCGCGCTGGCCATCGATTACAGCCTGTTCATCGTCAGCCGTTTCCGCGAGGAGTTGGCCGCCGGTGCGGACCATCGCGCCGCGGCGATCCGATCCGTGCAGACCGCCGGGCGGACGGTGCTGTTCTCCGCGCTGACCGTCGCGCTGGCGCTGGCGGTGCTGAGCGTGTTCAACCTCTACTTCCTGAAGTCGTTCGCCTACGCGGGCGTGGCCGTCGTCGCGACCGCGGCCGTGGCCTCGATCCTGGTGCTGCCCGCGGCGCTGGTCCTGCTCGGCGATCGGGTCAATGCCTGGGATATGCGAGTCCCGTTGCGGCGCTTGCTGCGTCGCCCCGCGCCGGCGCCCCGGCCGCTCGAGCGGACCGGCTGGTACCGCGTGGTCACCTGGGTGATGCGCCGCGCGGTACCGGTGACACTGGTGATCACCGCGGTGCTGCTGGCCCTCGGCACGCCGTTCCTGGACGCGAAATTCGGCTATCCCGACGATCGGGTGCTGCCGGTGGGTGCGGACAGTCGTGCGGTCGGCGACGAATTGCGTAGTCAGTTCCCGGCCGTCAACGCCCAGCTGTCCACCACGGTCGTCCTGCCGGGCTATCGCGGCGACGCCGGTTCGTATGCCGCGGGATTGTCGAAGATGAACGGCGTCTCGGCAGTGCTGTCGAATGCGGGCGTTTACGTCTCGGGGGCCCGCATGGCCCCGACCCCGCCCGGTATGGCCAACGACGCGGGCCAATTCCTCACCGTCCAATCGAAATTCCCGCCGTTCTCCGACGACAGCCGCCATCAGCTCGAACAGCTGCGTGAGGTTCCGGCGCCCGCTTCGACGCTGTTCGGCGGCGCGGAGGCGATGAACGCCGACGGTATGCACGATCTCGGTTCACGAATTCCCCTGGCGGCGATTTTGATCGCGCTGGCGACCTTCGTTGTGCTGTTCCTGTTCACCGGCAGCGTGGTGTTGCCGCTGAAAACCCTTGTGCTCAATTGCCTGTCGCTGACCGCGATGTTCGGGATGATGGTGTGGATCTTCCAGGACGGCCATCTGGCGGATCTGATCGGCTTCACCCCGACCGGTTATCTGGTCGCCACCATGCCGATGCTGATGTTCTGCCTGGCCTTCGGCATGTCGATGGATTACGAGGTGTTCCTGCTGTCGCGCATTCGAGAGGAGTGGCTGACCTCGGACCGCACCCGCGCCGCCAATACCCATTCCGTCGCGGTCGGCGTGGCCCGTACCGGCCGCATCGTCACCGCGGCGGCCGTGCTGATGGCGATAGTGTTGGGCGCCATGGCATTCGGAAAGGTGACCTTCATCCAGATGTTCGGGCTCGGCCTCACGCTGACGGTGCTTGCCGATGCCACGGTCATCCGCGGCCTGCTGGTGCCCGCACTGATGCGGCTGCTCGGCACCGTCAACTGGTGGGCGCCCGCACCATTGGCCCGCTGGCACGAGCGGTTCGGGCTCACCGAGCAATCCGCTCCGGAGCCCCAGCCCGCGGGACAACGATGACGACTGCGCGTCGTCCCCGTTCGGCCCGCGGCGAGGGGGCCGCGTTGCGCGCCGAGATTCTGCAGGCGACGGGAGAGTTGTTGGCGCGCACCGGAAACGCCGACGCCGTCTCGATCCGCGAGGTCGGTCGGTTGGTCGGGGTCAGCGCGCCGTCGATCTATCGGCACTTCGCCGACAAGGACGCTCTCATCGAGGCGGTCGTGGCGCAGGTCTTCGAGAACCTCGACGTCGCGATGGCCGCCGCGGACGATCCCACCCGCTCCCCCGTGCTGCGCCTACAGGCCCAGGGCCTGGCCTATGTGCGTTTCGCTCTCGAACATCCCGAGCAGTACCGCATCGCGACCTCGAGCGGTGAGCGCGACGGGCCGAGCGCTGTCGATCAGGTCATGGGAAGTGCTGTGTTCCAGCGCTTTTCGCAGACCATCCGCGATGCCATGGACGACGGGCTGATCGCGCCCGGCGATCCGGTGCCGGTGATTCTGCAGATGTGGGCCAGCGCGCACGGCATCGTCTCGCTGATGATCGCGAAACCCTATCTGCCGTGGGGCGATCCGGAGACCATCGCCGATCAGGTGTTGAGCGCCGCCTGCATCGGACGGGCGGTGCTCGACATCATGGGCGGCGATCCGGAGCCGGAGGAGGCCATGGCGTGGCTGGAGCGGATTCGCGAGCTGCCCTGACCCTCAGGACACATCGCCGGAGGCGGCCAACCAGGTATTGCACTGCTGTGTGCGGTTGTTGCGGTATCCGGTTTCGAACCAGCCGCCGTTGTGCGCCTCGGTGCCGTGATCACGCATATCGCCCGGCTGATCGCCGCGGTGGTAGTTGTCGTACAGCGCCCGGCCCGCCTGGTCCTCGGTGACGGTGCCGATGTAGTTGGACGAGCCGACGAACATTCCCCCGAAGCATTGCGCCCCGAGTTCCAATCGGCGCGAAAGCTCCAGTCCCAGTGCGGAAGTGGGTCCGGCCGTCGAGCGGTCCCGGTTCTCCCTGGTCATGATGCCGCTCACCGCCTGGACGTGGTGGCCGTATTCGTGCGACAGGATGGCCAGGTAGATGATCGGGTCGTTGGGATCCTCATTGGTGAAGATCGAATCCAGTGGCATGTAGATGGTGTAGTTCGCCGAACAGTAGTAAGCCACCGGCTGCGGATGGGTGCCGCAGGGCGAGGACGCCTCCGAGGCATGCGCGGTCACGCTGAGCTGCGGGCTGGAGAACGGCAGATTCTCCGACCGCAGCAGCCTGCTCCACATCTGATCGAGACAGCCGATCCCGGCCAGGAAATATGCCCGGGCCGCGGCCACATTCGGCCGCCAGGCCGGATAGTCGCAGGCGATATTGTTCAGACCGGATTCGGGATGCCGGAACAGCGGATTGTCCCCCGTGGCCACGACCGGTTGCGGCCCAGCGGGTTTCGTCGTGGTAGGCGCGGGACGGGTGGTGCGGGTGGGCGGCAGTGTGGTCGTCGGAGCCGTATACGTGGTGGTGACGGCCGCCGTAGTGGTCTCCCAGGTCGGCGGCGCATAGGTATAACTCGGCGCGACCCGCTCACTGGAACGATGCCCCCGATGGTCCATCCCCGCATATACCACCATGCCCGCAACCACAGCGACCGCCGACAACACAACCACGACGGCCCCCGCAACACCGCTACGCCGACGCGGCGGCGGATAACCACCGTAGTACCCCGGCGGCGGCAACGGCGGAAGCTGCTGCCACGCACCGGAATATGGCCCACCAGCAGGACCGTAGGGCGGCGGACCATACCCCGGCGGCGGACCATACCCCGGCGGCGGTCCGTACCCGGGTGGCGGACCGTACCCGGGCGGCGGATAGGGCGGCTGCGTCATCAATCCACCTGACCGAGAGAAGAACCGTGGCAGGACGGCGCGATATGGCCGATCAGCGGACCGTACCCCGATGGCGGACAAGGCAGCTGAGGCATCAGCTCACCCAACCGAGGGAACAATCGCAGCCCTGGTGACAACTCACGGCCGGACGACGAACCGGACAAGGCAACTGAGGCATCAGCTCACCTGTCCCGCGGGGGCGGTGAAGGTGTTGCACTGGGCGGTTTTGTTGCGGTCGAAGCCGGTGCTGAACCAGTCGCCCATATGGCGGGCCGTGCCGTGGTCGCGCATGTCGCCGGGGGCGTCGCCGCGGCCGTAGGCGTCGTCTCGGGCGTTGCCGGATTGGGTCGAGGACAGGGAGCCGCCGCCCGCGGAGGCCGACAGGTACATGCCGTCGAAGCAGTTGGCCTGCAATTCGATTCGGCGGGAGATCTCCAGTCCCTGGGCGGTTTTCGGACCCGCGTCGCGGCGCTGGCGGTTGGCTGCGGTCAGGATGCCCGACTGGGCCTGCACATGGTGGCCGTACTCGTGGGCGAAGACCGACAGGTAGATCTCCCAATGGTTGCCGAACATCTCGGTCTGCAACTGGCTGATCGGGAGGTAGATGGTCTGGTCCGCGCCGCAGTAGAAGGCGGCGAAATTACTGCTGCTGCCCGTGCACGGCGTGGTGATACCCGCGGTGGACGCGGTGACCTTCAACTTCGGTTCGGTGAAGGGCAGTTTCGCCGACGCCAGCACCGGCTTCCATGCCTGTTCCAGACACGTCGCCGCGCTCTCGAAGAATTTGCGCGCGGCATCGACCTGGGTGCTCCACGGCGCGTAACTGCAGCGAGCGGGGCTCAGCGGCGAACCCGGATCCGCCAGCAGCGGATTGTTGCCGGTTTCGGTGACCGGTGTGGAGCCGGACTCCTTCCCGGTGGGCCCGTAGGTGTAATCCGCACGGCCACCGGAATGGGTCGATGCCTGCACACCGGTCCGGACACCGACACGGACCAGCGCGGTCACCACGATCAGGATGACGATCACCAGCACCCCGCCGATCCGGCCACCGCCCTTGCGGCGCTGCGGCGGTTTTCCCGGCGGGCCGTACGGTGTGGGCGGCACGGGTCCCCGGCCCGCGGACGGGCGACCGGGCGGTCCGTAGGGATTGGGCGGGACGGGCGAATAGCCCGGCGGTCCATAGGGTTGCTGCGGATACGGCGAGGGCGCGGGATAGTTGCCCGGATACTGTGGCGGCTGACCCGGCGGATAGCTGTGCTGCGGTGGGTGGCCCGGGGGCGGATAGCCCGGGGGCGGGCCGTAGGGCGGACCCGGCCGACCGGCAGGCGGGATCGGACCGTATCCGTAGGGTGGTTGACTCACTCCCCCATGCCCCCTGGTTCTTTCGGGTACTCGACAGCCGCTGACGCAGAATAGCAAGCTGTCTAAGCTATGGCCCCATGCTGATCTTTCGGGGGGGCGCCCTCGGCGCACTGGTGCTCGTGCTGGCCGGATTGTTCGCGGGTCCGCCCGCCGCGCGGGCGCAGCCGGCCGAGGGTGCGGCGATCACAGCCGATCTGAAACTCGGCGACGACGGATTGCTCGAAGTTGCCGAGACGGTGCAGGTGCCGCCGGGCGGGCAGTTCCACATGGTGCTGCCGCTGCGAATCGCGCAGGGAGACAACGGGGAACGACGCTTCGGGGTCTCGGATGTCACGACCACGGGAGCGGGGACCGCGAAGGTCGACGGGGACCGGTTCACCATCGATGCCCAGCCCGGTGAGTCCTCGTTCAAATACACCGTGCACGGCGTGGTCAGCGAGGCGCCGGGCACCCAGCTGTTCAAATGGACCGGCGTGCTCAACGCCGATGTCGCCTCCATCGATGCCTCGGTGATCAGCCCGAGCTTCCGAATGGGTATCGCCGACTGCACGATCGGACCGCCCGGACAGGCCAAGAAGTGCAATGACATCCGGGTGGAACCCGACGGTGTGATGTTCCTGAGCCAGGACGGACTGCATCGCGGCGATGTACTCGATGTGACGCTGCAGCTGCCACCGGGCACCGTGCCCGCCAATGCCGATATTCGCGACGGAAGTTCCTCGGGGGCCTTCGGTTTCACCGTTCCGGTGCTGGTGGCCTTCGGCGTGCTGCTGGCCGCGCTGGCCGCCTGCGGCGGATTCGTCGCGTGGTCGCGTCGCCAGGATGCCGCTGCCCTGGCGATGGCCGATTCGGTGGAACCGTTGCAACGCAACGGGAATCGGACCGAATTCGCCTCGCCGGAGGGTGTGCTGCCGGGTGAGGCGGGTGTGCTGCTCGACGGCTCGGCCGACGCCCCGGACCTCGCGGCGACCGTGGTGGATCTGGCGGTGCGGCGCTATATCCGGATCGAACCGATCAGCGATTCGGACTGGCGGATCGTGCGGGTGAATCCGGCCGATGCGCAGCTGCGTGACTACGAACAGCAGATCTATCGCGCACTGCTGCCGGACGGGACCGATGCGGTGACGGTGGCCGAGCTGCGTGGTCGGCCGATCGGCGCGGCCGCGCGGGCGGCGCTGGTGGGCGCGGCCGTCGAGCGCGGCGTGCTGGTCGATCGCAAGCGCCGGGGTCTGGCGTTCTGGCTGGGCGCCGGGCTGGTGGCGGTCGGTATCGCGGTCACGATCGTATTGGCGATCACCGGCGGGTACGCGCTGGTCGGCGTTGCCATCGCACTGGGCGGGGTGGCGGCGCTGCTGCTGCCGCGCTATCTGCCCACGCGTACCGCGGCCGGGCGCGAGCTCGTGGGCCGGGTGCGGTCGCTGCAGCGCGGTCTGGACGATCTGCGCTCGGATCGGATTCCGCCCGGCGATCGAGAGCTGGTGTTCTCGCGGGCGTTACCGTTCACGATCATCGGTGGGCGGGCGGACAATTGGATCCGCGTATTCCGCGATCTGGATCCGTCGGCGGATCGGCAGCCCGGGCTGTACTGGTTCGGCGGCTTCGATCGAGACCGGAATCTGCACCGGTTCGCCGGGCACTTCCCGTATTTCATCACCGCGCTCGAGGGGTTGTTCGTCTAGCGTGCCCTTCCACGATGCGCTGCGTCGGCAGCGTGACTGTCACGCGGGGAAGTCGATCGCAATCGAATATTGGTACCGGCCAATAGTTCCGAACCGACCGAACAAAACGGGGTCGTTCCCAATTCCCGGCAAGGACCATCTTTGTTCCCCGCCCTGGGCGAGAACCGCACTTCGTTCCCCTAGGCGAGGGCCTTACTCGTCCTCGCCCCAGGCAGGGGCCATACTTCGTCCCCATCTCAGGCAAGGACCGGCCTTCGTTCCCACCCC
>NZ_BDBS01000024.1 GCF_001613105.1 Nocardia pseudobrasiliensis NBRC 108224 | reverse complement strand
ATTCCCCACACGCGAGGGCCGTCCTTCATTCCTCTCGACGAGGGTTGTCCTTGTTCCCCTCGCCGAGGAACGAGGCGAGGGTCAGCGCGGGTTGCGGGTGGAGCGGCGCATGGCGGAGAGGGGGTCGGCGTAGAAGACGCTCAGGGCCGTTACGGAGGCGGCGTGTTCTTGGACTCGGCCGCCGAAGCGGCTTATGCGGAGGTCGGCTGGGGGGAGGGTGGTGCTTTGGGTGAAAGCCTTTGCGACTGTTTCTATTCCGGGGCGGTAGGCGGTGAAGGCTTGGCCGCCGAGGATTACTCGATCGGGGTTGAACATGTCGCGGACCAGGGCCGCGGTGCGGCCCAGGATTTCGGCTCGTTCCAGGAGGAGGTCGCGGGCGGGGGCGGAGCCGGATTCGGCGGCGCGGTAGAGGTCGGCGATGACGGGGCGGCGGGGCGCCTCGCGTTTGGGGACGATGCCCGCTCGGACGGCGCGGGCCAGCAGAGCGCCCTCGCCGACGGTGACCTCCAAGCAGCCGCGGCGGCCGCACGAGCATTCGACGTCCGAGCCGGTGGGCAGGTGGGCGATCGAGCCGGGGCCGTTGGCGGGGGTGTGCACCCGATCGTGCAGTGTCACAGCGACTCCCGCGGTTTCACGGGCGTAGATGTAGAGGCTGGAACCGGGCCGCTGTTCCTCGGTCCCGGAGCTGAGCAGCAGTTCGGCGGCGGCCATCGCCTCGACGTGCGCGGCCACCGATACCGGCAGGTCCAGGACCGCGCCGAATACGGCGGCCACCGGCGCGGCCTGCCAGTCCAGCCGCGGATGATCCACGACACCGGCGGACGGGTCGACCCGCCCGGCCAGTGCCACACCGGTCCACAGCGGCCGCCGGCGTGGCAGCCGATCCAGGAACGCCTTCGCGCTGCGCGCGATGATGGTCAGCGCGGCCTCCTGACCCGCCTGCGGGGTGGCGATCTCGAGACCGCCGAGAATGCGGCCGGACAGATCGGCCGCGACGATACGGCTCACCGTGGCGCCGATGTGCACGCCGAGGGTGGTGTAGGAATCGGTGTCGACCTCGAAGGGCACCCGCGGCCGCCCGACGGCTCCGGATGCGGTGAGGTCGGCCCGCTCTCGCAGTAGCCCCGCCGAAAGCAGCGCGGATACTTGGCGATTCACGGTTGCGATGCTCAAACCCGTTGTCTGGGCGGCGGAATCGCGGAAGATGGGCCCGCGAGTGGCGGCCCGAAGCACCGCGGCCGCGGGATTGTCGGCGATGCGCAGTTCGGGCGGTACGGCCGGACGCGCGGGGGCGGTCCGGGCGGGCAGGGTGACGGTAGACGGTCGCTCGAGGGTGGGGCTCGTCATGTGCGAAGTCCTTGTTGTAGTCCCGTGATCACGGGACATGTCCGAAAGGGGCAGCAACAAGGCAGCGAGAAGGGCCCGAAATCAGTCGACGAAAAGGACTGGAGCGGTTCTCAGCTGCGCGGACGGGGACAACACAGTTCCCGCTGCCGCGGCAGCCGCACACCGAGCGCAACGGTCACATACGTGACGCGTGCGGCGTTCGGACGGCTGGAGGACATGCGTACGAAGTTATCATCCTATGTCTGCCCGACGCCAGACCAGGCGGTACGCATGCATTGCGATCTGCCTGAATATAACTTTTCGAGCAGGTCCGCGGGGTGGCGCAATAGCCGGGAATTCGGGCGTTCGGGCAGGACCGACCGCCCGCGAGGCGGCGGATTACCCACACCCGCCCTGCCACCCGGAAGCGACTGCCCCGGCCCGCCCGATTCACCCACCTACAGTCACAAACCGCAGGTGAACGGCGGAAGGAGACCGAGGTGACGCTGCAATCGGTGCGCGGCGCCACGGGCATCCGACGGGCCGACCGAGCCCGGCAGGTGGCCGATGTCCTGCGTCAGCAGATCCACGCCGGGGCGTTCGAGGACGCGCTCCCGGCCGAGGCCGAACTGGCGTCGGAATTCGCCGTCTCGCGCAATACCGTGCGCGACGCCTTGGCGCTGCTCAAGGACGAGGGCCTGATCGAGCGCGCGCCGAAGGTCGGCACCCATGTGGCCCAGCGCAAATACGAACACGGCCTGGATTCGCTGCGCGGGCTGAAGGAGACCCTGCGCGGCCACGGCGAGGTCCGCAACGAGGTGCGCGCGGCCCGCGCGGTGCCCGCCCCGCCCGCGGTGGCGCGACGACTGGGCCTGGCCCCCGGCGAACAGGCCGTCTATATAGAACGGCTGCGCTGTCTCGGCGATCTACCGCTCAGCCTGGATATGACCTATTTGGTCCCCGATATCGGCGCGCGGGTGATCGCGCGCGATCTGGAGACCAACGACATCTTCGCGCTCATCGAGGACATCAGCGGCGGCCCGCTGGGCTCGGCCGATCTGGTGCTCGAGGCGATCACCGCCGACTCGCATTCCGCGGCCACGCTCCAGATGCCCGAGGGTGGCGCCCTGCTGCTGCTCGAGCGGCTCACCCGGCTGGAGGACGAACGGCCGGTCGATCTCGAATACATCCGCATGCGCGGCGACCGAATCACCATGCGCGGCAGCCTGATCCGGCCCGCCGACAGCGATTGGAGGCTGATCTGAATGGCCCTGGTGAATCAGCGGGCCGATGTCCCGGTGACCATCGACGAATCCCTGTGCATCCAGGGGTGCACGCTCTGTGTGGAGATCTGCCCGCTGGATTCGCTGGCGATCAACCCCGACAACGGCAAGGCCTATATGCACGTGGACGAGTGCTGGTACTGCGGCCCGTGCGCGGCCCGCTGCCCGACCGGCGCGGTCACCGTGAACATGCCGTATCTGCTGCGCTGATCGGGCGCGTTCTCCGAGGAATCCCATGAAGTACCGTCCCGCCCGTCCGCTCTCGGCGGCCGCCATCGTGGCGCTGGCCGCGAGCGGTTGCTCCCTCGAATCGGCCGCCTCCGGCGATACCGTCCGGGTCGTCATCGGCTGTCGATCCAACACCAGCAACACCGTCACCGCCGGAACCCTGTTGAAAGCCAAGGGTTTCCTGGAGCAACGCCTCGCGCACATCGATGGTCACCAGTACCGGGTGGAGTGGCAGGACTACGACACCGGCGCCCCGATCACCGCGCAGATGGTCGCGGAGAAGATCCATATCGGTTCGATGGGCGACTATCCGCTGCTGATCAACGGATCCCGCACCCAGACCTCCGAACGCTCGCGCACCGCACTGGTGTCGGTGACCGGATATCAGCCCAAGGGTGCGCTCAATACGGTCGTGGTCGCCGCGAACTCACCGGCCCGCACAATCGACGACCTTGCCGGACAGAAGGTTTCGTCGAGTATCGGCGCGGCGGGCGACGGCACGCTGAGCCGGGCCGGAATCGATCCCGAATCGGGCGTCGAGGTGCTCAACCAACAACCGCAGATCGACGCCTCGGCGCTGGAATCCGGTAAGGTGCGGGCGCTGTCGCAGTTCGTGGCGTGGCCCGGCCTGCTGGTGTTCCAGAACAAGGCCCGGCTGCTCTACGACGGGGCCGAACTGAACCGAGGCGCCGCGCCCCCGGGAGGCCGGGTGGATCGCGGTGCGCTGCGCGCCGAAATACTCGCGGCCCTGCGCCATTCGGACGAACTGGCGGGGAGTGGACACCGATGATGATTCCGGACCTGGCCGACACCACCCGCCTCGACTGCGATGTGCTCGTGATCGGCGGTGGCACCGCGGGCACCATGGCGGCCCTGACCGCGGCCGAGGCGGGCGCGAACGTACTGCTGCTGGAGAAGGCCCACGTACGCCATTCCGGCGCCCTGGCCATGGGTATGGACGGTGTGAACAATGCCGTCATTCCCGGTAAGGCCGAGCCGGAGGATTACGTCGCCGAGATCACGCGCGCCAATGACGGAATCGTCAACCAGCGCACCATCTATCAGACCGCCACCCGCGGTTTCGCCATGGTGCAGCGGCTGGAGCGCTACGGCGTGAAATTCGAGAAGGACGCCTACGGCGAGTACGCGGTGCGCCGGGTGCATCGCTCCGGCTCCTATGTCCTGCCGATGCCGGAGGGCAAGGACGTCAAGAAGGCCCTGTATCGCGTACTGCGCCAACGCAAGATGCGCGAGCGGATCCGCATCGAGAACCGGCTCATGCCGGTGCGGGTACTGACCGAGGGCGGCCGCGCGGTCGGCGCGGCCGCATTGCACACGCGCACCGGGGAATTCGTGGCCGTGGGCGCGAAGGCGGTCATCCTGGCGACCGGACCCTGCGGACGCCTGGGCCTGCCAGCCTCGGGCTACCTCTACGGCACCTACGAGAATCCGACCAATGCGGGCGATGGCTACGCCATGGCCTACCACGCGGGCGCGGAGCTGTCGGGTATCGAATGCTTTCAGATCAATCCGCTGATCAAGGACTACAACGGACCGGCTTGCGCCTACGTCGCCAATCCGTTCGGCGGTTATCAGGTCAATGCCGCCGGGGAGCGATTCGTCGACTCCGACTACTGGTCCGGGCAGATGATGGCGGAGGTCGAGCGCGAGATCGAATCCGCCCGCGGGCCGATCTATCTGAAGGTCTCGCACCTACCCGAGGAGACACTCGACGCCCTGGAGGGCATTCTGCACACCACCGAGCGCCCCACCCGCGGCACCTTCCACGCCAATCGCGGCCACGACTACCGCACCCACGATATCGAGATGCACATCTCCGAGATCGGTTTGTGCAGTGGACATTCCGCGTCCGGCGTATGGGTGGACGAGCATGCGCGCACCACCGTGCCGGGCCTGTACGCGGCCGGTGATCTGGCCTGCGTGCCGCACAACTACATGATCGGCGCGTTCGTCTACGGCGATCTGGCCGGTTCCCACGCCGTCTCGACTCTGGCCGAAGTGGCCGCGCCCCAGGAACTTCCGGCCGACCAGCTAGCGGCCGCACACGAGCTGATCTACCAGCCGCTCCATCATCCGGACGGTCCGCCCCAGCCGCAGGTCGAGTACAAACTGCGCCGCTTCGTCAACGATTATGTGGCACCGCCCAAAACGGCCACCAAACTGTCGCTGGCTGTGGAGGCGTTCGAGCGGATGCGCGCGGAGATCGGTGGCATGGGCGCGACCACACCGCACGAGCTGATGCGCTGCGCCGAAGTGAGTTTCATTCGCGACTGCGCGGAGATGGCGGCTCGCTCCTCGCTCACCCGCACCGAATCACGCTGGGGCCTCTATCACGATCGGGCCGATATGCCCGAGCGGCAGGACGAGGACTGGCGTTACCACCTGAATCTGCGTAAGGGCCCGGACGGGCGCATGGAGTTCCTGAAGCGGCCCGTAGCACCGTATTTCGTGCCGGTGCCGGAATTCGCCGATATCCCGTCGGAGTCGCGGGAGACGCTGCCGGTGGACGAACCCGCACTGGTCGCGCGCCCGCCCCGGACCGGATCGGCCGCACCGGTCGTCACGCGATCGGCCGGTCATACGATCGAGGCCGAGAACGGTTCCGCCGCACCGCGTATCGCGCAGCTGCTGTCCCTCGATTCGCCCACGCTGTGCGAACTGGCCTCCTACCTGGACGATCCGGATCCTCGCGTGCGGGTCACGGCGCTGTCCACGGTCACCGAGGGAACGCCGGACGGCTTCGCGGCGGCCCTGATCAATGCCCTCGGCGATGCGGCCGCGCCCGTACGTACGGCCGCGGTATCCGGTCTGCGCGAATTGGTCGAAATCCTGCCCGACTCGGGCGAATTGGCCGAGCACGCCGATTCACCCGACCCCGTGGTCCGGGCCGCGGTCGTGGATCTGCTGCGGGCATTGCGGTCCGGTTCGACCGAGCTGTTCGGCAAGGCCGCCGTCGACTCCGACCATCGGGTGCGGATCGCGGGGGTGCGGGCGCTGGTCTCGGTGGACGACTGGAACGCGCTGACCGCCGTGGCACATGATGAGAACCGTGAGGTCCGCGTCGCCGCCGCGCACGGGCTGGCCACCGTCGGGCGCGGCGGCGCGCAGACCCTGCGGGAGCTGGCGGCCGATCGCGATCCGCTCGTGCGCGCGGCCGCACTCGCGGCGCTCGCCGCCCTGGGCGGTCCCGAGGATTCCGCGATACTCGCCGGGGCACTTGGTGATTCGGCCTGGCAGGTACGGGTCGGGGCCGCGCGCGGATGGGGTTCGGCGGGTGTCGCGGCGGCGGCCGAACCGCTGCGGGAGGCGCTGACCGATCCGCATCCGGACGTCCGCAAGGCGGCCGTGCTCACGCTCAGCGAGTGGTCGGGCGACGAGCGGGCCCGGGCGGCGCTGAGCGCCGCGCTCGACGATTCCGACGCCGATGTCCGGGCCTACGCGCGCCGGGCGCTGACCGCCGTTTGACCCGGTCGAGCCAGGGTAGGCGAACGATATGACTCATGCACAGGAGACCGGAAACGTCACCGGCACCAAGGACAAGGATTACAACCTGCTGTGGTTCACCGAGGCCGCACTGGACAATGCGCTGCGACTCGAGACCTATATCTCCGACGCCGAGCGCGAGGGCGATACCGAACTGGCCGATTTCTTCCGCAAGGCTCAGGCCGACAGCCGCAAGGGCGCGCGAATGGGTAAGGAGTTGCTCGCCCAACGACTGGGCGCCACACAGCCCTGAATCAGCGCGCCGCGCAGACATACGCCTGGATCGACGAACCCGAATCGCCCGGCAGATGTTTGCAATGCCCCTCGACCCACCGCACCCGGTCGTCGTCGGCCCGTGCGAGCAGCACGATTCCGATCTCGTGCCGAGCGACCATCCGCGCGAGATCATCCACCGAGATGGCCGGGGCCGTTCCGGTATAACCGCCGATCGACGGTATCTCCCGGCCGCTGACGAAAATGAAGGGCGAGGCCACCATCGAGGTGTGCGCGACGATCGGATAGCGCGCGTTCGGCATATCCTTGTCCAGTTTCGCGAGCAACCCACCTGCCTCGTCGAATGCCTCCCCGACGAAGCGCTGGGTGATCGCGCTGGTCTGCGCGGATTCGAACGGCATATCCAGACAGCCGTAACCGCCGACCACCAATGCGGCCGCGGCGACGGCCGGGGCCGCGAGCGCGGCCAGTAGCAGCGGAATCACCGCGCGGGTCGCCACGGCCAGCGCGCACAGGGCCAGCGCCACGGACAGTGTGACCCAGCGCAGCGTCGGCGGCGCGGGAGCCAGCAACCACCAGCCGTAGGCGACCGTCGCCAGCACCGCGACGAGGGCGACTCGGCGCATTCGCGTTGGGGCGGAGCCATATTCGGCCACGGCCATACCGATCAGCGCGGCGATCGGCGGCGCGAGCGCCGCCAGATAGTACGGATTCACCGTGCCGATAACCAGGAACACCGCGAGGTATACCAACAGCCAGCCGCCCCACAACACCAGCGCGGCGGTCCGCGGATCGGTGCGACCACGACGCCGGGCCAGGACCGCGAGGGCGATCAGGGCGGCCAGCGCCAGTGGAACCAGCCAGCCCGCATCGCGGCCGCCACCACCGGTGAAGATATGGGCGAGATGGTCATCGGGCCCGAGGACCAGGGCGGAACGGTAGTTGCGGCCATCATCGCCCACGGCGAAATTGGCCGCGCCGACGCTGAAGGCATTGTCGGTGCGGTCGGCGGCGTTGTAGAGGAACACCTGCTCGAACAGCGAATTGTCGTGACTGCCATCGACATACGGGCGATCGTGCGCCGGAACCAGGCTGACAACCGTCATCCAGCTCAGCGAAAACACCAGTGCCACAACGCCGAACAGCGCCGTATCGGCGATCCGGCGACGAAGCCGACCGGCGGGCGCGGTAACCAGCAACGCGACGCCGATCACCGGTACGACCAACCACGCCTGCACCATCTTGACCTGAAAGGCCGCACCGATGAGCACGCCCGCCCAGACCAGATCCCGTCGGCGATCCGATTCGAGCGCGGCCAGCACCCGATCGACCGCCGCGACCAGCAGCAGCACCAGCAGGCTGTCGGGTAGATTCCCGCGATTCAGCGCCACGGTCACCGGCACACAGGCCGCGACGGCGGCCGCCGCGACCGCGGGCCACGGCCCCGAAACCCGCCGGACCACCCGATACAGCAGCAGAATCGTCAGCACACCCCAGATCACCTGCGGCAGCACCACGGCCCACACATGCGCCCCGAAGATCCGCACCGACAACGCCTGCGCCCAGAACGCCCCCGGCAGTTTGTCGACGCTCAGCCGCGCCTCGGGATCGAAGGCCGCGAAGACGAAGTTGTGCCAGCTCATCGACATCGATCGCGCCACGGCCGCGTAGTACAGCTGCGGCTTCTGCTGCGCGATCCCCCACGCGTATGCCCCGCCCGCGACCGCGGCGATGAGCCACACCGCGGGCCGCGCCCACCGCCGGTGGTCACCTGCATTCGTCACCCCGCCCACGATCCGTGACCTGAACATGCAGGTCAAACGGATTGCGGAATTTCCACCCGAAATTCCACCCGGAGGTGGACAGGCGAGGGGATCAGGCGGCTCGGATGTGTTGCAGGCCCCAGGCTTCGGCGAGCAGGCGATGGGAGGTGAGGCGATCCCGATGGTCGTGGGTGACGCTGGTGATCACCAGCTCGTCCGCACCGGTCAGCTGCTGGAGGGCTTGCAGCCGCTGGGCGACGGTGGCGGGGGCGCCGACGAATTGGGTGGTCACCCGGTCCCGGACCAGACGCAGTTGCTGTTCGGTCAGGGGCGCCGCGGTGTCGGGATCGAGGTAGTCGGCCGCGCCCGCACCGCTGCGGATGCTGTAGACCCAATGGCCGTAGGTGGAGGCGAGATGGCTCGCCGTCGCCTCGTCCTCCGCGACGACCACATCGGCCGAGACCACCAGATAGGGGCGCGGGTATCGGTCCGAGGGCCGGAACGATTCGCGGTATGCGGCAACGGTTTCCAGGATCGTTCCGGGCGAGACGTGGTAGTTCGCGGCGAAGGGCAGCCCGAGGCGACCCGCGAGCTGGGCGCTCTCACCGCCGCTGCTGCCGAACAACCACAGCTCCACATCCGCGCCCTCACCCGGAACCGCCTGCAGCGCAATGCCGTCCGAACTGCGATACGTCCCGCCGAGCAGGGCGCGGATCTGTTCCACCTGCTCGGTGTAGTCCAGCGACTGCGCACCCGGCAGCACCAGCGCCTCGTAACCCGCGGCCACCCGGCTGGTGTCGAGCACCTGCCCGGGCGAGAACGGCGGCGGGATCACCACGCCGTCGCGCACCTCGGTCGGCCGCTGCGGCGCGGGGACCGGCGGCACCCCGGCCGAGCGGATCTGCGCGAGCCGATGCGCCGACCGCCCGAGCCCCAGATCGAGGCGTCCGGGGTAGAGCGCATCGATCGTCCCGAATGCCTCGACCACCGAGGCCGAGGTGTGCTGGCCCAGCTGCACCGCGGCCGAACCGACTCGAATCGACTTGGTGGCGGCCGCGATCAGCCCGATCAGCGTGGCCGTCGACGAGCTGGCCACCCGCACGAAATGATGTTCGGCCACCCAGTACCGCCGATAGCCCCAGCTCTCCGCGTGCCGGGCCAGGTCGACGGAATTGCGGATCGCCTGCTGCGCGGTGGAACCCGCGCTGATCGGCGACAGATCCAGAATCGACAGCGGAACACTCATCGCACGACCTTCTTTCGGGGATCGCGTTCACCGGCCGAGATCGCCACCGGCAGCCGATTCTCGGCGGGGGCGACCGGGCAGGTGGCGTAGTCGGTGAACGCGCAGGGCAGGTTCTGGGCGCGGTTGAAATCGAGCAGCACCCCGCCGTCGCCGTCGGGCACGCCGATCGGCAGCAATCGCGCACCGGGATAGGTGCTCACGCCGCTGGTGGCATCGGTGAACAGAATGCGCAGACCGGATTTCGCGTCGCCGAAAGCGATGAGCCGGTATTCGGCGTCACCGATTCGGAAGGTGATGGTTCCGGCGGCCGGATGATGATGTTCCAGCCCCTGCACCACCGCGCCGGTGGTCAGGGTTCGAGCGCTGTCGTACGGCTCGAATACGCCGATCACGGCCCAGCGCGGATCGGGGGCGAAGGTGGGGATCTCGGTGAACGCCGCCAGCGTCGCCGCGGCCGGATCGTGTACCCGCAGCGCGAACTGCCCGGTCCGCCGGATCACCTCGATACTGCGCTCGCCCACCCGGATCTCGAGACCCGCCGCACCCTCGGCGGGAGTGAGTTCGGTACTGCCGGAGAGGATGTCGCCATCGAGGGTCAACCCGTCCGCGGCCGCGCTCGTGACGACCACCTTCTCTCCCTCGACGCGCCAGCGTCCCGGCAACCCCGCGATACCCTCATCCGCCTCGCCCAGCCAGTGCAGCCCGGTCAGACTCAGCCAGCCCAGCGGTTCGCGCGCCCAGCGCTGCCGCTCGGCGTGCCAGTCCCGCCACTGCTGTTCGAATTCGGTGGTGACAGCGGTCATGACGCCCGGACTCCTTCACTGCTCTGATGCGGATGGCGCACGCCCAGATGTTCACGCAGGGTCGTGCCGGTGTACTCGGCGCGGAAACTGCCGCGCTCCTGCAGTTCCGGGATCACCTTGTCGACGAATTCGTCGAGGCCGTGCGGGGTGATGTGCGGGACGAGCACGAAACCGTCGGCCGCATCGCTCTGCACATAGCGGTCGATTTCGGCGGCCACCGCGGCGGGTGTGCCGACGAACTGCTGGCGCGCGGTCACCTCGATGATCAGCTGCCGAATGGTCAGCTTCTCCGCCTCGGCCCGCGCCCGCCAGGCATCGGCCACCGCGCGCGGATCCTTCGCGTGGCGCACCCGGCCGCGGGTGATGTCCACATTGTCGACCGGATCGATCTCTGGCAGCGGACCGTCGGCGTCGTAGCCGGAAAGGTCACGGCCCCACACCTGTTCGAGGAAGGCGATCGCGGTCTGCGGACCGACCTGCTGCAGCCGGATCTGGCGCGCCCGCTCCTCGGCGTCCTCGGCGCTGTCGCCGAGAACGAAGGTCGCGGCGGGCAGAATCTTCAAATCGTCACGGGCCCGGCCGTATTTCGCGAGCCGCGCCTTCACATCGGTATAGAACTGCTGCCCGTCCTCGAGTTCGCCGTGCCTGCTGAAGATGGCATCGGCCTTGGCCGCGGCGAACTCCCGGCCCTCATCGGAATCGCCCGCCTGGATCTGCACCGGGTAGCCCTGCGGGCTGCGCGGCAGGACGAACGGACCCTCGATATCGAACTGCTCGCTGGTGAAGCGCACGGTCGGGGCGGGCCGCGCGAAAACGCCGCGCTCCCGGTCGATTACGAGCGCGCCCTCGGACCAGCTGTCCCACAGCGCGCGCGTCGCGTCCACGATCTCGGCGGCGCGGCTGTAGCGCTGGGCGTGCTCGAGATAGCCGCCGCGCCGGAAGTTCTCACCGGTGAAGGCATCGGAGGAGGTGACCGCGTTCCAGGCCGCCCGGCCGCCCGACAGATGATCCAGCGTGGCGAATTGCTTTGCCAGTTCGAAGGGTTCGTTGAAGGTGGTGTTGATCGTCCCGGCCAGACCGAGCCGCTCGGTCACACCCGCCAGCGCGTTGAGCACGGTGAATGTGTCGGGGCGGCCCACCACGTCGAGATCGAAGATCCTGCCGCGATGTTCGCGCAGCCGCAGCCCCTCGGCCAGGAAGAAGAAGTCGAAAAGCCCGCGCTCGGCGGTGCGCGCCAGATGGACGAACGAGTCGAAGTCGATCTGACTGCCGGAATCCGGATCGCTCCACACCGTGGTGTTGTTGACGCCCGGGAAATGGGCGGCCAGATGAATCTGCTTGCGTACCTTGTTGTTCGGCATATCCGTCCTCAGGCGGTGAGCGCGTAGCGGTTGACCGGGCGCGGCAGGCCGAGCCGGTCGCGCAGAGTTGGTGCGAGCTGCGGCAACTGAGCGACGAAGGCGGGCAGCGCCAGTGGGCGCAGGACCACACCGTCGGCGGGCAGCTCGGCGAGCAGCGCGCGCAGGGATGCGGGAGTTCCGATGTGCCGCAGCGTCTCCGGCTTCGTGGCCGTCCACGCCTCGAGCTGCGCCAGCTCGTCCGCGGCCGCCTGTTCGCTCGCCGCGAGATGCACCTCGATATCGATCAGCACCGATACCAGCTCCGGATCGCGACCCGCCGCGGCGATCGCGGCCCGCAGTTCCTCGCGAATCCGGCGCGCGCCCTGCGGGTCCGGTGTGGAGACGCGGATCAGATCGGCGCGCTCGACCGCGACGCGCGTGCTGTGTTCGTCCTCGGCCCGCACCGCCACCAGCGGCTGTCCCTGCGGCGGTCGCGGTGTGATGGACGGCCCCTTGACCGAGAAGTTCTCCCCGACGAAGTCGATGTAGTGCAGCTTGTCGCGATCGAGGAAACGCCCGGTCGACAGGTCGCGGATCTCCGCGTCGTCCTCCCAGCTGTCCCACAGCCGGGTCACCACCTCCACCGCCTCATCGGCCTCTCGCCACCGCGCGGCCGGATCCTGTTCGGCCTTGCGCCCGAACAGCGCCGCCTGACCGGCGGAGACGGTGACCTCCCAGCCCGCCCGGCCGTGCGTGGCGAAATCCAGGCTGGCGATCGCCTTGGAGAGATGGAACGGCTCGGTGTGGGTCACCGGCGCCTGCGGAATCAGCCCGATTCGCCGGGTGGCCGCGGCCGCCCGCGCGGCGATGCCGACCGCCTCGAGCCGCCCGATCGCACCGGCCTCCTGCGGCGCGAACGAATCCGGTAGGAAGGCCAGATCCAGTCCCGCGGCCTCGGCGGCCCGGATCGCGTCGAGCCAGTAACCGGCGGTGAACAGCTCCTCGGCGCGCGAATCGGCGCGTCGCCAGGAGGCGGGATGCGTTCCGGTGCCGGACAATTCGACACCCAGCAGCGGTTGTGAATGGGTCATTCAGGCCGTCCTTTCGATGGCGGTCGGCGTCCGGGCCCCCGGTATGGCCGACAGCAGTTCGCGGGTGTACTCGTGGCGCGGATGCTGGAACAGCTCCGCGGTCCCGGACGTCTCGACGATCGCCCCGGCACGCATGACCGCCACCCGGTCGGCGACGCGCCGGACCACGGCCAGGTCGTGGGTGATGAACAGATAGCTCAGGCCCAGTTCACGCTGCAGCCGCTCGAGCAGGTCGAGGATCTGGGCCTGTACCGAAACGTCCAGGGCCGAAACCGGTTCGTCGAGAATCACCAGATCCGGATGCAGGGCCAGGGCGCGCGCGATGGCGACGCGCTGACGCTGCCCGCCGGACAGTTCCGCCGGTCGCCGTCGCCCATAGGTGTGCGACAAGGCGACCTGATCGAGTAGTTCGTCCACGCGGGCGCGCCGCTCGGCACGATCGCCGACGGCGAAGGCCCGCAACGGTTCCGCGATGGTCTGCGCGACGGTGAGTTTGGGATTCAGTGCGGCATAAGGGTTCTGGTGCACGAATTGGATACGGCGGCGCAGTTCGCGCAGCCGCCCGCCGCGCAGCCGCCCGATATCGAGTCCGTCGAAGGTGATCGTTCCGGCGTCGGCGGGTTCGAATCGGGCCAGGATGCGCGCGGTGGTCGTCTTGCCGGAGCCGGATTCGCCCACCACGGCCAGGGTTTCGCCGCGATCGACATGTAGCGCGACGTCGTCGACGGCGGTCAGGGTCTCGCCGCGGCCGATGCGGAAGCCGCGGCGCAATCCGGTCGCCGAGAGCAGCGGCGTCTCGGCGGCCGGGCGCGCGGGCCGCACGTCGGTGTCCAGACTCGGCGCGGCCGCGAGCAGCCGCTGGGTGTATTCGTGCCGGGGATTGGCGAGCACCGCCGCGGTGGCTCCGGTTTCGACGATCTCGCCGCCGCGCATGACCACGATGCGATCGGCCCGCTCCGCCGCCACACCCAGGTCGTGGGTGATCAGCAGTACCGCGCTGCCGGTCTCGGCCGTGCGCGCGGCCAGATGATCGAGGATGCGCCGCTGCACGGTCACATCCAGCGCGCTGGTCGGCTCGTCGGCGATCACCAGTTCGGGGCGGCAGGCCAGCGCGATTCCGATCAGCACCCGCTGGCGCTGGCCGCCGGACAGATCCTGGGGATACTGCCGGGCCCGCAGTTCGGGCCGATCCAGTCCGGCCTCGGACAGGATCGCCACGGCCCGGGCCCACGCCGTTTTGCGGGTGGCGCGACCGTGGATCCGCAGCGCCTCACCGACCTGATCACCGATGCGCAGTACCGGATTCAACGAGGTGCCCGGATCCTGTGGCACCAAACCGATACGCGCGCCGCGGATTCGGCGCAGGGACCGCTGCGACGCGTCGTCGATCCGATCGCCCGCGAAAGCTATCCGTCCGCCGGTGATCGAGCCGCCGGACAGCAGCCCGATCACCGCGTGGGCCAGGCTGGACTTGCCCGAGCCGGATTCGCCGACCAGGGCCACGGTCTCCCCCTGCGAGACCGTAAGCGAAACGCCCCGCACGGCAACGGTGTCGGTGGCGGGGTACTCGACCCGCAGATCCTCGATCCGCAGCAGCTCGGCCGCACTCATCGCGCACCGTCCTGTCCGATGGCACGCGCGAGGCGCTGGGCGGCGAGAACGACCGCGACAATGACCAGGCCCGGCAGGGTGGTCATCCACCAGGACGTGGCCAGGAAGTTGCGGCCCTCGGCGATCAGCGAACCCCATTCGGGAGTGGGCGGAACCGCGCCGTAGCCGAGAAAGCTCAGCGAGGACACCGCCAGCACCGCGACCCCGAATTCGACTGCCGCCAGGGCCGCGACGGGCGCATAGGCGTTGCGCAGAATGTGTCGCCCCAGCACGATCGGCCAGCGCACACCCGCGGCGAAGGCGGCCTCCACATACGGCGCGCGTCGCACCCGCAGCACCTCCGCGCGCATCACCCGGGCGAACCGGGCCACCAGCGCGAGGCCCACCGCGATCGCCACATTGCGGGTGCCGAAGCCCAGCACAGTCACCAGCGCCAGCGCGGTCAGCAGTTCCGGAATCGACAGCAGCACATCCACGATCCGCATGATCACCGTGTCGACCACGCCCCCGGCCGCACCCGCGATCAGCCCGATCAGCGCCCCGAGCACCAGTCCGAGCAACACCGCGGCCACCGTGGCGGTCAGCGACAGTCCGGCCGCGTGCACCACTCGGGTGTAGATGTCACGTCCGAGATTGTCGGTGCCGAACCAGTGCCGCGCACTGGGCCCGCGCAGCTTCTCCGCGGGCACGCCGATCAACGGGTCACGCCCCGCGAATACCGACGGCGCCACCGCCCAGCCGAGGGCCAGCGCCAGCACGAGTACCGACAGCGCCACGAATATATTGGCGCGCAATGTCTTTCCCGCCCATGCCCAGCCGGGCGCGCCGAGCCGGTCGAGATCCGGCCGGGGAGCGGCGAGCACCTCGGTCATCTAGGCCCCTCCAATCCGATTGCCCCGCACGACCCGCGGATCGAACAGGGGAAGTACGAGGTCGACGGCGAGATTCACCAGGACGAACGCCAGCGCGGTCAGCACGATGACGCCCTGCACCACGGGGATGTCCTGATTCAGCACCGCGGTCTGGGTCAACCGGCCGATGCCCGCCCGCGAGAACACGGTCTCCACGACCACCGATCCCGCCAGCACCGTGCCGACCCACACCCCCGCCACGGTCAGCGCGGGCGCGAGCGCCGGGCGCAGCACATGCCGCAGTTGCACCCAGCGCCGCGAAGCGCCCTTGGCGAAGGCCACTTCCACGAAGGGCTGCCGCCAGGTCTGCGACAGGCTGCTGTAGAGCACCTGCGCGATCACAGCGCCGATCGGGACGGCCAGCGTGATCGCGGGCAGTACGACGCCTTTGAATCCGGTGCCGCCGAAGGCGGGAAACAACCGCAGCCGGAACGAGAACAGCTGCAGCAGAAGCAGACCCACCCAGAAGGTCGGCGCGGCCGCCCCGACGGGCGGCAGTGAGGTCAAAAACCCTCGCAGCCAGCGCTTCTCGGTGTAGGCGGCGGACAATGCCAAGGCCGTGCCGAACACCACCGCCAGCGTCAGCGTCACCGTGGCCAGCGCGAGCGTGGACGGCAATGCCTCCCCGAGCGCATCGGTGACCGACTGACCCGTACCGATGGACCGGCCCAGATCGCCGCGCACCGCGTGTTCGAGCGCCGTCCAATACTGTTGCCACACCGGCCGATCCAGCCCGTAGCGCGCCCGCATCTCGGCGATCGCGGCCGGATCGACCGGTGTGCCGGGAGTGGCTCCCGCGGCCAGTTCCACCGGATCACCGGGCAGCAGGTACAGCACGGCGAAGGAGGCCGTGAACGCCGCCCACAGCACCGCGACGGCCTGGAGAAGTCGGAGGGTCACATATCGGGTCATCGGCTCATCGCCCCCGCAACCAGGTGTCGTGGAACTGCAACCGGCCCGACGCCTCGAACTTCACATCCGCCACGCTGTTCGCCACGCCGATGGACTGCGACAGCTCGACCGTCGGAATCCACAGCCCCTCGTCGAGCACCTGCCGCTGCGCCTGCCCGATCAGCTTCGCCCGCTCCGCGGCGTCGGTGGTGGCCAGCTCGCCCGAGAGCGCCTGATCCAATGGCGGAATCGGTCCGCGCCCGTTGAGGTTTCGCTGATCCAGGCCGAAGGTGGTGCGCAGAATGTCGCCGTCGGCGCGGGTGAGGTTGTAGTAGGTGGAGTCGAAGTCGCGGGTGTTCTGCCGGGCCGTGGCCTCGTTCTGCGGGACCGGTTCCAGCCGCAACTCGATCCCGACCTTGCGGACCTGCTGCTGCGCCAGTTCCAGAATGGCCTGATTACCGGCGAATACCGCGCTGAACATGACCCCGAACGACAGCCGCTGCCCGTCCTTGGCGCGAATGCCGTCCGGCCCGGGCGCCCAGCCCGCCGCGTCCAGTGCGCGCTTGGCCGCGTCGGGGTCGTAGCCGAGTTGTCCCGACTGATCCACATAGCCCGGTGTGGTGCTCGCCAAAGCGCTGGTGCCGGTCTTGAACTGCGGGCCCAGTACGGTGTCGACCAGTTCCTTGCGATCGATCGCAGTGCGCAGCGCGCCCCGCACCGCCGCATCGCGCAGCGGACCCCGATTAACATTGGGCTGCAGCCCGAACGGCAGCCCCGGATTGGCGTAGAACAGCACCTTCCCGCCGGTGGCCTCGATCTGCGGCACATCCTGGGCCAGGGCGTCGCTGACGGCATCGAGCTGTCCGGACGACAGGCTGCCGGTCCGCACGCCCGACTCGGGGATGACGGTGAAGGCGATGCGGTCCAGATAGGCGTCGCCGTGATTGGCGAATACCGCCGAACCCCAGCGATATCCGGTGCGTTTGGCCAGCGTCGCCGACGCGCCCTGTTTGTATTCGGCGTAGGTGAACGGCCCGCTGCCGATATTCGCGCCCAGGCAGCGGTCGTCGGCGGATTTCGCGGTGTCGGCCTCGGACAGGATGCCCAGCTGCGGCGTCGAGGCGGCCTGCAGGAATTGCGCGTTGGGCGTGGCGAATTCGACGCGGGCCGTCTGCGGGTCCACGACCGTGGTGCCGGTGTATCCGGCCAGATAGCTCGCCGCCAGCGGTGCCTTGGCCGCGCCGACGGTGTGCACGATGGCGTCGAAGTTCTTGCGCACCGAATCCGCGGTCAGCGGCGTGCCGTCGCTGAAGGTGATGCCCTCGCGCAGGTGGAAGGTGAAGCCGCGGGCGTCGGGTGCGACGGTCCAGGTGTCGGCCAGCCACGGCCGGATCTCGCCGGAGGCCGGATCCTGGTCGACCAGCGAATCGACGATCTGCCGTGTCACATACAGGGTTTGGTTGGTGCCGGACTGCGCCGGATCCGAGCAGGTCGGCGGTTGCGACAGACCGTAGCGCAGGGTGCCGCCCGAATGTGGCGGTCCGGCGGACTCGCCTCCGGCGGTGTCGGCGCCGCACGCGGCCAGCGAGACGGTCGCGGCGACGGCGCCGAACAGGGCCAGGGGTCGTTTCATCGGGGTGGTTCCTTCTCTACAAATGTCGCTGCGCGCCCAGAGGGCGGCTCGCGATGCGGCGGCGCAGTTCCGGGGCGACCTCGGCCTGAAACAGTTCGAGGCTTTCGCGGTGCTGTTTATCGGTGAGGCCGTCGCCGTCGGCGCTCAGGTGGATCACCTCGTGGCCCAGGCCCCGGTGATAGCGCTCGACCTTCTCCAATACCTGCTGTGGACTGCCGACCAGAGCGGAACTGCGCTCGACGAAATCCTCGACGGTGGGAAAGACGATGGGCAGGTTGTGTTCTCGCGCGACGGCCTGGCGGGCCTCGAAGATCGGCCGGTAGGCGCGCAGTGCGTCCTGTGAATCGCGGGTGACGTAGAACCCGGCGGTGCCCGCGCCGACCAGGGCCTGTGCCGGATCGTGACCGTATGCGGCCCAGCGCTCGCGGTAGTGGGCGATCAGTTCGGCGTAGGAGTCGATCGGATAGGTGACATTCGCCGAGAACACCGGATCACCGTGACGCGCGGCCAGTTCCACCGAATCGCGGCTGGTGGCGCTGCCGTGCCAGATGCGCAGGCGCGGCTGCAGCGGCCGCGGCAGCGCCTTGGCCTCGGTCAGCGCCGGGCGGAACCGCCCGCTCCAGGTGACCGACTCGTTCTCCCACAGCAGCCGCAGCAGGTCGTACCCCTCACGGTTGCGCTCCCACTGATCCTCGGCCGTGACGTGGAACAGCTTCGCCTGCGCCGCGCCGTTGCCCTTGCCGATGATCAGTTCGAGGCGGCCGCCCGACAGATTGTCCAGCGTCGAATAGTCCTCGAACGCGCGCACCGGATCGAGCAGACTCAAGGTGGTGACGCCGGTGAACAGCGCGATCGAGGAGGTCACCGCGGCGATATGGCTGAGCACCACCGGCGGGGCCGAGGAGATGAACGGATCCTCGTGGCGCTCACCGACCGCGAAGCCGTCGTAGCCGAGTTCCTCGGCGAGCCGGGCGGATTCGACCGCGCGACGCAATCGCCGAGCCGGTGATTCGACCGCGCCGGTGACGGGATCGGGCTGATGGGTGATGAGGGTCAGCAGCAGGAACCTCATGCGACAGACGCCTCCTCGGTCAGATACTTCTCGAACGGATGCAGCGCGCCGACCTCGGTGACGATGTCGCGCGTCAGGGCGGTGTAGCCGGTGGCGTTGTAGAGGGCGACGGCCTCGGGCTGGCGCGGGCCGGTGGTCAGATAGATCCGCCGGTAGCCGCGCCGGGCGATTTCGGCCTCGAGATGTTCCAGGACGATGCGGCCCAGACCTTTCCGGCGATGGGTGCTCGCGGTCCAGATGCGTTTGAGTTCGGCGGTCTGCTCGTCGTAGCGCTGAAATGCGCCGCCCGCCACCGGTTCTCCGTCCTCGAGCACCACCAGCAGCCCGCCGTGCGGCGGCGCGAAATGATCGGCCGGATAGGTCACCAGATCCGCGTGCACCTCGCCCGCGGTGCGGCCGTAGCGCGAGCTGTATTCGATGGCCAGCTCGGCCAGCAGCGGCGCGGCCAGGGCGTCGTCCTGGGCGATGTGGCGAACCGAAGTCATACTTCTCCCCTTCGAGGCGTGGCGGGCCGAGGCCCGCTCAGAGGACATGCGCGAGAAAGGATTTGGTGCGCGAATGGGTCGGATTGTCGAGCACCTGCCCCGGCGGGCCCTGCTCGACGATCCGCCCGTCGTCCATGAGCACCACGGTGTCGGCGATCTCGCGGGCGAAGCCGACCTCGTGGGTGACGATGACCAGCGTCGCGCCGTCGCGGGCCAGTGCCCGGATCACGTCGAGCACCTCGCCGACCAGTTCCGGATCCAGCGCGGAGGTCGGTTCGTCGAACAGCACCACGCGCGGTCGCAGCGCCAGAGCGCGAGCGATAGCCACCCGCTGCTGCTGACCGCCGGACAGCCGCCGCGGATATTCGTGGGCCTTCTCGGCCAGGCCGACCCGCTCCAGCAGTTCCACCGCCTCGGCCTCGACCTCGGCACGCGAGCGGCCCTGGGCCGAAATCGGCGCCAGCGCAATATTTTCCAGCACCGTCAGATGCGGAAACAGATTGAAGCTCTGGAACACGAAGCCGATGCGCGAGCGCTGCCGCAGGATCTCCCGCTCGCTCAGCTCGTGCAGTTTCGCGCCGCGGCGGCGATAGCCGACCAGTTCACCGGCCACCCGCACGGTTCCGGCGTCGACCTTCTCCAGATGATTGATGGTCCGCAGCAGCGTCGACTTACCGGATCCGGACGGGCCCAGGATCACGGTCACCTCGCCCGGGCGTACCGCGAGATCTATCCCGCGCAGCACCTCGTTGACCCCGAAATGTTTACGCACGCCCCGTAATTCGACGGTGTATTCGCTCATCGCCGCTCCCCCGTGATCTCGGCCACCTTGCCGCGCACCCGCTGCCAGGGCGTGGGCGGTAGGTCACGCTGACTGCCCTTGGCGAAATGCCGCTCGATGTAGTACTGAACGACGCTCAGCACGCTGGTGAGCACGATGTACCAGACCGTGGCCACCATCAGCAGCGGCAC
The DNA here is from genome assembly GCF_001613105.1 of Nocardia pseudobrasiliensis NBRC 108224. Classification (GTDB taxonomy): domain Bacteria; phylum Actinomycetota; class Actinomycetes; order Mycobacteriales; family Mycobacteriaceae; genus Nocardia; species Nocardia pseudobrasiliensis. Next base: position 161,686 of record NZ_BDBS01000024.1, on the reverse strand, counting down.
CACTCGACCGTTGCGGCCGTAGATCACCTGCACCTGGTAGAACAGCTCGGCGATCGCCATCACCGAAACGATCGAGGTGCCCTTGAACAGGCTGATCACCTCGTTGGCCGCATTGGGCAGGATGCCGCGCATGGCCTGCGGCGCCACGATGGTGAAGAACTGTCGCCGCCACGGCAGGCCCAGCGATTTCGCCGCCTCCAGCTGACCGGGATCCACGGATATGATTCCGGCGCGGATGATTTCGGCCGAGTACGCCGCCTGATGCAGCGCCAATCCGATCACCGCGGCGGTGAAGCCGCTGAGCACGCCGTTGACATCGAAGCTGAAAAACGCGGGGCCGAACGGGATTCCGATCGACAGGCGCTTGTACAGATAGGCGATGTTGAACCAGAACAGCAGCTGCACGATCAGCGGAATCGAGCGGAACGCCCATACGTAGGCCCACGCGATCACTTGCAGTACAGGGATTTTCGACAGCCGCGCCACGGCCAGCCAGATGCCGAGCAGGAAGCCGAACAGTGTGCCCCAGAAGGTCAGCTCCACAGTCAGTTTCAGCGCGGCGAGGACCGAATCGGCGGTGAAGTATCTGGCGAAAGTCGGCCAGTCCCAGCCGGGATTGGTGATCAGCCCGTGCGCGAACTGGGCGACCAGCACCAGCGCGACGGCCGCCGCGAGCCAGCGCCACGGATGCCGGGTGCGCGCGACCGGCAGCGCGTCCTCGGCCACCGCATCGGTGGTCGAGGGATCGATAGCGGCCACTGTGGTCATATATCGCGGTCCTCCATCGGTCCTGGCGGTAGCACCCGCACCCGGCTCGCGGGGGGTTGCTGCGGTCTCGTCGAGCCAGATCTCTCAACCGCTCTGGATGGTGAATTCGAACGTATCGGACACCCTTATCCGTGTCTGCCGTCCCGATCAGCGTGAATTCAACGGTTGGCAGCGGGCGGAAATGAGCTGTGTACAACCTTGTTCGCAATAGCTAGGGTGAACATCCATGAAGGATCTGTCCGGCCGTAAATGCCTCATCACCGGCGCGGCCAGCGGCATCGGCCGGGCCACCGCGCTGGCCGCCGCCCGCGCCGGAGCGCATCTGGTGCTCACCGATATCGCCGCCGCGGGACTGGCCGAGACGGTGGAACTGGTCCGTGCGGCCGATGGTGAGGTGCTCGACGCGCAGGCGCTGGACATATCCGACTACGACGCGGTCACCGCGTGGGCGCAGCGGGTGCACGACGCACACGACAGTCTCGATGTGGTCATGAATATCGCGGGCATCTCCACCTGGGGCACCGTGGAGAACCTCGAGCATCGGCACTGGCGGTCGATGATCGAGGTGAATCTCATGGGCCCCATTCACATCATCGAGAACTTCGTCCCGCCGATGGTGCGGGCCGGGCGCGGCGGACATCTGGTGAACGTGTCCTCGGCGGCCGGACTGCTCGCCTTCCCGTGGCACGCCGCCTACAGCGCGGCCAAATACGGGCTGCGCGGGATCTCCGAGGTGCTGCGCTTCGATCTGGAGCGCCACGACATCGGGGTCAGCCTGGTGGTTCCGGGTGCGGTGCACACCCCGCTGGTCGGCACGGTGCAGATCGTGGGCCTGGATCCCGACGATCCGCGCATGGCGAAGCTGCGCGGGGCGTTCGTGGGCCGCGCGGCGACGCCGGAACATGTGGCCGATCGAATCATCGCCGGTATCAAGCGCAATCGCTTCCTGGTGTACACCTCCACCGATATCCGCGTGGGCTACTGGTTCGCCCGCAAATTCGCCTGGCCGTACGAGACCGCGATGCGCTACGCCAACCGGCAGTTCAGCAAGCTGCTTCCGGCCCAGCAGGATTCGATGTCGCGCTGAGTTCGGCGCGGCGGCTCAGATATTCGCGTTCGGCGGCATTGCCGGTGCGCGCGAGGGCCTGTTCGAATGCGCTCGCGGCCTCGGCGTTGCGGCCGAGCCTGAGCAGCAGGTCGGCCCGGATCGCGTGGTAGAGGTGATATTCGGTGAGCGGCAACTCCGCGAGCAGCGCCAATGCCGCGGCCGGGCCGTCGATTTCGGCGACTGCGACGGCCCGATTGAGCGTCACGATCGGGCCCGGGGTCAGCGCGGCGAGTTGATCGTAGAGCCGCAGGATCTGATCCCAGTCCGTCTCGGCCGGGGTCGCGGCGTCGGTGTGCACGGCATTGATCGCGGCCTGGATCTGATAGGGGCCGGGATCGTTGCGGCGCAGACACTGCCGCACCAACCGATGCCCCTCGGCGATCAGCTCGCGATCCCAGCGACCGCGGTCCTGTTCGGTCAGCGGGATCAGCCGACCGTCCGCGGCCGTGCGCGCCGGGCGACGGGCCTCGGTGAGCAGCATCAGACCCAGCAGGCCCAGTGCCTCGGGTTCGTCCGGCATGAGTTCGACCAGCACCCGGCCCAGCCGGATCGCCTCGGTACACAGATCGCCGCGGGTCAACCGCTCGCCGCCGGATGCGGTATGCCCCTCGGTGAAGATCAGATAGATCACCGCCAGCACCGCGGCGAGGCGTTCGGGCAGATCGAAGTCCTGCGGTACGCGGTAGGGAATGCGGGCGGCGCGGATCTTCGCCTTGGCCCGCGAAATGCGTTGGGCCATGGTCGATTCCGAGGTCAGGAACGCGTGCGCGATCTCGGGGGTGGTCAGGCCGCCGAGCAGGCGCAGGGTGAGGGCGACCTGGTTGGCACGTGCGAGCGCGGGGTGACAGCAGGTGAAGATCAGGCGGAGGCGATCGTCGTGCACAGCGCCCGCGTCGACGGGTTCGTCGACGAAACGCAGCAGCGCCGACTGCGCGTACTTGTCCGCGCGCGACGCCTCCCGCCGCAGCCGATCGACCGCGCGATTACGCGCGGTCGTGATGATCCACCCCGGCGGACTCGGCGGAATCCCCTCCACCGGCCAGCGCCGCACTGCGGCGGTGAAGGCGTCCTGCACCGCGTCCTCGGCGAGGTCGATATCGCCGAAGACGCGAATCAGGCTCGCGACCGCCCGACCGTAGTGTTCGGCGAACACCGCCGAAACATCCGTGGTCACCGGCGAATTCATTCAGTCACCCACGACCGGGCGAACCTCCACCGGCAGCCCGCGCAGAATCGTCGCCAGCCGCCGCCCCCACATCAGGGCCTCGTCCAGATCGGCGGCCCGGATCAGGCTGAACCCGGCGATGTACTCCTTGCTCTCCACATACGGGCCATCGGTGATCAGCACATCCGCGCCCGCGGCCCGCACGACCGTCGCGGTATCGGGGGCGTGCAGGCCGGCCGCGAACACCCACGAGCCGGCCGCCCGCAGTTCGTCGTTGAGCGCCTCGACCTGGGCCATGATGTCGGCCAGATCCTCGGGCGGCTCCCCGGCCTCGGGCTGATAGATGTTGAGCAGATATTCGGGCATGGTGTGCTCCTTCGCCGTGAGCCGATCCGTCACCGGCTCGCACCCTCTACACGATCGGGCGGGCCCTGATTCGACACGGTCCGGGAGATTCTTTCACCGAGTGGACACGCAGACCACGAATCGCCGCTGGTCGTAGACGACGCCCCGGTCGGAGGCCGGACAGCCGTTCACGTCGGTGGTGTCCGGACGGATGCCCTGCACCCGCACCCGGCCGGGCGTGGCACAGTCCACCGACCGCGGCGCACCGCCGGACAGGTCCACGCAATCGCCGACCACCCAGTTGATGTCCAGGCACAGATTGTCCGGATCACCGCCGGGCAACGTGCGGGTATAGGAACGATCGGCATCGCCGGGACATTGCGCGCCCGCGGCGGCTCGCTCGGCCACGCGATAGCCGGAACCTGAGGCACACGAGGTCTTCTCGAGGGTGGTCTCGCCGACCGAGACGCAATCACCCACGGCCACATCGACTACCGGCTTCCCCTGATCGGCCCCTTTGTTCAGGACGAGCGGCGCGAGAGGCGGCGCGGACGAAACCGGCTGCGACGCGGTCGTTGTCGCGGATGGCCGGGCGGACGTGGCCGCGACGCCGGGCTTGTCGGCCCGGTGCTCGCCGTTCCCGCCCATCGACATCGCAATCCCGATGAGGCCCGCGGTCGCGATCGAGGCCGCGATAACGCAGCCCATCAGGATGATTCCGGCGTGCGCCCGTCGTCGTGCCACTTCCTGCCCTTTCCCATGATCCGGAAAACAAATACACCATGCGACGGCCACTCGTCGAGTTGTGAAATATGCCGGTTTTCCAACCGCATTCTCTGGTCGGATGACTAGGTAACAATAGGACAACGATGCTCGGATACAGCTCGCCGAATCCCCTTACGAGCAGCCATCTTCGAACGCTGAAGTGAAAGGAAACACAACTCGATGAGATTCGGCACGTTCGCCGCCACGGCATTTCTGACCATCGCCGCGCTCGGCGGCAGCGCGGTTTCGGTGAATGCGGAACCACCGCGAGAAATCGCCGCGACCGGCTCGGACAACGGAATCAATTACCGTACGGTACTTTCCGATGCGTCGCGAATATCGGAGACAACCGTCGTGGGCGGACATTTCACGGTTGCCGACGACCGGGTGGTGCTGACCTCCGATGTCGGCGACCGGATGGCGGAGATCCCGCTGACATATCGGATCTCATATGCCGAGGTTCATGTGGCCCAGCGGATTTCGCGCGACGGTCGGCAGTTGGTACTGGAACCGAAGGTGTCCGCGCGCGATATCGGCGAGATGGAGTCGCTCAGCTCGATGGCCAGGCTCACCGATGAGCTCAACCGCAATGTGGTCGGTCTCACCGTCGGCGGACTACTCGGCGGACTGCTCGGCACCGTACTCGGCATGGGCTTCTTCAGCCTGCTGACCGGCCCGATCGGCCTGGTGATCGGTGCCGTGGCGGGCGGATACGCCACCGGCGGGCAGTCGTTCCTGGATGCGATCGGGGCGGTGCTGCAGGGCCAACCCTGACCGAACGCTTGCGGGACGGTCGGATTCGTGGCTCAATCCGAAGGGGCGTCATCGCGTCCGACCGTACCGACCTGGGGGCCTCGAGGATGACCAGGGAATCGCACCGCTGGGTGCGGACCGCCGACGCCGATATGGTCGAGTTACGGGATCTGGTCTCCGGGCGCGGGGTGCGAATCGGGCGGCCGGATGTCGACGATCTGCCCGCGGGCTTCCTGCTCGAGATCGAATCGCTGGTGTTCCGCTGGGTGAATCTCGACACCCACGACGAGGCCGAGCAGGAACTCGAGACCCGGCGCGAACCGCTGCACACCCTGCGCGCGTTGAGCTGGCTGTGCGCGCTGTGGGCCGTGGTGTGCGAGACGCGCCTGGGCAAACCGGCCGACGACATCATCCGGGATCTGGACTACCGCGGCGGCTGGCGGCGCATCCGCACCGCCGAGGAGGCCCGGATCTGGACCGGGCTGACCCAGCGGGTGCGGATCGGAGCGCTGGCCGCGCTCACCGAGGATCCGCGGGCCTCCTCCGACTATCGCCGCGCCTGCACCGATCCGCCCGATGTGGCCCCGATGCTCATCCGGCACACGCTGATTCACCTCGACGGCTTCAGCCAGGACATGTACCGCCACGATATCGAGGCGCGCGGACTGGCCGCGGCGGTGGTCGAGCACACCAGTCCGAGCGCGGGGGCGCGGCGGCGATTGTGCTTCCGGCCCTCGCATCCGCTGTGAGCGGAGTTCACATCGGCGCGGGTCCGATCACACTGTCGATCCAGTCGAGGTTGACCCACGACCAGCGCCCGGAATCCTCCCGCTCGGTGCGCCAGTTCTCCAGCCAGCGTCGCGCGTCCTCGGCGAACAGCGCACGCAGCGAACGGAATTCAGCGTGCCCCATTGAGCACCTCCTCCGGATGCAGACGACGGAAGCGACTGCCGTGGAAGACCAGCGGATCGACCTCGGCGCGGGTGGCCAGGCGGTGGATGCGCAGGATAACGACCTGGTGGTCACCCGCGGGCACCTGGGTTTCGACGCTGCCCTCGATCCAGGTCGAGGCGCCGTCGACGAACAGGGCGTTGCCCGCGCCGCGATGTAGCCGCAGACCCGAGAAGCGGTCGCCGACACGGGAACTCAGCGAGCGGGCCGCACCCTCCTGATCGAGGCCGAGCAGGCTCAGGCCGAGATGGCTCGCGGCGGCCAGGCGCGGCCAGGTATTGGAGCTGTTCTGCACGCAGAACGACACCAGCGGCGGATCCAGCGAGACCGGCACGAAGGTGCTCACGGCCAAACCGTGCGCGGTGCCGTCGATTTCGGCGCAGACGGCCACCACACCGCTGGGAAAGGCCGCGAACGCGCGGCGCAGGCCGGCGCCGTCGGCTGGAATCTCGGTCAGCTCGGCCATATTTCACCACTCCGATCTCAGATCACACCGTGCAGCGGTGGCGGCGTTCCGCGCAGGACCGTGCGGCCGATGTGCTGGAACTTCCACCGCACCGGATCGTGCAGGGTGTGGGTGCGGGCATTGCGCCAGAAGTGATCCAGATTGAGATCGGCTGCCGCGCTGCGGGTCCCACCCACTTCGAACAAAGCGGCGGCCACCTCGTTGGCCGCGCGATCGGCGACGATCTTGGCCGTCGCGACGGCGATCGAGGCCGCGACGATATCCGGCTCGACCGCCGAGGTCGCCGCGTCGACGGCCCGTCCGGCGGCGGTGAGCGTCGCCTCGGCGGTCGCGACCGCGACCGCGAGTTCGCCGAAACGCTGAATCGTCAGGGGATCGTCGATCGCCCGCTCGACGCCCGCCTCGAACCAGGGCCGACTCTTCGTGCGAACGAATTCGGCCGCGGCCTCGAGCGCCCCGCGCGCGATACCGGTATCGATGGCCGCGTGCAGCAGTTGCGCGAACGAGCCGTACGCGGTCGGGGCACGCACCGCGCCCGAGCGCTCGACCAGCTGCGCCCGCTCGACGAGCACGCCGTCGAACCGGACGGTCCCGCTGCCGGTGGTGCGCTGCCCCAGCGCGTTCCAGTCGTCGATGATCTCGACCCCGGGGGTTTCGGCGGGCAGATACGCGATGTACTCCCCCGCGGCCAGCCCGGCGCGTCCATCCGGATCGTCGAGCCGCGTGAGCACGGCCAGCACATCGGCGAACAGCGAACCAGTGCAGTAGAACTTGCTGCCGTCGACGCGAAACCGGCCGTCTCCCAGTGGTTTCAGCGTGGTGCCCACCTCGGCCACGGTCGCGCCGCCGCGCTCGGACTGGGCATTGGCGATGCGAGCGCCGTCGAGCACCCGCGTGAAGTAGTGCGTGCGCTGTTGGTCGGATCCGGCCAATCGCAACAGATTCAGATAGACGAAGTGGCTGTGCGGGATCTGCGCGATATTCGGATCGGCCGTTGCCAGAATCCGGACCACCTCGGCGACCTCGCTCGGCGCGAGATCGGCCCCGCCGTGCGCGGCGGGAACGGTGACGGCCAGCAGTCCGCTGGCCGCCAACCGCTCCACTTCGCGAAACGGCAATCGGCGCAGCCGATCCCGCTCGGCGGCGTCGAGGGCGAACTCCGACGCCAGCCGGGCGGCCACCTCCCGCGCGTGGTCGGCGGAGGTGATGCGTTCCGCCGCGACGGCGGTCATCAGCCCGCCACCGCCACCGGCTGACGCTGCGCCTCCAACTCGCGCACCAGTGGCAGCACCCGCTTGCCGAAGTATTCGATCTCCTCCTGGAAGTGCAGGAATCCGCCCAGGATCAGATCCACGCCGCGGTCGCGGTAGGCGACGATGCGTTCGGCGATCTGCTCCGGGGTGCCGATCAATCGGGTGCGGAAGCCGTCGTTGTACTGCACCAGATCCTCGAAACTCGAATCGGCCCACATTCCCTTGCCGTCCCTGGTGGACGATCCGGCCTGCCGCACCGCGTCCCGAAACCCCTCCACCGCTGGCTTATTGGCCTTGGCGATGATCTCGCGCAGGGTGTCCTGCGCCTCCTTCTCGGTGTCGCGGGCGATGATGAAGCCGTTGAGACCGAATCTCACCTCCCGATCGTGCTGCCGCGCGACCTCGCGCACATCGTTGATCTGCTCGGTGACGCCGTCGAAATCCTTGCCGTTGGAGAAGTACCAGTCGGCGTGGCGGCCACCGTTGCGGCGGGCGGCGGTGGAGTTACCGCCCTGGAACAGTTCGGGATTGGGCCGCTCGGGGGTGTTGAGCGGTTTCGGCTTGAGCGTGAAATCGCGGATCCGGTAGAAGTCACCGGCGAAGTTCACATTGTCCTCGGTCCAGATCTTGCGGATGACCTCGAGGAATTCCGCACTGCGCCGGTAGCGTTCGTCGTGTTCGAGCCACGGCTCGCCCAGGGCCTGGAATTCCCCGGCGAACCAGCCGGAGACGACATTGATGGCGAACCGGCCGCCGGACAGATGATCCGCGGTCGCCCCGAATTTCGCCAGCACGGCCGGATGCCACAGGCCCGGATGAATGGCCGCGATGACCTTCAGCCGCTCGGTCGCACCCAGCAGGGCGAGGCTGAACGAGGTCGACTCGTGCTGGAATTCCGCGCCGTAGGAGGCGGTGTAGCGCACCTGGGACAGCGCGTAGTCGAAGCCGTTGTTCTCCGCGGTCTGCGCGAGCTTCTTGTTGTATTCGAAGTCCCAGCCGGTGCGCTGTTCGATATCACTGGTGACCAGGCCCCCGCTGACATTGGGCACCCAGTAGGCGAACTTGATCTGGTCGGCGATTTTTTCGGTCGTCATCCCTACTCCGTTCGAGGCCGCCCCCGGTGCGTGTCTTCACTTCAGCAGCACGCAGGGCGCGACACGAGGTTTTGAATCGCTGCGATCGCATCGGTCAGGCCCGGGCGACCGCCGCGTCGTAACCCGACCGCTCGAATCGGCCCGCGGGCTGGAACCGGCCCAGCAGTTCGGCGGCGTCCTCGCCGGTCACCCGGGTGATATAGGCCGCGGCATCCTCGACCGATCGCACGTCGAGGAACGGCTGCGGGCGGTGCAGCAGGCCCACCAGCGCCGAGGCGAAGCGCGGATCCACCGCGGCGGTGGCGAAGAACTGATTGCCGATATCGCCGAATTCGGGATCGCTGAGGAACAATCGGGTGGTCTTCGCCGCGGCGTCGGAACGGGCGGTCAGGAATTCCGCGTATCGCGCCCGCAACCAGTCGGCGTCGAACGGGCCCTCGTGCGCGGCGGCCGCGGCGACCAGAAGCTGGGCCTGGATCAGCCCGCTCTGCGCGCCCTGTCCGGCGATCGGGTCGTAGGCCACCGCGGTATCGCCGATCGCGGCCACCGCGTGCCCGCCCGGCGTCTCGCCCACGCCGATCCGCACCACCGGGCGCACCGCACCCTTCAGCCACGAATGCGGATCCTCGGTGATCGGCTGGGTGGCAAGCACTTCCGGCAGATCCCAGTCGATGTAGTCGCGGTAGAGCTGCTGCACGATGCGATGGGCCGATTCGGCGGAGTCGGCGGCGGCGAAGCGCTTCTCCCAATCGCTGCCCGGGCGCGCCCAGCCCAGGAACGCCCACGTGGGCCCGGCGTCCTTGTGCAGATACGGTCCCCACCAGGCCTCACCCTGTTCGGCGAAGATGGAGAAGCCGCTGTGCGCACCGCCCTGCGCGCTGCGATGGGCGAAAACCTCGGGGCCGTAACCCAATCCGGTGACCGTGACGGTGAGCAGGCTGCGCTGCGGCTCGTCGTAGACCGTGCGCTCGGGATCGATCGGGAACAGTTCGGACAGACCGCCGCGACCGGTGGCGACCAGGGTCAGATCGTGCGATCCGGCGATATCGTCCAGCTTTTCCAGATTGACGGCCTCGACGACGAAACGACCACCGCGTTCGATGAATGCTGTCAATCGCTCATCGGCCTTGAGCCGGGTGTCCACCGCGATTCCGACATAGCCGTCGAAATCGCCGTCGAATGCGATCAATTCGGCATTCTCGGGTCCGGCGATCCGCACGCTCAAACCGGTGTGGTTCGGCGCGCGGTCGACGAAGGTGTCCAGCCCGAGCGCGGCCTCGGCCGCCTGTGCCTCGCCGAAACCGAGGGCGGTCCCGGTCGCGGGCACATCATCGCGCAGGCTGCGCTGATCACGGTCGCTGTAGAGGGTTACGGCGAAGCCGGCGTCGAGCAGTCCGAGTGCGGCGGTCACCCCGGTCTGTCCGGCTCCGACGATGGCGGCGGTACGAGTCGAATTATCGTTCGTCATAACGAAATACTGCTTCCGAACGGATGCTCACCCGAGTGTTGGAATCACGAAGAATCGATCGGTGAAAATTCAGGCGGTGAATATTCAGGACGAGGATATCGCCGCGCCCAGCCGCGACTCGGAATCGGGCAATACCGTCGATCCGGACGCACCGATTCGATACCGCGCACCGCGATGATTGTCCGGCAATCGATCACCCGCACCGAACAGCGCGTTGCGCAGCGTGCCCGGCGTATATTCCGCCGGATACGCACCGCGCTCGGTGAGCACCGGAATCACATGCGCCACAATGTCTTCGAAACTACCCGGTGTGATCGCGTAGGCGAGGTTGAACCCGTCGACATCGGTTTCGTCCACCCACTCCTGCAGGGTGTCGGCCACGGTCGCGCCGGATCCGACGAAAACCGGTCCCAGACCGCCGATTCCGCCCCAGCGGGCGATATCGCGCACGGTCCACTCCCGGCCGTCGTCGTCGAATTCCTGGAAGGCCGCGACGGCCGACTGGATGGCATTGCTCCGCACATCGCCGATCGGATCGTCCAGGTCGTAGCGGGACAGATCGATGCCCATCCAGCCCGACATGAACACCAGCGCGCCCTCGGGGCTGGCATAGGACAGGTATTCCTCGTATTTGCGGGTCGCCGCCTCGTCGGTGGCGTCGGTGACGATCGTCGCCAGGGTGTAGATGCGCGCGTCGTAACGGCCGCGACCGGCCGCCTCCAAGGCGTCGCGAATGCGCTGGACGGTTTGTGCCAGAACACGTTTCGACGGCGCGCCCACGAAGATGGCCTCGGCGTTCTCGGCCGCGAACCGGGTGCCGCGCGGTGAGGCGCCCGCCTGATAGATGACGGGACTGCGCTGCGGCGACGGCTCGGACAGATGGATACCGGGCACGGTGTAGTGCTCGCCCCGATGCCCGATGTGATGCACCTTCGCCGGATCCACGTATACGCCCTGGGCGGCGTCGCGAACCACGGCGTCGTCCTCCCACGAACCCTCCCACAGCTTGTAGAGCACTTCGAGGTACTCGTCGGCCTGGTTGTAGCGCTCATCGTGGTCGAGTTGGTCGTCCGCGCCGAAATTCCTTGCCGCCGAGGGCAGGTAGCCGGTGACGACATTCCATCCGATGCGGCCGTTGGTGAGATGGTCGAGGGTCGACAGTCGCCGCGCGAAGGGATAGGGATGTTCGAAGCCGGTGCCGGTGGTGATGCCGAAGCCGAGATGTTTCGTCGCCGCGGCCATCGCGGTCACCAGCAGCAGCGGATCGGCGACCGGGATCTGCGCGCCCTGGCGCAGCGCGGCGATATCGTTGCCGCCGTAGACGTCATAGGTGCCGAGCACATCGGCGATGAAGATGCCGTCGAAGCGTCCGCGCTCGAGCAGCCGCGCGAGTTCGGTCCAATAACCCAACTCCTTGTACCGATGCGACTGATCGTCGGGATGCCGCCACAGACCCGGTGACTGGTGGGCCACGCAGTTCATGTCGAAGGCGTTGAAGTGGATGCGGCGGGTCATCGGGCCACCTCCTGCGACTTGCGCTCGCCCGCGCTCCACGCGAACGGCAGTGCGGTCCCGTTGAGCAGGTGATCACCGATCGCGCGCGCCTTCTGGATCGCCGGATTGTGCACCGACACGGTGCGGGCATTGCGCCAGTGCCGATCCAGGCGCAGCCGCTCGGAGACGATCGAGGCCCCGCCGAGTTCGAACAGCTGCGTGGTCGCGGCGAGCACGGTGTCGATCACCGAAAGCTGAGCCTGCGCGGCGGCGAGTTCGACCGCGTTCAAGTCGTTTTCGTCATCGGCCCCGGCGGCCAGCACCTCGTCGAGCACATCGGCGACCGCGAGGACCGCCGCCCGAGCGGAGAACGCCGCCGCGGACAACCGACCGACCACCTGCTGCACCAGCGGATCCTCGCGGGGCAGATCCGCGGCCGAATGGGTGTAACCGCGGGTGCGCGCCGAAATCCATTCCCGCGCATCGCTTTCGGCACGTTTCGCAATACCCGCGAGCACCGCCAATTGAACCAACTGCAGATAGCCGGTGGAATAGGTCGCCCCGGCCGCGCCGTAACCCGGGCCGAGAATACGGTCATCGGGCACCACGACATCGGTGAATTCGGTTGTGCCGCTGGCGGTCAGGCGCTGGCCGAAGCCGTCCCAGTCGTTGTGCTGACGCACACCCCGCGCATCGGCGTCGACTAGTACGCCGACCCGCTCGCCGTCGTGATCGGCGGCGACCAGGATGTAATCGGCGTACAGCGAACCGGTGCTGTAGTACTTCACGCCGTTGAGCAGCCGACGCGCGCTGTCCCCGGTCAGCCGGGTCTGATAACGATCCACCGCGCCCACGCCCGGTTCGGTGATGGCATTGCCGACCAGCACCCCACCGGCGACCGAGCGCAACCAGCGCTCCCGGACCGGGCCGGGCTCGGCCAGCAACTGATCCTCCACGAAGGAGAAGTGCACCCGCAATGCCTGCGGCAGATTGGATTCGGCCGCGGCGAGGTCGATGAGCAGCCCGAACAGCTGCCGCACGCTCGCGCCGTAACCGCCGTATTCGACCGGCACGCGCAGTGCGCCGAATTTGGCCTCGCGCAGCCAGCCGACCTCCTCGTGGGGCAGGCGGCGATCTATCTCGCGATCGACCGCGCCCGCGGCTATCCGCTCGAACAGGGGCGCGAAGACCGCGTGCAGGTCCGCGTCGGAGGTGGGGTGCGCAGCTGTGGAGGTCATACCCGACGATCGCGCGACCACGCGGTTCGCTCACGGGTTAGGCGCAGCGGGATCCGAACACACGACCGCCGCCGGTCCGGGACGAGGGGATCGGCGGCGGTAGCGTGGTGTGAATTACTTCGGGGCCGGAGCCGGGGTGAAGGGCGCGTTGATGGTCGTGAAGTACTGCGCCGCGGCGAGAATCGCCACCGGCGCGGTCACCAACAGCTGGCCGGCGAGGGTGCCCAGGGCGCCGATCGCCAGGATGCCCGCGATGCAACCACCCACGGCGCCGATCGGAGCGCCCAGCATGGCCGAGATCGGGCCGGTCAGCAGGATACCCGCAGCGCCGCCCAGGATGCAGCCCACGGCCGCGCCGCCGACGCCACCGACCAGGGTGCCGATGGTGGCGCCCGTGGAGATGGTGTCCTTCATGCGGTTCCAGGCGGCCTGCTCACGGTCGTACGGGGTCTTCCACGGCGCGGTGTCCTCGTAGGGCAGCGCGACCGGCTGGTAGACCGCCTTCTCCGCGACGAACTGCGGGGTCAGCGTGGCGGTACGCCCGTCGATCTTCGCGTCGATCGGGAAGACGAAATCGTCGACCCGGAACTTGAGATCCGTTCCGGCGAGCGTGGTTCCGTTGTTTGCCTTGATCTTGAAGACATCGTCCTCGACCACCATCGAGCCGGAATCGGTCGAGATGACGGAGGACTTCTCGTCGGTGACGGACTTGTAGTAGACGGCGTCATCGGCGGCGGGAGCAGCGTTCACGGATCCGGCAGTGACGCCCAACGCGGTGGTCACCAGCGCCGCGACCACCGCGAATTTCCTCATTTTCACTTGGCATTCCTCATCTTCGGGCCGCAGCACAAACGCACGGCGCAGCGTCACCTTGCACAAAGTTCGGAGAATCCGCAACTTTTAGCGACACCACCCCCCGAATGGGGGGTATTACCGTTCGGAAGTTATTGCGCTACCGAGAGTTTCGTTGCATCCTCCGCAACCGAACCGACCCGTCACCAGCGAAACCTGTTATAGGCCCGTGATCGGGCCCGAAAGCGCCCTGCCGCGACCGATGTTCGCATATTCGAACCACTTCCGCAGCGGGGCGCCGACGTCCCTACTTCGCGGGCGGCGTGAACGGGGCGTTGATGGTCGTGAAGTACTGCGCCGCGGCCAAAATCGCCACCGGCGCGGTCACCAGCAGCTGACCGGCCAGGGTGCCCAGCGCGCCGATCGCGATGATGCCACCGAGGCAGCCCACGACCGCGGCCGGGAGGAAGCCACCGAACAGGCCGACGATCGCGGCCGAGGCCACGGTCGCGCCCGCGATGCCGCCCAGAACACAGCCGACAGCGCCGCCGCCGATACCGCCGACCAGGGTACCGATGGTCGCACCGGCGCTGATGGTGCTCGTCAGTCGGCTCCAGGCCGCCTGCTCGCGGTCGTACGGCGTCTTCCACGGCGCGGTGTCCTCGTACGGCAGCGCGACCGGCTTGTACACCGCATGCGCGGTGTCGAACTTCGGGGTCAGGGTCGCGGTGCGATCCTGGACCGCCGCCTCGATCGGGAAGACGAAATCGTCCACCCGGAAGTTCAATTCGGCACCGGCCACGGTGGTACCGTCGGCCGCCTTGATGCGGAATACACCGTTGTCGACATCCAGCGAGCCGGAGTCGGTGGCGATGACACTCGAGGTTTCGGTCGTCGTCGCCTTGTAATTCACCACGCCGTCGGCGGCGGGTGCGGCATAGGAGGCGCCGGAGCCAATTCCCACCGTCGTGGTCGCCAGGGCCGCGACCACGACGTATTTCCTGATATTCACAAGCTATTTCCTTATTGTTGGTGGCGGAGCGCTCCATATATCGACCGAGTGCGACATATCGGACGGTTGCGGCCAGCCTCTGGTACGCGCCGTCGAGCGACGAGGGTTGCATCCAGGCAGATTCGAACTAGTGACCCCGCCGACCGGGACCGGCAGCATCGGTCGACGGGAGGTTTTGCGTTGTCTTCACTCGCCTTGCGGTCGACACCGGTTCGGCTGCCGCGTCTGCCGCGGGCCCGCTGGGCACGGCTGATCAGTCCGGTGCTGCTCATCGTGGCCTGGCAGGTGGCCAGTGCCACCGGAGTCCTGCCCGAACGGTTACTGGCCGCCCCGGGCACCGTGGTGAACACGGCCTTGGATCTCGTTCGCGACGGCACACTGCCGCACGCGATTTCGGTATCTTTGCAGCGCGCGGCCGTCGGTTTCGCGATCGGCGCGGTGATCGGCGTGGGCCTGGCGCTGGTGGCCGGACTGAGCCTGCTGGGCGAACATCTCATCGATCCGCCCGTGCAGATGCTGCGCACGCTGCCGTTCTACGGCCTCATTCCGCTGCTGATCCTGTGGTTCGGCATCGGTGAGCTGCCCAAGATCGTGCTGGTCGCCTTCGGTGTGGCCGTACCGCTGTATCTCAACACCTTCGCCGGAATCCGTGGCGTCGACGGCAAGTTGGCCGAACTGGCTCGTGTACAACAGCTTTCACGATTCGGTGTGATCGCCCATATCGTCCTGCCCGGCGCGCTACCGCAGGCGCTGGTCGGACTGCGGCAGTCCCTGGGCGTGGCCTGGCTCGCCCTCATCGTGGCCGAACAGGTGAATGCCGACGCGGGCCTCGGCTTCATGATCAACGACGCCCGCGAATTCCTGCGCACCGATGTCATCGTCGTCGGCCTGCTGGTCTACAGCCTGCTGGGTCTGATCACCGATGCCCTGGTGCGGCTGATCGAAAGGAGGGCGCTGGTATGGCGACGCGGCTTCTTGGGGAGCTGACCACCGATTCCGCTCCGGCGCGCGGCGAGCAGGAGGCGTCCGCGCGACATGTGGCGCGAATCCACGGACTCACCAAGGCTTTCGGCGATCGGACCGTCCTCGATCGCATCGATCTCGATATCGCCCGCGGCGAGTTCGTGGCCCTGCTCGGGCGCAGCGGCACCGGCAAATCCACACTGCTGCGCGTACTGGCGGGCCTGGACACCGCACACGAGGGTGAGTTGAGCGTCGACGGCGATATCGCGGTGGCCTTCCAGGAGCCGCGGCTGGTGCCGTGGAAGCGCGTGCACGCCAACGTAACCCTGGGCCTGCGTCACCCCGATCCGAAGGCGGCCGCCCGCGCGGCGCTGACCGAGGTCGGACTCGCCGAACGCGCCGACGCCTGGCCGCTGACGCTGTCCGGCGGTGAGGCGCAACGAGCTTCACTGGCACGGGCCCTGGTCCGCGATCCGGACCTGCTGCTGCTCGACGAGCCGTTCAGCGCACTGGACGCCCTGACCCGCATCACGATTCACGGCCTGGTACTCGAACTGTGGGCCAAACACCGCCCGGGTGTGCTGCTGGTGACCCACGATGTCGACGAGGCGCTGCTGCTCGCCGATCGCGCGCTGGTGCTGGCCGAGGGCCGCATCGCCCGCGACATCCGTATCGACCTACCGCGGCCGCGACGGCGTGAGCACGCCGAATTCGCCGCGCTGCGACAGCAATTGCTCACCGAACTCGGTGTGAGCACGCACGAAACCGAAGGAACCGAATGATCTCCCGACGCCTGCTCGCCGCTCTCGCCCTCACCGCGGTGGTGGCGACCGGGTGCGGCACCTCCGAAACCAAGGATGCGGCGGTGCGCTCGGACGGCACGGTCGATCTTTCCCAGGTGACCCTGCGTCTCGGCGATCAGAAGGGCACTGGACTGCAAGCGCTGCTGGACGCGGCGGGCGAGCTGAAATCGGCGCCCTACAAGATCGAATGGTCGCAATACACCTCCGGGCCGCCGATGCTCGAGGCGATCAACTCCGGCGCGGTCGATTTCGGTGGCGTCGGCAACGCGCCGCCGGTGTTCGCCGCGGCCGCCAAGTCGTCGATCAAGATCGTATCCGGGTACGGGGCGGGCACCGCCGGGCAGGGCATCGTCGTACCCAAGGACTCGCCCCTGCGCGGCCCGGCGGACCTGCGCGGCAAGAAGATCGCGGTCGCCAAGGGCAGCTCGGCGCACTATCACCTGCTGTCGGTGCTCGACAAGAACGGTCTGTCCTTCGCCGACATCGAGCCGCAATACCTGCAGCCCGCCGATGCCCTCGCCGCGCTGACCACCGGGCGGGTGGATGCCTGGGCCATCTGGGATCCCTACACCGCACAGGCCGAACAGCAGGTCGGTGCGCGAATCCTGGTGGACGGCAAAGGCTATGTGAACCCCGACGCCTTCTATGTGGCGGGAAACAAAGCGCTGGAGAGCAAGTCGCGCACCGCCGCGCTGCGTGATCTGCTCGCGCGTATCCATCGTGCCCACGCCTGGGTCAACGAGCACCCCGACCAGTGGGCACAGACCTACGCCCAGTCCAGCGGGTTGCCACTGGAGGTGACCACCGTCGTCGTGAAACGGGTTGTATACCAGGATCATTCGCTCGACCGGGCCGCCATCGACGCCGAACAGCAGGTGGCCGACGCCTTCTCCGACGCCAAGCTCGTCCCCGGCAAGGTCAAGATCGCCGACTTCGTCGATACCCGCTTCAACGACCTCTATCCCGCATCCTGAAGGGAGCAGCTCGCATGAGCCTGTCTTTCCACTGGTTCCTTCCCACCTACGGTGACTCCCGCAATCTGGTCGCGGGCGGGCACGGCACCTCGATGTCCGGCGACCGACCGGCCTCGCTGCGCTATCTCAACCAGATCGCCGGTGCGGCAGAGGAGAACGGCTTCGAGGCCGTGCTCACCCCGACCGGCGCGTGGTGCGAGGACGCCTGGCTGACCACCGCCATGCTGGTGGAAACCACCGAGGCGCTGAAATTCCTGGTCGCGTTCCGGCCCGGAGTGGTCAGCCCGACACTGGCCGCGCAGATGGCCGGAACCTTCCAGCGGCATTCGCGCGGACGGCTGCTGCTCAATGTGGTCACCGGCGGCGAACCGCACGAGCAGCGCGCCTACGGCGACTTCCTGGACAAAGAGGCGCGCTACGAGCGCACCGGTGAATTCCTGCATGTGGTGCGCGAGCTGTGGCGGGCGCACGCACCCTTCACATTCGAGGGCAAGCATATTCACGTCCAGGACGCGCTGCTCAACAACCGGCCCGACCCGCTGCCGCCGATCTTCTTCGGCGGTTCCTCCGCGGCCGCGGGCCCGATCGCGGCACAGTACGCAGATACCTACCTCACCTGGGGCGAACCGCTGTTCGCGGTGAGCAAGAAGCTGGAGTGGATCCGCAAGCTGGCCGTGGACCACGGCCGCATCCTGGACTACGGCCTGCGCATCCACGTCATCTCCCGCGATACCTCCGAACAGGCATGGGCCGAGGCCGACCGGCTGCTCGAGGCCGTCGATCCCGCGGATATCGAACGCGTACAGGAGAATCTGGCGCGCAGCGAATCCGAGGGCCAGCGCCGTATGCTCGAACTGCACGGCGGCAGTACCGAGCGGCTGGAGATCGCGCCGAATCTGTGGGCGGGCGTCGGCCTGGTTCGCGGCGGCGCGGGCACCGCACTCGTCGGCTCGCACGAGGAGGTCGCGGAGCGGCTGATCGAATACTCGCGGCTGGGGATCAAGCACTTCATCCTGTCGGGCTATCCGCATGTGGAGGAGGCGTACTGGTTCGGCGAGGGCGTACTGCCGATCCTGCGGCGACGGGGCTTGTGGAAGCATCCGTCGCAGCGAGAGATCCGGCCGGTGGCAACGCCCTTCGCCTCCGCGGCGGCCAGCAGCAGCTAGTCGAGGACTCGATGGGTCTTAAGCCCCGGCTAAACACCCTGATCACATGATCATTCGTTGGATACGCTGCTGCCCGTTCTCATGAGTGATCGTTCGGGTGATGAAGGGTGAGTTCCATGCGTCGATTCGGCCGGCGATCGCTCATCGCGGCTCTGCTCTCATTGACCGCGGCACTGGCCTTCGGCTGGTTCGGGGCGCCGGTCGCACTCGCCGACGATTTCGATCCGGGCGATACCCCGCTGAGCCGGTACGCCCCCTTCGGTCCGCACGAGACCGTCAGCACCGCCGCGGTCTACCCGTGCGCCGGGCTGTACGCGGCGTACAACGCGATCGGACATCTGGTCGGCAATCACTCCGAAATGACCTGCACACGTGAGTTTCCGGGTGGTTTGGATTCGCCGGTCGGCGTGGATTTCTACTACCCCCGCGACATCGACACGATGAGTCGGGTTCCCACGATCATCTGGGTGCCCGGCTTCAGCTCCGAACCGGGCAACTACGACTCCAGTGCCCGCTTCTGGGCCAGCCACGGATTCGTGGTGGCCATGCCGCACGATCTGGTCAATTCGACCTTCGAACTACCGCTCGCGGCCGCCGCGGCCCTGTCGCACGCCAACCGCGACCCGGCGAATCCGATGCACGGCCGACTCGACCTGAGCCGCACCGTGATCGGCGGTCATTCCGGCGGCGGTGGCGCGGCCGTCAACGGCGCGAGCATCCCGCCGAACGTCTACCAGCTGGTCGATCCGGATTTCCGCGTGATCGGCGCGATGCCCACCGAACCCGGCCCCGTGGCCGCCGCCTTCCTGGTGAACGTCCCCGCCCTCTACCTGGCCGGCTCCTTCGACCTACTGGTCCCGCACTTCCTACCGCGCATCGTCGAATACGAAGTCAACATCAACTCCCCCGCCTACTTCATCTGTCTCAAAAACGTCACCCACTTCACCCCCTTCGACGACGTGGCCCACAACGCCACCTCCGGCATCACCCTCGCCTGGCTCCGTTACCTGGTCGACGGCGACCCCACGGCCGCAAGCTATTTCACCGGCCCGAACTGGAAACTCCGCGCCGACCCCGCCGTCGACTACGCCCTGCGCAACGCCCGCGCGGAGCACTGGGGCGTATAAGCTACTTCTTCGCCTCGGCCTTCATCTTCTTCTTGAATTCGCGGACCTGCGAGAGGGATTCGGCGTCGCGGACGTCGGCGACCGAGCGGTGCGAGCCCTGCTCACCGTAGGCGCCGGCGGCCTCGCGCCAGCCCTTCGGTTCGACGCCGAGTTGTTTACCCAACAGCGACAGGAAGATACGGGCCTTCTGGTCACCGAAGCCCGGGAGTGCCTTCAGGCGCTTCAGAACCTCTTTGCCGTCGGGATCGCCCTCGGTCCACAGGTTTTCGACCTTGCCGTCATAGTTCTCCACGACATAGCGAGCCAACTCCTGTACGCGCCGCGCCATCGAACGGCCGTAGCGATGGATCGCGGGCGGTGTGGCGCCCAGTTCCTCGAATTCCTCCGGATCGGCCTCGGCGATCCGGCGGATATCGAAGCCGTTCATCCGGTCCGCGAGCTTCTGCGGGCCCCGGAACGCGTGCTCCATGGGGAACTGCTGGTCCAGCAGCATTCCGGTCAGCAAGGCGAAGCGATCCTCGGAGAGCAGCCGATCCGCTTCCGGCTCCTGCGCCAGGCACAGCTGATGTGCCGGATCTTGCCGCTGTCGTGTCATCGGGGCCTCCTGACCTGAGTCCTGTTGCCGGGTCCGGACATGGTCCGATCATGTCAGATTCGCGAGGGTGACAGATATCACATAGCTACGCGCCCGTAGGGTACCCGCACGCGTAGGGTGTGCGCATGCCCGAACCTATGGCAACACTTTCCGGCCTGCGTCCGGACCGTTTCGATCGGGACGGCCGGGATCAGCTCATCGACGTTCGTGACCTACAGGCGGCGCTACCCGGCCTTCGTCGACTGCGGCATTGGGCCCACGAGGCCCTGGCGGTGCGGCCCGGCGAGAGTGCCGTGGATATCGGATCCGGGAGCGGGTCGGAGGTCATGACCCTCGCGGACGCGGTCGGTTCGACCGGGACCGCGATCGGCGTGGAGCCGGATCCGAGTCTGCTCACTACCGCGCAGCGGCGGGCCGCCGCGGCCGGATCGGGCGCGCGATTCGTCCCCGGCGACGCCTACAACCTGCCGCTGGGCACCGGCGATTTCGACGTCGCCCTGTGCGAGCGGGTGTTCCAGCATCTGACCTCGCCCAACCGGGCGACCGCGGAGATCGCGCGGGTGCTGAAGCCCGGCGGGCGCGTGGTCGTGATGGACAGCGATTGGGGTACCGCGATCGTGCATCCCGGCGACCGGACCGTGGTGCATTCGGTGATCGAGACGCTGATCGCCAACACCACCAACCCGTTCGCGGGACGCCGCCTGCCGGGACTGTTGACCGAGGCCGGATTGGTCATCGATGAGGTCGGTTCGCATGCGCTGGTGCAGGATCGCAGCGTGGGCGCGGGGGCGCTGGTGGGGCGCGTCTCGGCGATGGCCGTGGCGCGCGGATCCATTACCGAGCAGCAGCGGCAGACTTTGCTCGACGAGTTGGACGGTGGCGCGCAGACCGGGGATATCCACCTGTCGGTGACCATGTTCGCGGTATTGGCGCACAAGGCGAGCTGAGGTTCTGGGCGGCCCCCAATGTTTACTCGTCGCGGGGAGCCCCAAACTTTGCTCGTCGCAGGGAGCCTCAACGTTTCCTCGTCGCAGGGAGCCTCAACGTTTCCTCGTCGTCCCGGCACGCTTTTCGCCGGGACGACGAGGACCCGCCCTACTTCTCCAAATACTTCTCGGTAGCCGCCAGCAGCACACACGTCGCCAGCCCGTTCATCGCCGATTCCAGATCGGACAGCGACGGAAAGCTGGGTGCGATGCGAATGTTCTTGTCCTCGGGGTCTTTTCCGTACGGGAAGGCCGAACCCGCTGGCGTCAGGGCGATTCCGGCCTCCTTGGCCAGCGCGACGACGCGGGCGGCGGTTCCCTCGAGCACATCCAGGCTGATGAAGTAGCCGCCCTTGGGCTCGGTCCAGGACGCCACCTTGGACGCGCCCAGGCGCTCCTCGAGAATGCGCAGGACCAGCTTGAACTTCGGTTCCAGGATCGCGCGGTGCTTCTGCATATGGGCGCGCACACCGTCGGCATCGCGGAAGAATCGCACGTGCCGCAGCTGATTGATCTTGTCCGGCCCGATGCTCCGCTTCGAGGCGTGCTTCAGATACCAGTCCAGATTGGCCTTGGACGCGCCGATGAAGCTCACCCCGCTGCCCGCGAAGGTGATCTTCGAGGTGGACGCGAAGACGAAGGGGCGGTTGGGATTTCCGGCCGCGGCGGCCAGACCAAGGATGTCCAGAACCGGATCGGCGGTATCGGTCAGCGGGTGCACGGCGTAGGCGTTGTCCCAGATCAACCGGAAGTCCGACGCCGCGGTGGGCATCGAAACCAGTTCCCGCGCAATCTCTTCGGAGAAGGTCACGCCGGTCGGGTTGGAGTAGTTGGGCACCGCCCACAGACCCTTGATCGCCGGATCGGACGCGGCCAGTTCGGCGATCCGATGCACATCCGGGCCGTCGTGGCCGATGGCGATCGGGATCATCTCCACACCGAGCGACTGGGTGATCGAGAAGTGCCGATCGTAACCGGGTGCGGGACACAGGAACTTGATGGGCTCATCCACCCAGCGCCGCTCGGAGTCGGCGGTGCCGTGCAGCATCGCGTACGCGATGACGTCGTGCATGAGCTCGAGGCTGGCGTTGTTGCCCGCGAGCAGATTGTCGACCGGAATGCCGAGCAGTTCGCCGAAGATCGCGCGCAACTCCGGAAGTCCGTGCAGGCCACCGTAATTGCGCAGGTCGGTGCCGGCGGCGTCGCGGTACTCCCCCGGCCCGGGCAGGGTCAGCAATTCATTGGACAGATCGAGTTGCTCCGGCGAGGGCTTACCTCGGGTCAGATCCAGCGTGAGCTTCTCGGTCTTCAGAGTCGCGTAGTTCGCGGTCTGCGTCTCGTGTTCGGACACGAGTTCCGCATGGCTCATCAAACCGATCTGCGTTTGCCGGGGCATCCTGAGCAGCCTTTCAAGCAGCGAGGTACAGGGCTTGCGGACCGCGGCTTCCGGCGGCGATCCAGCCGCCCACGTTACCCGCCGAAGTTCCCGAAATGCAGGCGAGTTTCGGATCCGCGGAACGCGGAGATGAAAGGGGACCCCGCGCACCCGGCAGAGCCCGTTGACCCTTGCTGCCTTCCGGCCCTGGGGGAGTTCACAGGATGCGCGCCGCGCGGGATCCGTGGGCCAGTGTAGCGGGTCGCGCGCACCGGCCGCGGTGGGCCCCCACAAGTTGCCCCGCGACGTGCGCGATTCGAATCGTTACGATCTGTCCGACATTTCGAGGGGGCTTCCGCGCCACAACGGAGGATGTGAGAGTGACAGGTACCAACCCCGGCCATCCGCAGGACGGACAGGGCAACGAAACCGTGCAGTGGTGGTCGACCCCGCCCGCGAGCACCAGCCCGGGCACGCCGATCACCGGCACGGAGCCGACCGTCCTGGGCGGCGGCCAGCACGGGCCGGTCACCGGCGCGGATCCGACCGTGCTGGGTGCGGGCTTCGACGCCTATCGCGGTGTGGCCCAGCCGCCGCCCTACCCGCAGCCCGGCTATCCGGCCCAGCCCTACACCGGCGCGCCCTACGGCCAGCAGCCCGGTTATCCCCAGCAGTTCCCGCCGCCACCGCCGCCGCGCAAGGGCGGCAGCGCCGGATGGATCATCGGCGGCGTGATCGGCCTGATCGTGATCATCGGCGCGGTCGCCGGTGTGGTCGCGCTGACCCACAAGAGCGGCGGCGGGGGCAGCGTCGTGGGCCCCGACAAGAAGAAGATCGACGGCAACTACTCCATGGCGACCGTCACCAACGCGTGCGCACTGGTCGACCCGACCGTCCTACGCAAGTGGGCCCCCAATCAGAAGGGCCAGCCCACCCACACCGAGCGCGCACCCGACAGTTCCTACGGCGGCGGCTCACTGGACTGCCGCGCCACCTACGACGGCGCGGGCAAATACGGCAGCCAGGGCTCGGATCTGAAGCTCGAGGTCAGCTTCCAATCCCAGTACGGCACACCGGAATTCAACAGCTGGAAGGATTACGACACCAAAACCACCGGCAGCGGCCGCGCCTCGGGCAGCATCGCGGGCATCGGCGAACAGGCCTACTACGCGACCTACGAGCAGACCTACGGCAGCTTCGTCTCCCTGGACTACACCTGCGCGACCCTGGACTCCAACATGTCCGCCAAGGTCAAGTTCTCCATCGAGACCGCCACCCCCACGAGCAAGGACGACGTGGGCGCCATCTGCAAGGACCAGCTCAAAAAAGTCCTCGCCGGCCTGCACAAATAGCCCCTGAACAGCCCGGTTTAGACTCCCCCGCCTCCACCCGGTATATTGCTCGACGGAGGATTCGCCTAGTGGCCTATGGCGCTCGCCTGGAACGCGGGTTGGGTTAACGCCCTCAGGGGTTCAAATCCCCTATCCTCCGCTGTGGCAAACGCCCCTGATCAGACCTTTCTTGGCTGGTCAGGGGCGTTTTTCGTAGCTGTACACCCGTGCGTCGCAGCGGCGTTGTGGAGTTCCGAGGAAGGGGCGGGTGAATGCGAGAAGCTCAGTGGTCGCCGACTTCGGAGGCCGTCGATCCTTCGCCTGGGCATATGACCGCGGATGAGTTTCGGAAATACGGTCGCGCAGTGGTCGATTGGGTTGCCGACTACTGGGATCGAGTGGAGTCTCTGCCGGTCCTGTCTCAGGTACGGCCGGGGCAGGTGCGCGAACAGTTGCCGGATCGGGCGCCCGAGCTCGGGGAAGATTTCCATGCCGTACTGGAGGACATGGATCGGATCGTGGTGCCCGGTCTGACGCACTGGCAGCATCCAGGATTTTTCGCCTACTACCCGAGCAATGCCTCGGGGCCCGCGGTGCTGGCCGAATTGCTCACGGCCGGATTGAATGTCCAGGGGATGATGTGGCAGACCGGTCCGGCGTGTACGGAACTGGAGCAGCACGTCCTCGATTGGCTGGGTGGCCTGCTGGGGTTGTCCGACCGGTTTCTTTCCACCGGCGATGGGGGTGGCGTCATCCAGGACACCGCCTCGAGCGCGATTCTGGTGGCCCTGCTCGCCGCGCTGCACAGGGCTTCGAGCGGGCAAGTGACACGCGAGGGTGTGGCGAGCGGCCGGTTCACCGTCTACACATCCGTAGAGGGACATTCGGCCTGCGAGAAAGCGGCCCGCATTGCCGGACTCGGCGCCGCGGCGCTGCGACCGATCGACACCCGCGCGGACCTCTCGATGGACCCCGACGCACTTCGCGCGGCGATGAAGCGCGATGTCGCCGCGGGATGTATTCCCGCAATGGTGATGGCGACCATAGGTACGACCTCGACCGGCGCCATCGATCCCGTGCACCGAATAGGGCCCGTCTGTGAGGAATTCGACGCCTGGCTGCATGTCGACGCGGCACACGCCGGGGTGGCCGCCATATGTCCCGAACTGCGCTGGGTTCATGACGGCGTCAACGACTTCGCGGATTCCTATGCCACCAATCCGCACAAATGGCTGCTCACCACATTCGATTGTGACGCCTGCTACGTCGCTGATCGTGACGCACTGGTCGGCGCCCTGTCCGTGCTGCCCGAGTATCTGCGCAACCGGGCCAGCGAGTCACGGGCGGTGGTGGATTATCGGGACTGGGGGGTGCCACTGGGGCGCCGGTTCCGCGCCCTCAAGCTCTGGTCGGTCATCCGCTGGTACGGCGCGACTGGTCTGCGCGCCCACATCCGACATCACGTCGCGCTCGCACAACAGTTCGCCGAATGGGTCTCCGGTGACTGCCGATTCGAGTTGATGGCACCACATCCGTTGTCGCTGGTATGTTTCCGGTTGCGGGGTCCAGACGAGGTGAATCGGCAACTCCTCGAAGCGATCAATGCGACCGGACGAATTTACCTTTCCCACACCAAAGTTCGGGACGCGTTCACGTTACGAATGGCCATAGGCGCGATTTCCACCCGAGACCGGCACGTGGCAGACGCGTGGAGACTGATCTGTCGCGAAGCCACGCGGCTTCGGACGGAATAGGCCGGACCCCCGCTCACGGTTCGAGCAGACGACAGCGAGAACGAGCAAGGCGAACCAGCGCCGTCGTCGCGGGCAGGGCACTGTGCTGAGCCATCCGCAGACTCGGGTTGTGATCGCCGTCGAACCGAGCGCAGATGCCTTGGTGGGCAAGGTAGACGGAGTGCAGCGTGGCGCTCAGCGCCTCGCCGTGTGCGACGAATTCCGCGGGCATGGCGTGCAACAGCGGTCCCACCGCTCGAAGCAGTGCGACAAGGCAGGCGTGGTCCGCGGACGCCAGACCGGTGAACTCCGTCGGCATAGCGGGACGGACTGTCCGGCGATAGTCGTGGGGAGGGAAGTCCGCGGTAAACCGCAGGCACGCTTCGGAACTGGCCAGCATGGTGGTGCCGTAGTCCAGCGCGGTGACCGCGTCATGCCACGCGGCGCGTTCCGCGGCGTCCAGAAAGCCGCGTAGCCCGATGATGACGCACTGGGTGAGTACGAAGAACGCACGGTGCCCCAGCCGCCAGCGTCGGTCGGGATCGGGAGCGGAGCGAGAATGCGGTAGCGGAGAGTATCGGCAAGGGGCGTATCCCTCGGCGGGGAACAGAAGGCTCAGCGTGCTGTGTATGCCGGACGTCAGGGCACGCCATTGCGTCGACGAGAGATTCGATCGAGTAGATCGTAGATTGTCGAGGATGCCGTGGGAGCCGATGAGGATGCCGTGGGCCAGGGCGTTGCGATCCCGAGTTCTGCGGACTCCGAAATAGGCGTCATAACGGGCTTGCGCGTTTTCCCGCTGTGCGGCAGGAGCTTTGTCGCGCACCATCATCAGCGGCGGAAGGCGCCCGAGATCGGGTAACGGCGCATACTCGTCGTCCAACGCTCGGCGAAGCCGCATCGCCATATCGGAGACGAGCGGATTCGGGGAAATTGCCAGCCGTCGTCCCTTCATGCCCGGAAGTCTCCGAGGAGACAGGAGAGGGAGGATGGGCAGGGTCACAACAACTCCGGGTCGCGAGGCGAATACAGCTCAAGAGGTGATCGTGAAGGTCCCTACGAGGGTCGCGGAGGTCACGCCGGGGCACGGTTGTTCCGATGTCACCGTGTTGGAGTCGGTGGCGGACTTGCCCTTGTAGTTTCCGGTGTCTATACGCGTCGGGAAGACGCCGGGGCGGGACTTCTTGTGCTTGTTGTGCTTGGCGTGCCCTCCGCTGCTCACCTTGCTGTCTTCACCGAAGGACCATGTGATTGTTCCCGTGCTGGTGTTGTCGGTCGTCTCCTGGCCACAACTGGCGGTCTCGGTGCCATCGTCGGTCTCGCTTTTCGGGATGGGAAGGCCCTTGTCCACGGCCGTACCGGTGCAGTTGGTGAACGTGATCTCATCGGTCCAATGGATCTTCGCGGGAGAGTCGCCAATTCCCGGCGCATCCCACCGAACCTTGCCGGTTTCATCGCACGTGAGTAGTGGGGCCGCGGCGTCGGCTGGCCCCGCAAGAGGTATTCCGGTAAGCGCGGCGAATACCGAAACAGTCAGGGCGAGAGTGAAGCGCGAGTTCACCATATCCGAGAGAATATCAACGGCGCGTCGCGGTAATCGTTGTTCGAAGCCTGTGTCGTATCAACAGATAATTCAGTCTCCGCGAAATGCCCGAATCCGGCTGAATTCCTGGTCGGGGAAACGTCTCGGATAGCATGACGGGCCATGACGATCAGCGGGGTGGCCGGGCACAGAATGACCGAGTCCGGCCTTACCTCACAAAGACTCGCGAGGATCGACGGCATAGATCTGGACGCGGGCCTTGCCATGCTGGAAGCAGTGGTCGACGAGATTCACTGGTTGGATCGCTCACCCTTCCTGGCCGCATCGGCTCGCCCATCTCTCGGCGATGGCCGCGGACCCGAACTACATGCCTTTTCCCCGCTTTCGAATGCCGACCGCGGTCGTACCGGAACCTCGACCGCGCGTGCGGTGTGCGTGGCGTTCGCCCCCGAACACGGCCCGACGGCCGGAGAGTGGGCCGCGGGCCGGGGTTTGCCGTTGCTGAGGCCCGACCCGGCCGTATCGGCACTCGCGGCGGACAAGCTCGACGCACTGGACGTGTTCGCGCAAGCCGACGTCGAAACACCGGAATGCGTGCGGGTGCCACACAACGGCCGTGCCGCCGCGAGACAGTACTGGCCCGGTGCCTGCGAGGCAGTCGTGGTCCAACGCCGCGAGAACAATCTGATCGGCAGAGGCACTCGTTTCGCACGCGATCATGATGAATTGCAGAACTGCCTCGACGACTGGGCCGGAAGGCAATTGCGAGTGAGCCGATATGTGGACGGCCCCTCGGTCACCGTCACGGCGTGCGTCGCCGCGAACGCCACGATCGTCTCGGCGGTGTCGCATCAACTCGTCGGCATGCCGGGTCTGACCACCGCCTGGGGCGCCCACTGCGGCAATCAGCTCATCGCACCCACCGACCTTCCTGCGGGCGCCTACGAGGCCATCCGGACGGTCGCGTCGCGAGTGGGAGATCAGCTGCGCCGCCGCGGATACCGCGGAATCTTCGGCCTGGACCTGGTATTGCAACGCGACCGGCCGCTGGCTATCGAGATCAATCCCCGATTCCAGACGGTCGTGTCGTTGGTGCAGGCCGCCGAGCAGCGCGCGGGCCTGTTGCCGAGTCTCGGCCTGCATGTGCTCGCCTGCCTGCTGCCGGAGCTGCCGGTCCGGACCGTCACCCCGCCGGTACCCACCCTCGGCCAACTGGTCGTGCACGCCGACCGGAACCGGCGGCTGGGCACCCTGCCCGACTCCGGCGCCTACCGGCTGGAACACGGCACCCCGATATCCGGCGAGAACCATTGCCTGGTAAATCTTCCAGTGGATCACGCGCTGCTGTGGGCGCACGCACAACCCGGAGCGCAGGTGAACGAGGGAGACGAGCTCGTCCTGATCCAATTCGCGGAGACCGTCGCCACCATGCGGACCCACCCGGAACTCACCGCGAGCGCGTCGGACTGGGTGGCGGCCGTGTCCGCCTGCGTCGATGGGCCGTCGTGCTGACACTGCCGCGGCTGACACTGCCGCCGGACCAGATGCGTGCGGCGGGTGACCGTGCGATCGAGCTGATCATCGAGCGCATGAACGAAGGGGAGTTCGGACCGGTGCTCGTCCGCCGGTCCCGCGATGACCTCGAAAACAATTGGGACGAGCCGCTGCCCGACCACGGCCGAGACCTGGTGGATCTGTTGGAGCGGCTGGCGGTCGACGCACTGCCGTCCGGGATGCACTCCGACCATCCGCGATGCTTCGCATTCGTGCCGACCTCCGGCAACTATCCGGCGGTGCTCGCGGACGCGCTGGCGACAGCGTTTCTGTCGGTGCCGGGAGCATGGCTGGTCGGCTCCGGACCTACCCAATTGGAGCTGGTCACGCTCCGGTGGCTGCGGGAACTCCTCGACCTCGATGCGCATTTCGGCGGACTGTTCGTCTCCGGCGGCTCGATAGCCAACCTCACGGCACTGACCGCGGCGCGCGACAGTCGGCTCGGCGGCGACCTCACCGCAGCACGCGCCTACTGCTCGACGCAGGCACACCCCTCGATCGCACGGGCACTCCACATCATCGGCCTGAGACGTGATCAACTCGTCGTCCTGCCACCCGACGATCGGCTCCGGCTGAACCCGGCACGAGTGGCTGAGCGAATCCGTTCCGACCGTAGCGATGGCTGGCGTCCATTCCTCGTCGTCGCGACCATCGGCACCACCAGCACGGGCGCGGTGGACCCGATCGAGGAACTCGCCGACGTCTGCGAGCGAGAACAGGTGTGGCTCCACGCCGACGGTGCGTTCGGTGCCGCGGCCGCAGCCACCGACCGCGGCCGCCGCATGATGGCGGGCTTGAATCGCGTCGACTCGCTGACCCTGGATCCACACAAATGGCTTTTCCAGCCCTACGAACTGGGTTGCGTCCTGCTTCGCCGGCCCGAGCAGCTGAAAGAAACCTTCGCAATGGCCCGCCACTTCCTCGACAGCGGCTACCTCACTGCCGCCGAATCCGATGGCCGAGAACCGAATCTGTCCGACTACGGCCCGCAGCAGACTCGTGGCCTGCGCGCACTGAAACTCTGGTTGTCACTGAAAACCTTCGGCGCGAACGCTTTCCGCGACGCCATCGACCAAGGAATGACATTGGCCGAACACGCGGCCGTATTCATCGACAACCACCCCGAACTCGAACCGACCAGCGAGCCGGGACTGGGCATCGTCACCTTCCGCTACCGCCCGCCGACCATGGCGGCGAGCACGGACCTCGACTCCTTCCACACCGAGCTGGCCCGCACCGTGCTGGAGGCCGGATTCGCCATGATCACCACCACCCGGGTCCGCGGGCGAATCGTCCTGCGAATGTGCACGATCAACCCGCGAACCAGCGCCCAGCACGTCGACGACACCCTCGGTCACATCGTCAACTGCGGTCGATTCCTCGCCGCTCGCGCCGACCGTTCGGCAGACGCGGACCGAGACGTCAGCTAGGCGGTCCCAGCAACCAGTTGCCCGGTGCGTTCTCGTCGTCGCTGAGGTAGAACTCGACTATGGCGGTGCGGAATTCGTCGTAGCTGAGCGAACCGTCGCCGTTGCGGTCGAGGCGGCGGAAGGCGTCGGTGGAATGGGCTGGGTCGATGCCGAGGCCCTCGTACATGCGCACGTACTCGTCGAAGCTGAGGGAGCCGTCGCCGTTGGTGTCGACGATGCGCATGAAGGCGTCGGCGATCGTCAGTACCGCGTCCTCGAAATTCTCCGGGGCGGTGACGCTCGACTCCATGACCTCGATGAATTCCTGACGGTCGAGCCTACCGTCGCCGTCGCTGTCGCTGTCGGCCACGAGCAGGTCCCACCACCTGTCGAACGCGCCGCGCAGCGCCTTCTCGTTTTCGGGAGCGTGGCCCCCGGGTAGGTTGGTGAACAGGGTGGCCATCTGCTGGAAATCATCCGCGTCGAGGTAGCCGTCGCGGCCCTGATCGAACCAATCGAAGAGGGTGTTGAACTTCTGATTCTTCACGCGATCTGCCATGGGTCTGTCCTTCTCGCCGACCGAGATTCGGTTCGTGGATTCGCAGCAGCAATGTGGCAGAGCCCGAACGGACACGCCACGCCTTTTGGGACCGAATGGTCGTAACCTCTTGTCCCACTGAAGAACAGCTCCATTATCGCTCGGAAACAACTGTTTTGTCGCCACTTCGGAGGACGTGGTCGGCATCGACGATCCGATTTGCTTTGGGTCGGACCCCTACCGCCGTGCAGCAAACGAACCGGAAACCCCAGTCGTTCAACAACTTCCGTGCTGAAATGTGAATCGAACGTGTGGAGTCGATGATCTCGCGAAGGGCCGACCGATGGTTTCTGCACCTGCCCTACTGGTCGCCTGGTTTCTCGCCGCGGCCGCGTCACCGGCCGATCCGACCGGTGCGGTCTGGCCGCACGACGACATCTATGTATCCGCCGGGGCGGCCCACGCCTACGTCGACGTGCAATGCCCCAGCGGACAAAGACATTGGACACTGACGGTCCGACTCGCGGCGTACCGACCGGGCCACCCCGCCGCCACCGGCTCGGCCACCACCTCGGACGTCATCTGCGACGGCGTTACGAAATGGCATCAGCATCCGATCGACGTTCGCCCCGACACTGCGCCGTTCTTCGCCACCCACGACGAGCGGAACGTGGGCACGGCCGAACTCCGGGACCCCGATGGCACGCTCGTCGCCACTCGCACTCGACGCATGCATTTCTATTCCTGGGATTAGCGCGGCGGCATTGTTCACACCAGGGTGCGTTCGAATGTGATCGGCTGGGCCCGGGTCAGATGCTGATCGAAGATCACGATTCGGTTCTGTCCCTTTCGCAGCCAGGGCGCGGGGCAGTACAGGCGCTGTTGCGGGCCGATCTGCCAATATCTGCCCAGATTACGACCGTTGACGTAGACGAAACCCTTGGTCCACCGGGACATGTCGAGGTAGGTGTCGGCGGGCTTGTCGAGCGCGACCGTCGCCTCGAAGAACACACCCGGCCTGGCCGGATCGGACAGTTTCGGTCGCAGCGCGGCCACATAGGCCTCGTCCATCGGCAGCAGATACATCTGCCAGCCGGTGAGTTCCCCGCTCAGGCGACCGGCATCGCGCAGCGCGACCGTGCGCAGAATGCCCTTCCGATCGACCAGCGCATGTCCGAAGTTCGTGCGGCCCATACCCTCGACCAGGATGTCGAGTACGGGCGCGTCGCCCACCGCGGCCGGATCCTGCAGTCCGAGCGGCGCATTGTCATTGGTCACGTGCAGCGCCCGGGCCACCGCATCGGGAATCCGCGTTCGGGAGAATCCGCCGGAGTACTTACCGTTCAGGAAGACCGTGGCGTAGTCGTGCACCCACTGGATATCCAACTTCCCACCGGAATAGTCGTGCAGTGTGAGGCGATACAAGGCGAAACCGAAGTTCTGACCGTACATTTCGAACGGCTGCGGACGAACCGTCCGCTCCGCGGGCAAGGCTGCGGGCAGGTTGTCCCAGACCGAGGCGAATGGTTTCGGGACGCAGGTCGTCTTGTCGAGTGTCGGTACGGGCGCGGGGATTTCGGGCAGCGGCGCGGGGAGGTAGCCCGCGATCAGGGATCGATAGCTGTGGTAGCGCGCGGTGGCGACGCCCTGTTCGGTGATCGGTGCCGAATAGTCGTAGCTGGTGATGTCGGGCTGATAGTGACCGGACAGGTCATCGGCGTTGGCGCCGGCGAAGAAGCCGAAACTGGTGCCGCCGTGGATCACGTAGATATTGAACGACAGCCCCTTGTCCATGAACGCCTTCAGATCCGCGGAGATATCCGAGCCGCCGCCCTGGAATCCGGGATCGCCCCAATGCGTGAGCCAGCCGGGATACACCTCCCCCGCCATGGCGGGCACATCCGGAAACGCCCTGCGCGCCTGCGCGATCGAGGCCGCGTCTCCCCCGCTCAACGCGATCGCGCCGCCGGACACATTGGAATGATTGGCCCGCACCTGATCCAGACCGTCCTCGGTATAGAACGGGCCGGTGATACCGCCGTCGAGCCACATCTGCCTGATCCGCGCCGGATAGCTGGAATCGTTGCCGAAGGAGCCGTACTCGTTCTCGATCTGGATCATCAGGATCGGACCGCCGTTGCCGATCAACAGCGGTCGCACACGCGGGACGAGCTGATCGATGTAGCGGCGTACCGCGGACAGATAGCGGGCGTCGCCGCTCACGCGCAGCGCGATATCGGAATCGCTCAGCAGATAGGACGGAATTCCGCCCAGATCCCATTCGCCGCATACATAGGGTCCGGGCCGCAGCAGCACCCACATGCCCTCGGCCTGGCACAGCCGCACGAACGCCTCGAAATCGCGTCGGTCGGTCCGGAAGTCGAAGACACCGGGCCGCTCCTCGACATAATTCCACATGACATACAGCGCGATGGTGTTCATCCCCATGGCCTTGGCCATGCGGATCCGATGCCGCCAGTACTCCACCGGAATTCGGGCCGGATGCATCTCACCGGCGCGGATCTGGAACGGCTTGCCGTCCAGCAGGAACGCGCTGCCATCGGAGGCGAATCCGAACGTATGCTCCGACGCGGCTCGCGCGGGCCCGCTGAGGGCCAGGGCGGCGAGCGGACTCAGGGCGCTGACGACGAGAAGACGGCGTCGATCCATATCTCCCCCAGGCTGGGTAGATCGAATTCGATTGTCTCCCAAGGGTATTCGAGAAGCGGTCCGCGGCCCTACCGAACGGAACCGACCCCCTGCCGCTCGCCGCGCGCCCCCAGGCACCTCGAACAGTCACAGCCGCAACGCGTTCCGTCGCAACTGGGATGCCTCACGCCACATACCGCGCAGGCGTTCGGCGAGCCGAACTGTCGGTACAGCCCGTACTCAGTGGCGATGAACAACAGGACGACAGCGAGACCCATACCGTCCGATCAGACCTCGCGCTCGGATTCGTCGATCGGCGGCAGATTCTCCACCTCGCGCGCCCGGTCCACAATGGCGGCGATACCCGCGAGCGTTCGCGGCGCCAGGCCCGACGCGCGCAGCGCGAGATTTCGGATCCCCGAATCCTTCATGGCCTGCAGCATGCTCAGCTGCGATTCGATCGCCTCGTCGGGGCCCTCGTCGACGAGATAGGACGCGGGGACGCCGAAGAATTGGGCGATGGCCCGCAGATGCGCCACCGTCGGATTGGATTTCATCCCCGAACGCAGTTGCCACAGATACGCCGAACTGATCGAGGTGCCGGTGTCCCGCGTAATCGCCTCGGCGGCAGCCGCGTTCGACAGCGGGGGCTCGGAAGGTTTGCGCATCACGTCGAACAATCGGTTGATCTTGTTCGCGAGTTCGGTTGGGACCTGCGCGTTCTCGGCCGATGTTCTGCCGTCGTCCACGATCCTCCGTCCCCAAATGGCCTACGGTTCTTGATAGTACACACGATTGCGATTGACATGTACCCACGTAGATGCGAAAGTATTCGCCATATACAGAGGTACGTGTTCGGCGTATCGACATGTACTGGCGTCGAGGGGAGGTCAGTACACCCGCACTGGCAACACCTAGGGGTCGACGAGATGGCGAGGACCGGCGCTATCGGATACCTGCGGCGCGATGTAGCCGGCTCGCGTCAGCACTGGGAGGAAATCCAAATCCGCAGTCTGGCAAAACGATTGGGCTACGATCTACGCAAGACCATCGCCTTCGGCGCGCATACCGACAACCCGGCCCACCGATTACGCGCCATCGTGAACTCCCTGGGCGTCGCCGCGGTGATCGTACCGAGTCTCGCGCATTTCGACGGCGGCGAGATTCCCGCCCCGCTGCGCGGCGCCACGGTGATCACGGTGGCCGACAACAGCCCCGCCGAAAGTTAGCCGCCCGCAGGAAGAAATATGCTCGCCCAGCCGATTCCAGCCACCGGACGCGGATCCGGTCACCGCTACAGCCTGCGCGATGTCGTGGCCGCCTACGGATGCGACGCCGTGCGCACCAGGATCACCGCATTGCAGGCCGCCGGTTGCCACCGGCTCGCACAGGTCATCGAGCGCGAGCTCGATCAACTCGAATCCCCATCGAGCAGCAGAAACATCTGCGGCACAAGCGATCCCGTCCGGTAGTAACTCCACCGCCACGGCGGCGTTGGTCTATGCTGCACGCAAGTGGTGCTCGACCAGCGGACGAACCCGCGGCGGCGGCGTTCACCGATGGTCGACCTCGAGGTGAGGCAGGGGTATGTCCGATCACGCGCAACCACCGGCGCTGAAAGACCGGTTGCAGCGGCTGTTCGACGACATCCGCCCCGACGGCCGGCACGGCCGCCGTTACACCAACGACGAGGTCGCCGCCGCGATCAAGGACAGGCATCCGGCCGTACGGATCAGCGGAACATATCTGTCGGCGCTGCGCACCGGCAGCAAGACCCGGCCGTCCCAGGATGTGCTGGCAGCGCTGGCGGAGTTCTTCGGCGTGAAACCGGGATATTTCGTCGATCCGGTCACCGCCGAGGAGACCGACGCCGAACTCGCCCTGGCCCGGACACTCGCCGATCTGGGCGTTCGCCAGATCGCCCTGCGCGCGGCGCGCCTGGAACCGGACCAGCGCGACCTGCTGACCCTGCTCATCGATCAGATGGAGCGGGCCGCCGGGACGCAGCAGCGACGAGGGCAGCGCAGTGCGCGGTGAACAGAGGGCGGTGAGAGCCGATGCTGGAGCTCAACGTATGGCACGTACGGCCCGCGGGGGATGACGGAATGAGCCGGCGATCCCAGCGGCGGCGCGCCGCACGACTTGTCGAGGAATTCGTCGGCGACCTGCGGTTGCCGACTCCCGCTGCGCCCGAACAGGTTATGGGCGCGGTCTGCGAGGTCCTCACCCGACGCCTCGATCACCCGGTCAAACGGATGGCCGTGAAATTCCCGGCCTCCCAGGGCGAGGTCGTCTTCGGACTGTGGGTGCACGCCGACGACGCCCATTACATCTTCTACGAGAAGGACACCAGCCCCTGGCATCAACTGGTGATCTTCTGCCACGAGACCGGCCACCTGATCCACGAACACGATCAGACGCCGCTACTGGAGGCCGACGCACCGCATCTGCTACTGCCGAATCTGGATCCCAGTGCGGTGCAACGCATCATGGCCAAAAGATCCGAACAGTGCCACGGACCGGCCGAGGTGCAGGCCGAGATGTTCGCCGCCCACCTACTGACCCAGGTCAGCAGATGGCTACCCGAACGGCATTGGCCGGTACAGGATTCCGACGCCGCCGCGGTGCATCGTATGGAGACTGTCTTCGGACTGCCGCAGGCGGACGATCGTGTATAGCGGTCTGTTCTACGCCGCGGCCGTGGTCAGCATGATCGCCCTGGCCTACAAGGTCGATCAGCTGCGTCGCGATCCCAGCCTGCAGCGCTGGGCCGTCCTCGCCGCGATGTCGGTCTGGACCGCGGTCTGCGTCTGCGTTCCGCCGCCGTCGGTTCGATTCGTCAACCGCGTCACCGGAATTCCGAATCTGGCCGGGCTGATCGTCTACATCCTGCTCATCGCGCTGGCCGGGGCGATCCAGGCGGTCATTCTGGTCTGGCAGCGCTCGCCCGCCGAGATCGGTCGCAAGATCCGGGTGCGGATGATCGGTTACGCGGTGATCGCGCTGGCGCTGGTGGCGCTGTTCTTCGCGGGCGACGCGTCGGCGGAACGTCCCGTCGACTTCGACATCTATTATGCGAAGGCCCCGTGGCTGGCCGAGCTGATCGTCCTCTACAACCTCGTCTTCGCCTTCGCCGCGGGCGATTTCGTATACAGCGCGGTGGCCGCCGCCCGCGTGACCGGGCGGCCGTGGCTGCGCCGGGGGTTGTATCTGGTGGGGCTTTCCGGACTGTTCGGCGTGGTCTCCATCGTGGTCCGCATGATCGCGGTGGTGGCCCGCTGGTTCGATGTCACCGATTTCGATCGCCTCGACACCGAGATCAGTCCCAGCCTGGCCGCCCTCGGCATCTTCATCGGCTGTCTCGGATACACACTGCCCGCCGCGGGGGAACGCACCACCGATCTGCTCGCGCGCATCGGCGAATACCGCGCCCTGCGGCCGCTGTGGCGCGATATCCGCACGGCCGCACCGGAATTGGCCTCGCCCATCGAGGCTCCGTGGTGGGATCTCAAGCTGCGCACCACCCGTCGACTGGCCGAGATCCGCGACGGTCAGCTCGCACTGCGCGCCTACACCCATCCCGCCGCGGAACAGCATGCGCGCCGCCTCGCCGAACAGGCCGGACTCGGCGATATCGAGCGCGCGGCGGTCGTGGAGGCCGCCGAAATCAAGGCGGCCGTGCGGGTGCGACTCGGTGACCTGCCCGCGCAGGCCGCGATTTCCGCCGCCACCGGTCGCGGCGGCAGCGACAGCGCCAGCGAGATCGCGTGGCTGACCCTGGTCAGCCACGCCTACGCCCACTCGCCGATCGTGACCGAAACCCTGCGCGCCCTGCGGTCCGACGGGGTGCGCCCGGATGAAGCGCCGGTCGAATGACAGGAGTTCGAGCATGCTGACGACGATCACCGCCCTCGTACTTTTCCTGGTGTGGCTGGTGGTGGCCTTCGGAGTACGCATTCTGATCGCGGTGCGCCGCACCGGCGAGACCGGAATCCGCGCACCGGGACGCTTCACCACCCAGTGGTGGGGCGAACGCTGCTTCCATCTCGTGGCGGTGCTCGCGATCGCGGGCGCGATCGTCGATCTGACCGGGGCGATGCCGCTGATCGGTCCGCTGGATCAGCCCGGCCTCCGGCTGGCCGGGGCGGTCATCGCCGTGGCCGGAATCGCCGCCACACTGGGTTGCCAACTGGCCATGGGCAATTCGTGGCGGATCGGCGTGGACGAGCAGGAGCGCACCGCCCTGGTGACGACCGGCATATTCGGCGTCATCCGCAATCCGATCTTCGCGGCCATCCTGCTCACCGCCTTCGGCCTGACCCTGATGGTGCCCAATGTCTTGTCGGTGGCCGGACTGATCCTGCTGACGATCACGGTCGAACTGCTGGTCCGCGCGGTCGAGGAGCCCTATCTGCGCCGCGCACACCCCCGCGACTACCTCGACTACGCGGGCCGGGTCGGCCGATTCGTTCCCTATGTCGGCCGCATCCGCGGCTGAGCGTCAGAACCGGTAGGCCTCGACCTCCGCGAGATAGCGTGCGCGGGTGGGCGCGTCGATGAAGGCCGCCTCGAAGGAATTGCGGGCCAGCAGCCTCAGGTGATCGTCGTCGAGCCCCAATGCCTTCCGGACGCCCTCGAGATTCTCGTCGACATAGCCGCCGAAATAGGCGGGGTCGTCGGAGTTGACCGTGGCGAGCAGGCCGAGGTCG
Source organism: Nocardia pseudobrasiliensis NBRC 108224 (assembly GCF_001613105.1). Classification (GTDB taxonomy): domain Bacteria; phylum Actinomycetota; class Actinomycetes; order Mycobacteriales; family Mycobacteriaceae; genus Nocardia; species Nocardia pseudobrasiliensis. Next base: position 123,559 of record NZ_BDBS01000024.1, on the reverse strand, counting down.
AGCATCCGCCGCAGCGGATGGTCGGTCAACTGATCGACCACGCGCAGGCGCACATTGGAGAACGGGCAGACCGTCAGCGGAATCCGTTCGCGCACAAGGCGTTCGACCAGGCCAGGATCCTCGAGAACCCGAATACCGTGATCGATGCGCTCGACGCGAAGCACATCCAGCGCCTCGGCGATATAGGCGGGCGGCCCCTCCTCACCGGCATGGGCCACCGCGCGCAGACCCAGTTCGCGGGCGCGCTCGTAGACCGCGGCGAATTTGGCGGGCGGATGGCCGACCTCGGCGGAGTCCAGGCCGACCGCGATGATCCGATCTAGGTAGGGCTCGGCCGCGGCGAGGGTCTCCAGGGCGGACTCGGCGGACAGATCGCGCAGGAAGCACAGGATCAGCGAGGTGGTGATGCCGTAGCGCCGCTCGCTGTCGCGCAGGGCCGCCCACAGGCCCTCGATGACGGTTTCGAACGGCACACCGCGCGTGGTGTGCGCCTGGGGATCGAAGAAGATCTCCGCGTGCCGGACGCCGTCGGCGCTCGCTCGCCGCAGATACGCCTCGGCCAGATCGGTGAAGTCCCGCTCGGTGCGCAGCACATCGGTCAGGCGGTAGTAGAGATTCAGGAACGATTGCAGATCCTCGAACCGATAGGCGTGATGCAACTCGTCCACCGATGCGAACGGCAGGTCCGCGCCGTTGCGATCGGCCAGCTCGAATGCGAGCTCGGGTTCCAGGGTTCCTTCGATGTGCAGATGCAGTTCGGCCTTCGGTACGGGCATCGAGGGATCCTATCCCCCGACGCCCCGACCCGACTCAGCTGATCTGGACGTTCGACCCGAGGCTGAAGGTATGACCCTTGGAAGTGCAGGACATGCCGCCGCGCGGCAGGCCCGCGATGCAGGTCGCGCCGCCGTAATCGATTCGGGTGCCCTGATACTGCCGATCCGGGGGACGCGGGACGTCGGTGATCAACCGGCTGCCGGGGCGGCCGTGCGCGCCGGTGAGGCCGAAGGTCGGATGGGCGGGCAGGAACGGCACATCGATGGCGATGTCGGTGATCGGGACGACGCCCCACAGCGCCTGCCCGCCCGGACGCAGATCGCATCCCACGTCCCCGTTCGGGTGGATGGCACAGCTCGGCCCGCCGTATTCGGCGAAGTACACGGTGTCCCCGACCAGGAAGTCCGCGGGATCGGCCTGCACGAGATACGGGTTGTCCCAGTCCGGCGCGGCGGAGGCGACGGCGGCGCCCGTCATGGTGATCGCGACGGCGGCCACGGCCGCACCGAGAAGGGTTCGCGCTTTCATGAGCGCCGACCCTACTCCCGCAGCGCCGAAACGACCTCGGAGAGCGCGCGATCGAGCAGTGCGGCGTAGCGATCCGGATCGGGCAGTACGGCCGGGTCGGCGTGCACCGAGACGGTGATCGTCTCGCCGAGGCCGTGCACGCCGTGCGTCAGATGCATGACGGTGCCGAGCGCCGGGAAACCCGCGGTGAACCGGACCGGCGCGGCCGCGAGGACCAGATCGGCCGGGCCGCGGTCGACGCTGGAGACGACCGTATGCGCCGAGAGTGTCGCGGGCGGCTGATCCAGGCGGGCGGTGAACACATCGCGGCGCAGTATCGGGGCGGGAATGGCCTCGGTGACGTGGTTCTGGGCCGCCAGGAGCGGATGTCCGGCGCGGGTTCGGCGCGCGGTGAGGGTGGCGGCGATGCGGTCGGCGCGGCGGCGATGATCCGGTTCGCCGGTGTGCAATTCCACGGCCGCGTCGCGATAGTTGTTGCGGGACTTGCCACTCGGTCGAGCCATCGACACCTGGGCCGCGAGATCGGTCCGGACATGTTCGTGCGCTTCGAGGTAGCGCGCGAGGGCCGCGCCGATCGCGGTGAGCGCCACCACCGTCACGGTATGACCGGGCACCCGCAGATCCGTGCGGACCAGCATCCGGATCGCGTGCGCTCGCGGTTCGGATCCATTGTTCAGCGGTGTGGGCGGCGTTTCGGGTGCGGGCGCTGCGACCTCACCGCGCGCGGTGCGGGCGGCGAGTTCACGGCGAGCGCGATTCGCCGCGAGGCCGCGAATCACCGTGCGGCCCAGATCGACCGGCAATGTCGCGATCGAACCGATCTCGGCCGCAATCTCATTCAGCGTGCCGCCGGCGGATTTCGCGGGCGCGGGCGGCGGCGGCTCGGCGGCGAACAGATCCCGGGCGATGGCGGCGGCGCGGCGGCCGTCGGCCAGGGCGTGCGACAGCTGCAGCACGGCGATCAGGGCGGGATCCGCACCCGCCGGGCCGCCGCGGACTCCGCGATACAGGTGCAGCCGCCAGGCGCGCTCCCCCGCGTGCAGCCGCTCACCGGCCAGTTTCTCCAGTGCGGCAACCAGATTCGCCCAATCGGGTTCCGGCAGAGCGTGCACCACGATCTGATCGTCGGCGATCCCGCAGGGCGTCCAGGCGGGGTAGGCGAAGCGGCGCTCGCGCACGCGCAGCCGCAGGTCGGGAATTTCGGCGGCGCGCCGCGTCAGCAGCGCCTGCAGCTCGGCGGGGGAGCGGGCGGGCTCGTCGAAGCCGTAGAGCAGGAACAGATCGGTGCCCGTGCGGCGGGACAGCCAGTATCTTGTCGCATCCTGCGGCGTCAGCTCGGGCACCCGACGACCCTATCCGTCGAAGTGGGACAACGACTTACAAGGTACAGACGGCATGACAGGAATTTGCCAATTCCCTCGATCCACACCGCCCGAAATGCTACGGTCTGTAGTAGTAGCAACCGATCACCGACCCGGTTGGGGGTGACTGCCATGGCAGTTGGAGAGGGTGTTCTCGGCCGCAGGCTCGCGGAGCAGGCCGATGCGGCCGACTCGCGGTATCAGGCCGCCGCATTCCTGAAGAGATCCATCAACAAGGTTTTCCCGACGCACTGGTCGTTCCTGCTGGGCGAGATCGCGCTGTACTCGTTCATCATCCTGCTGCTGTCGGGCGTCTATCTGACCCTGTTCTTCGACCCCTCCATGACCGAGGTGGTCTACAACGGGAGCTATCAGCCGCTGCGCGGGGTCACCATGTCCCGGGCCTACGAATCGGCCCTGAACATCACCTTCAATGTGCGCGGCGGCCTGTTCATCCGGCAGGTGCACCATTGGGCCGCACTGCTGTTCGCGGCCTCGATCATCATCCATCTGTTCCGCGTCTTCTTCACCGGCGCGTTCCGCAAGCCGCGCGAGGCGAACTGGGTGCTCGGTGCGCTGCTGCTGATTCTGGCGATGTTCGAGGGCTTCTTCGGCTACTCGCTGCCCGACGACCTGCTCTCGGGTATCGGCCTGCGCGCGACCTTCGGCGGCATCACGATGGGCGTTCCGATCGTCGGAACCTGGCTGCACTGGCTGATCTTCGGCGGCGATTTCCCCGGCACGATCATCATTCCGCGGTTGTTCATCGCGCATGTGCTGCTGTTCCCCGGCATCATGCTGGCCCTGATCGCGGCGCATGTGGCGCTGGTCTGGTACCAGAAGCACACCCAGTTCCCCGGTCCGGCGCGCACCGAGCGCAATGTGATCGGCGATCGGATCGTTCCGGTGTTCGCGATCGATCAGGGCGCGTTCTTCATGTTCACCCTGGGCCTGGTCGCCCTCATGGGCGGCATCTTCCAGATCAATCCGATCTGGAATCTCGGTCCCTACAACCCCTCTCAGGTCTCCGCGGGTTCGCAGCCGGACTTCTACATGATGTGGGCCGACGGCATGGAACGCCTGATGCCGCCGTGGGAGCTGTACCTGGGCCGCTACACGGTGCCGGGCGCGTTCTGGACCGCGCTCATCATGGGTCTGGTGTTCACGGTGCTGATCACCTATCCGTGGATCGAGAAGCGGCTCACCAAGGACTCCGCACACCACAATCTGTTGCAGCGGCCGCGAGATGTGCCGGTGCGCACGGCGATCGGCGCGATGGCGATCGCGTTCTACTTGGTGCTGACGCTGGCCTGCGTCAATGACATCATCGCGTTCAAATTCGATATCTCGCTGAACGCGACGACCTGGTTCTTCCGCCTCGCGCTGCTGCTGGCTCCGCCGCTGGCCTACACGGTGGCCTACCGGATGTGTCTGGCGCTGCAGCGCAGCGACCGCGCGGTCCTCGAGCACGGTATCGAGACGGGCGTCATCCGACGGCTGCCGCACGGTGAGTACATCGAGTTGCATCAGCCGCTGGGCCCGGTCGACGAGCACGGCCATCCGATTCCGCTGGAGTACCAGGGCGCGGCGGTGCCGAAGAAGATGAACCGGCTCGGCCTGTCCGGCAAACCCGGTAGCGGCAGCTTCCTGCGGGCGGATCCGCCGGAGGAGATGGCGCAACTGCGGGCGGCCGAACACGAGCACGAACATCAGCAGCTGGCCGCGCTGCGGGAGCATCAGGAAAACCGTTGATTCGATGGCAGAACTGCGAAGGCCCCGAGTCGTTTCGACCCGGGGCCAGTTTTGCCCAGCTACAGCCGACCTGTCAGGCCCGCCGGAACTCCCCCTCGCTCACACCACCGACGAATGCATCCCATTCGCCGGGAGTGAACGCCAACACCGGACCAATACCCCGGTCCTTGGTGTCGCGCACGCCGACATTGCCGTCCACGAGAAACGCCACCTCTACGCAGTTTCCGTCGGGACCACTGTGTCTACTCTTCCGCCACTGGGCACCGCTGTAATCAACCTTCACGGCACTAGCTCCTTTGCTGCGTCGAGAACGAAAATTCCTGGCATCGTTCGTACTGGCAACGGGATTCTGTAGCGCTCGTCGAATCCCACCATGCGCCTGTGGTTCCGGCGCACTGTGCATTCGCTGTGCACGTCCACTTAGTGCACCTTTGGGGGTTTGCCCCCGATGTGCACCCTAGCAGGTTTTCGCAATGCGGCGCTGTTGTGTTTTCGTCTTCAATCATGCAAATCACAGCAGCACCGAAACGGACAATTGATAGCGGAAGTATTGCTACCCACAAGTATCAATGGCGTCGCAATCCGGAGAATTCGAAAATATTACACACCGTCGTATGAATGTCGAACACAACGCATTTCACACCGGGCCCGCCGATGTGGATGATGGAATACGTGGTCGAACGCGATCGAGACGATGTCGGACGTGCCCGGAATGCCCGTCCCCGGGACCGACTGGGACGCCCGCTGCCGCCGGGCAGTGTCGGCGTCGAGCGGATTCCGGACGATTTGGACCTACCGCCCGAGGAAACGCTGGCCTACGCCCAGCGACTGCTCGACGACGGCCGCGCGTTCCACGCCCACGAGGTGCTCGAGGCGGCGTGGAAGAACGGACCGTTCGCCGAGCGAATGCTGTGGCAGGGTCTGGCCCAGTACGCGGTCGGACTCACCCATATTCAGCGCGGAAATCCGAAGGGCGCGCGAACGCTGCTGGAACGGGCCGTCGGGCGATTGCGGGCCGCGGATCCGGCGCCCTACGACATCGATGTCCCAGGTCTGGTGGCCGTCGCCGAGGCTCTGCTGGCGGATCTGGACGCCGGACGCGAGATCGACGAGGATCGGCTGCGTCCACGTCTACGGGGCTAGACACGCCGATCGGTAGCATGGGCGGATGTGTCCAGCGATGTCGCCCAGCCGCCGATGATCGGCGCGGGCCGCTTCGCGCCCAGTCCGTCGGGCGATCTGCACCTGGGCAATCTGCGGACCGCACTGCTGGCGTGGCTGTTCGCCCGGTCCACCGCACGCGCCTTCGTCGTGCGCGTGGAGGATCTCGATCGTGTGCGCCCGGGCGCGGCCGAGCGCCAACTCGCCGATCTGGCCGACCTGGGCCTGGATTGGGACGGTCCGGTCGTATGGCAGTCACAGCGCATCGATAGCCACCACGCGGCCATCGATCGACTCACCGAAGCCGGGCTGACCTACGAATGCTATTGCACCCGAAGGGAAATCCAGCAGGCCGCGAGCGCACCACACGGACCGATGGGCGCCTATCCCGGCACCTGCCGCGAGCTGACCGATACCGAGCGCGCCGCGCGTCGCGCCGAGGGTCGTCCCGCCGCGCTCCGATTACGTTCGGCGATAACCGAATTCGAGATCGCCGATGAATTGCACGGCCGATATCGCGGCCTGGTCGACGATTTCGTGCTGCGCCGCGGCGACGGCACGCCCGCCTACAACCTCGCGGTCGTGGTCGACGACGCCGACCAGGGCATCGATCAGGTGGTCCGGGGCGACGACCTGCTGCCCTCCACCCCGCGACAGGCGTATCTGGCCACCCTGCTGGGACTTTCGGCGCCGCGCTACGCCCACGTCCCACTGGTGCTCAATCACGAGGGCAAGCGGCTGGCCAAGCGCGACGGCGCGGTGACGCTGGCAGATCGCCGGGCGCTCGGCGAAACTCCCACGCAGGTCATGGCGTTGCTGGCACGATCACTCGGATACAGTGCGAACTCACCGGAAGAACTACTCGGCATATTCCATCCGGAATCGTTGCCCAGGCAACCGTGGACATTCGATCCCCTTGGCGTGGTGCAATACAGCGGAAATCCGTAACGTACGCAGTCGTCGCCGAACCTACGACCATTTCAACGAGGACTTTAGATGACCAGTGGTGGGTACGACCCCAACCAGTATCCGCAGGGCGGGCAGCCGTACGGCCAGCCCGGTCCGCAGGGCGGGCAGCCATACGGCCAGCCCGGCCAGCCGCCGTACGGCCAGCAGCCGTACGGCCAACAGCAGTACCCCGGCGGCCAACAGCCCTACGGGCAGCAGGATCCCGCGGGCGGACAGTACGGTCAGCTGGGCGGTCAGCCGCAGTACGGCCAGCAGCAGCCGTACGGGCAGCAGCAGCCGTACGGTCAGCAGGATCCCTACGGGCAGCAGCCCTTCGGCGGCCAGCAGCCCTACCCGGGCGGTCAGAACTTCGGCCAGCAGCCCTACGGTCAGCCCGGCCTCCCGCCGGGGACCGTGCCCGGCGATCTGGGCATGCGCTTCCTGGCCCGCCTCATCGACGGGCTGATCGTGAACGTGCCGATCGGGATCGTCTTCTTCTTCCTCGGTCGCGGGACCGGTATGCAGCTCATCGAGGGCGTCGTCGCGACCATCGCGACCGTGGCCTACTTCGTGCTCATGGAGACCTCGCAGGGCGCGACGCTGGGTAAGAAGATCCTCGGTCTGCGCGTGCTGGCCCCGGGTGGTGGCCAGCTCGATCAGGCCACCTCGCTCAAGCGCAACCTGTGGGTCGCGGCTCAGATCGTGCCGTGCCTGGGCAGCCTGGTGTCGCTGGGGCTGGCCATCTACATCGCCGTGACGATCTCGCAGGATCCCAACGGCCAGGGCTGGCACGACAAGTTCGCGGGCGGCACCCAGGTCGTCAAGGGCTGATCGACCCGAAAAACGAAGGGGCGCACTCGGTTGCCGAGTGCGCCCCTTTTCGTTCCGGTCGTGCGGTCAGGTGGTGCTGCTGTAGGCGAACATGAAGACGAACCACAGCACGCCGAGCACCAGGGCGATACCACTGATCCAGATACCGGCCAGTGCCAGGCCGCGGCCCTCCTGACCGGTCTGCTTGATCTGGTTCAGCGCGATCGGACCCATGATGAGGCCGACGACGAAACCCAATCCGCAGGTGACGAATCCGATCAGCGAGGCGATCAACGCGCCGATGGCCAGACCGTTGGTGCCGCGCTGCTGCGGATAGCCGTACGGTTGGTAGCCCGGCGCCTGGGGATAGCCGTAGGCGGGCTGGCCGTACGGGGCGACCGGCGGCTGCTGGGGATAACCCGGATACTGCTGCTGCGGCGGCGGGGTCATCGGCTGCGCCTGGTAGTGCGGCGCGGACGAGTAGCCGGATGACGGTGCGGACGGCGCCGGCGGCGGCACCGAAGCATGGCCGCCGGACTCCGACGACACGCCCTCGCCACCGTACTGCTTCCACCACTCGTCGGAATCGCCGGGATTCGTCATCCTCACAGCCTATTCGACAGTGGGCGGCTGCCGGTATCGTCCAGACCTCGTGAGTGACACCAAGCAATCCCCGGAAGTCGAGGGGTCTGGACGCCCCGCGCCCGAACACGCAGCATTCGCGCGGGCCGCGGGGGGACCGTTCACCCTGATCGTGACGTTGTTCACGGCGACCCTGATGATCTCCAACATCTGCGCCACCAAGGGGGTGCAGTTCTTTCGCGGCGAACATCTGTCGCTGGGGCCCATCGAGCTCCTGCCGATCACGACCGACGCCGCGTTCTTCCTGTTCCCGCTCGCCTACGTCATCGGCGATATCCTCAGCGAGGTCTACGGCTTCCGGGCCGCCCGGCGCACGATCTACTACGGCTTCGGCATGCTGGCGCTGATGGTGGTCTGCTTCTGGATCGCCATCGGACTGCCCGCGGCCGATTTCTACGACAATCAGGACGCCTTCCGCACGGTCGTGGGCACCACGCCGCAATTGGTGGCGGCCGGGCTCGCGGGTTATGTGATCGGCCAGTTCCTGAATTCGATGACGCTGGTGCTGATCAAGGAGCGCACCAAGGAGAAGCATCTGTGGGCGCGACTACTCGGCTCGACGGTCGCCGGGGAGTTCGGCGACACGCTGGTGTTCTGCTCGATCGCGGCCACGGCCATCGGGATCAATACCTGGGGCGCGTTCTTCAACTACGTGATCGTGGGATTCGTGTGGAAAACCTCGGTCGAGGTGTTCATCCTGCCGATCAGCTATCGGTGCATCGCGTATTTGAAGAAGCGCGAAACCAGTTACGCGCCTTTGGACAAGCCCGCTATCTACAGTTAGCGCAGACGACCGCGCCAGCGTCCGAAGAACTCCGCCTCGAATTCGTCGAAGCGGTTGTCATCGATGCTGGCGCGGATATCGTCCACCAACTTCACCGTGAACCGCTCGTTGTGAATGGTGCACAGGGTCGAGGCCAACATCTCCTTGGCCTTGAACAGGTGATGGATGTAGGCGCGGGTGTAGTGCGCGCAGGTGTAGCAGTCGCAGTTCTCGTCAATGGGGGTGAAGTCGCGACGGAACCGGCTGGTGTTGATATTGAATCGGCCCTCGGGGATGTAGATGGCGGCATTGCGGGCGACTCTCGAGGGGTTCACGCAGTCGAAAGTGTCCGCGCCGTTGGCCACGGCGACGAAGATGTCCTCGGGTTCGCTGATGCCGAGCAGATGGCGCGGTTTGTCCTCGGGCAGTTCGTCACAGCACCAGCCGACGATGGTGCCGAGGTTGTGCTTCTCGAGTGCGCCGCCGATGCCGTAACCGTCGAATCCCGTGCCGCCGATGCCGCGCATGGCGTCGAGATCGCGACAGGCCTTGCGGCGCAGGTCCTCGTACTGCGCGCCCTGGATCACCGCGAACAGCGCCTGATAGGGCCGATGGGTGCGTTCGGCGGTGAGCCGCTCGTGCTCATCGATGCAGCGCTGCGCCCACTCGTGCGTGCGCTGCAGTGATTTCTCCTGGTAGCCACGGGTATTGAGCAGGGTGGTCAGCTCGTCGAAGGCGAACATGACATCCGCGCCGAGCTGATGCTGGATACCCATCGAGACCTCCGGGGTGAACCGGTGTTTGGACCCGTCCAGATGGGAGCGAAAGGTCACGCCGTCGTCGTCGACCACGGCCAGGCGCTCCTTACCCTTGGCGATCACATCGTCGCTCTGCACGCCGACGGCCTCCATGGCCAGCACCTTCTTGAAGCCCACGCCCAGCGACATGACCTGGAAGCCGCCGCTGTCGGTGAAGGTCGGACCGGGCCAGTTCATGAATTTGCCCAGGCCCCCGGCCTCGTCGACGATATCCGGGCCCGGCTGCAGATACAGGTGGTAGGCGTTGGCCAGCAGGGCCTGGGAACCCAATTCCTTCATCATCTCGGGGAGTACGGCCTTGACCGTGGCCTTGGTGCCGACGGGGATGAAGGCGGGGGTACGGATCTCGCCGTGGGGGGTGGAGACTACGCCTGTCCGGCCGTGTCGCCCGTCGAGACGAGTGTTGACGGTGAATGAGAACGAGGCTGGATCAGGCACCCAGCAATAGTGCCGCACGGGGACTACACCGCGTCGACCGGTTCCTCGTCGATCAGGTCCTGGTCCACCGCCGCACCCGCGAATTGAGCGTTGTAGAGACGCTGGTAGGCGCCGCGGCGGGCCAGGAGTTGGTCGTGGGTGCCGGTTTCGACGATGCGGCCGGACTCCATGACCACGATCAGATCGGCGTCGCGGATGGTCGAGAGGCGGTGGGCGATCACGAAACTCGTGCGATCGCGGCGCAGGGCGGCCATCGCGTGCTGGACCAGCAGTTCGGTGCGGGTGTCGACCGAACTGGTCGCCTCGTCGAGGATCAGGATCGACGGTTTGGCCAAGAACGCCCGGGCGATCGTGATGAGCTGCTTCTCACCCGCGCTGACGCCCGCGCCCTCCTCGTCGATGACCGTGTCGTAGCCGTGCGGCAGCGCGTGGACGAACCGGTCGACATAGGCGGCCCGCGCGGCGTCGAGGATCTCCTCCTCGGTCGCGGTCGGATCGCCGTAGGCGATGTTGTCGCGGATCGTGCCGCCGAACAGCCAGGTGTCCTGCAGCACCATGCCGATATGCGAGCGCAGCCGATTGCGGGTGATGGTGGTGATGTCGACGCCGTCGATGGTGATGGTCCCGGAATCGAGTTCGTAGAACCGCTCCAGCAGATTCACCAGCGTTGTCTTGCCCGCGCCCGTCGGACCGACGACCGCCACCACATGTCCGGGCTCGGCGACCAGCGACAATTCCTCGATCACCGGCGTATCCGGCTCGTAGCGGAACGACACCGCGTCGAATTCGACCCGGCCGCCCTCGAGCGAGCGGGAATCCTCGAGCTTGGGATCGGGCACCTGCTCCTCGGCATCGAGGATTTCGAAGATCCGCTCGGCCGAGGCCACACCCGACTGCAGCAGATTGATCATCTGCCCGATCTGGGTGAGCGGCTGGGTGAACTGGCGCGAGTACTGGATGAACGCCTGCACCTCACCCAGCGACAGATTGCCCGAGGCCACCCGCAGCCCGCCCACCACGGCGACCAGCACGTAGTTCAGATTTCCCACGAACATGATCACCGGCATGATCAGGCCGGAGATGAACTGCGCGCGGAAGCTGGACTCGTAGAGCTGGGCGTTGCGCTCGTCGAACTCCTGACCCACCTCGCGGTTGCGACCGAAGGCGGTGATCACCTCGTGTCCGGTGTATGCCTCCTCGACCTGGGCGTTGACCAGACCGGTGAACTTCCACTGATTCACGAAATGCGGTTTGGAGCGCTTGGCGATCACGGCCGTCACGATCACCACCACCGGAACCGTGAGCAGCGCGATGATCGCCAGCAGCCAGGAGATCCAGAACATCATGACCAGCACGCCGATCACCGTCAGCACCTGCACGACCAGCTGACTCACGGTCTGCTGCAGGCTCTGTGCCACATTGTCGACATCGTTGGTGACCCGGGACAGCACATCGCCGCGCGGGTTGGAGTCGAAGTAGCGCAGCGGCAACCGGTGGATCTTGTCCTCGATATCGGCGCGCAGCCGCTTCATCGCCCGGTTGATGACCGAGATCAGCAGATACGCCTGCAGCCACATGCACAGCGCCGAGGCCACATACAGCGCCAGCGCCAGGACCAGGACCCGGCCGACGGCCGAGAAGTCCACGCCCACACCGGGAATCACATGCATGCCGCCGAGCATGTCGGCCAGCCGGTCCTGTCCCTGCGCCCGCATCGCCGCGACCGCCTGCTCCTTGGACAGCCCCGCGGGCAGCTGCTTGCCGACGACGCCGTCGAAGATCAGATTGGTCGCCTTGCCCAGGATCTGCGGACCGAGCACGGTAAACACCACCGAGGCGGTGGCGAGCACGAGAATCGCCGCGAGATAGGCCCTTTCGGGCGCCAATCGGCGCAGCAGCCGCCTCAGCGACGGGCCGAACGATTTGGCCCGGGTGCCCGGGGCGCCCGGGGGCGGTGCGCCGGGCCTCATCGGGCCGCCTCCTCGGGACTGAACTGCGATTCCACGATCTCGCGATATTCCGCGCAGTCGCGCAGCAGTTGGTCGTGAGCGCCCAGTCCGACCATCTCGCCGTCCTCGAGCACCACGATCTGATCGGCGTCGCGAATCGTCGAAATCCGTTGTGCGACGGTGATGACCGACGCGTCGCCGGTTTCGGGCCGCAGCGCCTCGCGCACGCGCGCGTCGGTGGCGACGTCGAGGGCGGAGAAACAGTCGTCGAACAGATAGATCTTCGGCCGGCGCACCAGCGCCCGCGCGATCGCCAGGCGTTGCCGCTGGCCACCGGACACCGTCGTACCCCCTTGCGCCACTTCGGTTTCCAGACCGTCGGGCATATCGCGAACGAAATCGGCGGCCTGCGCGATCTCGAGGCAGCGCCACAGCTGTTCGTCGGTGGCCTCCGGATCGCCGTAGCGCAGATTGGAGGCGATGGTGCCGGAGAACAGATAGGCCTTCTGCGGCACCAGTCCGATCTGCGCGCGCAGCAGATCCGGATCCAGGTGGCGCACATCGGTTCCGCCGACGTATATCGCGCCGTCGGTGACGTCTATCAGCCGCGGAATGAGGTTGATCAGCGTGGTCTTACCCGATCCGGTCGCGCCGACGATCGCGGTCGTCGTGCCGGGTTCGGTGCGGAATCGGATGCCGCGCAGCACCGGCTTCTCCGCGCCCGGGAACTTGAATTCCGCGAAGGCCACATCCACGGTTCCCGGATCGGTCGTGAACGGCTGCGGCGAGGCGGGTGGCACGACCGAGGATTCGGTCTCGAGCACCGCGCCGATCCGCTCGGCCGAGACCGCCGCGCGCGGCGCGAGCATGGCCAGGAAGGAGGCCATCATCACGGCCATCAGGATCTGCAGGATGTAGGACAGCAGCGCCGTGAGCGAACCGATCTGCATATCGCCCGCGTCGATCGCGCGCCCGCCGAACCAGATCACCGCGACCGTGGTCAGATTGCTGATCAGCATGACGGCCGGGAACATCAGCGCACTCAGCCGCCCGACGTACAGCGACGCCTCGGTGAGATCGGTGTTGGCGACGCCGAAACGCCCGGCCTCCTGACGCTCCCGGACGAAGGCCCGCACCACGCGGATGCCCGTGATCTGTTCGCGCAGCACCCGATTCACCGCGTCGATGCGATCCTGTACGCGCCGGAAACCGGGCACCATTCGGGTGATGATCAGGCCCATGGTCAACGCCAGCGCGGGCACGGCGACCAGCAGGATCCAGGACAGTCCCGCATCCTGCCGCACCGCCATGATGATGCCGCCGACGCACATGATCGGCGCCATCACCAGGATTGTCACGCTCAGCACCACGAGCAGCTGCACCTGCTGAACGTCGTTGGTGTTGCGGGTGATCAGCGAGGGCGCGCCGAAAATGCCGACCTCGCGGGCGGAGAAGGTGCCGACCCGGTGCAGCAGCGCGGCGCGGATATCGCGCCCGGCCGACATGGCCGCCTGCGCGCCGAAGTAGACCGATACCGACGAGGCGAGTATCTGCACACCCGAGACCAGCAGCATCCAGCCGCCGGTGGACCAGATGTAGTCGATATCGCCCTTGGTCACGCCGTTATCGATGATGTCGGCATTCAGGCTCGGCAGATACAGCATCGCGATGACCGAGATCAGCTGCAGCACAACGACGCCCGCCAGCTGAATGCGATAGGGGGCGAGATAGGCGCGCAACAGTCCGATCAACATATGGGTGCAGGTTACCGGCAAAATGTGACCCACGCCGCCAATAAATCCGACCGGCCTGTCGAGGTCAGGAGCCGTCCGGCACCGCCCGACGCGTCCAGGCGTCCGGATTGCCGGTCAGTTCGGCCACGAAATCCGGCAGTTTGTCCCAGGCGATATCGGCGATCGATACCTGTTCGAGCACCGCGCGAATATTGACCCGCAACGCGATCCACACCCGCTGCAGCGGTTCGGCCGCCCCGGAATAGGTCACATCCTCCGGACGCCGCCCGCGCACCGAGGCCAGCGGACCCTCCACCGCGCGAATCACATCCGCGACGCTGATATCGGCCGCCGGGCGCGCCAGCCGATAGCCGCCGTCCGGGCCGCGGCGACTGGTCACCAAACCGGCGCGGCGCAATTCGGCCGCGGCGGATTCGAGAATTTTGGGCGGTATGGCCTGGGCGGTCGCGATGACATCGGCCTTGACCGAATCCGGCTGCGCCCGGGCGATTTCCAGCAGGATCCGTACCGCGTAATCGACCCTAGCCGAGATGTGCACGCGCGCTCCCGACCTCGTTGCCGAGGGCCAGCACCCCGAGCGCGGAATCCAGCAGCACCCGCTCGATCAACTCGTCACCGGCACTGGGCACCAATTCCTTCGACCACAGCACCCCGCCCAGCACCTCGAGCGCGGCGCTCGCGCGCAGCAGCGCCTCGTCGGAGGCGTTCGGCCCGGCGACCCAGCCGCACAGCCGCCGATGCATATCGACCATGTCCGGAAAGCGATTGCCGATGGCGTTGACGATCGCGACCGAATCGCGCATGCACATCGCGCCCGCGGTGCGATGCCGCAGCAGCGTGTGAATCTGCCGGGTGAGCACCTCGCGCACACCCTCGGGACCGTGCGGGGTCAGCTCGGCCGCGTCGACCGCGGCCTTCAGATCGTCGAAGATCGGCTCGATGATCGCCAGCAGCAGATCCAGCTTCGAGGCGTAGTGATAGTAGAGCGATGCTTTTGTGATTCCCACCGCATCCGCGACCTCACGCAGGCTCGTCTGATCGAAGCCCTTATGCGAAAACAACTTCACCGCGGCTTCGCGAATCGCATCCTTGGTCCCCCCACCTGCGGTAACGGTTCCGGAAGTACTTCGGACACTCATTCGACGATCCTCTCATCACCCTGCCCCGGAAGCTGCGGCGACCCGAGAACAGAGGTTGTTCCTCCGCTTACCGGTCGGTAGTCTACCTACCGCACGGTAGGCAGAAGGCGTTATTGGAGGCAGGAGATTTCCCCGTGTCCGTATACCTCTACCGGTGGGGCAAATTCGCCTTCCGCCGAAAATGGATTGTGCTGCCCGTCTGGCTGCTCGCGTTTCTGGTCCTGGGCGGCCTGGGCGTCGGGCTGAAGAAGCCGACCACCGACGACTTCTCGATGCCGAATCTGCCGTCGCAGCGGGCCACCGACATTCTGGACAAGCAGTTCCCCGGAGCCTCGGCGGCATTCAAATTCGACGCCGTGACCGGCACCTACGTGATCGGCGCACCGGCCGGGCAGAAGCTCACCGATCCGGCCGACCGGGCCGCGGTCGAGGCGCTGGTGCAGAAGCTCAACGCACTCGACATCGTCGATCAGAGCAAGAAGCCCGCCGGGCAACCGGGCGGCGTGGTGGTGAATCCGATCGACGCGGCCGCGGCCATGGGCTGCGTCAGCGCCGATCGCAACGATCCCGAATTCCCCTCGCGCTGCAGCCTCGCGCCGCTGAACGTGCTGGGTAAGGGCACGGCCGAGGCCGACACCGTGGCCTTCATCCAGGTGCCGTTCAAGATCGCGAAATTCACCGATGTCACCGACGCGCAGCGCGACGCGGCCTACGACGTCGCGAACGACGCCCGCTCCGCCGGTCTCACGGTCGAGATGAGCGGCACCATCGCGATGAAGCAGATGGCCTCGAGCGGTAAGGCCGAGATGATCGGCTATGTCGTGGCCTTCATCGTGATGATGGTGGCCTTCGGCGCGCTGATCGCCGCGTTCGTACCGATTCTCACCGGCATCGTCGGCGTCGGCTCGGCGTCGGCGCTGATCATGATGGGCACCTCGGCGATCGATATCCCGAGTTTCACCATGATCCTGGCCTCGATGATCGGTATCGCACTGTCCATCGACTACGCGCTGTTCATCGTCTCGCGATACAAACACGAACTGGCCGTACAGGATTCGCCGGAGGAGGCCGCGGGCATCGCGATCGGCACCGCGGGTTCGGCGGTGGTGTTCGCGGGTATGACCGTGATCATCGCGCTGTGCGGGCTGAGCATCGTGCGGATCAGCTTCCTCACCTGGATGGGTCTGGGCGGCGCGATCGCCGCGGCCTTCGCCATCCTGGTCGCGCTGACACTGCTGCCCGCGCTGATGGGCGCGTTCGGCAAATACCTGTTCAAGCCGAAACTCCCGCTGGTCGCCAAGCACGACCCCGAGGACGAGAAGTCGGTCACCAACGGTATGCGCTTCGGCCGTCTGATCGGCCGGTTCCCAGCGGTGACGCTGATCCTGAGCATCGTGGTGCTCGGCCTGCTGGCCGCGCCCGCGGCGAAGTTGAGCCTGGGCCTGCCCGGCGACGACAGCCAGCCCAAGACCTCCACCGTCCGCAAGGCCTACGACCTGCGCACCGCGGGCTTCGGCGAGGGCAGCAACGGCATTCTGACCGTGGTCGCGGATCTGACCAATGTCGTTCCGGCGCAACGGCAGGCGGCGGTCGACGCGCTGCGCGAGCGGTTGGGCTCCTACGACGGTATGGACTATGTCACCGCGGCCAAGACCAACCGGGTCATCGATCCGAAGACCATGGTCAACGATTACGCCGACAGCACCGGCGCGCAGTTGATGGCCGTGCCGAAGTCGGGCCCGAACAACACCGCGACGCAGGACCTGGTGCGCGACGCCCGCGATGCCGAGGGCGAGTTCAAGGCCAAATTCGGCATGGAATACGGCATCACCGGCACCACGGCCATCTACGCCGATGTGTCCAACGCGCTGCTGAGCAAGATCGCCCCGTATATGGCGATCGTGGCGGCGGCCGCGTTCATCCTTCTGGTCCTGGTGTTCCGCTCGATTCTGGTGCCGTTGACCGCGGCGCTGGGCTTCCTGCTGTCGATGGCCGCGACCTTCGGCGCGACCGTGCTGATCTTCCAGCAGGGCAAGCTGGGCCTGATCGAGGATCCGCATCCGCTGGTCAGCTTCCTGCCGATCATGTTGATCGGCTTGGTCTTCGGCCTGGCCATGGACTACCAGGTCTTCCTGGTGACCCGCATGCGCGAGGAGTACATGCACGGCAAATCGCCGAAGGAGGCCGTGGTCACCGGATATCACCACGGTGCGCGGGTGGTCACCTCGGCCGCGATCATCATGATCTCGGTCTTCGGCGGATTCATCCTGGAATCCGATGTGACCGCCAAGTCGATGGGCTTCGCCCTGGCGGCCGGCGTGCTGTTGGACGCGTTCGTGGTCCGGATGGTGCTGATCCCGTCGCTGCTGGTGCTGATGGGTAAGTGGTCGTGGTGGATTCCGAAGTGGCTGGACCGGATCCTGCCCGATATCGATGTCGAGGGCAGTAAGTTGCGCGAGCTCCAGCAACGCGCCCGCGAAGATGCCGAGAAGCGGGAGCCGGTCGCGGTCGGCTGATACCCGTCGAGTTCAAAGGCCGGGCCCCAAGGTCGGGGCCCGGCCTTTCGCGTTGTCTCTTGATCTTGTGGCTACTTGACAGCAGACTCGGACGTGTTGTTCTCCAGGCTCGAATCCGCGACCGCTAGGAGACGCCGTGTCCGTCTATCTGTACCGGTGGGGCAAGTTCGCGTTTCGCCGCAAATGGATCGTGCTGCCCGTCTGGGTGCTGCTGTTCCTGATCCTGGGCGGATTGGGGGCGAAGCTGCAGAAGCCGATGAACAACGACTTCACCATGCCCAATCTCCCCTCGGAGCGGGCCACCGACATCCTCGACCGGCATTTCCCCGGTATGTCGAAGTCGCTGGAGTTCGGCGCGGTCACCGGCACCTACGTGATCGCCGCGCCGGCCGGGCAGAAACTGACCCAGCCGGAGGCTCGCGCGGCCATCGACGGACTGATCGGCAAACTCGGCGGCCTGGCGATCGTGGATCATTCGAAGCCGCTGGCCGACCCGGTGGCCGCCGCCGAACAGCTGGGCTGTCTCACCGGTGACCGCACGACGGCCGCCTACCTCTCCAAATGCAGCAGCGCGCCGCTGAACGTGCTGAACAAGACCGACCCGGATGCGGTTGCGGTGCTGAGCGTTCCGTTCAACATCAAGGCGGTCACCGACGTCACCGCCGACAATCGCAAGGCCGCCTACGATGTCGCCGACGATGCCCGGCGCGCGGGCCTGACGGTGGAACTCAGCGGCACCATCGCCATGGAACAGCAGCAGCCCAGCGGTAAGGCCGAACTGATCGGCATGGCGGTCGCGCTGGTGGTCATGATCGTGGCCTTCGGCGCGATCGTGGCCGCGTTCGTGCCCATCATCACCGCACTGGTCGGGCTGGGCGCGGCCATGTCGGTGATCTTCCTGGGCACCTCGTTCCTGTCGGTGCCCAGCTTCACCACCTTCCTCGCGTCGATGATCGGTATCGCGCTGTCCATCGACTACGCGCTGTTCATCGTCTCGCGCTACAAACACGAACTGGCCGTTCATGATTCGGGCGAGGAGGCCGCGGGCACCGCGCTGGGGACCGCCGGTTCGGCCGTGGTGTTCGCGGGAGCCACGGTGATCATCGCACTGGTGGGACTGGCAATCGTGAACATTCGCTTCCTCACCTTCATGGGCCTGGGCGGCGCGATCGCGGCGGCGTTCGCGGTGCTGACGGCGATCACACTGATGCCCGCACTGCTGGGCGCGTTCGGCCGCTTCCTGTTCAAACCGAAACTGCCCGTGATCGCCCAGCACGATCCCGAGGACGATTCGACGATGACCAACGGTGAGCGGGTCGCCCGCGTGATCGGGCGCGCGCCCTGGCTGACCCTCGTCCTGGCCATCGTGGTCCTCGGACTGCTCGCCGCGCCCGCGCTGCATCTGCAACTGGGCCTGCCCGGCGACGACAGCCAGCCCAAGACCAGCACGATTCGCAAGGCCTACGATCTGCAGACCGCGGGCTTCGGCGAGGGCGCCAACGGCAAGCTGCAGGTGGTCGCCGATCTGACGAAGGTCGATCCGGCGCAGCGACAGGCGGCGGTGAACGCCCTGCGCGACAAGCTCGCCGGATATTCGGATATGGACTACGTGACCGAACCGCAGTTCAGCCAGGACGGCGAGGGCGCGCTGCTGATGGCGGTGCCCAAGACCGGCCCCAACAATCAGGACACCAAGGATCTGGTGCGCGATGCCCGCGACGCCGAGGCCGGACTGCGGTCGCAGTTCGGAATCAGTTACGGCATAACGGGTCTCACCGCGATCTACGCCGATGTCGATCACGCGCTGCTGAGTAAGATCGTGCCGTATCTGGCGATCGTCGCCGGTGCGGCGTTCCTGTTGCTGATCGCGGTGTTCCGGTCGGTGCTGGTGCCGTTGACCGCGGCGCTGGGCTTTCTGCTGTCGATGGCCGCGACCTTCGGCGCGACCGTGCTGATCTTCCAGGAGGGCGCCTTCGGCTTGATCGACGAACCGCGCCCGATCGTGAGCTTCCTGCCGATCATGTTGATCGGCTTGGTCTTCGGCCTGGCCATGGACTACCAGGTCTTCCTGGTGACCCGCATGCGCGAGGAGTACGTCCACGGCCAACCGCCGACCCAGGCGATGATCAAGGGCTATCACCACGGCGTGCGCGTGGTCACCTCCGCCGCGATCATCATGATCTCGGTGTTCGGCTCGTTCCTGCTGGAATCCGATGTCACGGCCAAGTCCATGGGTTTCGCGCTCGCGGTCGGAGTGCTGTTCGACGCCTTCCTGGTCCGCATGATCCTGATCCCGTCGCTGCTGGTGCTGATGGGACGGGCGGCGTGGTGGATACCGGGCTGGTTGAGCAGGATCGTGCCGGATATCGATGTGGAGGGCGCGCGGCTGCACGAGTTGCGCGAACCGCGCAGCAAGGAACCCGTTTCGATCGGCTGAGATGTGAAAGGCTCGGCCCCGCAGCCGTTTCGACTGCGGGGCCGAGCGCATTCCTCAGCCCAGCTTCGGCGCGACCTCCGCGGCGACCAGTTCCAGGTGATCGAGATCGGCGAGATCCAGCACCTGCAGATACAGGCGGGTGATGCCTGTCGCCTCTCGGTAGCGCTCGATCTTCTCCACGACCTCGCCCGGCGTACCGGCCAGGCCGTTGCCCTTCAGTTCCTCGACCTCGCGGCCGATGACCGCGGCGCGGCGAGCCACCTCGGCATCGTCGCGACCCACGCACAGCACCTGCGCGGCCGACCGGACGATCTCGCCCGGATCGCGGCCGATCGCCCGGGCGGCGTCGGCAACCCGATCGAATTGCGCTGCGGCGGTGGCGGAATCGGCGAAGGGCAGGTTGAACTCCTGCGCGAAGCGGGCGGCCAGCTCGGGCGTGCGCTTCTTACCGCCGCCGCCGATGATCACCGGCGGGCGCGGGCGCTGCGCGGGCTTGGGCAGTCCGGGCGCGTCGACCAGCTGGAAATGCTTGCCGCGGTAGGAGAATGTCTGCTCCGCGGGCGTCTCCCACAGACCGGTGATGATCTCCAGCTGTTCGGCGTAGCGGTCGAACCGCTCCTTCACCTCGTAGAGCGGAATGCCGAAGGCGGTGTGCTCATCGGCGAACCATCCCGAACCGAAGCCGAAATCGACTCGGCCGCCGGACATCTGGTCGACCTGGGCCACCGAGATGGCCGTGACCGCCGGATGTCGGAAGGTGGCGGCGGTGACCAGGGTGCCAAGCCGGATCCGAGAGGTCTCGCGGGCCAGCGCGCCCAGGGTGATCCAGGCGTCGGTCGGGCCGGGCAGTCCGGAGACCCCGCCCATCTTCAGATAGTGGTCGGAGCGGAAGAACGCGTCGTAGCCCGCGTCCTCGGTCGTCTTCGCGACCCGCAGGAGGTCGTCGTAATCTGCGCCTTGCTGGGGTTCGGTGAAGATCCGTAGTTCCACCCACCCCACGCTAGTCCTGGAATCTTTCCGTCCGGCAGCAGGTCACCCGATATCGAACAGATTCGGCTGACCGGCCCGGTAGCGGGCGGCATCGGCCTGGCGCAACGGATCCAGAGCGGCGATCGTCTCCCGGGTGAACAGCCGGGCGCGCGGGGCCGGTGAACCCGAGGAGTCCAGAATCGCGTTCACCGCGTGCCGCGCGGCCTCGTTCGCGCCCTCCATGGTGGCCAGGTCGAAATCGGTGCGCACATAGTCCGCGGCCAGGAACAGATTCGGGATCGCGGTGGTCGCGGTCGGCCGCTTCTGCCAGGAACCGATGGTGTTGACCAGCAGCGGTTCGTCGTTGTGATTCGCGTCGCCGGACCAGGTGATGCCGGGATCGAGCATCCAATCGGCCACGATGCCGTCGGGCAGTTGTACCGCGCCGTCGTCGTTGAGCGCGGCGGTCAGCTGGGCCCAGGTCTCGCGGTAGATCTCCTCGCGGGTACACAGTTTCGCGGGTTTGCCGAACAGGGCGCCCGGAGTGTCCCAGTCGGCGATATCGATGGTCAGGCCGTCCACGATCGTGCCGTCGCCGTACTTGGCCGCGTAATCGCCGGGCCAGAACGCCTTCTGCGTATAGGAGGTCAGCCGCCAGGGCGAATCGAGGTAGATGTTGTAACCGTGGCCGAGGTTCAGCGGCTGGGTGACGAACATCTGCAGGCCGTTCATCCAGTCCACGAACAGCCCGTCCATCGCGGCCAGCGCGGGATCCAGCTGCCGCATCTCCGCCGACCAGAGCGCGCGGGCGCGATCGGTCGGCACCGCGCACACGTACCAGTCGGCCTCGACGCGCGCGACCGCGCCGCTGGGCTGCCGGATGCGCACGCCCGCGACGCTGCCGCCGTCGAGGTCGAAACCCTGGACCTCGTGGCCGGTGTGGAATTCCACACCCAGGCCACGCAGCAGTGCGATCCACGGATCGAGCCACACCTCGTTGGTGGGTCCGTTGAGCACCTCATACACCTTGGGCCCGCCGGTGGCCTCGGCGAGCAGTGCGATCAGGAAGGCCTCGGCCATATTGCCGATCGAGCGGACGCTGGCGACGGTCTCCTTCGCGGCGACCAGCGCCCGGGTCAGACCGGTCGCGGCGAGGCTGCGGTACTCCGCGGAACGCGTTGCGGCGCCGACGAAATCCCACCACGCGACGTTTTCCCACTGACCGAAGCGACGCTCCTCGCAGGAGGTCAGATAGGCGACCAGGCGGCTCGCCAGATATATCGCCTCGGGCACCGGTATCGCGCGGCCCCTGGTGAACATCTCCACCAGCACGCGCTGCCAGCCCTGCGGGGTGAGCAGTTCCCTGGGGTCGAAGTAGAAGCCGAACATGAGCGGGAAGCCGTCGGGCAGATTGTCCGTGCGGGGATAGCGCGGATCGCCGACCGAGAACGGCACCAGATTGTCGTAGACGCCGTTGGCGTTGCCCGGCACCGGAATTCGATGCATGGTGTCGTGCACGTGGTGATAGAACGAGGTGAAGCCGCGGGCGCCGTGCTCGCCCGGGAGCGCCGCGCGGCCACCGGCGGCGCTGCCCGGCACTCCGATGGTTCGGGATTTGCCGCCGAGTTCCTTGCGATCGAAAACCGTGACCTCGAAACCTCGTTCGGCCAGTTCGTGCGCGGCGGTGAGCCCGCCGATGCCCGCACCCAGCACCGCGACCCGATTGCGCGCCGGGCCGTTGCGCCGACGGCCGCCCGCAAGCGGTGTGGCCTGCGCGGTCGTGCCGCCGGTCAATCCGATCGCACCCGCGGCGGCCGCGCCGCGTAGCAGTGTTCGCCGCGACAGCGGCTGTCCCCCAAGCTCTTTCGTCACCCCGACCCGCCTTGCTTCAAATCTGACGATTACGATAGTCATATTTACCAGAGGTATGCGGTCGCTCGCTGGATAATGGCGAGGAGAATCCACAGGGAAGGAGTTCCGGGTGCCCGAACCCGCCGAGGACTCGCCCCGGCGTCGACCCAGGCGGCGCTACGGCGGTATCGATGCCGAGTTGCGGGTGGCGGCGCGGCGCGAGCAGTTGCTGCGGGCGGGCTATGAGCTGTTCGGCGCCCGGGGCGTGCTCAATACCGGCGTCAAGGATGTCTGCCGGGAGGCCGGACTCACCGATCGCTACTTCTACGAATCATTCGCGGGCACAAGGGAACTGTTCGTCACCGTCTTCGACGCGGTAGTGGGTGAGTTGTTCGACGCGGTGGCCGCGGCCGTCGCCGCCGAACCCGCCGCGGGCGATCGGAAGCTGCGCGCGGGCATCGGCACCTTCCTCGAGGCGCTGGCCGCCGATCGACGCAAACTGCGCATCGTCTTCGCCGAACCCGCACCCGCCCAGGCCGAGGGCCGTATGCGGGAATCGTTGCGCCGCTTCGCCGAACTGGTCGCCGAGACCGCCCGACGCGCCCGGCCCGATGCCGCGCCCGACGCCTCGATCGAGATCTACTCCCATGCCGTGGTCGGCATGCTGCAGCAGGTCATCACCGAAAAACAGGACGGCCACCTCGACCTTCCCATGTCCGGCCTCGTCGATCACTGCACGGCCCTGGCCGCCGCGGGCCTGCGCGCCCTCTACTCCGGCGAACTCACCGAAAGACACGACCACTGAACACTCGAACTGATGTTCGAATTCGGGTACTGTCGGTGCATGCCTCCCGACCGCCACATCCAGTTCGCGCAACTGTGGCTGGAGCAGGTCCGCGACCGCCTCGCCTCGGCCGCGGCCACCAGCGACCCACTCGGCCCCGAACAGCTCAACATCCTCTCCGGCAAGGTAGCCGAGGGCCTGCGCATCTTCACCGAACTAACCGAACACCACCGCTCCGAGCACCACCGCTCCGAGGTCGCCTGAACCAACGGCCACGCCCGAGCCCGATCGCCTACTCCCGCAGCCCATTTCCCGCGTACGAGCGATCGCCGCTCCCGTGGCCCCGCGAAAGTGCCCCTCACCTGACCACCCGGTGAGGGGCACTTGCCCATCGGCTGCCGGGCGACAGCTGACGTGGCTGTCACACAACCGGATTCGCTGCGCGCGTCCCGGACGAGCGCGATATAAGCCGGGGCATCAGGCCGCTGTCAGGTTCGTGTCAGCCGGTACGGCGACTGTATTCACAGGCCATCCGCCGAACCCCGGATCGAACCCAAGGAGTACCACCATGTTCGACGCTCGCTCGACCAACGCAGCCTGGACCGGCATGGTGCCGGTCGACGATACGGCCCTGGCCGTTACCGACACCGGAGGTTCCGGCCTGCCCGTGATCTACCTCAACGGCCAGTTCGCCACCCAGGGCTACTGGCGCAGGGTCCGCGCCGAACTCGGCTCCGAGTTCCGGCACATCACCTACGACGAGCGGGCGCGCGGCAAGTCGAGGCGTTCGACGGACTACTCCTTCGAGGCCGCCGTGCGGGACGTGGATGCCGTACTCGCCGCCCGGGGCGTGGACCGGGCGCTGGTTGTGGGCTGGTCCTACGGTGCGGTCGTCGCCGCCCACTGGGCCGAGCGGAATCCCGATCGCACTGTGGGCGCGGTCCTGGTCGACGGCGGTTTCCCGTTCGACTGGCTGGACGCGGCCATGGAACAGCGCATCCGCAAGCTGTTCAAACGGCTCAACTGGTTCATGCCACTGCTGCGCCCGACCGGTCTGACCCCGCGCATGAGCGCCACGCAGCAGGCCGAGAGCAATATCGAACTGGGCAAACTCTCCCGCGAGCGCGAACTGGGCGCGGTGCTGGACCGCATCGCCGTCCCGGTGCGCTATGTCGTCGCCTCTGGGACGTCGTTCGGAAGCCGTGGCGATGAGCAGGAGCGAATCCGCGCCGGGCTCGACGCCGTGGTGGCGCGCAATCCTCGCATTCGGATCGCCGCGAAGGTGCCCAGCAATCACGGAGCCCTGCTCCGTAAGGATTTCCGGGCCATCGCCGACACTGTGCGCGAGGTGGCCGGACAGCAATGCCGAGACTAACAACCGGTCGGTTCTATATGATGGACTTCGCTGTGGTCCGCTTCACTCCACTCAGGGAAGGTGATCGGAAGCATGAGCGATAACGCTGTGAGCGATGCCCTTTCGAGCAGGATCCGCACCCGCTTCGACATGCTGGACGCCAATCACAACGGGGTGCTGGAGGAATCGGATTTCCATATGCTGGCCGAGCGAATCATCACCGGCTTGGGCGAGCCGCCAACCTCGGCCAAGGCGCGGGCCGTGCGGGAGTCGCATCAGGGCTATTGGCAGGGCCTGTCGGCCCATGCCGATAACAACGGCGACGGAGTGGTGGATATCGACGAATACCTCGCCGCAGTCACCGATCCCGCGGCGAACATGGCCTATCTGCGACCGTATGCCGAGGCGATGGCCGCGATCTGCGATCGCAACGACGACGGTTTGATCGACCGCGCCGAATACGCCGCCTACATGCGATTGATCGGTTTCGACGCCGATAACGCCGCCGCGATGTTCGCCAAGCTCGACACCTCGGGAACCGGTGCGATCACCGCGACGGAATGGGCCGAGGTGATCTGCCGGTACTACACCAGCCCCGCCGAGGACCCGATCGCCGATCTGCTCGTCGGGGCATGAGCAGCCCGTCCCCGGCCGCCGCGGCAACGAGACCGAGAAATCCGTTCGATGTACGCGGTTTCGACGCAATCGTGTTCGCGGTGGGCAACGCGTTCCAGTCCGCGCATTTCTTCGCCACCGCCTTCGGGATGAATCCGGTCGCCTATCGGGGCCCGGAGACGGGCAGTCCGGACGAGTGCTCGTATGTATTACGTTCGGGCGCGGCACGTTTCGTGGTCACCGGCGCCGCCCGGCCCGGGACGGAATTGGGTGAGTACGTTCATCACCACGGCGACGGCGTGATCGACGTCGGTCTGGAGGTGACCGATGTCGGTGCCGCCTACGAGCATGCGCTGGCTCGAGGCGCACGCGGTCTGGTCGAACCGCATCGGACGAGCGACCGGGACGGTTCGGTGCTGCTCGCGTCGATCGCGGCCTACGGGCAGGTCCGGCATACATTCGTCGACCGGTCCCGCTACCGCGGCGTCCATCTGCCCGGCTACTCGGCGAGGAGATTCGCCATGTCGGGCGCCCCCGCCCCCTACTTCCACGCCGTCGATCACTGTGTCGCGGCCGTGGAAGCGGGCCGGATGGATGAATGGGTGGATTTCTACCAGCGCATTTTCGGCTTCGCCACGATGGCGGAATTCGTGGACGGAGAAATCTCCACCAAATATTCGGCCCTACGCTCCCGGGTGGTCGCCGACCCGCGACAACGGGTGAAATTCCCGGTGGTCGAACCGGCCGAATCCGTCCGCGACAGTCAGGTCGACGAATTCCTCCGGTTCCACGGCAGCCCTGGTGTCCAGCACGTCGCCCTCGCCACCGACGACATCCTGACCGCAATCGACGCCATGCGCACCCGCGGCGTCGAATTCCTTCCGACCCCGCACACCTACTACGAGGACCCGCGCCTTTCCGACCGTCTGGGCCCCATCACCACGCCCATCCCCGAACTGGCCCGGCGAGGCGCTCTGGTAGACCGAGACGAACACGGCCACCTCCTCCAAATCCTCACCCGCCCTCCCCAAGACCGGCCCACCGGATTCTTCGAACTGATCGAGCGCCATGGGTCGCAGGGGTTCGGAGTAGGAAACTTTGCGGCGTTGTTCCAGGCGATCGAGCGAGAGCAGGACCTACGAGGGAATTTGTGATGCAAGGAGAATCAGGGGGCGAAGCGCCACGAAAACCGCAGGCCACGTGGGGTTTCAGCGCGGCTCTCGAGCCGAGCTGTCCGGGCTGGCCCAACCCTCTCCTCGACGCTCCGGGTGCGCTGCCCAGTACCGGGCGACCACGCCGTCGATCTCGGCTCGGCGACGAGGCTGACCCGTCTGCTCGCGTAGTGCGGCAGCCACACGCGACAGAGTTTCCAGATCCGCTCTGCTGGCCTCCCGCAAGATAGCTTCGGCCTCTGCGAGTTGCCGGGCATCGAGCTTGCCGCGCCGGGGAAGCCGCCGCGCCTCGCTCATGATGCGGCCACCGATCGCCTTGCCCGATGCAAGCGCCCGGCAGCCTCCAGGGTGTTCAGCGCCGCACGCTTCTGTCTGCACCGCACCGAGTCGTTGTGCAGGTGAATCTGCAACAACCGGTGCGCCTGCTCTGCCATGAGCGGACCCGGATCGAAAGCGCAGTGGTCGTAATAGGGATAGTCGTTCGGATCGTCCGAGCCCATTCTCGAAGCGGATGGGCACTCGAACGGTCGAAACATTCATGGTCCGGCCCCACCGTGGCCGGCGCCTCGAAACCTGATGGGATAGCGAACTCTTCGTGCGGATTCAGGCTGAGAGTACAGACACTTGCTGGAGCGAAATACACACAGCGGCTTGCTGTTTCAGCCGTTCACACGGCATGGAATCGAGATACGAGGCTTGCTGGGAACAGGTCGGACAGCCGAAGCGGGTCGACTCGCGGGCATCCCCGCCGGGACCCCTTCCGCTCCACAGTGGCGAATGATCGAACGCGTCACAGCCGGCGAAGTGCTTGCGGCGATCAACGAGACCGACGCCGCAACAGACGCATTCATCGACGCCATGCGGTCGGCCGAGCACCATCGGTTGCCACACCGGATTCAGCGAGTGCCGCACGACAAGGCCGGTCTGCGGGGAACCGACCAGCGAGGCACGGGCGACTCTACGACGCATCCGATCGTCGCTGGTGGCCCACTCGTAGCCAGAAACCGCACCCTGCCCCTGGCTCTTCGGCGGCAGTCGGGAAACTTCGCTCCTCAGGGGTGGTGCTTCGAATGTGTTGCGGCATCCGGACGATGCCGAGAAGTTCTTGCCAGGTGAAGGTCCAGGAGATCACTCCGCACGATCTTCGGCACAGCTGTGCGGGCTTGGCCGTCTCAGCGGGCGTGAATGTGCTGGCGCTGGCGCGAATGCTCGGCCACAAGGATCCGGCGATCACGCTGCGGGTGTACGCGGACCTGGCCGCCGAGCCGATGCACGCCGCCTACGCGGCCTGATGTTGGGAATTCGTTGGGAAACCCGGTCTTGCCAGGCTTGCTAGAGCAATGAGAAAAGCCCCTGACCTGCAACAGCAGGCCAAGGGCTCTTGGCGGTGGCGGAGGGATTTGAACCCTCGGTGGGGGGTTACCCCACACACGCTTTCGAGGCGTGCTCCTTAGGCCGCTCGGACACGCCACCGGTGGTGACTTTACCGGACGGACCCTGGGATCTGAAAATCGGCTGGGTGGCGGGGTGGGGAGGGGTCAGGGGCGGTGGGTGCGGAAGAAGGCGTCGAGGGTTGCGGCGCAGTCGGATTCGAGGATTCCGCCGCGGACCTGGGGGCGGTGGTTGAGACGTCGGTCACGGACCACGTCCCAGAGGGAGCCGACGGCGCCGGTCTTGGGTTCCCAGGCGCCGAAGACCAGGCGGTCGATGCGGGCCAGGGTCAGAGCGCCCGCGCACATGGTGCACGGTTCCAGGGTGACCGCCAGCGTCGCGCCCTCGAGACGCCAGCCGTCGCCGTGTACCCGGGCCGCGCGGCGCAGGGCCAGGACCTCCGCGTGGGCGGTGGGGTCGCCGGTGGCCTCGCGGGCGTTGGCGGCGCGCGCCAACTCCCGGCCGGAGGCGTCGAACACCACCGCGCCCACGGGGACGTCGCGGGGGTCGGCGGCCGCGGCCGCCGACAGCGCCGCGCGGATCAGATCCTCGTCGGAGAG
Organism: Nocardia pseudobrasiliensis NBRC 108224; assembly: GCF_001613105.1. GTDB lineage: Bacteria > Actinomycetota > Actinomycetes > Mycobacteriales > Mycobacteriaceae > Nocardia > Nocardia pseudobrasiliensis. The sequence continues at coordinate 95,030 of NZ_BDBS01000024.1, read as the reverse complement.
CACCGGATCAGCGCGGGAGTTTGTCCAGGACCGCGGCGAGCTCATCGGCGAAACCGAGCCGCTGGGCGATCATGCCGAGCTGCTCGTCGGGGTAGAGATCGGTTTCGGCGAGGATCACACTGAGTACCGGTTCGGGCAGGCCGAGATCGGCCAGTACGCCCAGATCGCCTTCCTCCCAGGGCTCGATATCGTCGAGTTCGTCGGGGTCGATATCCGGAATCTCGACGTTGAGCGCATCGAGAACCTCCGCGGCGATGTCGTAGTCGATGGCCGCCGTCGCATCCGAGAGCAGCAGTCGGCTTCCGGTCGGAGCCGGTCGCAACACGATGAAGAATTCATCGTCCACATCGAGCAGTCCGAATACCGCGCCCGTGCTGCGCAGCTCGCGCAGTTCGTTCTCGGCCACGGTCAGACTGGTCAGAGCCGCTGGGCTGAGCGGGCTGCATCGCCATTTACTTTCTTCGTGGACAACCGCCACGGCGAAGCCTTCTACGTCGTCGTATTCGTCCGACGTCGCCCTGTTGGTGCTCGAGCGCTGTGCCATGGCCGCAACGGTAGTCCGCCTGAGCGGAAATGTTGAAGTCGTATGCGAATCTGGTCCGATGAAGACATCGGCGGTCTGCGTGCTGGGTGCGGGTTTGATCGGCGGATCGGTGCTGCGCGCCGCCACCGACGCCGGGTACGAGGCCTGGGGATACAACCGTTCCGAGGCGGGCGTGCGGGCCGCGCGGGCCGACGGTTTCGACGTCGACGGCGATATCGCGGCCGTGCTGCGGCGGGCCGCCGCGGCGGACGCGCTCATCGTGATCGGCGTGCCGATGCCCGCGCTGGATTCGATTCTGTCCGATATCAAGGAGTTCGCGCCCGGCTGCCCGCTGACCGATGTGATCAGTGTGAAGGCGCCGGTCGCGGCCGCGGTGCACCGCCACGAACTCGGCGCGCACTACGTGGGCGGCCACCCGATGGCCGGGACCTCCGAATCCGGCTGGGCCGCATCGACTTCGGATCTGTTCCGGGACGCGGCCTGGGCAGTCGGGGTGGATCCGGGCACCCAGGTGGAACCGTGGTCGCGGGTCGCGCGACTGGCCCTGGACTGCGGTGCGGTGGTGGTGCCGGTGATCGCGGCCGAACACGATCGCGCCGTCGCGCGGATCTCACATCTGCCGCATGTACTGGCCGAGGCCCTCGCGGTCACGGGTGCGGGCGGCGGCGATCTGGCGCTGGGTCTGGCCGCGGGCTCCTTCCGCGACGGCACCCGGGTCGCGGCCACCGCGCCCGATCTGGTCCGGGCCATCTGCGAACCGAATTCCGCGGCCCTGCTCGAGGCCCTCGACGACGCCCTGCGCCTGCTCACCGATGCCCGCGACCGCCTGGCCGCCGACCACACCCTCGGCCCGCTCATCGACGCGGGATACAGCGAACGCGACCGCTACGACACGCTCCGGCGCTGGGACATCACCGATATCCGGCCCGGCGACCACAATTGGCTGGAGCGGCTGCGCGAGGCCGGACAGCGCGGCGGGGTCATCCGCGTCCTCTGAGTAATACGGGTCGGCCTCAGATGCGCTCGGCCAGGCCCGGATAGTCCAGCAGGAAACCGTCGGAGTCGACCTTGACGGTCGCGCTCGACACCGGCGACAGCACGTGAATGCCGTCGGGCCCGCTGGAGTAGGTGAGACTGGCCTCCTGTACCAGCAGATCGGGCAGTCGCACGTAGACGACGGGCACGTGGACGTCCTCGGTGGCATGGGCCAGACCGTAGCGGCGGATCGGCAGGGTGTTGAAGAACGGGCTCAGCACCACATCGACATCCAGCGCGCCGCCGAAGGTCGAGCGCACATGGGTGCCGCCGGCGTCGATCAGCCAGTAGTTCTCCTGATCGCGGGCGATCGAGGCGTGCCGCTCCCCCGCCGCGACCGTACTGCGCAGCGACAGCCGCTTGGTCATACCGTTCTCGTCGGTGATCAGGTCGTAGGACGCGCTGAAGGCCGGGTGATCCTCGCAGCCACCGGCGATGATGCGGCCCGAGGCGCGAATCCGATTGCCGGACAGCGTCACTCGCACCGACTCCATACGCGAGGCGTTATGCGCCCGCCAGGTGAGAATCGCCGGCCAGCGCGACGTTTCCGCGGGCGCGTCCCCGCCTGGACCGCTCTCCGGGGCGGCCGCCGAATTGCCCTGGGCTGGATTGCTCACCCCTCTACCGTAGGTGACGCCCGCCGCCGCGGAGAGCACTGCCTTGCTCACATCCGGTTCCACTACACCAGCGATTCCCGCCACGCGGTGTGCAGTGTCGCGAAACGGCCCGTGGCGGCGATCAATTCGGCCGGACTGCCGTCCTCGACGATGCGACCGCCCTCGAGGACCAGCACGCGGTCGGCGATGGCGACCGTGGACAGCCGGTGCGCGATGATGACCGCGGTGCGCTCGTGCAATACGGTCTCCAGCGCTCGCTGCACCTGCCGCTCACCGGGGATGTCGAGGCTCGAGGTGGCCTCGTCCAGCACGATCACCGCCGGATCGGCCAGGAATACGCGCGCGAACGCGACCAGCTGACGCTGCCCGGCCGACAACCGGCCGCCGCGCTTGCGCACATCGGTCTCGAACCCCTCCGGCAGCGACATGACGAACTCGTACAGACCCACCGCGCGAGCCGCCGCGTGCACCTCGGCATCGGTGGCCTCGGGCTTGCCCAGCCGAATGTTGTCGGCGACCGAACCGGAGAACAGATACGCCTCCTGGGTCACCATCGCGATATTGCGGCGCAGATCGGTATCGGAGATCTCCCGCAGATCGACACCGTCGAGGCGGACCGCCCCGCCGCTGGGGTCGTAGAACCGCGCGATCAGCTTGGCCAGCGTCGATTTACCGGCGCCGGTGGCCCCGACCAGCGCCACTACCTGTCCGGCCGGAATGGTCAGCGAGAACAGCGGCAGCACAGACTTTTTCGCCGATGCGCCGTCGATCTCCCCATCGCCCTGCGTCTTTCGCGGCGGATACTCGAAACGCACATCCGCCATTCGCAATTCGCCGCGGGCCCGCTCGACCCGCGTCGGCGCGCCGGGCTCGGCGACGGTCGGGTGCTCCTCGAGCACACCGGAGATCCGCTCCAGCGCCGCGGCCGCGGACTGATAGGAGTTGAACACCTGCGCGAGCTCGTCCAGCGGTCCGTAGAACTGCCGCAGATACAGCAGGAACGCCGCCAGCACGCCGATCGCGGTGTCGCCCTGGATCACTCGCCACGCGCCGACCACCAGGATCACCACCGTGGAAGCGTTGTTGATCAACCGCACCAGGCCGATATAGCTCGCCATACCGCGCAGCGCGGCCGCATTGGCCTCGCGATATTCGGAGTCCTCATCGGCCAGAATGGTCTCGTTGCGCCGCTCCCGCCGGAACGTCTGCACCGCCCGGATGCCGCCCATCGTCTCCACAAAGTGCACGACGACCTTCGCGATCGCGCCGCGGGTGCGCCGATATCCGGCCCGCTGCCGCCGCTGCGCCCAGCGCGTGACGTAGACCAGCGGCACGAATCCGGCCAGCACCACCAGCGCCAGCGGAACATCCAGATACAGCAGGATGACGGCGATCGTGCCCACCGACAGCACCGCGCTCAACGCGTCGTTGAGCGCCCGATCGAGCAGATCCTCGAGCGATTCCAGATCGCTGGTGAGCCGCGCGACGATCTTGCCCGAGGTGTAGTTCTCGTGGAATGCGATCGACAGCCGCTGCACGTGGGTGAACACCCGCAGCCGCAGATCGAACAGCACCTGCTGGCTGAGCCGACCGGAGATCCGCAGGAACAGGAAGGTGGTCAGCCCGCCCAGCAGCGCGCAGCCGGTCGCGCCGCCGACCGCGAGAATCAGGGGCGCCCAGTCGCCCGCCGTCGCCCGGCCCACGCCGGTGTCGAGGCCGTGCGCGACGAACAGCGGCGCCGACACCATGGCGGCGTTATCGATGACGATCAGCACCAGCGACCACAGCGCGGCCACCCGATACGGCCGCACCAGCGACCACAGCAGCCGCCGCGAGCGGGCCGCGAGGGCAAGATTCACCGCCTCGGTCGCCTCGGATTCCTCGGCGGCGACGCCGCGCCACTCGGTTTCGAACGAATCCTCTTGGGCGGCGGCCGGTTCCCGAACCGCCAGCGCGCCGGTTTCAGCGCTGCCGTTCTGCGGCGAATTCGGTTGCTGCGGTCGAGTCATCGAGGTCACCTCCCATCAGTTCGCGATAGCGCGGACAGGTTTCGAGCAGTTGTTCGTGCGGGCCGTCGGCGATGATGCGGCCACCGTCGAGCACGGCCACCCGATCGGCCCAGGCGGCGGTGGAAGGACGGTGGGCCACCAGCAGTACGGTCGCGCCCGCCAGCGCGGTGTGCAGCCGGGTCTGGACCTCCTCCTCGGTGGTGACGTCCAGCGCCGAGAGCGGATCGTCGAGGACCACCAGATGCCCGCCCGCGTGTCGCTGCCGGTTCAGCACCGCGCGGGCCAGCGCCAGACGCTGCCGCTGACCGCCGGACAGGCTCAGTCCCTGTTCGCCGATGCGGGTGCGCAGACCCCACGGCAGCTCGTCGACGAATTCCGTGGCGCGCGCCACCTCGAGGGCCGCGCGGACCTGCTCGATCGTGGCGTCCGGATAGCCCAGCGTGATGTTCTCCCGCACACTCGCCGAGAACAGCACCGGATCCTCGAAGGCCACCGAGACCACCGTGCGCAATTCGGCCAGCGGCACATCGCGCAGATCGATCCCGTCGACGGTGACCGCACCCGAACTCACATCGAACAGTCGCGGTACCAGGCCCAGCAGCGCGGATTTACCACTGCCGGTCGCGCCCACGACCGCGACCGTCTCCCCCGGGCGGATCCGCAGCGAAACATCGTGCAGCAGATCGCGTTCGGCGTCCGGGAAACGGAAACGCACGTTCTCGAACCGCAATTCACCGCGCAGCGGGCGCGGCAGCGGCACCGGACGCTCCGGATCGACGATGGTGACCGGGGTGTCGATGATCTCCCAGTACCGCTCGGCGGCGGTGCGGGCGTGATTCAGCTCGGCCAGCAGGAATCCCAGGCCCATGATGGGCCACTGCAGGAAGGTGGCCAGCGTGATGCCCGCGACCAGCGTGCCCAGCGTCATCGCCTGCTGCACCAACAGATAGCCGCCGATGGCCAGCGCCGCGGCAATACCCAAGCCGGACAGCATGTTCAGGGCCGTCCACAACCGGGCGGCCAGGCGCACCTTGTCCATCTCCAGGCCCTGCAGCACCCGCGACTGGGCGCGGAACCGCTCACCGAACCACGGCCCGCGCCCGAACGCCTTCAGCACCCGGATGCCCTGGGCCGACTCCTCGACCGTGGTCGCGAGATCGCCGGACTGATCCTGGGCGCGCCGCGAGGCGCGGCCGTACTCCTGCTCGAACCGCAGCGACAGCAGCACCAACGGAACCGCGATCGCCGACTGCACCAGACCGATCTGCCAGCTGAAGACGAACAGCAGGCCCAGACCCACGATCAGACCGCCGATCAGCGACACCAGCGACGGTGCGACGAACGCGAAATACCGTCGCAGCGTGGACATATCGGTAATGGCGCGCGAGGTCAGCTGACCCGACTCCATCCCGTCGTGTGCACCCACCGACAGCGTCTGCAACCGGTGGAACAGCTTGCCGCGCAGATCCACCTCGAGCCGGGCGGCCGGGCGGGCGATGATCCAGCGCCGGGACCAGGCCGTGATCGTGCTGATCACACCGAGCAGGGTCACCAGCGCGATCGGCCCCCACACACCGGCGAAATCGCGATGCGCGACCGGGCCGTCGACGATGCGCCCGGTCAGCACCGGCAGCAAAATATCGCAGAGCATGCCGGTCCAGGACAGGGCGGCGCTGCCGAACAGCGCGTAGCGGTACCAACGGATATCGGGCCACAGCCGGCTCAGCGGACCGGTCCGAGACACCCGGGGCGGTTCCGGCCGCCGGGTACTGTCGGCCTCCGCATCGGACGAGGCTCCCGCCAGGGCGACGGACAACAGTTCTCCCCCTTCGTCGTTAGCAGGATTCGATCCCCTACCCATCGAACGTGGTCGTGCGGCGCGCACCTGGGGTATGGACCTCCAGGCTGCCAGCAACCGCGGCTCCCGCCAACCGATTTTTCGTCACCCGATGTCGAAGTGGTCCGTGCCGCTCGAGCGGGCGCGGGTTGTTTGGATTACGGCCTCGTCGCACCCGATCGGGTCAATGGTCGATGTCCATGAACGGTGGACCAGCCCTCATTCACAACCAGGCGGGCAGGGTGGGCAGCTCGCCGGTGAGGTCGGCGCCGTCCGAACGACCGATGAGCCAGGCCAGTACGTCGTAGGACGGTCCGGTGATCGTCGCCGTGGGCGCGGGGCCGATCGTCGCGGAATAGCCGGTGTCGGTGGTCTCGAGGACGAAACTCGGCGGAGCCGGATGCGCCGGATCGGTGGTCATCGGCTTGGCATCGGCGGGGCGGTTGGAGGCGGCCGCGTGGTCCAGGCCGGCGACCCGCTCGGCGAGCATGCGGGCGACGAACTCGGCGGGCCAGTCCTGGGGTGTGTAGCCGATATTCAGATCCACGTGGTGGATCTCCAACTCGCGCAGGCGAAGCCACGGTATCGCCGAGGCCGGGAGCTGTTTGCCGGTGCGGGCGCGAACCTCGTAGGCCCAACGATCGGCGGGCATGGTGCGCGCCAGGGCGAGCCAGCGGTCGGAGGCCGCGCGCAGATCGGTGAGCTGTTCGGCGATCGGGCGCGGCGCGCCGTTCTCGATATCGGAATCGCGCAGGAATTGGCTTGCGTACTGCGGGGTTTCGATGCCGGTGCGCGCCCACAGCAGCAGATTCAGCAGGCCGTCGGCATTGCGCGCCAGATGGGCCAGCAGGTGGCCGCGGGTCCAGTCGGGCAGCAGCGACGGGGCGGGGACATCGTCATCGGTGAGTTTGTCCACAGCGTTCAACAGGCGCTGTGTGGCCCGGTCGACGGTGTCGAGCATGGGTTCCGGCGTGTCGCTGGTCACGGAAGTCGAGATTACTCACCGAGACCGCCGCGCGTCCCACCGGATTCTCAGGTTTTTCCGATCATCGACACGGACCCCTGCCAGCCGGGACCGTCAGTCTGGATCCATGAGCATGATCATCGAAGTTGTCGTCCTGGGCCTGATGCTGGCGGTGTTCGCCGCGATGGCCGTCTCCGGCGCGCTCGCGTCCTCGGCGCCGCGATCGCTGGTGGCCGTGCGGGTTCGTCGTCGTTGAGCGCACGCTCGGCCACCCAGATCTGCACAGCCAGCGCGATCAGCCACAGCGACATCGATCCGACCTGGATCCGCTGGGCGATGCCGAGCGCGTAGTTGCCGGGCAGATTGTCCGCGATCAGCATCCAGGTCGTCACGGCCGAACCCAATACGAGAATCCACAGACCCGAATGCCGCAGGATCGGCCAGCGCCGATAGCGGAACGCGGCCAGGCTGAAGGCAATCATCGCCACGAAGATCGAGGTCACCGCCAGCGTGCTGGTCAGCGCGTGCACCTGATGTAGCTGCGGGAACAGACCGCTGTCGGAACCGCAGTCGGCGCACGGCCGTAGCGGCCACTGCGCGTCCGCGATCGTGGCGGCGCCGAAACATCCCAGGGCCACCCAGGCCACGGTCGACAGCGGCCGACGCGAGAAGGCGAACAGCCCCGCCAGCGCCGCGGCCAGGGCCAAGCTGCCGGTGATGGTGTCCGCGGTGGAGAACACCCAGCCGTACGGGCGGCCCACCGCATCGAGTTCGCTCAGAAACGATGTGACCGGATTCAGCCCCAGCGGCAGCACGAACTCCAGCACCCAGGACGAATAACACAGTCCGGAAAGGGCGATGGCCGCCGCGATAGACCAGCGCAGCACCCGGGGACGGCGATGTCCGGGCGGTGTCCGTCGTTCCAGAACGGCCACCGCCGCGCGGCTATCCTCGCTCGACGTCATTGCCCTCGTCCCTGCGGTCTCGTGGGCCCCGACCTGAGACTGGTCGGACGGTCAGCGTGCGTTCCCTTTCCATCATGAACTACCGACCGGCCAATGCCGCCTGCACTCGATCGGCCGCGTCGCCCGCGTCCTCGTGCTCCCAGATCCGAACCACCAGCCACCCGGCCGCCGCCAGCCGCGCATCTGTGTCCCGATCGCGGGCCACGTTCCCGGCCAATTTCTCGGCCCACCACTGGGCGTTGTTCTTGGGATGGGTGGCGTGCCGCGGGCAGCTGTGCCAGAAACAGCCGTCGACGTACACCGCGACCCTGCGGCGCGGAAAGACCAGATCGGCGCGCCGCCGCAGTCCGGGCAGCGGGGGACGATCGACGAAAAAGCGCGCGCCGCGGCGGTGCAGCTCCTTGCGCAGGGCCGTCTCCGGGGCGGTGCCGGTGCGTCGCTGACGGGACATTCGAGCGCTGGTCGCCGCGTCGGTGGTCGGTCGTCCGGCGGTCATACACGTCCTGTCCAGCGTGTTCGGCCGTGGAAATGTTCCCATTCCACAAGTGTGCTGGCCGAAATGTGAGGTCTTCGTGAGGCTCAGGCCGCCTCGCGGGGAAAGCCTCCCATTCGATGCAGATGGTTCTCAACGTCGAGGATGAATCCCGGCGGGAACCGCAGAGTGCCGCGGGCCGCCCGGCGCAGGAATCCGGCGGTGGCCCGAGCCGACAGCAGCCGCGCGTCGTCGAGGAACCAGCGCAGATCCTCATACGGCTCATGGACCGGCCAGGTCGACACCGGCACCCGATAGGCCTGCCCGTCCCGGCCCCACGCGGCGCCCGGCCAGGGCTGACCCGACAGCGGCAGTTCGTCGGGCAGCGCGGCGTCGGCGGAGGCGGCCAACCGTCCGCCGATCCAGGTGGCCATGCGGACGCTCACGGCATTGCCGACCAGTTTCCATCGATGTCCCGACCGCACGCCCGCGGCGTCCAGTGCGGGCGTCGTCCAATCCCGCGAGAAGCCCTGCAGCCGTTCGGCATCGGTGATCCCCGGGGTGACGATCTCACCCGACGGCAGGCGAACCGCGGGCGGACTGGCGATTCCGAGACCGGAGCCGCCCTTCAGCGTCGGCACGGCATTGACCGCCCAGCCCAGTCCGCGCACACCCTCGGTCCAGTAGAAACCGCACGGATCCGCGCCCGCGTCGCCGACCGTGCGCGGCCCGGCATCGGTCCCGAACAGCACCGGTCGCGGATCCTCGGTGCGCGAGGCCAACATCAGCACGCGCTGTCGGCGCTGCGGCAGACCGAACGCCCGCGCGTCCACCACCCGATAGGCCCAGGTGTATCCGAGTTCCTCGAGCGCGGCGGTGATGTGACGCATGGCCTGCCCGCGCCCCAGCTGCAGCATGAACGGCACATTCTCGATCAGCAGCCAGCGCGGCCCGCGCCGACGTCGCACCAGCCGGAACACCTCGTCCACCAAACCCGATCGCGCGCCGGTGATTCCGGCCGTGCGCCCGGCCTGGGACAGGTCCTGACAGGGAAATCCCGCGGCCACCAGATCGGTCCCCGACGGCAGGGCCCGCAATCTCGTGACGTCGCTGTGCAATTCGACCTCGGGGAACCGCGCGGCCAGTACGGCCCCCGCGCCGGGATCGATCTCACACAGCAGTTCGGTCTCCCACCCGTGCGCGGACAGGCCCAGCTCGAGTCCACCGATCCCGGCGAACAGCCCGACCATCCGCGCGCCCGTCACACCAGTCCTTTCGCCCGAGTCCCGAACCGGATCCACATCCACCGTGCGCGACCCGCGCAAGCACGTTACTCGAGCCGGTGGGTTCAGTCAGCGATCGACACCTGATCGACCGGCGGGTGCGCCGGAGTCAGTCCTCGAACTCCTCTTCGTAACCTTCTCGGACCAAGCAGTTCCGGTAGGGCTTCTTGGTCATCTTCGGATACTTGCCGCAGACCTCGTCGGGCAACCAGGCCGGTTCCTTCGCCTTGTCGCGCTCCTGATCCTCCTGGGTGATCCTGATGAACGCTTTCGCCTTCGTTTCGAAGAATTCGGCCAACCCCTCTGCGGTCAAGCAGTTGAACTTGTTTCGGCGTTCCGGCTCGACATCGACGTAACAGTCGGGCTCGAGTTTCCCTTGATGGCGATCACGTTGTCCTCGAGGACCGTTGTATACCTTTGCGGGTCCTTGCAGAACTCCTCGCGAGTTTCCGGCGTGACACACGTTTCCCTTCCGGCGCAGACGGATCCGTACGCACGACCGAACTACTATTCGGAAGGACCCGGGGGTGTGGATGGGTGGCGAATGTGAAGCCCAACCTTCTGATCCGTAGTCAGATGGACGCCGGGCTGAGAGCCCACATCCCACGGGTGTCACTTGTTGCATAGCCAGCTCATGGCTGTGATTTTATGGGATGTGAAGCAGTTGCATGCATCCTGATGTGACCAGTTATTGTGACCAGTGGCTTGTGACCAGTAGCGGTTTGCAACCAGTTTCCGACGGTCCGTACGGGCCCGGCTCTCGTTCCGAAAACGTTGTGAGGAAACGCCCGGTGAGCAGAACCACCACGAAGACGCGCGCGCCGAAGGGCACGGTGTCGATCCGCTGGGACGCCAAGCGCGGGGTCTACGCGGCCTCGCAGCGCAATCCCAATCCCGCAGCGGGCGGCCCGGTTCGGCTGAAGGCCTACGCCAAGGACTACGACGAGGCGCTGGAGAAGTTGCGCCAGAAGGTCGAACGCGCCCGCCGGGGCCTGCCGACCGCGGTCGACAAGTCCACGGTGAACGGCTGGCTGGACTACTGGCTCGAGAACATCGCCAAACGCCGCTGCACCCCCAAGACCTTCGTCGGCTACGAGTCGGTCGTCAACGCGCACATCAGGCCCCTGCTCGGCGAGCGACGCAAACGCGAGCTGAAGGTCGACGAGATCAACGCGATGTACGACGCGATCGTCGTGCGCGTGCGCACCACATCCAAGGGCCGCTGGAACGGCATCTCGACCGCCCGGCTCGCACATCGGGTGATGCACACCGCCTTTCAGGACGCCTATGACCGCGACGAGGTCGACCGCAATGTCGTCGACCAGGCCACGCCCCCGGATCCCAGCGACGCCAAACGCCGCGCCATCGCCGCCGACAACGCGAAGCTGTTGCTGCGCACCACGTATCAGCACGGGCATCCCTACACCGTCGCGCTGGCGGTCCTGCTGTTCACCGGCGTCCGGCTGGGCGAGGTGCTCGGCCTGACGTGGGATCGGGTACAGCTGTCCGATCGCGCCGACGGCACCGGCGGCTGGCTGGATTTCGAATGGCAACTCCAATCGCATTCCAAAAAGCACGGGTGCGGCCCCCAGCACACGGACGAAACCTGGCCGTGCGGCAAGGCGCGCGGATTCGCCTGCCCCGAGGGCTATTTCGACTTCCCCCTGGATTACGAGCATCGTCATTTGGTGGACAGTTTGTTTCTGACCCGTCCGAAACAGGGCGGTATGCGTATGCTCCCCGCTACCCCGCAACTGAACGCATTCCTGATGCTCCAGGCGCAGAAAACCCTTGGCCGCCCGGACAATCCACACAATCTTGTTTTCATCGACCCCCGCTACACCGACGAAATCCGCCCCCTGCCACCACGTTACGGCTGGGTGCTGTACAAGGAATGCGCCGAACTGGCCGGACTTCCCGCAGACCTACTCGTCCACGAAACCCGCCACACCACCGCGACCCTGCTCCACGAAGCTGGAGTCGACCCGAAAACCATCCAGATGATCCTCGGCCACACCGACGTGGCCACAACCATGATCTACACCCACATAGGCCAAGCCGTCGCCCAGGACGCCCTCAACAAACTCGACGCCTTCCTCGGCATCGACACCACCACCCTGCCCGCCCTCCCCGCGGCATAACCCAAAGCCCCCGCCGACCGAGGTCGACGGGGCCCAACCAACCCAACCAAGAGAAATGGGAGATAACTCGAGGAGGGTGGGGCAATTCTACTCGACACGCACCTGGGCTGTCCGCGACCGGACACAGCGGTGATCGGTCAGCGAATACTCTTGTCGTCCACAACTATTCACAACTCAACCCCTCTGCCCTGGGTGTAACGTGACCAGCGACCGGCATGGACCATCGACGTGGGGCGTAGGTGATGACCAAGACGGGGGCCGGCAGCGGCCACCGGCCCCACCATCTCGAATGACACCGCGCGCCAATTGGCGATCCTCGACGCCCGAACCCACGAATTGGTCCGGACGGCCGCGACCTGGCATGCCCCGAAGTCGGTGGACATGGACAAGACCGTACGAATCGGACTCGAACTGGGCAACGGGCAGGAACTCAGATCCCGCATAGCGGCCCTGCTACCGAACACCTCACCCATCAACGGGGGAACCGTTGAGGTGGGACCGACGGTCAAGGCGAAACTGCTGGTCGATTCGAGCGACGCCGTCCGCGATTGCCGCAGCCGTGATTGGTGCGGGCGGATGGTGGTGGCGGCGGTTGCACCGCAGGCCCGAGCCCGCGTCGAGCACGAAACGTCAACCGGTCAAAGCGAAATCCGCTCGTAGACGTAAACGCTCACCCCGATCACATTTTCGCCGATATCGCCAACACCTTGTGCCACAAAGCCTTTCAGTACGATAGAGGGTGGGCCTCGTCAGGCCGGTAAAACTGAATAGCGAAAGGTTCGTCATGGCCTACAAACAGATCAAGCTGCCATTCAAAAATCTGGGAGGGCCGATCGGCCTCGAGGTCGATTCCGCAGGCAACACCTATGTGTCCAACCAGCGTCCGCGCCAGGTGGAGAAGCTCTCGCTGGACGGGACGCAGGCCGCACTCCCGATGACTTTCCAGGGGTCGCCCGCCGGTATCCGAGTCGACCAGATCGGCAATGCCTACGTGGTCGACTACGGCGGCAGCCGCGTACTGAAGCTCGGCACCGACGGTGTCGTCACCGTGCTCCCGTTCACCGGTCTGGGACGATTCCCCAACGACGTCGACGTCGACCAGGCAGGAAATGTCTACGTCACCGACGGCAGCAACAACCGCGTGGTCCGACTCTCCCCCGACGGCACCCAGGTAGACCTCCCCTTCACCAATCTGCTGGTACCGCATGGCATCCGAGTGGACAAGACCGGCAACATCACCGTCACCAACAAGGCCGAGGGCTCGTCCTCGTCGGGCAGCGTCGTCCGCCTGACCCCCCAGGGTGTACAGACAACCCTGCAATTCCACAGGGTCGACGCACCAACCGGCATCGACGTCGACGCCCAGGGCAACACCTACCTCACCAACTTCGGCAACACCACCATCAGACACAACGTCGAAATACTCTCTCCCACCGGCACTGTCACAGAGCCGCCATTCGAGGAGTTCAGCGTCCTGCGCCCCATCGACATCCGCGTCGACGACTCCGGGAACGTCACCGTGCTGGACTGGGTGGGCACTGTGCACCGGCTGATCCCCACGGCATAGACGAGGCCCCCGGCAAACGTGCGGACAGCCAGCCGCGTTCATAGCCCTGTCCGAAGCGGCCGCCATTGCGGTACAGGAACTCTCAGGCCATCATGTCCGACACTGTGCTGCTACCGTCCTTGCGTGCACAGAGTTCAGACGCGCACCATTCTGGCTGGTGCGATGGGGGGCGTGGTGCTGGCAGCCACGGTCGGCTGCGGTTCCGACAGCGAGCCGAAGTCCGCCGCTTCCACCAGTACCCAGATATCAAGCGCCGCCGCGGCATACACCGTTCCCCGAACCACAGCTGTGGCGCAGCCACTCAGCGAAGACGACAGATTCGTCGGCTTGGTCAAAGGCAAGGGCGGCGCCCTGACGGCAGTGGCAAGCTCCACCCCGCGCGACAACCTGACCACGCTGGGCAGGACGACGGCGGATTCGGTCGAAAAGCTCACTCTCACAGGCCAACCGCTGGAGGCCGCCGGGCGCACGGTGGCAATGATGCTGCAGGACAGCTACCGCAAGGAACCGGATATCCGCCTACACATGACGCCATCCGAGGCTTTGGATTTCATCGCAATATCCATCGCTGTATACAAGCCGAACCTCGGATAGCGGATATGGGATAATTGTCAATTTCTGTGGATCTCGGGTGATTCAGGTTGCTCGCAGCCATTGATCAAGGGCTGCGATGTCCTCGTCGCTGAGTCCACGGAACGACTCGACGTGGCGGAGGAACGCGCGACCGGGATGCTGTGCGGAGACCCAATTGCGGTCGGCGTCGGTGATCTCGTCGTCGACCCAGGCGAATGGGCGTCCGGCCGCCCAGTCGACCAGTGTCCGGGTCTTCCAGCACAGCCCGAACCACTGGTCTTCGTGTTCGTGCTCGACGGAGGAATCGGGCCGATGCACGACCGGCAGCCGGGGTAGCCCGAGGCGCGGCGCGATCTCGGCATTCGCGTCGTCTTCCCATGTGGTGGCCCAAACCAGTTCGCACGGTAGTGCCGCCAGTCGGCGCCCGAGTTCGGGGCTGAGCCGCGACAGGTGCGAATGCGACACGACATCACGCGGTTCGCGTTGCGGGTTCTCACCGAACGGGAGAAGCGGCCCGTCGACATCGAGGAATAACAGCGGGCGGTCGGTCATGCTGCGGTGCCCTGCTCACGCTCGACGAGAATGCCTCGATCGAAATGTGCTCCCGCGCGGACGAGAGCGACCAGGTGCGGCGCACTGACCGCCCGCCACCGGTTCTGAGCGGACTCGAGCAGTTTGAACGCCATCGCCGGCAGGATCGTTGAGGAGAAACGTTGATGCTCACCGTTTTCCGGATCGACACGCTTGTCGTTGACCCGTGGTGCACGGACCTCGACCGCACCCGCGGAGGTGGTCACGGCGCGGGCGGCGTAAAAGCCGTTACGGACCACCAGTCGATGCCCGTTCTCGTCGAGCCGATCAGCGAATCGAGCGATATACGCGGCTACTTCGGCCTGCAACGCCGCCGCCAGCATCGCCCGCACACCCTCGCGCACAATCTCGTCAATCGGCGAACCCGGCTCGGCGTCGTTGTTGGAGCCGGCACCACCGTCGATTACTTCGAGCATTCGGGACATACCTTCCACCCGGCGTTGGCGCGCCAGGGTTGATCAGATCCAGGATTCGAAGATCATCCCGGAAGGTACTCCTTTCCGGTCATCCACAGGTTCTGATCATTGCTCTGAAAGAGAACTGCGGATACTGCAACCGAGCGCGAAACCATCTGCGCTGCCGCGCACGCCGCAAGGGCTCACCGCTGGTTGTCGGGGCCCGCCGGACACGCACGATGGGACAGGTACGTGGAGGGGAAGCGTGACGGATGGCTGAGGAAGCCTCCGAAAGCGGCATTTTAGCTCGCCATGATCGGCATCGTTGTCGTCTTCATGGTTCACGCCTGCGGATAAGGGGCGCTGACCGCAAATCTCCGCCGGCCCGCGAACGGGCCGGCGGAGATATCGCGGCCACTATGTGGCAGACAGGATTTCGCTCGTATAGGTCGCGTACCGGTACCGTCCGGGCTCATGGACGATCCCCAGCTCGACAGTACCGGCAGTCAGGTCCGGCTCATCACTCTTCGCCGAAACCTGGAGGTGGTGGATCTGGTCCTTCTTGCTCAGGTCCATGCGGATGTAGAGCTCGACGGTGCCCCATTCGTCGATCTGGCGCATCTTGTCGACGCGAACGAAACCGGGGATATAGATGTCGATCGGTGTCCAGCCGAGTTTGGCGGTCACGACCCGGGTGTGCGTTCCCGTCCACTGCGGCGGGATCGGCTCGGTGCGGTAGTACACGTAGAAGGACGTGCCGGTGAAGTCGTGGACCTTTCCGAGGGGGGTGAGGCCGGTCGACGTGTCGCTCGGGTCGGGTAGTGAGATCTCGAACTCCACTCGGTGGATCCCGTGGAGTTTGGTGTCGTCGTAGAGGATGGAGAAGTCGTACCAGCCTCGATTGTCGGTCTGGCGCATCTCTTCGATTTCGACGAAACCGGGAATCCAGAATTCCGGAGCCAGGCCGGAGGACATGACGATGTTCTTGATGGCCATTGGGATCAGCCCGCCTTCGCGGTCGTGACGATGGTGTCCTCGTACCGCACGTAGAACGACTCGCCGCCCTTGCGGTTGCCGATGCCGACCGTCATCGGAGACGGGGTCGGGTCCGGGTTGTAGTCCGAGCGGAATTTCAGGTGGTGAATCTCGTTGGTGCGCTTCGGGTCATAGACGATATGCAGCTCCAGCCGTTCGTCCGCGAGCTGACGGAAGTGATCGACGCGCAGGAAGCCCGGAACGTAGAAGTCGAGCCGGTCCATGGTGTCGGCGACGACCATGACGCTGATGCCGTCGCTGTCGGGTTGGGGGACCGGGCGGGCATACCAGTAGACGTAGAAGCGGGAGCCATTGGCGAGATGAACTGTGCCCAAGCGGATGTCGAGGGCGTTCGGGCGCATCGGGTAGTAGTCGCCGGAGAGTAGGACCTCGGAGACTTCGTCGAGTTTGGTGTCGTCGTAGACGATCACGAACTCGCACAGGCCGTTGTCGCCGATCTGGCGCATTTCGTCGATCTTGACGAAGCCGGGGATGTGATAGGTCAGGGCGGCGGGGAAGCCGGTGACGGTCACGATTCCGATTGCCATGGAATCTCCTATTAAGTTGTGTAGCAGAGTCTTACGGCCGTTTCAGAGCTTCAGGGTCTGGATGGCGCTGAGACCGTCGGCGATGTAGAGGACACCGTCACGGACGACGAGGTTCCCCGGGGTGACGAGGTTGCTCAGCTCGACCGGCAGGACCGATTGTTCGCCACTTGGGGTGAGCTTCAGGACCCGCGGATCGCCGGGGAGCGCTCCCGCGGCCAGGGCGACGTACACATTGCCGTCGGAGTCGATATCCAGGCCGGTCGGCTGATCGAGGTTGGTGAACGGCAGGACCGTTCGCGTGCCGTCGGTTTCGAAGCGGACGACCTGACTCGGTTCCATCATCGTCACCGTGATCGCGCCCGCCCGATCGATGTGGAGGGCGTACGGATAATCGAGTTGGATGGGCACGGTCTCCTGGACGCCGTTCGGCGCGATCCGGACGATGCGGCCCGCGTAGCCGTCCACGACGTAAAGATTGCCCGCCGAATCGAACCGCAGCTGAGTGGGCTTTCTGAGTTCGGGGACTCTGATGGTCTGCTGCGCGCCGTTCGGGCGAAGTCGAATGATTTCCTCCGACCCTCGCTGACTGTTGGCGATGTACACATTGCCCGCCGCGTCCACCGCCACAGCACTGGGTTTGCGAGCCCCGGCAACGGGCAGTTTCGTCTCCGCGCCCTGCGGGGTGAACTTCCACACCTGGTCGTATAGATTGCCGGTGGCGTAGATATTCCCGGCCGCGTCGAGCGCGACGCCGGTCGGCCGCCCGTACACCGTGTAGGTCGGATTTGTCATTCTGTTCGCTCCTTGCTGAATGTTCCGAATCGGAGAGAGATGTATTCGGTTACGCGGCAGGCAGATCCGGCAGTTCGGCATCGGTGGCCTCGGTATGCGCCTTCAGGTTCTCCAGGATGGAATCCAGACGCGAGAAGTCCAGGTTCTCGGCCGGGGGGTTCCTCTTCATGTTCTGGATCTCGGCGTGAATCTTGAGGACCAGGTCGCGCACCTGGCCGATGGTGGAGGCGATGGCGTTGATCTTGTCCTGGTTGCTCATGGGAATCTCCTTTGTCAGATGTTGAATTCGTAGATCAGGGCGCTGTAGCCCATCCCGTAGGTGATCGCGTCCTGAAGCAGCGCGTCGATGCGTTGCCGGTCGGCGGGATCGGTCGGCCACGGGAAGTCCTGCACGACCGTCGTGCCGGGCAGCAGATATCCGTTACGGTTCGGCTCGGTCACGGTCTTGCGGACGTATTCGCCGTCCTTGGTGGCAGTGCTCACCTGGACGGAGGGAAATCCGTTGGGGCCCTTTTGTACTGCCTCGACGATTGCGTATTCGGTCATCTCGATATCGTCGGGGGAGGCGGCGCGCTTGGTCTGGATCGGCGGCACGAATTTGCAGGCCCAGCCGATTCCTTGATGCCGCCCGGTGCTGGTCTTCTGCATCAGGACGGCGGTGGCGCCGGGAAAGCTTTTGTAGTGGCCGAGGACCTCCAGCGCTCGCACGTAGTACTGGTGGTAGTCACCGTGCTGCGGCGGGTCGTATTGCGCGGATTCGGCCACATGGCTACCGGGCAGATGGACGTTGAAGTCGGTCCCGCTGTCGGTGATCGGGCACACCTGCACGTAGACGAAATTGCCGTTCTGGGTGCGAGGATCGTGTTCGCGATAGACGATGCTGATGGTCCACAGCTTGTGCCCCTGGTAGTCCAGCGGCGGGTAGAGCCGGTAGTTGTCGTACTCGGTGCCGTCGGGCAGCATGCCGTGATAAAAGCGATAGGCCTGATTGCCGTCACTGTTCTTATCGGTCAAGGCGACTTCTCCGTATTCAATTGTGCTGCGAATCAAGCAGCCGGAAGGATTTCGTCGGTGGCATAGACGTATCCCCACAACCCCAGAGGGTGGATGAGGCCGAGATCGATTGCGCCCGCGGGAATTTCCTTGTCCGGCGCGGTGTACGTCACGCTCACCTTGTGAATCTCGGCCTTCTTGTCACCGGATGCACGCACATAGATCTCGACCATCTCGCCGTCGCCCTTGCCGGTCGCGCGCATCTTTTCGATGGCGACCAGTCCCGGCACGTAGAACTGCATCCCATAGGCGCGGCCGACGAATGCCATCGTCTTCTCGCCGCCCCACTTCGATGGAATGGGCGAGTACTGGTAGTAGGTGTATACCCACCGGTCTCCGAATATGCGGGCTTTCGGGAGCGGATAGAACGGATCCGTCGTCTGCGGTGGGTTCTCGCCGGAGTTGCTGACGAAGACCATCGATACCTCGTGCACCTTGCTCTCGTCGTAGACGACGTCGTATTCGGCGGCGAAATCACCGATTTGACGGACATCGTCGATCTTGACGAATCCTGGAATCCAGAACTGGGCATCCGTAGCGGATCCCATCAGCACGACAGTTTTCAACACGATTGGCTCCTTGGGTTGTTCGAACGGTGTTGGCACTAAAGGTCTCTGAAGGCAAAGTCGTCCAGGTCCGCGGAATAGGTGGCGGTGCCGGAGAATTCCTTGGACGAGGACGCCCACAGTCCGCCGTAGCGTCGGGTCGGTCCGGGCTTGACGTCCGCATCGGTGTCGGTCCACGTCGCGACTATGGTGGCGGCGGAGTCCGGGTTGCGGACGAGTTGGTAGATATTGCCCGATACCCGGAATTCGGCGATATCTCCGGGTTTGAAACTGGTTGTGGCGGCGCTTTTCTGCCGCGTCTGATCACCGGCGTCCATGGTCCAGATGCCGGACTTGTCACCGCTGGTGGTGATCTTGGCGATGACCATGTCCTTCAGGCCGGCGTTGGCGCGCACGATCAGTCCGGCCTGTTCGGCCGTGAGCGCGGTGGCGATGGTGACGCGCACGGCATGGTTGTCGGTGAGTGCGGCCGTGGCGGTGTAGCCGGCGGCCATCTCGTAGCCGGAGAGGAATCCGGCCGGTTCCCCGGCGTGGAATCTATTGGAATTCAGTGTCGGCACGGCGGGTTCGTCGTTGTATCCCGCAGTGGTCCAGTTGCCACCCAGGCTGGCGCGATTGAAGTTGTCGTTCACATTGGTCCCGGCGCTCCACAGCAGCGTCGTGCCGAGACTGATCTTCTGGATGGCGGCAGCGCCGAGGGAGGCTTTGGCGATGCCGGTGGCCGCGAGGCTGATTGCCATGGAACGATTCCAATGCGAGATGGAGGTCTAGGTTCTGACGAGCGGGGTGGGCAGGTACACGCGCAGGTAGGAGCTGGCGCTGACCTGCGCGGTGGGACCGTTGCCGAACATGGACTCACCGAGCGCCTCGACGCCGACGACGCTGCCCGTTTTGACGTCGATACCGCTGGCGACGACCTCGGCGGTGACGCTCCCCCACGCGGGCGCAGAGACCTTTCGACCCGCCGCGCCGACGGGCTTGTCGTCGAGGGTCAGGCGCATGGTGACGTCCTGCTTGTAACTCGAAGTCGCCGACCAGATGACCGAGGCCGCGATGGTGACGCCCTTCCCTGCGGCCGGGACAACCAGCTTGTTGGACGCCACGGCCGACCCCGGATATTTCGGATCGGCCTTCCAGCCCTGCATCAGCGCGAACGGCGATCCGGAGGTCGCCGCGGTGCCGACCGTCGCCCCGACGGGAATGAAAACGACCGCGCTCCACACGTCGATCGCACCAAGGCTGATCTTCTGAATATCGTTGCCGCCCAATGCGACTTTCGTGATACCGACCGTGCCGAGACTGGCTCCCATCAGGCAGTCCGCAGGTAGAGGGTGTTGGCGTCCTTGGTGGCGATCGCGTTGAATTGCGCCTCGGTACCGACCCAGAGGGTGAGCGTTCGGGGACCCGAAGTATCTTGTCCGGCAACATATCCGGTCGCCAGCTTCGACAATGCGATCGCGGCCCCACCGGCGATCTTGACATTGGTGACACTGCCGTCGACAGGCACTCGTTGATCGGACAGCCGCGCATCGTCCCCGGCGGCGGCCGTCCCCGCGATAGTGCCGAGAGTGAGGCTGGAAGTACCCGCACCAAGGGTCGAGCGCGCCGCGGCGGCGGTGGCTGCGATGAGGACCGCACGCCCGACGCTGGTGGCGTCGGTGATATCGACGGAGGCCGTGGTGACCGCGCCGGTGCGGCCGTTGACCGAGGACACCGGAGAGGCCGGGTAGGTGCGTTCGCGCCAATTCGCGAGCTGCCCTGCGGGTTCGGCGATGAGCTGCCAGTCGGTGCCCTTGTCGGTGCGAGTGCACCAGTCTCCCCGCTGCCCGCTCAGAGCGAGCATCGCGGACTCACCGGACACCGCACCGAGGAATTCCGTAACCGCGATGGCGGGCATGATCGCGGCCGAAATCTTGCCGGTGCCATCGACCTGCACGGCGGTATCGGCGCGGGTGAGGGAGGTCTGCACCGCAGAGTCCAAGTCGCCCTTGGGGATTCCTGCAGCGGGTTTCTGATAGGCCGAGTCCGCGTGCCCGAGCGAGGTCTGCACAGCCGCAGCCAGATCCGTGGCCGGGATGCCGTTGCCGGGCCGGGTGTATTTGGCGTCGACACTGGCCACGTCGGCCTTACCGGACCAGCCGACGACCACGGGATGTTCGAAGGTGCCGCCCAACTCGCCGGGGGTGCCGCCGGGCAGCATGATGCCGCCCTTGATCGTCTTGTCCGCGTTGGGAATCCCGCTGGAGACGGTTTCGGCGGCGTGCTCGGCCCAGTGTTTGGCCTCGGCCGCCGACGCCGCGGCATTGGTTTTGGCATCGGTGGCCGAGTCGGCGGAAGTCTTGGCGGTGTCGCGGGCCGTTTGGGCGTCGGCGCGGGCGGCACTGGCCGAATTCGCCGAAGCGACAGCGTCATCGGCGGCCGTGCGGGCCGCGGCGCGCGCACCGTCGGCGGTCGTGGCCGAGCTCGCGGCGGCCGAAGCCGATCCGGCTGCCTTGTCCGCGGCGGAACCAGCGTTGGTCGCCGCGGTAGTGGCCTGGTCTCGCGCACTGTTCGCGGTACTCGCAGCAGTGCCCGCGGTGGTAGCGGAATTGGCGGCATTGCGGGCCGATGTATCGGCGGCGGCGGCCGCGTTGGTGGCGAGTCCGGCCGAGGTCAGGGCCTCGTCGGCCTTGCTGGTCGCGGTGGCGGCGGCCTGGGTGGCGTTGGTCAGGGCGGGCACCGCGACGTCGACCGGGGTCACGCCGGTGGTCATGGCGAAGCGCAGGCCCGCAGGCGTGGCGGTGATGGAGTCGATGCCCCGGCCCGGATCGCCCTGGTCGCCCTTGATCGGCGCGCCTTTGCCTTTGGCCGGCCAGGCCGCGCCGTTCCAGAAGTAGGCGAGGTTGTCCTCGAGGACGAGGTAGCAGACCCCGTTGTCACCGGGCCCGAGCCCGGTGGGCAGATCGGCGTAGGTGTTCTTGACACCGGTGAAGCTGATGCCGTGGCCGTCGCGTCCGGCGACCGGAACCAGCACTCCCCCAGCGGGAATCGTGCCCGGGCCGAGGGCGGGCGTGGCGGGCGGCAGGCCGATGATCAGGGGCGCGCTCATTTGGCCTTCCACTGTTTGACCTTGCCCATTTCCAACTGGACAGGCAGCGCCGCGGCATTGGCCTTGAACATCAGGTAGAAGGCGGTCCGGTCCGGAATGGCCGCGGTCACTTCGGGTTTGATGGCGATGGTGGCCATATCACCGGAGATGGTGAAATCCCAGCGCTGCGGGGTGTCGTCGTCGCCGACAAGCAGATACAGCTGCGCTCCGGCGGGGAATTCGCCTGCATACCAACGGAATTGCCATTCCAGGCCGGAGAACTTCTTCAGGTTCATCGTGCCGACCGGCGGCGGCAGTCCGATCTGGCCGGGGGCGGTCATCGCGACCGCCAGCCCGGGTCGTCGGCATCCAACGCCGCATACAGGTCGTCCATGAAACAGCCGGTAGCGCCCGGCGTGCACATCATCAGATACAGGTCCCCATGCGGGTCGATGCGTCCGAGCGACTGCATATCGCGCTGCAGGTCGCTGACCCACGCCAGTGTCGCCGCATTCGTGGCGGCCTCGGTCGGCGCGCCCTGCGGGTCGTAGTCGGGATCGTCGGTCATGATCGCCGCATACAGTCCCGGCACCGCATAGTTGTGGATGTACTTGCGCGCCGGATCCAGATCGTGATGCCCGATATAGCGGCGGGATCCGAAGCCGTCGAGGACATTGGCGACGAAGAAATTCTTGATGTGCTTGAGCTTGTCGGCCATAACCTATCGCAGTACGTAGAAGGGGACCTTGTTCGATTCGTTGTAGTTGAGCGCGGATTCGCCGATCGCCGCGGGAATCGCGGAGAAACCACCGGCGTAGCAGTAGTTCTTGCGCGGGAACGCCGAGCTGATCTGCGGCGGAGTGATGTTGTTCATCGTGATGCACAGCAGCGACGAGCAGG
This sequence comes from Nocardia pseudobrasiliensis NBRC 108224, assembly GCF_001613105.1. Taxonomy (GTDB): domain Bacteria; phylum Actinomycetota; class Actinomycetes; order Mycobacteriales; family Mycobacteriaceae; genus Nocardia; species Nocardia pseudobrasiliensis. The sequence continues at coordinate 72,076 of NZ_BDBS01000024.1, read as the reverse complement.
TCTGCCCGAGGGCGGTGACCTGGAGCAGTCCGATCGCGAACACATCGCCCTGCTTGGCGGTGAGCGCGGTGCCCAGGTTGAACCGGTATTCGGTATTGGTCGCACCGAAACTGCCCTTCATATCCACCGCCGCGGAGACGGGATTGAGCAGCGTCAGGTTGCCGGTCGCGGTGTCGACCGAATACACCCCGATGTAGAAGCCGCCGATTCCGAAGGCGGTCACCGATCCGCCGGTGATGAATCCGACCTCGGTGTAGGTTCGGTCGCGTTGGGCCTGGATGTATCCCAGTTCGAGGTAACTCGCGCCGTGTCCGGCGGGCTGATAGTCCGGCGTGACACGCAGCGAATGGGTGTGGCTGTTGTTGCTGCCGCCGCCGGAGGAGGTCGACGAGGCGGCGCCGAAGGTCAGCTGGGTGCGGGGAAAGGTGGTGTCCTCGTTCGCCCGAAACGATTGCCACATCGGCGATCCGACCGGCACCTGCGACAGGGACGGCTTGTCCTTGATCGGATCCTCGACCTGATCTTTGTAGGTACCGCGCACATCGGTGAACTTCTGCTTGATGCCCCCGGTCATGATCGCGACCGCGGTGTCCTTGTTGAGGTCCTTACCGAACTTCGACCCGACCTGGAACGCGCCGTCGGGCGGATTGCCTACCGGGAATGTCACGCCTGCGCTCCTCGATACTCTGCCAATTCGGCTCGCAGCGCCGCGATTTCGACTCGACTGGCGGCGAGCTCACGTTTGGTATCCGCCAATTCGGTACGCAGGGAGGCAATTTCGGTTTGATAGCGAATGGCATCCTCTCTCGACTGGCGCAGCACGCCGTCCAACTGCGCGGCGACGCCGGACAATTGGACTGAGAGCAGTTCGACGCGCTGATCGTTGAGGACCGCCGCGGCGGCCTCGATTCGGGCCTGACGCTTGATGCGGCTCACACGGAATCCGTAGATGAAGTCGAGAAGCGGGCGGAGGAGTTCACGGACCTTCGGCACGGCCGCCGCCGCGATCGTGATGACCGCGACGACGACCGAGGCCCACACCACCCACGGATGGGTGTCGGGCACGGTGGCTTACCGCACCTGACCCGAGGCGGCCGCGTCACCGGCGATGTTGTGCAGCAGCGAGATCAGGGCCGCGAGACCGGCCGCGCCGAGGCTGGCGGTCCAGTTGGTGTCCAGCACACCGGTGAATACGGCCAGCGAGGCCGCGAGCGTCTGGGCGAAGGTCTTGAGCGCCCGCTTACCGGCGTCGACGAGACCGGCCTTGGTGAAAACATCAGCCATGGGAATTCTCCGTATCGGTGGTGGGGGCCGCGATCGGGCGCGCGAGCAGTTCGGTGAGCCTCTCGGCGAGCACCGCGTTCTCGCGGGACAGGGTTTCGACCTTGGCGTCGAGTTCCTGGATGAAGCGGGTGACCGTGCCGTGGAACACTTCCGCGCCGGGTTTGCCCGCGCGGATGTCGTAGAGCGACGGATGGCCCGGGTACTGGCCGGAGTCGCGGCCGCCGGTCAGCTCGAAGCGAATGTCTTTGATATCGCTGCCCATCGGGCCGACGTAGGTCTTCAGGCAGTCGAAGACGATCGCTTTGAGATCTTCGGGTGTGTAGGGCAAGTCGTTCTCCTGGGTGTCGAACAGGGCGGCCAGTTCGGCGGGTGTGCCGCGAAAGGCGTTGACGTCGAGTGCGTGTCCGGCGGCCAGGCCCCTGTCGGAGAACTGGAACACCGCGACGGAATTGCCGCCGTAGCCGTTCCAGCCGCGATGGGTGTCGCCGGGGTAGAGGGTGGCGGCGTAGCCGGAGCCGTCGACGTAGTTCGACGACATCAGCGGCGGCAGGCCGGTGAGGTCGGGGCTGCCCAGATTGCCGGACCAGTACCAGTTGGGCAGGTAGATCAGATTGACGCGGTAGCCGCGGGCGGTGAACTCGGCGACCAATTCACGGACGAGTTCCACACCACCGGAGCCGATTTCGACATCGAGCATGACCGGTATCGCCCGGTCCGGCTCGGCCGCGGCGTAGTGCTCGGCCTGCGCTGCGGCCGAACTGCCCTCGCGCACATAGTGATACGCGCCGAACAGCATTCCGGCCGCGCGCGCACCGTCGCGCTGCTCGCAGTAGAACGGGTTGACGTAGCTGTCGCCCTCGGTGGCCTTGGCCAGCACGTAGGCGAAGCCCTCGGCCTTGACCGCGGCCATATCCAGCCCGGCCTGATACGAGGCGATATCGATACCGAAGTAGGTCTGCGGCTGCGGCGGCACCGGAGCGCCCGGTTCGGTCGCACCGGCCAGCCACAGCGCCGGGTCGATCTGCGAGCCCGGCCGCCACACGCTCGGGTGTACCTCGAAATGGCAATGCGGGCCACTGGATTCGCCATTGTTGCCGACGTAGGCGATCAGCTGTCCGGCCGCGACCCAATCACCCAGTTTCAATCCGGTGGCGTGCGCGTCCCACATGTGCCCGTACACCGTGGTGCCGCCGCCCGCCTGCGCCGGATGATCGAGGACGATCCATTGCGCGAAGCCCTGCGCCGGCCCGATATAGGCAACGGTTCCGGCCTGCGCCGCGTAGATCGGAGTGCCGTCGGCGGCGGCGAAGTCCAGGCCGTAATGCATGCTGCCACCGCGGATTCCGAACCCGGAGGCGATCGTGTAGGTGCCTTGTTTCAGGGGCATGCATCGAATCAACGGGGAACTCCAACGAACCTGTGCGGGAAGCAGCGACGGCGAGACAGCTGCGGCCGCGGGGAGATCGCGGCCGGTTGTCTCCCGATTCTCACCTGCCGTTCGGGCGGGTGGTAGATGTTTCCCTCGGTGTCGGGACAGGCTCAGCCCTCGATCACACGGGCGATGTCGTCGTCGAGGACCGGCTCGGGCAGGTCGCCGCGGGCGCGGAACATCTCCAGCAGCGCACCGCGTTCCTGGTCGGTGAGGGTGTTGACGTCGGGCAGCACGACCGGTTCCGGATCGGGGGTGTCCATGGGCACCCAGCGCACCGCGGGATTCCACGCGTGGTTCGGGCCGCGCGCCGGACGCTGCAGCTTCTTGGTCTGCTCGGGCAGATTCTTCACGTCGATCCTGCCGTCCGCGTCGGCCAGCCGTCGCAGCCAGGGCGCGAACACATATCCGCATTCGACCAGGTGTTTGGAGATGATCTGCGCCCAGGCCAGCGGGATCGCCACACCGCCGGGGCCTAGTCCCGGGACGTTCTGCAAGGCGGCCGCGAAGTGGTCTTCGGGGTCGTCGAAATCGGTGTCCTCGATGGTCTTCAACATCGAAACGTATGTCCTCTATTCAGTTTTCGGTCACAGCACGCCGAGATCCTGTATCAGGCTGAGGATTTCGCGCAGTTGCTCCCATGCCTTGATCACGGGGTCCTGGTCTTCGCGTTGGCCGACGGTGATCTTCCAGCCGGGCGCCTGCTCGCGGTTCCATGCCAGCGACACCTGGGTGACGCGGTCGACGAATACGCGGCCCGGGGCCATACCGCGCACGGTGGAGCCGACGCGGTCGCCGAGGTAGAAATGTCCGAATCCCCGGCCACCGATATGGTACGGCGCACCATCGGCGACCACCACTTCATGACTGGTCGTCTCCCGGGTCGCCCACTGCCCGGCGCGCATCGCCAGCAGCCAGCCGAGGCTGTAGGCCTTGTCCGCGCCCTCCTGGAAATGCTCGTGATAGTGCGACCAGCCGAGTTTCGCCTTGCGGTCGGGAAATCCCCACTTGCCGAAGCTGAACAGCACATCGGTGTAGAGCGGGGCCAGGATCCGGTCCAGCGCGCCGCCGATCGGCGGGACGAAGACCGCGGCCGCGATGAGGTCGCCGACGGTCTGGATGGCCGCGCCGATCAGCTCGTTCACGCCCGCCGGTGAGTGGCCGCCCGCGATGACGCCGACGTCGGTGGCGGGTTTGACGGTGAACTCGCTGGTCTGGATGCCGGTGTGCGGGCCGTCGCGGTAGATCACCCAGGGTGCTTCCGGCAGTGTGCCTTTGAAGTCGGGGTCGCGGTATTCGGCCGGTATCGAGGGGTCGTCGATGATGTCGATGCCCTCTTTCAGGCCGTCGGAGCCGAGGTTGACGAACGCGCGGACCAGGCCGCCGAACAGATCGCCGAAGAAGCTGGTGCCCTTGGTGAATCCGGAGCGGTCCTCGAGGTCGATGACCAGACATCCGTAGCGCAGGTTCGCGCCGGGCCACGGTTCGGGGTCGCCGGGGAGGAATCGGCGGAAGGTCCAGGTCAACTGGGCGTCGGCGACGATCTTCTTACTGGCGTCGTGCAGCGACTTCATGCGCGAGATCACCAGCGCGGGAAGGGAATTGTCGATTCCGATCGGATCGGGCTTGACCACCATCGACCAGCTGGAGCGGCCGTCGGAGGGCCAGTAGGCGGGATCCATGGGGTCGGGGCTGAGGTCCCAGAACTTGCCGTTGAGCCGCATGATGTTCAAGTGGGCTGTCAGCTTCAGCGCCCACTTGGCCGGGCCGAAGCAGAACCACAACTTCGGGAACTGCACCTCCGGCGGCAGGAACGGATTCGGATAGCAGATGATGTGTTTGAGTTCTTCGTAGTCGTGTTTGAACGACAGCGCCAGCACACCCGAACCGTCGGCGTTCTTGCGGACGGTGAACGAATCCATCCGACCCGACCAGCGAATATTGTCCTTGTCCACGGTCAGGTGGATATTCGACGTCCGCTTCTCGAGGTTGACCACCCAATCGCTGATCCAATAGTCCAGCGGCAGTTCGATCGTGGCCATGCCGGTGTCGTTGTTGACCTCGTTGATCTCCGCGGACACGATGCGGGTGACCCGGCCGCGCAGCTGCCAGTTGCCGTCCCAGATTCGCACCAGCGGCGGTGCGAGCCGCCGGAACCGCTCATCGGCGGCGTTGGCGCGGAATCGTTCATAGACCGCGTCGAAATCGACTGTGGGGACGCTCATTCCAGCCCCCACGGTCGGCTCCACGCGCGCGCGCACCGCACCTGCACGCCGACTCCGGCGTCGGCTTCGGCCACCGACACCGGCAGCTGAATCCTCGTGGTGTAGGCGGGAAGTGGGTAGTTGAATGTCACGCCGCCCATCAGTGACCACACCTGCGTGCCCGCCGGGTCGCGCAGCATATCCTCGTGCGGATCGGTGTCGATGCGGAATTCCTGGCCCGGCTTCTGTTTGGGCATCTGTATCTTGCGGTCCTTGTCCTGTACCGCACGTCCGAAGGTGTTGTCGCCGAAGCTGAAATCGGGGATCGTCCATCGCGCGCCGCCCTGGAGCACCCATTTCATCCACACCGGCTGATCGGTGGGATTGTCGACGGTCACCGTGCCCGAGCCCGACGTCCCCGAGCTCAATACCCAGGTGCTGGTGTAGTCGCGTTCCTCGTACCACCAGGGGTCACCGCTGACGATGGTCATCACCACGCGCGCGGATTTGGTGAGGTTGGGATCCTTCTCCGGTTTGAACTGCGGCTGTTCGGACAGTCGCGCCTTCAGACAGCGGCGGCCCGACTCCTGGGTGGTGACCCAGATCTTGGTGTCCCGGTCGTAGGACCATGCCTTGCGCCACTCGCTGTCGTTGAACTGCCAGGTGTCACCGTTGAATCCGTCGATCCACACTCCGAATACGATGTCGCGCTTGAGATATCGCATTCCGGCGTAACTCGCGCCGATCTGGTGCGCATGCTCGGTGTAGATGGTCTTGACGGGCGCGTCGTAGATGCCTTCGAGATCGGTTCCCAGGATGATGCCCTGGTCGCCCATGCCGGGCCCGGAAATCGTGAACCAGCTGCCGTTGCAGCCTTCGATCTCCACGAGCGTGCGGTTGTCCACAGCAGTATTCGCCTATTCGGTTGTCGGTGGTCGGCTCAGCGCGCGATGAACGCGGCCGCGTTCTGACGCTGCCGAATCGCGTTCTTACGCAATGCTTCTTCGATATTGGTGACGTGATAGTGGATGTGTTCCTCGACCACCCGCGGCGCGTCGGCGATGGCCTTCTGGACGGCTTTGACCGTGTCGTTCTTGTTCAGCTCATGGGTGATGACCTGGTTGAGCTGGTTGTCGGAGCTCTGGCCCGCGGACACGATCTGGGAGAGGAAGCCGTTGCCGGTGATGCCCAGGTCGGAGGTGAACTGGTTCCAGGTGGATTTGAGGAAGCTCTTGCCCGCGGTATCCCAGATCTGCTGGTAGTGCTGGGGATCGCGGGTGGTCATGGCCGCTGTGCGGTAGGCCTCGTCGGCAGCGTCCTGGGTGTTCTTCTGCGGCTGGGTCGCACCCGCGGGGTCGCCCGGGGATGCCGGGGTCGGGTTGCCGAGGGTGCCCGAATTGTCGCTCTGGTCGGTACCCGTGGCCGGGGAGCCCTGGGCGAGGCCGGTGGCGGCCGATTCCGGGTCCGGGTTGGTCGGGGTGATGTCGCCGTCGCGGTTGCCGGTGGGCACCGCGTCGGTGTTGAGTTCGCCGGTGGCAAGGCCGTCCTTGGCCTGATCGACGGTGTTCGGATCGACCTTGGCCTGCGTGCCGCCGCCGCTGGCATCCGGTGAGGTTTGCGGCGTACTGCCCTTCTGGTTCAGCTTCGCCGTAGCGGCATCGCGCGCCTGGACCAGATCGGCAATCGCCTTGCCCGCGGCCGCCACGACCTTGCGCAGATTGTCGACGAATTCCGCGGGCCCGGTCGGCACCGTCATCTTGCCCAAACCCGGTACCGCAGAGGCTAACTCACTCAGCTGCGCGGTCATGAGCTGCCACTGCTCGTTGGTGAATACCGGCTCGGCCTTGCCCGACAGATTCCATCCCCAACCGCCGTGCGGCAGCCAGCCGCCCTGGTCGTAGCCGTGTCCCTGACCCCATTGCGCGCCGAGGTCGTTGCCGTAGCGGCTGCGGTAATACCGCAGCGCCGCACTGATATTCGCGTCCGGGTTGGTGCGATCGTTGGGCAGCGCCGGATTGCGATGGGCGGCGAAGGTACCGGGGGTGACCTGCAGCAGACCTATGGCCTCATTGCCGCCGGAGTTCACATCCTGGACCTGCTGGGTGATATTCGGATTGCCTGCGGATTCGGACTGGATCTGCGCCAGCGTCAGCCGGATATTGCGTTCATCGGCCGCCCAGCCCTCGCGCTCCAGTGCGGCAATCACATTCGGCCGCCACTGCGCGGCGCCCGCGGAGATATCGAACGGCGTCAGCCCTACGTCACTGGACTTGCCGACCATCTCCGAGACGGCCGACATCACCGTCGAGAGCATCTTCGACGGAATCTGCGCCATCCCCGCGCTACCCCAATCGGGCATGGAGGCCGTCAACTGCGACATGGGCTGCCACAGCAACTGCTGCACCTGCCCTATCGCCGCCGACAACCCGTCCCACGCCTCATTGGGAATCGTGGTTCCCGCCGCACTGCCCAGCGCCTGCGCGAGCGCCCAGTGCACGTGATTGCGATGCTCGGCCATCGTCGCGGGGCCGTACACCGAATTGCCGTCGCCGACATAGGCACGGTTCTTGATGTTGTGATTGAACGGCTGATGGATCAGCTCCATGGTGGAGCCGAGGAAGTTCGACGCGATCCACGCGGCCAGCCGCTGCATGCCGGGGGTGTCGTCGGTGCCGTCGGAGAAATCCCCCGCCTGACCGGTAGAGTGATAGCTGCCCGGCTCATTGCGGTAGCCGGAGGTCAGCTGCATTCCCGGGAAGCGTTCCTGGATGGCCGATTTCATCGTATCCACGATGCCGCCGTCGGCGAAGGCACCCGCGAATCGTCCGCCCAACTGCTGCTGAACCTTGTCCACGCCGCCGGTCCGCGCCGCCGAATTTACCCCGTGCACCCAATCGGTGCCGATCGCCCGCACGACTTCGGGGCGCAGGATGGCCTCGCCGCCGCCGACCGCGATGACTTGGGTGTCACGCCCCGGGGTGTAGCCGGGGATGACACCGCCGGAGTAATAACCGGTGATCGGCTCGACGGTGACCGTCCACTCCGGCAGCGACGGAATCACCTGCCGCACAGCGTTCCACGCGTTTTTCAGACCGCCGTTGAAGACGTTCTGAATCAGCCAGTTGATCGGTTCGGCGACGCCGCGTTTGATCCCGCCGAAACTCGTCGCGATCCCCGACTGGGTTGTGTTGAACTGGTTCCCCAGATCGGTCAGCGCCTGTACGAGCTTCGGAAACATGGTGTCCGACATCGCGGTGATATCGATACCCATGGTGTTGTAGAGCGTCTTCCACGCTTTCAGCGCACCGTTCTGGTCACCGAGGTTGTCGCCGAACACGATATTCAAACCGTTGACATAACCGGTGATCAGCTCGAACGCGGGTTTGGCGGTATCGGCGGCACCCGAGACCGCGGTGCCGAGCGCGTTCGCCTTATCGATGGATCCGGTGAAAGCGGGCAACAGCTTCTGGTTGTAGCCCGCCTCGACAGCGGCGACGTAATCGTTGTAGGCCTGCAGGCTGCCGCTGTAGTCGGGCACCTTCAGCTGAACGGGAACCACCTGGGGCGCGGGATTCGGCTGCTGAACGGCCGACTGCGGCGCGGGTTGTGGCGCGACTTGATTGGGCTGAGTTGCGGGCAGGCTTGGGAACAGTGAGGACAAGCCGCCCGGCTGGGTGTTCTGCGGAACACCTGGGACCAGAGCGGGAAACAACGCCGCGAGGGTCGGGTTGTTCGCTACCGAAGCGGGGACGGTCGGATCGACCGCGGTGGCCACCGCCTGATTACCGCCGCGCGCGGCATCGATGCGCTGCTGGAGGCTGTTCGGACCCAGCTGATATTGAGTGATCAGGTTCTCCAGTGCCTGACCCTCGCCCACGTACGCGGCGATTCGTTCCCGCACCGAGTCGGTGATCACCTGCGTAGCGTTCTGAGCGGCGACGGCCGCCGCACCCTCATTGTTGTTGACACTCAATGAAGCCTGATACGACGCCGAGGCCAACTGGTCGTAGCCACCCGCGACCGACAGCAGCAGAGCGCGGTATCGTCGGCCGTTCTCGCTCCGGAGGTTGATCTGGTCGCCTTCGAAGACCGTTCCGCCGTTCTCGACCGGCTTGAAGTTGTTCAGCTCGTCCAGCGCGCTGAAGGCCTGGGACTTCGCGTCGTCCTGGGTCATATTGTTCTTGCGTTGGCGCGCAAGAACACTGGTCAGTTTCTCGACCGCATCGGCGGCTTCGAGGTTCTTCGACTTCAACTCGTCGATGGTGTCACGCAGCCGCGATGCGGTCTTCTGCGATTCGACGAACTCGTCGCGAGTCCTCTGCAACTGCTCGGCCGCGATTCGGCCGCCCTCACTGCCGTCGAGCAGGCGCACCTTGAATCTGTCCCATTCGATATTCGAACCGGTCAGTGCGGAGGTCAGGCCTTCATTGGTGATCTTCAGATCCGACAACCGATCCTTGACCGCCTTGGCGGCGTCGGCGGCCTGGTCCAGCTTGTAGGAATCCGGAGCAGCTCCACCCGTCCCACCGAGTAGACCGCCGATGGCCATATCGCCACCGATCAGATTGATCAGGTGCTCACCGACATTCCACCAGTCGGTGTCTTTCCACTGCTCGCCGTATTGGTCGGCGAAACTGGTCTTCTTCGAGATCGCGGAGTCGAGTGTCTTCTGATACTGCTCGACCTTCTGGAGCATGACCCCCTTGACCTGCTCGTCGACCAGGCCGTCCGAATTGTTGAGCGCCTTGCTCAGGTCGAGCTTGAACTTCAGGTCGAACTGCTGCGCCTCCTGCATATCCTTCTTTGCCGCGGCGACCTTGTCGTTGAAACCGGATATGGCACTGGAGATCTGCGTGAAAGCCAGCACACCCGCGATCGCCACGACATTGAACCAGCCGCCCATCGCACTGACCAGCGAACTCGTCATCGAGCGAACGCCGCCGAGAGCGCTGGTGGCCGCGGTCTGGATACCGGAGAAGGCTGCGCCGGCCCGCGATTGCAACTGGCTGTAGCGCCCCCTGGCATCTTCGACGTGGTCTGCCTGGTGTCCCCGCATGAGCTGGTAGGTGCTGCGGGACTCTTCACGAATTCCCGTAAAGTAGCCGGTCATGTTCTGGCGGGCATTGATTGCCGCCACACCGATGCCGGTGTAGGCCGTCATCGCGGCGGACTTGATACCTGTGAATACCGTGCTCAGAGATCTCAGCGTGTACATGGCCGCGAAGACGGTCAGTACGCCCTCGATCAGCTTGGCCGTGGGGCCGAAGGACATGAGGGCATCGACGATCTTGGCGATCGCCGATGCCAATTTCTCGGCGACGGTCAGGGTGAATCCGAAGTTGTCCGCCACCGGAGCGACGATCGAGGCAACCGAGGAGACGATCGACTTGATGATCGACCAGACCTGCCCGGCCTTTTCGTTGATCGCCGCGAAGACGCGTTGGATCGAGCTCGCGCCCTCGGCGGATTTCGTCCAGGCTTCGAATCGCGCGGTGGAGTGATCCAGGGTGGCGAGCAGTCCGTCGCCTTCGCCGCGCAGGGCTTGGAAGAAGCCGCGCAGGCCGCCGAAGGTATTGCCGATGACGTGACCGAACTGCTTCATCTTCTCGATGCCGCGGTCGATGGCGGCATTCAGTTCACCGGTTTCGCGGGCTCCAGCGATACGGTCGGCCCAGCGTGATGCGCTGTCGGACAGGGCTTGGCCCAGTCGCGGCAGGACAGCGGAACCCGCGGTGGACAGGTCGATGAAGATTCGGGAGAGGGGCGCGGCGGCCTGCATCAGGTTCCGGAATCCGGAGGTGGTGTTGCCCAGGAATGCCGAATAGTCCAGCTGGGCTTTATTACTGCCGAAGACGGCGAGGCTCTGTTTGAGGCCCGCGTTGATTTCGTTGTTGATCGCCGCGAATCCGATGCGCATCAGCGGCAGCTGTTTGGTGGCGACGTCGGTGAATGCCTGGCCGAGTCCACGGGTCAGCGCGTCCTGGGCGGTGGTGCGCAGTTTGGTCCACTCCGGTCCCAGCGATCGCACCTGGTCCACCAGGTCGCGGGCGTGGGGTGAGAGCTTCCGGTATTCCTCGGCGAAGGTCTTGGCGGCCCCGGATTTTCCGAGTGTGTCCAGCACCTTCTGCTGTTCGCGCAGGGCGTCGTTATAGGACTCGACCGCTCGTTCGGCGCGCCGGTTGGCGTCGTCGTTGGCGTCGGCGACCTGCTGTACGACTTCGCCGACTCGCTCCTGCGCTTCGGCCAGGCGTGAATTGGCGTCGATCAGAGCCTGTTTGGCCTCGACGACCTGGTCGTCGCCTTCCACGCCTTTGGCATTGGCCTCGGTGGCGGCTTCGAGTTTCTTCTGATTGGCCGCCTGGACCTGTTCGACGTTGTAGTTCGCTTCATCGCGGGCCTGGACGGCCTCGGCGATGTCGAGCCAGTCGGAATCCGGATCCGCCGAGACTTTCCACAGGTTCTTCTCGGCACGCAGCGCCGACAGTTTCGCGCCGCGTTCGGACAGCGCGTTGCCTTTGAGGGCGTCGTTGAGGTCTTTGATCTTCTCCGCGGCGTCCTTGCGGGCGCGAGTCAGTGATTTCTGCGCGTCCTCGCTGGTGCGCTGGGCGCTCTGGACGGATTTCTCGGCATCGACGATCTGTCTGACGCCACTGGCGGCCGTGCGCGCGGCGTCGCGGCGCGCGGTGGCAAGGTTCTCGCCGGACTCCCGAACTCGGCGGTCGGCGTCGGTCTGCTTCTCGGCGGCGGACTCGGCGTCGGCGGTCGCTGATTTGCTGGCCTGGCCCGCGGCTTTGAGTGTGGAGAACAGGCCGTGCCCGCCAACGGCGATCGCGGCGATACCGGTTCCCGCCGCGACGATCACCGCGGGGAGCGAGGACAGCGCAGCGAGGGCCTGGCCCAGTGACGAGATCAGCGGCAGCAGGTTGACCGCGCCGAAGGCAGCCAGCGCGGCCGCGGAGGACATCGCGATCTGCCCGACCGAGGACAGGTAGCGGCCCATGTAGATCAGCTTGTCGTTGAGTGCGCCCCAACGGCTTTCGAGTCCGGAGCCGACGCGTTCCATTGCCCGGAGTACGGGGCTGACGTTTTCGCGATCTCGCAGCGATCTGTCGGCGCCCTGGTATCGGGTGGCCGCGACGTCGCGGTAGTGCTTCGTCGTGGAGACGCGCGCCTCGGCGATATCGCGGGCGCGCATGGCGTTGGTGAGTTCGTTGTTGATCGCGGCCAGGCGGGTGGCGTCGGTGATCGACTGCGCGTCGGCCTGGTGTTTGGCGACCGCGGCACGGGTGAGCCGTTCCTGCGCGCGGGTCCGTTCGATCTCCGCTTGGGACACCTTGCGTTCGGCGCTGTCCAGTTCGGCGGCAGCGGCAATGGCGGTCTGCGCGGCGTTCTGATCGTTGCGGTTCGCGCCTCGGCGTTTGAGCAGATCGGCGTTGCGGTTGGCGATGCCGATGACATTGGAATCGGAATCGGCTGTGCCGGAGTTGAAGTCGCGGCGTTGGCGGGCCTGCGCGGTGACATTTCTGACGATCGCGTCGAGTCGCGTCTGATCGTAGGACGACAGTGCGTGCGCGGACCGGAACTCACTCCCCGCCCGATCGGCCTCCGCCCGAGCCCGAGTGACCGCATCCTTTGCAACAGCCTTGCGGTCATTGGCAAGCCGCTGATTGTCCAGCGCATTGTCGAGCCGATTCTCGGCCCGACCGACCTGCCGCCTCGACGCATTGGTGGCGCGCTGCTGGGCCAGGTCGTCGATGGCGTTGTCGACATCGCGATCGGCTTTTCGTGAGGCCTGCACGGCTTTGGCGTAGTCGGCCGACGCACGGTCCTGGGCGGCCGCGGCCTTGCGCCAGGCGTCGGCCTGTTTGTTGCTGAATTGGGTGAGCTGCCCCGCGGAGAGGATCTGTTCCTGGACGTGCCGCGTGTATCCGCGCAGACGTCCTCGGGCGTTTCGGCCCGCGGGGTTGAGTGCGTCGGCGATCTGTTGCCGTTCGCGGGCGGTGCGCGCGGTGAGATCACTGTTGCGGGCGAGTTTTTCGGCATGCTGGGCGGCGCGTTTGGCGTCGTTCTCGGCCTCGCGTTCCTGCCGGGCCTGGCGAGTGCGATTGCGCCGCAGCCGCGCGGACTCTTCCTTGCGGATTTCGTCGTCGAGCCAGTCGGCGTCTTTTTTGGCGGCGCGGGAGCGCTGCCGGACGGGCTCGTCGTCGTCTTCGATCTTGCGGCGGATCTTGCGGCGCTCGCGCAGTTCTTTTTCGTAGTCGGCGAGCCGCTCGTTCATTCCGCGGCCGCGGCCGGGGCGGGTGTGTTGGTCGGAGGCGTCCTGGAATGCCTTGCCGTGCGCGACGCCTTCGGCTTTACCGCGCGCCCGGCCGCGTTCTACGGCGGCTTTGTCGTCGCGGGCGTTGTCGGCGGCGGAATCGCTTCTGGTTTTGCGGAATTCCCGCTCGACGGCTTCGGTGAAACCGCTCATGTCCGGGCTGACGGTGATCTTGATATGGCCAGCGATATAGGACATGTGTCGAACCTTTGGGTCGGAAGGTCAGGCGGAACGGTTCAGATGCCGAAAACCTCGAGTTGAGTGGCGAGGTCGGCGCGCTCACGTCGGGCGCGCACGACCTCGACCGCGGATACCGGCCGCGGCAGGGGATGGATCTTGGGCGGGGACTTGTCCGGCGGCAGGTTGACCGCGATCAGCGTGGCGTTGAGCTGCTGGATCAGGTCCGCGATGGTCATCAGCACCTGGACGTTGAGGTCGTAGCCCGCCGAGGACCGCAGTATCGGGCCCTCGTCGGCGGATTGCGCTGCCACGCCGCCGGTTTCATCCTCGACTTCGAGGATGTGTTCGGCGAGGTCGAGGTCCATGGCCTGGGAGGCGCGGTAGCGCGAGCCGTCGGGGACCTGGGCGAGGAACCGCCAGAGTTTGGTCCACGGCAGGCTGCCGCGGAAGAAATCGAGTAGGTCCACGCCCCAGTAGGCGTGCAGATCCCACTCGATGGCCTCGCAGTGCCGTTCGATCAGGACTGCGAGGCCGACTCGCCCCCCGGCAGTTCCTCTGCGCCCGCGTCGGCGCCACCGTTGAAGTGGCGGTTGAGGTCGTCGATCAGCGCCAGGGTGACCTCGATCGGCTCGTCGCGCAGCACGGCCCACACCTTGGGAAAGGCGTCCTCGCCGACCAGGGCCTCGATCATGTCGGGCAGGTCCTCGCCGGAGACCATGCCCGCGGAGTCGGCGAGGCGGGCCAGCATGAGGGTGCGTTCGATGCCGACGGGCGGGGAGATGAGCACCGGCGGCTCGTAGGCGTCGAATTCATAGGGCTTGGGCGGGTTGAGGTCCTTTTTCGCTTCGCGGACCAGACGCGCCCATTTGGATTCGACGGTCTTCTTCTGCGTGCTTTTCGCCGCAGCGGCCATGGTGCTCGACTCCCGGTATTGAGTTGTGTTGCGCCCGTTACTTTCCGGCAGGGCGGAGGACGGGCTTGGGCTTGCGGTCACCGGATTCGGTGTCGGCCTCGACGGGCTGGGCGACCGCGCTGGTACCACTCTTGCGGACATAGCCCGAGCACGCCAGATTATTGATCTCGGCGGCGCTGTGCGCGGTGACCTCGACGTTGTCGGGCGAGATCATGATGGTGGCGGACATATGCGAAAACCTTTCGGCGGGTTGGGTCAGACCGAGGCGGAGAAGCCCGCGGCCGCGGCGATCTTCTTCCAGCCCGGGCCGCCGAAGACGGTCTTGATCGCGTAACCCAGCTTGTCGTCCAGCTTCGCGCGGGCGGTGAACTGGTAGGACAGCGCCTCGTCCTGCTTCCAGGACTGTTCGGCGACCTCGACGATGGTCAGCTTCGGCACGACCTTGATCACGTAGATGGTGTCCGCGCCCGCGCCGTCGATGCCGACGAACAGCGCGCGGTGGTACATGAGCGACGGTTCGGTCGGGTCGGCGAAGGAGGTCTCGCCGGTGACCTTGTCGTAGGTGACCGTCGACAGGTCCCGGTTGTGGTACAGCTCCAGATTCGCCTTGTGGGTTTCCTGCCCGGTCCAGGTGATCTTGGTGTTGCGCTTGGTGATATCGGTGCGCGCGGATTCCAGTAGCCCCCAGCTCTCCACCTCGGAGGTCTCGGTCTCGGGCGTGAACGCCGGAGCGCCGTCCTTGGCGACGTGGCCCAGCGAGGTGAAGCCGGTGGTCTTGAGGTCGATCAGATCGGCGGTCTCACCGGCGGTGAACGCGGCGGGCAGATTCGTCGACAGCGGGGCCAGCAGGACAGCGCCGGCGAGGGGCTTGCGGATCAGGCTCTGCTGAAGATTGCGCAGGGCGGCGGTATCCACCATGGGGTGACTCCCTTTTCAGTTGTGTATTCCGAGGTAGGCGGCGGCGCGCAACAGCGTCGCCGGATTGTCTTTGAGCAGTCCGATGCCGGTATTGCAGCCGTGGCACAGCAGTCCGCGCACCTGACCGCTGCCGTGCTGGTGGTCGACGACCAGCGGCACGTCCTCGGCGGGTTCGGCGCAGATCGCGCACACGCCGCCCTGATCGGCGAACAGTCGCCGATAGCCGTCGCGCGTTATGCCGTAGCGGCCCTGAAGTTTACGATCGGCGGCGCAGTCGCGGCAGCGCCGTTCGATACCGTCGCGTTTGCTCGCATTACGGTGGAACTCGTTGGCGGGCCGGGCTTTCCGGCAGCCGGTGCAGGTATGAAGTTGTGTGATCACGGGTCTCTACCGGGCGCGGAAGCTGATCCAATAGGTGGATTCGACGAATCTGTTGTCGCTGTTCAGGTCCGGTTCCTGGGTGTTGCCGACTTCCTCGTCGGTGTAGTCGATCAGCACGCCACCGGCCTTGGTCGCCCCGGCGGACAGGATGCGTTCGCGGACCCTGTGCGCGCTGGCCCAGGCCTTGGCGCGGGTGTCGGCGACGACGACCACCGACATCAGCGCGCGATCGGTGATGCCGTCGCGGCAGCCGCCGCCGATGCGGTTCACGGCGATGATCGGCATGAGTGTGGGCCATTCGGCGGGGTCGGGCAGCGCGGTGCACGTCCAGCCCAGGTCGTCGAGCAGGGCCAGCAGGACGATTTCGGCGTCGGGGAAGGTGGCCATCATCGACCGCCGTACAGGCGCTCGATATCGGTGACCACCGATCGCAGCCGCCGGTTGTCGCCGCCGAGGACGTGGCGGCCGCCCACGCGGGGCGGGAACTGGCCGGGTTTGACACGGGTCCGCACCGGCGGGCGTCGATTGCCGTGGGTGGCAAGGTTTTTGCGACCGAATTCGACCGCCGCGGCGTAGTCGGCGCGGGCGTCGAACGAGACCGCGATGCGGCGGCCGTCGGAACCGACGGTTTTCAGCGGTTCGGGGTAGATGCTGGTGGAGCTGGCCAGGTTCCCGGTCCGGTGCGGGACGCGAGCGGCCCACAGCGCTCTGGCCTCGCGCGCGATGCCGTACAGGCCCGCGGCCATGTGCGGACTACTGGCGACCGTGGCCAGCGCGGGGTTGGTCGGAGCGCCCGAGGGGGCGCGGTCCTGCTCGCCGTACCAGACCAGCGCGCCGAAGCGGTACATCATCGGTGCCTCTATCCCTCGATCCGCCGCAACCGGACGATCACCCCGGGTGTCCATCCCGTCACCGGATGCTTGGGCCGCTGCGGCCGCCCGATGACGTGGTATTTCTCCCCGTCGGCCAGCTCGATCAGGTCGTTCGCCAGCACGTCGGATCCGACGGGCACGTACGCCGTCGCGTCGTAGCGGGCCATTTCCCGGTTCGAGGTCGCGACGCCGTTGGCGTTGGGTTCGTCCTGGTCGCCGAAATCAATGACGGCACAGCGGATTTCGTGGTGCTCGACGTAGGAGGTGTCGCCGAACCGGTCGCGGGCCGGACGCCGCCACACGGTCACGGTCTCGCCGTGTGGAGTGGGCAGCATCATGCCGACCACCGCACCGGCGCGATTCCTACGACTCCGTAGCGGCGGCGGCGTTTGCGCAGCGGCGCGAGTTCCTCTGGGGTGAAGAACAATTCGCCGGTCGACGCCTTGTCGGACAGTCGCGTGGTGTACCCGCCGGCGGCCTGGTAGGCGACACCGGCGGGGTTGCGCACCACGCGCAGCACGGCCGCGCAGACCGCGCGGGTGGCGTTGGCCTTCACCAGCGCGGGCAGGGTCGCCGGATCGACGGCCAGCCGCGGTACCTGCGTCATCAGCAGCGCCTCGGCCTCGACGATCTTGGTTTCCGCCCAGACGATCTGGCGTTCGGTCAGCTCACCTTCGTAGGAGGCGAGCAGATCCGCACGCGTGGCGAACACACCCACCGGCTAGGCCCCCTCGGTGGCGGCTTTGCGGGGACGACGTTTCGGCCCGGAACCCGCTTCCTGTTCTGCGGCAGCGGATGCCACAGCGCCATCCCAGGCGGCGGGGTTGGCGATCTGCGCGACCGCCCACTCCGGCACCGCGTCGCCGGGCCCGAACCATTGGTCCGCGCCGTCCGCGTCGCGCACGCAGACATACGAAATCAGTTGTGCCACTGCGCTGCCGATCAGCCGATGGTGGCGACGAACAGCGCCTTGGGGTCCTCGAGGACCGGCAGGCACAGCGCGTCGACCACGGTGGTCTCCTTGAACGGCGGGCCGCTCTTGACCACCACCCCCGTCAGGCCCGGCGCGTCGGCGAAGCTCATATCCGACTGCGCGGCATTGACCAGCTCGAGCGCGGTGGCGGTGATACCCCACTTCACCGAGCCGAGCGTGTTGGTCGGGGGCACGAAGATGACCTTGCCCTCGGGGATCACGCGCTTGTCGACCCCGTCGACGCGGATGACCGTGTCGTAGACCTCGGCGATGGCCGGGAGGTTGAAGTCGTCGAGGATGTTGTTCACCATGCTGCGCGACACCAGCTGCGGGGTGCCCGCAAGACTGGCCGCGTAGGTGCGGAATTCGGCGTTGCGCTGCAGCAGCGACGCGGTCTTGCGGCTGATGATCATGCCGCCCGGCGCGTAACCGGTGTCCTGGGTGTACTTGTCGACCCAGGCCGCCAGATCCGACACGATGGTCGCGGCCGGATCCGACCACGGCTTGGCCGCGGTGACGAAATGGTCTGCGGGAACACCGAAATCGGCGTTCAAATACAGGCCGTTCTCGCCATTGAGCTGGATCTTGCCCGAGTGCAGCAGCTCCCCGCGGGCCACCTCGATGCGGTTGCGGATCGCGCGGACCGCCAGGGTGATGTCGTCGTAGATGGCGGTGGTGATCGCCGCCAGCGAACCGCCCTTCTGCCGGGCGCGTTCGAGCTGCAACCGCTCGAGTTCGCCCTTCATGCCCTGCACGCTGATGGGCAGCAGGTCCACCTCGCGGGTATCGACGTAATCGCGCTCGAGCTGCGGGATATTGCCGTCGAAGGAGCGGAACGACGCGGTGCGGTTGACGCGGGTGGCGTTGACCAGCCGGACGGTCTGTTCCTGCACGAGCACATCGGGCAGGAAGTTGACCAGCTTGTGGTCGGCGGGCAGCGGCACTTCACGGGCAAAGACGGTCGCCGAGTCCGGATGGACCGGGGCGTCGAAGACTAGAGTCATTCGTGGCCTCTGTATTCAGTTGTCAATTCGATGGTGGGAGAAGCGGATTCGGTTCAGAAGAACTTGAACCAGGCGCCGAGCGCGGTCTTCGCCCCCGCATCCAGGCCCGAGCCGGTCGGCAGCTTGCTCTCCTTGATCGCACCCGGGCCGAACCACAGCGGCGCGGCCTCCTGAGTTCCCGTGGGGGTGAACGCATTCCACAGGAATCCGGCCGGAACCTTGCGGCCGTCGGTCGCGGCGGGATCGTAGGGCCCGTACAGGCCGGTGGCGTCGATCTTGCCCAGCACGATGCCCGAGGGCAGCGAGCCGGCGGCCAGCTGGGCCGCGGTGAACTTGCTCATATCCAGCGTCACCGACGCGCGCCCGGGCTGGCCGGAGACGTCGGCGTAGACGAATGCCCGCGAATCACCGCTGTAGGTGCCGGTGACGCGGGTTGCGATATTGCTCATGGATGCTCCAAACAGTTAGGCGGCCTTGGTGAATCGGCGTCGCGCCTCGGCCAGGCCGTCGGACTTGGTCGACTTCTCCGGATGCGCGCCGGACGATCCCTGCCCGAAGTTCGGGTAGGTGCTCGGCGTCGCGGGTTCCTCGCCGTACTGGGTCCGCAGGTGTTCGACCACCTTCGCGCCGTCGACACTGCCGTCCTCGGCGCAGAACGCGGTCACGTTGACCGTCGCGACCCAGCCGTCCAGGCGGGCGCCCTTGATCACGGTGGAGGCGTAACCGCGCAGCTGCGCCTCCTGAACCAGCGGCATCAGCTGCGCGCGGGCCTCATCGCGACCGGCGATGCGGGCCGTTTCGACCGCGTCGGCGTGTGCGCGTTCGGATTCCGACAGCTGTGCGCTGCGCAGCGCTTCGAGCTCCTCACGCAGGGCCTGCACCTCTTCGGGGGTGTGACCGGCCTGCTTGGACTTGGACCGCTGTTCGTGCACGCGCGCCTTGTGCTTCCAGTACGCCGCCTGCTGTTCGATGCTCATCTCGGTCAACGGGGTGGCGTCGGGGTAGCCGTAGCGGTTCAGCTCCTGCTCCCCCGCGGCGTCGGTGGCCTCGTCGCCGTCGACGAAATCCTCGGCCTCGGTGACGGTGTCCTCGATTGCGGCGTGCTGGTTGCTCATAGTCAGTTGTGATCCCTTGCCGGGTAATGAATTCGGTATTTCAGTCAGGTCTCGCCCATGCCGGGTTCGGCCCTGCTCGTCCGCCCCCGAATCGGGGTGGGAAGTCTCTACGCCGCCGATACGATGCGCTCATAGCGCCGCACCTGCCCCCGCTGCCACAACAGCCGCGGATCATCGGCGGCCAGCCCCTCGCGCTGCGTCGCCGCCAGCAGTTTCCGCATGATCGACAACTGCCTGTGCGTATTCGGCGTCGCGTCGTCGGCGATCGCGCCTCGCAACCGTGGCACCGGTTCGCCGCGGCGGACGGGTACCAGCAGCGCCTGCAGTTCGCCGTGCTCGTCGACGCGATATTTGGTGCGGTGCAACAGTTCTGCCGCCGTACCGCCCGCATCGCCGTAGATCCGGTCGAGGTCCTCGCGATTGAGCGAGCGCCCCGGATCCGAACCGTGCTTCACCGGCAGCACGGCGCAGTTGCACCCGGTGTGCAGCGGCTTCAACTCGTCGGTTCGATAGATCCGATCCGACGCGGCGACGCACAATCCGCAACTCCCGGTCCTGGCGAGCTCGGGGCGAATTACTCGCCGCCAGCCGATCACCTCCGGATCGACCCTGCCCGCACGACCGATGATCTGCGATTCCGCCTCCCGCTCTGCTAGGGCGACGTTCATAGCCAGTTCCATTTTCACACGGGCGGCGGTGACGTCCAGAGCTTCGTTCGGGTCGCGGCCATCCTCCAGCATCCGCCGGTAGCGCCGCGCCGGCCGGTTCCATACCTCGGTCACCGGCAGGCGCTGTGACACACCGGCACTCGTGCGAACCAGTCTCGGCTCGGCGTATCGGTAGGGTCGGGTGGTGGAGTACAGGCGTACCTCGTCGGGCACCTCGGGTATGAAATCGCCTATTTCGGTACCCATTTCGTGCAGGTAGCGGCGCTGGACCGCCGACACCAGCGAGACCGCGCGGCGTTGAGTCGCGATCGATACTCGCGCGGCGTCGTGCGAAAATGCTTCTACCGCGAAGCCGTCGGACGGATCGGTCATTCGCCAGCGCGCCTGAACCCGATCCTGCGCGTCCAACAGGAGCAGATGTCTGCGTCGCGAATGCGACAGCAGCAGACCCGCCAGCATCACGCCGCCGTCAGCAGTCGGGTCATTCGCGCGGCCGCGTCGCCGCAGGTGTGCCCGTCCCATTCGGCGGCCACATCCCGCGGCGGGATTCGGAACTTGCCCCAATGCTCGACGGGGTAGTGGTTGCTGATCTGGCCGCCCGGCAAGGTGGCCACGACAATGAACCAGCCACCGCCCAGACATAATTCGCCGTCGCTGTGGCGCAGACTCTTGTGCACATCGTGGCTGCCCGTGGCCGCCCATTCGTTGAACAGCAGCGCGTTGTACAGCATTCGGTATTCGTAGAGCTCGGCGAAGGTGTGGTGGCCGTCGGAGATCATCGGGCCGTCTCCACCGTCTGCTCGTCCTCGGCCCCCGGATTCTCCACGGTCGGCGCGGCACCGGCCGACAGATCGGGCAGCGGCGACGCGGCGGATTCGGAGGCCATGGCCTCTTCCAGCAGTTCGGTCTCGTTCAACTTCGCGACCACCGGGTCGAAGCCCAGAATGTCCACCACCTGCCGCTTGCGCGACAGAATCCCACGCGTCTTACTCGCCGCATCGGTCCGCGACGCCATCGGAACCCGTTCGGTCGGCCCCCACTGGATCCGCACATTCGCCGTCCGCCCCGCCTGTCCGGACAACCCGAACACCATCTGCCACAGCAGAATCCACTGCGGGTCCTGACGGCTCTGCCGATCCTCGATCTTGTCGGTCAACCCCTCGCGGGCCATCGCCGCACCCTCGGCGGTCTGATTGGCGCCATCCGGAGCCATCATGTGCATGGGAATCCTTGTGCACGAGGCGAATTCCTTTACGTCATCACGCACCGCCAGCAGCAGCGGCTGCAGATCGGTGGCACTGGATTCCCAGAACTCCACATCCGGCGGCACAATCCACAGACTGCCCGGATCGGCCTCGAATACATCCGACAGATGCGCGTCGGACAGATCTCTGATCAGCGAATCGGAATCGTCGCTGAAATCCGCGCCGCCATCCAGATCGCCTTTGATGGCCCGCTGCTTGAAGGACTGATACCAGGTGATGACCATCCGGTTCAGAATGCCGTCGGAGATGCGATCCAGCAGATCGATATACGGTTCGAACTCCCCCAGCCCCATCTTGTTGGTGAACTTCACCACCGGCACGCCGCCGAAATCGTCCAGCCCGGACAGGCTCGCCGAATCGGTCTTGGTCCACTGGTCGAGGGTGAACTGCTCGGTGAACTGGCCGGGCTCGCGGACGAAGGTGTGCTGCTGCCCCGGGACGAACAGAATCGCCTGCTGCCGATTATTGATCTTGTCGTTGAACACCTTCACGAATGCGACCAGATGCCGCGGATTCAACGGATCCACCTCACCCACACAGAACCGCGGATCCTCGGCCAGCAGCATCGGCACCGACCCCGCCGCGGCGCCCGGCAGCGGCGGCACGATGGTGACGTAGCTTTCACCCAGCGTGTACAGGTAGGTCTGCATATCCCGTTGCAGCGCGGCGAAACCCGACACATTCATCACATTGCGCGCGATATCGTCGCCGTCCAGATCCTTGTCCGGATCGGTGTAGATGCCCTTGAGCACCGAACGATCGGCCATCGCGTCGATCGCCATCATCGCGTAATTGGGGCGCGCCTTACGCAGTAGCTCCCGGAACGTCTCGCGATACTTCTCATTGATGTACGGCAACGGCGCGTCGCCGATGTAATACGACCACAGCAGCGCCAACCGTTCCCGCCGCGTCGTGGGCGTATGGGAGGTCACAACCCGCGGCTTACGCTCCAGCTTCTCGTTGAACCGCTTCATCAAATACTCGAACCACCACTCGGGCGGCTGCTGTTTCTGCTGCTGACCAGCCATTGTTCAGTTGTTCTTTCGCTCTAGCGGACTCGAACCGCGATCCGTTTGCGCTTCTTCCCGCCGATACCCTTGGCGACCGCGTCGAGCCGGGCCTGCCACGCCAGCGTGGCCGCGACGGCGGCATCGATCTTGTTCGCCGAATCCGGATGCTCCTTGCGAATCTGCACACCCTTGGTGGAAGCGAACCGCCGCGCATTGAGTACATGCTGGGTAAGGATCGGCGAACCGTCGTGACACAGCTCGCCATCGAGCACCGCGTCCTGGAACTTGCGCAGCGCCTCAACGGTTTTGAATGCCCGCGCGCCGGTCATCCACCATTCGATCGGATGCGGCTGCGTGGACTTCACCAGCAATCTCGCCCCGTACTTCGCCTCCCACTTGGCTACATAGGTTTCCCACAGCGCCGGATCGGCGTAGAAACCGACGACGTTGTAGGTGCGAAACGCCTGCTCGACCGCCGCGTCGACCGCGGTCGTATCGACCTCCCAGCCATCGGGATGATGCCCCGGCGGCTGCTCCCACACCTTGACCTCGAACAAACAACCGTCCGACACCCGACAACCGATCAGAGCCGTCGAATCGGTAATGCCGCGCTTGCGTTTACGAGAACCGTCGAAACCCAGCACGATCACATCACCCGGCTCGATCCGCCGGTGCGTGTCGAGATCATCGTCGATCGGTCCGCAGCGCGCCCATTCCCAGGGCGACAACCACGCATTCGACGCCGTCGACGGTGAATTCAGAAAGTACCGATACGACGCCTCGACCGGATTACGCGGATCCTGCACCTCGGTGACCAGCGCATCCAGATCCATCCACTTCGCCGCGCCGCCATAGGCCTCCGCCAGCGCCGCGCGCAGCTTCGGAGTATCGCCCAGATCGGCGGGCTCGATATCGCCGTACCGATAGTGCAGCAGCAACCGGTCGTTCTTGACCTTTCCCGCCCGGATCTTCAGCGCCAGCTCGTGCTGCTCCTGACAGATCGACCCGTCGGCGGGATCGTAGTAGGTCGACGTCGCAATCATCAGCGGCTCAGCGAATTTCGCACGCTTGCGCAGATTGCGGTTCACCACCCGGAACATATTCTTCAACTCGGGCAGCACATACAGATGGGTCTCGTCCGCATTCGCCGCGGTCTCGCGGCCACCATCCTTCGACGAGCCCGACGCGGTCGACGGGATGATCTCCCCGCCCTCGGGCAGCACGATCCGCGTGATACCGGCATTGTCCCGGCGACGCATCGCCTCCGACAGTGGACCGTCACGGAAGTTGTACAGGATGGATTCATAGGTATTCGACGACTGATCCGCCGCCGTCGCCAGGCACCGGATGAACGGATTGTCCACCGGACGCCCGAGCGGCTCACCCGGCTGGAATTCGTATTCGAAGCCGAGGCCCCACGGATCCCGATAGACCTCACCACCCTTGGCCCACCCGTCGAATCGCGACGGCCCGATGGCCTCCCACATCAGCATTCGCGCGGCGAGACCGGACTTGTCCGCACCCTTGGGAGCCAGCATCAACACCTCGTCGACCAAGCGTCGACCCTCATCCGGCTCACCGGGCGCGGCAAGGGCATACGTGTCGAGCAGAAACGCGGCCTGATCATCGATCAGCTCCACCGGCATACCGACCACGTCACCCGCGCCGTGCACAACCAAACTCTCGATCCAATTGATCGCCAGCCAACCCAGCGAACAACTGCGCGAGGAACGGCGAGGCTTGACGACTTCAACCGGCATCGCGGCTCCGGTCCTCGGCCATCAACCAGCCATCAGCCGCTTGCGACGATCCGCCAGCGACGCCACCCGCGCACTGCGGGCCCGCTGCTCGGGCGAGGCGTCCTCCTCGGTCACCGGCGCCGCGACCCGCACCCGGGCGCGCGCCAGATCGTCCTCGGTAAGGCGCAGCGCCGCTCCGAGAGTCGTCGTGATGGCCTTGTAGTTCTCCGAACCCGGACGCGTCAGATACCGCTCGATGAGCGGGAGCGTCATATGCAACTGAAACCAGGTACCCGGGCCGTACATCGCCGCCTGCGGTAACCGCGAAAGATGTTCGTAGACAGCGCGACCCGTCGGCCCCACCTCGATCCACTCGGGGATCTCGGGCACCTCACCCGTGAACGGCGTCGAACCGATCTCGGTCCACCCATCCGCGCCGACCAGCGGATCGACATTGCGTCGCGCCCGCTCCTCCGGCGATTTCGGCGGCGGACCACTCCTACGTCCAGCCATATCCAAGTCACTCCCGTGTCGGGTCCGCTCGCCGGACACAACAGGGCCCCTGACGGATCACATTGCGATACACCGGCATTCAAATCTCGCGCGTTGTTCTCACCCGCATCGCACACGCGGGCAGGCAGACGCACCCCTGCCACCCACCCACGGTATCGATACCGCGGGTGGGTGCAAGATGATCAGAACCAGCCCAGCACGATCGGCAGGACCTTCACGATCACACCGAGAACCGTGACCAGGGCCTGGCCCACGACGATCACATTGTCAACATCGACCGACATTGCTACCTCACTTGTATCCGGGGTGCTTCAACAACGAATTCGGATGCCGTGCCGCATGTTTCACCTCGGCCCGCGCCTGCGCGGACTCCGATCCGGTCTTCTTCCGATGACATGGCGCGCACACCGCCTGGAGGTTGTCGATCTCATCCGACCCACCCCGCGCATGGTTCACGATGTGGTCCACTTCGACCGCATCACCCGCGCACCCCGAAAACCGAAGCCGACACTGAAATCCGTCCCGCGCCAACACCAACGGCCGATTCCGCCGATGCAGCGCACTCACCGCACGCGTACCGCCGGAACCCCACGTCACGACACCACCACCTGAAGCACCTCCACCGATTCTCCCAGCGCCCTATGGCCGCAACCAGATCAATTGTTCGAATCCCATTGATACTCAGCGGCTTCCATCTATCAAGATCAACCACCTCGCCAACCAGGCCCTCCCGCTCGGGAGAGAGCGTGAAG
Organism: Nocardia pseudobrasiliensis NBRC 108224; assembly: GCF_001613105.1. GTDB lineage: Bacteria > Actinomycetota > Actinomycetes > Mycobacteriales > Mycobacteriaceae > Nocardia > Nocardia pseudobrasiliensis. The sequence goes on along the minus strand of NZ_BDBS01000024.1, from coordinate 46,539 downwards.
GGGAGCCAGGCAGGGTAACCCCGTAACCGCTCGGCTACGGATCACCCCACGTGCACACGCCCGGTCGGTCGGATCGGATCGCTTCGTCGGACAACGGGCCCACGGAAATTACTCGGAGCCCCAGGACTGGGTCACTCCAGGAAGCCACTGCGACCAACCACGGCCGCCCCTGCCCGAGTCTGCCTTTACCAGGTGGACTCCCTGAATCGGGAACGAAAGCGAATGGCCCTCTGACGGCACGACGGCAACGCGGGTCAGGCGTCCCACCCGTTGAAAAACCCACGGGCGCAGGGGGTTGCGGCATGAACAGTGGCGCTCACCAACCGTACCATGCATCCCATGGGATATAGACGGCGTGACATGTACGCCGCCTGCGGTGAATGAGACAGTGTCGGTACACTCATCCACATGCCCACCAGCCTCGAACTTCGCACCAAGCTGATCGATGCGATAGCAGACGCCATCGAGGCCAAGGATGAGCAGATTCAGGAGATCGCCCTCGACACGGGCATTGATCGACATGAGGTCGGTCGGCTCGCGGATCGGAACGTCACCCGCTTCTCACTCGAGCGGCTTGTGAACTACTGCGCCCCCTTCGGCCTGACCGTAAGGATGAGCCTGGAGGGAGCGGACACCGAGCCGCACTCCATCGACGATCCCGCCTGGCTGGAAGCTCGAAACCGAAGCGCCGACACCGATTACACCGACAGCGGGTACATGAGCCGCGAGCTCGGCCTCGCGATTGCGGTCGCGGTCGATCGCTCACCGCTCACCCAAGGCGCTCTCGGCGACAGCGTCGGACTCCCTCGCACCACCGTCTCGAAGCTGAAGTCACGGCGCCCCAACCTCTTTCGACTGGACTCCCTGGTCGACTTCGCACCGAAGTTCGGCCTGACTGTGGACATCATCGCGGAACCAGCGCGTCAGACATAGCGTCACCGTGACGCTTTGACCGGGGGCCAACCCAGAAGCCCCCGAGAACCCGTACATCCAGCGATCACCCGAGTCATGCGCTACGCGCTCGCGGGCGCGGGGGAGGTCTCCCCCCCACCCCTCGAACCAGCAAGGTGCGAGCCGCATCCAGGCGCGCGAATTCGACCGCGCGGCAACCGTTTTGCCCGCCCGTTCGGCGCGAGTCCATGCACCGGATGACCCTGGTTTCGCGATGATTTCGCCCCCGAAGCGATGTATGTGTCGCACGTCACATCACCTTATTTGCGCAGGTCAGCGACATGATTTGGCGATGGCCCGCACCGCCTGATAACGCGCGCAGGATCCTCTACCCTTTTCAAAATCACTCACAGTTGACGTGTGCCAATCTTGTCCCCTAGCTTTGTGTCATCGCCGCACCGACCGGAGCGGCGACGGGGATCGGGTGAACGAACTACGCACCGCGACAACGCAATCCGCCACTTCCGTGGCGGTCGCGCGGCTCTCCCGAAGGTTCCAGGTCGATTCGACCAACTCTCACCACTCACTCATGAGGAGGCACCCCATGAACGGGGCAGCTAATCAGTTTGCGCAGGAACAGAAGTCGGGGACGGTGTATCTGGATGTCGCCACCAACGATCACGGCGACGAGAAAGGAATGCTTGTCCATCGGGCATTGAGTCGGATCGAGAATGATGTCCCGCATATCGTCGAGATCGGCCCGGGTGGCGGTGCGGCAGTCGAATACTTGACCGATCGACTGGTGGAAGGGTCGCGGACGGCGCGGCTGACCTTGATCGAAGCACCCGGTGTGGTCTCGCAATCGCTGCTCACCGCGATGGATCGGTTCAATACGATCGGTTCCAGTGCGCTCGTTCACGGGTGGGCGCAGGACATCGCGTCACTGTTGGATGAACCGGTCGATATGGTCTCGGCGTCGGCGCTGTTGCATGAGATCTACTCGTACGGGGACGCGTATACGGGACTGCATTCGATGATGCGGATTCTGCCGACTGTCATCCAGCCGTACGGCTACTTCGTGTATCGCGATGTGTACGCGGTCGATGCACCGAGTCTGCATGAGCGTGTGGTGCAGTCGTACAGCAGGCAAGCGTGGTTGCAATTCCTGCGGATGTTCCTGCCGCATTACCTGGCGACGGGTGCGCATCCCTATCACCATCACGCCGATGAGGTTGTGGTGCGGCAGAATTCGCGGATTGTGCCGCTCGCCGAGGTGGATACGCGGGTCTGTGCGGTGATCGAAGCGCCGATCGGCGTGTTTCGCGAGGTGCAGCGGCATTACATCACCTTCCGTGATCACGTGTGGCGGTCGGGTGTGCTCGGTTTCCATCCGAGCGTGGACGGTCCGCTGTCGCAGGATTGGATCGATTTTCGGTTCGGTCACAAACGTGTTCATTACTCGCTGAGCGATTCGGGCTGGATGTCGTCGGCACAGAGGGCGAATCTGTTGGCAGTGAGTGAACGGTTCACCGATCACTACGTCATCGACGGGGATCTGTTCGACGCGATGTCGGATGTGTCATTGATGGCATTCCTGGCATCGGCCGAGCGGGATGATCGAGATTGCGCGCCGGTGTGGGAATCGTGGCTTACTCGGGAAGGGCGCGAGACGTATGCGTATCTGACCATTGATGAGTTGCTCAGTGCGTTCGCCGTGAATTCGATCGAGGCGGGTATTGGTCAGGACAGTGTATTGATGCCGGTGAGTGCGGAGGACGTGTTCACTCGGGAGCGGCGGTACTACAACCGGTTTCTCACGAAGCGGTTGTCGAATCCGTTGACCGACGCGAAGCAGCTTGTGTTGTTCCAGAACATCCCGGTCGCGGATGCCGAGGCGGTACAGCGTGGGCTCGGTACGCTGCATCGGCTCTGCTCGAAGCCGAACCTGGCGCGGGTGCAGGGCGCGATTCACTGGCGAGAGTGAGCGCGTGACCGGTTGTGACCGGCGGTAGACGGTAGAGGGCTCGGATCATGGCTTAGATGATCCGAGCCCTCGCCCATCGTACCGAGGGGTGCGGGCGAATCCGCCCGCAGCCGTGCTTTCAGCGGTTGCGTGGGGTGTAAATACTCGCTGCGCCGCATTCTCATATCGATAAGTTGCTCATAGGAAAGCGCCAGATGGGCGCATCTGGTAGATGGAGATAGTAGAAATGGCGTGGAATTTCCGAACGAAGAAGACGAATCGTGTCGAGGTGGCACTGTCCAACTTCTGTGTTTGCGGTCGATGCCGTGGTAAGAAGGGCGCGGTCGCGGCGGTTATCGAATACGCCGCCCTCACTGGTCACGCTGGGAGCCGGGAGGATGTGTTGCTGTGGTTGGCCGACGCCGCGAGCAACAGCGACGGGCGGGAGCGGCTTGGTGAGGCGGTGGGCGATATGATTGTCGATATCGCGAAATACGCTGAGCGGCTCGGGGTTTCCGGAACGGCCGTGCTCGATAGCGCCAGGGCGCGTGTTGAGCGTGAGGCGACAGCGGTTGCGCGCGTAGACGATTCGCGTTGGTACGAGATCGAGATCGGTGGGCTGATCTGGCGGATCGGACATTTCCGAGGTGGGGCGATCGGTGGCGCGCACCAGGGCGTCTGGGAATACCGGGCGCACTGGGGCCGTGATCTGATCGATGACGGCGCGCTGTACTGCCCGCAGTTGATGACTCATTGGGAGGCGGCCGAGATGATCGCGGGTGATCCCGATGTTCGAGAACGGGTCGCCCTGGCCCACAGTCGGGCGGTGGCTTGTCTGGATTCGTTCGCTGGTGCCGGGCGACAGGGATGAGTCTGTTCGTCAGACCGGGTCCGCAGCAGGTCGTGGTATTGCTGCGAGCTGTCGCCGACGCGGTTCGCAATGGTGATGCGGGTGCTGCTCAGGCGGCGGTCGGCTGCGGTTATCTGCATGGGCTGACCGATGTCGAGATTGCGGCCGCGATCGAGTGCGGGCGGGCCGAGACCCCGATTGGTGGGCCGGTGTTGAGTCTCGAGGAATTGCGGCGTCAGCCATCGATGCGGCGATAACTGAATCCGCCCCGGGCGCACGGAAAGGACATTACGTGCGCCCGGGGCGGGGTTGGCTCGGCGCGGATCCGCGAGGCTCGAGCCGGGGTGCCGGGACTTCAGATCGTCACCGGCGGGTATTCAGTTGTGTATTCAGTTGTCCCGCTTACCACCAGCGGGTTCCCTAGGCGAAAGTGCCTGCGGGACGCTTGATTACGTGCCCACGGTTTCGAGGTTAGTGGGCTGGAGGTGGTTGTCACGATGTTTGAACACCCTTCGGAGGGGCCAGCTGCCGTCGGTGTGGGCGGCGCGGGTGGTCAGTTCGGTGGCTCGGTGCTGTAGTGCGGTGGCCTGGTCGCGGAGTTCGGCGGCTTTGCGGGTGGCCCAGTCGCGATAGTTGTCGGAATGGGTTTGGTGCCAGTCGGTTTGGGCGTTCATCAGCTGTTCGGGGGTGAGGGCGCCGATCCGGGGGTGGCGGCGGCCGAGGAGCCAGGCCAGGCGGGCGGCTGCCAGTGCGTCGGCGTCGGCGGTGTGTGCGTCTCCCATGGGGAGGCCGTAGTGGGCGATGGTGGCGTCCAGGCGTCGGGGGCCGGGTCGGTCCGGGTCGACGGCGCGGTCGATGACGTACGGGTCCACGGTGAGGCCGACGTGGAGGGCGGGCCAGTCGAGTGCGCGGCCTTGTCGGTCCATTACGGTGCAGTCGTAGGCGCCGTTGTACATGGCGATCGCGTAGCCGTTTTCCCACGCGCGGCAGAGTTCTCGGCGTATGTCGCGGTATCCGCTCGCGTAGTCGGTTCCTTCGGTGCGGGCTTGTTCGGTGGTGATGCCGTGTATGGCTGCGGCTTCGGCGGGGATGTCGATGCCGGGATTGAGTAGCCAGGTTCGCAGGCGGGGGCCGGTTGGTTCGATCAGTACCAGGCAGGCCGACACGATCCGTGCGGATTCGGGGTCGGGGCTTGTGGTTTCGAGGTCGAAGCCGCCGAGGGGACGCTCGATCCAGGGGCGGTCGGTCATCGTGATTGCCTTCCGATCCGACGTCGGTTCGACGGGTGAATGCCCGGTCGGAACCCAATAGCCTATGAACCATAACCGGCGCGTTGGGTGGTCCTGGCTTGGATTTACAGTTGCCCGGCCATGCACTCGGCATAAGTCGGCGCTGACTACCGCGACCCTGATTCGAGCGAAATGCCGGAAATGACCCGGTGTGCGGGGCGCGAAAAATATTGCGCGTCTGTGTGGTTATGAATTCAGAAGCCTGGGTAGACATGGATTACGAAGCACCGCACCGGAATACCGGACCATCAGAAAGGACACGCTCCATGTTGCTGCCCGTCGTTGGAAGTATTGCTGGTGTCGCCGTTGCCGCAGTGTCGGCTTTCGTCGGCGTCCTACTGGGTGCCGCGGTCGCGATTATCTGATCGCGGAAGACGTTCGTAGTTCGCATTCACGTTTCCCCAGGCCACGCACCTGCTGTGTCGTGTGCCTGCTTCAACGTTCGCACTGCAATTCGCCTACGAAAGGACCTGTCATGTTGCTGCCCGGTGTCGGAAGTCTGCTCGGCGTCGCTGTCGCTGCTGTGGTGACTTTCGCTGGTCTTCTGCTCGGATCTGTGGTGGCGGTTCTGTAATCGACTGCGCGGCCCTGAAAGCACTACCTACCTATTCACAGTCAACCGAAAGGAACGGTCATGTTGCTGCCCGGTGTTGGAAGTCTGCTCGGTGTCGCTGTCGCTGCCGCGGTGTCGTTTGTCGGCTTGCTGCTCGGTTCGGTGGTCGCGGTCGTGTAGTGGTGGGGTGAGCTTTTCGTAGGCCGGGCGCTATCCGGAGGGCGCTCGGCCTACCCATGTCTCCCAGCCTCAGAGCAAACTCGGGTTGGCCGCGCGTATATGCGCTATTGCTGTATCGGGGAACAATTCCCGCGGGTACGCCGTGGCACGGCCGCCGTGGGTCATGAGCACCGTGTGACGGCGGACGGTCAGTTTGGCGATTCTGTCGTATCGGATGTGGCTGTGCATTTCGGCGGTGCGCACCGCGAACGCGTCGGGTCCGAACCTGGTGGCGAGCACGTCGCCGTCGGCGGCGTAAGCGGTGAATCCTCTTTGCATGCGGGCGAAGTCGATCACCGCCGCGGTCAGGCGGGCGGCCAGCACGACGAGAATGATCACGCCCGCCGCGAAGGCACCGGCGGCCAGACCTCGTTCACCGCCGACCACTACGGCGGTGAGTACGAGCGTCACGGCAACGATGGCATTGAGCTGGGTCAGTTGCCGATTGCTTCGCCAGGTGACTGCCCAGGCAAGCTGCGAAGCAGTGTCCGGTCCGGCCGTGACCTGCGCGGTCGGCTGACCCAGCGGCGGGAGCGAGGGCAGCGGCGGCGGAGCGGCGACATCGTCATGTCCGGCTAATCGGGCGCGGAGGTAGTCGATCGCCGTGTCCGGGAACAGTTCTCGCGGGAAGGTGATCAGGGTGTTTCGCATGCGCAAGGTAATCGTTTCCGGCTCGACCTGAATCGCGCGGAAGCGGCTGTGCGGGAAGCGGACCCGGTCGCCGGGGCCTTGCAAGTCGAACGCGTCGGGACCGAATCGGATGGTCATCGACTGCCCGTCGAGTGGGATCACCGCGCGATAGGTCCGCGCCAGCGGCCCGATTCCCATCCACCGCAGGAATACCACGAAGGCAGCCACCGCGGTCACGGCCATCGCGATGGCGTCCTGGTGCAACACCCACAGCACGACCATCAGGACAAGCGGGATCGCGGCCGCCAAGCCCACCAATCGACCGTGTATCCGGGCACGCCGACGGACGGTCGTCATCAGCAGTTCGGCGTACTCCGGTTTACCCACCAGCGCGACGTCCGGCTGCTCCATCGCCGGAATCGCGGACAGCGGGCCGAAACGTCGAGTCTGGGCCGGGTTCGGTTGCGCCGCTTCGGGATTCTCGGTCGCGGACTGTGTCGGTCCGTCGATCTGATCACGCATATCACGCAAACTAGCCCAAACCTGGAGATCTCGCTGGCGTAGCGGTCTGGCTGAGTCGGCCAGGGCCGAGGATGTCGGGGTGCGTCGCTATGTTGTTGGCGATCAAAGGGATTGGGGATAACTGTGACCGAATACAGCTGGGAGCGATTGCTCGAGGATCTGCCGCTGTACCTGTACAGCCACGACGGCACCAACGATGGAAGTCTCGTCCAGATCCGCGACGTCGAGACCGGACATCGGGTGCTGTTCCACAACATGGCTGGAACGAGGTGATCGTGCCGATTCCCGAGGGTCCGGTGGCGGCGGGGCGACTGGTGGACGTGCTTCGGTCGAACCGGACGACCAATGTCGGTTCGATTCACCTCCCCTCGGGAGAAGTGCTGCGGCAGAAAGACGGTCCGATGTGGGGGCCGTCCTCGGTATTCAAGGAAACGCGCGATATGTCGGTGCGGCAGTGCAAGACCGGCTGGCCGAACCATGAACGGTTTCGCAAGGAGATCGCGGCCACGCTGGTCGAGGTGCTGCGGGATGGTTTGGGTGCCGCGCCGCAGCGGCTGCGGTACACGGCGGCCGATAACGACGGCCCGGTGGACGCGCTGTACGGGGGGACTCGGAAGCTGACATCAGTCGCTCCGGATCGCCCGTTTCACCGCGATGCGGCCGAAACCTGCATCGACTGGGGTGATTTCGCCGAGCGGCTGGATTGGGCCATCACGACCTTGCCGTCGGGCCAGGTGCTGAGCCTGCACGCGCCGAGTGAGACAGGCGATGCACCAGCATCGAATTCTTCAGTCAGTTCGAAATCCACAGCCAATGTCTGCTGGGTGGAGCGGTGTCACTCGATCGCGCGGAACTGCACGCTCGGATGGACTCGCTCAGATGGCATCGGGCACCAGAGGATTTCGGTGGCGTCGAGTACCCGATCTGGAAGGGTTCTCGCACACGGACGTTGCAGAACCGCACCCTTGGCGAGCTGGTCCCCCGCACGATAGCGACACTGCGGGATATCTTCGGCGCGCAGCATCCTCGGGAATTGTCTTTCGCCGCAGAGGGTTTGCGCTACCTGGACACCGAGCTCGGCGTGCGACGCCGACGCGACTGAACCGTACATGACCAGCACCGCTCCGCACCTGCGGGCTTGACGTAGTTCCCCGTTTACGTGAAGCTGATGCGAGCGCCATATCTGTGCGCTCATCAGGTCAGTGAGACTTCCTCTCTCTGAATAACTCTCACTCGAAGCCCCGACTCAGCGACCCGAGTCGGGGCTTCACGCATCTCAGCCACATCCCGCCTTTGTTCCCGCCCCGAGCCGTCGGCCGGTGAGCCGCAAGGACCGCCCTCCTGTCGCGCCCCGGCCCTCGGCGGGGGTGTGACCTCCGCCTTTGCATCCCGTCCACCGCTCAGGCCGCAAACATATTGCCGCCTGGGCTTTTTCATGCCCGCATGGAGTGTGATCAATGGCTCCCCAGCCGAACTCGTCGTCCGACTCAACCAAAACCCCCCCACTCGATCCAGGTGCAGCCGCGATATTGGGCGACCCGGCCGCGCGGGCCGCGATCCAGGCGAACAACGACAGAGTCGCCCAGGATCCGGTGTGGTCCACGATTGCCAACCAGCAACAGTCACAGTCTCCCGCCTCGAATTCTCAACCGGGACAGAATTCCTCGCGCCCACAAGCCTCGGACCTCCCGGCCTACAACCCGAACTCCCCAGGCCTGGTCCCCGCCGCGCCGCAACCGGCCCACACCTATCACGGTTACGACCCCAGCGACGGTAGCCGCGTCGAAATCAATGTCCCCGCGGAACAACCCCATTACGCCAGCGACCCCTACCCCGCCACTAAGACTCAGCTGGCCGATGGAGCCGATGGGAAGCCTCGCTACGCGGTTCTGAACCGCGCGGGTGAGTATCTGTACACCATTGACGGCCAGGGCAATCGAGTCTCATCGGGCAGCGACGGCGACGACAGGAGCGACGGTAACAGCACCGCGCTGTTGGGTGCGGGCGCAGGTGCGGCGCTCGGAACCGGCGCGCTCGAGGCAGGGGCGGGTCTCACAGCCGCCGAGCTCGCGACGATGGCAATCGAGGGAGGTGAAATCGGTGCGGCGGTGGGCACCGTCGGCGGCGGAGGCGTCGGAGCTGTTCCCGGTGCCGTCATCGGCGCTGGCGCGGCTGTCGTCGTCGGTCTCGGGCTTACGGCTCTGCACTTCTACCTGACACGCAACGACGACAAGCCCCGTAGCGAATCCGACGATCGCCTGGATCCCAATTCGCTGCCCGATACCCCCAGTCCCAACACCCGACCCGGTGCGACTACGACCGTAACCCCCGGCCCGAACGCGCTGAACCAAGGCAACCCCGGCACTGCGCCGACCACAATCCCCGGACCAGCAAACGATCCGAATACCAACCATCAGCGACAACTGTTCCCCAGTACGAAGCCTGGGCAAGCCTGGGTTCCGGTAGAAGGAACGTACTGGGACGGCAACACCCTGCGATGGGGGCAAGGAAACCCAGAGGGAAAACAGCCAGGCAGTTTCGCCGCTAAGGGCGACGGGAGGATCAGTCTCAGGTCCGAGTTGATCCGCCTCCTGAGCTGGAAATTTGAAGACTTGGACGAAGAGTATCGCCCACCTGTCTTGCTGGCCATGGGCGTCGTCGAGGTCGCCAAGATCTACCGGAACATGTTTTACAAGGGGATCGAAGGTCTGGCCTCAGGACTCGAGGAGCAGAACCCCAACCTCGACATCGATATCGGCAAACTCACCAGCAGCGACAAAGATGTACGCAATGCTCAGTTGCGGGATCTCAGCGACCTCGGATTGCCCACCGCCCCTCTGCAGGCAGCAATCGACGCCTGGTGGAAGGCGAAAGCCCCCGTGGACCGCGCCAAGGAACTGCTTGGTGAGGCCGGAGCGGTCGCGATGCTCAAATCCGACGGCTGGACAGTGAATACTCGGCCCTCTGGTGCGTACACGCATGACCTGGTCGCCGTGAAGAACGGCCAGATCATGGTCATCGAATCGAAAGGTGGCGATCCAGGCAAGCCCAGACCGGGCACCGCTATGGTTCCCGACGGTCCCGACAGCGATACGACGATTCGCGCTCAGCAGATGACCGACCCTTACCTGTGGGGCAAACTCAAGGAAGATGCGGCCAATGATCCAGCCTTCATGCAATGGCTGGTCGACAATGGAGTGTGGGACGCGGTCCAAAATGAAGACCCCGCCCGAGTCGGCTACCGCCTGATCAAAACCGACACCGATGGAAACATCATTATCTACGGCTCCAATCAAGAGCCGGCCAACGGTTGGACCCCCGGCGACACTGTCATAGGTAAGACAACTGGCCAAGAGCCAGGGCATGGCCCCACTATTCACGGAGTAGCGCAACCGCTTACACAACCCGCCCCCTACACCGACAACTCGTTGGGCGGCCTGCTCGGTCAAGCCACAACGTGGTTCGGAGAGCTGGTTCAGGGACGACTGCACGACGTGTCCGCTCTCGCCCAACTCCACATCCCCGTACCCGAGATTCCGGAGTTGCAGCAGGGGTTCTGGAACCGCCGCCGACCGGCAGATCAATCAATGGTGGTTACCATCGCACCCCGCCCAGCATCCGCCCAGGGTGCTCCTTGGGATGAGTGGCTCAAATGTCTCACTCACGGCGCTCATCTGTGAGCGCACCCTTCACGACCTTGTTGTGGAAAGCTACACCCACAGGGGGTGCTGTGAAGCCCCGAACCGCAGCAGCGAGAAAGTACTGTTCATACAGATGCGTACAGACATCGAACGTGCCGCGCAGATCGTGCGCACCGCAACGGAATTCGACTGGACCTGGACCGCGGCCGACCTCCCCGCCTTCAGCGACCTGGTCGGCTGGCAGCTGACCGGTCTGGATCAGACGTATCCCGAACTGACCACCGATCTCGACGTCAATCGTCGCGACACCATGCTGTCGGTCGACAACACAGTCGGAACCGGCGACTCACGTCCGCTCAACCATATCTGGTTCAGGACAACCGACGTGATACTCGACGATACGAATCTGAAGCCCGAGATCGACCGGGTATTCGATGAGCTCGCACAACGGGTGTTCGAGGTGTTGGGGCGACGGGCCGACGAGTGGTGGGTCGAACCCACCCGCGGCCTGCGCTGGCATTTGCCCACGATCGCAGTAGCGGTGACGACCAGTGCTCGCACTGTCTATGTCGAGTTGGTCAGTCCCGAGTATCAGAGATGGCAGGACAAAATCGAGGCCGACGGCGACGAATAGAAGCTGAGTGATCGAGCTCGCCGTGTAGATCGCTTGTGCGGCAACCGCGTGAATCTGGGGCCGGAACCGGTCCTAAGTGAGTAAACAGCACGCCGCATCAGAGAGGCGAGACGACGGATCGAGTGGGAAATGTCCCGACGACACCGAAACCGGCAAAGCCACTGGCCACTCCACCTGCGGACGAAATCTCGGAGCCGAGACTACATGGCGTCGCGCTGCCAATTCCCGCGGTCGCCGGCTCCGAGAACAGACCGCTCGACAACTTGCTCGCCCGGCTCGCAGCTGGCTCCGTGACCTTCGCTGTTGCGATCCCGCCGGTAACTGTCGCCATCGCACAACGCAAGCCTTCCGCCCAGGACACGACCCGAGCGGAAAGCCTCAGGTGTTTGACCTACCTATGAACACGTACCTTCACCGCGCGGTGCGAGGCGGCACCAGCCTCGCACCGCCCCGAACCGGCTTGCCCCACAAAGAAGAGCAGTCCATCCATGCGAGCAGACCTCGACCGTGCCATTCAGGTCATCCAGGGTGCCTTGGAGTTCAATTGGGCCTGGACCGTCGACGACCTCCCCGAATTCGTCCGGCAAGTTGGCTGGCAGCTGGCCAACCTCGACCAGCGCTCCCCCACACTGACTACCGACTTCGACATCAACCGAACCGACGTCATGGCATTCCATGACAACTCAGTCGATCCGGCGCGTCCAACAAAGCGGATCTGGATCTACTTCACCGATGTCATCCTGGATGATGCGAATGTAAAGCCACTGCTGTCCAATGCTTTCGACGAGCTTGCACAACGGATATTCCAGCTCGTCGGTCAACGCCCGCTGGTCGGTGGTGGCAAGATCCGAATCGGATGTTGCGTTGAGACTTGCCCGGACTCGTGCTGAAAATTTCGGTGAGCGACACCTCGGACAACGTTGCGCTGGTCAGCCCCGAATACCAGGACGATATCGATGATCGCATCGACCCCGATATGCACCCTGATCTCGCCAGTGTCTGGACCCCGCGGAGACTAGACTCTCACTTAGGTCACAGACAGGTGTGAGTGGGTGACCTCCACCGAAATCCTCTGGCGTGACCGGGTTTCGACATGCTGTGAGTGGCGATCGCTACTCGTCGGTGGCTGTGGGGACGAGGACAGCACCAAAGTCGAGTAGCTCAAATACCTGACGCACGGCGCCTTCCTGTGAAACGCACTTGCGCTCTCGGGTTATGGGAAGCAACAACCGCTCGTGATGGTCTGAAACCGAGCCGCCACAGCAAGAAAGCAGTGTCCCAAGATGCAGAGAGACATCGAGCGCGCCGCACAGATCGTCCGTGCAGCATCCGAATTCGAGTGGGCATGGACCGTTGCAGACCTGGCTGATTTCAGCGACCGAGTCGGTTGGCAACAGAGCCGACCCGAGGACCGATCCCCCTCCTTGACCACCGATCTCGCGATCGAGCGCACCGACGCCTTGCTGTATATCAACAACAGAGTGAATCCGGACGTGCCGCGGCCGTTGGAGCAGATCACGTTCAACGTCACCGATGCGATCGTCAACGATCCGGGGATGAAGCCTGAAATTGATAGGGTATTCGACGAACTCACGCAGCGCGTGTTCGAGGTGGTCGAGAAGCGCCCGGACGGAAGCTGGGTCGAGCCGACCCGCGGGCTGCGTTGGGATCTTCCTGGCATCGTGGTGACGGTGACCACGAGCAAGACCGGGGTGTATTTGAACTTCATCAGTCCCGCGTATCAGAAGTGGAACGACGAGAACGACGCGAACCTGGAAGAAGACTGAATCGATCCCGGTCGAGCAGAACACATTCCAATGCGATCAGACATCAGTACGGGGTCGCCTCGGAGTTCGATTGGACGTGGACCATCGATGATCTCCTCGGATTCGCGCAGCAAGTTGGCTGGCGAGTGACCGATCTCGACCAACGACCCCCGCACTGACTACCGACTTCGACCTCAACCGCACCGAAGCTATAGCCTCCTCGACAGGTTCCTCGATTGCGGGCCTCGGCCTGTCGATCAGGTCTGGTTCTACTTCACCGACGTGGTCTTGAATGACTCGAGCACAAAGCCGTTGTTGTCCAATGCTTTCGACGCATTGGCGCAGCGGATATTCGTGCTGGTAGGGCAGCTTCCGACAGGATGGTGGTGGCGAGATCCGAACCGAATGTTGCGTTGGGACGTGCCCGGTATTGTTCTGAAGATTACGGTGAGTGATGGCTCGGGCAATGTCTCGCTGGTCAGCCCCGAACCAGGCATGGCAGGACGAAACGATGATTGGATCGAGCCCGAAGCTCATCCCGATCTCGACAGCGTCTGGCCCCAGAACTGACCGCGGCTCCCCCAGTACCCGATGCGACAGGATATCGAGGCCGTGCAGATCTTTTGCGCAGCAATCGGATTCGACTGGCCGTGGCCTGTAGACAGGCCTGGCCATCTCAGCGAGCGACGCGGCTGGCAATTGGGCCGACTCGATGGCCGAACTCCGGTGTTGATCACCAGCCCGCAGTCGACAAGCCCGGTCGCGCGGGCGTTGAAGAATTTCTGGGTAGCCGGTCTTGTGCCAGCGGCAGATATTTGCGCTCATCATGACCTGGGAGACTCCTTCCCGCTGAAGGGCTCTCGCGAAGTCCTGACTCGATCCGAGTCGGGGCTTCACGCATTTCTACTCTTACCACTCAGGCGAAACATCCACCTGCATCCCAGCCATATCTCGCCATCGTTACCGCCTCCTGCCGTCGGCCGGTGAGCAAGTGAGCGACAGCTTCTCCGCTCTCAGCACAGCTCTGACAGCAATCCCAGGCGCGCCGAATCGACATGAACCGGGGGTCGACGCGACAATCGGTTGGAACCTGCCGAACGTGGTCGTCAATTTGTCTGCGATCCCCAATGTCATCAGTCTGGCTATCGTCAATCCCGAATATCAAGCGTGGCTTGATGAACCCGAGGACGAGTAGGAGAGAAGATGAGGCGCCCCGACCAGCCGTGATCGAATCCTCGGTTTCAAGGCTACGAAGCCGTGCTTCCAGACGGCCGACGATGTCCACCTTGAAAGCAGGAATCGGCTGGCCGGCGCACGGACGAGCATCGAATGTCAGGCGAGCCTTCAGTCTTTGAGTCCCAGTTCGATAGCGACGTAAGACATTTCGTCGAGGCGCGATCGTAGAGAAGTGACCTCGACCTGTAACCGCCGTAGGCTGTCGATGCCGTAGACCTCGCGGAAGGTAGTGACCGCACGGTATGCGGCGTTGTTCAGTACTGGTTTGCGCCCCGCTCGCCCGGTTGGTGGCGACCAGAGTTCGAACCTCGGGTAGCTGGTGGTTTCATATGTCCAACCCAACTCCGCCATGCGCCTGGCGGATTCGGCATTGCCAGGGTCGTGGCTGGCTTCGCAACTGAATGTTCCGTTGTACTGGTGTGTGAACTGAATTGTCTGCTGATCGGGAGCGGTGAGAGTGATCGCGCTCTGCGGCATGGTGTGTAGCACCCAGTCGAGCCTGTCGGTAAAGTCGTCCCAGTCCGTGCACCGCGCCGCGGCATTGCGACTTGTCGGCCAGTCGCTTTCAGTGTAAAAGAGCTGAGGTCCTTTGTCATCCCAAGCGCGGGATCGCAGTCGACGCATGTCCATGCCCAGCCCATTACACATGACTGTCACGACGGAAGCGGCGACAGCGGGGTCGCCGTGGAAATATCGCCAGCCGGTGTTCAACTCGTCGGCGTCGTCGGGCCACTACACGCTGTCCCTTATCCACATCCCGGCGGGCTGCTTCTGGATGATGCTGAGGGTGCGCTCGGCGACATCGGGATCTGGCGGGGTGGGTACGGTAATCTTCAGACCTTTTCCCTCCCCGGTGAAGTCGACGAAGTAGCCCGTCTCGAGATCTCGCAGTTGGAAACGTTCATTGGCGGGAATGATGTCGCCGCCAGCGGAGACGTCCGGCTCCAGAAAGTCTGGCATGACCTGGAGTAGCGTTGCCCAGTCTCGTGTCACAGTTCTCCTCCCGCCCAACAGAAATGAGCTTAGCCCGAGCGCGGTGGATGAACCGATGACCGGTACCCCGCGCCTCGACAGTGGACCGCCTCTGCCCAGTTGGCACCTTCTTCTCTCGCTGGGCATGTTTGAGTCGATGAGGCGACCTGGGCAGATCAGTTGCACCGCAATAGAATCCGGCTCGATCGCAGTAGGCGGAGGCGCACCCGTCAGCTTGTCAACGCTTGCCGATAACCGGGTCGATCGCGGTGCCGATCCGGGTGGCGATGCCACACTGATCTGATCCCGCGAAGACCGAGATCACCTCTACGCCCTGCTTCAGTTCCATGATCAGATCGCATTTGGACAGAAAGCCTTCCACCGACTTGGTGTACGCATTGCGGTCGTTGATACGCGCCGCCTTGACCGTTACGCCCTGTGCGATCTTCTGCTCTCTCGCCAGCTCCGACGAATAGGTCAGATTTGAAAGCTGGTCGAACCGCACCGATCCGGCGGGGTTCTTCAGCCCATATACGCAGCTCGGCGTCAGCGGTCCGGTCACTACGGTGTCCTGCTTGCTGGCCGGATCGATTCCCGCTTGTGTCAGCATGGTCGTGCTGAGGTCGCGGCAGGTGTCGAACGGGCCGGAGGGACGAGTCTCTTCGCTGCATCCCGCAAGCGCGATCGCCACGGCTACCGCGACCACGATCCGAGGCCACACGGACATATCTCCCCCTCCAGTGCACGTCTGCCCGCGCAGCTTAAAGCAGCTCGGCATAGCAGACAAATCAGGCGATAGGGGACGGGGACTACCACTGGCTCCACTGCCAATACGGGCCGATCCGGCTGTGCGCGTATGCATTCCGAGCCGGGTGGCTTACAACAGGGTTCAAGCTCGGTAGTTGATGGCGGATTGGCACACTTGCCCGGTCACAGGGCAGAGCAGTGCGTTGTAATCCTCGGCCAGGGAACTGAGCAATCGCTCGTTGGGTGCCCAGTTCCAGTTCAGCCACCGCGAGACGCACAGGACTGTCACAGTGGCGGCACCTGCTTGCTTGGCGGCGATGGCTGCGCCTTGAGCGCTTGCGCCTCTGGTCCACGTATCATCGACGATCAGTACGTTCTTGCCATCGACGGCGGAGCGCCATTTTTCCGGTACCAGGAAGCGGTCCTCGACCAGTTGATGTTTCGCGCTTATGACTGCGCCTGGGCCTGTCTCGAGAAGGAACCGGTCCAGGGGAGAAGTCGGCCCGTCGGGAGATTCCACGGCACGCGCGAGCGCAGCGACGGGATGGCTGGCGTCGGGCCGTTCTCGTGACGGAATGAAGGTGAGGGAATCCCAGGATATGCCGAGCCAGCCTTCGAAGCATGGCCGATGGATTTCGGCCGCGACTCGGACCATCAGTTTCATGTATTCCTGACACTCCGGGGAAGCGGGAGTACCGAAGTAGCCCTTGTACGCCCGGACGACATGGGCGGACTGGTGCGGGCCCCCCGGGTGCTTGCCCTGCGCATAGGTGAGCAGGATCGTGCGGTCGGCCAGTTGGTTTCCGTAGTCGGCGCGGTGGCTGCGGCAGTCATCGCAGAGGTTTCCATTGGCCGGCGCTCGGCATACCGAACAGATGTCGAGAGTGCCAGGGGCATAGGTGTTGCGGAAGAACGCTCCAACGCTGTCGCGAACGAGGCGTCGGACCAGTTGTGCGGCCTCGCTGATCTGGGGGTTCTCATTCATCTATCACTCGGATTCGCGGGCGTCCATCTCAGAAAGCGGGCGCGAGACCTCGATCACGCCGCTGCTCACCGTGCGGAGCCCAGCAACTGGGAGACCATCTCGCGATGATGCAGAATCTTCTGAACGTGCTCGAAGGCCTGTTGTGCCGATTCGGCTACATAGACGCCCGGTTCGTTTTGCAGCGCCCTTCCCCAGGTTGTCGAACCGACCACGGCGGCGTTGATGATGACTGGGCGGCCATGCGCGACCGCTTCGCGTGCTTGGATCCTCGTGCCGCTTTTCTCGCTGGCTTCGACGATCACGGTGGCTGTCCCGTATGCGCTCATGGTGACGTTCCGAGCCGGGAAGGACCACCGCGACGGCGGGTATTCGGGCAGGAAGTGTGTGAGCAACATTCCGCGCTCGGAGATTTCGTTTTGCAGGTCGCGGTTCTCTTGCGGATACACGCGATTCAGCCCGTTGCCGAGCACTGCCACCGTTCGGCCGTCGGCATCCAATGCTGCGCGATGGGCAGCGGTGTCGATTCCTTTTGCCAATCCGGCAATCACCGTCAGGCCGGAGTCGACCAAATATCGGCAGATGGTGCGCGCGAAGGTCAGACCGGCGTCGGTTGCGTTGCGTGAACCGACAACACAGATTCCGATTTCGCCCGGTTTCAGTTTTCCGTGTGTGAATACCATCGGCGGAACCTGACGCACCGATCGCAGCTGGGAGGGATAGGACCGGTCGGTGAAGGTGTGAAATTGGAACGGCGCGCGCTTCCATGTCTGGATGTCACGTTCGGCCTGCTGCAATACCGCCGCATCGCCGCCATCGCCGAACAGATCCTTCGGATGCTCGTCTTCCCACAGCAGCACCGCGCTCCCACGTTCGCTGAGTCGCTCGGTCAGCTTCGACCAATCCACCCGCTTCGACTCGAGCCGCATCATGGCTACCAGCGCCGCACGCTCCTTGTCGTTGCCGAGGAGCGATCCTTCGACCTCGCCACCTTCCCCCTGATGCGCGGCGTAGGAGTGTGTCACCTGACCTCCTCTCAGCTCAGGATCATCGAACATGCATTCGAATTATTGCACTCGGAGGCGACATAGACCGCCAGACTGCCATACTTACGAACTCTACGAGCCCTGCTTCACTGCGGTCGGAAACTTACGAGGCGACAGGCTGGGCTTTTCATGCTCACCAGCTATCCAGGGATGGATACGCGCGCGCCTGCCGGGCTCGCAGCCGCGGGTTCGTCAGTAGCGTGTGGGACATTTGCGCGAGGTGCGACTCCTGCCGATCGGCCAAAATGCCCGAAGCGTTTTCGGCTTGATACGGCGGCTTTCGCAGCTCGGCTCAGTCGTCCTCGTCGCCGGTGAAGGTGTCCTCGACGACCGCGGGGAGGTGGCCCGCCAACCCGCTGGCGGCGTGGTAGCTGATGCCCTCGGAGAGCGCGAGGTGGTAGCCGGTGCCGTGGCGGGCGGGGTCGAGGTAGGCGGAGAAGAGGATGTAGTCGGTGGCCAGGCCGCCGCTGGTTTCGTTGGCGAGCCAGCGGCGGATGGCGCGGTCGAGGTCGTCTCGGGGTGAGAGTTGTTCAGCCACTGGGGTTCTCCTGGCAGTTGTGGTGGAGGACTAGTTCGATGGCGTCGGCTCCGGCGATGGGTTCGGTGAGGCCCTCGAGGAGGAGTTCGCCGCAGCGGCGGCAGGAGTAGGCGTAGCCGTGGTCGCTGAGGATCGGGATGGCGCCGGTGGCTTGCAGGGGGGTGGTGGGCGTGGGGAGGTGGTCGGGGAGGGTGGCGCGGTGGCGGGTGATGGAGGCGATGGGGACGCCGAACAGGCGGTAGACGGTGCGGGTGAGGGTGAGGGTCATCTGCGTTTCAGGGTGGAGTTGTGGCGGGCGATGAGGATGGTGGTGCGGGGGTTGGTGCGGTCGAGTTCGATGACGCCGAATTCGGCGGTGCATTGGGAGTCGTCGCGCCAGGCGATGCCGTTGCCTGCGTCCATGACGTGTTTGATGAGGTTGTCGGCGTCGACGGGGCGGCGGGTGCTGCGGTAGAACACGCAGGCGACGGCGAGGTTTCCTGTCAGTGGTTGTGGGATCGCTTGGGCCAGATGCCATCCGGTGTGTGCTTCGGCGTTGTGGTCGTCGCGGGTGGTGAAGGCGCGGCGGCCGTCGAAGCGGGGGCGTTTTTTGGGGACCGGTTCGCCGGGGATGGTGATGGTGTAGAGCGGTTTGGTGAATGTTGCTGCGGCGGTAAGCAGTTCGGGCGGGGTGGTCATCGGGCGTTTCTGGCGATGACGCGGAGTCGGTCCAGTGCCCGGTGGTAGTAGATGGTGGTGGGTGATTCGGGGATGGGGACGCCGGCCCAGATCATGCCGCCGATGGTGGATTCGTGTTTGAGTGCGTAGGCGGCGCATTCGGGTTTGACGGTGCAGCCGCCGCAGGCACGTTCGAGTTGTTCGGCTTGGCCGCCGCCGCGGTTGTCGGCGTCGTAGGCGGCGTAGTCGTCGGTGCCGCGGCATTTCGCGCGGACCATCCAGTCTCGGTCGTGGGGGGCCATATGAAGTTGTGGGCGCTCTCTATTCCGGGCGTAGGCGGATGCCGCTGTCGAGGAGGGTGCGTAGGCGGTGCATGGCGGATTGGGTGGGTTCGTCGCTCGGTATTGCGCGGTCGAGGATTTGGGTGATGTCCTCGTGCAGGATTTCGGTGTCGAGGAGATGCATGGCGTGCGCCTTCTAGAATGGCGGGGCGTCGGTTGGCTGTCGGGCCGGTGCGGCTGCTGCCCACTGAGGTTGTGCGCCAGAGTTTTTCGTCGCGGACTTGGTGACTTTGGCTTGGGCGTTGCGGAGTGAGGGGCCGATCTCGTCGACTTCGAGTTCGAGGACGGTGCGTTTGTCGCCGTCCTTGGTGTCGAAGGTGCGGGATTTGAGGCGGCCGGTGACGATGACTCGGGTTCCGCGGGTCAGGGATTCGGCGATGTTCTCGGCTTGGTCGCGCCAGACGGTGCAGCGCAGGAACAGGGCTTCGCCGTCTTCCCACTGGCTGGTGGTCTTGTTGAACGAGCGGGGGGTGGAAGCGACGGTGAAATTGGCTACGGCTTGACCTTGGGCTGTGAAGCGTAGTTCAGGGTCGGCGGTTAGGTTGCCGGTGAGGGTTAGGAGGGTGTCTCCTGTGGCCACGGTGGTGGTCCTTTCGGTTGGCTGCTCCGAAAATACCTCACAGTTCATAGCCTATGGGATGTATAGACAGCTAAGCGGGTGGGAGGAACCGAAGACGCAGCGGCGGGGTCGCGGACAAAGCAGGTTCGGTGGCTGCCCTGAATCCGAAGGGCGCAGGGGCGTTCGTAGTCGCGTCTTCTTCACTGCCGCAACGATTTTCGAATCTGCCCAGCGAGATTTACGTTTCCAGCTGCGATGAACCGACGCCGCTGATCCATGGCTTGTTTGATATCGGTCAACGAGTCGAGGTTGTAGTCGAGCGCGATGGACGCCCCTTGCAGATCGGTTACGACGCCCCCTGCCGCATGCAGAATGTAGTGGCCCGGGGAGAGATCCCAGATCGCAAAGCCTTTGGCGAATTCGATCATCGCATCGGACAGGCCAGCCGCGACGTGGCAGAGGCCGATGGACCCGAAATCAACGCCGATGCGGCCGCGGGCCTTGCCGTCTGGCGATTCAGCGCTGAGGGCGGCGAGGAAGTCCTGCTGAGCGGCAAGGGGTTGGAATCGTTGTTCGGGTCGCATGAGGTAGTTCGTCACGAGCGCTGCGGGTAGTTGAACTTGGGAAGGGCGATCGAGGGTGTGTTCGTGGCCATCCCGCGTGAGTAGGAATGCGCGATCGTTGCCGTCTCGGTCCTGGGCTGCGACGTAGACCTGTAGGTGATGGAAAATGTCGCCGACCACGGCGATGGTGGGTCGGGCTTGTCGGCGTGAGTAGACCAGCACGTGGGTGTAGCCGTAGAGGCCGCGAACGGCGAGTTCGCTGGTGTCGAGTGGGTCCACGATGACACACAGGTCTGGGTCGGGGTCGTTGCCGATCACCTCCGGATCGGCTTCCTCGGAGGCGTAAACGAACGACGGGATGTGGCGGCTGAGGAGCTCTTTGTAGCGCTGGTGCATCCAGAGGTCGTAGCCGGACAGGAAGTTGTCGCTGTGGCGGCGGTTTTCGTTCTCGCCGCGGTCACCAGTGAGTGCGGTGGCTACATCGGTGATCTACGACGGCGCCGATCGGTGGATCGCGACGGCACCCTGGTAGGGGGTGGTGGTTGTATCGGTGAAAAGTGATGGCGTGATCTTGCTTGCAGTGCAAGGCTTCTCGTGCTTCGCGGTGCCGCGCTGGAAGAGAGTCGTCGTTACCTCGTGCGTCGAAGGTCGAGCTGTATGCCGCCATCCGGCGAGACGCGCGTGCGGGAATGTCGGGACGCCAGCTCGAGGCCAAGTACGGGGTGGGGTGGCGGACGGTGCGGGCCGCGGTAGACGGGGTATGGCCCGCCGAGCACAAACCGTATCCGCGGCGGGGATCGAAGCTGGATCCGTTCAAACCAGTAGTCGATGAGATCCTGCGAGCAGATTTAGACGCGCCGCGCAAACAACGGCACACGATCAAACGCATCTACCAGCGGCTGATCGACGAACACGGCATGACCGACGTCGCATATCAAACACTGCGAGACTACGTCGCCGTTCGCAAGCCGAAGATCCGGATCGAGGCCGGTCGTGGTCCGGCGCAGGTGTTCATCCCGCAGAGCCATCGCCCTGGTGAGGAGGCCGAGGTCGACTTCGGTGACGTGACGGTGCGGCTGCGCGGCGAACTAGTGCAGGTATACCTGTTCGCGTTCCGGATGTCGTTCTCCGGCAAGGCCGTTCACCGCTGCTTCCTCTCCGGTGGGCAGGAGGCGTTCTTCGAAGGCCACGTGCACGCGTTCACCGTGCTCGGTGGGGTGCCCTTCGGCAAGGTCCGCTACGACAATCTGCGCGCCGCGGTCGCCCGTGTGCTGGGCTTCGCTCGGATGCGTGAGGAAACCGATCGCTGGACCGCGTTCCGCTCGCACTACAACCTTGAGCCGTTCTACTGCCAGCCCGGTATCGACGGGGCACACGAGAAAGGCGGAGTGGAGGGACAGATCGGGTGGTTCCGGCGCAATCATCTTGTCCCCGTGCCGGAGATCGAATCGATCGAGGAGCTCAACTCGATGATCGACATCTGGGACGTCGCCGACGATGCCCGTCGAATCGGCGCCCGGCCTCGGACCATCGGTGAGCACTTCGCGGTCGAGAAGCCACTGCTCAAACCGCTACCTGTCGAGGAATTCGAGACCGGCCGCTGGTTCACCCCGCGAGTCGACCGTTACGCGCAGATCACCGTGCGCACCAACCGCTACTCGGTTCCGGTCCGACTTATCGGCCGCCCGCTGCGGGTGTTACTGCACGCCAACAACTTGATCGTCTACGACGGCCGCACCGAGGTCGCCCGCCACGAACGTCTGCTCGGCCGTGGGCTGTCACGACTGGAGCTCGACCACTACCTGGAAGGGCTGCTGCGCAAACCCGGCGCACTGCCCGGCGCGACAGCACTCGAACAAGCCCGCGCGGCGGGCAAATTCACACCCGTACACGACGCGTGGTGGGGCGCGGCCCGCGCCGCACACGGCACCCGCGAGGGCACCCGAGCGTTGATCGAGGTGCTCCTGCTACATCGGCACATGCCACACGACCACGTCGTCGCCGGACTTGCCGCGGCATTGAAGGCCGGCGCGCTGACCTCGGACGCGGTCGCCCTGGAAGCCCGAAAAATCGCTGATGTCACCCCGGCAGCCGAGACGGTAGTCGAGTTGGACGAACCGGATCCGATGCCGTCACTGACCGAACGTCGCCTGGCCCAGTTGCCACCCGATCGGCGTCCGCTTCCATCGGTGGCCGTCTACGACCAACTTCTTCGCCACACGCCCGTCACGGAAGGAAACACCAGTTCATGACTTCCACGACCAGCACGCCCCGCCGCCACGGCATGACCGAACAGGCCGCCGACGCCGCGGTTGATCAAGCCTGCCGCATGCTGCGGTTGCCGACGATCCGCACCCAATTCGGCGAGATCGCCGACACCGCGACCAAAGAGCAGATGACCTACCGGGCGTTTCTGGCCGAGCTGTTGTTGGCCGAATGCGACGACCGCGCCCGCCGACGCTCCGAACGCCGCATCCGCGCCGCAGGATTTCCACGTGACAAGTCGTTGCGCGCCTTCGATTTCGACGCCAACCCCAACGTCGACCCGGCCACTGTCCACACCCTCGCCAAATGCGAGTGGATCCGCAAAGGTATGCCGCTGTGTCTGATCGGCGACTCCGGCACCGGCAAGAGCCACCTGCTCATCGCAATGGGCACCGAGGCGGCGATGGCCGGATTCCGGGTGAAATACACCCTCGCCGCCAAGCTGGTGAACGAGCTGGTCGAAGCCGCCGACGACAAGGTGCTCACCAAAACCATCGCCCGCTACGGCCGCGTCGATCTCCTCTGCATCGACGAACTGGGCTACATGGAGCTGGACCGTCGGGGCGCCGAGCTGCTGTTCCAGGTGTTGACCGAGCGGGAGG
This sequence comes from Nocardia pseudobrasiliensis NBRC 108224, assembly GCF_001613105.1. Lineage (GTDB taxonomy): Bacteria > Actinomycetota > Actinomycetes > Mycobacteriales > Mycobacteriaceae > Nocardia > Nocardia pseudobrasiliensis. The sequence continues at coordinate 23,073 of NZ_BDBS01000024.1, read as the reverse complement.
AGAAGAACTCGGTGGCGATCGCGTCCAACGAGTCGTTCTCCGGATGGACGAAAACCTTCACCGACCCGCGGCTCTGCGCCGCGATCGTCGACCGGCTCACCTTCGGCGGGCACATCATCGAAACCGGCACCGATTCCTACCGGCTCGCCCGCACCCGAGCGATCAAGGGATGACACCGTTCATAGCCTTGGGTGACGCCGAAATTCACCGATACAACCGTGGTCATCGGCTCTCGAGTGCCGTCGGCATTCGCCGATAGATCAACCACGCGTCCGACCAGTTACGGCTCTCCGCGACCGTCCCGCGGCCCGAACGAGTCCAGTGCTTCAGCGTCCGACGCACGCGCGTGAAGGAAGTAGTCGCACCACTGCGCGGCCTCCGGATATCCCGACGACGTCACCACTTCAGCGCTGGCCGCAGCCGGATCGAACACGGTGCGGCGCAGCTGGACACCGGGCCCCAGCAGCGCCCAATGCGCGCCCGGCCGGCCATACGGCATCCCCACGCTGCCCGGATTCACCACGAACCGTCCGTGCGCGAGGCGGGCGAAAGGCATGTGGGTATGTCCACAGACCACCGTCTCGACACTGTCCGGCAGCCCGGCCAATACCTCCGCCCAGCGATGCAGACGGGAGTCGACCAACACCACCTCCTCGTCATCGCGCGGGGTTGCATGACAGAACAGAACCTCACCGAGGCCCTCGATACCCAGCGTCACCGATTCCGGAAGCCCCGCCAGCCGCTCCACCTGGTCCTCGCGCAGTCGCTCGGCAGCCCAGACCCCGATCGGATCCGGAATCGTGCTCCTGCCACCGCGCCGATACTCCACCAACTCCCGATCAGCATTGCCTCGCAACAAGATTACCCGCTCGCCCAGCACCGCCAGCCGGTCGAGTACTTCCCTCGGCTGCGGTCCGGCAGCGACGTCACCCGCCACCACAATCCGCTGCGCTCCCACCACATCCGGCTCCGCCAGCACCGCTTCCAACGCCGGGAGCACACCATGCACATCCGCCACAACGGCGACTCGCGAGTAAGTCATCATGCCGCCATCCTCACCGTTCGAGATCATTCGATGCTCCGATTACGGGCACCACCCCTGACGCTGCAAGGGTCCGACACGCCGATCCCGCAGTGACACAACGATTCTCTGCCGTCAATTTCCACCGATACGACACCACCCCCACACCCCAGAACGACGCCACCATTCACCAACAAACGACGTCAGACTTCACCGGCATAGCCAAGTGCGGCCTCGACGAGTCGAGGCCGTATCTCGTCCATGGCTTGGCGGACCATGGTGGTGATGTGCTGAGCGCGTTCGGGGATCGCGCTGGGGTTGTTCACTTGGTGGGCCCCTTTCGGGTTAGCGCAACTCGAGCGGCGGTTCGATTCCAGGCGGATTCATAGTGGCGGCGACGAATACGGCCTCGAACTTGGCGGCGCGCATAATCTCGGCGCCGGTCAGATCGTCGAAGCTGTCGACGGCGAGGTCACGGTCCTTGGTCATAGCCCCGAAAACGGCGAAGTAGAGTTCCGCGCCGGGATACCGCGCCCGGATCTGACAGGCGAGGTAACCGATGACATCGGCGTGTTTCACTTCGAAATCGCAGATGACGATGGTGGGTTCGGCTCTGGCGGTGGGGAAGAAGGAGGCTTCGTCGAGATCGATGCCATCTCGGATCTTGTTGCAACGCAGGTATCCGATGGGACATCGGCCGAAGCGGGCCGATGCAAGGAATGTAGCCATCACCAGCCCGGCTTCGTTGACGCCGAAACAGATGTCTACATCTAGGCGTTTGCCGACGTTCTTGATCTGCGTCGACAGCCGTTCGACGCCGAGCCCGAAAGTCTTCCACGTCAGGTCGAGCAATCGCCCCGGGTTCGGGTTCGGGTTCGGCAGGGTGTACACGCAGATTTCCGGGTTTCCGTACTCGACAGTCGGCACGGTGAGGGTGAACTCGCAGCCCTCCTGACCTGTCGGGTCGGCCGCATGATGCTCGCTCCGTGGGAGCAACTGCGGCTGTGTGGATGAAATCCTTCGTCCCGGGCCAGTGTCAGTGTCGAATTTTTTGAGGGACAGCTGGTCTTCGATCGGAAGCCGTTCGTAGGCTTCGGCGATCAGCGCGGCGGGCGAGATTGGTTCATCAGCGACGCCCAGGGGCCGCGGCCATAGGCGGCGCACAGGATCAGCAGGCTGGACAACGACGGTGGTGAGCCTTGGCCTCGACCTCGCGCCCAGGATTCCCATGCGTTGATCGTGGTCCCGCCGAGGCTCGTCTGATGACCAGTGACCTCGTTATAGCGCTCAGCGGCACCGTCTCGAGATAGGCCTGCGGCGTAGCGGTGCGCCGGCAGCCTCGGCACATCCGGGTACCGCGCCATTAGCTCCGTCGCTGCCAAAGCCACTGAGCCGAGCTGGGTCCAGAGCTTGCCGCCCACGGCTGCGATTGCCCTACCGCGCGCTTGTGGACTGACCGGACTCTGCGGTCGTGCGGGATTCGTATTGGGTGGGGTCGCGGAGACTTCCACAGTGAGTGGCCTCTCTTGTCCGGAGACAACGCCAACGCACTCAGATTACCCATTCGGATGGGCAAGCCTGGACCGGCAGGGCGGCATAACAGTCGAGAACAGCCCACAACCTCGGTGATTGTCGCACTGTCACGCAGGTGCCCCGAGCTGCCCTTGAATGCGACGGTGAACCGACGCTGCAGCGATCCCGAAGCCATGGGGCTTGAGTGGCGTGAAGGCTCCAGTTGTCTCGACCGAGACTGCCTCACCGCCAAGCGGATTCACACACAGCCTGATCCTGCGACAGCAACGGTTTTTGACCGCGGGTTTGATCCACACGTTCCTAACGCGGCCCGGATCTACGACTACCTACTCGGCGGAAAAGACAACTATGCGGCGGATCAGCTTGTGGCACAACGGATGTTGGCGATCGCTCCTGATACCCGCATGTTGGCGTGGTTCAGCCGTCAATTCCTGATCCGTTGTGTCGAGGATGCGCTGGATGAGGGCATATGGCAGTTCATCGACTTGGGTGCGGGTATTCCGATATCACCGGCGGTTCACGAAGTTGCGCAGAAGTGTGACCCGTTGGGCGCTCGTGTGTTGTCGGTCGACTACGACCCGATGGTGTTCGCCCACGCGAACGCGATGATTCCTGAGGATCCGGCAGTGCGGTCGGTGTTGGGCGACCTGCGGGATCCGCTGCTGATCGACCAGTTGCGCGACGAGAAGGTTGTCGACTTCGACCAACCGGTTGCAGTGATGTGTGTCGGCGTTCTGCACCACATCATGGACGGCGAGTGCCCGGGTGAGATCCTCGGCCGGTTTCGAAAAGCGCTGGCCCCGAACAGCGTCCTTGCCGTCACACATGGTTCCTCCGACAGTGATCGCGACTTCGTCGAGAGTGTGATTCGCGACACCGCCTGCAGCACAGCTGCATTCCGCCTGCGATCTGACGATGAAATCGTCGCGCTGCTTGACGACTTCGAGATCCTGCCGCCAGGCGTGGTGACCATTCAAGACCGGCTCGGCGGAGACCTGCCGCCGACAACGTTCCGAATCGTCGGTGGAATGTGCTACGTGCCGTGAGGTGAACAGACAAATCTACTGCAGCACAACAATATCCAAAAATTACAACGAGACGCAGGGTGGACGATCTTGTCCGGCGACTGTCGACCTACTGGGACGAGCCGGTCCCAGGCCCTGGCGAGCACGGGGTGCGACGGTTGGACGGCTCGGTGATCATCCGCCGTGACGACGATCTGAGTGTCGTCAAGCGGTATAACCCGAACGCGAGTTGAATGTCGTCGAGAAACCTAGGTGGGCCAGCCGTATTCGCTGAACGATGCGGTGGCCCCGGATAGAAATGCTCGGATACCTGTGGCTGCGTATTCGATGATGTCCATCGTGTGCAGTTCGTCGAACGAGACCCATTGGAGGGCAGGGCATTTGTCTGGTTCTTTGTTGGTGGGGTTGCCTTGCCAATGGGTGGCGTGGAAGAAGATGCCCAGTCGGGGTTCGTGGCCGGAACCGGTTATGTGGGTTATGTGGATGGCTTGGAGGTCGGAGGGGTTGATGGTCAGGCCGACCTCTTCGTAGGCCTCTCGGGCTGCGGCTTGGGTTAGGGGTTCTGCGGGGTCGAGTTTTCCGGAGGGGAGGTGCCAGCGGGTGGTGAATTCGTCTTGGCCGCCTCTTTGGGAGAGGAGTAGGTGGTTGTTGCGGGTTAGGAGGACGTGGGCGTCGATGAGGTGGCGGGCTGCCATGGGTTGGGCTCCTGGCTGGTTGGGTGTGCTCGGGGACGCTACGCCTGGGTGATGGTTTCGCTTGTTACCCATCCGGGTTGGGCTGTTGTGGCGAATGGATTGTCGGTGCTTGTTGTGGCCGCGGTGTGCTGTGACGAGGGCCGTCCGTGTCAGGTATCGGGAAAGGGGTAGGGGATGTTGGGTCGGAAGGTTTCGGTTGTCTCGTTCGGGGTCGCGGCGCTGGCTGTTGTGTTGCTTGCCGGGCCCGCTGGGGCGGCGCCTCTCAGTGCGGAGCAGAAGGAGCTGGCTGGGAAACTGAAGCCGGAGGTGAGTGAGTGTTTGAAGGTTGTTGCGGGGATCCCGCGAGATGAAGTCAAGCAGTTCATGGACTCATTCGGGAAGTGCATGAAGGAGAAGATGTTCGGCTCCGATAGTCAATTCAGTGAAGCGGAGCAGGACATGCTCGCACCGCGCCGGGGTCCATGTATCGAGAAGAGTCAGGACAGCAGTGAGGGCGACAGGTATAAGTTCGGTGATCAGTTCTTGAAATGCATGATCGACGCTTAGTCTCCGGCGGTGGGTGCCCGGGCCGGGTACCCACCATGCGGCGGATCAAGCTGCTGGCGTGAGGATTTCCGACGCCTGAGCGCGGTCGTGGATCGAGTGGCGCGAGATGCGGAAGACCAGTTCGAATTCGCCGTCGGAGTCGCCGATGACCGGTTGGGTGGTGCGGATTTCGGGGCCGTGGGCGATGGTGAAGACGCAGGAGCGGGTGTCGGTGGTGATGACTATGAGGTGTTCGTTGCCCCAGATTTCGAGTTCGGGTTTGGTGGGCATGGGTCAGGCTCCGATCTTGGCGTAGTTGGGGCGCCAGGGCAGCGTGATTGTGGTGTCGCGGGGGCCGGTGCGGTTTTTGGCGACGATGATTTCGACTTCGCCGGTGGGGATGCCGTCCATCTGGGGGTGGTGTAGGAGCAGGGCTACGTCGCAGTCCTGTTCGATGTCGCCGGTTTCGCGGAGGTCGGAAAGGATTGGGGGGCGGTTGGATTGGTCGGGGCCGCGGTTGAGTTGGGAGGCGATCGTGACGGCCAGGTCGAGTTCCTTACTCATTTTGACGGCCTCTTTCATGATGTGGCCCAGGGATTCTCGGCGGTCTCGGTGGCCTTTTGTGGCGGTGATGAGGCCGATGTAGTCGATGAATACGCCGTCCAGGCCGGTCGAGGCTTTCATTTGGCGGGCGATGGCGCGTATGTCCTCGATAGTGAGGGTGGAGTGGTCCATCAGCCACAGGTCGGTGTTGTCGATGCGGCCGCCCCGGTGGAACAGTTCGAGTTTGCGGCGGTCCCATTGATCGAGTTCGCGGCGGGTGATGCGGCCGTAGTTGGCTTCGGCTCCGGCGGACATGACGCGGGAGACCATTTCCAGTTCGGGCATTTCCAGGCTGAACACCAGTGCGCGGTGGCCGTTTTCGGCCATGTGGTGGGCGAGGTTGAGCAGGCCGATGGTTTTGCCGCCGCCGGGGCGGCCTGCGACGATGTAGACGCGTTTGGGGTGTTGGCCGCCGCCGATGACCTCGTTCAGTCGCACCCATGGCGTCGGGAAGATCCGGACCTGGGAGGGCGGGGCGTCCAGCCAGGTCCACCAGTCGGCCACCGCGTCGGACAGGCGGCGTGGACCCTCGGGCATGGGTGGTGTGACGGGTGGGAAGTCCTGCAGGCCATAGCCGTTGACGATGTGGTCGGCGGCGTCCTTTCCGACGGCCGGGCGTACCAGGGTGACCTCGGCGCGCCCCTCCAGCAGTGAAAGTGCCTGGCGAGCATGGGATTCGCCGATCTCGTCCATATCGCGGACGATGACGACCTTCTTACCGTGCAGCGGGGTCAAGTCGAACAGATGAAGTTTGCCCGCACCCATGGCGTTGCAGGTGGCGGTGCCGCCGAGCGATTCGATCGCCAGGACGTCCTTCTCCCCCTCGACCAGAAACACCGTATCCACGTCCGCCAGACGAGAGGCGCGGAACAGGCTGCGGCCCTGAGTGTTTCCCGTCTGGCTGAACTTCTTGGCGGGCGTGCGGCGCACGATGCGGCCGTCGTCGTAGCTGTAAGTAGCTCCCTGGGGGCTGTCGAACAGGTCGGGCATGGTCAGCCCGACGGCGTCGAGGACGGTGGCGGTGTCGTCGCTGTGGCTGTGGATGAGGACCTGGCCCTCGATGCCGCGGATCGACACCGAGCGATCGGCCGGGGAATGGCCGGGGGCCTGCGCGGAGGCGGTGTGGGTGCCGCGCTCGATCACGATCAGTCCGTGGGCGCGGAAGGCGTCGACGACTCGCTCGTAAGCGGTTGTCATGCGGTCAGTTCCAGTTGTTCGCCGTGGGCCAGGGCGCGCTGTTCGAGTTCGGCGCGATGGGTCGCGATCCAGGTCTTGTAGGCGGCGCGGTGGTATGCGCGCAGCGCGTCGGGGTCGTCGCGGTCGATATCGGCGGGCGGCGGGTAGGGCGGCGTCCAGGTCATGCCGGTGATGCGACTGATCGCGTCGGAGTACGGGTGGTCGGACCAGCGGTCGATGAAGGCGCGGATGCGTTCGGGGCTGCTGGTGACGGGCATGCGGCGCACGCGGGCAATGATGTCGCCGGGTTTGATCGGGAAGCGTTGGGGCTGGCGGTAGAAGTCCTTGACCGCCGCCAGGGCCTCGGCCGGGCCGATATTGTCGTCGACGAACAGGTCCGCCCACGCCTGCAGGCGGATCAGGTCGGCGGCGGGCATCTGCGGGTCGAGGGCTTCGGCGGCCGCGTAGGCGGTGGTGGCCGCCTCGATGTGACGAGGATTCATCGCGGTCCTCGCAGGGCGGGAAGTTGTTGTGCGGCTGCCAGTCTGCGGCCGAGTTCGACGGTCGCGCTCACCCGGGCGGTGGCATTGGTGCTGCGCGGGTCGGCGGGTTGGGGGGCGTCGAGCCAGCGTTCGCCGTTGAGCCAGGTCGCGGGGTGGGGTGTGTAGCGGTCTTCGCGGTTCGGGTCGTCGGCGAAGCGGTGGGTGGCCGCCATCAGGTCGTCGAAGCCGATCTTGGTGAGCGCCTTGGCGAATGCCTGCTGCGCGGCGCGTTTGGCTTGCTTGCGCGGCCAGACCGACCACCACGCCTCGAATCGAGCCGAATCGTGGGGTGCTACTGCGCGATGGGGTCGTTTCGGCTTTCCACCGCCGTGACAGACGATTCCCGCTGGGGTGGACCGTATTTCGATCAGCCCGGCGCGCTCCAGTACACCCGAGGTGACCTCGGAGGTGAACGACGCCCAGATGCCCGACGGCACGATGGTGGTGTCGTAGCGGGCACAGTACAACCAGCCGAGCAGCAGTGAATACTGGTGCCCACGTTCGAGTTCGCTGAAGCCCGGGCCGTCCGGGAAGTTGTCGGGAATGTGCACGAGGGTCACGCCGCGACCTCGAGAGGCCCGGCCGCGTCCATCTCGTGGCGGCGACTGGTACTCGGCGCGCACGGCCGGGCGCGGCGGCGATCCAGATCATCCTCGTCCCACTCCCAGGACAGATGCCAGCGCCGCGCGGCACCATAGCGGCGAGTCTGTTCACACGTGCCGGGAATCATCTGCAAGCTCGAGAAAGCACGCGCGAGCCGCCGCGCGACCTCCTCGGGAACGTCGCCGACCTGCCCTTCCGCGATTGCCGCTACCGCTTCGACGGTCAGCCGGGCCCGGGCCGCGATCTCGGTGATCGGATGGCCGTCGGCGATCAACGCACGCGCCCGGCGCAGCGAGCCGAGCACGTCGACATGTCCGGCGGGGATGCCGTCGTCGCCGGGGCGCACGCGCAGGATGCGTTCGTGGATATCGCGGGTGATGCGCTGATTGCGGCCGCGGTGGATCGCGACCACCGTGGGTCGGGCTATGCGGGCGGCGCGGGCTATGCGGGATTGGTTGCTGCCGTTGTCACATAGGAATTGGATGTGATTACGGGCCGTGTCGGCGGGTAGGAGGTCGACATACATTGCGGGCGAATCCATATCGAGGTCGAAGGTGGGACCGGCGGCGGTGTGGTCGGCGCTGCCGGTCGAGGGTGCGAGGCGAAAGATCAAGCGGCCGTGGGCCTGCCGGGCTGATGGGATTTCAACCAGCGCATCAGCTCGTCGTGCAGGATCACCTTGTTGCGACCGACCTGCAGGTAGGCCAGTTCGCAGTTGGTCATGGCGTCGTAGATGCGGCGCGGTTTGAGGCCGGTGCGGGCGGCGGCCTGTTCGGCGGTGTAGGAGATCTGTTCCATCACGGTTCCTGGTAGTAGTCGGCGGGTGCGTCCTCGACGTCGGGCGCGGCATTGCGGACCGCGACCTCGCGCATGTCCTCGGCGGAGGTGGCGACGAACTTCTCCAGCTGCCGGATGGCGACCTTGCGGTGCATCGGCGCACCGGGTGCGCGCCAGGGCGAGGAGGCGTTGTCCGCGCCGCGGGCCTTGGCTTTGGAGGCGGCGATCAGTTCGGGGGTGGCCTCGGCGACCGCGGTGACCGCCCCGTTGGGATAGACCGCGTACGCGTAGGCCGACACCGGTTCGCCGCGATCGGCGGCAGCGCGCTTGTGCTGCGGGCGATCGTCGAGGTTGGGGTCGTAGGCGTAGTCGTCGTTGGCGTGCACGACCTCGACCACCACGCGGGCATAGACGCCGGAGCGGTCGATGCGCTGCAGCACGCCCTTGTAATCCTCCCAGCCCTCGATCCGCGGACCCTTGGGGACCAGGTGGAACAGGCCCGAACCGGGTTCGTGGCCCAGGGCCGCGCATTTCATGAGCGTCTGCATCATCGACGCGCCCTGGTCGGCGCGGACGCGGTCGACCAGATCGGCATTGCTGTTGACCGCGCCGATGGCCAGGCGCAGCCAGCGGTCGATGCGGGCCTGCAGTTTCGGGGGCAGAACCGCGGCGATGTCGTCGCGGTACCTGTTGACGATGGACGCGGGGGTCAGCTCGGAGGCGTTGGCGGCGTTGGCGATCGAGCTCACGCGGCATCGGCTTCCGGGGTGGGCAGATAGCGGGCCCAGACATCGCAGCCGCGGGCGGCGGCCTCGAAGGCTCCGGCCGGTTCGAAGGAGCGCAGTTTGCCGCGGCGGATGTTGTTGGCTTGCGACGCGGCGACGGCCGGGTTGCCCGCGGTGAGGATGCGGCCCCACTTGTACGGGTTGGTGCGCAGGGTCGCGGCTTCGGCGGCGTAGGCGTGCGGGCGACCGCCCGTGGCGGTTCTCGGTGGCAGAGAGTCGGTGAGCTGCACGGTCATCCTTTCGGGAGGGCTTCGGTGATCGAGCCGTGGTGCGGGTTGGGTGCGGATTTGAGGAATGGGACGCCGTTGCCGCGGGGGCGTTGGCGCCAGGCGAGGGTTTGGTCGCCGCATTGCGCGCGCCAGGCGTCGCCCATGGTGTCGGCGAGTTCGTTGCGGACGTGCTGGAGTTGCCTTTCGGCCGTAGCGAATTCGGCTTGGGCGGTCCACCAGCGGTCGGCCAGATCGGCGGATATCTGGATCGTGCTGCCATCGATTTCGGGATGCAGGGTGCGCACGGCCTCGTAGGTCATGAGGTGGCTGTCGAGGTTGGGGGGCTGCCGGGCGGCGAGGGCGGCCATGAAGTCTGCGCCCGCGGTGATGAGAGTGTCGATGTCTTCGGCAGTGGGTTCGTAGCGGTAGGTGCGCCAGTCGCCGACGCCGAAGACGACGCGCAGATTCATGCCGTCGAGGCCGAGAACGATGCAGTACCAGCAGATCTGGGTCTTGTAGTAGATGGGGATGGCGTCGGTGCCCTCGGGTCCCCATTGATGATCGCGTGCGGCGCATTTGATTTCGATGCCGTCGACGAGGTCGCCGTCGGGATTCCAGATCAGGCCGTCGGGGTTTGCGATCATCCAGGGGCGGTCGATGTGGCGGTAGGTCCAGCCGGTGGTCATGGTGTGGTCGGGTGGGAGGAGTTCGCGTTCGTAGTGGTCGTAGATGACCGGCTCGAACAGCGAGCCCATGCGCATGTAGAGGTTTTCGCGGACCGGGGGCAGCAGATTCTGTTTGCGGTGCCACAGCGACCAGTAGGACTCCCAGGGGCTCAGGCCCAGGACCGCGGCGATCTCGCTGCCGCCCAGGCCGGTGGTGCGGGCGGTGTGCCATTCGGGTGAACCGGCGCGGAATCGGCCCAGCGGGACGGCGCAGCCGTTGATGGGCTGGGAGGTATGGGATGTCACGGGGTCCTTCGTCGACTGGTTCGGGGGCGTAGCTGCCCGAATCGCGTCCATGGTTCGGCGGGCGGCCGGGGGACGCTTCATCGGCGATGAGGATCGGGGCTCATCAGGTGGTTCACCTGATGCCGAAGCGCTCATGTTCCACGTACTATAGGACATATGGGACGTAACTGTCCAGTAGCGGAAGGCAGCTCGAGCTAAAGATCAGCGTGTGAAGCGTCCTACCGTCCCAAATCCCATGAACTCTGTGCGCTACAGTGGTCGGCACATCAGCGCAATCAGGGAGGACGCCCGGTCATGTCACGCGGAGAAATCGCGCCCGAGCCGTGGGCATCGGAAATGGCCGCGGCGGGATTCCTGCACCCGCGCACCGGGGTGCCCAGCCTCGCCCGGCTCGCCGAGGCCGCCGGGTTGGGTCCGAGCACTGTGCATCGACTGCTGACCGGTAAGGGCAACCGGTCCATTCCCGATGCGACGACGGTCATGAAGCTGGCGGATGCGCTCGGGATCGATCCGAAAGTCGTTGCGGCACGTCTGGATGTGAAGGCGCCCGCCAAGGGGTGGGCTCCTCCAGCCGGGATGGAGCTGCTGGAATCAGCGGATCTGGCGGTGCTGGAGGCCGTGGCGAAACGGCTGATCGCTCAGCGGCGCAAGGTTATTGCCGCCGAGGCCGGGCAGTTGGCGGCTGCGCAGCAGTAGCACAACACGATTCAACGCGAAGGCTCCAAAACTCAACAGACTGAACGAATCAGCTCCACCGCTTCGGTCATTGCATACCGATCGATCAGAAACCCGAGCACCTGTTCGACAGTCAGTGGCGGTCGCTCGAAGCGGACGATCATCGTTTCGATCGCATGCAACGCCGTCTCCGGAGAGACCGCGACAGTGTCGGCAGCGAACTGAGCTGCCGTCAAAATCTTGATCCGCGAAGGGATGAGGTCTTCACGCTCGGGAAAATCAGAGACGTTGTCGGTGACGATCGCCCCCGCGCCACCGACAACCGCCGCGGCGAGGACGTGCTCATCGTTCGGATCGGGCAGCCGGAATGTACCCTCCAGCGATTCCCAGTTCTCTACGCATGCGTCATCGAATCTCAAGGTCATCATGTCGATCAGATGACACGAGCGTTTTCGAGCTGTCTCCGGATCCTCGCCCCAGGCAACCAGTTTGGCGCTCTCGTGATATTCCAGCTCGCCGATGATCGCGCTCGACCATAGCGGCCGGTACATGCCCTCGACTGCCAGCGACAACAAGAAGTCACGTTGCAGGCTCGGCCAGAGCACGCACGTATCCAGCACTACGGCGAACATGTCCCGATTGTTTCAGTTCCGCCGCTCTGTCTTTCGGCGTTCGGCCATGATTCTGCGGGCTTGACGCAACTGTTCCCGAATCTCTTCCGGATCGTCCTCGGCATCGATGTCCACCGCGGTCTCGGCCAGTGCTTCGTACTGACGGTTACGTCTTGCTTCCCGGTAGACGAGGACGTCGTCCAGCCGCAATCGATGGCGATTACCGACCCGTTCGGCGGGCAGATCCCCTCTGTCGATGAGTCGTATCACCGTTGGGCGGCTGACCCCGAGCAGATCAGCGGCCTGCTGCGAGGTCAAGGTCATGCTTCGCGGCGCGACAGTTACCGCCTTGCCCGCCAGCAAGGCGGCAACGACCTGCTTCAATGCCTGATGAACTTCCTCCGGAAGCTCGATCCGGTCGTGCTCGTCGATGCCGACAAGGGCATAGCTCAGCTGCGCTTGTGTCCCCCAACGTTGCTCATGCGCCGTGAGGAAGCTCAATACTGGAGCCAAGTCCTGTGGATCACCAGCGGGGATGAAGGTTTTCTCTTCCAACGCTCGCCCACCCACGGTGCACACCTCCCTTGCCCGTTTGCCTCGGATGACGGACCATCGAACGATGAGAACGAGCTTTCGAAACTTGCGAATAGCTTCTCATGCCATCGCTCCGCGGCGGCACATATCAGTGGATACTGGTCCGCGTATCTATTGATACGTATCTGAACTTCGACGTATTCTCGGCTGGTGATCGAGTTCAACGTCACCCCGACTCGCACCGCATCCGGTCACCAGGACGACGCCGTGGCGCAGTCGTTGCGGGACCGAACCGCGCGCTGGTGGACCTGCTCGGATGTGAAACTCGAACAATTCGGCGATATCGCGCTTGCCGTCGAAAGCAACGTGGTGACCGGGGCTTTTGCCATCACCAGCTGGCAACGCGAGCCTGCCACCGGCAAGGTCGAGCTCACATTGGCCGATCTCCCGGCTGCCCACCTGGCCTGCGGGTGGGTTGGCCAAAGCGCGCCGATTCCGTGGGAACCCGGCCATCGTCAGCCCTTCAAATACGTCAGCCGTAAAGGTCTGATGCCCGCATCACCGTCCGATCAGGTCGGTCAGGACCCGCACAAACTGATCGCCGACCTGGCGCAGGCAGGGTGGTACCAGCTTTCCCGTGCGCACCGAAGCGATGCGGGTCCGATCGCCAGGCTCTCGCGTGCATACGAGACCTTCCAGCTCGTCGCGCGACTTGCGGTGCAGGGCACGCCGATTCCCGGCGGGCCCCGCTTACTCCAACCCATCCCCGAACTGGGCAAGACGGTGACACACGTCCGACGGGAACTTTCGGGCAAGATCGAGTATCTCCTGAGCAGGCCAGGCGTCGGCGCTGACGTGGACCTGATCATCGAGGAAATTCTCGAAGCTTTGCGGATGATCCATCGGAGAGCACTCGATTCCCGTCGGTCAGACGGTTGATTCATCCGGAGGCGTGCGAACGACGCCGCAGAAGATGGCCTGTCACGGGCAATCCACCGCGCGCTACCGAAAACCGATCCGGCAGCATCGCTTTCGATCGGTCAGGCCGCGGCCTCCAGGGCGAAGCGGACCCAATCGGCGACCAGCGCGACGCCCAGGCCCGCCGTCATGCCCGCTACAGCCTTGCTGTGACCGGGGGCAGAGTTGCGCCACCCCTTGAACTTTCCGAGGACGCTGCGGGGCGAGTGGAAGGGCGTAACCGCCTCCGGCTCGCCCGTGGCGGACCGGTACTCGGCCGCCATGCGATGCGCCTGGACTCCCAGGGCCGCGATGACGTCCGTGGCTTGGGCCGCGGTGATCTCGTCGGTCGTGCCGTCGGCATGCGTGATCACCACGTAGCCGGTTCCCTCTACCTGGTACGCCTCGAGGTGGACCTCGTGACCGCACTGGGTCACCAGGGTGGTTTCGCTCAGTGGGTCGGTGGCGGGGTCGCCGTCGGACATGGACGACTTCCTTTCTGGCGCAGCGTCATTGATCCACTGGGGACCGGGTTGTCGCAATGCTAGTACCGACCGTTCATGGAAAACAAGTCCGAACGGACCTTTTTGTGGAATCGGTCATCTTCGTACGAACCAGCAGGTTCGTGTTCTAGTTCACTTCACTGGGATTCGAGTAGGCCAGCCCGTGGAAACTCGATGAAAACCCCAGTTCCGAAGGGCGCGTGGGGAAAATCAGATGCTCCGCCGGGCGCACCGCCGCAGCGAGTGACCAGTCTTGTGACCACGTCGAGTGGTCCTTGATAGTGCAAATCCCCTATGACCAATGGTCACAGGGGATTTCTCTGCGCGCCCGGAGAGACTCGAACTCCCAACCTTCTGATCCGTAGTCAGATGCTCTATCCGTTGAGCTACGGGCGCAGGGTCGTATTCAGTTGTGTAAGCCCGACGGATCGGGCTTGGCGGAGGCGAGAGGATTTGAACCTCCGGTCCCCGTGAAGGGACAACTCATTAGCAGTGAGTCCCATTCGGCCGCTCTGGCACGCCTCCTGGAGCCTTCTCGTCGAGGGCCCGGTCCTTTCGAACCGCCGAGAGGCAAGAGTACAGATCGACCGCTCAGTAAGCAAAACGGCTGGTCATCGCAGGTGACAGTCGAACCAGTCGAAGATTCTGGTGCGGGCGTCCACGGCGGTGTGCGGGTCGTCGGTGTGGGCGTCGAGGCCGGGCTCGTCGGCGCGGTGGTGGAGGCCGGGGTAGGTGACCACGAGGGTGGCGGTGGCGGCGCGGGCCGCGGCCTCGCGCAGACTTTCGACCTCGCCGAAGGGGGTGGCGGCATCGGAGGCGCCGTAGAGGCCGAGCCAGGGGGCGCGTAGTCGGGGCGCGGCGCGCACGAGGGCGGTGGCCTGGGTGGTGAGCGGTTCGGCGATACCGGGGGCCGCGACGCTGACCGCGGCGCCGATCGGGCGGTCGGTGGCGACGAGCAGGGCCGCGGTGCCCGCGGAGTCGAAACCGAGTACGCCCACGCAGTCGGGGATGACGCCGCGGCCGACCAGCCAGTCGACGCACGCGTCGAAATCGGCGAACAGATCCGCGCCGAACACCTTGTCCGCGGGTGGGCCGGAGCGGTGGAACAGATTGGGCGCGACCACGATCCAACCCTCGCCCGCGAGCGATTTCAGGAACTCCAGCAACGCCTCGGCGAACTCGTGGGACTCGTGCAGGACGACGATTCCGCCGCGCGCGAAGCCGTCCGGTTCGAGGACGGTGATGGGCACTCGCGCCGGTGCCGCGTCCGGTTGCCGATCCGGATGTTCGGGACCGGTGTCGCGCGCCGACGCATGATCTCGATATACGCCCGACATGGATCCAGGGTAGTTCGCCTTTATAAAGTTCGGGACAACTCGCATGTAGGGGGTGGTCGGCGGAAAATTTTACGGCCACGACGACTGTCCGATCACGATCGTCCGGCACGTTCTAGGGTGGTTGATGTGACCGCTCGCATTCGTCCGGACCTCGAGTCCATCCCGGCATACACCCCCGGCCGCAGCAATCCCGGTGCGGTGAAGCTGGCCAGTAACGAGACCACCTTCGGCCCGCTGCCGACCGTCGCCAAGGCGATCGCCGAGGCGGCCGAGCTGGTCAACCGATACCCGGACAACGGCGCCGGCGAACTTCGCGCGGCCGTCGCGCGGTTCCACGATGTCGATATCGCGAATGTGGCCGTCGGCTGCGGCAGCGTAGCGCTGTGCCAGGAACTGGTCCAGATCACCTGTGCCGCATCGACGGACGAGGTGCTGTTCGCGTGGCGGTCGTTCGAGGCGTATCCGATCGTGACCCAGGTGGGCAATGCCCGGGCCGTCCAGGTTCCGCTCACCGACAGCTATGCGCACGACTTCGACGCCATGGCCGCGGCGATCAGCGAGCACACCAAGCTGATCTTCGTCTGCAATCCGAACAATCCCACCGGCACCGCCTACGGGCGCACCGAGATCGAGCGATTCCTCGACGCGGTGCCCGACCACATCCTGGTCGTGCTGGACGAGGCGTATTACGAATATCTGCGCGTCGAGGATCATCCCGACGGCATCGAGATCGGCCGCGGCCGTCCGAATGTGCTTGTGCTGCGGACCTTCTCGAAGGCCTACGGACTGGCCGGACTGCGCGTCGGCTACGCCGTCGGTGATCCCGAGGTGATCACCGCGCTGCTGAAGGTGCACATCCCGTTCAGCGTGAACCGGCTCGCCCAGGCCGCGGCCGTCGCCTCCCTCGAGGCGCGCGAGGAACTGCTCGATCGCACCGACAAACTCATCGCCGAACGGAATCGGATTCGCGAGGCCCTGCAGACCGCCGGGTACACCGTGCCGCCGAGCGAGGCGAACTTCCTCTGGCTACCACTGGGCGATCGCAGCGTGGCCTATGCCGAGGCCAGTGCCGACGCCGGAGTTCTGCTGCGGCCGTACGCGAACGACGGCGTGCGGGTGACCGCGGGCGATCCGCACGAGAACGACCTGTTCCTGGCCTTCGCCACCGATCCCGCGGTCCTCGCGCGTTTCCTCGGCTGAACCGCTAGCCCACGCCCAGCGCCTGTGCGAGAGTCGGCCAGGCCCTGGGCAATTCGTCGGCCCAGTACGGCCACGAATGGGTGCCGACCGGCCGCAGATCCGTCGCGGCCGGGATGCGCATGCGCTCGAGTCGATCGGCCAGGGCCATGGTGCAGGCGTTGGCGGCGGCTTCCAGCGGGCCGCCGAAACTGATCGAGGTCGGATAGTCCGGATGGCCCGGGGTGTCGTACGGGCCGGGCAGGCCGCTGGACGCCGAGAGGAAGATCGCGGTGCCGCGCAGGCTGTCGGCATGGGTCATCACGTCGTGGGCGAGCCAGTCCGGATCTTCCTCGTTGCCGAACATATTGTTCGGATCGCCGCCGTAGGTGCGCACCACCGCCCGCGCCTGGGCCTGGCCGAGATCCGAACCCATGGCGTAGCAACCACTGTGGGCCGCCACGGCGCGATAGACGCCAGGATTGCGCATCACCAGCATCATGGCCGCCTCGGCCCCCATCGAGACGCCCTCGATGGCGTCGCGGCCGTTGCCCTCGAAGGTCGAGTCGATCAGCGGGGGCAGTTCGCGGGTGAGGAATGTCTCCCACTGGTTGTTGCCCAGGACCGGATCCGTGCGCTGCCAATCGGTGTAATAGCCCGCCGGACCGCCGACCGTGAGAACGACATTGACCGGCTTGTCGGCGAAGAAGTCCACCGCGCCCGCGCGCTCGATCCAGTTGTTGCTGTCCTTGACGGCGCTGCGACCGTCGAGCATGTAGAGGGTGGGGCGCGGTTTGGAGCGATCGGCGGGCAACAGCACCTGCACCTGCACGGTGCGTTCCATCGCGGGGGATTTCACGAAGACCCGCAGGCGGCGTTCGGTGATCTGTTCGATGTGATCGATCGAGGCCACCGCCGGGCGGGGGTCCTCGGTCGCAGGCGCGGGACCGTCGGCCGAACCGGAGTTGACCGGCGGCGATGCCGGGGCGGCGTCGACGGGCGCCGCGTACAACACCGCACCGAGCAACAGTGCGGCGCTGGCGAGGGCGCCGGGCAGGCGGCGCCGGAACCGGCGACGAACCATGGCGCCATCCTGCCAGAGCGCATCGAATGCGTCGAAGCGGCTCATGGCCGCGTCGTCACAAAAGTGACCCGCGACACACGAATTGGATAGGGGTCAATCGGACAGGCGCGCGCCCCAGCGATGTTCGACATCGGCCAGCCGCCAGACGGCCACCGCCGCCGCCCACGTCAGCACGAACAGTCCGACGATGATGAAGCCGAGCGCGCCCAGATCCAGATTGCCGATCCAGGCCACGATCCCGGAGTCCACACCGGCCTTCTCGACCAGCAGCGAGATCAGCTCCTGACCGCCGACCAGCAACGCCACCGCGACCGAGAGGCCGGTGATCACCAGGTTGTAGTAGATCTTGCGGATCGGCCGCACGAACGCCCAGCCGTAGGCGTAACTCATGAACGAGCCGTCGAGCGAGTCGAACAGCGACATCCCGGCCGAAAACAGCACGGGCAGCACCAGAATCGCGTACCAGGGCAGTCCGGTCGCCGCCGCGCCGCCCGCGATCACCAGCAGTCCCACCTCGGTGACCGTGTCGAAGCCCAGCCCGAACAGCAGCCCGACCGGATACATGTGCCAGGGGCGACGCACGGTGCGCATGACGGGCCCGACGGCTCGCGCGAGCACCCCGCGCGGTTCCAAGGCACGCTCCAGATCGCCCTCGTTCACCTCGCCGCGGCGCATCCGCCGGAAAACGCTCCAAATGCCCAGCAGCGACGCCAGATTCAGCAGGCCGATGAGAATCAGGAAGACCCCCGACACGCTGGTCCCCCACACCCCGGTCCAGCGCTGCAGCGAGGAGTTGTCGTCCTCCAGATTCGCCGCCAGCGCCCGCACGCCCAGCGCCAGCAGGGCGACCAGGATGAACACCACCGAGGAGTGACCGAGGGAGAACCAGAATCCGACCGACTGCGCCTTCGCTCTGCCCTTCTCCGCCACCAGCTTTCGGGTGACATTGTCGATGGCGACGATATGATCGGCGTCGAAGGCATGCCGCATGCCCAGCGTGTAGGCGGTGATCCCCAGCCCCACCCCGTACACGGCCCCGTTGACCATGTGATGCTGCGGCACAACCAGAAACAGCAGCGTCCCCCAGCCGAGTACATGCAACCCCACGACGGCGACCGCCATCCCGACCACGCTGCGCACTGCCGAACCCCATTTCCCGATCGAGCCGAACAATCGTATCGCCGACCGATTGCGTACCGCGCCCCGACCGCCAGTACGCTGAAAGCGCTTCGGCTCACCCCCGAAGCGAGGTGGGTTGCCCGAGCGGCCTAAGGGAACGGTCTTGAAAACCGTCGTGGTTCACGCCACCGTGGGTTCAAATCCCACACCCACCGCACGGACTCGTTGCATGACCGAGAACCCGATGGTGACATCCGGGTTGTCGTTGAGGACCTCGCCGTAGAGCTCGGTCCAGGAGTGACATGCGTAGCGGGGATTGGTGCAGGTGCGTTCGCGGGCGATGATTGCCTCGGCGGGTAGGCCGATGGCCGACAGGTAGGCGCCGAGGGACAGGGAACGGTAGGCACATTCCGCTCGGAGGCATTGCTCGCAGGGCCAATTGGCTGAACAGGATTTCGCGGCGGGCCAGTCGGATCGCGACCGGCGGTGCCAGCGGGTCGGGGAGTAGGGGCTCGGGGGCGGGGCCAGGTCTCGGAGGTAGCGGTGGGCCGGTCCCCGGCCTTGGGCGCGGAGCAGGCGTAGCGCCGTCCAGGTTCGCCGGAGCGCGTAACCGCGGAGCCGATATGGCAGGCGGGGTGGCGGCGGCACGCCGTCGATATCGGACAGCATGGACTCGAGCCAGGGCGCCGGATCGGTCATCGGGCGTCCGTTCGCGCGAGCAGGCGATGTTCGGTGAGCTGACCGATCGGCTCGGCCAGTCCGGCAGGCAACAGCTCGGGACTCGCGTCGACGCGCTGTTCGAGCTGCCGCACCACTTCGGCTTCGGTTTCGCAGGTCATCGCGATCTGCACCATGAGCGTGGCGGTGGGGTTCAGTTGGAAGTAGACGCCGTCCCGGGTGTCCATGATGACGCCGACTCCGTCGGTGGTATCCAGGACGGCATCGTCGCCGAGTCGCAGCAGTGACATGGGTTATCAGCTCCTCACCGGTTGTGACGACCGGCTTTCCAGGCCGCGCAGAAACAGCTCCGTCATGGCGGTACAGATCAGGGCTTCGGCACTGCGGCGGATCGACAGCGGGTCGGCCTGGACGGCCGCCAAACCGCCGGGGGTCGACGATGTTCATCCGCGCCAGCATCGAGTCGTCGCCGAGGAGTTCGGCGAAGATCGGCGGATGGTTCAGCAGCCCGGCCAGCTGTGCGTAGCGTCCGCTCCGGAGCGCGGCGACGAGCCGGTCGACGAGCGGATCGTCCACGACGCCGGCGAGTGCGCCGCCCAGCGCGAGACAGGCGGGCTGCGCCGGGCGGGCTGATCGGGAACCGCGGTCCGTCCCCGGGCGAATTGCGGGAGTTCGGAAATGAGGCTTCGGACGACGGATAATATTCCTACCGGTCCGGTGAATTCTATTCACACGCGGCCGGTCCTGCACGGACTACGATGCGCCGCAAGAGATCTCGGAACCGAGTGCGGGCAACTGTCAGAACTCGACCGCAACCTCTGGAGGGTCTTTTCGTCGACCCCTATCCGGTATTCGAATGCGGAAGAATTCTCGTCCGGTACGCCGGCCGAATTATACTGTCGTGCATTTATTTTCGAATGGATCGCAATCCGCGCTACGGGCGGTTGTTGATCTCCTTATCGATGAGTTCGAAGACCTCGCCGATAACCGTGAGTTGTTCCGGGGTCAGCAGATCGATGAAATCGCGGCGGACGGCGGTCACGTGGCCGGGGGCGGCGGCTTGCAGGCGGCGGACGCCCTCCTCGGTGAGGTGGGCGCGCACGCCGCGGCCGTCCTCCTCGGCGCTGGTGCGCCGGACCATGCCCTGGGTCTCCATGCGGCGGATCTGGTGGGTCAGGCGGCTGCGGGAGGACAGGACGCCGTCGGCCAGATCGCTCATGCGCAGTGACAGGTCCGGCGATTCGGACAGCAGCACCAGGATGCGGTATTCGGGCAGGGTCAGGTCGCTGTCGCGCTGCAGCTGTCGGTTCAGTTCCGACATCAGGCGCTGATGTCCATCCATATAGGCACGCCACGCGCGCTGTTGGGCCGAGCTGAGCCACCTCGGCCCCGGCGCCGTGCGACCGCTCGGTTCCTCAGCCATATGGTCATTCTATTAGCAGGAAATCTTGGAATGTTGCCAGGTCAGCGCTGCGTCGACAGCAGCGTGCGATCGAGGTCGGCGATCGAGGCGCAACCGGCGAGACCCATGGTCTGATCGAGGTCGCCCAGCAGCAGTCGCAATGCGTGCCGCACACCGTCGCGCCCGGCCAGACCCAGGCCGTAGGCCCACGGGCGGCCGTACAGCACGGCCTTGGCGCCCAGCGCGAGCGCGATCATCGCATCCGAACCGCTGCGGATGCCGGAGTCGAACAGCACATCGGCGCGATCGCCGATGGTGGCCACGATCGCGGGCAGGGCGTCGAGCGCGGCCGCGGCGCCGTCGACTTGGCGCGCGCCGTGATTGCTCACCACCACCGCGTCCGCGCCCGCGTCGACGAGCGCGCGGGCGTCGTCGGGATGTAATACGCCCTTCACCGCGATCGGCAGATCGGTCCACTCGCGCAGCCGGGCCAGATCGGCCGGGCGCAGACCGTGATTGCCGAACAGCCCGACCCAGGTGAGCACGGCCATGCGCAGCGCCTCCTCGCTCTCCTCGGGCGGGGTCGCCAGCTTGGCGCGAAACACCGGATCGGACAGATAGTTCGCTATGCCCTTGCCCTGCAGGAACGGCAGATGCCCCAGCTCCAGATCGCGAGGACGCCAACCCAATCCGGGCGTATCGGCGGTGACGACGATCGCCCGGGCGCCCGCCTTCACCGCGCGCTCGACGAACGAGCGGGCCAGCTCGTGATCGCCCGGCCAGTACAGCTGATACCACCACGCCCCGGCCGCGGCCCCGGCCTCCTCGATCGTCGAGGACGCGGCGGTCGAAAGCACCATGCCGATACCCAATTCGCGGGTCACCTCGGCGACCAGCGTCTCGCCGCGCTCGTGCAGCAGTTCCAGCACGCCGATGGGCGCGGTCAGCACCGGCGCGGCCAATTTGGTGCCCAGTACCTCCACCGACAGATCGCGCGCGCCGGGCGCGGTGGCGCCCCGCCACATACGCGGTAACAGCCGATACCGGTCGAATGCCGCGAGATTGGCCGCCGCGGTGCGCTCCGCCGACGCACTGCCCGCCACGTACGCGAAGACGGCCGGGTCCAGCACCTCGCGGGCGCGCTGTTCCAATCCGGCTGCCGTCATGGGTAATTCGGGCACGCTACCGGACAATCCGGCCAGGTAGATCTCGTACTGGAAGTCGGCGAAACTACTCACCCGGCACACGCTAGTCCGCCGGATCGCGGTGCGGAGGCGAGCCGCCGAACTGGTGTCACCCGGGGCCGCACGGGTATTCGGTCGGCGGGCGGAAGGAGGTGCGATATGACCGATACCGAGCGATTGCAGGAACTGCGACGCCGGGGCGAGGCCGCGGGCATCGCGGGCTGTGCCGAGATGACCGCCGACGAATTGCGGGCGGCGCTGGGCCTTATGTCCAAGGGGGTGGATGCGGAAACGGCCGAACGTGCAGCGGTCGAGCGCTCATGACCACCCGAGCGTCGTAAGGTCGCGGGTATGTACGCAGTGACACTCGACGGATTCGGTGGGCCCGAGGTGATGCGGTGGGCGGAGGTGCCGGACCTACCGCCGCCCGGGCCCGGCGAGGTGGCGATCGATGTCACCGCGGCCGGGGTGAACCGAGCCGATCTACTGCAGCGCCAGGGCAATTACCCGCCCCCGCCCGGGGCGAGTGAGATCCTCGGTCTCGAATGTTCCGGGGTGATCGCGGAAGTCGGTGCGGGCGTGGCGGATCGGCGCGCGGGTGAGCGCGTGTGCGCCCTGCTGTCCGGGGGCGGTTACGCCGAGCGGGTGGTCGTACCCGCGACGCAGGTGCTGCCGATTCCGGAAGGTCTGGACACCGCGGCGGCGGCGGCGCTGCCGGAGGTCGCGGCCACGGTCTGGTCGAATCTGGTGATGCGGGCGGGTCTGCACGCGGGCCAGTTGCTGTTGATCCACGGCGGCGGCAGTGGGATCGGCACCCATGCCATTCAGATCGCGGTCAGCCGCGGCGCACGGGTCGCGGTCACCGCCGGTTCGGCGGGCAAACTGGACCGCTGTAAGGAACTCGGCGCGAATATCCTGATCAACTACCGCGAGGAGGATTTCGTCGCGGTCCTCGGCGAATTCGGTGGCGCCGACATCATTCTGGACAATATGGGCGCGGCCTATCTGGGCCGCAATATCGACGCCCTCGCCCCGGACGGCCAGCTGTGCGTCATCGGCATGCAGGGTGGTCTCCGCGGCGAGCTGAATCTCGCGACACTGCTCGGCAAGCGCGGCACCGTGCACGCCACCAACCTGCGTCGCCGCCCGGCCACCGGGCGCTCGAGCAAGGCCGAGATCATCTCCGAACTGCACCGCCACGTCTGGCCCTCGGTCGCCGACGGCACGATCGTCCCGGTCGTCAGCGCCGAGATTCCGGTCGACAAGGCCCCCGAGGCGCACCGGGCGCTCGACTCGTCGGAGACGGTCGGCAAGGTCCTGCTTCGGATTCGCGAGGATTGACCGCTAG
>NZ_BDBS01000023.1 GCF_001613105.1 Nocardia pseudobrasiliensis NBRC 108224 | reverse complement strand
ATTCGCGAAGGCCCCGACCGTTTGGTCGGGGCCTTCCGCGTATCCGAACCATATTCGCCGAATCCTGCTGTGCCATTTGCACAATCGACAATCCGCGGACCACCGCCGCTCATCCGATCGATGCCCGCCGTTGGCTTTGCGCCCGCAATCCCGTTCCGTTCCGCTCGGTAATGTCGCGGCCCTGATCTTGGTCGAGGATAGGGATGCGGTATGTGGACTCGAATTCTTCGCATCGGCCTGCCGATGCTTTTGCTGGGACTCGTCTTGGGAACACCGCCCGCACAGGCGACGCCCGGGCAGCTGCCGACGCAAATCTCCGGCGGCGCATGGCAATCCGGTCACGTCCAGGGCATCGCCCTCGACGAGCAGAAGGGCGTCATGTATTTCTCCTTCACCGATCTTCTGGTGAAGACCGATCTGCAGGGCAGGGTTCTCGGCACGGTCGAAGGCTTCACCGGACATCTCGGTGATCTGGCCTTCAACCCGCAGGACGGCCGGGTGTACGGATCCCTCGAATACGCCGACGCCAATGCGTTCTATATCGCGGTGATCGACGGCGATCGCATCACCGAGCGCGATATGGATGCCGTGTCCTCCGGACTGGTCAAATCCGTTTACCTGCGCGAGGTCGTCGCCGATTACACCGCACCCGGGCATCGCTACGGGTGCAGCGGAATCGACGGCGTGGCCTTCGGCCCCACTTTCGGGGCCCGAGACGGCGCACCGAAACTCACCGTCGCCTACGGCATCTACTCCGACCTCGACCGCGACGACAACGACTACCAGATCCTGCTGCAGTACGACATCGCCGACTGGCGCGCCTATGAACGCCCGCTAAACCAGAACGCCCCGCACACCAGCGGCCCGGCCGCCCCCGCGGGCAAATACTTCGTCTACACCGGCAACACCACCTACGGCGTGCAGAACCTCGAGTACGACCCGCACACCGCCAACTGGTTCCTGGCGGTCTATCCCGGCAAGAAGCCGGAGTTCCCCAACTACCCGTTCTTCATGATCGAGGCGAGCGCTCAGCCGCAGCGACAGGATCTGCAGGGCCAACCGCGGCCGGAGCAGGGTCTCGTCCTCCCGCTCGCTCCGGGCGGACTGGAAGACGAAAACACCGGCACCCGCGGCTGGAAATTCGAGGCCCCATACGGACTCGTGGCCCTGGGCGACGGCCGGTATTACGTCGTGACGAAGGGGACGAGCGGTAAGAAGCAGACCGGCACCGCGCATCTGTACCGCTGGACCGGCTCGACTCCCACACCCTTCACGAAGGTCTAGCCGAACCGTGCCAAGCTCGTAGGCATGGCTCTGCGGACTTCGTTCACGAATCTCATGTCCATCGCGCATCCGATCGCCTCGGCGCCGATGGGTGGCGAGGCGGGCGGCGCCCTCGCGGCCGCGGTCTCCAACGGGGGCGGGCTCGGCCTGATCGGCGCCGGTCGCGGCGATCGCGACTGGTTGACCCGGGAGGCGGGCATCGCCCGGAAGTCCACCGCGAACCCGTGGGGCATCGGCTTTCTGGTCTGGGCCATCGATCCCGACGCGGTGGCCTTCGCCCTGGAGTTCCAGCCCGCGGCGATCGTGCTGTCCTTCGGTGATCCGCAACCGTTCGCGCGGCGGGTGCACGATTCCGAGGCCGAACTGATCCTGCAGGTGACCGATCTGGATGAGGCCCGCCGCGCGGTCGACGTCGGCGCGGACATCATCGTCGCGCAGGGCAGTGACGCGGGTGGGCACTGCGGTGAACACGGCTTGGGCACAATGTCTTTCGTCACCGCAGTGGTCGACCTGGCCGGGTCGACTCCGGTGCTGGCCGCGGGCGGGATCGGCGACGGGCGCGGTCTGGCCGCGGCGCTGACCCTCGGCGCGGCCGGTGCGCTCATCGGCACCCGCTTCCAGGCGACCCCCGAGGCGCTGGTTTCGGCGGAAATCGTCAAGGCGCTGCTCGATGCCGACGGTGAGGACACCGAAGTCAACCGCACCCTCGATATCGCGCGCGGTTCCGCCTGGCCGCATCGCTATCCCGCTCGTACGCTGCGCAACGAGGTCCTCGAGCGCTGGCGCGACCGCGACGACGAACTGCGTTCGGATACAGCGACTCTGGCGGAGTACATCGACGCGGCCGCACGCGGCGATCTGAGTGTCGCACCCGTATGGGCCGGTCAGGGCGTCGGCCTGGTCACCTCCGTCGATTCCGCGGAGGACATCGTCAGGCGGATCGTCGACGAGGCCGAACAGGCCCTCGACCGCATCACGCGATAGTCCGAATCGGGCCCTCTTGATTGTTGCTGCGGCAACAGTATATTGTTGCTGTAGCAACAACCTGGAGATCTCATGATGTACTCGTTCACCGAAGAGGCCGTGATCACCGGCGATATCGACCAGATCTGGACGGTGGCCACCGATGTGGCGCGCTGGGCCGACTGGGATCCGCACGAGGAGAAGTCGCGGATCGAGGGCCCGTTCGCGCCGGGTACCAAGGGCTGGGTGAAGCCGAAGGGCGCCCCCGCCGGGCCATTCCGGATCGTCGCGGTGGAGCCGAAGCGATCGTGGACCAGTGAGGCCGGGATCCCGTTCGGAAAGCTGCGCGGACATCGCACCTACGAACCGCTCGGAGACGGAGCCGTGCGCGTCGCGGAAACGGTCGAGGTGCACGGTCCGTTCGGCCCGCTGTTCCACTGGATCTGGGAGAAGGCCATGCGTGCCGATATGCCGCACACCTTCGCCGCACTCGAGGCGGAAGTCGCGCGCCGTGCCTGAGCGCCCGCACGCCACCCCACAGGGCCCATTGCAGAGCCCGGGCTTCTGGCTGCATCACGCCGCTCTGGAATGGCGAGCCACCCTCGAACGCAACCTGCAGCCACTCGGCCTGACCCCCACCCAGTTCAACCTGCTGGCCTCCACCGGATGGCTTGCGCGCCAAGGCAACCCACCCACCCAACAGCAGGCCGCCGATATGTCCGGCACCGACCGCACCATGGCCTCCCGAGTGATCCGCACTCTGGAAGACCGAAATCTCCTGCGCCGCAACCCCGACCCGGTAGACGCCCGCACCTATCGCCTCGAACTGACCACCGCCGGAAAAGAACTGGCCAAGCGCGGAATCCAGATCGCGGTCGACACAGACACCGAACTGTTCGGCACCCACGGCCCCCTCCTCCGAGACCACCTGCGCCCCATCGCCGCCCACCGCTTCCCACCCGACCGCCTACCGGAGTAACACGACAACCGCCCCCCACGAATCACCAGCCAATCGCCCCCAGCCTTCGCACGCAGCCGAACCACCCGCATGGGTTGCCGCCACCGCGTCGCTGCCGACCGGAATTCGCGATGGCCGCACCGTTCGCAACGGCGGCTCGGTCGGCAGTCTCAGGTCCGATGTCCTCGGGCTCGGCCGAGAGCGTAGGCCACTGCCTCGGCGGGGTCGGCCGCGGTGGTGATCGGAATGGGTTGGCCGTGGGTGTCGGCTATGGACCAACCGCCCAGTGAGACAATGGGAATGCCGCCCCGGCGGTGGGCGAGGGCGAGTTCCGACAGCGTCCCCCACGATCCGCCGATCACGATGACCGCGTCGGCGGATTCGATCAGGATCGCGTTTCGGGCCTCGCCCATATTCGTGTACAACACGGCGGACAATCGTGGACAGGTTGCGGAGCGGTCGGTGTCGGGGCGTATGCCGATCACCAGACCGCCGGCGTCGCTGGCTCCTTCGGCCACGGCCGTCATGACGCCGGTGCCGCCACCGCAGAGCACCGTTGCCTCGGCTTCGGCAAGGAGTCGGCCGATTTCGCGGGCGCGGGCGGCCTCGGTGGGGTCGCAGTCGCGGGGACCGCAGACCGCGACCTGATACGGCATGGTCATCGGCTGGTGGCCGCGCCTTCGAGTTCCTGTGCGAGGGCGGACAATTGATCGGCGGTGCCCTGTTCGCGCCAGGCGGGCTGTTCATGGCCGTCCAGATAGACGCCGTGTTCGGTGACCACCAGGTGTGTACCGCTCTCGGTGGCAACGAATTCCACCGCGGTGAGCGAGACGGTGGCGACCGTCTCGCCCCAGTACATCGTGGAGGTGTAGACCAGTCGCTCGTCGGGGACGAGTTCCTGATAGAGCGTCTCGAAGCTCAGCTCGACCCCGTCGTGGACGCCCTTGGCGGTCTCCCGGCCGCCGACGCGGAAGTCCAGTTCGTGCCGGGCGCTACCGCCCGCGAACCAGCGGGCCTTGGTCGCCGGATCCGACCAGGCGGCGAAAACCGCTGCGGGCGTGGCCGGATAGTCGCGCTCGAGGGTGAAGGTGGCGTGGGTGACATTGCGATCGGACATGGCTCTACTCCTCGTGATCGGTCTGTTCGGCGAGGATCTCGCCGAGTGCGTCCAGGCGGTGCTCCCATCGGGTGCGCCGCGCGCCCAACCATCGTTCGGCGGGCCGCAGCGCCTCGGGCACCAACTGGCAGGTGCGTACTCTCCCAACCTTTTCCGACCGCACCAGCCCGGCATCCTGCAGTACCTGCAGATGTTGAACCACCGCCGCCAATGACATCGGCAGCGGCTCCGCCAGCGAGCTCACACTCGCCGGACCCGCACTCAGCCGCTCGATCAGCTGCCGCCGAGTCGGATCGGCGAGTGCGCGGAAGACCTGGTCGAGGTCCTCGAATTGGTTAAGCACCTACTTAAGTGTAGGGACTCGACTCCAATAGTCAAGCCGTGGCTTAACTATTGGCCGCGCGCGAACGGTTCACCCCGATGGATAACGTAATATGTTGCCGCACAAAGCGTTTCGTTATCACGCAGGCGATCCGGCCCCTCGCGGGGTGTGCTCGGCGAACTATTCGCTATTTCGGCCGTATCGGCCGTCCGAGCCCGAGTCGCGCGCCATCCGCCCTGCCCGGCCCTGTCCGAAATGTCACAAAGGATTCGCCGCTTCGCCCCCGAGTTTCGCCGTCGTACCGGCCGTCCCGTCGTATTTCCTGGTCCGGTCATATGTCCGTCTTGCCGTAAGAAGTCGAATCAACTGCGATTATCGGATCGAAATCTCACAGCGCTGAGAACTTCCAAATAATAGCTAAAAAAATCCTCCAAAAACTCTTCCCTTGAACAGTTCCATCGACTATCGTCCGATTCGGCAAATCGCCAGTGACCTGCGGGTGCAGTTTCTCACCCGTATACGCGGTCAGGGAGACAACTTCCGGCTAACGCAAGGAAAGTCGGAGGTACAACCGATGAGCCCGATCTATGACGAGGGGATCGGGCCCTTCGGTAAAGTCTCGCGCAATGTCACAGGAAACGAACGCGGGCAGGATGTACGCCGGGCAGCCCGTAGAAGACCGGCAACGGCAGCGACGTGCGCGTTTTCTGGAGTCCGGATTGACGGTTTTCAGCCGAGACGGCTATGCCAACAGCTCGGTCGGAGCCATCTGTAAAGATGCCGGACTCTCCTCACGGCAGTTCTACGAGGAGTTCACCGGGCGCGAATCGCTGCTGCTCGAGCTCTACGAACATATCGACCGGGAATCCCGGGAGGCGGTATCGGCCGCGCTGGCCGATACCTCGGAACACCGTGCGGTCGAAGCCATCGACGCGGCCGTGCGGGCCTATGTCGAAGCCATCGGCCGCGATCCACGCAAGGCGCGCGTCGCGCTCGTGGAGGTGGTCGGCGCGGGACCGAAGGTCGAGAAGTTTCGCCTGGAGTTGCGCCGGGCCTGGGGATCACTGCTGGCCAGCGCCGCGGAAGACGCTGCGTTACAAGGAGAGATCCCACCCGGTGACTACGAGATGCGATCGGTCGCGATCATCGGCGCGGTCAACTACGTGGTCGACGCGTGGAGCGGTTCGGAGCCGCGCCGGCCGCTCGACGAGATCATCCGCGTGCTACGTCGCGTGATCATCGGCGCCGTCAGCGCGTAGCTGTCGGGTCCGATTCGCTCTAGCATCGACTGCTATGCACGTCCACGAGGGGGGCGGGACGGCCCCGAGTTTTGTTGTCTGCGGGGACAATCCGCTGGTATATCAGCTGGCGCTGCAGTTGGTGACGCGGTTCACGGATGCGGCCGTGACGGTGGTGCTGCCCAATCGCGACGGTGGGTTCGTACCGCAGCTGGAGCGGTTGGAGCGCGTGCGGATCCAGTGCGCCGATCGGCTGGACGAGGAGACGCTGCGCCGGGCCGGGGTCGCGTCCGCCCGTGCGCTGGTGCTGGTGGATCAGGCCGATGTGGAGAATTTCCACGCCGCGCTGCGCGCACACGAGCTCAATGCGCGCATCCGGCTGGTGATTCGGATGTTCAATACCGGCTTGGGTTTTCGCATTCGCAGCCTGTTCGCCGACTGTGTGGTGCTGTCGATCTCGGAGATCGCCGCGCCGTCGTTCATCGCGGCGGCGCTCGGTGAGAAGACCCTGGACTACCTGCGACTGGGCGAGCGGACGCTGTATGTCACCGGCCCGTCGGACGCGCCGGCCGGGAAGGTGGTGTGCGGCCTGAGCGAACGGTCCGGAGCCATCCGCTTGGTACCGCCCGGCCAGGGCGGCGACCGGGCCCTGGCGCTGGCCGATCGGGTGCTGAATCTGCCGAATCGGCGCGATCATTGGGTACGCGTGGCCCGGTATCTGATGCGCAACAACCTCGTTCGCCTGACGCTGGTGCTGCTCACCCTGATCACCATCGGCTGCGCGCTGATGGTGGTGGTCGGAAACGCCTGGAGCGACGCGATCTACGAGACGCTGCTCGACGCCGCCGGCGCCGCGCAGCCCGAGCACGCGCGCTCAGGCGCCTTCAAGGTGTTGCAGGTCGGCGTCGTATTCACCGGTCTGGCACTGACTCCGGTGGTTACGGCCATGGTGGTGGGCGGGGTGCTGCGCGCACAGCTGTCCGAACAGATCGGCCCCGATCCCGCGGGTTTCAGCGATCATGTCGTGGTCGCCGGACTCGGCAATGTCGGCTCCCGCGTCATGGAGCAGCTGTGCGATCTCGGGGTGCGCGTGGTCGGACTTGACTACGACGAGAACGCCCGCGGTATCGCGCTGGCTCGCACGCTCGGGGTTCCGGTGGTGATCGGCCAGGCCACCTGGGAGGACTCCCTACAGGCGGTGGGTGTTTCGCGCGCCCGCGCGCTGGTGCTGTTGACCAGCAGCGACGCGGTCAATCTGGAGGCGGCGCTGCTCGGCCAGTCCTATCGCGACGATCTGCGGGTGGTGCTGCGCCTGTCCGATGACGATCTGGCCGAGCGCGTGCAGAAGAGTCTCGGAAAGGCCGTGGTGCGCAGTGTGTTCCAGCTCGCGGCCGATGGGTTCGCCGCCGCCGCGGCCGAGCGCCGGGTGATCGCGACACTGTCGGTCAACGGCGACACATTGATGATCGCCGAGATCCCGGTCGAGACGGATTCGGAACTCGCGGGAATGGCGCTCGGCGCGGCCGACGTATCCGAACACACCCGCGTCATCGCCCTGCAGCGCGCGGTCGGCGGGGAGGTGGAATGGCAGCCCGATCCGGAAACCCGGTTGGCCGCGGGCAATCAGCTCGTGGTGGTCTCGACCTCGGTGGGCCTGGAGGAGCTGCTGACCCGCAGCGTGGGCTCCGGGGGTGATACCCAGTAGCGTGCCGGATATGGAGACTGTTCCGATTCAGGTGCCCGACGGCAGCACCGTGCCGGTGCGGTTGATTCCGGCGCGCGGTCCGCATCGCCATCCGATCACCCCGGACGCGCCGCGCGCGGTGGTCGTGATCATTCCCGGACTGGGGGTGCCGGGGGCCTATTACGAGATGTTCGCCGATCATCTGGCCCGGCGCGGCTTCGACGCGGCGATCGGCGAGCTGCGCGGCAACGGGGACAGTCGGCCCAAGCCCAGTCCGGCCAGCGCCTACGGATATCAGGAACTGGTCTCGGTGGACTTCCCGGCGATCTTCGAGGTGGTGCGCGAGCGCTTCCCGGACAGTACGCCGATTCTGCTGGGGCACAGCATGGGTGGACAGCTGGGCGTGATGTACGCCTCGCGGATCCGGGGGCGGCTCGGCGGGCTGATCCTGGTCGCCTCGGGTACGCCCTACTTCCGCGGTTACAACGGTCTGGCACGCTCGGCATTTCTGCTCGGCCCGGCGGCGGTCTCGCTGACCGCGAACCTCGCGGGCTTTTGGCCCGGCGACCGCATCACCGCCGGCGGCTTCGGGCGGCAGTCGAAGGTCTTGATCTCCGATTGGGCGCGCCTGGCCCGCACCGGCCGTTTCGAACCGGCCGGTGCGGACATCGACTACGAGGAACGTATCGGCCGGTTGAAACTGCCGGTGCTGTCGATCACCATCGCGGGCGACGATCTGGCCCCGCGCGGCTCGGCCGACCACCTGCTGGCGAAGCTGCCCAAGGCCCGCGTGAGTACCTGGCATCAGCCGGAGGCGTTGGGGCACAACGGCTGGATCACCGATCCGGTCACCACCGTCGACCGGATCGAGCGGTGGATTCGTGATCGCTAACTTTCCATCAGCAGCTGGGTGAAGAACTCGTAGATCAGCGCCGCCTGGAACGCCAGCTGCTTGTTGTCCGCCGCGCCGCCGTGGCCGCCCTCGATGTTCTCGTGGTACCAGACAGTGTGACCCTCCTCCTCGAGGAGGGCGGCCATCTTGCGCGCGTGTCCGGGATGGACGCGATCGTCGCGGGTGGAGGTGGTCAGCAGGATCGGCGGATAGGTCGCATCGGCCCGGGTGTTCTGATACGGCGAGTATTTCGCGATGTACTCCCACTCCTCGGGCTTGTCCGGATCGCCGTATTCGGCCATCCACGACGCACCGGCCAGCAGCAGGTGATAGCGCTTCATATCCAGTAGCGGCACCTGACACACGATGGCGCCGAACAACTCCGGATACCGGGTGAGCATCACGCCCATGAGCAGTCCGCCGTTACTGCCGCCGACCGCGCCCAGCTGCGGCGCGGTGGTGATGCCGCGATCCACCAGATCGCGGGCGATGGCGGCGAAATCCTCGTACACCTTGTGCCGGTTGGCCTTCTGCACCTGGGTATGCCATTCGGGGCCGTATTCGCCGCCGCCGCGGATATTGGTCATCACCCAGGTGCCCCCGCGTTCCAGCCAGCCCATTCCGGACGCGCCGCTGTAGGCGGGGGTGCGCGAGACCTCGAAACCGCCGTAACCCGACATCACCGTCGGGCCCGGTGTGCCTCGGCGGTCGCGGCGGCGAATCACGAAGTACGGCACCATGGTTCCGTCGTCGGAGCGGGCGAAGAACTGTTCGGTCTCGATGCCCTCGGCGTCGAAGAAGCCCGGTTCCTGTTTGAGCGCTTCGGCCGAACCGCCGACCGAACTGGCCAGCAGCGTGGCGGGGGTGGTGAAACCGCTTGTGGTGAGCATGAATTCGTCGCCGCCCTCGAGCGGGTCGAGATTCATGACATTGGTGGTGGCCATGGGCGGGGTGTCGGCCAGCGGCTGGCGTGACCAGTCGGTCGGATCCACGACATAGAGCTTGGTTTGTACATCCTCGAGCGTGATCAGAATCAGATAGTTCTCGGTCCACCCGTATCCGTGCAGCGAGGTGTGCGCGTCCGGGGTGAACACCACCTCGAAATCCCTTCCGCCCGAGAGGAATTCCTCGAGATTCGTCGCCAGCAGCGCACCCGCGGGATAACTCCGCCCGCCCACCTCCCACGGCGATTTCAACCGCACCAGCAGCCAATCCTTGTACCAGGACTCGGAGGCGTCGCTGGGCACATCCAGATAGCGCAGGCTCCCATCGGCCTCGAGCAGATACACCGACTCGTTGAAGAAGTCGGTGGCCCGGCCGATGTAGTGCCGCTCGTAGCCGGGCGTGCGGTCGTAGCCCGCCGAGACCAGCACATCACCCCGCTCACCCTCGAATACCGTCTGCGCCTCGCTCAGCGGCGTTCCGCGTCGCCAGCGCTTGGCGATGCGCGCGTAGCCGGAATCGGTGAGCGAACCCGGTCCGAAATCCGTCCCGACATAGACGGTATCGGCATCGATCCAGCGGATCTGCGACTTCGCCTCGGGCAGATGGAATCCGCCGTCCTCCGGTTCGCGGAAACGCTTGGTGCTCATGTCGAATTCGCGGACCACCTTGGCATCCGCGCCGCCGCGCGACAGGCTGATCAACGCGAGCGACTGCTCGGGCCGCAGGACCGCGGCCCCGCCCCACACCCAGTTCTCGCCCTCCTCGGCCGCCAGCGCGTCGAGGTCGACCAGCACCTCCCATTCCGGCTCGGCCGCGCGGTACTGCTCGAAGGTGGTCCGCCGCCACAGTCCCTTGGGATGGGCCCCGTCGCGCCAGAAGTTGTAGAGCCACTGTCCGCGCCGGGTCGGATACGCGATCCGGGTGTCGGTATCGAGCATGCTCAGAATCCGATGCTCCAGATCGGAGAACCGGTCGGATGCGGCAAATCGCTCCACGACCACGTCATTGTGGGCGCGTGCCCAGGCCAGGGGTCGCTCCCCGGTCACCTCCTCCAGCCACAGGTACGGATCGGACCGCTGCTCCTCGATACCGCTCATGCAAGTCATTCTTACTGCGGTTAGGCTCGACTGCGTGACTTCCCACTACGATGTCGTCGTTCTCGGTGCTGGTCCCGGCGGGTATGTCGCCGCGATTCGCGCCGCACAACTCGGCCTGCGAACAGCGATCGTCGAGCAGAAATATTGGGGTGGCGTGTGCCTGAACGTCGGGTGCATTCCGTCCAAGGCGCTGCTGCGCAATGCGGAGCTGGCGCACATCTTCACCAAGGAAGCGAAGACGTTCGGTATCACCGGCGAGGCGAGCTTCGACTTCGGCGCGGCCTTCGATCGCAGCCGTAAGGTCGCCGACGGGCGCGTCAAGGGCGTGCACTTCCTGATGAAGAAGAACAAGATCGACGAGTTCGACGGGAA
Source organism: Nocardia pseudobrasiliensis NBRC 108224 (assembly GCF_001613105.1). Lineage (GTDB taxonomy): Bacteria > Actinomycetota > Actinomycetes > Mycobacteriales > Mycobacteriaceae > Nocardia > Nocardia pseudobrasiliensis. Next base: position 211,298 of record NZ_BDBS01000023.1, on the reverse strand, counting down.
GGGCACCTTCACCGACGCGAATACGTTGTCGGTCGAGCTGACCAAGGGCGGTACCGAGCAGATCACGTTCGACAACGCGATCATCGCCGCGGGTACCGTGACCAAACTGCTGCCGGGCACCTCGCTGTCGCAGAACGTGGTGACCTACGAGGAGCAGATCATGACCCGCGATCTGCCGGGTTCGATCCTCATCGTGGGCGCGGGTGCGATCGGTATGGAATTCGGCTACGTGCTGAAGAACTACGGCGTCGACGTGCGCATCGTGGAGTTCCTGGATCGCGCGCTGCCCAATGAGGACGCCGATGTCTCCAAGGAGATCACCAAGGCGTACAAGAAGCTGGGGATCACGATCACGACCGGCGCCGCGGTGCAGTCCATCGAGGACAACGGCTCCAAGGTCACCGTCAGCATCAAGGACAACAAGTCCGGCAATGTCGAGACCGTCACGGTCGACAAGGTGCTGCAGGCGGTCGGTTTCGCGCCGCGGGTGGAGGGCTACGGCCTGGAGAACACCGGCGTGCAGTTGACCGATCGCGGCGCGATCGCCATCGACGACTACATGCGCACCAATGTGCCGCACATCTACGCCATCGGCGATGTCACCGCCAAGCTGCAGCTGGCCCACGTGGCCGAGGCGCAGGGCGTGGTCGCGGCCGAGACCATCGCCGGCGCGGAGACCCTGCCGCTGGGCGACTACCGGATGATGCCGCGCGCCACCTTCTGTCAGCCGCAGGTCGCCAGCTTCGGTCTCACCGAGGAGCAGGCCCGCAACGAGGGCTACGACGTGAAGGTCGCCAGCTTCCCGTTCATGGCCAATGGCAAGGCTCACGGCCTGGGTGATGCCCAGGGCTTCGTGAAGCTGATCTCCGACGGCAAGTACGGCGAACTGCTCGGCGGCCACCTCATCGGCCCCGACGTCTCCGAACTGCTGCCCGAGCTGACCCTGGCCCAGAAGTGGGATCTGACGGTCAACGAGCTGACCCGCAATGTGCATACGCATCCGACGCTGAGCGAGGCGCTGCAGGAGGCCTTCCACGGCCTGGCCGGACATATGATCAACTTCTAGTCCCGGCCGAAAGCATGCCGGGATAAGGTAACCGACTGAACGCCCCGCACTCGATACGAGTGCGGGGCGTTCGTCGTTCATTGGTTCGCTACCCCATTTCGGGCTGTCGAACTGCGTGAACACAGGTAATGCGGTACTCGCGCCGACGGCTCGGACGGCGCAGATCATGGTTGCCCGGGGGGATCTCCACGAAGGACCACCATGATCGACTATCGCGCCCACGCGGCGTTTCATCAGGATCTCCTGCAGCTGTTCCAGAATCACCAACTTCCCGGCGACGGCCACGCCCTGCAGGACCAATTGACCCAGGCCGCCCTGGATCTCCCCGATCACGCACTGCTCGGCGCATTCGTCGATCATCTGGTGTGGCACGCGAATTCGGACGGCGTCGAACTCGGCCACGTGCGGACCGCAGCCGGGTTGTGGCAGCGGGGCCGCGACCTCTACGACCGCGCCGGGGCCGCTCGCGCCGATATCGAATTCGCGCTGACGAATCCGGCCGATCCCACGGCCGTCACCCGCTTCGGCCGGGGCTTCGCGGACCTGAAGGCGATGACCACCGACCTGAAGGCCATCTCCACCGAGATCACCGGCCTGCGAACGGTTTTGGAGCTGCTGCCGCATCTGGCGACGTCGCATCCGCGCCAGCGGTCCGCGCCGATCGCGGACTGGGGGCTCGCCGATCGGTTCCTCGCCCGGGGCACCCATCTGTTCTTCCGCGAGCTGTCCGGGGGCACGCCGGAGGTGACGGCCTTCCAAACCGGTGTGCTGAGCTCCTATCTCGGCAATGTCATCGGATCCGGCTATCTGAGTTCGGTGACCGGCGGCCCGCGGCGCGCGCATCGCTTCCGCGATCGCCTCGCACGAAACAGTTTGGGCGCGTGGACCGCTCAGCAGCACCCGATTCCCGGGCTCACCGCGATGGCGGACCGGTTGAGCTTCGGCGCGGCGGCCCCGGCCGACGCCGCAGTGCCCGCGGATATCCGCCAGGCCGTCGAAACCGCCCTGGAGCGAACTTATTCCGGCCTGCCCGCCACCGCGGATCTGGATACCGGACTGCGCCGGATGATCGAACATTTGCGGCTGCTGGACACTTTCGACCTGCCGCCGCTGCCGGATCCCATGAGCCTCACGCTGCTCGACACCCTCGAGGTGAGCGATCTGGGTGCGATGGCGGGCGGCGGCGTACTCGGCCCCGCCAACTACGGCGACGATCCGCAGCCCGGCTCGAATGCCGGGAATTCCCAGCCGACCACGGCCGACAAATCCAGCAGTTCCGGTAACGACTGCGGCTGGGTGATCGCCTTCGTGATCGTGGCCCTGCTGGTCGTGGCCATCGACTGCATCGTGCAGATCATCGATCACGGCGAATGCGATCCGGCCGAGGTGCTGCCGGGCGGGCAGGACGACGAGGAGCCGGAGGGGCAGGTCGTCGTCGAGGGTCAGTTCCTCACCACGGCCGCGTCCGACGGCACCGGCGCGCATATCGTGCAGCACATCATCGATGTGCAGACCGCGCTGTGGCAGTCCTTCGCGAGCGCGCGCACCTTCCTGGCCACCATCGGTCTGATCTATCCGCCCGCCGAACAGCTCGGCTCCCCGCTGTTCGCCCAATTCCTCAGCGCCCCGGCCGATCCCGGCTGGCCGCATCGGGAGGATCCGCAGGCGCTGGCGAACTACATCTTCGCCCCGACCACCCCGCAGGAGCAGGCGACGCCGACCCGGTCTCCGGCGCCGAGCGCCGCCCGGCTGTTCGCGGCCTTCCCCGAACTGGCCGCGGAGTTGCTCGCGCGCTGGGACGCCGATCCGGTGAATCTGGATCTCGACGCCGATCGGGGGCATCGGCATCCGTGCTGGACCGTCGCCGAATCCGGCCGCATCACCGACCAACCCGTACCCGTCCGGGTGCTCGGCTACAAGGAAATCTGAGGTCCGCCATGCCTTATCAGGACGATATCCGCGACAACTACTCCACCTGGCTGGTAATCCCGTATTTCCAGGGCGATCTGGGCGTCTCGGGCGTGGATCGCCCACTGTCCCAGGTGGTTCCGCTGCCCGGTTCGGCGCAGCCGATCATGTGGCTGTGCCCGAGCATCCGGGTCAACGGCGGGCCGCTGCGCACCTATCGGCCGGGGGAGCCGACGACGGTCACGGTGACGGTGGCCGATTACGGCGGCGGCACCAGCCTCGCTCCGGTCACCGTCACGCTCTGGTGGAGCGATCCGAATGCGGCCTTCTCCCAACTGCACGCCTTCGGCCAGGCCACGACATATGTCGCGTCCAAGGGCGGTTCGGCCACCGTGACGATCGTCGGCACGATCCCGATCGCCGGACATGCCTGTCTGCTCGCCGCGGTCAGCGCCCCGAACGATCGAATTCCGCAGGGCACGGGCGTCGCGCCCGGCGTCGAACGGCATTGGGCCCAGCTGAATCTGGACTCGGTGGCGACCGATCCGCAGGGCCGTGCCCGCAGCCGGGTACGGGTCGGCAATCTCGGCCGGGACATCCGCTCCTATCACATCAGCGCACGTCGCCCCGACCGAGAAACCGCCGCGCAGCTCAGCCGGGATCTGAATATCGATATCGGCTCGCACATTCCGGCGAACTGGTCGCTGATCGATCCGGAGGGCGGCCGCGGCGACGGCGACGCCCCGCTGCGGGTGGTACTCGAACCGGGTGCGTCCAAGGAGCTGCTGCTCGAGGTCGAGCTGAGCGAACCGCCGGGACGCGGCAGCGCAACGGTTTTCGAGGTCGTCCAGCACAGTGCGGCCGATCCCGATTTCGATGTGCACGGCGCGCTGGGTGTGGTGGTCACCGGGCCCGAAGGCTGAGCGGTGGACCCGGTCGCCTAGTCGCGGTGGTAGGCGGCCTGGGCCTCGACGATCGAGCCGATATTGGTCTCGAGCGTGACGATCAGCGCCTCGAGGTGCTCGGCGACCTGTGCGCCCAGTTCGGTGAGGGTGTATTCGACGCGCGGGGGGATGGCCTGGACGACCTCGCGGTGGATCATGCCGTCGCGCTCGAGGGTCTGCAGGGTCTGGGAGAGCATGCGCTCGCTGACCCCGTCGACGCGGCGGCGCAGGGCGCTGAAGCGGTAGGGACCCTCGCGCAGCGCGACCAGGGCCAGCGTGCCCCAACGGCTCGCGACATTCTGCAGAACCGGCCGCGACGTGCAGTTCTTGGCGAATACGTCGGCCTCCAGCGTCGGATCGGCGTTGTCGGCCGGGCTGTGCGGCGTACTCATGACTGTGATGCTACCCATCCATCTAGTAGTGCCGGAATATCCTGTACTAACTAATAGTTAGTGCTATATATTCCGTACGCACTGAACGAAAACTCATTGGAGGTAGTCATGACCGTCGCCGTCACCGGGGCCAGTGGTCAGCTGGGTCGTCTCGTCGTGGAGGCGCTGCTGCGCCGCGATGCCGGACCGGTCGTCGCGATCGTGCGCGATCCGGCGAAGGTGGCCGATCTGGCCGAGCGCGGCGTCGAGGTCCGGCAGGCGTCCTATGACGACGCCGCGGCGCTGGATCGGGCGCTGGCGGGTGTCGACCGCGTGCTGTTGATCTCCGGCAACGAGTTCGGCGCGCGCGTGGATCAGCACACCGCCGTGATCCGCGCGGCCGAGCGGGCGGGTGTGGAGCTGCTCGTCTACACCAGCATTCCGCAGGCCGACGCCAATCCGATGATTCTGGCGCAGGAGCATCGCGGGACCGAGGATGTGCTGGCGAAAGCGGCTGTGCCGCACGCGATTCTGCGCAACAGCTGGTACTGGGAGAACTATCTGGGGGCGCTGCCCACCGCGGTCGAGAGCGGTGTGCTCTACGGCTCGGCTGGTGATGGTCGGGTATCGCCCGCCGCCCGGGCCGACTACGCCGAGGCCGCCGCGGTGGTGCTCACCACCGAGGGGCACGCCGGGCAGATCTACGAACTCGGCGGCGATGAGCATCCGACCTACGCCGACCTCGCGCGGATCGCCGCCGAGGTGTCCGGAAAGCCGGTGCGGTATCAGGACCTCCCGCGCGACGACTACGCCGCCGCCCTGGAAAAGGCCGGTCTGCCGGGCGATTACGCGCGGGTGCTCGCCGACGCCGACGAGGTGATCCGCACCGGTGTACTCGATGTGACGAGTGGTCATCTGCGCAAGCTGATCGGTCGCGCCTCCACACCCGCGGCCGAGGTGTTTGGTCCGGTACTGGCCGGGTAGCACCGGGGGTGCGCCGATTCGACGCGGCGCTTCATGGGACGGGATGGACAGGCGTTCCCGGCTCCGGCCGGGAACGCCTGTGCCGTATCAGAATTCGGCGTTCACCCACTGCACCAGCTGGATCACGATGCCGTTGGGATCGCGCATCTGGAAGTAGCGCTCACCCCACTCCTCGGTCTCGATCGGCGTCTCGATCGGCACGCCCTCGCGCTGGACGCGCTCGTATTCGGCATCGATGTCGTCGACGACGAAGACCACCAGGGTGCCCTGCCCGGCATCCCCGGCGATGCGCGCGGGGGCGAAGGTGGACAGGCCGGTCCGCAGATAGATCACGTCGAGGCCCGCGTCGGGATGGGCCAGCGAGAAGAAGCCGTCGGCCGACATGCTCACCTCGAAACCGAAATGTTCGATGAGGAAGTTCGCCGAGGCCTCGGGGTCGGCGACGTTCAGGGACAGTGCGGACGCGGCGATTTTCATGGTGACCCTCCATCCTGTCGCCCCGATCGGGGCGCGATTAAATTATATACTTAGTACGGAGTACTTTGTATAGAGTTGAGCTCGTGGTCGTGATCACACCGATACGATCGTGGCGGAGGTGAGTGCGGCAGTGAGTGAACGCAGTAGCGCGGGAGATCCCGCGCGGACGCTGGAGTTGCTGTGGGGTGCGCCCGGCCGGGCGCCCACGCGCGGCCCGAAGCAGCGCAGCAGCGTCGAGGCGGTTGTGACCGCGGCGATCGAGATCGCCGATACCGAGGGGCTCGAGGCGCTGACCATGCGCGCGGTCGCCAAGAATCTGGGCTTGACGCCCATGGCGACCTACACCTATGTGCCGGGCAAGGCGGAACTGCTCGATCTCATGCTGGATTCGGTCTATCGGCAGATGCCGCGGGCCGAGCTGGGTGAAATGCCCTGGCGGGAAAGGGTTGCCACGATCGCCGAGGAGAACCGCGCGATGCTGACCCGGCATCCGTGGGTCGCCTACGTCCCGACCACCCGTCCGCCGCTGGGTCCCGGCCTGGCGGGCAAATACGATCACGAGCTGAGCGCCTTCGACGGTCTGGGCCTCGACGACGTCACGATGGACGCCGCCCTGACCTACGTCCTCGGCTTCGTCACCTCGGTGGCGCGCATCGCCATCGATACGGCCCGCGCGGCCACGGAAAGCGGCCTGTCCGACCATGAATGGTGGCAGCGCACCGCCCCGGTCCTCGAGCGCGTCTTCGACCCGTCCCGCTACCCGCTCGCCGCCCGCGTAGGCGCGGCCGCGGGCGAGGCCCACGACAGCGCCTACAACGCCGATCACGCCTGGGATTTCGGTATGCCCCGCCTACTCGACGGCCTCGCCGCCCTGATCGAACGGGACTGAGTCCTCGTCAGGGCACCAGCGGGCGCACCTTCTCCGCGACGAATCGAACGAACCCCTCCAGATCGGGCTCGTCGGCCGTCGGTTGCAGCGTGACCGAATCGGCCCCGGCCTCGACCAATCGAGCGATCGCATCGGCCACCGCCTGCGCGTCACCGGCCACGCCGAGATCGGCGGTATCGGTGGCGCCCATGGCGCGCAGATCCGTGTCGAGCCGTTCGGCCGCATCGGGACCGGTGGCGGTGGCCAGGTTGACCACGACATACGGCTTGTCGGCGTGCCCCGCGGCGGCTCGACTCGTGCCGACGAGTTCGATTGCGTGCCGGGCCTTCTCGACGCTGGTGCTCGCGGTCAGCACCACGCCGTCCGCCTTCTCGCCGACCAGGCGCAGGGTGCGCGGACCGGTCGCGGCGGACAGCAACCGCGGCGCGGCGGCGGGCGGCCAGTCCAGCGCCACCTCATCGAGCTGGATGTAGCGGCCCCGCACCGAGACCCGTTCGCCCGACAGCAGCGCGCGCAGGCCGTCGATGTATTCACCCAGCAGCGTCACCGGCGAGTCGACCCGAGCGCCCGCCTGTCCCATCCACTCCTGCACACCGTGTCCGACGCCCCAGATCGCACGCCCCGGAAACATCCGTTCCAGCGCGGCGATCTCCATGGCCGCCAGGGCGATATTGCGCAGCGGAACCGGGAACACCCCGACCCCGATGCGCACCCGCTCGGTCCAGGCCAGGGCCGTCGCGGTGGTCGCAACGCCGCCCTCGGCGAAGCAGTCCTCCCAGATCCACAACTCCTCTAGTCCGGATTGATCGGCGACACGGGCGATTTCGCGCAGCCGCTCCGGCGGATTCTGGGGACGGAAGGCAATGCCGAGAGTCGTCATATCCCATCGGTACCAGATGGGACCGACGAAAAGCACTCCTGCCGCTGAGGCCGACAGTAAGCATTCCTGCCGCTGAGCGAAGCTCAGTGGTCGTTCTGAATGCGCAGCGTGGTGATCGTGCTGGCCAGCCCCTCGTATTGATTGACCAGCAGCACGATTTCGATCAGCCGCCGCTCGTCGTAGTGCGCGGCCAGCGCCGACCAGGTCGCATCGTCGAGGTCGCGGGTCCGCACGAGCTGATCCACCGCGCTGAGCAGCGCCCGCTCTTTGTCCGACCATCCGGCCGCCTCCGGACCGAGCCGCAGCCGTTCCAGGATCTCCTGGGTGACTCCCGCCCGCTTACCGAGCCGGATGTGGTGCTGGGTCTCGTATTCGCAGCCGCGCAGATGCGCCACGCGCAGAATGACCAGCTCGGAATCGAATCGGCGCAGCCGCCCGCCCGGCATGAGCTTGCCCGAATAGTGCAGCCACCCGCGGAACAGTCCGCCGGTGCGCCCCAGCGTGCTGAACAGATGAGCGTCGGGGGTGCCCGCGGCGCGGGAAAGCACCTGCCAGGCAACCCAGTTGATCGGTCCCAGCTCCTGCAGCCGACCCGGCGCGATACGCGGCTGATTCGACACCATGCCTCACGCTAACAGGGCGCGAGCTCCGCGCGCAGCGGCTATCGCAGCACGTAGGGCGATATGGAACTGCGGTGCTCGCTGATATCGAGGGATTTGCCCAGCGGCGGGAAGGCGCGCTGCGGGCAGTTCGTTCGCTCGCAGACCCGGCATCCCGCGCCGATAGGGGTGGCCGTGGGGTCGTTGAGGTCCAGCCCGTCGGCGTAGACCACCCGGCTGGCATGCCGCAGTTCACAACCCAGTCCGATGGCGAAGGTCTTGCTCGGCTCGTTGTAGCGGGTGGCGCGGCGCTCGACCGTGCGGGCGATCCACAGATATTTGCGGCCGTCGGGCATCTGCGCGATCTGGGTCATGATCCGGCCCGGATAGGCGAAGGTCTCGTAGACGTTCCACAGCGGACAGGTTCCGCCCGCGGAGGAGAAGTGGAATCCGGTGGCGGACTGGCGTTTCGACATATTGCCCGCCCGGTCCACGCGCACGAACGAGAACGGCACCCCGCGCAGCTTCGGCCGCTGCAGCGTCGAGAGGCGATGGCAGATGGTCTCGTAACTCTGGGTGAAGAACGCCGAGAGCCGCTCGATGTCGTAGCGGAAATCCTCGGCCACCTCGTGGAAGTACGAATACGGCAGCACGGTCGCGGCCGCGAAGTAGTTGGCCAGACCCAACCGCGCCAATTTACGGGTGTCCTCGGAGGCGAAATTGGCCTCCTCGACCAGTTTGTCGATCAGATCGCCGCATTCCAGATAGGCCAGTTCGGCGGCGAGTTTGAACACCCGCTGTCCGCCGGACAGATAGGGCGCGATCTCGAGCCGCCGCTCGGCCGCGTCGAACCGATGCAGCACACCGTCGCCCAGATCGATGCGCTCGACGATCTGCACGCCGTGGGCGGTGGTCAGCCGCCGCGCGATCTCGCGTTTGAGATCACCGCCGTGGAAACGCATGCGGGTCGCGAGTTCCTCTGCGGCGGTATCCAATTCGTGGATGTAGTTCTGCCGCTGATAGAAGAAGTCGCGGACCTCCTCGTGCGGGCGGGAGATCGCGCCGTATCCGCTGCCGTCGGAGAAGCGGTCCTCGGTGGCGGCGGCCAGCTGGGCGGTCGTATTGCGGTAGCGGCGGTGCATATTCACCATCGCGCGCGCCAGGCTCGGATGCGCGGAGACCATATCCGCGATCTCCTGGGCGTCGGCCTCGATGCCCAGCTCCTGGTCCATGACGACCTCCTGCAGTTCGGCGATGAGCCGGGTGTCGTCCTGCGAGGAGAAGAAGCTGGTGTCGACGCCGAAGATCTCGCTGATGCGCAGCAGTACCGGTACGGTCAGCGGGCGCACGTCGTGTTCGATCTGATTGAGGTAACTCGCCGAGATCTCCAGCTTCTTGGCGAGCGAGACCTGGCTCAGTCCTCGTTCGGTGCGCAGTTGGCGAAGCCGCGCCCCGACGTAAGTCTTGGCCATATGTCCAGTTTATGGGCGGTTTCGCAGGTTTGCCAACGGGGAATTAACAAATCTGCTGCGCGATATGTCACACCCCCGCGCTACCGTCGATCCGTGTTGCTCACCCGAGTCGTCGAGGCGTCGCAGACCGTACGGGCGACCTCCTCGCGCAAGACGAAGATCGCCACGGTCGCGGAGTTGTTGGCGCAGGCGGGTTCCGATGAGCTCGCCCAGGTCGTCGCGTGGATATCCGGTGAGTTGCCGCAGGGCCGCATCGGCACCGGCTGGCGCACCCTCACCGCCGTCGCGGTCGAACCGGCCGCCGCGCCGAGCCTGACCGTCGCGGCCGTCGACGCCGCGTTCACCGACCTGGCCGCTACCGCGGGAGCCGGTTCCGCGGCCCGCCGCCGGGAGTTGCTGGTCGCCCTGCTGGGCGCGGCCACCGCCGACGAGCACGATTTCCTGATCCGTCTGCTGACCGGTGAGCTGCGTCAGGGCGCACTGACCGCGATCGTCGCCGAGGCGGTCGCGCGGGCGGCCGAGGTGCCGGTCGAGGCCGTGCGCCGGGCCTACATGCTCTCGGGTCGATTACCGGTGACCGCCGCGGCCGCGCTGACCGGCGGCGCGGCGGCCCTGGCCGAATTCCGGCTAGAGGTGGGCCGGCCGATTCGGCCGATGCTCGCCTCGCCCGGCGCGACGCTGGACGAGGCGCTGACGGAGTTCGGTGGTGAGGTGAGTGTCGAGCACAAGATGGACGGTGCGCGAATTCAGGTACACCGCAGGGACTCCCAGGTTTGGGTGTTCACCCGCACACTGCGCGACATCACCTCCGGGGTGCCCGAGCTGGTGCAGCTGGTGCGCGAATTACCTTGCGACAGCGTCGTTCTCGACGGCGAGACCCTCGCTCTCAACGATTCCGGTCGCCCGCGCCCGTTCCAGGAGACGATGAGCCGCTTCGCCACCGATCCCACCATCGATCCGGCCCTGCGCCCGCCCGCGGCCACCTCCACGCGGGACCTGCTGCTGCATCCCTACTTCTTCGACTGCCTGCATCTGGACGGTGTCGATCTGCTCGACGCGTCACTGACCGAGCGTCGCGAGGCGCTCATCAAGGTCGCGGGCGAACACAGCATTCCGGCGCTCATCCGCCCCGACGCCGAGGCCGCGGCCGAATATTTCGACGGCGCGCTGGCCGCCGGGCACGAGGGTCTGATGATCAAATCGCTGTCCGCGCCGTACGCGGCGGGCCGACGCGGGCGGGCCTGGCAGAAGATCAAACCCTCGCACACCCTCGACCTCGTGGTCCTCGGCGCGGAATGGGGCTACGGCCGCCGCACCGGATATCTGTCGAATCTGCATCTGGGCGCGCGGGATCCGGACGGGGGCGAGCCCATCATGGTCGGCAAGACCTTCAAGGGCCTCACCGATGCGCTGCTGCAGTGGCAGACCACCGAATTCCCGCGCCACGAACGCACCCGAGATCCCCAGGCGGTCTACCTGTATCCCGAACTGGTCGTGGAGGTCGCCCTCGACGGCGTACAGATCAGCCCGCGCTATCCGGGCGGGGTGGCCCTGCGCTTCGCCCGGGTGGTCCGCTACCGCCCCGACAAGGAACCCGCCGAGGCCGACACCATCGATGCCGTGCGAGCCCTGCTGCCCGCCGGAACGACCGACGCCACGCCGAGCCGAAAGTCTTGAACCGACCGACTGGTATGAGAGGCCGGCATCCCCGGAATCTGTACGACAGCTGGTGCGCCAAGGGCGCGCGGGTTCGGCTCGCGCCCTACCCCGGTGAGCATTTCATCGTGGGCGCGCTCGCGATTCCGGGGGTGGCGACCTGGGTGGGCCGGATGCTCGACGACGCCCTCGTGCCCGACGGGTGCACCACGATCGCCACGCCCTGAAGCGGGGTTGACAGAACATTCACAGATTCGTCGCGGTCCGTCTCGAGGTTGGCGGCGCACGCTCGATGGCGTCGGTTCGGCCGATACGGATCAACTGCCCTGATCCGGCCCTCCCCGGCCCGCGGCGACGCCTACCCTCGCGGCGTCGCCGTTCGGGTTTTCGGCCCCGGAAATTCAGTTACTTCTTAGCCGGAACCTGGCGAGAGTTCAGTTCGCAGGCGCACACTGGTAGACGAGGACGAAGAAGAACGAAGAACCACTTCACCGCTGCCGGCGACACATCCCCCTGCGTGTCGTCGGCAGCACCTTTTTCAGTGTTCGTATTCGTGATGTCCGTTCAGTCTCGGCAACCGGCACCGCCCCGCGCTGACCTCGGTGGCCAGATCCGCATAGGCGTTCGCCAGTTCCGTCAGCCGCCGCCAGGCATCGTCGGCGAGCCAGTCCGGGGTCGTGGTCAGGGCAAGATAGGCCAGGGCCGAGAACTGGGCCAGCCGATCGATGACAGTGCCCACCGTCTCGGTGTGCAGACGCGCGCCGCCCGGCGCGACCGGTAACTCCGTGGCGACCCATCGATCGATATCGTGCACCAGTTGCGCGCGCTGGCGATCGATATCGGCGGCGGCGCTGACGGACAGTCGGTGCTCGTGCAATTCGGCCAGGCGGCAGGCGCGGCGCAGCACGAAGTGCTCACCGGGTTCCAATCCCCGGCACGCCTGCAGCAGAAGGTCTTTCGGTGGGAGCGATGCCACGGCGGCCATATTGCACGGCGAATGTTTCTGATCGGCAACGGTCGCCGGATCAGCCCGCTTCCGGATGTCCCACCTGCGTCAATCCGTCGTTCCCGGTGCGCTGCCGGACGTCTTCGAGCAGGGTGCGCAACAGTTCGGCGAGCTGAGCGCGCTGATCGGTGTCGAGGGTCTCCAGCAGTTCCACTTCCCGTTCGAGCACCAGATCGACCGTGCGCTCGACCAATTCGTGCCCCGCCGCGGTGAGTTCCACCCAGACCGTGCGCCCGCCCGGTTCGGAGCGACGCAGCACCAGCCCGTCGCGCTCGGCGCGGGCCACGCGCTGGGAGATCGCGCCCGGGGTCACGAGGGTGCGGTGCGCGAGTTCGCGAGTGCTCAGCGTGTAGGGCGGGGAACTGCGGCGCAGCACACTGAGCAGATCCAGCGTGGCCGTATCCACCCCCGCGACCGCCAGCACCCGGCGACGATCCTCGCCGAAGATCTTGGCCAGCTGCCACAGTCGGGTCACGATGCCGATCGATTCGGTGGGCGTACCCGGACGTTCCCGCTCCCAGGCCGCCGCGATCTCATCGGCGGCGTCGGCTGCCATCGCGCACCTCCTTCGCTGTTCGCCTTGCAGTTTAGACCTAAACGACTACAGTGGGCGATGTTCGTTTAGATCTAAATCTACTGGGAGGGAATCCTGATGGCACGCACAGTCCTGGTGACCGGCGGCGGAACGGGAATCGGATACGCGATCGCCGAGCGCTTCCTCGGCGACGGCGACACCGTCTACCTCACCGGCCGCCGCGTCGAGGTTCTGGAGAAGTCCGTCGCGACCTTGGGCGAGCGGGCCCATGCGATCGCGTGCGACCACACCGACCCCGAGCAGATCTCGACCCTGGCCGCCCGCCTGCCCGATCGCCTCGACGTCCTGATCAACAATGCCGGTGGCCAAACGGGATTCGACCGCCCCGAACCCGAGGACCTCACCGCCCTCGCCGAAAGCTGGTGGTCCAATCTGAACGCCAACCTGCTCAGCGCGGTCCTCACCACCCATGCCCTCACCGACCGCCTCACCGAGGGCGCCACCGTGATCCACCTCGGTTCGATCGCCGCCGACAACGGCTCCGGCTCCTACGGCGCAGCCAAGGCCGCCCTCTCCTCCTGGAACATCGACCTGGCCCGCACCCTCGGCCCCCGCGGCATCACCTGCAATGTCGTCTCCCCGGGCTACATCGCCGACACGGAATTCTTTCGCGACAAACTCACCCCGCAGCGCCGAGAAACCTTGATCTCCAACACCTTCACCGCCCGCCCGGGCGCCCCCGAAGACATCGCCGCCACAGTCCACTTCCTCACCACCCCTGGAGCCCGCCACATCACCGCACAAACCGTCAACGTCAACGGCGGCGCTCACCCGACTCGCTGACGAGCCCCCCTCCGCCCACCCCGACGGCTCCGAATGAGTAACATGTTGACTATGAGTACACACAGCTTGCGGGAGCTACGCGCGCAGCTGGGGGCCGTCGTGCGGAGTGTGGCCGCGACCGGTGAGGAAGCCATCATCACCGACAGCGGTAGTGAGATCGCGGTCATCATCTCGATGGCCGACTACGAGCGGCTGCACGAGCATGCCGATCTGTTGGATGCCCTGCGTCTGCGCGAACTGCGCGACGAGAAGTTCAAGACCATGTCGATGGCGGAGATGCTCGAATCGCTCGGCGTCGATCCGGCCGAACTACTCGCATCGTGACCGGACGGATGCGAATCGAATTCCATCCCGAGGTCCTGAAACAACTGCAACGTCTGCCCCGCGAAGCGTTCGGCACGGCATTGCGCATGATCATCGACCTGGCCGACGATCCCCGGCCCGCCGGGGTGAAGAAGATCGTCGGCAGGCCGAACGACTGGCGAATCCGCTTCGGCCAGTACCGAATCGTCTACAGCATCGACGACAAAACAGGCACGATCACAGTGTTCGTCGTCGCCAAGCGTTCCGACGCGTACCGATGATCGCGAGTATGAACGGGGGATTGCCGTGGACTTGGCCGACGCATATCAACTCGCCTGGATGGAGCGGGAAACCTCCGGCGAACAAGCCCTGTGGGACGCCACCGCCGCTGACGGTACAGCCTGACCGAAAGCCGCTGCGCTCAAACGAGATCCACCCGAACCCCCGCCTCGCGGATGGCGTTGAGGGCGTCCGGGGCGGCGGCGGTGTCCATGACGAGGATGTCCACATCTTCGATGGAGCAGATTCGGGCGAGGGCGGTTTTTTCGAGTTTGTCGGCGGTGGCCACGGCGATGACTCGTTCGGCGCGGCGAACCATTTCAGCGTTGATACCGGATTCGTCGAGGTGGCGGCCCTGGGCGCCGCCTTCGGCGGTGATGGCGTTGACGCCGAGAATCAAAGTGTCCAGACGTAATTCGGCCATGGCGCGTTCGGCCAGGGGGCCGTGCAGTTCATAGGACTCGCGGCGGGCCTGGCCCCCGATGCAGATGGTACGCAGATGCGGGCGCAGGACCATTTCACCGGCGATATTGAGGGCGTTGGTGACTATGGTCAGCTCGGCGGTGGCCAGATCGGGACGGCCGGCCAGCGCGCGGGCCACGGCCGTGGTGGTGGTGCCGCCGTTGAGGCCCACCACCTCGGTCGGAAGTACCAGGCTCGCAGCGTGTTCGGCGACCCGCTGCTTGGCGGCATCGCCACCGCGATAGCGGGCGGGCAGTTCGTAGGCGACCGAGGTCGCCACGATGCCGCCGTGCGTGCGGGTCGCCAACTGCTGATCGGCGAGGGCGGTGAAGTCGCGGCGGATGGTCGCGGGGGAGACGCCCAATTGCTCGGCCGCCTCCTCCACCGACAACCGGCCGGTGTCGGCCAGCAATTCCAGCAGCCGGTTCCAGCGCTGGGATCTATCCGTCGCAGCGGTCATTTCACGCTTCCGGCGGTGAGACCTGCGACCAGGCGCTTCTCGATGAGCGCGAACAAGATGACGACGGGCACGATGCCGACGGTAGAGATAGCGAACACATATTGCCAAGCCGTGTCGTACTGCCCGATGAACTTCGTCAAGGCCACCGACAGCGGCTGATTCTCCGGCGTGGTCAGGATCACGAGGCTCGCGGCGAATTCGTTCCAGCACGAGACGAAGGCGAAGATCGTCGCCGTCACGATGCCCGGCCACACCAGCGGCAGGCTCACGCGCGTCAGGATCTGAATCCGGTTCAGCCCGTCCAGCTGTGCCGCCTCCTCGATCTCCACCGGCACCGAGGCGAAGAAGCTGTGCAGAATCCACACCGCGAACGACAGGTTGAACGCCGCGTTCACCAGAATCATGGCCAGCCAGGTGTCGTTGATGCCCAGGGTGAAGAATTCCCGTAACAGACCCGTCACCAGCACAACCGGCTGCAACATCTGCGTGACCAGTACCAGCCCCAGAAACGCGACCTTGCCCGGAAACTTCCGTCGCGCCGAGTAATACGCCGCCGGAATCGCCACCAGCAGCACGATCACCGTCGCGAACACCGAGATCACGATCGTGCTCACGAGATTGAACGGCAGGGGCGTCTCGGGCGTGTCCCACATGGTGGCGTAGTTGTCCGGCCGCCACTGTTCGGGAATGTAGGTCGGCGGAATCCGCAGGATCTCCGAACGCGGCTTGAGCGAGCCGAGCACCATCACCAGATACGGAATCAGGAATATCGCCGCGATCACGACGCCGACCGCGGTCAGATCCCACCGTCGCCGCACCTTGCGAGGGGTGAGGTTCGAATCACCCTGCGGCACAATCGCTTCGGCGGTCGCGGCCGCGGCGGCCCGATCGACGGTGACCGGATTGGATGCTGTCATCACGCCTCCTCGCGCGCCGATCGGGTGAGCCGCACATACACCGCGATGATCACGATGATCAGCACGAAGTTCAGCACGCTCATGGCCGCGGCCGTGCCGACCTGCTGATTCTGCCGAATCAGCTTGAAGGTCAACGTGGTTGTCGTATCGGCGTCGAAACCCGCGATACTGCCGGTCAACACCTGCAGAATGGGCAGCGAGTTGAAGACGTTGATGATGTTGATGATCGTCGCCACCGCGATCGCCGGGCGCAGCTGCGGCAGCGTCAGATGCCGGTAGCGCTGCCAGGCGCCCGCGCCGTCGACCCGGCCCGCCTCCTCGATCTCGGCCGGAATCGCCTGCAGCCCGGCCAGGATCGTATAGGTGGTGAACGGCACCGAGACGAACACCGCGACGCCGATCGCCACCAGGAATGCCGGACCCGCCTGCTTGGTGAAGCCGAAACCCCGGTCCAGCACGCCGATATCGACGAGGAACCGGTTGGCGATGCCGATATCCGGATTGAGCATGTACTCGAAGATCGTCGTCGTCATCACCACCGACGCCGCCCATGGCACCAGAATCGCCAGCCGCACCGCGGTGCGGCCCGGGAACTGCTTGTTCAGGAACTGCGCCAGCGCCGTGGACAGCACCAGCGTGATGACCACGACCGCGATCACCCAGACCACGGTGTGCAGCAGAATGCTGCCCAATTCCTCGATGGCGAACAGCTTTCGGAAGTTCGCCAGGCCGGCCGGGCCGCGATCCTGCCCGTAGGGGCTCAGATCGCGGGTGCTGGTCCACACCATGTACCCGGCCGGGAACGCGACCACCCCGGCGATCAGTACCAGCACCGGGCCGATCCACGGCAACGCGCGCAGCGTTGCCGTGGATCGGATCAGGGCGCCCCTCAACTCGCCGCCTGCTGAATCTTGCCCAGCACCGACGCCGGATCGGCGCCCTGCGCGATGGTGCCCATCTGCTGGCGGATCGCGCCCTGGGCCGCACCCCACTTCGGGTTGTTGCTGGGGTAGAACTTGGCCACCGGCAGGGTGGCCGCGAAGGCCTTGGTGACCGGGTCATCGGCCATGGCCTGGGTGCCGCTGTTGGTGATCGGGATGAAGTGCTCGGACTTCACGAAGCCCGCGTAGGTCTGCGCGGAGTAGAAGAAGGTCAGGAACTTCTTGATCGCGGCCTGCTTCTTGCCGTCCTTCTTGAACGCCATCAGATGATCGGCGACACCCAGGGTGACCGGGTCACCGGACTTGGTGGGCGAGGGCGCGGTCGCGTACTTCAGGCCCGGGTTCTTCTGCGCGATCTGGCCGATGGTGGGCGGCAGACCCTCGATCATGCCGATCTTGCCCTGGTAGAAGGCGTTCAGCGCGTCCAGGCGGTTGGTCGCGCCCGGATTCGGCTGGGTCCCACCGGATTCCGCCATCGCCTTCATGGCGGCGACGCCCTCTCGGTTCTGCGGGGTGTCGACGGTGATCTTGTTACCGTCGGACCAGTTGCCACCCGCGCCGAAGGTCCAGATGGAGGTCTCGCCCTGGGCCTCCTCGCTGCCCAGCGGCAGACCGTAGCCGGATACGCCGCCGCCGAGCGCCTGGATCTTCTTGGCGTCCTCGGTCAGCTCGGCCCAGGTCTTGGGCGGCGCGGCGATACCGGCCTTGCTGAACAGGTCGGTGTTGTAGAACAGCGTGCGCGTGGAGGCGAACAGCGGTAGCGCCCACTGGGTTCCGTCGATCGAGGCATTCTTGGCGAAACCGGGCTGGATATCGCTGATCACCGACGGTTCGACGATATCGGTGGCCGGGTACAGCTTGCCGTCGGTGGCGAAGCTCGAGTACGCGTCGATGTTCAGGATGTCCGGGGTGGTGGAGTCGCTCTGCAGCTTCGTGCGCACGACATCGTTGATCGAATCCCAGGACTCCATCTGCAGCGTGACCTTGACGTCGGGGTTCTGCTTCTGGAAATCGGAGATGATCTTGTCCCACTCCGACTTGGTGCCGTCGCTGTAGATCGGTGCCAGGAAGGACAGGGAGTTCGGATCCGACGCATCGGACTTGTTGCCGCCGAACCCACAGGACGACACCGCCAACACCAGGCCGGTGAACAGCGCGAACGACGAAACTGCGCCGCGGAGTGGACGTTTCACGAGCTAGACCTTTCAATGAACAATCCGTTTGGTCAGAATCTAGCCCCTATGTTGATCGTTTGTGACCGTTTTCGTTGTTAAGTTGACATGAACGATCAATCGGGTTGATCCTGAGTTCGTGCCGACCTCTGCCGAGCGAATCCCCGAAACTCATCTGGCCGCCGAGGTGGCCACGCAGCCCGACGACTGGACGCGCGCCGCGTCGATCGCCACCGACAACGCCGCCCTGCTGCCGCAGCCGGGCGAGCGCGTGGCCGTCATCGGTTGTGGCACCTCGCTTTTCATGTCCCGCGCCATCGCCGCGCTGCGTGAGTCAGCCGGTCAGGGCCTGACCGACGCCTGGCCCGCGAGCGATGTGCGCACCAGCCGCGACTACGACCGATATCTGGTGATCTGCCGCTCCGGCACCACCACCGAGGTCGTCGAGGCCATGCGCAATATCCCGACCGGGGTGCCGCGCACGGTGATCTGTTCCAGTCCGGGCACCCCGGTGCTGGAGTTGGGCGATCCGATCCTCATCGACGAGGTCGACGAGGAGTCGGTCGTGCAGACCCGCTTCGCGACCACCACGCTGGCGATCCTGCGCTGGCATCTGGGCGAGGATCTGAGCCCGGTCATCGCCCAGGCCCGCTCGGTTCTTGCCGAGGACCTCGAAACCTCCGTCGCCGCAGTGCGTTTCGCCGAGCAGATCAGCTTCGTGGGCCTGGGCTTCGCGGCCGCGCTGGCCGAGGAGGCGGGGTTGAAGCTGCGCGAATCCTGCCAGTCCTGGGCCGAGAGCTATCTGGCGACCGAATACCGACACGGCCCGATCAGCATCGCCGCACCCGACCGCGCGGTATGGGCGTTCGGCCAGGTGGATCCCAGCCTGGCCGACGACGTCAAGGCCACCGGCGCGCATTTCGAACAGCGCGATATCGACCCGATGGCCGATCTGGTGCGCCTGCACCGGTTGTGTGTGCTGCGCTCGGCGGATCTGGGCCTGGACCCGGACCACCCGCGCAGCCTGAACCGGTCGGTGATCCTCGGGTAGGGGCGCGTCGTGACCGCCGTGGCCCCCGATGACCTGGTGCTCGCCGTCGATGTCGGCGGCACCACGATCAAGGCCGAGATCACCGATGTCGCCGGAACCGTTCTGACGACGGGCACGGTCGCCACCCCACGCGGGGAGGCGGCCTTCGACGCCATGGGCGATATCGGCGCGAAACTGCTTGCCGAACTTCCACAGCATCTGCGCGACCGAGTGACCCGGGCGGCCGTGGTCGTACCCGGAATCGTGGATCCGGATCAGGGACTCGCGGTCTTCAGCAGCAATATCGGCTGGCGGGATGTGAAGGTGGGCAACCGCTTTCCCGACCGCTGGGGCTTTCCGGTGCTGTTCGAACACGACGTCGCGGTCGCGGGCTGGGCCGAATGGCGATATGGCGCAGGCCGCGGCCACGACGACGTGTGCGTGGTCATCCTCGGCACCGGGATCAGCGGAACGCTGTCGGTGGACGGCCGTCTGGTCCGCGGCGCGGCCGGGCAGGCGGGCGAATACGGGCACATCCCGGTGCGGCATCGCGACGGATTGCCCTGTCCCTGCGGCAGTATCGGCTGCGTGGAGACCGTCGCCTCCGGCGCGGCCATCGCCCGCGCGTACACCGCCCGCACCGGCCGCGAAATCTCCGGCGCGGAAGAGGTTTTCGCGGACCTGGACACCGACCCCGACGCCCGCCACGTGGTGGACGACGCCGTCGACGCCCTGGCCGAGGGACTGTTCGGCGCGATCCACGCCACCTGCCCCGATCTGATCGTCCTCGGCGGCGGTCTGGCGGGCGCGGGCGCGGCGCTCACCGGAGCCCTACAGGGCCGTTTCGACAAACTGCTCAAGGTGGCCACACCGCCGCGAGTCGTATTGGGGGAGTTCGGCGCTCGCGCGGGTCTGGTCGGCGCGGCGTACTACGCGCGAGTGGGTGCCCTCCAGTGAATACCCCGAATCCACCCGCGGTCGAGCCCGATCTGCACACCCTGCTGCGCAAATCCGGATCCTCCGCCTTCCTCGGTCACTGCGGCTCCTCCTCGTTCCTGGGCCGCTGCGGCTCGCCCGCATTCCTCGGCACGGCGAACAAGGCCGAGGAGGTGACGGGTCGTGAGTGACCTCCGGTTGCGCGGTCGGATCCTGACCGGCGTCGAACTGATCGAGGACGGCGTGCTCACCGTGCGCGGTGATCGGGTGATCGCCGTCGAGTCGTTGACGGATTGGATTGCCGGACACCCTGATTCGGAGCTCCCCGCCCATCTCGGGCCGATCCTGCCCGGACTGGTGGACATCCACAACCACGGCGGCTTCGGGCACCGGTTCGACACCACCGATCCGGACGAGGCTCGGGCCGCGGCCGCCTTCCACCACGCCCAGGGCTCGACCAGCGTGATCGCGAGCATCGTGACCGCCGCGCCAGCCGATATGGTCGCGCAGGCCCGCGCGCTACAGGTGGTCGCGGATGAGGGCATGCTCGCCGGGATCCACGCCGAGGGACCGTTCCTGTCGGCGAATCGCTGTGGCGCGCAGGATCCGCGCTATCTGATCGACCCCGATCTCGGACTCGTCGAGCGGCTGCTGGCCGTAAGCGGTTCGCTGCGCATGATGACTCTCGCCCCGGAGCGGCCGGGCTTCGAGGCGGCGGCGAAGTTGCTCGCCGAGCACGGGATCGTGGTCGCGCTCGGCCACAGCGACGCGCCCTATGCCGAATTCCGCGCGGCTTTGGCTCCGGCCGGATTCGCCACCGTGGTCACCCATCTCGCCAACGGCATGCCCCCGCTGCATCACCGCGGCCCGGGGCCGGTGGCGGCCGGATTGGTGGCCGCGGCCGAGGAACGGGCATATGTGGAACTCATCGGGGACGGTGTGCACGTCGAACCCGGTTTCGGCGCACTGGTTTTCGCGACCGCACGCCATCGCGTCGCGCTCGTCACCGACGCGATGCAGGCGGCCGGGCTCCCCGACGGCGAATATCGACTCGGCCCGCAGCGAGTACGAGTCGTCGACGGGGTGGCCCGGGTCGCGAGCGGCTCGATCGCGGGCGGCACCGCCACCCTGCTGCGCTGTGTGCGCTGGATGGTGCGTGAATGTGGCGTCCCGCTGATCGATGCCGTCCGGGCCGCGACGGTCACCCCCGCCGCGGCCCTCGGACTCACCGATGTCGGTGAACTGCGCCCCGGCGCGTTCGCCGACGTGGTAGTGGTCGATCCCGAGTTGGGGTTGCGTCGTGTGCTACGTCAGGGACAGTGGTTGACGTGATCCTCACCGTGACGATGAACCCGGCCTACGACATGACCTATCGCGTCGAACAGTTCGAACGCGGTCGGGTGCATCGGGTGCTCTCGGTAGAACAGCGCATCGGCGGCAAGGGCATCAATGTCGCGCGCGTGCTCAATCAACTCGGCCGCTATTGCCGCGCGACGGGATTCGCCGACTACGCCTTCGCCGCGGCCGCCGAACTGGAACTGCCGGTCGACTTCGTGCACGCCCTGCCCTGGGTGCGTCGCACGCTGGTGATCAGCGAATCCGACGACGGCACCGCCACCTCGCTGTGGGAACCCGGCGCCCGCGTGAGCGATCCGTACGCCGTCGATCAGCTCATGGTCCGAGTGACCGGACTGCTGCCGGAGACCGGCGGCATGGTCGTATCCGGATCGCTGCCCGGTGGGGTGGGTCCGCAGGTGCCCGCCAAATTGGCCGCCGCCGCACTCGCCGCGGGCGTCCCGACCATCTGCGATGTGGACGGCCGGGCCCTCGAACTCGCTGCTCAGGTGCCCGGGGTGGTGCTCATGCCCAATGGTGAGGAACTGCACCGCCTGACCGGCGTGACCACCGAAACCCCCGAACAGATCGTCGCCGCGGTGCGGCCGCTGCTCGATGTCGGTGTGCGCGCGGTGATCGCCACTCGCGGCGGCGACGGCATGATCGCGATCACCACCGACGGCGCCTGGTCCGCCGCGCTGCCCGAGTCGATGGCCGGAAATCCCACCGGCGCGGGCGATGCCGCGGCCGCGGCCGTGATCGCGGGTCTGGCCGCCGACCCGAAACCCGATTGGCCGCAACTACTCGTCGACGCCGTCGCCACCTCCGCTGCCGCCGTGGTCATCCCCGTCGCGGGCGAAATCGATCGCGTCCTGCGCACGCGCCTGACCCCCGACGTCGTCGTCACCGAGCTGAACACCTAGGAGAACCCCCGCTCATGCCCCTGGTCCCCGTCCCCGACCTGATCGCCGCGGCCCGCCCCGGCGGCCTGGCCGCGTTCAACGTGATCGCCCTCGAACACGCCGAGGCCATCGCGGCGGCGGCCGAGGCGGCGAAACGTCCGGCGATCCTGCAGATTTCGCAGAATACGGTCCGATACCACGGCGGCCTGAAACCGCTGGCCCGGGCCTGCCTGGCGATCGCCGAGGACAGTTCTGCGGCGCTGGCGGTCCACCTCGACCACGCCACCGAACGCACCCTGATCACCGCGGCGGTCCAGCTGGGCATCACCTCGGTCATGTACGACGGCTCCACCCTCGCCTACGCCGAAAACCTGGACAGCACAGCCGATATCGCACGCTGGTGCCATGAACGCGACGTCTTCGTCGAGGCCGAACTCGGCGAGGTCGGCGGCAAGGACGGCGCCCACGCGCCCGGCGTGCGCACCGATCCCGACGAGGCCGTGGCCTTCGTCGCCGCGACCGGTGTGGACGCGCTGGCCGTGGCGGTCGGCTCCTCGCACGCCATGCACACCCGCGACGCCCGCCTCGACGACGAACTGATCGCCCGCCTCGCCGCGAAGGTGCCGGTGCCGCTGGTCCTGCACGGCTCCTCGGGCGTTCCCGACGCGGGCCTGCGCTCGGCGGTCGAACACGGCATGACGAAGATCAATATCGCGACTCGGCTGAATGTCGTTCTGGGCGAGGCGATCCGCGAGGTCCTGGCCGCCGACGACCGCCTGTCGGATCCTCGCAGGTACCTCGGCCCCGGCCGCGCCGCGGTGCAGGCGGAGCTCGAACGCTTCCTGCGCCTGCTCGCCTAGGAGAAGACCACGCTGGCCACGAATTCACCCGGCTGCACCCGATCGCCCGGCGCGAGCGGATGGCAGCACCCGTCGCCGTCCTCCTGTTCGTGCAGCCAGGCGGTGGTGTCGGTGTCGTTGACCACCTCGGCGTCGATCCACATCTGCACGTTGTAGGCGATCGTGTCGACGGGATCGGTGAGTGTGCGCCGGTGGCCGTCGGAGTCGATGTAGATGAAAACGCCGATTGCCATGCTGTCTCCCTTCGACCGGAATTATTCCATGTCAGAAGGTCTTTTCCAGATCTGCCGCGAGCCGGTGGCCAACTGTGACAGCGCGTTGCCACGGTTGTTATTCGACCGCACGGTACAGTCCGCGAATGGGACATATGCCCCGCCCGGTTCGCGCGGCGCAGCTGATGGCCCTGGGCATGGCGATGCTGGGCATCGTCTGCACGGCCTCGGCCGGTTGGCTGCTGGGCGCTCATCTGGCACTCGTCATCGCGATCGCCTTCGTTCCGAGTTGGCTGCTGGGCCTGCTGGCATTGGCATTCGGCGCGGTGGGCAACACCATTCGCATCGCGGCGATCCTGCTGGCGGGTCTGAACATGCTGTGGACCGTGCCCGCGATCACCGCGGGCCATCCACCGGGCTGGCTGGGCCCGATCGTCTCGGTGATCCTCATCGTGCTGCTGTTTCGCCGCTCGGCCCGGCAGTGGTTCGAGCCCGGCTGGTAACGCACCCGAAATCTGGTGTGCCGATTCGCAATATCGGCGCAACCGGTTGCTCCTAGGGTGACGGTTTATGAGCAGTACGGAGACCGCGGGCACGGGTATTCATCTCAGCGGTCTGAGCAAGACATTCCGGGTCGGGCGGCGCGCGGTGCAGGCGCTGGATTCGGTCGAACTCCACACCGAACAGGGCACATTCCTGTCCCTGCTGGGACCGTCGGGCTGCGGAAAGTCCACGGTATTGCGCATTCTGGCCGGACTAGAGACACCGACGGCGGGCGCCGCCAAGATCAATGGGGCTACCCCCGCCGAACTGCGTCGCCGCCACGAATTCGGCATCGCCTTCCAGGATTCGGCGCTGCTGCCCTGGCGCAGTGTGGAATCCAATATCAAACTCCCCCTGCAGGTCGCCGGATTGCCGGTCGAGCCGCGGCTGATCGCGGATCTGATCGCCCTGGTCGGCCTCGAGGGTTTCGAGAAGGCCAAGCCCGCGCAGTTGAGCGGCGGTATGCGCCAACGGGTTTCGATCGCGCGGGCCCTGGTGGTCAAGCCGAAGATCCTGCTGCTGGACGAGCCGTTCGGCGCGCTCGACGACATGACCCGCCAGCGGCTGAACCTCGAACTGCTGCGCATCTGGACCGAAAAGCCGGCCACCACGCTGATGGTCACGCACGGTATCGGCGAGGCGGTATTCCTTTCCGATGTGGTCGCGGTGATGAGTCCACGCCCGGGCCGGGTGGTGGAGGTGGTGCCGATCGATCTGCCCCGCCCGCGCACACCGGAGATGATGCGCTCACCGCAGTTCCACCGGCTGCACGACTATCTGTCGGAACTGCTGTTCGGCCGCAGCGGCCGCGGCGGGATCGAGGCGGAAGCCGAGTCGGCCCTGGGTGTTTCGGAGGCGGTCGAATGAAACGACTGGGCGGCGCGCTCGGTATCGGCGCGCTGATTCTGCTGTGGTGGATCCTGGCCGAGCTGCGGGTGGCGGGCGGGACGATTCCGGGCCCGTGGACGGTGCTGCACACCATGTACACCGACGGTTGGGCGCTCTACGGTCCCAACTTCCGGATCACCGCCCTGGGCGCGCTGAAGGGATTCGCCTGGGGCAACGGCCTGGCCGTGGCGCTCGCGGTGCTGGTGATGCTGGTCCCGCCGATCGAATCGCTGGCCACCCAGCTGGCGATCCTCAGCTACTGCACCCCGCTGCTGGCACTGGGCCCGATCATCCTGGTGGTGTTCGGCGGGCGCACCCCGACGGTATTCCTGGCGGCGATGTACTGCTTCTTCACCACCATGGTCGGTACGGTTTCCGGTCTGCGCTCGGCCGATCGCACCAGCCTGGATCTGGTCCGAGCCTATGGCGGCGGGCGCTGGCAGCAGCTGTGGCGGGTGCAGCTGTTCGCGGCGCTGCCGAATACTCTGGCGGCGTTGAAGATCGCCGCGCCCTCCGCGGTGCTCGGTGCGATCATCGGCGAATATCTCGGCGGCGTCGACAGCGGCATCGGGGTCGCGCTGACCGCGGCGCAGACCTCCTACAACGTGCCGCGCACCTGGGGGATGGCCCTGGCCGCGGCCGCACTGGCCGGACTCGGCTATGTCGTGGTGGCGCTGGTTGCGCGGGCGCTCGCGCCCTGGACCGGACGGGAGTCGCGGGCATGAAGGCTGTTCGGCGGATCGCGAGATTCCTTTTCCCACTGATCATCTCGCTGATCCTGATGTTGCTCATCTGGTACGCGTTCTTGAAGTCGTTCCCGCAGGTGGGCCCGCGGGTGGGTAAGACGCCCGGCGATGTGTGGACCTATCTGACCACCAGTGACAGTGCGCGCCAGGCGATTCTGTCGGATCTGCGTATCACGCTGCAGGACGCGGCGATCGGTTTCGGCGTGGGTATGGCGGCCGCGATGATCGTCGCCGCGCTGTTCGTGACCCTGCCCGCTGTCGAGCAGTCGTTCATGCCGGTGGCCATGCTGCTGCGCTCGGTTCCGCTGGTGGCGCTGAGCCCGATCATCGTGCTGGTATTCGGGCGCGGGCTGACCGGCGTGACCGTACTGGCCGCGATCGTGGTGTTCTTCCCGGCGCTGGTGATGATCATGACCGGACTGCGCTCGGCCTCGGCGCAGGCGATGGAACTGGTTGCGGCATACGGCGGTTCGCGCTGGACGCGATTGCGGATGGTGGGAGTTCCGGCCGCGCTGCCCGCGGTGTTCGCCGCGGCGCGGATCTCGGTGCCCGGGGCCCTCATCGGCGCGCTGCTGGGGGAGTGGCTGGGCAGCGGAACGGGGTTGGGCTCCAGCCTGGTTCGCGCCATACCGACCTTCCAATACAACCGGCTGTGGGCCTCGATCGTGCTGGTCACCCTGGTGTCGGTGCTGCTATACGCCATCGTGGGCGTGATCGAGAACCTCGTCTTGGCAAGATTCGGCTCCGAGGCCGGGAACAATTGACGCGAAAGCAAAGTGAACGCAATCGAAACACCCTAGATTTCCGACATGACTCGCGTTACAGACCGTCGTTCCTTCCTGCGCTATTCGGCGCTGTCCGGGCTCGCGCTCGGCGGCGCGGGATTGCTCGCGGCCTGCGGTAAGGACTCCTCGTCGGGCAATGCCAACGGCTCCGCCGCGGACGGTTCCAAATACGGGACGGTCGCCATCCAGCTGTCGTGGCTGAAGAACATCGAATTCGCCGGTGAGTACTTCGCCGACAGTAAGGGGTACTACCGGGACGCGGGCTTCGGCCACGTCAATTTGATCGCGGGCGGCGCGGCCAGCACCTCGGTCGAGGCCGGACTCGACACCGGCAAGATCTGGCTGGGCATGTCCGCACCGCAGACCACCGCGCCCGCGGTACTGGACGGTCTGCCTGCCAAAATCATCGGCACGACCTATCAGCGCAATCCGTTCTGCATCGTCAGCTCCGCGGCCAAACCGATGATGTCGCCGCTCGAGATGAAGGGCCGCAAGATCGGCGTGCAGGACACCAATCAGCTGATCTTCAATGCCCTGCTGGCCGCGAACGGCATGAGCGATAAGGACGTTCAGGTGGTTCCCGCCCAGTTCGATCCGACACCGCTGGCCAACGGCGAGGTCGACGGCTGGGTGAGCTATGTGACCAATGAGCCGATCACGTTGGCGGCCAAGGGGTTCCAGACCGCGCATTTCCTGTTCGCCGACTTCGGCCTGCCGCTCACGGCCGAAACCCTGACCGTGCGCCAGCAGACCATCGATAACGAGCGCGACAAGCTCAAGGCGTTCCTGGCCGCGGAGATCAAGGGCTGGAAGGATGTCGTGGCCAACCCGGCCGAGGGCGCGCGCCTGGCCGTGGAGGTCTACGGCAAGGATCAGCGGCTGGATCTGGGCGAGCAGACGCAGGAGGCCAAGGCCCAGAACGATCTGGTCGTCTCCGAGGACACCAAGGCCAACGGCCTGTTCACCATGACAGACAAACTCGTCGCCGCGAATATCGAGGCGCTGAGCAAAGCCAAGATCAATATCAAGGCCGATCAGCTGTTCGACATGTCCGTCCTGCGCGAACTGTTCGCCGAGCGGCCGGATCTGAAGTAACTCAGGACACCGCCAGCGTCGTGCGGGCGCTCGCCCGCACGGCCAGCAGTTCCGCGGCGATCGCCACGGCCGTCTCCATCGGCGTGCGCGCCCCGATATCCAATCCGGCCGGGGCGTGCAACCGGGCCAGGGTGGCCTCGCCGAATCCGCCGGCCCGCAGGGCCTCGAGCCGATTGGCATGCGCGCCACGGGAACCCAGCGCGCCCAGGTAGCCGAATTCCGGCAGTCGCAGTGCGACCGTGAGCAGCGGGATCTCGAATTTCGGATCCTGGGACACGGCGATCAGTGCGGTATCGGCGGTGATCGCGCCCGCGGCGGCCTGCGCGTTGAGGTAGCGGTGCGGCCAGTCCACCACCACCTCCGCGCCCGGGAAGGACGCGGTGGAGGCGAAGGTTTCGCGGGCATCGCAGATCGTGACGCGGTAGCCGAGCAGGCGGCCCTGTGTCGCGAGCGCGGCCGCGAAGGGATTGGCGCCGAAGATGATCAGTCGCGGCGGCGAGGTGAAGGAGGAGACGAACACATCCGATTCCGGCAGCGACACCATCTCGGTGTTGTGGCGGCGATCGGTCACCAGATGCTGGCCGATGACTTCCGGATCGGAATGCCACACCACGGTGAATACGGTGACCGGCTTGTAGATCGCCATATCCGCGGCGACATCGGGGAATTCGGGGAAATGCACGCGGGAGAACGGTTCCACGAACACATCGATCGTGCCGCAGTCGGATCCCACATCCAGTCCGGATTTGGCATCGAAGCGGCGTAATTCGCGCCTGCCGGTACGCGCGGCCTCTACCGCGCCCTCGTATACCGCCGCCTCGTAACAGCCGTCGGAGACCGATCCGAAGACGCCGCCGTCCGGATCGACCAGCATTCGCGCGCCGACCGGCAATGGGCTGGGACCGAAGGTCCGTACCAGGGTGGCCAGACCACCCGTTCGGCCGCTGTGCCATACCCGCAATAGGTCATCGACGATGTCGCGCATCACACACTGCTCCCGGTCAGCGTGCGCGATTGGGCGGGTAGTCGTGGTCGCGACCCGTTGCCAAATCGTCGCACGTGACGGCCACGATATCGGTTCTCCCGTCCAGAAAGGTACGGGCTCCGGAATTTCCTTGCGCGGATTTGATCACCGCCGCCCAGTGGTCGTGAAATAGCACAACCGGATGACCGGGGCGGCCATCGAATGTCGCGCGCGCCAGCCCGCTCGGCGCCGCCCGCGCGGCCGCTATCACCCGCGCGACGACATCTGCTCCCACATCCGGCGTATCGACCGGCATGATCGCCACATACCGCGGTGCCCCGGCTTCGGTCGGTTGTTCGTCGTGTCGCGCGATCGCGCCGAGGCCCGTGCGCAGCGACGCGGCCAGGCCCACCGCCCAATCCGCGGCCCAGACCGGTTGCACGCCTTCGGGAATCGCGAGGGTTTCGCAGATCAGCCACCGCCCGTCCGGCCCGCGCCGCGCCGGGCCGGTCGCGCCCAGGACGACGTACAGCGGATCGCAGCCGCCCGCCCGCAGCGCCGCGACGGCCGTGCGCAACCAGGCCCCGTCCTCGGCCAGCACCTTCGGGCGGCCGTAGCGGGTGCCCGCGCCCGCGGCCAGCAGTACCCCCGCGCAGCGTCCGTCGCTCATGGCCGCGAGGGTAGCCGCGTGCGGTGATCTTCGCCGTCCGAGTGGCATCCGTCCTGGCGGTCGCCGATGCTGGGAGGCGATGACGAATGAGGAGATCGACCTGCGCGCCCTGGCCGCGCTGCCCGAGGATCAGGCCGTCGAACTGCTGCTTACCTGCTGTTCCTCACCCGCCTGGGCGCGGGCCGTGGCCGCCCGGCGACCCTTCGCCACTCTTCCCGAGCTGTTGGCGACGGCCGATCGCGCGCTGGCGGAGATCTCGGAGGAGGAGTTGGATCGCGCCCTGTCCGGCCATCCCCGGATCGGCGCGACGCCCGACAATCCCTCCTCGGCCCGCGAACAGGCCGGAGTGGCCGACGCCACCGACGACATCCGCGCCGCGCTGGCCGCCTGGAACCGCGCGTACGAGGCCGAATTCGGCCATGTCTATCTGGTCTGCGCGACCGGCCGCACGGCCTCGGAACTGCTCGACATCCTGATGTCGCGACTGCACAACGACTACCGCACCGAGCGCGGTATCGTGCGCGAGGAACTGACCAAGATCAATCGGATCAGACTGCGCCGATTGATCCGCGATCCGGCGGAGGCGCGATGAGCACCCTCAGCACCCATATTCTCGACGCGGTTCGCGGCGCGCCCGCTGCGGGCGTCGCGGTGACGCTTCTCGCCGCGGATGACACCGCATCGGCCACGGCGGTCACCGATGCCGACGGGCGGATCGCTCGGTTGGGGGAGAGCCTCGGGCCGGGGGTCCACCGCGTGCGATTCGCCACTGCCGAGTACTTCGCCGCGCAGGGCGTCGAGACCTTCTATCCCGAGGTCACCATCGCCTTCACCGTGGCCGAGGAGCGGCACTATCACGTGCCGCTGCTGCTGTCGCCGTTCGCCTATTCGACCTATCGGGGCAGCTGACCTCGCCACGCAACATCCTCGCAATCCAAAGCCTTTAGTCTGGGTAACAGATCGGCCCCGGGCCGCGGCAGTATGGTGAGGATTGGGGTGGTCGACGTGGATTTGGATACGGTGCGCGAGTTGGTGGTGGCCCGGGAACGGGCCGATCTCGCGGCGCTGACCGGATCCGCGGCGGTGCTCGCGGGCGGCACCTGGCTGCTGTCGGAACCGCAGGATCACATCGAACGCCTCGTCGATATCACCGCACTCGGCTGGCCCACGCTCACCGTCACCGACGCGGGCCTGGAAATCGCCGCGACCTGCACCCTCGCCGAATTCGACACTGCCGCGACGCCCGCGGAATGGCCTGCGGCGGAATTGTTCCCGCTCGCCTGCCGGGCGCTGCTGGCCTCGCACAAGATCCGCCGGACCGCGACCGTCGGCGGCAATATCTGCCTGGCGCTGCCCGCCGGTGCGGTGCTCGCCGTGCTGACCGCCCTCGACGCCGAGGCCCTCCTCTGGCACGGCGACACCGAACGCCGAATCCCGCTGTCCCGGTTCGTCCTCGGTCCGGGTCGCATCGATCTGCGCCCGGGCGAGGTGTTGCGCTCGGTGCACATCGAGGCCGCGAAGATGCGCTCGCGCACCGCCTTTCGCAAGATCGCCCTCGCCCCGCAGGGCCGCTCCGGTGCGGTCGTCATGGGTCGCGCCGATGTCGACGGCCACTGCGCGATCACATTGAGCGCCGCGACCACCCGCCCGATCGGCCTCGAATTCGCCCGCGTGCCCACAGATGGCGAACTCAGGGCAACCATTCTGGACCTGCCGCGTGAGCTCTGGTTCGACGATCCACACGGCACACCCGCCTGGCGACGCCACGTCTGCACCGTGCTCGCCGCGGATGTGCTGGCCGAACTACGGGAGGCGCGGCCGTGAAATTCGAACTCGACGGCAGATCCATCGAGGCCAACCCCCGCCCCGGACAGTGCCTGCGCACCCTGCTGCGCGAACAGGGCGAAACGGCCGTGAAGAAGGGCTGCGACGCGGGCGACTGCGGCGCGTGCGCGGTCCTCATCGACGGGGAGGCCGTCCATTCCTGTGTCTTCCCGGCACACCGCGTGGCCGACCGATCGGTGACCACCGCGGCCGGACTCGGCACCCCCGCCGACCCGCACCCGATCCAACAGCGCCTCGCCGAGCGGGGCGGATTCCAGTGCGGCTTCTGCACCGCCGGAATGGTGGTCAGCGCATGCGATCTGGAACGGATGTGCGCCGGTTCGCCGCGCCCCGAACAGCTTCCGGACCTGCTGAAGGGAAATCTGTGCCGCTGCACCGGCTATCGGGCCATCGGCGAGGCGATCTGCGACGCCGACGCCGCGGCCGATCCGGGCATCGCGCCACCGGCCGCCCTGCGGGTGGTTTCCGGGACCGAACCGTTCACCATGGATATCGCGACCGACCCCGCGGACGGTCCGCCCACACCGCCGCTGCACCTGGCCGTGCTGCCCAGCCCGCATCCGCACGCGCGCATCGTCTCGATCGATACCTCGGCGGCCGAGGCGATCGCGGGCGTGCGCGCGGTGCTGACCCACGCCGACAGTCCCGCGACCGCGTATTCCTCGGCCCGCCACGAGATCCGCGAGGACGATCCGGACGACACCCGCGTCCTCGACGACGTGGTGCGCTTCGCGGGCCAGCGCGTGGCCGCGGTGGTCGCCGACACCCTCGATATCGCCCGGGCCGGATGCCGCGCGCTGCGCGTGGTCTACGAGCCGCTGCCCGCCGTCTTCGACCCGGAGGCCGCCCTGTCGCCGCGTGCGCCGAAACTGCATGCCGACAAACCGGATTCGGCCCGGATCGCCGATCGCGAACGCAATATCGTGGCCGAGGTGCACGGTCGCGCGGGCGATGTGACGGCCGGACTCGCGGCGGCCGCCGAGGTGGTGCGCGGCGTCTGGTTCACCCCGCGCGCCCAGCACGTCCACCTCGAAACCCACGGCAGCATCGGCTGGCTCGACGACACCGGCCGCCTGGTCATCCGCACCAGCACCCAGGTGCCGTATCTCGTGCGCGATGAGCTGTGTCATCTGTTCGAACTGCCGCGCGAGCGGGTGCGCGTCTTCGCCAAACGCGTCGGCGGCGGTTTCGGCGCGAAGCAGGAGATGCTGTCGGAAGACCTTGTGGCCCTTGCCGTCCTGCGCACCGGCCGCCCCGTGCAGTACGAATTCACCCGCACCGACGAATTCACCGCGGCCACCTGCCGCCACCCGATGCGCATCGAGGTGACCGCGGCCGCCGACGCCGACGGCCGCCTGACCGCCCTGGCCATCGACGTCCTCGCAGACGCCGGAGCCTACGGAAACCACAGCGTCGGAGTGCTTTTCCACGGCGTGAACGAATCGGTCGCGCTGTACCGCTGCGCGAACAAGCGCGTCGACGGCCGCGCGGTCTACACCAACAACATCCCCTCCGGCGCGTTCCGCGGCTACGGCCTGGGCCAGATCGGCTTCGGCATCGAATGCGCCCTCGACGAACTCGCCCACCGACTCGGCCTGGACCCCTTCGAATTCCGCCGCCGCAATGTCATCGTGCCGGGCGACGCGCTGATCGGCGGCCCGTGCGTGGACGACGACGATCTGACCGTAGCCAGCTACGGCCTGGACCAGTGCCTCGATCTCGCCGAGCGAGCACTCGAGCGCGGCCGCGCCGACGCACGGGTCGAGCCGGGCTGGCGGATCGGCGAGGGTATGGCCGCCGCCATGATCGCCACCATCCCGCCCCGCGGCCACCACAGCGTCGCCGAGGCCGAACTCCTGGCCGACGGAACCTATGAAATCCGCGTGGGCACAGCGGAATTCGGCAACGGCACCACCACCGTGCATGCCCAGCTCGCGGCGGACGCCCTGGGGACCGACGTGTCGCGCATCCGAATCCGCCACGCCGACACCGATCTCACCGATCACGACACCGGGGCCTTCGGCTCCACCGGAATCGTGGTCGCGGGCAAGGCCGTTCATGCCGCCTGCGTCGAATTGCGGAAACTGATGATCGCCCGCGCCAGGGGAAATCGCCAACTCACCGCCCGAGAACTGTTGTCGTCCGGGCGATTGCACGCCCGCGCCGACTACGACGGCAGTCAGCGCTCGGTCGCCTTCAACGTCCAGGCCTTCCGCATCGCGATCAACCCCGACACCGGTCAGCTGCGCATCCTGCGGTCGGTGCACGCCGCCGACGCCGGTGTCGTACTCAACGAACGCCAGTGTCGCGGTCAGGTGGAGGGCGGCGTTGCCCAGGCCATCGGCGGCGCGCTGTATGAGGACATGCGTGTGGACGAGGGCATCGTCACCACGAAAACCCTTCGCCACTACCACATTCCGCAGTACGCCGACCTACCCCGCACCGAGGTGTACTTCGCCGCGACCGCCGACGAATTCGGCCCGCTGGGTGCCAAGTCGATGAGCGAATCGCCCTACAACCCGGTCGCCCCGGCCCTGGCCAATGCCGTTCGCGCCGCCCTGGGCGTGCGGCCGCACGCGCTGCCGCTCACGGCCGACCGCCTCTGGGAGCTCTACGCGAACAGATTCCGCACGAACGGCACCGAATCGACGAGCGAGGCGTTCACCGTCCCGCTGTGATCGGTCGGATAGGTCTTGAACGTGACCGGCTGCCCATTGGCCTGCAGCACCGCGGCGAAGCGCAGCGTCTCCGGGGTGATCACATCGGTGTCGCGCAGGCCCTGACCCATGAACAGCGGCTTGTCGTAACCCGTTTCGGGCAGTCCGAGGTAGTTGTACAGCAGGCCGTGCAGATCCGGGATCTGCGACAGCGGCCGGGCGAACAGATCGCCGACCACCACATTGTGCTCAGACGCGTCCTCGGCCAGCGCGCCCACGCATTCGCGCTGTCCGCGCGCGACCCATTCACGGCCCGCGTCGGTCAGGAACGAGTCGATATTCAGCTCCGGATGCGCGGTGCGCAGGCCGTTGAGAATGAACAGCACATAGGCGGTGGTGTCCTTGCTCAACTTCACCGGCGGCACACCGGGTCCCAGCGGCTGCAGAATGTCCTCGATATAAGCGGGCGTACCGGTGGCCACCGCACCGCGGTAATCCAATTCGGGTCCGCCGAATTCGGTGGCGTGCCGCGCGGTGGCCACCGCCGCCCCGCCGCCCTGGGACTGACCGACCACCACCCATTTCTTCGCCAACGAGCCGTAGTGATCACTCGCGGCCCGCACCGCGTCGACGACATTGTGCGCCTCGACCACACCGTCCAGATACGGATGCTCACCCGGCGTGCCCAGGCCCGCGTAATCCGCGGCCACGATCGCATAGCCCTGCTTCAACCACGTCCCCAGATAGGCCCAGTCGCGCGCGACCTCCGCGGGCCCGCCCACGCTGTAGGCGCAGTCGTCACCGAGCCCGACCGTCCCGTGCGCCCACGCGATGATCGGCCATCCGCCCGCGGGCGCCTCGCCGGGCGGGAAATACACCGCGGCGCTCGCGACGGTCGGCTGATCGCCCACGGTCGTGGTCGAGTAGAGCAATCGCTCCGAATTCACCGATCCCGGCAGGGTCGCGGCGGCCGACAGCGGTTCCACCGACCGCACCACGCCCGTGGCGGGCGCGGCCTGGGCGATCGGTAGGCCGAGTAGGCCGGTCGCCGAGGCGACGGTCAGCACGGCCGTGGTCAAGAGCTTCCGCATACGTGAGTCCTCTTCTCTTTCCCCAGAACACAAGTCTCGCAGTAGGGCGCATGTCCATCTCGTCGCCGGGTATCTCGTCTACCCGATAAGTGATCCAGACCACACAGGAGGCGCCCGCCCGAGCTTGTGAACGTCATCACAAGCGGGAATCTGCACCGCCGAAGCAACCAAGTGGTAACGATCACCCAAACAGTACGCGCGTTACGCTAAACTGCAGGTCAGACCTACTCGCGAGTAGATGTCGGCCGTGCAATTAACTCGCAAATTTCACAGGATTAGCAAAGTGACCGACAAAGCTAGCCGAGATTCGCATTAGCAACAGGTAGACGGCACTTTTGGTCTGTGCAATCGTGTGGAAGTACACCCCGAGGCCCTAGCAAGCCTGCAAATTGCCGCTCCAGCAGAGTTCGGACATTCCCCCGAGTGCCCCGGACTGGGGCACCGACTAGACCGAAGAAGTGGAGTCAAGAGATGTCGAACGTTGGCACCCCGAAGACCGCTGCGGAAATCCAGAAGGATTGGGACACCAACCCCCGCTGGAAGGGCGTCACCCGCAACTACACCGCGGAGCAGGTTTCGAAGCTCCAGGGCACCGTCGTCGAAGAGGCCACCCTGGCCCGCCGCGGTTCGGAGATCCTCTGGGATCTCGTGAACAACGAGGACTACATCAACTCCCTGGGCGCCCTCACCGGCAACCAGGCCGTGCAGCAGGTCCGCGCCGGCCTGAAGGCCATCTACCTGTCCGGTTGGCAGGTCGCCGGTGACGCGAACCTGTCCGGCCACACCTACCCCGACCAGTCGCTGTACCCGGCCAACTCGGTGCCGTCGGTGGTCCGCCGCATCAACAACGCGCTGCTGCGCGCCGACGAGATCGCCAAGGTCGAGGGCGACGACTCGGTCAAGAACTGGCTGGCGCCGATCGTCGCCGACGCCGAGGCCGGCTTCGGTGGCGCGCTGAACGCTTACGAACTGCAGAAGGCCATGATCGCCGCCGGCGCCGCCGGCGTGCACTGGGAGGACCAGCTGGCCTCCGAGAAGAAGTGTGGCCACCTGGGCGGCAAGGTGCTGATCCCCACCCAGCAGCACATCCGCACTCTGACCTCCGCGCGTCTGGCCGCCGACGTCGCCGACGTGCCGTCGGTGATCATCGCCCGCACCGACGCCGAGGCCGCCACCCTGATCACCTCGGACGTGGACGAGCGCGACCGTGAGTTCCTGGACGGCACCCGCACCGCCGAGGGCTTCTTCGGCGTGAAGAACGGCATCGAGCCCTGCATCGCTCGCGCCAAGGCCTACGCGCCCTACGCCGACCTGATCTGGATGGAGACCGGCGTGCCGGACCTCGAGGTCGCGCGCAAGTTCGCCGAGTCGGTCCGCGGCGAGTTCCCGGACCAGCTGCTGGCCTACAACTGCTCGCCGTCCTTCAACTGGAAGGCGCACCTGGACGACGCGACCATCGCGAAGTTCCAGCGTGAGCTCGGCGCGATGGGCTTCAAGTTCCAGTTCATCACCCTGGCCGGCTTCCACTCGCTCAACTACGGCATGTTCGACCTGGCCTACGGTTACGCCCGCGAGGGTATGACCGCCTTCGTCGACCTGCAGGAGCGCGAGTTCAAGGCCGCCGCCGAGCGTGGCTTCACCGCCATCAAGCACCAGCGCGAGGTCGGCGCGGGCTACTTCGACACCATCGCCACCACGGTCGACCCCAACACCTCGACCGCGGCGCTGAAGGGTTCGACCGAAGAGGGCCAGTTCCACTGAGCGATCAGTATTTCCAGGCTCACTGAGCAATCAGTGATTTCCCCGGCGCAGCCGGGGACGGTGGCCGGGACCCGGTCCGCATCACCCGGGTTCCGGCTCCGCCGGAAAAGCGCGAAAGCGCTTCACCCACAAACCAATAGCCGCCCGGCATAGGGCGCACCTCGGCCCTTCCCGCTGAACAGCCCCGGCGGGAAGGGCGTCCCTATTAACGTTTCCCGTCGAAGGCGCGGGGCTCTACGAGAGCCGACACCTTCCACCGAACAGATAAGTCACCGACAGCCAGACACCAGGAGCGGGACGTGAGCAGCGAAAAGATTCAACGCGTCGGAATCATCGGCGCCGGACAGATGGGCGCCGGAATCGCGGAGGTTTGTGCGCGGGCGCATGTCGACGTGCTCGTGTTCGAACCCACTCGGGAGCTGGCCGCCGCCGGTCGCGCCCGCATCCTGCGGTCGCTGGATCGTGGCGTGTCCTCCGGCAAGATCACCGAGCGCGAGCGGGAGCAGACGGCCTGGCGGCTGCGGTTCACCTCCGACCTCGGCGATTTCGCCGACCGTCAGCTCGTGGTCGAGGCGGTCGTGGAGAGCGAAGAGGTCAAGACCTCGATCTTCGCCGAACTCGACAAGGTCGTGACCGATCCGGACGCGGTGCTGGCCTCCAACACCTCCTCCATCCCGATCATGAAGGTCGCGGTCGCCACCACCCAGCCCGAGCGGGTCGTGGGCATGCACTTCTTCAACCCGGTGCCCGTGCTGCCGCTGGTCGAGCTGGTGACCACGCTCAAGACCAGCGAGGCCGTCTCCAAGCGCGCCGAGGCCTTCGCCTCCGAGGTGCTGGGCAAGCAGGTCGTGCGCTCGGCCGACCGCTCCGGCTTCGTCGTGAACGCGCTGCTGGTGCCGTATCTGCTCTCGGCCATCCGGATGGTCGAATCCGGTTTCGCCACAAAGGAAGACGTCGACAAGGCCATGGTGCTGGGCTGTGCCCACCCGATGGGCCCGCTGGCGCTGACCGACCTGGTCGGCCTCGACACCGTCAAATCCATCGCCGACTCCATGTACTCCGAGTTCAAGGAGCCGCTGTACTCCGCGCCTCCGCTGCTCATGCGCATGGTCGAGGCCGGTCTGCTCGGCAAGAAGACGGGCGCTGGCTTCTACCAGTACAACAACAGTCGTGTCTGATGACGCCGCCTTCGGCGTCGCGTGTTCGCGGCCCTGAGGCTCGCTCCGGAGCGGTCGAGACTCGCGCCTCGCGCATGCGCTTCGACCGCTCCGGAGCGAGCCTGCCGCGAACGGCGCTCGTAAGACTCGCACCCGAGTTGGTTGCGCGAGTGCCGGGCGTCACCACCCATGGTCTGAGCCGCCGCGCTGGTGGCGGCATTTCCCGTTATCGGGCATAAGCTGCATAAAGGGTCGGGCTGAACCCGCAGCTCGGAAGGAGTGTCCCGCTCATGGTCAACGTCACCGACGGCTTCGGATCGAGCATCCTCGGATATCCGAGGATCGGACCGCACCGGGAACTCAAGCGCGCACTCGACGCGTACTGGCACGGCGGCATCTCCCGCGAGGAGCTGCTTCGGGTCGGCCGGGAGATCCAGGACAGTCAGTTCGCCGAACTCAATGCCGCGGGGCTGACCCAGGTCCCGGGCAACACCTTCTCCTTCTACGACCACATCCTGGACAACGCGCTGCTGTTCGGCGCGGTCCCCAAGCGGTTCGAGCCGTATCGAGAAGGCTTGCATCCCTTGGACTTCTACTTCCTGATGGCCCGTGGCCGCCCGGATCTGCCGCCGCTGGAGCTGGTCCGGCTGTTCGGCTCCAACTACCACTACCGTCAGCCCGAGTTGGACGCCGACACCGAATTCTCGCTGCATCCCGAGGCCCTGCTCGACGAGTTCGACCGGGCCAAGGCGAAGGGCATCGAACTGCGCCCGGTCGTGCTGGGTCCGCTGTCGCTGCTGCTGCTGTCCAAGGCCGGCCAGGTGCCCGGTGAGGACGAATTCGATCGACTCTCGCTGCTGGACAAGCTGCTTCCGATGTACGAGCAGCTGTTCGAGATCCTCGCCAAGCGCGGATCGACCTGCGTGCAGCTGGACGAGCCGTGCTTCACCAGCGATCGCACCCCCGAGGAGTTGGCCGCGTTCGAGCGCGCCTACCAACGGCTTTCGACCGCGCCGCTGCGTCCGCGCATCCTGGTCACCGGCCAGTACGGCGATTTCGGTGAGGCCGTGCGCGTTCTCGCCCGGACCGCCGTCGAGGCCATCGGCCTGGATCTGGCCAGCTACCGGGTGCGTCCCGAGGAGCTCGCCGAGATCCCCGGCATCAAGCGCAAGCGCCTGTACGCTGGTGTGATCAGCGGGACGAATGTGTGGCGCGCCGACCGCTACGTCACCCTCACCTATCTCAACGAACTGGCCCAGGTCTGCCCGGATCTCGTGGTCGCCACCGGCACCACGCTGCTGCACGTGCCCTACGACCTGCTCGTCGAATACGATATCGAGGGTCCGGTCGCCGATCGCCTCGCCTTCGCGAAACAGAAGGTGCTCGAGGTGGTTTCGCTGGCCAAGGCGCTCACCGAGGGTCCGTCGGAGAAGTGGCGCAAGCGACCCAGCGAGGTGCACTTCAAGCAGAAACACGCGGTGCGCCAACGGGTTTACGCCGTGACGCAGGATATGCGCGAGCGCGAACCGTACGAGGTGCGCCGGGAAGCGCAGCGGCAGAAGCTGAATCTGCCCGTTGTGCCCGCCACCACGCTGGGCTCCTTCCCGCAGACCGCCGCGGTCCGCCAGGCCCGCTACGACCTCGGCGAGGGGCGACTGTCCTACGAGGAGTACCGCAAGCGTATCGAGGCCGAGATCGAGTCGACCATTCGGCTGCAGGAGGACATCGGCCTGGATGTGCTCGTGCACGGCGAGCACGAGCGCAACGATATGGTCCAGTACTTCGCCGAACTGCTCGACGGTTTCGCCACAACGCATTTCGGCTGGGTGCAGGTCTACGGCTCGCGCTGCGTGCGTCCGCCGATCCTCTACGGCGATGTCGCGCGGCCCAAGGCGATGTCGGTCGAGTGGATCACCTACGCGCAGTCGCTCACCGACAAACCGGTGAAAGGCATTGTGACCGGGCCGGTCACAATGGTCGCTCGCTCGTTCGTGCGCCAGGATCAGCCGCTGTACGAGACGGCCGATCAGGTCGCGCTGGCGATCCGCGACGAGCTGGCCGATCTGGAGAAGGCCGGGGTGGCCATCATCCAGGTCGACGAGCCCGCCGTGCGCGAACTGCTGCCGCTGCGCCCCAACGGCCGTCGCGAGTACCTGCGCTGGGCGGTCAACGCGTTCCGGCTGGCTACCTCGGGCGTCAAGTCCGAGACCCAGATCCACACTCATATCGCCTATTCCAGTCGCGCCGAGATCGTGCAGGCCATCGAGGAACTCGACGCCGACGTCACCGCCATCGTCGCCAGCCGCTCCATCGACTGGGTGCTCGAGGCCCTGCAGAAGGACGCCGACCAGGGCCACGGCCTGTCCCACGGCGTGGGACCCGGTGTGTACGAAAGCCGTTCGGCCCGCATCCCCGATATCGACGAACTCGACGAGGCCCTCACCGCCGCGGCCGAGGCCGTTACCCCCGAACGCCTGTGGGCCAACCCCGACGGCGGCCTGAAGACCCGCCACTACTGGCAACTGGAACCCTCCCTCCGCAATATGGTCGCCGCCGCCCGCCGCGTGCGCCGACGGTCCGAATCCGAATAGGGCTGCGCTCTCGACGTCGTTGCGGCAGGATCATTGCCGCAACGACGGCCGGGTGGCGGACGGGAGAATCGTGGTGAGTCGCGGAATGCGCGGTATCGGACTGTGCGCGATCCTGCTGGGATTGACGCTTCCGGTGGTCGAACCTGTTGCCGCACAAGCTGAATCGAACAACTGCGCCGCGAGCGCGGCCACGCTCATACCCGCGACCGCGCCCCTTCTCGACTATGCGGAGAACCTGACCTACGACCAGCATGGCAATCTGTGGGTGGCCCGGATCGGGCGGAATCAGTTGCAGCGCTACGACAGTGCCGGGCGGATGACGGCGACGGTCGCGGTCGAGTCGCCCGGTGCGGTGCGAACGGGGCCGGACGGATTGATCTACGCGGTGTACGGCGATTCGCCGCTGAGCCGGTTGCCCGGCACGGTTGGCGGGGGTGTGGTCCGCTTCGACCCGGAGGCCGCCACGCCGATTCCGGAGGTCTTCGTCTCCGGCCTCGGCATGCCCAACGGGGCCGCCTTCGACTCCGCGGGGAATCTGTACATCGCCGATACCGCCGAGGGCGTCATCCGAATTCGCCCCACCGGCGTGATCGATACGCAGTGGAGCGCTCACACCGCGATCCCCGGAGCCAATGGCATCGTCGTCTCCGACGACCTCGTCTACGTGACCGAGTACTACAGCCTCGACGGCCGCGTCGTCCGCATCCCGATCGCCGATCCCGCCGCACGGACGACCGCCGCGAACGTACAACTCGGATCCTCCCGGTTGTCCGCCATGCCGGACGATCTCGCGCAGGCTCCCGACGGCTATCTCTACGACGCCACCACCACCGGCTCGCTCGTCCGTATAGATCCGCTCGCCCACACCACCTGTCAGGTGTATTCCGGCGCGGA
Source organism: Nocardia pseudobrasiliensis NBRC 108224 (assembly GCF_001613105.1). Classification (GTDB taxonomy): domain Bacteria; phylum Actinomycetota; class Actinomycetes; order Mycobacteriales; family Mycobacteriaceae; genus Nocardia; species Nocardia pseudobrasiliensis. Next base: position 170,172 of record NZ_BDBS01000023.1, on the reverse strand, counting down.
CCCGCTGACCGCGGTCGCCGTCGCCCCGGACGGATCTCTGGCCGTCTCCACCATCGGTGGACGGGTATTGCGCGTTCTACCCGCCTGACCAACTCACGGGCACTACGCTGCCATCCGGAATCACCGCGGTGTCGAATCCTTGATGGAGCTGGGTCCACAGGAGGTTGGTCGGTGCGTGTTCGCAGGTCGTTGGTCCGCGCGATGGCGTGGATCGCCGTGGGGGGCTTGGGGTTTTCGGCTACGGCGCTGGCGCGGCCGGGCGATGCGCACGCGACCGAGGCGCTGCCCGGCGTGCTCACCGGCTGGGACTCCTACCGTCACCTCGAGCGGCTGCCGTATCTGGGCCTCGGGGCGCAGACGCTGCAGAGTTCGAGCTTCGATCGCAGCGGTGGCAACAACGACGGCGCGGGCGGCTGCGTCGGCGCGGGTGGGGCCGGATGCGTGGTCGCCGAGGATCACGGTGCGGGCGAAGTCGATTCGATCTGGTTCACCATCGATCGCGGTGATGTGACCGCCCTGGGCGAGCTGCGGATCGAGCTGGACGGGCGGACGGTCGTGAGCGCGCCGCTGCAGGCCGTGGTCGACGGCGCGCTGGGTGCGCCGTTCGCATATCCCTTGGTGGCCAACGCCGATCAGTCGCCGGGCGGGGTGTACATCAAGGTGCCGATGCCGTATCACGATCGGATGCGGGTCAGCGTGCAGAACCCCGTGCAGTACTACCACGTGACCTATCGGCATTTCGCGACCGGAATCGGGTTGGACACCTTCGATCCGTCCGATCGCGCGGAGGATGTGCTGGCCATGCTGCGCTCGGCGGGCGGCCACGATCCGAAACCGCCCGCACCCGGAGCGCGGGCCCAGCGGCAGACCGTCACCGTACCCGCGAACGGCAGCACGACGATCGCCGGTGCGACCGGACCCGGCGCGGTCTCGGCGCTGCGACTGCGGCTGCCGAATGCGGGATCCTTCACCGCGCTGCGGCTTCGAATCGCTTTCGACGGAAGGGATTTGGTCGATTCCCCGGTGAGCGAGTTCTTCGGGCTCGGTCTCGGCCCGGGCGGGGTCGTGCCCGTGCGCGCCCTGATGTTCGCCGCGGATCCGCGACCCGGCGGGTGGGTTTCGGCATGGTGGCCCATGCCGTTCGCCGCGGCGCTGTCGGTGAGCCTGGTGAACACCGGCGGCGACCCGATCGACGGCATCGATACCGAGGTGGTGGTCGATCCGGATCCGCAGTGGGCAACGGCCCTGCTGCTGAAGTCCGCGGGCTACTTCACCACCCGATCGCATGCGGGACCGACCGAGCCGGGCCGGGATTGGATATTCGCCGACGATTTCGGGCGCGGCAAGTTCGTGGGTGTCAGCCAGACCATGCGCGGCGGCTCGCCGTGGTTTCTCGAGGGCGATGAACACGTCTATGTCGACGGTTCGCCGGTACCGCAGATCAATGGAACCGGGACGGAGGATTTCTACGAGGGCGGCTGGTACTTCGACAGCGGCCGCAGTTACAGCCTGCCGTTGACGGGAGCATCCACCCCCGCCTGCGCGGGCTACTGCGTGAACGCCTATCGGCTGATGCTCGCCGATTCGGTCGAGCACCTCGCCCATCTGCGTTTCGGTATCGAACACGGCGGTGTGAACGAGGAGCCGGCAGTTTACGGATCCACCGCCTTCCGTTACGCCGCAATGTAATTCACATCGGAAAAGGGGTTCGAGTGAGAGTGCTCGTGGCGGCCGCGCTGGTTGCCGTCGGCATATGCGTATGCGATTCGCCCGCCGTCGCGAATATCGTGCCCGAACGGGTTTCGAGCGGCGCGTTCGACAGGGTGTACGACCCGAGCGATGAACTGCGGAATTGGTACGTCAACGACCATTCGTTCGTCTTCGACGAGTCCGACGCCACCTGGCATCTGTTCGGCATCACCCATACCGAATTCGCGGCGCCCTACGGTGAGACGACGATCGGACATGCCACCGCGAAACAACTCGGCGGACCGTGGACCACGCAGCCCCCGGTTCTGAGGGCCGATCCCGCCTATGGGCGGCCCTACGGCGAAACCCATTTGTGGGCCCCGCATATCGTTTCCGAAGGCGGCGTCTATTACATGTTCTATTCGGGCGGCGCGCCGCTCGGCAGCCGTTCCGCGATCAGTCTCGCGACCTCCACCGATTTGGTGAACTGGACCCGCGATCCGGATGGTCCGCTGTTCCGCGACGGCTGGGACGCCCGCGATCCCATGGTGACGCGCGTGGGCGACCAGTGGGTCGTGTATTACACCGCGACCTCGACGCCGGTGGGCGGCAGCCACATCGTGGCCTACCGGACCAGCGCGGATCTACGGCATTGGAGTGAGCGCCGGACAGCCTTCACCGATCCCGGTCCGGTCGGCTTCGGCGGCGGACCGACCGAATCGCCGTTCGTCGTCCAGCACGGCAACCTGTGGTACCTGTTCATCGGCCCGCGCGGCGGCTATGTCGGCACCGACATCTTCTACAGCGACAACCCCTGGCATTTCGACAACTCGGCGCGGGCGGGTCATATCGACGCCCACGCCGCCGAGGTCGTCGCGGACGGTGATCGCTACCTGGTCAGCTCCGCGGGCTGGGGCCAGGGCGGACTTTCTCTCGCCCCGCTCGTTTGGCACACCGCCTGATCGGCCGATTATCCTGTCTCCGACCGATTTTCGACAGGAGGCGCAGCATGGGAATGTTCGACCAGTTCAAGGAAGTCGCCGAAAAAGCGAAAGATCTTGCCGCTCAGCATGCCGACAAGATTGATCCGCTGATCGAGAAGGCGGGCGACATCGTGGACGAAAAGACCGACGGCAAGTTCGCCGGACAGGTCGACTCGGTTCAGGACGCGGCGCGGAAGGCGCTGCGCGAACAGTAAATCGCATAGGCGTTTCGAGCGCCGCCTGCGCGGATTTTCGGCGGATTGCGCCTAGCATCGGCTAACGAATCGTTACTTCTCTTCGGCGTGGAAGGGACGGTCGATGCGGTCGCTGGCGGTGTTCGTTGTCGCACTCTGTTGTTGCACGGTGGTGACGTTCGGCGAGGCGTCGGCCGATCCGGTCGATTCGATCGAACGACCCGCCGACGGAAGTATTGCTCCCGAGGGGGCTAATGATTGGCAATGCGCACCGCGCGCGGTGCATCCGGATCCGGTCGTACTCGTGCACGGCACCTGGGGAAATCAGAACTCCTGGGATGTGCTCGCACCCGAGCTGCGCTCGTCCGGATATTGCGTCTATTCGCTCAACTACGGCCGCGACACCTCCAGCATCTGGGGCGCGCGCCCCGGTGTCTACGGCACCGGCGATATCCGTGCCTCGGCGCGGGAACTGGCCGCATTCGTGGAAAAGGTTCGCCTCGCGACGAATTCGCCACAGGTCGACATCGTGGCCCATTCACAGGGCGGTGTGCTCGCTCGGCAGTACATGCGTTTCGAGGGCGGTGCGAATCCGGCGGATCCGCAACAGAACAAGGTGCGCAACGCGGTGTTCATCGCCGCGACCAATCACGGCACCACGGCCATGGATATGGGCCGTCTGGTTCATCTGGGCAGCTCCGACGGACCCGCCGATCGAATGGTCGGCGCGGTGCTCGGCACCGCCGCGGCCCAGCAGGTCATCGGCAGCGATTTTCTGCATCGCCTCAACGCGGGCGGGGATACCGAACCCGGCGTGCACTACACGGTGATCGCCACCCGCGTCGATCAGGTCTCCACCCCGCCGGAATCCGCGTTCATGCGCCCGGGCCCGGGCGCGACCGTGGAAAACCTCTGGGTGCAATCGTTCTGCCCGACCGACGACACCGATCACGGTCGACTACCCCAGTCGCCCACCGTGATCGGACTTGTGAAACATGCCCTCGATCCCTCCTATCAGGAGTCGAATTGCGCCGCATGACCCCGAATTCGTACGACCACCGCGTCACCACGCCCGCGCCCCGGCCGTTCATGTTCCCGATCGTGCCCCTGCTGTGCCTGATCCCCGTGGCCTGGTTGAGTGCGAGCTGGTCCTTCGGCCGCGTGACCCGATGGCTCCGGCGCAGGCCCGCGAAATCCGTGGCCACGCATCGCACCCTGAGCGTCGCGGCTGTGTTGCCGGATCTGTACGACCGTCCTCGACACCGCACACCGGTCCATTCGGCATGAGCGACATACATATTCGCCGCTGGCTGGCCCCGGGCGTGCTGACCGCCGTGGTCGCGACCGCGGCCGCCGCGCCGCCACCCGACGCCTCCGCCACTCCGGCCCCCGACGCCGAAGCGGCAGTGCTGTCCGAAATCCGTGATACCGCCGCGGACCTCACACCGTTGCGAGGGCCCGATCGAGACGCGCTGGTCGCGGAGATCCGAGACCTACCGCTGTCGTCCGCCCGGGCCGCCTGGGACGAGACCGCGGCCTTCCGACTGCCCGCCGGACGTTCGGCGACGATCACACCCCTCACCGCGACGAACGGCGCACTCGCGGTGCTGTTCGCCGCCGACGGGACGATCATCCATCACGCCGAAACCGACCTCGTCCCAGGCACGGACGGCGACGCTGCCGTCACGACCCGGATCGACGTGCGTCCCGCAGAGACGCACGTCGTACCCGCCGATCGGCTCGCCGCCACCACACGCGATATCGCGGTGCGGGAGATCCTGCTCGGACCGGGCTGCTGGGCCGCGGTGACGACAGCCGTCCTCGCGACCCTGCTCGTGATAGTTCTGATCCCGCTCAACATGATCCCGTTCTTCGGGACCATCCTGTTCACCATCCTGGCCACCGCGCTGCTCATGACCTGGGTTCCGGCGATTCCCCTCTGCCTGGGCCTGTAGCTTTCCGGCCCAAGCCCGCCCGTGTTATCCGTCCGCTCCGGACATCGGAACTACTCGGGCACGTCGGCGTCGAGCGGCACATTGACCCAACTGGGCGCGTCCGGATCCAGCCGCAGATGCTCCGGCCGCAGCCCGCTGTCGACCAGCGCCGGCAGCGGCGGCACACCCTTGGGAAAGTTGCTGGCGTACACATCGACTCGCAGCCGATGTCCCGGTTGCAGCACCGCATCGGTCGGAGTCAGCGCGATATCCAGCGTGACCGGCTCCCCGGGCACGGTGGTCTGCCGCCGATCGATGTCGACATACGGCACGGGCACCGTGTAGTCGCCATCGGCCGACCGCTTGCTCTGCGCATCGTCGATCTGCCGCAGCGACGCCACCAGCTGACCGGTGGTGAGCTCGCGCGAATTGCCGTCGGGCGAGACGTCGTTCACCGTGGCGACCCAGTACCCGTCGGCGGCATCGTGAACCACATTGAGGTGTACCGCGATCGGGCCCGACAGGGTGGTCGGCCGGGTGACCGCGGCGCTGGTGAACGTGAGACCGTTGGCCTCCCAGATCCGCGAATCATCCGAACACGCCAGCACCAGCGCGGGAATCCCCGCGGCGATACGCGTGGTGTCGCGCGAGCACAGGCCCAGCACGCCCGGCGCGACGGTCAGATCGCGCACACCGGCCTGTAGCGGCTGCGCCGACAGACTGCCGTCGTACAGCGACGTCCCGGTGGTCCCGGACGGTCGATCGTCGAGATACATACGGCGATAGGTGATTTCCGCACGCGGGAAGGATGCCAGCCCGGTCCACCCGCCACCCTGCTGCTTGACGGTGATCGGACTGTAGCGATCGATCCCGTTATCGATCCCCTTGAGCCACTTGTCGAACCAGGCCCGCTGCAATACATCCAGGCGCGGCGGCATCCCCGGATGTCCGAAGCCGCCCAACCCCAGTCCGGAGTGATAACCGTCGCCCATGATCAGCTTCTTCTGTTCCAGCGGAAGCGGAATCGCGTTGAAGGCATCGGTCGCGGTGGTCCCGAACACATCGAACCAGGCATCGGCCATGAACGTGGGTACGGTGATCCCGGCCGGATCGGCGCTCAACCCCTGCCGCCACCGCGAACCCTGCCGGAACACGTCCAGCGTCTTGGGCATCAGCTGATCGACCCTGGTCGAACCCCAGGCATTGGCGACCACATCGAGGAAGGTGAGCGGATCGGCGAGGCGGTCCTGTAGCCAGCGCAACTGCTGCGCCGGATCGAACCTGCCCGCGAGCATCGACTCGACATCCGGGGCCATCTTCGCCAAATTGACTGCCAGCAGCCAGAATCCGAGAAATCCCAGCCCGACCGCACCGCCGGGTCCCGCGATATCGCGGAAGATATCGGCGCTGCCCTCGTAGGAGAACACGGCCTTCAGCGCCGGATTCTTCTGCGTGGTCGCCTGCAGGGCGGTGATCGCGGTGAACGAGGTGCCCATGGTGCCGATAGTGCCGTCGCTCCACGGTTGACGGGTGATCCAGTCCATGACCTCCGAGGTGTCGCGCCGCTCGCGCTCACCGAAGATCTGCCACTGCCCCTCCGAGGTCCCGGTTCCGCGCAGATCGACCTGGACCAGCGTGTATCCGGCCTTGGCCAGATCCCAGTCCTGAATCGCGGCCTGTACGGCACCGGAGTCCAATTGCCTTGTCAGATCGGTGATTCCGGACAGCGGTGTACCGCCGAGATTCAGCGAGGCGATCCAGGGCAAGAGCACGTTCTCGACGCCCGGGATATGCAGTAGCACCTGGCCTAGATTCATCACGACCTTGCCGTAACCCTGCATTTGCAAAATGACGGGGCCGGGCTGCTGGGCTACCGCCGAGCCGTGTGCCGGGCGCACGACGTCGGCCTTGAGTACGGTGCCGTCGCTCATTGTGATCGGCACGGCCATGTCGACGGAGATATCCGAATACGGTTGCGGCCCATCGACCGCCGCGGTCCAGGCCGCGGCCAAGTCGCCGCCATCGATACCCGTGAATTCGCCGGAGGTGGCGAGGGAGGAGGGTGCCGCGAAAGTTGTGCAGATTGCCGCGGCAACGGTAACTGTGAGTGTGCGGACTGTCAGATGGGTGAAAGTCGCTGTCTTCATTGAACTTCGCTTTCTGCCAGCTAACCCCTACCGGCGAGTAGGACTGTAACGGCAGTCACACGAACTTGGCAAGATAGCGATCGGTCACCATCGAAGTCGGGATACTCTAAGCTGGATTCGGTGCGGAGAACCCAACAGGAGCGCCGCGAGGCCACCATCACGAGGCTGATCGACGCGGCCATCGTGACGCTCGACGAGCTCGGCTACAGCCGGGCCTCGGCGAATACGATCACCGCGCGCGCGGGCCTGTCCTACGGCGCGCTGTTTCGACACTTCCCGACGATGAGCGAATTCATGGCGGCCACGGCGCGCGAAACCGTCCGGCGGCATACGGAATTGGTGTCCGAACGCGTCCGGGAACTGGCGGGCCGGGACGGTCGAACCGACCTCGAGGCCGTCCTGGTCGCCATGCGCGAACTCGTGCGCGAACCGACCCACCACGCCGTACTCGAGCTGACCGTGGCCGCGCGCACCGACGAGCAATTGGCCGCGGCCATGCGCCAGACCATGTTCGAGGCCGGACAGGTCATGATCGAGGCGGCCACCCGGATGGTCGGCCACGAATCCGACCTCGACGCCAAGGATTTCGTGACGCTGGTCTTCCTGATCGCGGATATCTCCGACAGCGAGGCCATCCAGCATCCGCTGCGGGCCCCGTATCCGGAGATCTACGATCGCCGCATTCATCTGCTCACGAAGATGCTGAAAGCACTGTCGCCGCAGTGGGATACGGCCGCCTCGAACTGAAGCTCACCGATCCAGCGCGGCGGTGAGCGAATCGAGTCCCGCCGCAATGGTTTCCGGACCGGGTGCGGCGGCCGGATCCAGCAGCCACTGGACCAGTAGGCCGTCCAGCAGCGTGAGCAGGATCGCGCCGAGGGCGTCGTCGGGATCGCCTTCCGGCGCGAGCATCCGCGCGAACGCGGTGCGCGCCTCCCGCTGCTTGGCGGAGATCTCGGCGCGCACCTCGCCGGAATGCAGTGCCTGGGCGAGACTTTCGATATTGGCCGCCCAGACGCCGTGATCCTCGGTGAAACTCGTGGTCAGCTTGGCCAGGAAGGTCCGCAGCCGCGCGGCGGGTTTGCGCTCGGCGCTCGATTCGAGATTGTCGAGAATGCGCTGCACGGCCTCGGTCGTCGATTCGATCATCGCCTGATTCAGCAGGGCGTCCCGAGTGCCGAAGTGGTAGTTGATCGCCGCGAGGTTACTGCCGGAGCGGGAGACGATATCGCGCACGGTCGTTCGCGCATAGCCCCGTTCGGCCAGGCACTGCTTGGCCGCGGCCAGTAGATCGTCCCGAGTTCCCACGTCAGCAGGGTAGCAAGCGACGACTGACAACCGTTTCAAACAAACGTATTGCACAGATGTATAAAACGCTCGTATGCTTCCGGCCATGACGCAACGACCGATTTCGCCGCTGGAACAAGGCTTCTTCAGCGCGGGCGCCCAGCTGGGTTCCGTGCCCGTGGGCGGCATGCCGCTGTTCATCGGGTCGACGATCGAGGGCGAACTCGACCTCGACGCGCTGCGGGAGGTGCTGGGCGAACTGGTCGCCGGGCATCCGCTGCTGCGCTGCGGCCACGTCCTGGACGACGGCGTGCCGATGCTTCGCCTGATCGAGGGGTATCGGACGCCGCTGGCCGTGGCCGCGGGTGGCGAGGAGGAATATCTGCGCTTGGTGAATCAGCCGCAGGATTGGACCGCGGGACTGTTCCGCGCGGTGGTGCTGCGCGAAGGCCGGGTGAGTCGAATCGTGCTGGTGATTCATCACGGGATCTCGGACGGGCGTTCGGCTTTCGCGCTGTTGGGGGAGCTGTGGCGGCGCTACACCGCGCGCGTGGTCGGCGCGCCGATGCCGATTACCTCTGCGACGCAAGAACTTCCGCAAGCCGTGGACGATCTGCTGGCGGCGACGATGCCCGAGGCGGAGGCGCTCGATCTGCTCGACATGATGCGGGGCATGCTGATCGAGCCGCCGCACACCCTGCCCCGCGACGGCGCGGCCGGTGATCCGCTCGGTCGCTACGCCGTGGATCGAATCGAATTGGACGACAGGGAAACCGGGCGTGTGGTCGCGGCGTCCCGGGCCGCCGGGGTGTCGGTCCACAGCCTGCTGAGCGGGTACGCGATGGCCGCCGTACGGGCGCAGTTCGAAACCCCGGCCGCGCTCTCGATGATCTGCGGCTACGCGGCCGATATTCGCGGCGCGCTGGACCCCGCGCTGCCGGAGAGCCTCGTGCTCAACTGCGCCTCGGGTGCGGGCACCCCGCTGTCGATCGGTCCGGACGCCGATCCGATCGAGTTGGCCCGGCTCGTCGACGTCGATATCCGCACCGCCCGCGAGCGCCGCGATCCGGCGCGACTCGCGGTGGCGTTCCGGCATATTCGCGACGAGGCCACCGCCACGATGTTCAGCGCCCCGCCGACGATCGCCCTGTCGAATATCGGCCGCGTTCCCGCGCACGCGACTCCGGCCGGGGTGCGCATCGTGCGTGACGACGTCTACGCCATGGGCCCCGGTATGCCGCCGAAACTCACCATCTTCACCCTCGGCGACCGCCTCACGATTCAGGTGGAATACGACACCGTCGACCACAGTCGCGCCCAGTTGACCCGGGTTCGCGAGGCGCTCACGACGGCACTGCGTCGGATCGAGGTTCCCGAAGTCCCGGCAGCGACGCACTGAGCGCGAACGCGCTGAGAACGAGACTGCCCTCGACGACGTGCACGATATTGCCGAAGGTGTCGACGGCCATGAGGTGCAGGACATTTCCGCCGCCGAGGAAGCCGAGCGCGGCGATCAGGAGATAGAAGGGACCGCAGGTCCAGGTGTAGACGAAGGCCCGATTGCCCCGAGGCGCGGCGACCAGCCCGGCCAGGCCCGTGAGGAGATGGAACAGCGCGTGCCACCCGTTGACGGTGACGGGTATGAAGGCCAGGAATTGGATCGCGCAGGACCGCGTCCGCCCGGCTGCCCGATCGCGGCCATCGCGCTCGGCGCGGGCCCCGAGGACGCGGGATTGCTGGAAGCCGCGAGATTCGCCGAGGCGGACGCGGCGGGCCTCGCGGCCCTGTTCATCGCGGTCCTGGAGGGTGGTCTGGTGCTGTGCCGCACCGAGGGAAGTAATGAGCGCTGGGCCGCGTCGCGGCCGGACTCGAATACGCCTTGCGCAACTGAGGCCATCCCCGCGGCCGTCGTTGTGCTGTGCGCTGGATATTCCACCGCGGGGATGCCATTGCGGGTTTTCGTCTAGGCAGCACCTCCTTTGAATTCGGTCCAGAACTGATGGCGCACCGCATCCCAGAGCGCGGTGAACTCCGGCAGGAACTCACGCACCGAAGCGAGATCCGGGCGCGGATCTCGCTCGAACGTCGCGAGTGTCGTGCCATCGCAGACTTTGCGCACCGCGACGATTTCGAGGCGTTGTAAGTCCCACCGCCACAGCGCCTCCAGTCCGTCGAGTTCGGTGCGCTGCATTCCACTCAAGCCGTCCCCCTTTCGTTCGCTGACGGGATCAGGGGACCATGGCGTCGGTGCGGAACCGGGAAAATCAGTCCGTCCGAGACGGTTTCGCGCGAAACCGCAGGAAGAGGTTCATTACGGGAGTAAAGTCGGTACCGCGCTGGATACCGGATAGATCCACTTCTGTAGGGGGTAGTCGATCCATGTCCAACGACGATGACGACCAACCGTCGACTCTGGCGCAGCGCGAACTCGGACGCTTCCTTCGTGAGAAGCGTGAGGGTATGGGGTTCACGATGCTGCAGGCGGCGCGGTTGGTGGGGTTGAGTAAGACTGCGCTCCAGCGTTTGGAGACAGCGAGATTGAAGAGGAAGTATCGGCCTCAGGATGTCGAGGCGCTGTGTGAGCTGTACGAGGTGAGCGATGAGGAGACCACTCATGCAATGGAATTGGTCAAGCAGGCTCGAATGGCCATGGCCGTTAGCGGTTTGTACGTCGACGCCAAATTGATTACGTACGTCGGACTAGAATCAACAGCGCGTGAATTGATTTCCTATGAAGAGATTGTTCCTGGCTTACTGCAGACGCCGGACTACGCACGAGTGTTGATCAGTGGCTGGTTTCGGAACGATGATGCAGAGAACATCGAGCGGCGTGTTGCACTGCGGACGAAACGGCAGGTCCTGGTGACGCGTCGAGCAATGCCGCTGAAATTTCAAGTCCTGCTTCATGAGTCGGCCCTGCATCGCTTGATCGGCAACAAGCACATCATGCGCGCTCAGTTGCATCATCTCGCCGAGATGAGCAAGCGGTCGAACATTGAGATTCGCATCGTGCCGTTCTCTGCTGGCTGTACTTGGGGAGTGGTGCCTGGAATGTTCTCGATTCTCGACTTCGGTGTCGATTCGCGAGGTAATCGGGTGCAGCCGTCCCTGGTCTTTCTGGAAGGTAGTGGCAAGTTTGATCTCTACGTTGAGGGAGATGAGGTGAAACGTTACTATGAATTGGCTTCCGCAATGCGGGAAACCACTCTGGACGAACAACAATCGCGCGACCTCCTGAGGCGGGCGGCGAGGAGTTACGAGAGATGAGCGATCTGGCCGGGGCGGATTGGTTCAAGTCGAGTCGCAGCAATGGGAGCGGGGCATGCGTCGAGATCGCCTGGCTGCCCAACGGCGAGACGGCCGTACGTGATTCGAAGGACCCCACCGCCCCGGCCTTGGTCTTCACCGCTGCGGAGTGGACCGCCTTCATCGAGGCGCTCCCTATTCAGTAAGGGCACTTAGGGATTCGCCCCTAACCCCGCGGAGCTAGCCCGAATCCACTCCCGGGAGTGATGCCCGCCCACGGCCGCGCTTCCTACCGTGACAATCGTGCAGATAAGAAAATACGCGGCCGCCGCCCTGCTGGCCTCCAGTTTCGCCCTCTCCGCCGGATTCGCCAGTGCCGCAACGACTACCGCCGTCTCCGCCCCCATGGACACCGGCAGCGCGGCCCCCGCGCAGCCCTACCGCACCCCGCCCACCCAGAACGCCTGGGACGACGATTGCGACGGCTACAACTACACAACCGTGGTCGGCTGCCCGGGCTACCTCCCGCCCCAGGCCCCCGAACCGGTGACCCCGCCGACCCAGCCGACGATGCCGCCCACGACCCTGCCCGTCGATACCCACGACTCCGGTTCGACCACACCCGGACACGTCGAAATACCGTCCGTCTCCCAGAACAATCACCCCGGCGCATAACGTCGCCGCAGTTTATGGACACCTTCACCTGGTGTCCGGAATATCCGAGTCATCCTAGACTGGCCGCATGCGCGCCCGACGGCTCCCAGTCCTTCTTGCATTCGCCCTGCTCACGCCCCTCGCCGCGGCCTGCTCGGCGGAGGGGCCGGGCACCTCCACCAACTGCGAGATCAGCGCCTGCACGGTGACCTTCGCCCGCGGTGTCGACGCGCAGGCCAGCATTCTCGGCATTCAGGCCAAACTCATTGCGGTGGACGGCAATATGGTCACCCTTGATGTGGCGGGCCAGAAGGTCACCGTCCCTGTCGGGGAGACGCAGCCCGCCGACGGCCGCAGTGTCACGGTGCAGGAGGTCACCGCCGACAAGGTCATCGTGCGCGTCGCCACCGGCCTCACCTCCGGATAGGCCCGAGCTGCCGGTGCGGGCGATTCCTACTCCAACTGTCCCTCGTTGAATTCATCGGTCCCGCACAGACTTTCCGTGCGCGACGACTCGGTCGGCCAGGTGACCCCGGGATCGAAGGTCCACTGCGAGATCGGTCCGGCCGATCGCCAATACAGGCCGCCGCCCTCGGGGACCGCCTCGAAGATGTCACCGACGCCCGGGACCAGCTGCGGGCCCGAGCAGTAATCGTCGAAATCGGTGCCCGGCTGGCGAGCGCCCTCGCTGTACAGACCCGCGGGTTCGGGCTCCGCGCCCGGATTCGGCACGGTGCTGGCCTGATTCGTCGCGGCCCCCTCGGTCCAGGCCGCCGCCGCGCCATCGGTACCGCAACTGTAGACATGACCTCCGGCAACGACTGTCGAGCCCTGCGGATGCGGGCCGCCATCCCACAGGCAATCGGCTCCACCGGGGGCCGCGTGCGCGACCACTGTGCCGAGGCCGACATATCCGGTGGCCACTGCGGCCACGGCGAGCAGACGAACGGTTCTCATGGCTTCGATTGTCGGCTTGTCACGGTTGCGAATCGCCTTGTCACAGCTGCTAATCAGGAAGGTATCAGCTGACCGCAAGCCATCCAATTGTCTCGCGGCAACGAAGTTCTGATTGGAACAAACGTCGAGGAGCGGGAGTGACCTTGGAAGCATGACGAAGTGGTCGATTGGTGCTCGCGGTGATGGCCGCCATAGTGTGTTTCGGGGTGGCTGCGCAGAGTTCTGTCGGGGTGGCGGGCGGACGAGCCCGACAGCGGGTTGGCGGCTCATAGCGCCGAGCTGCTGTCTGCGATGAAAAAGCTGAAGGACGAGGAGTTTTCGCAGAGCGATGACGAGCGGCTGCGGCAGTCGGGCCTGTGCACGTCGAAGCAGGAGGAGAATGCCGAGGGCAATGGATGTGCGGGCAAACGGAAGGCCAGCGCTCAAAAGCGGCTGGACGCCGTCGACAAAGCCATTGCGGAAACCATGAACGAAGAAGACGAAAAGCGGCTCACCCGAGTAACTCCCTTGGAGATGCGATCCGATGTCGGGGTTGCGCCCGAAACCCGGGATATCCCTCCGGCGCGCGGCGCGGCACTGGACGCGAAGGCGGCCGCTGTTCTCGCCTACGAACTGGACGGCAAGGAATCCCTGAAGGATCGGCAGGACGCCGACAGGGCCGAGGCGATCGCGTTGGAGATGTGGGACATGATGGGCTGGAACGTGAGCTGATAACCGGCTGCGGCACAACCGTTTCCACACATTCCACCCATATTCGGCGGTAGGCTCCTGATCTCGCTATAACTCAGGAGAACACCATGGTTCGAAAGTTAGCCGCCACCTTCGCCGTCGCCGCCGCCCTCACCGGGGCCTCCGGCGCGGTCGCCTCGGCCGCCACCCCCACGGCCCCCGCTCCCGTCCAGCCCGTCGCCGTCCAGCCCGTCGCCGCGGGCCAAACCCAAGCCCTCGCGGGCGGGCAGGTCGGGGCGGTCGTCGGAACGGTGGTCGGCGTCGGAGTCGGCGCGGTGGCGGGTGGGGCCTTCGCCTGTATGGTCACCCTGCCCGTATGCCCCGCGACCGCACTCGTCGGCGTCGGCGTCGGCGCGGTGGCCGGTGGCGCGATCGGCGGCGCGGTGGGTGCGGGCGTCGGCAGCGCGATCGGCGCGCAGATCCCGGGTTAGCCCGAAATCGGCCCGGCACAGTCGAAATGGCTGTGCCGGGCCGAATCATCTTTCACCGGAGCGTCGAGCGCAATTCCGTCTTCCCCGCGGCAGGGGCTTGATTCGGCAAGCGGTATCGGATAGAACTTGTTCGTTGCGATCCGCAACGCGAAACATTCTGCACGCCAATGGGTTGCGTGCACGGGGGTCCGGGAGGATTTGGAAAATCATGCGTAGCACCATGCGCAAAATCGGTCGTAAGGCTCTCATCGCGGCATTGCCGCTGGCGATCGCGACGACTTTCGCGAGCGCGGGTACGGCATCCGCCGAGGTCACAAGTATTGTCCCGCAGTCGGTTTCGGTCGTGCAGGCCCCGGTCGCGGTTCAGCCCGTCGCTGAGGCCGCCGTCCAGCCGGTCGCCGAGTTCGTCGACCAGGCCACCGCCGCCGATATCGCGCCGTCCGACGCTTCGGAGGACGCACAGCCGGTGGCGGCCGAGGCGGCCCAGGATATCGCCACGAATCCGAATGCGGCCAACCATGATCCGCTGGGCAATGGCGCGGCGGCCGGTGCGATCGTCGGCGCGGTATTCGGTGCGGTCGTCTGTGGCGTCACCATTATCGGCATCCCGCTCATTCCGCTCTGCATCCTCGGCCCCGCGCTCCAGGGCGCGCTTATCGGCTTGATCGTCGGCGCGATCGCCCCCGACGTCATTCCCCAGGTCCTGCCCTGATCCCTTGGCAGTGAACGCTTCTCGCCCCCGGTAGTCGAATCCGATTCGGCTACCGGGAGCCGGGTCGACCTCACCGACTCGAGCCCGCTCCCGATGCGGTGGTAGGCGCCGACGCCCCAGACCGCCGGGTGTGAATCATCGCGAAACAATCCGTTCATTGTGAATCCCCCATAGTGAACGAAATATCGAACAGCGTCGGCGGAGCATCGTCGATCCGCCGACACCGACCCCCAGTTCCCCCGGGCTCTCATGCTCCCCGCTCGAGCACCCGCATCCACTGTAACATGAACATTATTCATATTTATGTTCATGTCGTGTCAAGATGACGAGTGTGGCCCCCGAACGTCAGCACCGTCGCCGAGAACCGGTCCAGGAGCGCAGCCGCGAGCGCGTCGAACGCCTGCTGACCGCGGCCAGGGAACTGCTGGACGAGCAAGGCCCGCAAGCGGTTACGACCCGCTCGATAGCCGAACGCGCCCGCCTGCCTGTGGCCACCCTCTACCAGTACTTCGCCAATCGCGAAGCGGTACTGGGCGAATTGGCGCTGCGCCTGATGGACCGCCTCGACGAGGAACTCCCACAACGCCTGGCGGCCCTACCCGCCACCACCCTCCCGGACATGGTCCACCAACTGATGGAACTGCACCGCGAGATGTACCGCAGTGAGTACCCCGACCTGGTCCCCATCTACTACGAGTCCCGCCGATCCGGCGCCACCCCCGACGCGATCCCCCACCGCCGCCGCTTCGCCCACATGGTCCACGAATCCCTCATCACCCGAGGCCTACTCCCCGCCGACACCGACCCACTGATCACCGAACTGGCCGTCGAATTGGGCGAACGCGCGGTGGAACTGGCTTACCGGCACGCTCCGGGCGGGGATCCGGTGGTGTTGTCGGAGGGGACTCTCGCGGTGACCTTGTATCTCGAATCCCATGCGGGCGGCGGTGGCTGATGAAACTGTTCAGCCGAACTGAAGTCGCATGGAGTGAATTTCGAAGTCCGAATCGCCGTCGATTCCTCCCGCGAGGATCATCACATCCGGCCATCCGGAGCAATCAGGCGTGCGGTAGAGAAATATGCTCTTGTGGTAATTGTTCTGCACGGACAAGAAGTGATCGGCCTTGAAATCGGTGAAGCAGCCGGTGATCTCTGTGCCGTCCGGGTTCGTCAGCGTCGCGCCCCATTCCTCGCCTTGAAAATACAGCTCGGTCCACAGGCATACATCCCATCCGCAGGAGTATGGCTCGGGGTATTCGCTCTTTGCTGACGCGGTTCGATCGCTGAGGCATACGGTGGCAACGGCCAATGCGGCTGCGCAGTATGAAGTAAATCGTCGGTACACGGTGGGTTCCTCCCCTTGATGTGACGTTGCCGTCATGGAACCTCGACGACGCACTTCCGCCTACCCATCGATCGGTCGGAAAGGGGTGAATCCGCTGGTGGGAGAGGGTTTCTCGGTTTGCCGGTCCGGCGGCGATCAACCGTTGTCGAGAGCCTGTTGCAATGTCGTGAGATAAACGGTCGCGGAGTCGGTTTCGGCGGATCCGATATGTTGGTAGATCGTGATGGCATCGCGGAGTTCGGTTATCGCCGTGTTGATGTCGCCGAGGCTGGCTCGGCTGCGCGCGAGGCCGTCCAGCGCCCGGGCTTCGTGCAGGGGACTGTTCACCTGACGCGCCAGTTGTAGCCCGACGGTGAACAGCGCCAATGCTTTCCCGTGTTCCCCCGTTTCGGCGAGCGCCGCGCCGAAGCGATTGAGGGCCTCCGCCTCCATGATCTGATCCCCGGCATCGTGCAGCATCGCTATGGCCTCCTGGCCCAGTTCGATGGCGGCCTGGCGATCGCCGCTGCGGTAGCGCGCCGATGCCGAAATGCCCAGCGCCACAGCCTCGATCATGCGGTCGCCGACGGCACGTGCCAGGGTCAGCGTGCGCTGCGCGGCGTCGACTGCGCCGGGCAGATCACCGCTGTCCGCGAGGACCAGCGTCAGATATGTCAGTGCGTAGAGTTCGTGGAAATTGCCGGGGTCGAGGGATAGCGACAGCGCTTCGTTCAACAGGCGCACCGCGCCGGGGAAGTCGCCGCGACGCCAGTGCGCCGCGCCGAGGTGGGTGACGGAGGCCGTTTGGCCGACGCGATCGTCGAGTTCACGGTAGATCGTGAGTGCCTGTTGCAACAGATCCGCGGCATCCTGATAGACGCCGGTCCGGTAGTGCAGCAAGCCGAGACCGAGGAGGGCATTGGCGTCGCCGAGCCGGTTGCCGAGTCGCTGGTAGATCCGGCGAGCCCTCTCGAGTATTTCGGCGGCTTCGTGCTTGTCGCCGGTTCGGTGGCCGATGATGCCCAGGCCGAGGCAGGCATTGGCCTCGGCGAACGGGTCGTCGATCCGCCGAGCCAACTCGATCGCCCGTCGATGTAGTTCGCCCGCCTGCGGCCAGGGGCCTTCGCGAAAGAGCAGGCTCGACAGCGCATCGATCAGTTCGATTGCCCGCGATGGTTGGTCGTGGGACGACGAATGCTCGATGAAGGCCAGGAAATTGGCGCGCTCCCGCCGCATCCATGCCAGAGCCTCAGCTGTGTCGCGGAGATTCCGGGGCGACGGAATGGGCGCTCGCGGCGGCCTGACAGCGGTCGGGTCGGTGGGTTGGGTAACGAGCCTGAGATATCGGTCCGCGGTCGCTGCGGTGTCGCAGTAATAGGAGTGGAGGCGGTCCAATGCGTCGGCGCGGTCGCCGGGCGTGTCCGTAGCCGCGAGGTCATGCGCGTATTCGCGCAGCAGGTCGTGCATGCGGTAGCGACCGGGTGTGGTCTCGTCGACGAGGTGGTCGGTGTAGAGGGCCTCGAGGGCGCGTCGGGCCCTGGCCAGCGGGATGTCGTCGAGGGCCGCGGCGGCATATTCGTCGAAGTCGGGTCCCGGATGCAACCCCAGCCGACGGAACAACCGCTGCAGATCAGGACGCAGGTTGTTGTAGGAGGTGGTGAAGGCCGCGCGGACCGCGCGGTCACCGCTGTCGAGTTCACCGAGACGGTCCTGCGCCGTGGCGAACTCGGCGGCCAAGCCGCTGAGAGTCCAGGTGGGGTGGTGGGCTACGCGCCCGGCCAGCAGCACGATTGCCAATGGTAGAAAGCCGCACCATCGGACGATCTCGCCGACGGCATCGGCGTCGCGTCCGCTCGGATCACGTTGTGCCAGCAGGCAGAACAGGTCGGCGGCGTTGTCGGGAGTGAGGGTGTCCAGCGACAGCGGGAGGGCGTTGTCCAGGGCGACGAGTCGGCGACGGCTGGTGATCAGGGTGAGACAGCCCGCCGCGGCCGGAAGCAGCGGTTCGATCTGGGCGTGGTCGCGAGCGTCGTCCAGTACCAACAGCATTCGCTTGGCGGCGACGCGGTCGCGCCACAGATCGCGACGCGCGTCGAGTGAGTCGGGTATATGGCCCGGTGCGATTCCCAGATCGGTGAGCAGGGTGGCCAGTACGTCGGCGGGTTCGGTGGGTGAATGTCCCGGCGTGTGGGTGTTGAGTTCGACGAAGAACCGGCCGTCGGGGAATCGATCGGACAGCAGATGCGCCGCACGGGTTATCAACGCGGTCTTACCGATGCCAGGCATGCCGTCGACGGTGTGGATGGAAACCACTCTCCCCGGCCCCGCGGCCTCGATGATCCGGCGCACCTCGGCATCGCGTCCGACTAATGTGCCGATATCGCGTCGCAGGGTGGTCGTGACCGTCGGACGCACGGGTTCCGCGATCGCCGCCTTCCACAGACGCCGCCACGCAGTGCGATTCGACAGGGTCGACGGGACCGGCCCCGACGCCGCCTCGGCCAGCCTGACCAATGTCACCAGCACCGGTTCGAACGATTCGTAGCGGGAGGGCACATTACGACCGCTGCGCCAGTCACTGATGCGCTGCGGCAAGGCGCTACGGTTGCTTTCCGGCGCTCTGGCGGCCCGCATCCGCGCCTCGGCGGTATCGGCGACCCGTTGCAGGGTGGGATTGCCCGCGGCCTCCCACAGCCGTGTCAGCTTTGCCGCGAAAGCCGCTCGCGGCGAACGACTCTCGATACCGCCGTCGAAACCGCCAACCCCGCCCACAGGGACTCAGGGTATCGACAATCCGGACGCGGCGGAAGTTGTTGCCGCCGCTTCGGTCAGGCCACGGCGCCCTCTGCTCGAAACCGGCGAGATCGGCTGCGCCGCAGCGGTTACCATGGCACCGTTCCCGCATCGTCGAAGAATTCGCCGGTCGGTCCGTCATCGGGAAGGGTTGCGAGGTGTATCGCGATCGCCGCGCCCTGTTCGGGGGTGCGGTGGCCGCGGAAGCCGTTGAGGTCGGTGGCGGTGTAACCGGGGCAGCCGCAGTTGATCAGGATGTTGGTGTCGCTCAGTTCTTTCGCGTATTGGATGGTGACGGCGTTGAGGAAGGTTTTCGACGCCGAGTACGCGGCGGAGATCGGGCCGGTCTCGGCGCCGGGCGTGGTTTGCAGGGTGAGGGAGCCGACGCTACTGGACATGTTCACGATTCGCGGTGAGGACGATCCACGCAGCATGGGCAGCATCGCGTTGGTGACGCGGATGACGCCGATCACGTTGGTTTCCACGGCATTTCGCACGGTCGCGGGATCCACCGTGGTGGGTGTCTGTGGCATGCTGCCGGTGATCGCGGCGTTGTTGACGAGGACGTCGAGGCGTCCGGCGCGGTCGGCGATGAGATCGGCCGCGGCGGCCACACTCGCGTCGTCGGTGACATCGAGCGGTACACCGAACGCATCGGTTCCGGCCGCGCGCAGCTTCGCCACCGCTGCTTCGCGGCGTTGTGAATCCCGCGCGCCCACACCGATTCGCCAGCCGAGGGCGCCCAGGCCCGCCGCGATCTCGTATCCGATTCCCTTGTTCGCGCCGGTCACCAGCGCGATCGTCTGTGCACTCATATCGTCGATCCTGGTTCGGCAGCGGGGAGCGCGTCCAAGACCGGCCGGGTAGGCGGCAATACCGTACGGGTATCGGTCGCGGTCGGCGGCGGATACGATGCCAAGGTGGAGACGCGGGAGTTGCGATACTTCGTCGCCGTCGCCGAGGAATTGCACTTCGGTCGGGCGGCACAGCGGCTCGCGATGGCGCAGCCGCCACTGTCTCGGGCCATTCAGCAGCTCGAGCGGCGGCTGGGAGTGGTGCTGCTGCACCGTGGCTCGCGCGCAATCACTTTGACCGAGGCCGGGGCGGTGCTGCTGCGGGAGGCCCGGGCCGTGCTGGACGCGGTCGACGCCGCGGAGCGCCGCACCCGACGCGCCGCCGCCGATCGGCCGGGCATAGTGCTGGCCACGAAGGCCGGAGCGTCCAGCGAACTGTTGGCGAAGCTGCTCGACGCCTACGCCGCCGAACCGGGCGCCGTCGCCGTCGAGGTGATGCTGTGCGGGCCCGGCGAACAGGAGAGACTCCTGCGCGACGGTCGCGCCGACGTCGCCCTGCTCCACCGGCCTTTCGACACCACGGCCGGATTCGACACCGAGGACCTGCACACAGAACAGCAGGTCGTGGTTCTGCCCGCGGGACACTCTCTCGCCGATCGGGCCCAGATGTCGCTGGCCGAGGTCTCCGTCCTGACGGACCTGCCGTTGCCGCGCTGGCCGCGACGGGATGGAAGCTATCCGGACGGCCCCGGGCCGCGGGTTCGCGACCATACCCAGCTGACCCAGCTGATCGCGCTCGGCCGAACCTGTGCGGTCATGCCCGAGTCCGTCCGAACTCATCTGCACGACAAACACGCCGTCGTGCCGGTGCCGGACGCACCGGCAGTCACGACCGTCATCGCGTGGCCACCGCACAGCAGATCCAAGGCCGTCGCCGACCTCGTCCGCACCGCGGTACGCCTCTAGCCGAGGGACTGTCGTCGCACCGGTATACGATCCTGAGATCGTTCTTGATGGGGAGGTCTCGGTATGCGAAAAGTTCTGGCGCTCATGGTGGTTGCGTGCGCCGCGGTGTTCGGTGCGGCGGGAGTCGCTGCGGCGGAGCCGGATTCGGCGGGGGCGCGGGAAGCGGCTTGTGAGTTCGTGCGGAATTTCGAGAGTTACGACTATCGGGATATGGATGCTCACACCGCGCGCATGCTCACGTTGACGACCGGTGGGTTGCGGGAGAACCTGATTCGATCGTCGTCGACGCTGGCGGATCTGATGGCCGCCGATCAGGTGCATTCGGAGCCGGGGAATGTGGTGTGCGCGGTGGAATCCGTCGACGGCGATACCGTCCTGGTGCGGGCCGACGCCGAACAGATCATGACCTCGCGCAGTACGCAGGGGCAACCGCAGACCAGTTCGACAACCATGGTCGTGACCGAGCGGAACGTCGGCGGTCGGTGGCTGGCATCGGATGTGCAGACCGCCGAATGATGCGGGAATCAGGTCAGGGTGGCCAGTAGTGCGGCGAGGTGGTCGCGGGTGACGGTGAGCTCGTCGAGGCTGGACTGCGCGGCGGACAGTTTGCGCGCGATCGCCTCGGCCCCGGCGGGACAGGAAGGGAGCAGGACCGTTTCGGCTTCCAGACAGGGCAGGAAGCCGACGATCTCACATCCGCGCCCGCGGCGGCGAATTGCCGCGCCGCCGCTCGCCCCGATCCCGGTGCCGCCGCCCGTGATGACCACCGCGCGTCCCCGCAGTGAAGTCGATTCGCTCATGCCGCGACGCTGAACCTTGACCTCGGGGTGAAGGTCAACCTCTCAGGGGATCAGTACGAGCTTGCCGGGCGCGTGTCCGGCGATGCCGACCTCATGGGCCTTCGCCGCCTCGGCGAGTGGGAAGGTGGCGTCGACGATGACCCGCAGGGCACCGGATCCAGCGCGTTCGACGAGCTCACCGCGAGCGGCATTGCGCAGTTCGGCCCCCGCGTCCTCGCCTGGGCCATAGCCGAGCGATTTGATGCCGGTCGCGGCGCGGCGGGGCGATCCGGTGATCGAGGAGATCCGGTCGCGGTCGGCCACCAGCTCCAGCGAGACATCGAGCGCCTCGTCGGTACCGGCGAAATCGACTGCGGCGGTGACGCCTTGCGGCGCGGCGGCGCGCACGCGGTCGGCGAGTCCGGGGCCGTAGACCACGGGAGTCGCGCCGAGTTCGCGCAGCAGCGCGTGATTGCGCTCGGCGGCGGTGGCGATCACGGTCGCGCCCGCGGCGGTGGCCAGCTGCACGGCCATCAGTCCGACGCCGCCCGACCCGCCGTGGACCAGTACCGTATCGCCCGCGCCCACCCCCGCGGCGTGCAGCGCGTGTACGGCGGTGGTGCCGGTCAACATGAGCGCACCCGCCTGGGCCCAGTCGATTTGGGCTGGCTTGCGGAACAGCGCGTCGGCGGGGGCCGTGATGTAGTCGGCGTAGGCGGCGGTCACGGGGTACACGATGACCTCGTCACCGACGCGCACATCGGTCACCTCCGCGCCGACCTCGGTGACCACGCCCGCGCACTCCAAACCGAGCGAGGGCATCGAGGCGGCGAGTCCGGCGGCATCCTTGTGATCGTCGTCCACATCGTGGAACGCCCCGCTGTAGAGCTTCCAGTCGATCGGATTGACCCCGGCGGCCCGGACCTCGACGACCACGCCGTCGGCGGCCGCGCTCGGAGTGGGCGCCTCGGTCACGGTGAGCACATCGGGTGTGCCGTAGGCGGTCGGACGCACAATTCGGGGCATGACGGGACTCCTTGTCCTGATGTCGAGAACTTCCGAGGACGAGTATCGACGCACCGAGGTATGACCCGCAGCGCAACATTGGCAAGTAGTAGTTGCGTCTGCTGCAAGCTATGTTCGCATTTCCCTCCGGGCCATCTATCGGACCTGCGGCAACGAAGTTTTATTCGGAATGAACTTCGAGGAGCAGGAGTGACTTTGGGAGCAAGGCGGTGCGGTCGACTGGCGCTCGTGGCGCTTACCGCGATGCTGTGTTTCGGTCTGGTCTCGGGTGGTTCGTATGCCCTGGCGGACGAACCGCCAGACCACGGCAGTATGGCGGGTGGTGGGACCTCGCTGCAGGAGGCGTTGGGGGAGATGCAGATCAAGGCCGACGAGATCACCGACAAAGAACTGGCCGAGGCGAACCTGTGCACATCGGCGCAGGAGAAACAGGGCGACGACGATAAGAACGTATACAACGAGTGCGTCGACAAACGCAGGGCCAGCGTCCGAAAGCGTTACGACAACATACTTGTCGACGGCAAGAAGATCGCTGACGATAAGCGGCTCAGTAGGATAACGCCCTACGAGATGAAGGGCGATGACGGAGTCGCGCCAATGACCGTCGCGGTCAACGCGCGAGCAGTGGCGCTGGATGTATGCGGAAATCTGATCGAACGAGGCGGGGCCTACTGCGATGACATTGTCGAGCCGTGCACGGCGAACACATGCGACGCGCTGGCGGACTATCGCATCAAGAAGGCCGGTCACGGCCTGAAGGCCAAGCGAGGCAACACCCAGAACGACAGCAACCTCGACGAGATCGACCGCGATCTGAAGGCCGCCGCCATCCTCGCCTATAAGACGACAGACGGCGGCGACAGCGAAAATCGAACGGAGGCCGACAAAGCCGAGGCGGTCGCGATCGAAATGTGGCGGCTGAAGCGCTGGTTGAGATAGCCGCGCCGAATACCCGGGAAAACAGGTGGACCTCGCCGTGGACTTCCGTATGGAATAGACGCGGATCAGGCGCCGTTCGATCACGGTGTCGGGGCGAGGAGAGGGCGTGTCGTTGAGTGCCACAGCTACCACCGGGTCTTCGGTAGGTTTTCGCTCCGAGCGTGGGCCCGTCCTCGCGGCGATCATGCTCGCCACCTCGCTGGTAGCGCTCGACTCGACGATCATCGCCACCGCGGTGCTCACCATCACCGAACGGCTCGGCGGGTTCGCGCAGTTCCCGTGGTTGTTCTCGATCTATCTGCTCGCGCAGGCGGTTACGGTGCCGATCTACGGCAAACTCGCCGACACCGTGGGGCGCAAACCGGTGATGCTGTTCGGCATCGCGGTGTTCGCGCTCGGTTCGCTGCTGTGCGGGATCGCGACGAATATGGTGGCGCTCATCATCTTTCGCGCGGTGCAGGGCGTCGGCGCGGGCGCGGTGCAGCCGATGTCGGTGACGATCGCGGGCGATATCTACACCCTCGAGGAGCGCGCCAAGGTGCAGGGCTACCTCGCGAGCGTATGGGCCGTCTCCTCGGTCCTGGGCCCCCTGCTGGGCGGGGTGTTCTCCGAATATGTGAGCTGGCGCTGGATCTTTCTGATCAACCTTCCACTCGCTGCGCTGGCCGGCTGGGTGCTGATGCGGAACTTCCGGGAGACCCCGCAGCGTCGGCGTCATCGCGTCGACTATCTCGGCGCCGGACTGCTCACAGCCGGGGCGGGCGCGGTCATTCTGGCGTTGCTCGAGGGCGGTCATTCGTGGGGTTGGGCGTCGCCGACCGGTATCGCCCTGTTCGGCGGTGGGGTCGGCGCGCTGGCGGCATTCGTGGTGGTGGAGCGGCGAGCCGCGAATCCTGTTCTGCCGCTGTGGATCTTCGGCAGGCGGGTGATCGTGGCCAGCAGCCTGATCTCGGTGCTCGTCGGGGCGATCATGCTCGGATTGACCTCGTACGTACCGATTTTCACCCAGGATGTGCTCGGCACCGGCGCGCTGGTCGCCGGACTGACCGTGGGAGCGCTGACGTTGGGCTGGCCGCTGTCGGCCGCGCAGTCCGGCCGGATATATCTGCGGATCGGCTTCCGCATCACCGGCCTGATCGGTGCGAGCATCGCCGCGCTCGGCGCCGGATCACTGCTGCTGCTCACCGATGATTCGCCGTTGCTCGCGGTGGCCGCGGGCTGTTTCGTGGTGGGCGCGGGCCTGGGCCTGATCGCGAGCCCTAGCCTGATCGCGGCCCAGACCAGCGTGGACTGGTCGGAACGAGGCGTGGTGACCTCGTCGAATATGTTCGCCCGCTCGATCGGCAGCGCGGTCGGTGTCGCGGTATTCGGCGCACTGGTCAACGCCGGCGTCGGCGGGGTGAACCATCCCGATCGGGCCGCCCTGTCCTCGGCGGTCCACGGCGTCTTCATCGGCGTGGCGGCCATGGCTGTGGTCATGATGCTCGTGGGCGCGGCCATGCCGCGCCCGCGTCCCGCCCGCTCGGTCTCGCTGCCCGTCGCCGACTGAACTACGTCGAGATCTTGTCCCAGTGCATCCGATCGTCCGCCAGGAATTCAAGATCCAGTAGCTCAACGCCCCCGCGCCGGACGCACGATGATCTCGTTCACGTCCACATCATCGGGCTGGGACAGGGCGTAGGAGACGGCCGAGGCGATGGCGTCCGGTTCGAGGGCGTGCGCGCGATAGGTTCGCATCGCCTGTGCCGCACCGGGTTCGGTGATGGAATCGGCGAGTTCGGAGGTGACCACGCCGGGGGAGATGGTCGTGACGCGGATCGAGGGATCGCATTCCTGTCGCAGCCCCTCGGTGATCGCCCACGCCGCGTATTTGGTGCCCGAGTACACCGCGCCCGTCGGCACCACCTGATGCGCGCCGATACTGGCGACGGTGACGAAATGGCCCGACCCCTGCGCGCTGAAATGCGGTAGCGCCGCGGCGATTCCGTAGAGCAGGCCGCGTATGTTCACATCGATCATCCGCTCCCACTCGTCGACCAGCAGCGAGTCCAGCCGCGACAGCGGCATCACCCCGGCATTGCTGATCAGCGCGTCGACGCGGCCGGTCCGCTCCCGCGCCAGAGCGACGAATCGTCCGACATCGGCGCGGTCGGTCACATCCAGTTGGGTCGGATGCAGACTGCCGCCGGATTCGGTTGCGGCCGAGGCGATCCGCTCGGCCAGGGCGTGTAGGCGATCGACGCGCCGCGCGCCCGCGATGACGTGGTGTCCCTCGGCGGCCAGCCGAGCGGCCACCGCAGCGCCGATTCCGCTGCTGGCGCCGGTGACGAGGATGGTTTTGTGTTCCGACATGCCCACCACGATCGCCCGATCCGGCGATCGGTGGCAGGCCGCGTTTCTCCTGGTAGCGCGACGGCTACCCGCTCACATGGTCGAGGCGTCGATGACGAACCGGTACCGCACATCGCTGCCGACGGCCCGGTCGTACGCCTCGTCGATTTGGTCGGCGGAGATGATCTCGATCTCTGCGCCGATACCGTGCTCGGCGCAGAAGTCGAGCATCTCCTGGGTCTGCGGAATGCCGCCGATCATCGAACCCGCCAGTGCGCGACGGTAACCCGCGAGGGTGAACGGGCCGACGGACAGGTTGTTATCGGGCAGGCCCAGGATGACCAGGGTGCCGTCGAGAGCGAGCAGCTTCATGTAATCGTCGACGGGCAGTTCCGCCGAGACCGTGTTGAGGATCAGATCGAAGCGGCCGCGCAGATCGCGGAAGGTCTGACGATCCTTGGTGGCGAAGTAGTCCTTCGCGCCGAATCGCAGGCCGTCCTCCTGCTTGCTCAGCGTGCTGCTGAGCACCGTCACCTCCGCGCCCATGGCCGCGGCGAGTTTGACACCGACGTGCCCCAGACCGCCCATGCCGATGATCGCGACCTTCTTGCCGGGGCCCGCATTCCATTTACGCAGCGGCGAATACAGCGTGATGCCCGCGCACAGCAGCGGCGCGGCCTGATCGAGGGGAAGCGAGTCGGGAATGGACAGCACGAAGTTCTCGGTCACCACGACCTGCGTGGTGTAGCCGCCGAAGGTCACCCCGCCGGGCTGGTACTCCTCGGACACCTTCGTGTTGTAGGTCATCGTGGTGCCACGCTGGCAGACCTGCTCCTCGCCCATCAGGCAGTAGCGACACTCGCCGCAGGAGTCGACCATGCAGCCGACGCCGACTCGGTCGCCGACCTTGTGCTTGGTCACCGCCGAACCCACGGCGGCGACGAGTCCGGCGATCTCGTGGCCGGGTACGCACGGATAGGTGGTGCCGTGCCACTCGTTGCGGGCGGTGTGGATGTCGGAGTGGCAGATGCCCGCGTACTTGATATCGATCAGTACGTCGTGCGGACCGAGTTCGCGGCGCTCGATCGTGGTTTTCGCGAACCGACCGTCGGGCGCGGAGATGGCATACGCGGCAGCAGTGGTCATGCGTTCATGCCTACTCCCGCATACTTGACAATGCAAACTATTGCGAGATAGGCAACGCGAGCAGCGTCGACTCGCCGATCGGATGTGCCCAGCGCGGCCGAGACCGTATCCGATGCTGATCGGATGGCGATCCTGCTGGCCCTGGTTTCGATGTGCTCGACCCTGGTGGGCGGTTTCGTGGCGGCCCGGATCGGGGAGCGTAAGCGCCTGGTGCTCGGGCTGGCCGCGGGCGTGATGCTCGGGGTGGTGGCCTTCGATCTGCTGCCGGACGCGCTGGCCGAATCACATGAGCAGATCGCCGGGGTGCCCGGTGCGCTGATCGCGGCCGTGGTCGGCTTCTTCACCGTGCACATCATCGAGCAGGAGATGGCCGTGCACGTCGGCCACGAACACGAATTCGGCGCGCACACCCACGATTTCCAGTCGGTCGGCCTGCTGGCCGCGGGCGGGCTGATCTTCCACAGCATGCTCGACGGCCTGAGTATCGGCGTCGGCTTCCAGGCCGGGACCGCGCTGGGTGTCTCGCTGGCCATCGCGGTGATCTGCCACGACTTCGCCGACGGCTTCAACGCCTTCACCATTCCCACGCTCTACGGCAACGAACACCGCCGGGCGGTGATACTGCTGTGGCTGGACGCCATCGCGCCGGTGGTCGGCGCGTTGATCGGCACGCTGATCCACGTGCCCGCGCAACTGGCCGGACTGTATCTGGGCTACTTCGCCGGCTTCCTGCTCTATCTGGCCACCGGCGACATCCTGCCCGAGGCCCACGCCGGGAAACCCTCGCGGCTGGTGCTGCTGTGCACGATCGCGGGTGCGGTGCTGATGTTCGCCGTATCCGTCCTGAATCACTGATTACGCGACATGGACCAGTTGTTTTGGTACACATAGAAGCACAATCGCCGGAGATCCGCGGGGCGCGCACGAGGCGGAGGTGTCGATGTACGACGGCACGAATACAGCCGATGTGAACAGTACGCAATCGCCGCGCGCGGGCCGGGCGGGCCGGGCGATCGCGCTGCTGATCGCCGTGCTGCTGACCGGTGTCGTACTGCTGGGATATCGAGATCAGCTGCCGCGCTGGGCCTTCGGGATCGGCGACTCCTCGGCGACGCTGCTCGGACCGCCGCTGCCGCCGATGGATTCGGCCGTGGTCGCCGCCGCGGTCGAGCCGCAGCTGGTCAATGTGAATGTCTCGATCCGGCCCAGTGGGATCAACGCCGCGGGGTCGGGCATCGTGCTCACCGCCGACGGACAGGTGCTCACCAGCCATCATGTGATCAAGGGCGCCGATGTCATCACGGTCGGGGATCTGGGCACCGGGCGCGACTATCCCGCGACCGTCCTGGGTTACGACGCGACCGCCGATATCGCGCTGCTGTCGCTGCCCGGAGCCAGCGGCCTGCCGATCGCGCGGATCGGCAGTTCGGCCGGATTGCGGTTGGGCGATGAGATTCTCGCGATCGGCAATGCGGGCGGCACCGGATCGCCGACGGTCACCCCGGGCACGGTGACCTCGCTGAGCAGTTCGATCCGCGCGCGCGACGCGGCGGATCTGTCACTCAAATCGCTCACCGGCATGATCGAGGTGGCCGCGCCGGTGGCCTCCGGACAGTCGGGCGGGGCGCTGGTGGATCGGTACGGCGCGGTGATCGGGGTGATCACGGCCTCATCGGGGGAGGTGGCCAAGGCGGCCGGACGGGCCAGCGGATACGCGGTGCCGATCGATACGGCCATGAGCGTGATCCGCCAGATCCGTTCCGGCACACCGACCGACACCGTGCATGTCGGCCCGACCGGAACCCTCGGCGTGCTGACCTCCGAGGCCGGACGGCTCGCCGGCGCTCGCGTCGATGTCGCGCTCTACGGACAGCCCGCCTACCGCGCGGGCTTGACCGCGGGCGAGGTGATCACCGCGGTCGATGGGCGGACGATCACCTCGCCGCAGACGCTGAAGGCCGCGCTGAATGTCCGCAAACCCGACGACGCCGTGCGCCTGGAGCTGACCGAACCCGACGGCTCACACCGCGTACTGACCGTGGTGCTCGCCGTCGGGCCGCCGAATTAGAACAGCGAGAGCCAATAGTCCTGGAAGCGCAGGAACACCAGCAGCAGCACGACCGCGTAGAACAGGGCCACGAAGGTCCAGCGCCATTCGGCGAGGATCCGTAGCGGCATGGGCGAATCGTGCCACAGCAGATCGGTGACCACCGCGAGGATGACCGGGGTGAACGCCCAGACCACCATGCAGTACGGGCACAGGGCGTTGATCCGGTACAGACTCTGGAAGATCAGCCAGCCGATGAAGCCGATACCCAGCGCCGCGCCCAGCCAGAGCCCGCCCCAGAACCATTTGGGCAGACCGACTCCGGCGATGGCCAGCACCGCGACGGTCACCACGACCGAGAAGCCGACCACGCCGATCAGCGGATTCGGGAATCCGAATACCGCCGCCTGATGGGTGGTCATGACCGACCCGCAGGCCAGCACGGGATTGATGCTGCAGGACGGCCGATAGTCCGGATTCTGGAACAGCTTGAACCGCTCCACCGTCAGCGTGACCGCCGAGATCCAGCCCGCGAGACCGGCGATCAGCAGCAGCCACGCGGAACGAGCAGGTGCGCCGATCACTTCGCCACGGCCTCGATCTTCTGCTTGAAGGCGTCGGGCGAGAGGTCGTTCGGCTGCAACTGCTGGCCGTTGACGTAGATCGTCGGAGTCTGGTGGATGCCGCTGTTCAGCGCGTCCTTGGTGACCTTCTGCACGTACTTGTCGTACTTGTGATCGGTAATGCACTGGCCCACAGCGGGATCGGTGTACCCGGCATCCTTGGCGATCTGGACCAGCTTGTCGTCGGGCAGGCCGCCCGCGCCCTCCGGCGGCTGCTGCTTGAACATGCTCTCCAGCCATTTCTGGAATTTGGCCGGATCGCTACCGGCCACGCAGTAGGCGGCATTGGCCGCGCGCGAGGAGTAGCGGCTGTTGCCGCCGGAGTTCGGATCCAGGAACGCGATGATGTTGTACTCGACGGCCGTATTACCGGAGGCGACCGCCTCCTCCAGGGTCTTGCCGTTGAGGGCCTCGAACTGCTGGCAGGCCGGGCACTGCAGATCGGCGACCACGCGGACGACGGTCTTGGCGCCGGCCTTGGCGAGCCGGATCGAACCGTTGTCGGTCAGCGAGCCGACGATGCCGTCGGCCGTGGCCTGGGAGGGAATCGGTGGCGTGGGCCCCGGATCGTTCTTCTCGGCGTTGCGCACCGCGATGCTGATCCCGATGGCGGCGATGAGGCCGACCAGGACTACGGCCACACCCACTTGGATCAGAATGGTGCGCGTCCGATCGGTGCGCTGCACCGAGGCCAGCGCATTCTTACCCCGAGGATTCTTGCTCACCTTCGAGTTCACCACGCCTTTCCTGTGTTCGTGAGGACACCCGTTCCATGCCGCCCCGATGGTACGGGCGCGGCCGGACGGACGTCGCGCCCGGACACATGATTACCGGCCAACCTGAGATTCCGGTCAGAACTTCATGTTCGCGAGATGTTCGGACCCCTACGCGTCGGCGAGGCGGCGCTGCTGTTCGGCCACGTCGAATTGGGCCTTCGGCCAGGTCAATTCGAGGCGTTGCAGTGCGTCGATCAGCAGTTCGGTGACGGCCAGGCGGGCGTACCACTTGCGATCGGCGGGAATGACGTGCCAGGGGGCCTGCTCGGTCGAGGTGCGATCGAGCATGGCCTGGTAGGCCTCCTGATAGGCGGGCCAGTAGGCGCGCTCGTCGATATCGCCCGGATTGAACTTCCAATATTTGTCCGGTCGTTCGAGGCGCTGGGCCAATCGCTTCTTCTGCTCGTCCAGGGAGACGAACATGGCCACCTTCACGATGGTGGTGCCCGCCTCGACGAGTTTGGCCTCGAACTTGTTGATCTCGTCGTAGCGCTTACCCCACACCTCGGGCGCGACCAGATCGTGCACCCGCACCACCAGCACATCCTCGTAGTGGGAGCGGTCGAAGACGCCGATCTGCCCGCCGCGCGGCAGCTTTCGACGGATGCGCCACAGATAGTGATGACGCTTCTCCTCCGCGGTCGGCACGCCGAAGGCCGCGTGATCGACGCCCTGCGGATCGACCGAGCCGATGACATGACGCACGATGCCGCCCTTGCCCGCGGTGTCCATACCCTGCAGTACCAGCAGCACACTGCGAGGATCGCCGGAACGACCGTTGGCGTAGAGCATCTCCTGCAGATCCGACAGGACCTGGGTGCGTTCTGCGAGCAGCTTCTCACCGTCGGCCTTGGCGCCCTTGTAGCCGGGCGTGGCCGAGGTGTCGAGATCGCCGACCTTCACACCGTCGGCGCGTAGCGCCTTGGTGATCGAGCCGGGGCGGGGAGATTTGGGCATGCAAGCGAGTATGGCCTGTGTTGTCCCGGAATCACTGGATGCAGGCCAGGCGGGTCAGTTGAGCGGCGAGATCGCCATCGGCGACCGGGGTGAGGGAGAGATCGGCGGCGGTGGTGAGCAGATAGCGGCCGTCGCCGGTGAAATCGAGCCAGGTGCGGTGGCGGGTCGGGGGTGACATCGGATTATCGGGTGCGACGGTGACGGTGATGAAGCCGCGGGAGTCGACCGGATCGCGGAGTTTTCGCCGGAAGCGGGCGGCATTGCGATGGCCGTGGGTCAGATAGGGCGGTTTGCCCTCGGGATCCAGCACGGCCTCCTGCGGTTCGCGCATCGATTCGCCCTGTCCGGGCGGGGCAGAGCCGATCACCTCGACCAGTTCCGCGCCGAGCGCGCGGGCGTGGCAGACCCGCACCACCACCGCGTCGGCGCGACCGATCAGAATTCCGGCGTGATTGTGGACCACGGCCGCGAAGGCGAGGATGCGTTCGGGTTCGCGGCCGTGACGCTCACCGGAGACCGTGATCGTGGTCGCGTCGGCCCGCGCGCACAGCAGCAGCGCGGCGGTCAGATCCGGATCGGTATTGCGGGCGTAGCGATGCCGCAGGCTCAGCGCGGCGTATTCGCTCTCGGTGCGCGTGGTGGCCGCCGGAACCATGTTCACCGGATAGGGCCGTCGATCCAGGCCGGTCTCGGAGGCCCAGACGTGTGTGAACTCGTCCGGGGTGAGGACCCACTTCACTACTCGCGACCCCCGCTCGGCGCCGGGGCGAATCTGGGCACCCGGTCTCCGGAGGCGGGCAGGGTCGGGTTGTACACGTAGGTGAGCACATCGCGGGCGTCGGCGAGGGCGGCCGCGGCGGCCAGGTCGTAATCCATCCGGCGTCGACCGCCGTGGACGGCCTCGGCCGCCGGATCGTCGAGCGGGCGGTAGGGCCGCGGCGGGGGCGGGATGGCGTCGCGAATCGATTGCGCGGCTTCGGCATCGGCCTCCATCAGGCGCTGGAGGGTGTCGCAGGCGTCGGGCAGAGCCAGGCCGCGGTCGACGAATTCGCGGGTGGCGCGCTGGGCGACCTCGCGACTGTGGCCGCGCCAGCGGGCGAGTTCACCGTTGACCGAATCGGCGAACACCCGGAACGCCTCGCCGACCAGTTCGGCTTGGCGACGCCAGGTGTCGGCGACCCGGCCGAGGGCCGCGGGATCGAGCGATTCGTGCACCAGATCCCAGATCTCCTGATGGGTGAACGCGCCGAAGACCTCGCGATCCGGCACGTAGGGCGGATCGACCTCGGCCGGGCTCACCGATGATCCTCCAGCCGCACGGTGACCAACTCCACCGCGGCGCGGCCGGCGGCCTCGGCCTCCTCGACGTATCGGCCCGCGGCCAGATAGGCGGCCTTGAACAGCAGCGCGGTCTGCTGGAAAGCCGTGATGAGGTCCAGGAATTCGCGGCCCTTGTCGGCGAAGCCCTGGGTCAGGGCCTGGCCGGAGGGCAGTTTCGGAAAGCCGGTGACGTCGGTGACCTGGGGATCGAGGGTATGGGCGCGCTGCAGATCCTCGATCAGGCGATCGCACGCCGCGGCCAGGCTCCGGGCCACATCCTCGTCGATTTCGAAGATCGAACCATCGGAACCCGTGGTCGCGGAATACAGTTCGCGAGCAGCCTGCTGTCCGGTTTCCGGGACCCCCACTGTGCTCCCCTTCCGATCACCGCCCCTCGATCGGGACCCTACCCGACCGGGATCGGGCGTGTCGGGCGTCGCCACTGTGACCCGGCACACCATTGCCACCGCGGGATTGGTCTAATGCCCTGCGCCCAAGGCGATTCCGAGCATGGTCTGGACCAGTGCGGCGGCGAAACCGGGCAGGGCGGCCAGGCCCGCCGGATCGACCAGGGTGGAGGCGACCGTGGTGGTCGTGCAGCCCGGCGGCGGGGTCTGGCCCGCCAGTACGCGATCGAGCCAGGCCATGGCGGGACCGGCCGAGGTCAGCGCGATGATGGTGTGGTCGCTGACCAGATCGGGCAGCGCGTCGCGGGTGTAGCTCACCGACGCGCCCCCGGCGCAGAATCCGGCGACCAGATCGTCCACCGCCGCAATCGGACTGACCTCGTCGTTCAGACCGTTGACGACATAGAGCGGGGTGGTGGGCGTGGCGAAGCCGCGGGCGCGTTCGCGCAGTGCGGCCCGCAGGGCCGGATCGGCCAGGACCTGATCCATCGGCGCGATCATGAGCTGATCGGAGCGGCGGAACAGATTCTTCAGCACGGTTTCGGGAGCGCAGTCGCGCCCCGCGGCGGCGACCACCGCCCGGCCCTGGGGGGTCAGATAGTGATCGATGGTCGCGGCGAGTTCAGGGGAGTCCTTGGCCAGGGCCGCGACGCCGATCGGGGCCAGGCCGCCGAGCAGCCGTCCGTTCACCGCGCGCAGGGCTCCGTCGAAATCGTTGACGGGAGCGCCGAGTACGGCCCCGGCCAGATTCAGCTCGGGCGCGTATTCGGGTTGCAGTTCGGCGGCCCAGTCGGTGGTGATGCCGCCACCGGAGTAGCCCCACATGGCGGTCCGGGTGGCCGCGCCGGGCAGGCCGAGCGGGGTGAAGTTCTCCGCGGCGCGAATGCCGTCGAGGACGGTGTAGCCCATGACGCGCGGGGTGAGGAAGTTGTTGTCGACACCCGAGGCGTCGGGTACCGAAACCGCCCAGCCGCGCGCCAGACCGGCCGCGGTGAGCGCGAATTCCATGGGCGGCAGCGCGAATCCGGACTCCTTGGCGGTATCGAGGATATCGAGCGGATTGCTGTTGACCAATGAGTACGAGGGCATGCACGCGCGCTGCATGGAGTCGTAGGCCATGTTGTAGGACAGCAGTGGTCGCGGCCGCGCGGGACCCTGCGGGACCATGACCGTGGTGACCGAGGCGTAGGGATTTCCGTCGGAATCGGTTGTCCGATAGAGCAGCTGCCAACTCTGCGCGCGGACGGGGAACAGCTCGAGCGCTTTGACCACGACCGGCCTGCTGCGCAGTACCGTGCCCGGCGCGGTGTCCTCGTATCCCGCGGGCGGGGTGTAGAAGGTGTCGTCTTCGCCCTGCGCCACGGTCGAGATCTCCGGCTCCGCAGCGGCTTTCGGTGTCAGGTGCGCCGGTGCGGCGAGCGCGGTCGCGCAAACCGCCAGCACCATGGTCGCCGAGCCCCACCATCGTCGAATGGACAGTGCCATACCCCACCCCTCCCAGTTCCTGCTACCCGCCAGTACTGTAACGGGTTTCAGGGACCGGGATGATCGAAACGATTGAGATTCATTGGGGCCGAGAGGCGCTCACGTACTGAAGCAGTCCGTGGATCTCCTGCTCGATGTCGACCAGGCCCGCCTGGGTGAACAGCTCGGGAAAGGTGTCGATATCGAAAACCCGCAGCCCGCCGGCATTCCCGACCGCCGAGCTCACCGCGCCGAACCAGGTGTCGGTGCGCTGGCTGGTGCTGATGGCGATGCGACCGCCCGGGGCCAGTACCCGGATCATCTCCCGGGCCGCCTCGAGCGGATCGGGAATCAGGTACAGCGCACCGAAACAGCACACGGCGTCGAAACTGCCGTCGGGGAACGGCAATCGGCGAGCATCGCCGCGGACGTAACCGACGTGCGGGCCGGAGTTGTCCGCGCGGGCCTGGCGCAGCATGGGTCCGGAGAAGTCGATGCCGATCGCGAAACCGTCGCCGTCGAGCTGTTCGCTCAGATAGTGGGTGATATTGCCTGGACCGCACGCGACGTCGAGCACCCTGCTGTCCGGGCGCAGGTGCAGGGTGCGCGCGGCATCGCGGCGGTCGGCCTGCATGGTGCGACCGGTCGCCAGGAAGAACGTCGCCGGGCGCCACGCGCGTTCGTAGACGAGCGCGAACGCGGGATTGTTCATGGTGCGCCGGGCGAGGTTCACGCGGTCATCCTAGCTGTAACAACCTGTAACAGGTACCCCTCAAGCGGGCTCGACCTCGACCGTGATGCCCGCCCCGCGCATGCGCTCGGTGAGCGCGTCGCCCATGGCCGAGGCCGGGGTCAGAATGCCCGCGAGCGCGGGCAGCTCGTCGAAGGCCAGGCACAGTCCGGCCTGGCCGAGCATGACCGAGGTGGCCTGATAGCCCGGATCGCCCTTACCCGCGAAGGTGCAGACGTATTTCGCGCCGGAGGTGGTGTGCGCGAAGGTCTTCATGGTGAACCAGCCGCCGCGCCGGGACTTCTCGTCCGGTCCGGTGCCGGGCTTGGGCAGCACCCGATCCAGCAGTCGCCGTCCGGCCGCGACTCGCGACAGCACCGCGCCGGCGGCCATGGTCGCCACGATGCCGCCCGCGACGCCCGCCGCCACCAGCGGCGCGGTCGGCGACGAACCGGTGCCCATCACCTCGCGATAGCGGAAGTTCTTGCCGTACACCCAGCCCAGCAGGCCATTGCTGCGGCGCACGATCTTGGTGTTGTGCTGGGCCATGATGAAGGTGGTGACCCAGCCGTCCAGGCTCGGATCGATATTCGACGCGCGCGACAGGGCCTGATCGGACTGGCGGCCGACATCGGGTTCCATCGAGCGGTCCGGGCTCAGCGAATACGGATGCGACAGCACCGAACCCTTGGCCGGATCCGCGGCGATGGCCTCCATCATGGCGCGGCCGGAGTCGATGGTGCCGCCGCTGGCCCCACCCTTGAGCCAGGCGACCAGGGTGGTGTCGGTGAGCTCGCCCGTATTGTCCGCGACCGAGCGGCGATACAGCTGATACACGCTCAGATCCGACGGAATCGAGTCGTAGCCACAGGAATTCACGATCTTGGCGCCGGTCTCCGCGGCCTGTTCGCCGTAGCGGTCGATACATTCGCGGATGAACAGCGGCTCACCGGTCAGATCGGCGTAGTGGGTGCCCGCCTGGGCGCAGGCCTGCACCAGCGGCAGGCCGTAGCGCAGGTACGGGCCGACCGTGGTGACCACGACCTTGGTCCGGGCCGCCAGCGCGTCGAGTCCGGCCTGATCCGACGAATCCGCTACCAGCAGAGGCCATTCCGCGGCCGCCGCGCCCAGTTCGTCGCGCACGGCGGTGAGTTTGTCGGGCGAGCGGCCCGCCAGGGCGATCCGCGCGTCCGGCGGTGCGGTCTCGGCCAGATAGGCGGCGGTGAGTTTGCCGACGAAACCGGTCGCGCCGAACAGCACGAGGTCGAATTCCCTGTCTGCCATGGGTCTTTCACATCTCCTGACGGCTGGTCACGCCTTGCGCCGCTTCGCGGTGCTCGACTTCTTGCGCGCGGTGGTTCTCGGGGTCTTCTTGGGGCGCTGCGCCAGCCACGCGTGATGCAGCTTGCCCAATTCGGTGACCGGTGGATCGCCGTAGAGCCATTCGCGGGCGATGCGATGCCAGTTCGCCGTCGCCTCCAACTGGCCGAGGACACCGAAGGTGAGGAAGTCGGCGCGGCGGGAGAACAGATGCTCCGGCGGCAGGTTCTGCTGTTTCATCCCGGCGTACTCGGCGGCGCGGGGATCGACGGCGAGAACGAAGGCGCCGCTGGCCAATTCGGGGGTGATGGTCAGCTCCTCGTCGAGCACCACCCACTCGCAGGCGGCCAGCACGTATTCCAGCGCCTCCTCGGGGGTGACCTCGTCGGGCTCCTCGATCACGCCGCGGTCGATCAGCAACTGCCACAGCTCGTCCGCGCGATCCTCGGCCGCGAACCGAATACCGGCCATCTCGGCCTGCACGTGTTTGGGATCCATCCGGTTGTAGAGGCCGAAGTCCAGGAACGCCACCCGGCCGTCGTCGCCGAGCAGCAGATTGCCCGGATGCGGATCGCCGCAGAACTCGTTGAAGGTGAACAGCGATCCCACGTAGAAGCGGTAGATGATCTCGCCCACCCGATTGCGCTCGGCCGCGGGCAGGGCCCGGATCTCCTCGAAGCCGCGGCCGGGGAAGTATTCGCTGACCAGCACCCGCGTACTCGACAGTTCGGGGAATGTCTTGGGCACCACGATGAACGGATGGTCGGTGTAGAGCTCGGCGATCTCGCACTGGGTGTTGGCCTCGGCGACGTAGTCGAGTTCGCTCTCCAGATTCAGCCGCAGCTCGTCGAGGACCGCCGGGGTGACCCAGGGCATGGCCGACTGCAGTACGCGCCGGAACATGGCCAGATTCTTCAGATCCGCGCGCACCGCCACATCGATGCCCGGGTACTGCACCTTCACCGCCACCTGTCGGCCGTCGTGCAGTCGGGCGCGATAGACCTGGCCGATCGAGGCGGCCGCGATCGGCTCGGGCTCGAATTCGGCGAACAGCTCGGTGATCGGGCGGCCGAAATCCTCCTCGATCACCGCGATCATGGTCTCGAAGGACACCTTCGGCGCGCTGTCGCGCAGTACGGCCAGCCGGCGCTGGAAGCGTTCGCGATGTTCGGCGGGAACCAGATCCAGATCCAGGACCGAGAGCATCTGCCCGAGCTTCATGGCGACGCCCTTCATGGTGCCCAGCACCATGACCATCTGCTCGGTCGCCCGGATCATCGACTCCTCGGCCATACGGGCCCGCACCGCTTCGGAGCGGCCGCGCATGGAGCGCCGAGTGCGTTGAGCGCGGATGACATTGCCGGCGACCGCCACACCCAGCTTGGTCCCGCGAGCAAGTCGGGACGTCGGCAACTCTTTCGCCATGGAGAGCTACTCCGCCTCTCTGCGTGTTCCTCGACCAGCGTTTGCCGCCTGCTAACAGGCTGGCCGATCATGGGAGTCCGGGTCAAGAGGTGAGCCGCGGTGTCGCCCCACGGAATATCGCGACGCGGATTGTTGCGTCGAGGAATACGACCGGATGTACTTTCCGCGCCTCACTCTTCCCGGGCGGGAAGATGATGCGGTTGGGCGTTGAAGGTCTCGGGCGAGCCGTTCGCGCGGACCATGCCCTCGATCGCGCTCCAGGCCATCATGGTCATGTGGTCGAGCATCTTGTCGGCCGTCATGGCGCGATTGGTGATCCACCAGTCGGTCGCCAACTGCACGCCGCCCACGAGGACGTAGGCGTAGAGCATGATGCCCTCGGTCTCGACGCCGCGGTCGAAGGCCTTGTCGCGCAGCACCGCGGCCACCACGTCGGCGAACAGCTTCTCGAAGTCGGCCAGCGTGGATTTGTCGGTGGTGGCGCCGTTGCCCATGATGAAGCGGTAGACGTCGGTATCGGCGTCGACGGTGTGCACGTAGGCGGCGAGGGTGTTGCGGACCAGCTGATATTCGTCGAGGTCGTCGCTGATCGCCTCGTAGATGCGCGGCATCAGGGTGGTCTCGACGAACCGTTCCATAGTGGCGCGGGTCAGATCGCCCTTATCCGAGAAATACCGGTACAGGACGGTTTTCGAGACGCCGATCTCGGCCGCGATCTCGTCCATGCCCACATCGCCGCCGCGTTTTCGAATGGCGGCCAGGGTGCCGTCGACCAGCTCCTCGCGCCGATCGATCTTGTGCTGGTGCCAGCGTCGTTTACGACCGTCCACTCGGCCCGTGCGCGCCGGAGCGCTCGCGCCGGAACGCGTGGCTCGGTCGCCGACTTCGACGAGTTCTTCGGTGGACAGGGGTGACTCCTCGCTCGCGGATTTTATCGGGGCGCATCCAGCTTAAGTCCTTCCTCATCGGGTTGGTCCGGTCCCGTGGAAATGCGTGCCGCGTCACCGTCCGGTTCGGGCGCGGCGGGGCGGCACGGGGAGAAGCTCATCGATCCAGCCAGCAGAATGGAAATATGGAGCAATCTCCCGGCAGCGTGCCCGCTGTGTCCGAATCGCGCGTGGTTGCCGCGCCCCCTACCTCGTTCGCCGATCTGATGGACGAGACCGGTAAGCGGCGTGACCTGCGCAAGATGAAGATGGTCGCGACGGGTTTCCTGATCGCGGCGACGGTTGTGTATCTGTTCTGCTGCTGGATGGGTTCGCGCGGGGCCGGCGGCAACTGGGTCGGATATGTGCGCGCGGCGTCGGAGGCCGGCATGGTCGGCGCGCTGGCCGACTGGTTCGCGGTGACCGCGCTGTTCCGGCATCCGCTCGGCCTGCCCATTCCGCATACCGCGATCATTCGCAAGAAGAAGGATCAACTCGGTACGAGTCTCGGCGACTTCGTGCGCACGAATTTCCTGTCGCCGGATACCGTTGTGGCCAAGGTGAATTCGGCGCAGATCTCGCTGCGGCTCGGACGCTGGATGGCGCAGCCCGACCATGCCGCGCGGGTGTCGGAGGAGACCTCGACCCTGTTGCGCGCGGTGATCGGCGCGCTGCGCGACGAGGATGTCGAGCAGATCATCGACCAGACCATCGTCAAACGCATCGCCGAACCGCTGTGGGGTCCGCCGATCGGGCGGGTGCTCGCGGAACTGCTGTCGGAGAACCGGCAGGCGCCGATGCTGGATCTGCTGGCCGAGCGCGCCCATCAATGGGCGCTGGGCAGTCAGGAGACGATCGATCGGATCGTCCTGCGCGACGCGCCGTCGTGGGCGCCGAAATTCGTCAACGTGCTGTTGTCGGAGCGTATTTATCGAGAATTGGTGGAATTCACCTGGAAGGTGCGTTCACAGCCCGATCACGAGGTGCGGCTCGCGGCGACCCGGTTCCTCGAGGATTTCGCGCACGATCTGCAGTTCGACGACGCCATGATCAAGAAGGCCGAGCGGATCAAGACCGAGATCATGGGCCGCGAGGAGATCACCGGAATGGCTCGGGCCACGTGGCGCGCGGCCAAGCGGATGATTCTGGAATCGGCCGACGATCCGAACAGCACGTTGCGCCGCAAGGTCACCGAGAACGTGCAGCAACTGGGTCAGCGCCTGGTCGACGAGACCGAACTGCGCGAGCGAATCGACTCCTGGACCGAACGGGGCGTTCGGTATCTGGTGTCGAACTACGGTTCCGAGATCGCGACCCTGATCAGCGATACGGTTGCCCGGTGGGATGCCGACGAGGCGAGCTCCAAGATCGAATTGCAGGCCGGGCGCGATCTGCAATTCATCCGAATCAACGGAACGGTGGTGGGATCGCTGGCGGGACTTGCGATCTACGCCGTTTCGCATTTGTTGTTCCCTGGCTGGTCGGCGTAGCGCCGAATGTTTGCCGAATCAGTGCTAACAGAGTGCTTGCAATAGTTAGCACTTCGTTTTAGAATCGTCAGTACAACCGCCGGAAGGTGAGTGATGGCACAGGAGCCCGAGGTTTCCGATCAGAACACCGGAGTGGCCCGCGTAGCCAACGCGGCACACGACATCGGAAGCTTCATCCGTGCGCAGCGGGAAGCCGCGCAAGTCTCGCTGCGACAGCTCGCACAGCTGGCGGGGGTGAGCAATCCGTATCTCAGTCAGATCGAGCGCGGACTGCGTAACCCGTCCGCCGAGGTGCTCGCGCAGATTGCCAAGGGTCTGCGGGTCTCCTCGGAGGTCTTGTACGTGCGGGCCGGCTATCTCGAGCAGCGGCCGCACAGTCCGGTCCGGGACGCCCTGCTGGCCGATTCGGGAATCACCGAGCGGCAGAAGCAGGTCCTGCTGGACATCTACGAATCGTTCCGCCGGGAAAACGCGGGGAACGACATCGGAGGGGACGCAACGGAATCCGAGGGGGGCGTTCCCCGGGGGGACAGGGACAACGAGGTTCCGCACCATGCCACCGATGGCACTGCTACCGAAGTTCCACGCCAGGAGAACGAAACATCATGACCGAAGCCAACGCCACCGTGACCAAACCGCTGTACGCCACCGTCGGTGCGGGTGACGCCGTCTACAAGGCCTTCACCCAGATCGTCGACGACCTGCGCGGTCGCGCCGCGACCGCCGATGTGACCGGCCGGGTCGAGGAGGCGCGTGAGCGTCTCGCCAACCTGCCCGCCGATGCCCAGGAGCGGATCGAGTCGCTGCGCCAGCGTCTTTCGAGCCTGCCCTCCGAACTGCCGGACGACGTCGCCGAGCTGCGCGAGAAGCTGACCCCCGAGGAGCTGCGCCGGATCGTCGACCAGTACTACCACCAGCTGCTGGACATCTACTCGGATCTGGCCGTGCGCGGTGAGGAGACCGTCGGCAAGCTGCGCGAGACCAATGCGACCTTCGACGAGCAGTTCGGCCGGGTGGAGAGCACCTACACCGATGTCGCCGGCCGCATCGAGGATGTTCTCGGCAAGGTGACCGACCAGGCCCGCGGTCTGCTGACCAAGGCCGCCGACGAGGTCGTGGAAACCGGGTCCGAGCTCGAGGCCGAGGTCGTATCGGTGACCACCGAGACCGCCGGCGCGCTGGAGGATGTCGCGAACGAGATCCCGGTCAAGAAGGCCCCGGCGAAGAAGGCTCCCGCCAAGAAGGCCGCCCCGGCGAAGAAGGCCACCGGCACCGCCGCCCCCAAGAAGTAAGGCCTGCGGCCGTAGGGAATTCGCCCTGCACCGCGAGGTCAGCGATAGCCGCCGCGCGGTGAGGTCGGCACAGGCCCCCGTGCGGTGAGGTCGGCACAGGCCCCCGTGCGGTGAGGTCGGCACAGGCCCCCGTGCGGTGAGGTCGGCACAGGCCCCCGCGCACCGAAGCCATCAATTGCCCCCGCGCACGTTCTTCGCGCGGGGGCGTTGCTTCTATCATTGGTGATGTGTACCAGCTGACAAGTGCAATCATCTGGCTGCTGTGGCTGGCGGCAATGGGTGCGACCATCTTCGCGCTGGTCCATGCGATCAGGCAGCGGGCCGATGCCTTCACCGCCGTCGACAAGCTGACCAAGCCGATCTGGGTGACGATCCTCGCGGTCGCGCTGGGCCTGCTGTTCCTGGCCCGGACGCCTGTCGGACTGATCGGCATCGCCGCCGTGGTGGCCACCGGCGTCTATCTGGCCGATGTGCGCCCGAAAGTGGACGAGATCCAACGCGGCCCGCGCTGGTAGTCCCGCCCCGTCCTACCTGCGGCGTCGCCCCGCGACCACACACCCGTCGTTCGCCTTCGCGAACGGCGGGTGTCCTATTTTCGTCCAGCTAGCACTAGCTAGCACTCCTCCCGTGAGTTACCGTGGCTAGTAGTAACACACAAAGGAGTGTTCGATGTCGGCAACGCTGCCCAACCCGCTGGCGGGTATCGCGCGCCGGGTGCACGCCCTGATGTCCGCCCATCGTGCCGACCTGCGCACGCGCGTGTACGCGACCCCGGCCCTCAATCCGCCCACCGCGCCGCACGAGGTCGTTCCGGTCACCACCGCCGACGGAGTGCGGCTGCGGGTGCACGCCTACGGCCCCGCCGACGGCGAGGTGCTGGTGCTGGTGCACGGCTGGAGCTGCTGCCTCGAATACTGGAATCCGCAGATCAACGAGTTCGCCGACCGCTACCGCGTGATCGCCTACGAC
This sequence comes from Nocardia pseudobrasiliensis NBRC 108224, assembly GCF_001613105.1. Classification (GTDB taxonomy): domain Bacteria; phylum Actinomycetota; class Actinomycetes; order Mycobacteriales; family Mycobacteriaceae; genus Nocardia; species Nocardia pseudobrasiliensis. Next base: position 127,365 of record NZ_BDBS01000023.1, on the reverse strand, counting down.
CAGCGCGGTCACGGCGAGACCGAACTCGGCGACGCCCGCGTGAACACCGATCTGCTCGCCGAGGATCTGTCCACCGTGCTGGCCGCGGTGCTGCGCCCCGGACAGCGCGCGGTTCTGGTCGGACACAGCCTGGGCGGTATGACGATTCAGGCCTGGGCCAGTCGCTACTCCGAACAGGTCGCCCAGCGCGCGGCCGCGGTGCTGCTGACCAACTCCGCCCCGTACGGCCTGATCGCGGCCACGACCGTGGTGCCGCTGTTCAATCGCGGCCTGATCGTGCTGCCGGATCTGCTCGGCCGACTCGGCCTGGGCGCGCCGATCGTATTTCCCCCGATTCGCCCGGTGCGGTGGGTTTTCCGCCGTCAGGTCATGAGCCTGGCCGCCACCGGCGATATCGCCGACTTCTCGCTGGCCATCGTGCGGTCGTGTCCGGCGCGGGTGCGGGCGAAGTTCGGCATCCTGCTGGCCGAGATGAATGTGGGCCGCGGCGCGGCGAATCTGACCGTGCCGACTACCGTGATCGCGGGCTCGCGCGACGATCTCACGCCGGTGGTGCATTCCGAACGGATCGTCGAAATGCTCAGGGAAGCGGGCAGTTTCGTGAAGATGGTGGTCCTGCGGACCGGACATCTGGGCAATGTCGAGGATTATGAGCGGTTCAACGACGAACTCGCTCTGGTGCTGGGTGCGGCCTTCCATCGGGTCCGCGAGGTCAGCGCGTAGATCGCTTGGCATCGTTGGCATTTCGTTATCCGCCGGGTCGGTAGCGGGGAAGCCCCGCGCGCCGATATGTGTTCCAGACAACAGAGTTTCCGACGATTGCCGGATCGCCCGTGAATTGCCTTGCCCCGGAATGGGTATAAGGAGAGGGCGGGTTGCACGCAGCCGAAGTTTCTCTCCCAGCGACTTCCTGCTTGCACTAGCAAGCACTGCTGCTAGCGCGGTAGTGTGCGGTAGGACACAAAGGAGTGCTCATGCTGGTGAAGTTGCCAGGGACGGTGACCCGCGGCGCGGACAGCCTCAACGCGGCCTACAGTGCGCGTTTGCGGGCGCGGACCTACGCCACGGCCGCGTTGAACGTCGCGCCGTCTCCCGAAATCGTTCCCGTCACCACCGCCGACGGCGCCCGCCTGCGCGTACACGCGCACGGACCGGCCGATCGCGATGTCCTCGTATTGATCCACGGCTGGTCCTGCTGCATCGAGTACTGGAATCCGCAGATCAACGAGTTCGCCGGGGAATATCGCGTGGTCGCCTACGATCAGCGTGGGCACGGCGAATCCAGCCTGGGCTCCGAGCGTTTCGGGGCCGATCAGCTGGCCGGAGATCTGTCGGCCGTGTTGGACGCCGTGCTGCGGCCCGGACAGCGCGCGGTGCTGGTCGGGCACAGTATGGGCGGGATGACGATTCAGGCCTGGGCGCAACGCTTTCCGGAGCAGGTCGCGCAGCGGGCCTCGGCCATCATGCTCGCGACCACCGCGGCGGGCCGAATTCCGGGGCGCGCCAAGATCATTCCGCTGCTCAACGAGATTCTGCCCAATCCGACCTGGCTCGCACAGGCCCTGTTCGGGGCGCCTGTCCCGCTGCCCGGAACGGCCGCGGCGCGGGGTGTGTTCAAGAACCGCATCATGAGCCCGGCCTGCGACGCCGATGCCGTGGCCTTCGGCCTGGCCATCGTCCGCTCCTGCCATCCCGCGGTGCGCGGCGCCGTGGCGCGCGATCTGGCCAAACTCGATCTCGCCGAGGCCGCCGCGCACATCACCGTGCCCACCAGCGTGATCGCCGGTGAATACGACAAGCTGCTGCCGCCGATCCACTCCCGCGAGATCGCCGACCTGCTGGCCGCCACCGGTTCGCTGGACCGCTACACCCTGCTCCCCACCGGACATCTGCCCAATATCGAAGCCCCCCACGAATTCAACGCCGAACTGCACCGCCTGATCCGTATCGCCGGCGCCGATGCGCCGGGCCTGCGGGTCGGTGGCGTGGTGGCATCGTGACGGACTGTTCACCCGGCTATACCAGTTGACGCGTCCAGAAAGCGGACACTGGAGGTAGCGGAGGACTTCCTCGGCGCACAGCGGGGGATGGGCGGCAGCGCGGGCGACCGAGTTGCCAGCCAAGGCCGGTCAAGGGCGCCCGGTCTTGGCCTGCTGTGCTGTCCCGCTGTCCCGCCTCTCCGAGTTCTCGGCCATACCAGTCATCGCCGCGTGAGTTGGTCACAGGTCCTGCGTTGGGTTTCGGGAGAGTTTTGGGCGTTCCCGGCGAGTTACGCATGTGCTCGCGAAATCAGTTGTTGCGAAACGTAGTTCTCAGTTGAAGACAACTGTTCTTCGGCCGTGGACCAGGACTCTTCCCTCCAGGTGCCAACGCAGGCCGCGGGCGAGGACCACGCGTTCGATGTCGCGGCCCTGGCGGACCATGTCCGCGACGGTGTCGGCGTGGTCGATTCGGGTGACGTCCTGTTCGATGATCGGGCCCGCGTCCAGTTCGGGGGTGACGTAGTGGCAGGTCGCGCCGATGAGTTTGACGCCGCGGGCGAAGGCCTGGTGGTAGGGGCGGGCGCCGACGAACGAGGGCAGGAAGCTGTGGTGGATGTTGATCGCTCGGCCCGCCCAGTGTTCGCACAGTTGCGGCGGTAGTACCTGCATGAAGCGGGCCAATACGACCGCGTGCGGGTCGTGGGCGTCGACGATCTTGCGGACCTGCTCGAAGGCCGGGCCGCGCTCGGCCGGATCCTTCGGGAACGGGATGTAGTGGAACTTCACCCCGTGGGCCTGGGTGATCTCGGACAGATCCGGATGGTTGCCGACGACCGCCTCGATCGTGGCGGGCAGTTCACCGCTGACCGCGCGACCGAGCAGATCGTGCAGGCAGTGACCGTCTCGGCTGACCAGCAGCACCGCGCGTCGCTTCTCGGCGGAATCGAGCAGCTGCCATTCGGTCCGCGGGCCGAGTTCATGGGCCACGGCCGCGAATCGGGCGCGCAGCTCGTCGAGGGAGAACGGCACGGTCGAGGCCTTGATGGCCTGCCGGGTGAAGAACCAGCCCGACTCGGTATCCGAGTGATAACCGGCCTCCACGATCGAACCCCCGAATTCGGCGATGAACGACGTGATGCGCGCGATGATGCCCGGGCGGTCCAGACAGCCGAGGGCGAGCACATAGCGACGGTCATCGGAATTCTCGGGGGTGGAGCTCATACCCCCATCCTTACAGGGCGAGTTCAGAGCGCATAAAAGGGTTCGGCGTAGTGGAATTCGCCGACGATCCCGGATTCGTAGGTGGTCAGGCGGCGAATCTGGAAGTGCGAGGTCCAGGTGGGCTCGTCGGGGACGATGCCCATGCGCGTACCGGGCACGAAGCCGAAGCGGGGGTAGTAGTCGAGGCTGCCGAGCAGTCCGATCAGCGGTTCGTCCAGGGCGTCGGCCGCGCCGAGCGCGGCGTGTATGAGGGCCGAACCCACGCCCGCGCCCTGATGGTCGGGCAGTACGCCGATCGGTCCGAGCGCGAGCACCGGGAACGGTCCCACACTCGCACGGGTGAGGCAGACGTGGCCGACAACTCGGTCGTGCGCCTGGGCGACCATCGATAAGGTCGGAATCCAGCCCGCGTCGCTGCGCAGTCGATGCACCAGATCCACCTCCGCCGGATCGGCGGTGGCCAGGGGCGTGCCCTCGGGATTGCCGTTCGGATAGTCGCGGGCGAATGCGACGCGATGCACCGCATCGATAGCGGGGATGTCGCCGGCCCGTTCCCGACGGATCAGCACCCTGACGTTCTCCTCCCCGATGGGTGGCCCACAGCGGGCCGTCCCCTACGAGTGTGCGGGACGGCCGAGGTCGCTCGCAACGCATATGTGCCAGACTCTGTCCCCATGGCCGATACCACCAGCGAATCCGGAAGCCGTCCGCTGACTCGTGGGGAGGTGGCGGCGATGATCGATCACACCCTGCTCGCGCCCGAGGCCACCGACGAAAAAGTCGCGGCCACCATCGCCGAGGCGCGTCGGCTCGGGGTGTACGCGGTTTGCCTGTCGCCGTCGATGCTGCCGGTGCGCGCGCCGGGTCTGGTGGTGGCGACGGTCGCGGGTTTCCCGTCGGGCAAACATCATTCGCTGGTGAAGGGCACCGAGGCGCGGTTGTCGGTGGACCAGGGCGCGGCCGAGGTCGATATGGTCATCGATATCGGCGCGGCGATCGCCGGGGACTACAACGCCGTGCTGGCAGATATCGTCACCGTGCGCGAGGCCATCGGCGACCGGGCGCTGCTGAAGGTGATCATCGAGGCGGCCGCGCTGTCGGATGAGGCGATCGTCGAAACCTGCCGCGCCGCCGAACGCGCCGGGGCCGATTTCGTGAAGACCTCCACCGGATTCCATCCCGCGGGCGGCGCCAGCGTGCACGCCGTGCGGCTGATGGCCGAAACCGTCGGCGGCCGACTCGGTGTCAAGGCCAGCGGCGGCATCCGGACCGCCGCGGCCGCGGCCGAACTGATCGCCGCGGGCGCGACCCGCCTCGGCCTGTCGAAGTCGGCCGAGGTGCTCGACGGCTTCCCGGAGTGATCAGCAGCTGACGTCGCCGCCGCCCTGCAGCCGGGTCGCCCCGCCGGTCAGCTGAACGTTGATGCCGGTGTCGGTCACCTTGATCGCGGTCGGCTTCAGATCCAGCGGATAGCTCTGCAGACTCTGCGACATGAGTTGCACGATGCCGTCGACCAGATCGGTGGGCAGGCCCAGGCCGAACAGCTGTGCCGATTCGGTGGTGACCTGGATCTGATCACCCACGATCTGGGGACGCAGCCGCAGATCGGCCAGGCCGCCGAGGACCTTCACATCCAGGGTGCCGCCGCTCGGATCGGATTGCACGCCGGAGACCAAGCCGCTCAACGTCTTCGCGATCCCGTCATTGCTCCAGTCGGCGTCGGCGTTGGAATTGTCGACCGTCGCGCCGCCGCGACCGCCGTCGATCAGCTTGATGTCGTTGAGCCGGGCATGCACCTTCATGCCTACGGCCGGGCCGAATTTCGCGTCGTCACTGTCCAATTCGACGTATTGGACCTGATGGTCGACGGCGGTGATCAGCAGCGGCTTCGGGCCGAAATGCACCGCGACCTTGGAGCCCAGCTCCTTCTCGACCTGCGATGCGATGCAATTGGAGCTCTGGCGGCGGTAATAGGTCTCGGCGGCCGCGGCGGTGCCGACCAGGGCCAGCACGACGACGAGTCCGAGAATCAGCACGATGCGGCGCACATTGCGGGTGCGCGGGGCGTCCGGGGGAATCGAACTCATGGCAGCGATTCTTCCCGAGCTTTCTGAGCCGGCTCTGTGGGAGGTTTGAAGGGATTCGACGAAGCCGGGCAAATTGTGACATACCGCACAGGGCCGGGCGTAGCCTGGAACACATGTCCGGGGAAGTCGTCGCCAGCAGTATCCGCGATCCGGAACAGGGCTGGTCGATATTGCGGCAGCTCGCGGGGCGGCATGCCGGTTATTTCACCACGCGTTCGGTGCTGCGCACCGGATGTGAGGCGCGCATTCGCACCGCACTCGAGGACGGGTTGGTGATCCGGGCGGGGGTGGGCCTGCTGCGGATGGCCGACTGGCCCGAGGGTCCGCTCGACGAATACGCCATGTGGTCGGCGTGGTTCGAGGGTCAGGCCGCGATCTCGCATCACAGCGCCGCCGAACTGCACGGTATGGGACGGCTGCGACCGCGATTCGTACATCTGTCCGCCGGTTCCGGCCGGGTGCCGAGCGCGCCGCGACTGGTCGTACTGCGCCGGGTGTTGCGCGATGACGAGGTGGAGTCGGCCGGGGCGTTCCTGGTGACCACGCCGGTGCGCACGGTGCTCGATCTCGCCGAAACGGGAATCGGGCAGGCGGCCCTGGACGAGGTGGTGGCCGATGCCGTGGCCATCGATCGCTGTGGTGGTACGGAAATACGGGCTGCCGCAGCGGGTTTGCCGCCGCGCACCGCGGCGCGGGTCCGTCAGGCCCTCGCCCGGGCGTGAACCTACCGCGTCGGCTCGACCGTCGCCCACGGCACCGACAGCACGCAATCACGCATCCGACGCCGATAGTCGCGTACCGGAAAACCCTGCTCGCGCAATATGTTCGCGGCCTCCTTCCAGCGCACCCGGGGACCGTAGGGCGCCAGGGGCGCGGCATGTGACCACGCGCGATCCGCGGCGGTGAGCAGGGTGTGGATGCGCTCGCCCGGAATATTGCGGTGGATCAGGGCTTTCGGGAGCCGCTCGGCGATATCGGAGGGCCGCTCGACGGTGAACGGATCCCATGCCAGCGTCAGTGACAGCGGGCCGGAACGGTCGAGCAGCACCCAGGCGCAGCGGCGGCCGAGTTCATCGCAGGTGCCGTCGACCAGCAGGCCGCCGGGCGCCAGACCCGACAGAATGGTCGACCACGCCTGCGGGACGGCCGATTCCGGATATTGCCGCAGTACATTGAACGCGCGCACCAGAATCGGGCGCAGACCCGCCAATTCGAAACCGCCCCGGGCGAATACGACACCGTCGCGGGCGGGGACGACGCGTTCGGGATCGATCTCCAGCCCCATCACTCGCACATCGGGACGTATCCGGCGCAGCCGGGTGGCCAATTCCAGCGTGGTGACCGGGCTCGCGCCGTAACCGAGATCGATGACCAGCGGATCGGGGGCCGCGCGCAATCGCGTCCGCACCAGATCGTCGTGCACGAGACGACGATCGCTGCGGCGCAGGCGATTGATGCCCGTGGTGCCGCGCGTGATCTCGCCGATGGGTTTGACGCGGGAAGCCTGGTGGTGACGCATGACTCGCGAGCTGCCGAACGGTCAGGCCGTCGGATGCCGCTCCTCGAGCCACCGCGTGGTGAACTCGCCCTCGGCGCGCAGCAGATCGATCAGGTTGATGAGCATCAGCTGTTCCAGTTTGGGGCCCAGCAGCGGGATGAACACCTTGGCCGTCGAGGAGGTGCGCAGCGTGCAGCCGGTCTCGGTGGGGAACAGCTGCATGGTCCCGGCCAGGGCGCCCGGCCCCGCCGGAATGGATGCGCTGTATTCGCCGGTGACCTCCGGACCGAACGGACCGTAGATCTCCTTGCGGGTGATCATCATGTCCTTGCGCATGACCGCCTGCGCGAGATCGGGCAGCATGTCGCGCGGCAGGACGTGTTGCAGCACGACCTCGATGCCGCCGTCGCCGGCATCGAGGCTGACCACGTCGTTGGGGGAGTACTTGCGCATTTCCTCCATCCGAGCGTCCCAGTAGGCGCGGTCGGACAGGGCCTCGTACACCTCTTTGGTGGTGTGCAGCGGGTAGCGGGCGGAGTAGTCCAGTCGACGGGCCATGGCGGGTCAGATTACCGTGCCCGACCGGTCGGACCGGTGTCGCCGCCCCGACAACGCCGGGTTGCTACCGATTTGCCCGAATCAGTGGGAGGCGATCCAGCCGTTCGTGAACTCGGCCTCGGCGGCGAGCAGTTCGGTCAGCTTCTCGGCCACCACGGCCTCGATCTTCTTGCCGAACAGCGGAACCGAGACCTCGACCGAGCCGTCGACCGCGATCGTCGAGGAGTTGTCGTCGCCGGTCAGGGTGACCGTGCCGCGCACCTTGGCGGGCGCGCCCTCGACATGGGCCTCGAAGATGCCCGAATCGCCGGAGTAGGTCTCGGTGCGAGGAATGATCAGATCGCCGGGGCGCACGGCGGTCAGCTGGCCGGGCAGTTCCGCCTCCGCGATCGCCTGGGTCACCTGCACCCGCAGCTGGTCGCCGGAGGATTCGAAGCTGTCGATCCGCGCCCCCGGGCCGCCGACCTCGGCGATGCGGTCCTTCCAATACTGCTCGTCGGCGATCGCGGCGCGCACGGCCGCCGCCGGATGCGAGTAGTGAGCCGTATACGCCAGGGGTGTCGCCATGACCGAACACGCTACCGTCTGTGGTCGTGCGTACATCTCAGGTGGTGCCGTTCGACGAAGTGAGCGAGCTGCTCACCGCAACCGGTGCGCGGGTGCGCAATTCGGTTCCCCTGGCGGAGCTGACCACGCTGCGGGTCGGTGGTCCGGCCATCGTGGCCGACTGCGCGAGCACCGACGCGCTCGTCGCGACCGTGCGGGCGCTCGACGCGGCCGGGATTCCGGTGCTGTTGCTGGCGGGCGGATCGAATCTGCTCGTCGCCGATGCCGGATTCGGCGGGGTGGTCGTGCGTATCGCCACCGAGGATGTGCGGATCGAGGCCGATCATGTGATCGCCGAGGCGGGTGCGAACTGGGACGCTGTCGTCGCGGCGACGGTCCAGGCGGGACTGGGTGGGCTCGAATGCCTGTCCGGCATTCCGGGTTCGGCGGGTGCGACGCCGGTGCAGAACGTCGGGGCCTACGGGGTGGAGGTCGCGCAGTTGCTGCGGCGGGTGCGGCTGCTCGATCGCCCGAGCGGTGCGGTGCGGTGGGTCGAGCCGGAGGAACTCGGCTTCGGCTATCGGACCTCGGTGCTCAAGCACAGCGATCGGGCGGTCGTGCTGGGTGTGGAGTTCGCGCTGCGGTCCGACGGCTCGAGTGCGCCGCTGCGGTATCGGGAGCTGTATCAGGCCCTCGACACCGAAGAGGGGCGCAGCCGTCCGGCTGCCGAGGTGCGCGCCGCGGTGCTGCGGCTGCGCGCGAGTAAGGGCATGGTGCTCGATCCGGACGATCACGACACCTGGAGCGCGGGGTCGTTCTTCACCAATCCGGTGGTGCCCGCGCAGCGGGAGGCCGAGGTGCGCGCGGCCGTCGCGGCCCATGTGGGAGATGTCACAATTCCCAGCTACCCGGCTCCGGACGGGGTGAAGTTCTCCGCGGGCTGGCTGATCGAGCGTGCCGGATTCGCCAAGGGCTTCCCGGGGCCGCAGGCGCCCGCCCGGCTGTCCACCAAACACACCTTGGCCCTGACCAACCGGGGCGCGGCAACCGCGGCGGACCTGGTCGAGCTCGCTCGTACCGTGCGCGACGGGGTGGCCGAGCGGTTCGGAATCCGGCTGGAACCCGAGCCGGTCACGGTAGGGGTGAACCTCTAGTTCACCCGGGCCGCTCGGACTGGGGGCTGGGTTTGCCGCGGCTTCGCGGTAAATTCGAGGAAGTGAGCGTTCGAGAGATTGCTGGCCGACGTGCCGTGCTGGTCGGAATGGGACAGCTGGCGGCCGCCGCGCTGGTGGCCGGATGTTCCAGCGGTTCCGGAAGCGGTGGTAATGCCGCGCCGAAGGAGAAGCCGCCGGTCGCCAAGGTGAGTTTCGAGCCGGGCAATGGCAAATCCGATGTCAATCCCACTGCGCCGGTATCGCTTTCGGTGGTCAGCGGTCGAATCGACCAGGTGGCGCTGAGCAATCCGGGCGGTAAGCAGGTCAAGGGCGAGTTGTCGCCGGACAAGACCAGTTTCAAGGTCACCGAACCGCTCGGGTACGGCGTGACCTACAGCTGGTCGGGCACCGCGGTCGGCACCGACAACAAGCCCGTGCCGATCGAGGGCAAGTTCAGCACGGTGCAGCCGAAGGCGACCGTGCCCGCCACGATCAATATCGGCGACGGCCAGCAGGTCGGCATCGCGGCCTCGATCATCCTGCAGTTCAAGAAGCATGTCGCCAACAAGGCGGCCGTCGAGAAGGCGCTGACGGTCACCACGACGCCGCCGACCGAGGGCGGCTGGGCGTGGCTGCCCGACGACAACGGCGGTTCGCGGGCGCATTGGCGGCCGCGCAACTACTGGGCGCCCGGGACCGAGGTGAATCTGTCCGCCAAGCTGTACGGCCTGGATCTGGGCGACAGCTTCTACGGCGATTCCGATCTGACCTCCGAATTCAAGATCGGCCGGGCGCAGATCGTGAAGGGTCACGCGCCGAGCCATCGCGTGCAGGTGGTGCGCGACGGCGATACGGTCTTCGACTTCGCCTGCAGTTACGGCGAGGGCAACGAACCGCGCAACGTCACCCGCTCGGGCATCCACGTGGTGACCGAGAAATACGAAGATTTCATGATGTCGAATCCGCCCTTCTACACCAATGTTCGCGAACGCTGGGCGGTCCGCATCTCCAACAACGGCGAATTCATCCACGCCAACCCCGAATCCGCCTCCGCCCAAGGCAATTCGAACGTAACCAACGGCTGTATCAACCTCAGCACCGGCGACGCCCAGAAATACTTCCCCACAGCCATGTACGGCGACCCGGTTGAGGTAACCGGCACCTCCATCGCCCTGTCCGCCGCCGACGGCGACATCTACGACTGGACCATCGACTGGGACACCTGGCTGACCATGTCGGCCCTGCACGGCGAACCGTCCTCGGTCGTCTCGGCCACACCCGTGCCGCCGGGGCCGGTTCGCGGGGGAAATTAGCGCGGCCAGGGGCCCTTGGCGACGGTTCGACCAAGGGCCCTGGGCGGGTCGCACGCTGCCGCAGGGGCTGCTGACCCCGCGTCGGCTGCGCGTGGTCATGAACGTGGCACCGCCGCTGCTTTTCCTCGGCGTCCGAGTGGACCGATTCGCCGACGACTGGACCTCCGCCCACGTCAGCCTCGAAGTCCGCCGCTGGAACTCCAACCACAATGTAGCCGCCCCCGGCTGGTCGCTGTTCGCCATGACCGACCCCTTCTTCGGCATGATGGCGTACGGCCGACTGGGTCCCGGCTATCGAGTCTGGAATACCACGGCCGCAATGCAATTCCTCGCTCCGGGCCGCGGCACTGTCCACTGCACAATGCTCATGCCCCTGGCGACCACCGAGGAAATCCGCCGAACCACAAACTCCGGCGGCAAATCCATCACCACCCACGAAGCCCAGATCCTCGACTCCACAGGCAATCTCGTAGCCCGCGCCACCCAGGACCTCTACGTCCGCAAATCAACTCCGCACTGACCCCGGACCGTAAGCCAGTTCACCTCCCGGGCAGTCACATCCATCATTCCCGAGCCGGCCCCGTTCTATCCCGCAAGCGAATCTCTCGCCTCCCCGCGAAAACGGCTACCCTCCCGCGGTCGTATTCCTCTTTCCCGCAGGTAAATTCCTCTTTCCCGCAGCGAACTCATCTTCTCCCGCGGCGAACTCATCTTGCCCCGCGGCGAACTCATCTTGGCCCGCGGCGAACTCAACTTCCCCCGCGAGCGAAGCGAGCGGGGTTACTTGTGGCGGGCGAAGCGGCCCGGGTCGGCCTGGTCTCGGGGTTTCACGATGATGGTGTCGAGGTTCACGTGGGAGGGGCGGGAGGCGGTGAAGGCGATTATTTCGGCTATGTCCTGGGCTACGAGAGGATCGATGCCCTCGTAGACCTTGGCGGCGCGGTCGGAGTCGCCGTTGAAGCGGACCAGGGAGAATTCGGTTTCCACTGCGCCGGGGGCGATTTCGGTGAGGCGGACCGGTTTGCCGAGTAGTTCGCCGCGCAGGGTGCGGTGCAGGACGGCCTGGGCGTGTTTGGCGGTGGTGTAGCCGGAGCCGTTGTCGTAGGCGTGGAAAGCGGCCACCGAGGTGACCGTGACGATCAGGCCGTCGCCGGAGGCGATCAGTTTGGGGAGCAGGGCCTTGGTAATGCGCAGGGTGCCGAGGACATTGGTTTCCCACATCCAGCGCCAGTCGTCGAGATCGGCCTCGGCGACCGTGGCCATCCCCTTCGCGCCGCCGGCATTGTTGACCAGCACGTCGACCCGCTCGATCGCCTCGGTGAAGGCCCGCACCGACTCCTCGTCGGTCACATCCAGCGGCAGCGCCGTCCCGCCGATCTCGGCGGCCAACTTCTCGAGCCGGTCCACCCGCCGGGCGCCCACATAGACGTGAAAGCCCTGTTCGGCGAGCGCGCGGGCGGTGGCCTCGCCGATTCCCGAACTGGCCCCGGTGACGACAGCGGTACGAGTGCTCATGGCCCGAGCTTAAGGTCCGGACGGATCGGGCAACTAGCCTGGCCTCATGGCGATTCGGGAAGTTGTGAGCGCGGACGGAACGACCATCGTGTACCGGGCGACCGGACCGGCGGACGGACGGCCGCTGGTGCTGCTGCACGGCTGGGCGGGCAACCTGCTCAACTGGGGCGCGGCCGCGTCGGAACTCGCCCAGCGGTTCCGGGTCATCGCGGTCGATCTGCGCGGCCACGGCTACTCGGGCGCGCCGGAGGCCGGATACGACGATCCGAAGAACTGGGCCGCCGATATCGCCGCGGTGCTCGCGGGCGAGGGCATCGACACCGGCGCGGTGCTGCTGGGCTGGTCCTACGGCGGCATCGTGCTCAGCGACTATCTGACCGCCTACGGCACCGGTGCGATCGCGGGCGTCGTGTACTGCGGTTCGCAGGCGAATATCGGCCGCGGCGTGCCCGGCGCGAATACCGGCCCGGCCATGCAGAAGGCGATTCCCGACGTCTTCGAGGAGAGCGCGGGCAAGGCCGTGCGCGGATTCTCCGCCTTCGGCAGCGCCAACACCGGCCGGGCGCGCGACAAGGGCGCGGACGCGCAACGCCTGTTCGGCGGCAGCCTGTCGACCCCGCCGCGGGTGCGCAAGGCGCTGTTCTATCGCACCGTCGACAACACCGAAACCCTTCGCACCCTTGATGTTCCGGTCCTGGTTCTGCACGGAACCGACGATCCGGTCGTCCCGATCGACAACGGCCGCTACATCGCCGATGCCGCGCCGGATGTGCGCACCTCCTACTGGGAGGGCGCCCAGCACGGCCTGTTCGTCGAGGACACCGCCCGCTTCGTCGCCGAGGTCGGCGAGTTCGTCGACGGTCTGAACTAGGCTCGGCTCGTGCGGAGTGATCTGAAAATAGCTGTGGCGCAACCCAAATGCCTCGCGCACGAGGTGGCCGCCAACGCGGTCGAACACGCGCGGGCCATTCGGGAGGCGCGGGCGCGGGTGGTGCTGTTCCCCGAACTGTCGCTGACCGGCTACGAACTGGACGCCGAAATCATCGCGCCCGACGACGAGCGATTGAGCCCGATCGTCGAGGCCTGCGCCGAAACGGGTGCGCTGGCCCTGGCCGGTGCGCCGGTCGCGGGCCCGCGCATCGGGGTACTCGGCATCGACGGCGACGGCGCGTCGGTGGTGTACGGCAAGGTCTACCTGCACGGCAGCGAATCGGACCGGTTCATCCCCGGCGCGCCCGCGGTGCTCGAGGTCGACGGCTGGCGACTCGGCCTGGCCGTATGCCGCGACACCAAATTCCCCGAACACGCCGCCGACACCGCCGCGCTGGGTATGCACGCCTACCTCGCCGGTGTGGTCAATGCCGACGACGAGGCCGAAGTGGCCGGTGAGCGGGCCCGCCGCGTGGCCGCCGCCCACGGCGTCCCGGTCGCGGTCGCCGTCTTCGCCGGGCCCACCGGCGGCGGATTCGATCGGACGTGTGGCCGCTCGGGCATCTGGTCGGCAATCGGAGAGCTACTGGTCGAGGCGAGCGACGAACCGGGCGACGTCGTCTGGCACACCCTCGCGGGCTGACCGGATCCGGGATCCGGTTCGCGTGTCGTCGAACCCGGAGCGCGCCCACCTCGTTCGTCGGGTGTGAGGCAACGCACGCACTCCGGTCGATGCCCGGATCGTCGCATCGAACGTATTGCGCGCGGCGATGTTCGGCTATGCCTCGCTGCGGTTGTGCTTGTGTCGCTTGATATTTGCCGGACCGCCGCTGAAATCATGCGCGCCGGGATCTCGGATCGAATCTCGCAGATTGCGGTGTATCGCGTTGTGATGGCAGTCACTTGGTGGCGCAGGTCGCGCCGGACGGTTCCGGTGGGCGTGCACACTGGAGTAGTGAGTCAACGTGCGGACCTACGGCCGAATCGGATCGCCGTGTTGTCGGTGCACACCTCACCACTGGCGCAACCGGGTACCGGCGATGCGGGCGGCATGAACGTCTACGTGCTGCAGACCGCCCTCCAGCTGGCCCGCCGCGGCGTCGAGGTCGAGATCTTCACCCGCGCCACCTCCTCCAACGACGAACCGGTCGTCGAGGCCGCGCCCGGTGTGCTGGTCCGCAATGTGGTGGCCGGGCCGTTCGAGGGCCTCGACAAACACGATCTGCCCACCCAGCTGTGCCCGTTCGCGGCCGAGGTGCTGCGGCAGGAGGCGCGGCATCAGCCCGGCCACTACGACCTCATCCATTCGCACTACTGGCTGTCCGGCCAGGTGGGCTGGCTGGCCCGGGATCGATGGCGGGTGCCGCTCGTGCACACCGCGCACACCCTGGCCGCGGTGAAGAACGCCTATCTGGCCGTGGGCGACGTACCCGAACCGCCCGCCCGCGAAATCGGGGAGAAGCAGCTCGTCGCCGAATCCGATCGCCTGGTCGCCAATACCGCCGAGGAGGCCCGGCAGCTGGTCGAGCTGTACGGGGCCGAACCCGATCGCATCGATGTGGTGCTGCCGGGTGCGGATCTGGCCCGCTATCACCCCGGCGACAAGGCGGCCGCCCGCGCCGAACTGGGCCTGTCCCCGGATGAGCAGGTGGTGGCCTTCATCGGCCGGATCCAGCCGCTCAAGGCGCCCGACGTCCTGATCCGGGCCGCGGCGCGGGTGCTGACCGCCGAGCCCGGACGGGCCCTGCGCGTGCTGATCGTGGGCGGTCCGTCCGGCACCGGCCTGGATCGTCCCGATGCCCTGATCGAATTGGCCGCCGACCTCGGGATCGCCGATCGCGTGACCTTCCTGCCGCCGCAGCCGCCGCATCGGCTCGTGCAGGTCTATCGCGCCGCGGATCTGGTGGCGGTGCCCAGCTACAACGAATCCTTCGGCCTGGTCGCGATCGAGGCGCAGGCCAGCGGGACGCCCGTACTGGCCGCGCATGTGGGCGGGCTGGGGACCGCGGTGCGCGATGGGGTGTCCGGACTGCTGGTGCCCGATCACAGCACCGAGGAATGGGCCGCGGCCCTGCGGTCGCTGCTGAACGATCCCGCGCGGCTGGGTCGGATGGGTCTCGCGGCGCGCGACCATGCCGCCGAATTCTCCTGGGAACATACGGCCGAGGGATTGCTGGACAGCTATGCCGAGGCGCTGTCGGGCCATCGAGGTGTGCGATCGCGACTGGCGGGTACGTTGCTCGCAGAGAGTAATCAAGCCAGGTCGCGGGCGCTGTGGCGGCGCCGGATAGGAGCGGTGCGCCGGTGAGCGAGCCAACGATTCCCGAAACCGCGCAGCTCATCGAGGACACGCTGCGCGATCGGGAGGTCGAGTACACGCGCGAGGGCGAGGACGTCTTCATCGTCGTGCTGCCCGGTGAGCGCAAGCTGAAGACGACCGTCATGCTGACCGTCGGCAAGCACGGCCTGCGCCATGAATGCTTCGTCTGCCGCAAGCCGGACGAGAACTTCGAGGGCGTCTACAAATTCCTGCTGCGCCGTAATCGCCGCCTCTACGGCGTCGCCTACACACTCGACCGCGTCGGCGATATCTACCTGGTCGGCCGCGTCGCCACGCACGCCGTGACCGCCGACGAACTCGATCGCATCTTCGGTCAGATCCTCGAGGCCGTCGACGCCGACTTCAATGTGCTGCTCGAACTCGGCTTCGCGGAATCCATTCGCCGCGAATGGAAGTGGCGGGTGTCGCGCGGGGAGTCGCTGAAGAATCTGCGCGCCTTCGAGCATCTGGTCGAGGAGTGACCGCGCACCCGTAGCCTGGATGGCGTGGGAGAGTGGGATTTCGCGGGTCCGGCCGATGCCGGGCCGATGTCCGGTGTCGCGATGCTCGGCTTCCGCGATCGCGGGGGCGCGGGGCTGGATCTTCGGGTTGCCGGAGCCCCCGTGGTCACCGTGTTGATCGGGTTCGGGAACGACGCGCTGACCGTCGACAATGCCGATGGTCGCCAGACGCTCACCGGCTTCGTCGCGGGACTTCCCATCAAGGCGACGCGAATTCGCGGCGAGCGCGCCGAATGCGTCGAGGTGCGGCTGTCGCCGCTGCGGGCCCGTGCGCTATTGGGGGTCGCCCCAACCGATCTGGGCTCCGCGGTACTCGGACTCGAGGACCTGTGGGGTTCTCCGGTGTCCTCGCTGCGCGAGCGGCTCGCCGAGGCCGCGTCCTGGGAGTGTCGCTTCGACCTGACGAAAACGTTTCTGGCACAACGCGAATCGCCGTCGGCGTCGCCGGATCCGGAAGTGATCGAGACCTGGAATCGCATCATCGTCTCGCGCGGGCAGGGCAGGGTCGCCGCACTAGCCGAATCCTGCGGTTGGAGTCGGAAACGGCTGTGGGCGAGATTCGAGGCCCAGACCGGCCTCACGCCCAAGCGGTTCGCGATGCTGGTCCGTTTTCGGAGCGCGGTCGACGGTCTGCTGGCGGGGCGGCCCGCCGCCGAGGTCGCCGCGGCGTGCGGCTATACCGATCAGGCTCATCTGTGCCGGGACGTAGCCATTTTCACCGAGCGGCCGCCTGGGGCATTGACGGCGCAACACCTGCCGACCGTCGCGCGATATCGCCATCGGGCGTGGGGAACTTTTTTCCAATACGGCGTGGCATCGGCCGACCGATAGTGAGGTCGTGAAATACGACCTCGATCCCGCGGAACTCGATGCCGCGATAGAGAATGTCCACCGCGCGGGAATGCCGGGGCTGTTCGCCGAAGTGCGTGACGGCGAACGGATCTGGCGCGGCGCCGCCGGAGTGGCCGACCTCGACTCCGGCCGTCCCGTCACCGCCGATATGCGACATCGCGTCGGTAGTGTCACCAAATCCTTCACCGCCGCCGCGGTGCTGCGGCAGGTCGACGAGGGTCGCATCGAGTTGGACGCGCCCATCGGGCACTATCTGCCCGCGCTGGTTCCGGGAGAACGCGGTGCGGCGATCACGATACGAATGCTGATCAATCACACCAGCGGTCTCGCCGAATACCTTCCGTATGCCTATCCGTCCCTGGCCGAATTCCCGGCCATGGCGCGTACGACGCCGAAGAGTCTGCGCGACAATCGGTTCACGCGGTTCCATCCGATCGAACTGATCGAAATGGGAGTCGGCGCGCCCGCGGTCGATACTCCCGGTGGACATCCGGGCGTTTACTCCAACACCAATTTCCTTCTCCTGTGCCAACTTCTGGAAGCGGTGACCGGGACCAGCGCGGAGAAGTGCATTACCCGCGATGTCATCGAACGCGCGGGCCTGCGCGATACCGAACTACCGACCGGGCCCTATGTGGACGGCCCGCATTCCAAGCTCTACGAGTCCTGGTTCGGCATGATCGACCCGCCACAGGATTTCAGCGTCTTCGATATGTCCTGGGTGGGCCCCGCCGCCTCGCTGATCTCGACCGTCGCCGATCTGAACCGCTTCTTCGGCCTGCTGCTCACGGGAGAAATCATCAGCCCGTCGTCGCTGGCCCAGATGCAACGCACCGTCCCGGTCATCTCCTTCGAGGGAAAGACCATCGACTACGGCCTCGGCCTGCACCGCCAGGAAATCCCCGGCCTCGGCACCTTCTGGGGCCACGACGGCTCGGTCTGGGGCGGCGGCGCAATATCCCTGACCAGCGCCGACCACACCCGCCAAATGTCCCTCGCAATAAACCTACAACGCTGGAACCACCTATCCCCCGAAGGAAAACCCCAACCCCACCCCATAGACCCAGCCCTCGCATCCTTCTACCGAACCGCCCTCGGCGGCTGACCCACCGCGACCCTAGCGCTCCCCTTATGTTCCCGGGCCTAGCGCTCATCAGATGTTCCCGGCTCTAACGCTCATCGGATGTTCCCGGGCCTAGCGTTCCCTCTATGTTCCGGGCTCTGGCGTTCCCTCTATGTTCCGGGCTCTGGCGTTCCCTCTATGTTCCGGGCTCTGGCGTTCCCTCTATGTTCCGGGCTCTGGCGTTCCCTCTATGTTCCGGGCTCTGGCGTTCCCTCTATGTTCCCGGCCCTGGCGCTCCCTCTATGTTCCCGGCATGCTTTTCGCCGGGACATTGACGGAAGGTGATCTCGGATGACTGTGCTGGCTCTCGATATCGGGGCGACCAAATTCGCGGCGGGGGTTGTGCGTGCCGGACGGCAGGTGCGGGGGGTGCGGCAGGTTGCGGTGCCGGGGGCGAAGGTGTGGGAGGCGTGTCGGGAATTGCTGGTCGAGGTGGCCGGTGGGGAGCGGGTGACGGCGGTCGGGATCGGGTCGGCGGGGCCGGTGGATGTGCGGTCGGGGGTTACCGCGCCGTTGAATATTCCCGAGTGGAATTCCGGGTTCCCGATCGTCGCCTCGGTGCAGGAGTTGTTTCCGGCGGCCGTGATTCGATTCGCGGTCGACGGGGCCTGTCTGGCGCTGGCCGAACATCACATCGGGGATCTGCGCGGAGTGCGTGACGGGCTGGCGATGACCGTCTCCTCCGGAATCGGGGGCGGCATCATCATCGACGGCCGGGTCGCGGTGGGCCGCACCGGCAACGCCGGACATATCGGTCACATCGTGGTGCCGGGGTGGGACGAGCCGTGCGGGTGCGGCGGGGTCGGCTGTGTGGAGGCCGTGGCCAGCGGCATGTCCTCGGTGCGCTGGGCACGTTCACAGGGCTGGTCCGGTACGACCGGCGTCGAGCTGTCCCAGGCCGCGCAGGCGGGTGAGCCCATTGCGCTCGCCGCCCTGGAACGCGCGGGCACCGCACTGGGACAGGCGATTTCCTCCGCCGCCGCGCTACTTGACATCGATCGGGTGGTGATCGGCGGCGGCTTCGCCGAATCCGGTGCGCCGCTGTGGGATCCGATGCGCGCCGCGATCGCGAAGCACGCCCGGCTCGGATTCCTGCGCGAGCTGCGCGTGCTGAAATCGCGAATCACCAACGGCGCCACCCTGGTCGGCGCGGGCGTGCTGGCGGCCGGGCACGCCACCGCCGACGAATACGACTGAACTCAGGCGGCGCGCACATGCGCCACGAGCGCATTGGCATGGCCGTGCCCGAGGCCGTATTCACTCTTCAACCAGGCCACCAGCTCCATATGCTTGGTCAGCTCCGATGCGCGAATCAGCTCCAGCCACTGCTCGATCGGCCGTCCGTACTTCTGTTCGATGGACGGGAAGTAGGAGGCTGGGCCCCGCACCGCGGTCCTGTTGTCGCTCATGCCCGTAAAGACGGGGCAACCCCCCGAAACTGACCGCTCCGCGGTTGTGGTTCAGCTCACTGTTCTCGGTTAGCGTGAGTCGAGTGCGTGTCGAATTCTTCCCAGGGGATGTGGTTTTCGTGCCGCGCGGGCCGTTCCAGGGCTGCTGTGGCGTGGTGCGCGAGGTCGACACCGACCGCGGCGAACTCGGCCTCGACATACCCATGGGCCGCCGTCGGCACCGCGTGATCGTCGCCTTCGGAGAGGCCGAGCCCGCCTAGCCGGGCCGGTGAGCAGCGGTATCGCCATCGTGGCAGGATGGCCGCATGACGTACACCCTCGTTTTGCTGCGCCACGGCGAGAGCGAATGGAACGCCCTGAACCTGTTCACCGGCTGGGTGGACGTGCATCTCACCGATAAGGGTCAGGCCGAGGGCAAGCGCGCCGGAGAATTGCTGGCCGAGCGGGGCATCCTGCCCGATATCGTCTACACCTCCCTGCTGCGCCGCGCGATCAGCACCGCCAATCTGGCCCTCGACGCCGCCGACCGGCACTGGATCCCGGTGGTCCGCGACTGGCGTCTCAACGAGCGCCACTACGGCGCGCTGCAGGGCAAGAACAAGGCCCAGGTCCGCGACAAGTACGGCGACGAGCAGTTCATGCTGTGGCGGCGCAGCTACGACACCCCGCCGCCGCAGATCGAACTCGACGACGAGTACAGCCAGGCCGGCGATCCGCGCTACGACGGCATCGACGTGCCGCGCACCGAATGCCTGCAGGATGTCGTGGCCCGCATGGTGCCCTACTGGGAGTCGACGATCTCCAAGGATCTCCTCGCCGGTAAGACCGTTCTCGTTGCCGCGCACGGCAATTCGCTGCGCGCGCTGGTCAAGCACCTGGAGAACATCTCCGACGAGGACATCGCCGGACTCAACATCCCCACCGGCATTCCACTGCGCTACGAACTGGACGAGAACCTGCACCCGGTCGGTTCCGGCGAGTACCTCGATCCGGAGGCCGCCGCGGCCGGTGCGGCCGCGGTCGCCAACCAGGGCGGTAAATAAACCCGCGTTGTTCACCCGACCCTGGTAATGTCCTGCCGTTCAGCGTCGGGCTGTCGCTGAAACGCTTTCTGCCAGAGGATCTTTCGTTCCATCGCACGGGGAGCTCGTTGCTGCCCGGCGATGGATCGATCCCTCACCACCCGGATAGCCGGGCACGCAGAAAGAGACGAATATATGTTCGCAGCGGGACGCGCCCGAGTCGTTTCCTGGGCCGCCGCGACGGTGACGGCATTGGCCGCCGCCGCATTCACCACCGGCACCGCCGCCGCCGACGCCCCGGTCACCCTGGGCGGCGGCTCCGGCATCATCGTCGAACAGCTCGACGATCCCGGGAAGGCCGCCGACTGCACTCTTACGGCCATCGGCTACGACCATGACAACCGCCTCGTCGGCCTGACCGCCGGACACTGCGGTCAGATCGGTTCCCGCCTGCTGGCCGAATACGATCCGCACGCCGGTGTGGTCGGCCGCGTCACCGCCAGGAGCGAGGATTTGGACTGGGCCGTCATCGAATTCGATGCCACGCGTGTGGTCGCGACGCGGCAGGTGACCCAGTCGGTGATCAACGGCGTGGCCGCCGGACCGGGCGTCGGCGACAACGTCTGCAAGAACGGCCGCACCACCGGCTTCACCTGCGGCATCGTCTGGGAAACCCATCAGGCCTGGTTCGCCAGCCATGTCTGCGCCGATCACGGCGACTCCGGCGCGCCGGTGCTGCGCGGGGATCAGCTGGTCGGAATGGTCGTGGCGGGTAAGGACTTCCAGGTCGGCCCGGTGACCGTGCCGCTGCCGTCCTGCCAGGGCGCGGGTGATGTCATCCATCAGCCCGACGCCGCCACCACGATCCAGATCGTGCTGCGCGATATCGACCGCACGGGCGGGCCGGGCTCCGGCTTCCGACTGTCCTGAACGAGTTCGGTGGCGGCCTGCGGTCGCCACCGTCTCTCGATAGCAGTGAGACTGATCACTCCTACGCGACCGTAGCTATGGCATTGCTATATCTGCTAAGCGATCTTGCTAAAGGGGTGGCGGCAGTCACATACGGGCCGGTGGGAAGTGGTCCGGACAACTTTCGGTAGGCAATCCGCCAGGTCAGCGCCGCCCTTGTATCGAGTTGAGGCTTTGAGAGAAATCGGTTGCAGTTGGTGTAACCGAGGGTTTGCAACTTACTAACGGGTAGTTAGGCTCTCGGACGTTCGACCATTGCGAGAGGTGGATCACGTCCGATGAAGTACGCGCTGCGCGTCACAGTGGCCGCGGTGGCCACCACCGTCACCCTTCCGTTCTTGGGTCCGGGCACCGCGAGCGCCGCACCGGTGTCGACCGGAGCGGACGGGGGAGCGGCAGGTGCGGCGTGGACCGCCACCGAGGACGGCCCGCAGCAGTACCCGAATATCAATATCCAGTGGGATGTGCCGATCACGATGAGTGACGGCACCGTGCTGAAGGCGAATGTCTATCGCCCCGCGGATGCCTCGGGCCGTCCGATCGATACGCAGACACCGGTCGTGGTGAACCTGACCCCGTACACCAAGCTGGTCAGCAATCTCGCCGACCACGCGGGCTCGATTCCGGGCCTGTCGGATCTGCTGCTGAATCTGTTGCGGCAGATCGACTTCAGCGGTACGCCCCTGTCGGGCGTCACCGATCTGACCAAAGCCTTCGGCGGCGGTGAACTGCGCAACTTCTCGGTCGACCGGCAGCTGATCAAGAGCGGTTACGCCCAGGTCGTCGTCGATACCCGCGGCACCGGATTCTCCCAGGGCGAATGGGATATGTTGCGCCAGCGCGAACAGCAGGATTCGGTCGAGGTGATCGACTGGGCCTCGCGTCAGCCCTGGTCCGACGGCAATGTCGGCATGAGCGGCATCTCCTACTCGGCCATCAACCAGATGCAGGCCGCCGAGAAGCGTCCGCCCGCGCTCAAGGCGATCTTCCCCATCGTCCCGGGCAGCGATCTGGTCCAGGATGTGCTCGCGCCCGGCGGCGGTTTCGGTCTGACCTTCATTCCGTTGTGGCTCACCGCGATCAACACCACCAAGTGGGTGCCCGATGTGCAGTCGCTGCTGCAGGGCAAATTCGACACCCAGTGGCTGGCCGATCGCGCCGCGAGCCCGCTGACCTATATGGACGTACTGCTCAACGCGTATGCCAGCGTGCGCATGGACGATCTGGACCCGCGGGTGAAGGGCATGCTGACCGACTTCAGCTCCGAACGCCAAGCGTGGCTGGGCGATCCGAGCCGGGTGCAGGTGCCGACCTTCGTCGTCGGCGGCTGGCACGACCTGTTCACCTACTCCGAATCCAAGATCTACAACGACATTCCGCTGCCGCCCGGCGAGAAGCAGCTGCTGATGGGCAACACCTATCACCTGAACTCGGGCAACGACTACGGTAAGCCGGGCCTGCCGCCGCGGCTGGATGTGCTGCAGCGCGCGTGGTTCGACAAGTGGCTCAAGGGAATCGATAACGGCATCGACGGCTATGGGCCGGTGACGCTGTATCAGCAGGGTACGGGCGGCTGGGCCACCCAGGCGGGCTTCGGGGCCTCCGCGCCCGCCGAGGAGGCCGGTGGCTATCGGCGAATGTATCTGTCCGCCAACCGAAGCGGCACCGCCAACAGCCTCTACGACGGTTCGCTGACCGTCGATCCGGACGGGGACAGCACGCGGCTGACGGTCGCGCCGGGGCTGAGCACGCTGTGCTCCAACGACGCCGCCCAGGGCACCGCGGGCATCCTGTCGATCATCAACGCCTGCGGTGAGGATTCGCGGATCGCGGAATCCAACGGGCTCACCTTCACCAGCGCGCCCGTCGCCGACGCCACCACCATCTCCGGCCCGATCGCGGTGCGGCTCAACACGGTTCAGGACGCCACCGACGGCTACTGGACGGTGACGGTCAACGATGTCGCGCCGGACGGGCAATCGACGGTGTTGTCGTCGGGTCAGCTGATGGCCTCACTGCGGGAGATCGACGATTCGGCCAGCGCGCGTTCGGCCAACGGCGACTACACCGATCCGCGTCCCTACGATTCGCTGGCGCGGCGTCAGCCGACGGTGCCGGGTGAGGCGACCACGCTCGATATCGCCCTGTCCGGAACCCAGGCCGTCCTCGCGCCCGGCCACCGGCTGCGCATCGATGTGTTCGCGGGCAACTTCCCCAAGGGCCTGCCGATCGGCCCGATGCTGGCCGACACCGGCCTGAAACCCGAACACCTGCAACTGGATCCGAATGCCCCGAGCTTCGTGAACATCCCCGTCCGCGGCAATACGGGCTGGTAGTTCCGTCGCTCCCCGGCTGTCCCGGGCGCGCACAACGGCGTGCGCCCCGGGACTTTTCCTGTGTCAGGCGTGGTCCGGCTCGGTGAACGCGGCCTCGATCGGCGGGAAGACGGCGCGAATATCGGTGCCGCCGAACCAGAGTCCGACGAGGAACGCGCCGGTCGCCTCCAGATAGCGGGCCTGGGCGAGACCGCCGCCGCGCGCCGGGGTCAGCTTCAGATCCTCGGTGAGGGCCGCCACGCGCGCGACGGCCGCCGGATCGTCGCCGCACAGCGGAACGACCAGGCGACGGCCCTCGAACACCCGCTCCGGCGACGCCCAGACCTCGGCGGCGCAGAGATTGAACGCCTTCACCACCCGCGCCTCGGGCACGGTCGCCGAGATGCGTTCGGCGACGGCCGGTTCCGACAGTACGAAGCCGCCGGTATCCGGTTCGAACGCATTGGTGCAGTCGATCACCGTGCGACCGGTCAGCGGTCCGGTCGCGGTGAGTACCTCGGTCAAGGCGGCGACCGGCACCGCGAGCAGTACCGCCTCGCCGAATTCGGCTGCGGCGGCGATGGTTTCCCCGCGAGCGCCGTGGCCGATGGCCGCGGCCGCATCCCGCGCCCGGGCCGAATCCCGTGCGCCGACGACGATCTCGTGCCCGGCCGCGGCCCAGCCGCCGCCCAGCGCCCGAGCCATCCCGCCCGCGCCGACTATTCCGATTCTCATGGCAACTCCTTGTTCGACGGATGTCGGAGCCGACGCTAGAAGTTCCGATGGGCACCCCCGGGTGCGCAATGGATCCGGCAAGCTGGAACGGTGACGACAACAGGGGTGACGTTTCCGCCCTATGGTGATTTCGTGGCCGACTGCCCGGCCCGGCTCGGTATGGATCTGTTCGGCAACTCCTGGCTGGCGGTGATCGTGTACGCGCTGCGCAACGGCCCGATGCGCCCGGGTGAGCTGCGCGAGACGATCGGCGGCATCAGCCAGAAGATGCTCACCCAGACCCTGCGGCGCATGCAGGCCATGCGGCTGGTGCAGCGGCATCGCTACGCCGAGGCCCCGCCCCGGGTGGAATACGAATTGACCGCGGCGGGAAGAGATCTGCTCGGTCCGCTGTACGCCCTGGGAGAATGGGTGCGTGAGCACGGCGAATCCGTCAGCGCGGGGCTGGCCGGGCTCGACGAGGAATGAGACCAGTCGCGACGAATGAGGCGCATATCACAGTCTTCCTCGGCTGCGGTGTCGGCCACTGCGCGCGGCACAATGGATCACAGTTCACGTCGGCTTCGCGCACTGGTGAGATGAGCGGTGCCGCAAGGAAAAGTGCCCGCGAGATCGTGATACGCGGGCAGAACCGCCGTCCGGAATCGCCTCCGGACAGGCCGAACTCTGCGTAAACACCCGGCTAACAACCGCATAAGCCCCCGTGACCTGCGCGAAACTTCGCGAACCCGGACTTGGTGAGCGCTTCCGCGATCGTACGATTCAATTGTGAGCGTTCCCCAGGCCGTGCTGCTGGCAATTCTCGCGGCCGTCGTAGGTCTGGCCGTCGGTGGTCTGCTCATCCCTTACGTCAATGCCCGTCAGGCCCAGCGCCGCGAGGCCGATACGGGGCTGACCATGTCCCAGGTGCTCGATCTGATCGTGCTCGCCTCGGAGAGCGGTATCGCGGTCGTCGACGAATATCGCGATGTGGTGCTGGTGAATCCGCGAGCCGAGGAGCTCGGCCTGGTCAAGGACCGGCTGCTCGACGAGCGCGCGTGGGCCGCGGTGGAGAAGGTCATCGCCTCGGGCGAGAGCGCCGACTTCGACGTGACCGCCAAACATCCGGTGCCCGGGCGCGGGCGCATCGCCGTGCGCGGTGTGGCCCGGCCGCTCTCGCGCGAGGGTTCCAGCTTCGTTGTGCTGTTCGCCGACGACGATTCCGAACAGGCGCGGATGGAGGCGACCCGGCGCGATTTCGTGGCCAATGTCAGCCACGAACTCAAGACGCCCGTCGGCGCGATGAGCCTGCTGGCCGAGGCCCTGATGGAATCGGCCGACGATCCGGATTCGGTGCGCCATTTCGGCGAGCGCCTGCTGGGCGAGACCCGGCGCATGGGCAAGATGGTCACCGAATTGATCGCGCTGTCGCGGCTGCAGGGCGCGGAGAAACTGCCGCAGCTCGAGGCCGTCGATGTGGATACCGTGGTCAATGCGGCCATCGAGCGCTCACGCACCGCGGCCGAGGCCGCCGGAATCACCGTGAGCACCGATCGCAACAGCGGTTTGGAAATGCTCGGCGACGAGACGCTGCTGGTGACCGCGCTGTCGAATCTGGTCGAGAACGCCATCAACTATTCGCCCAAGGGATCGCACGTCTCGGTGAGCCGATCGCTGCGCGGCGGACATGTGAACGTCGCGGTCACCGACCGCGGTATCGGAATCGCCAAAGAGGATCAGGAGCGGGTGTTCGAGCGCTTTTTCCGCGCCGACAAGGCCCGTTCGCGAGCCACCGGCGGGACCGGTCTCGGCCTGGCTATCGTCAAACACGTGGCCGCCAATCACAACGGTGAAATCACCCTGTGGAGCAAGCTGGGGACCGGCTCGACGTTCACGCTGCGCATCCCCGCGGTCGAAACCGACGACCAGAATTCCGTCAACCCGGCGGAGAAAAAGGGCCCCACCGCCATCCAGGTGGGCAAGAAGGAAACAGGTCCGCGCCCCGCAGGGCGGGCCAGACCCAATGGTGTGGAGGCAACCCGATGACGAGTGTCCTGATCGTCGAGGACGAGGAGTCGCTGGCCGATCCGCTCGCATTTCTGCTGCGCAAGGAGGGGTTCGAGGTCACGGTAGTCGGCGACGGCCCGTCCGCGCTGGCCGAATTCGACCGCTCGGGCGCCGATATCGTGCTGCTCGACCTCATGCTGCCCGGCATGAGCGGCACCGATGTGTGCAAGCAGCTGCGGACGCGCAGCAGCGTTCCGGTGATCATGGTGACCGCCCGCGACAGCGAGATCGACAAGGTGGTCGGGTTGGAGCTCGGCGCCGACGATTACGTCACCAAGCCGTATTCGTCGCGCGAGTTGATCGCGCGCATTCGCGCCGTGCTGCGCCGCGGCGCCGGTGAGGATGTCGACGGCTCGAACGAGAGCGGCGTACTGGAGGCGGGGCCGGTGCGCATGGATGTCGATCGGCACACCGTGCAGGTGAACGGCAAGCCGGTCACCCTGCCGCTCAAGGAATTCGATCTGCTCGAATATCTGCTGCGCAATTCCGGCCGGGTGCTGACCCGCGGCCAGCTCATCGATCGAGTCTGGGGCGCGGACTATGTCGGCGACACCAAGACCCTCGATGTGCATGTGAAGCGGCTGCGTTCGAAGATCGAGGCGGATCCGGCCAAGCCGGAGCATCTGGTGACCGTGCGCGGGCTGGGTTACAAGCTCGAGGCCTGATCGGATACAGCGAAAACCGCGGCCGCCCCTCGGCGGCCGCGGTTTCCGGTCTGGAAATCAGTTGTAGATGTACAGGGGGCGAATCGGATTCGCCACCAGGTTCAGGTTGTGCGGATTGCCGTTGTCGTCGTACTGCCGGCAGTCGTGCATCTTGACGTAATGCCCGTCACCGCGGCACTCGATGTAATGACTGGTGCCGTACGGGCTGATCAGCAGCGATTTGTAGACCTTGGCGGGATCGAAATACGCGCCGGGGTCAAGGGGCGAGACGAACGAATCGGTCCGGTCCTGATAGGCGTTCCAGCCGTACGGATCGTCCGGGGACGGATCCGCGTTGGCGACCGGGGCGACGAACATGACAGCGCCGGCGGCTATCGCCGCGGCGACGAGGATCGACTTCTTCATGCTCCTCCTATCGCGCGATAACGATCAGCTATTACATAGCTAATTTTGCCCGCCGCGGTATCGACGATCCGCGACGGGCGGTCCGACTAGACGACGTGCACCCAGGCGGTGCCGATCTGCGGCAGCTCGGTCTTCGACAGCGGGAACCAGCCGAAGTCGTCGCGCTGCCAGCAGTCGTCCACCGGCGCGCCGGCGGGGACGTCGTGGCAGGCGATCGGCCGCGAGGTGCCGTACGGGCTCACGATGACCTGCTTACCGGCCTCCTTCGCCTGCAGGACGGCCGGATCGGTGTAGACGACGAAGTTCTCGTTCTGCAACGAGTAGCTGTTGGGATCGGTGTTGGGGTCGGCGTGCGCGGCGGGGACGACAGCCAGCGCGGCGCCCGCGGCCAGGGCGGCCGTGGCCAAGAATTTCCTCATCATGGACATGATGCCTACCACGTCGAGGTGAATCTTTCATGGCGAGGCAGTGTCTGGTCAGCGGTCCAGATATTTGCCGATCGCGGTAATCGTGGCGGCCAATTCCGCGCGCACATTCGAATCGGACACCGTGCCGTCGGATTCGACCGCGCCGTGCGGCACGGTGATTCGGACGCACGCATTGTCGATGATCGTCGCGCCCACATATCCGAGTACGGTGCGCAGCGATTCGATCGCGCCCTCGCCTCGGCCCGGCGCGGCGACATTGATCCACGCCACGGGCTTTTCGTACAGATCGGCCGTGCCGACGGTCCACTCGAGCAGATTCTTCAGGCTGCCCGGAATCAGGCCGGCGTATTCGGGCGTACAGAACAGCACCGCATCCGCGGCGGCCAATCGCTCGCGCAATTCGGCCACCGCGGGCGGTGACGGCTGATCGCCGGGTACGAAGGCGGGCAGTTTCTCCAGGCCGGTATACAGCTCGGTCGAAATATCCCCGGGCGCGACCGTCGCGACGGCCCGCAGCGCGGCGGTATTGGACGAGCCGGGGCGCGTGCTACCGGAGATCAGCAGAAGATGAGCGCGCTGCACCGCCTCCCCGCGTTTCTGGCCATACGAGTCGGCGCCGCTCGGCTCGGTCACAGGTCCTGCGTCGGTAACGGGACGGCTCTTGGGCGTTCCCGGTGAGTTACCCATGTACCTACGAAATCAGTTGTCGCGCTGGGTATTCCCATGGGTACGCTCGTCCGCCACCATCGTGGCCGGATGGATCGCGATCAGCCCCAAGCCCTCCCGGCGTTTGCAGTGCCGGGCCAATTCGTCGTAGGCGGGCTGGCCGATGAGTTCGACGAGTTCGGGGGCGTAGGACTGCCAGACCGGGCGGGAGCCGACATGGGCGTCGGGGGAGCCGCTGCAGTACCAGTGCAGATCCTCACCGCCCGGACCCCATCCGCGGCGGTCGTATTCGGTGATGACCGTGCGCAGAATCTCCTCGCCGTCGGGCCGCTCCACCCAGTCCTGGGTGCGGCGGATCGGCAGCTGCCAGCAGACCTCGGGTTTCACGGTCAGCGGTTCGAGTCCGGTGCGCAGGGCCATGGAATGCAGGGCGCAGCCGATGCCACCGGCGAAACCCGGGCGGTTGAGGAAGATGCAGGCGCCGTCGTAGCGGCGGGTGCGGATCGCGGGCTCGTCGTCGAGCTCGTCCTCCTCGAGATAGTGCTTCTTGCGGACCTTTCCGCTGGCGTCGCGCGCCTCGTCCATCAGCTGCCAGTCCTGCGGTGTGAGCATTTTCACAGCCTTCTGCAGCTTCTTGCGATCGTCGTCGTCGCAGAGGAACGCGCCGTGCGAACAGCAACCGTCATCGGGGCGGCCCTCGATGATGCCCTGACAGGCGGGCGTGCCGAATACGCACGTCCAGCGCGACAGCAGCCACGTCAGGTCGGCGACGATCGTGTGCTCTTGATTTGCCGGATCGACGAATTCGATCCACTCCCGAGGGAAGTCGAGATCGACCTCCGGACTGGGATCGATCTTCGCCGCTGGTCGCAGCCCGGTCGGACCGCTCGCGGATGCTCCTACCGTCACATCGCCAGACGCTAACAGTTCCCGCCGCTCGAGCGCCGTCACGGGGCCTTGCTGTCGCGGAGTTGCCCGGGGGAGGTGCCGCACCCAGTACCGTGTCTATGTGCGGCTCGGTGTGCTCGATGTGGGAAGCAATACCGTCCACCTGCTCGTGGTGGACGCGCATCGGGGTGGCCACCCGATGCCGATGAGTTCGACCAAGGCGACCCTGCGCCTGTCGGAGAATATCGACGACGAGGGTTGCATCACGCCCGAGGGAGCCCACCGGCTGACCAAGACGGTGGCCGAATTCGCCAGTATCGCAAAGACTTCCGGCTGCATTCAGCTGATGCCGTTCGCCACCTCCGCGGTGCGCGAGGCCGCCAATTCCGATGCCGTGCTGGCCCAGGTCCGCCGCGAGACCGGGGTGGAGCTGCGGGTGCTGTCGGGCGCCGACGAGGCGCGGCTGACCTTCCTCGCCGTCCGGCGCTGGTACGGCTGGAGCGCCGGGCGCATCCTGAATCTCGATATCGGCGGCGGCTCGCTCGAGATGAGCAACGGCTGCGACGAGGCGCCGGATGTGGCCCTGTCGCTGCCGCTCGGCGCGGGGCGACTCACCCGCGACTGGCTGCGCGAGGATCCGCCCGGTAAGCGCCGGGTCGGGGTGCTGCGCGACTGGCTCGACGCCGAGATGGTCATCCCGGCGAAGCAGCTGCTCGAACCCGGCCGCCCCGATCTGGCCGTGGGAACCTCGAAAACCTTCCGCACCCTGGCCCGGCTGACCGGCGCCGCCCCCTCTGCCGCGGGACCCCGGGAACGGCGTATCCTCACCAGTTCCGGTCTGCGGCAGCTGATCGCGTTCATCTCCCGGATGACCGCCGCGGACCGGGCGGAATTGGAGGGCGTCAGCTCCGATCGGTCACAGCAGTTGGTGGCCGGCGCATTGGTCGCGGAGGCGAGTATGCGGGCGTTATCGCTGGATACTCTCGAAATTTGCCCCTGGGCGCTGCGAGAGGGACTGATCCTGCGCAAACTGGATACCGACCTCGAGAGCGAACCCAATGCGGCCAACGGCCGACCCAAAGGGGTTCCTGGCCCGACTGAAACGGTGTCGCGATGAGTGACGAATCGAACCAGCTGTCGGTCGCCGAACTACTGGCCCGCAACGGCCAGGGCGTCCCGTCCAGCAGCGGCGGCCGCCGTCGTCGCGGCGGTCGCGGTATCGCGGTGACCGATCTGACCGGCGATCTCCCGGCCGTACCCGAGGGTTCCTCCGCGCACGCGGCGCCCGAACCCGACGAGTCGCCGGCTATTCCGCCCTTCCCGCTGTCGACGCCGGTCGAGCCGTCGCATTCGCCGGTTTCGGGGCCCATCTCCTACTACGATCCGCTCTCGCACAACGGCGCGAGCGCGACGCCCAGCTACGATCCACCCTCCTACGAACCGCCCTCCTACGATCCACCGTCGTACGAACCACGTTCCTATTCCGCTCCCGCCGTGCCCGATTCGCGGGACAGCGCGGAACTCGGCTGGCCGCCCTCACCGGCCGCGCAGGCCCCCTCGTCGGGCGGGCGACGCGCGCGGCGCGAGCGGATGGAGGCGCTCGAGGCGCAGGAGGCCGCGCAGGCCGCCGCGAATTCGCACGCCCCGGCGCCGGGTCTCGACGCACCCGCGAGCGGTCGGCGTCGGCGTCGCGAATCCGATGAGGAGACCACCGAGGTGCGGCCGTATCGAGGGCCGTTGCCGCAGAACGACACTGTCGGCCCGCCGACCCAGGCCTGGGCGCCCACCCGGGCGCCCGAGCCGAATCCGCGTGCGCCGCTGCCGGATTCGCCGCCCGCGTCGGTCCGCCGGGATCGGTCCGCGGAACGGGGCTTCGGCGGATTCGATCTGGGCCCGGAGCGTGGACTCGATCGCGGTCCCGAACGCGCTCCCGATCGTCCGGATCGCGGCGGCCCCGATCGCGGCGGACTGCTGCGTGGCGGCCGTCGCAACGGTGTGGACGGCCCGCCCCAACCGGGTCCGCCCCAGCCCGGCCTGCCCGCGTGGTCGGCCCGAAGACCAACTCCGCCCGAACCCGATCGCCCCGCGCGCAACGGCCGCCCCGCACCGGAGGATCAGCCCCCGACCGCGGCCTGGCAGGCGGCCAATCGCGATCAGCAGCTGCTCGCCGGTCCCACGGTCGCCGGAGATCTCATGCGCGACGCGGCCGAGCGCGGCGATCGTCGCGGTATGGGCGGTCCGGGCGAACGCGGCCCGCGCCGCGGCGGCGCGGATGTGCTCGAGGATGTCGAACATCGCACCGAACTGCTGCGCCCGCTCGATTCCGAGCGCGACGACGTCGAGGACGACGAGCCGGACGCCGAACCCACCCGCCGACGGACCACCCGGACCCGCACCCCCGTGTCCCGCCGTTCGCGCGTGGCGCGCAAGGCGACCGAGGACGAGAACCGCAAACAGTGGATGATCCTCGGCGGCCAGGCCGTCGGCGCGGCGGTCGCGGGAATGTTGCTGTTCAAGGGTTTCGAGAAGATGTGGGATCTGCTGCCCTTCGTCGCCCTGCTGCTGGCGATGGTGGTGATCCTCGGACTGGTCGCCCTGGTTCGGGTACTGCGCCGCACCGACGACATCTTCAGCACTGTGATCGCCGTCGTCGTGGGCATCTTCGTGACGCTCGGACCGCTAGCCTTCTTACTCAGTACCAACTGAGCCAGGGAGCAGCCGTGGGTAACAGCCAGGCGGGGAACATGATTCGGGTTGGTTTGTCGACGGCCTCGGTATATCCGGAAAATACCGAGGCGGCCTTCCGGTACGCCGCCGAACTGGGTTACGACGGTGTCGAATTGATGGTCTGGGCCGAACCGGCCAGTCAGAGCATCGCCACCGTGCAATCCTATGTGCGCCGCTACGAGATTCCGGTGCTCGCGATCCACGCGCCGTGTCTGCTGATCTCCCAACGGGTCTGGGGCGCCGATCCGATCGCCAAACTCGAGCGCAGCGTGCACACCGCCGAGGCGCTGGATGCCGCGACCGTGGTGGTGCATCCGCCGTTTCGCTGGCAGCGTCGCTATGCCGAGGGCTTCGCCGCGCAGGTCGCGCGGCTCGAGGACAACAGTCCGGTCGCGGTCGCGGTCGAGAATATGTTCCCCATGCGCGCCGACACCCTGTTCGGTCGGCGTTCGGGTTCGGCGCGGCGTCTGGAACGTCGTGGGGGACCGGGACCTTCGCTGACCGCGTTCAGTCCGTCCTACGATCCGACCGATACCGGCTTCCGGCACTACACCCTCGATCTGTCGCATACCGCCACCGCGGGTATGGACGCCCGGGAGCTGGCCGCGCGCATGGGTTCGGGTCTGACGCATCTGCATCTGGCCGACGGCAACGGTGCGGCCCACGACGAGCACCTCATACCCGGCGAGGGTGCTCAGCCCTGCGCCGAGGTCTGTGAATCTCTGGTGCGCAACGGTTTTCGCGGTCAGGTCGTCATCGAGGTGAACACCCAGAACGCCCGCACCACCCTCGACCGGGCGGCCATGCTGCACCGGGCGCTGACCTTCGCGCGCACCCATCTCGACAATCTGCGACCCGTCCGCGCACCCGAGCCCACCGGGGCGCAGCGCAGCTGATCGACGGGGTCTTCGTCACATCATCGGCCGAATCCGGTGACCTTCGGTGACACTTATACAGTGTAGAAAGACCGGGGGCGTCGAAAGGAGCTGTGGGTGACGGAACTGGCCATCGAGCGGGATCTGGACGAATCCGGTCTGGACGCCGCGCCCTTCGGTCGCGTATGCGCGCTGGACGAGCTGTCGTCCGAGGACGGAATCGGCCGCTATCGAGGCACGATCGATCCGATCTGGACGATCGGCCCCAAGGTGCACGGCGGGACGATGGTCGCGAGCAGCGCCGCGGCGGCGACGCGCTGGCTGCGGACCGCGCATCCCGAGGCGGCGGAGATGTTCGCGATCTCGGCGGGCACCGATTTTCTCGGCGCGCCGGATCCGGGTGAGGTGGACTACGAGGTCCGCATTCGTAAGACCGGTCGGCAGATCTGCCTGGTCGACGTCGGCCTGATCCAGGGCGGCCGCACGCTGGTGCACTCCGCGTTCACCTTCGGCCACCTCGACGAGGCCGCGCCGGTCTACGCCCCCGACAGCTATACCGATATGCCCGCCGAGCCGACCCCGGACGCGATCGCCTACTCACCCGATTCGCCGATGGGCCGGATCGTGCATGTGGCGCAGGGGGCCTCGGTGGCGATCGATCCGAGTTGGGCGCACTTCCTCGCGGGTGAACAGGGTGAGCCGCGACTGCGGCTGTGGATCCGTCCGCGTCCGGGTGATGAGAGCGATCCGGATGTATCCGCCTGGTTCGCCATGATGGCCGGGGATATGAGCCCGCCGGTATCGCAGAATCTGGGCCGGTTCGGCTGGGCGCCGACGGTTCAGATGACGACCTATCTGCGTCGTCGTCCGGCCCCGGGCTGGCTGCGGGTCATCGCGACCACGCATGCGATCGGTGAGCGGATGTTCGACGAGGATCAGCTCGTTCTCGACTCCACCGGCGCGGTGGTCGCGCAATCACGTCAGCTCGCGCTGATTCCGCTGCCGCGCTGACCGCTCGCGCCGAGTGTGCTTGACGCGTCGCGTCGGCACGCGGATAGCCTTAGTCGCCATGACGAGAATTGCGGTGATCGGCGGCGGACGGATCGGCGAGGCGTTGATCGCCGGCCTGCTCGAATCCGGGCGGGCCGCCAAGGATCTGGTCGTCGTCGAGACGATGTCGGCGCGGGCCGAGTTTCTGGCCGAGCGGTTCGGGATCCGGGTCACCGATTCCGTCGCCGAGGCCGCCAACGGAACCGATTTGGTGGTGGTCGCGGTGAAGCCGCACGACGTCGACGGCGTCATGTCCGAATTGGGCAAGATCGAGATCGATAACGACCGCGATCAGGTGCTGATGACGCTGGCCGCGGGCGTGCCGACGAGCCGGTTCGAGGCGAAACTGCCCGCGGGGTTCCCGGTCGTGCGGGTCATGTCGAATACGCCGATGCTGGTCGGCCAGGGGATGAGCGCGATCGCGCCCGGCCGCTACGCCAAGAAGGATCAGCTGGAGTTGGCCACCGAGGTGCTGGAATCGGTCGGCAAGGTGGTGACGGTCGCCGAATCGCAGATGGACGCGGTGACCGCGGTATCGGGTTCGGGTCCGGCCTATTTCTTCCTGGTCGTCGAGGCGATGGTGGAGGCCTCGGTGGGCCTCGGGCTGAGCCGCGATGTGGCGACCCAGCTGGTCGTGCAGACCATGCTCGGTTCGGCCGCGCTGCTCGACGAGTCCGAGCAGGAGGCGGCGGAACTGCGCGCCGCGGTCACCTCCCCGGCCGGGACCACGGCCGCGGCGGTGCGCGAACTCGAGCGTGCGGGAGTCCGTTCGGCCTTCATCGAGGCGCTGCACGCGGCCAGGCGTCGCTCGGTCGAACAGGGCTCGCCGGAGGCCTGACCTATCGTGTCGTCGCTCGTGCCGCCGGTAAACGCAGCCTGACCGGGAGGTTCCGGCGCGGCGAATCCTATTTCTCCCACCCGTCGCAGTAATCCCACTGGTCCCGCTAAGCTGCAAGGAGCACGTGCGTGTCTGTTCCGCCGGTGGGGAAGCCGGCGGCGCGGACGTGCCGGAGGTCAATGGCGCAATGATGTCTGGAAACAGCTCTGCGAATTCGGGACCCGTATTCGGCGGAGGAACCCAGTTCCTCACCGTCGCCGAAGTGGCGAATCTGATGCGGGTTTCCAAGATGACGGTGTATCGGTTGGTGCATTCGGGCGAATTGCCCGCCGTCCGAGTAGGCCGTTCGTTCCGTGTACACGCCAAGGCGGTGCACGACTACCTGCAAACGTCCTACTTCGACGCGGGCTGAGGCCCGCCACCGCGACCGGCCGAGGCAGCCCCTGAGCCTCGGCCGGTTCGTGGTGCCTGCGCTCGCGAGTAACAGGTCGACCCCGGTCCCCGTTTCGTTCGCTCATGGTTGGCCCGGTACGATGAACCACCGTTGTGTTGCCTGCCGGTGGCATGGGTCGCATCGGCGGCGGACACTGGGACGGACTCGAGCGGTGCGCAGACCGCTGAACACGATGGGCGTACGTAACCGGCGTGCGCGCCGAGGTAGAGAGAGAACGCGAGGAACAACCCTATGGGTTCTGTGATCAAGAAGCGTCGTAAGCGCATGTCGAAGAAGAAGCACCGCAAGCTGCTTCGCCGTACTCGCGTGCAGCGTCGCAAACTCGGCAAGTAAGCGCGAGGTTAGCTGGAGGCTCGTCACCGAATCGGTGGCGGGCCTTTCGCTTTGAAACCAGACTGTTTAAAAGGCTTTTCGTTTCCGGTGATGGAAGTCATCGTTAGAACCTGGTTAAAGCCGTCGATGCCCCACATGTCAGGGGCTACGCTGGAAAGCGGGAATAGGCAACTCGGGGGCTTGGCAGGTGGGATCCGGCGTGGGTTCGAGCGTGCGGGACGGGCATACGCCCAAGGTCGTACTGGTGACCGGTGCGAGCCGGTTCTTCGGCGGCAATACCGTCGCTCGGCTGGCCGACGATTCGGGGATCGAGCGGGTGGTCGCGGTCGACGCGCGGATGCCCAGCCCAGAGCTGTTGCGCCGCATGGGCCGAGCCGAGTTCGTCCGCGCCGACATCCGGAATCCCCTGATACGCAAGGTGATCGACGAGAACGAGGTCGACACCGTGATACATCCGGCGGTGCTGTCGCGACCGCCGTCCAGCGGCGGTCGCCCGGCCATGAAGGATTTCAACGTCCTGGGCACCATGCAGCTGTTCGCCGCCTGCCAGAAGGCGCCGAGCGTGCGGCGCGTCGTGGTGCGCTCGTCCTCGGCGGTGTACGGCTGCAGCGCAAAGGATCCCGCGCGGTTCACCGAGGAGATGAGCGCCCGCACTCCACCGCGCGGAGAATTTGCCCGCGATGTGATCGAGGTGGAGGGCTTCGTCCGCGGCCTGGCCCGGCGTCGCCCGGATATCGCGGCCGCCATCCTGCGCTTCCCGCCGATCGTCGGCCCGCGACTGGCCGGTCGCGGCGTGCAGTACTTCCGCTCGCCGGTCACGCCGACCGTTTTCGGCCGCGATCCGCGCCTGCAATTGCTGCACGAGGAGGATGCGATCGCCGCCCTGGTGCACGCCGCGCTCGCCGCGCCCGGCGGCACCTTCAATGTAGCGGGCGACGGCGCGCTGACCCTGTCGCAGGCCATCCGTCGCGCCGGGCGCA
The DNA here is from genome assembly GCF_001613105.1 of Nocardia pseudobrasiliensis NBRC 108224. Taxonomy (GTDB): domain Bacteria; phylum Actinomycetota; class Actinomycetes; order Mycobacteriales; family Mycobacteriaceae; genus Nocardia; species Nocardia pseudobrasiliensis. The sequence goes on along the minus strand of NZ_BDBS01000023.1, from coordinate 90,940 downwards.
TCGCGGTTCCCGTGCCCTATGCGGCATTTCGTACCGTGGGCCGGTCCCTGATGGGTCCGGTCATGCGGGAGTTCACGGTCGAACAGATCGATTATTTCCATTTCGGCTGCGGTCTGGACACCACCCGGATGCGCACCGAACTGGGGTTCCAGCCGCGCTGGACCACAGTGCAGGCATTCGACGATTTCGTCGGGGGCGCAGCGTTGCGGCCCGTCATCGATCCACGGTGGATCGACGCTGCAGAGAAGAGACTTCTCGGCCTGGTCGGGGCCGGAGCGGGAGCAACCAATGAATGACGTGGCCAAGGTGATTCAACTGCACGATGCCGACTTCGAAGCGCGGCATCGACCGCCGGCCCGGCGCTGGCCCGAGGTGTCGGAGCCGAGTCCGGTGACCTCGCTGACCGATCGACTGGCCGAGGCGTCGCCCCGGCCGCCGCGGTCGCTCGGAGATCTGGTGCGCGGCACGGTCGCCGGCGGCATCAGGGGTACGGCCGATTTCGCGCGCCGCCGCCTCACCGGCGATTATCAGGTCGACGAATTCGGCCTGGACGAACATCTGCTGGAATCGGTGATCCTGCCCGCGCTGCGGCCGCTGTCGGAGCTGTGGTTCCGGGTGCAGGTCAACGGAATCGAGAACATTCCCGAATCCGGCGGCGCGCTGATGGTCAGCAATCATGCGGGCGTGGTGCCGCTGGACGGATTGATGCTGCAGTTGGCCGTGCACGACAATCACGCCAAACAGCGCGCGCTGCGGCTGCTGGCCGCCGATCTGATCTTCGAACTACCGGTACTGGGCGGGTTGGCGCGCAAGGCCGGTCACACCCTCGCCTGCCCGGCCGATGCCGAGCGGCTGCTGCGCTCGGGTGAGCTGGCCGGAGTATTTCCGGAGGGGTTCAAGGGAATCGGCAAGCCCTACGGCGAGCGGTACAAGCTGCAGCGGTTCGGGCGCGGCGGATTCGTCTCGGCCGCGGTCAAGACCGGCGTGCCGATCATTCCGGTCTCGATCGTCGGATCCGAGGAGATCTATCCCAAACTCGCCGATCTCAAGCCGCTCGCACGCCTGCTCGGACTGCCGTATTTCCCGGTGACTCCGCTGTTTCCGCATCTGGGCGTGCTCGGCGCGATGCCGCTGCCGTCCAAGTGGTACATCGAAATCGGCACGCCCATCTCCACCGGCGCGTACGAGCCCGAGGCGGCCGACGATCCGATGATCATGTTCGAGATCACCGATCAGGTCCGCGAAACCATCCAGCAGACCCTCTACAAACTGCTTGCCAAGCGCCGCAACCCCTTTACGGGCTAGCGCGCGTCGCGCTTTCGCGTGAGCACCGCGGCGGCCGCCCCACCGGCCGCGCCCAGTGCGAGCGCTGTGGGCACACCGATCTTGGCGGCCTTGCGGCCCGTACGGAAATCGCGGATCTCCCAGCCGCGGTTCTTGGCCACCTCGCGTAGATCCGAATCCGGATTGATCGCAACGGCGGTGCCGACCAGCGACAGCATCGGCACATCGTTGTGGCTGTCGGAATACGCGGTGCAGCGCTTGAGATTCAGCCCCTCACGGATCGCGAGCGTGCGCACCGCGTGGGCCTTGCCCAGGCCGTGCAGGATATCGCCGACCAGCCGGCCGGTGAACAGCCCGTCCTCGCTCTCGGCGACCGTGCCCAGCGCGCCGGTGAGTCCGAGACGTTTCGCGATCACCTGCGCCAATTCGACCGGGGTGGCCGTGACCAGCCACACCTGTTGTCCGGCATCGAGATGCATCTGCGCCAGCGCGCGGGTGCCCGGCCAGATCTTGTCGGCGATGATCTCGTCGTAGATCTCCTCGCCGAGGGCGGCCAGTTCGGCGGTGGAGCGACCGGCGATGAACGCCAGGGCCTTCTCCTTGCCGCTGGTCATATCACCCTTGTTCTCCTTGCCGGTGACCCGGAATTTGACCTGCTTCCAGGCGATGTCGACCAGATCGGAGGTCTTGAAATACTTGCGCGCGGCCAGTCCGCGGGCGAAGTGCACGATCGACGCGCCCTGCACCATGGTGTTGTCGACATCGAAGAACGCGGCCGCGGTGAGATCGCGCGGCGCCTCCGAATCCGCCTGACCCCCACCGGCTTCGGCCAGTTCGGCGTCGTGCAGGGCGAGGGCGGCGTCGGCGCTGGCCTCACCGGCGAGGTTGGCCCGCACCTCCTCCTCGCTGGGCCCGAACGGGCTGCGGGCGATGCGCGTGAACTGATCGGACAGTCCCTGACCCCAGCGCGCCGGGAATTCGCCGAACCTCCCTGCGATGAACCCCGTCCTCGCCTCTTTCGATCGTTCCGGCACCAGTACCTCCGCCCGTCCGCGCGAACACACCCACACTAGCCCAGGGCACTGACCGTTTAATTGGTACATGAGCGAGCTTGCGAACGAATCACAGAAACAGCGCGCGTCGCGCACGACGACAACGAGCGGCAGCGAGGTGGCGTCGTGAGCGACTCCACGCATTCGGTGACTCTGTTGACAAGGAACGGTTGTGGGATGTGCGACGTGGCACTCGAACAACTGCGGGTGATTTGTGCCGATTACGGGATCGCGCCGAGCACGGTCGATGTGGACGAGGCCGCGGCGACCGATCCGGCACTGCGCGCGGAATTCGGTGATCGGCTGCCGGTCGTGCTGCTCGACGGCCGTGAACACAGCTATCTCGATGTCGACGAGCCCCGGTTACGAGCGGATTTGTCGCGCTGACCGGCCGGAGGTCCGGCTTCCGGCGCGTTGTGTGGAATATCACCGACCATTGCGGGTTGAATGGGGCGAACGAGGTTTGGTCCCGTGTGCCCTCGAGTGACTGAATTCACCGACTTTGTGCAGGGCTTCACAAGCGGTTACGGTGGTGACACGCAACCCGCCTGCTTCGGGCGGCGGTGCCACCCTGAACCCCGTGAACGATACCGGCGCCTGCCCCGGGCGTCGGCGGTCGACAAGCGAAACCGGACATCCATTACCGGCCGGACGAGGAGCCGAACGACGTGACAGAGCAGCATGAGACGCCAGGCGGCGTCTCCGGCAGGGCTCTGCGTCCGACCCCTCAGAAGGACATTCCGCAAGCCACTGTCGCGCGCTTGGCGACCTACCTGCGCGTCCTCGCCGTACTCGCCGACGAGGGTGTCCTCATCGTATCGAGTGAGGAACTGGCTGTCGCGGCGGGTGTCAATTCGGCCAAGCTGCGCAAGGATCTGTCGTTCCTCGGACCCAATGGTGTGCGCGGGGTCGGCTACGACGTGGCCAAGCTGCGCGCCCGCATCGAGGCCGTGCTCGGGCTGTCCGACGGACATCGGGTGATCCTGGTCGGCGCCGGAAATCTGGGTCGCGCGCTGGTCGGCTACGGCGGATTCCAGCGGCGCGGATTCACCATGGTCGGCGTCTTCGACCGCGATCCGCAGGTGGTCGGCGAACAGGTCAGCGGGCTCGAGATCCGCGACGTCGCCGAGCTTGCCGACGCGGTGGTCGAATTGCAGCCGACCATCGCGGTCATCACCGTTCCCGACGAGGCGGCCCAGGGCGTCTGCGACGACCTGGTGGCCGCGGGGGTGCGGTCGATATTGAGTTTCTCCCCGGTCGTTCTCGACGCACCGCCCGCCGTGGAGGTGCGGCGCGTGGATCTGGCCGTGGAAATGCAGATGCTGTCGTTCGAGCGCGCCCGGATCGCGGGGGCCGCGGCGCAGGACGAACACGGCGTGGCGGCCGGTGAGACCGTGCACGCCGTCTCCACCCCGATCGGCCGACGGCTGGCGAACCGTTCGGCTTCCGCACACGTGGGAATTTCGGCAACGGAGCCAACCAGCAAGGGATCGGTGGTCGCACCATGAGTGAGCGAAGCGAACGAACAATAGGCACAGCCGTGCGCACGCTCGTGACAACTCCGAGCGCCAGCGAGGAGTTGGCATGAGTGTGCTTCTAGTCGGTATTTCGCATCGCAGCGCGCCGGTTGCGGTGTTGGAGAGGGTCGCGGTCACCGAGGACGATCGACCGAAGCTGACCGACAAGATGCTCGAATCGCAGCACATCTCGGAGGCGATGATCGTCTCCACCTGCAATCGGGTCGAAATCTACGCGGTGGTCGACGCCTTCCACGGCGGTCTGGCCGATGTCGGCGATCTACTGGCCCGCCACTCGGGTCTGCCGCTGCCGGAACTCACCCGCCACGCCTACGTCCGCTACAGCGAAGCCGCCGCGGAACATCTGTTCGCGGTGGCCTCGGGCCTGGATTCGATGGTGGTCGGCGAGCAGCAGGTGCTCGGCCAGATCCGGGCGGCCTACGCCTCGGCCGACGCGCAGTCCGCGGCCGGCCGCACCCTGCACGAACTGGCCCAGCACGCGCTGCGCGTGGGCAAGCGGGTCCATACCGAGACCGGGATCGACCGAGCGGGCGCGTCGGTGGTGTCGGTCGCGCTGGATCGGGCGCGCACCGTGGTCGGCGATCTGACCGGCCGCACGGCCGTGGTCGTCGGCGCGGGCGCCATGGGCGGCCTGGCCGTCGCGCATCTGGCCCGCGCGGGCGTCGAGCGGATCGCCGTGGTGAACCGGACCCTCGATCGCGCGCAGCGCCTGGCGCAGACCGCGATCGATATGCACGGCGTGAGTGCCACCGCCACAGACCTTTCCGGCCTGGTCGACGCCATGGCCGATGTCGATGTCGTGATGACCAGCACCGGCGCGGTCGGCGCCGTGGTGACGCTGGCCGATGCGCATCGCGCCCTGAACGCCTCGCGGGCGGGCCACCAGATGGTCGTCTGCGATCTGGGCCTACCGCGCGATGTCGATCCCGCGGTCGCGGGCCTGCCCGATGTGACCGTGATCGATATGGAGACCCTGCAGCGCGATCCGTCGGCCATGGCCGCGGCCGCCGATACCACCGCCGCGCGCGGGATCGTCGCCGAGGAACTGGCGAAATACCTTGCGGGACAGCGGATGGCGGAGGTGACGCCGACCGTGGCCGCATTGCGCCAGCGCGCCGCCGACGTGGTCGAGGCCGAGCTGATGCGGCTGGAGTCGAAGCTGCCGAGCCTGGGCGATCCCGAACGCGAGGAGGTCGCGCGCACGGTTCGCCGCGTGGTCGACAAGCTGCTGCACGCGCCGACGGTGCGGGTCAAGCAGCTGGCCTCCACCCCGGGCGGCGGCAGTTACGCAGAGGCCCTGCGTGAGCTGTTCGAACTCAAACCCGGTGCGGCGCAGGCGGTTGCGACTCCGATGGAGATCGCGGCCCTGGGCGGCGAACTGGCCGACGATTTCACCGGGCACCACCTCTCGGACGGACAGGGACAGCCGGCATGACGGAGGCGATCGTGATCGGGAGTGCCGAGCGCGGCACCGTAACCGCCCCGTGGCGGATCGGTACCCGCGGCAGCCTGTTGGCGCTGACTCAGGCGGGCACCGTCCGCGACGCGTTGATCGAGTCCGGCCAGCACGCCGAACTGGTCATCGTGAAGACGGCCGGGGACCAGTCCTCCGATCCGGTGCAGCAGATCGGCGTCGGCGTGTTCACCGCCGCGCTACGCGACGAATTGGCCGCGGGCGCAGTGGATATCGCCGTGCACTCCTACAAGGATCTGCCCACCGCGCCGGATCCGCGCTTCACGATCGCCGCCATTCCGCCGCGCGCCGACGCCCGCGACGCGCTTGTCGCCCGCGACGGGCTGGTGCTCGGCGAGCTGCCCGCGGGCGCCCGGGTGGGCACCTCGGCGCCGCGCCGGGTCGCCCAGTTGCGCGCGCTCGGGCTCGGCCTCGACATCGTGCCGCTGCGCGGCAATCTCGATACCAGACTTCGTAAGGTCGCCGAGGGTGAACTCGACGCCGTGGTGGTCGCGCGGGCCGGGCTGTCCCGCATCGACCGTCTCGACGCGGTCACCGAGGCCCTGGAACCGGTGCAGATGTTGCCCGCACCGGCGCAAGGCGCGCTCGCGGTCGAATGCCGCAGCGACGAAGGCGATCTCGTGACCATCCTGTCCACCCTGGACGATCCGGGCTCCCGTGCCGCGGTGATCGCCGAGCGGGCGCTGCTGGCCGAACTCGAGGCCGGCTGTACCGCCCCGGTCGGCGCGCTGGCCGAGGTCGTCGAATCGCTCGACGACGACGGCCGGGTGGTCGAGGAACTGTCGCTGCGCGGGTGCGCGGCGGCGATCGATGGCTCGGATGTCATCCGGGCCTCGGCGGTCGGCTCGCTCGCGAATGCCGAGCAGCTGGGCCGCGCATTGGCGCGTGAGCTCCTGGAGCTGGGAGCCCGCGACTTGCTGAGCGACGACTTCACCAATCCCAGCCCAATGGAGAACGACAAATGAGCCGAGCCACTAAGAAGCACCCTGGTCGGATCCTGTTCGTCGGATCAGGACCCGGTGACCCGGCACTGCTTACCGTGCGGGCCCGCGAGGTGCTCGGGCGGGCGGAGCTGGCGTTCACCGACCCCGATGTCGACAAGGGCGTCCTCGCCCTGGTCGGCACGGCGGTGGAACCGGGCGCGGACGGGGAGCTCCCCGTCGACGTGCGCCCGGCGCTCGGCGAACCCGCCGAGGTGGCCAAGACCCTCATCGCCGAGGCCCGCGCGGGTCACGATGTGGTGCGGCTGGTCTCCGGCGACCCGCTGACCACCGATTCGGTGATCGCGGAGGTCAATGCCGTCACCCGCTCACATATCGCCTTCGAGGTGCTGCCCGGGCTGCCGTCCGGCACCACGGTCCCGGCGTTCGCCGGAATCGCGTTGGGCTCCAGCCACACCGAGGTGGATGTGCGCGGCGAGGTGGACTGGGCGTCGGTGGCCGCCGCGCCGGGTCCGCTGGTGCTGCACGCGACCTCCGGACATCTCGCCGAAACCGCCAGCGCGCTGGTCGAACACGGACTCGCTCCGCAGACCCCGGTCGCGGTGACCGTGCGCGGCACCACCCGTCAGCAGCGCACCATCGAGGCGACCCTCGCGACCCTGAACTCCGCCGCCTCCGAACTGGTCGGGCCGCTGGTGGTCACGGTCGGCAAAGAGGTCGAGAAGCGCTCGAAGATGTCCTGGTGGGAGTCCCGGGCGCTCTACGGCTGGACGGTCCTGGTGCCGCGTACCAAGGAGCAGGCCGGCGAGATGAGCGAGAAGCTGGTCACCCACGGCGCCATTCCCATGGAGGTGCCGACCATCGCGGTCGAGCCGCCGCGCAGCCCCGCGCAGATGGAGCGCGCGGTGAAGGGCCTGGTCGACGGCCGATACCAGTGGGTCGTGTTCACCTCTACCAATGCCGTGCGCGCGGTGTGGGAGAAGTTCGGCGAATTCGGTTTGGACGCACGGGCGTTCTCCGGTGTGAAGATCGCCTGCGTGGGCGAGGCCACCGCCGAGAAGGTGCGCTCGTTCGGCATCAATCCGGAGCTGGTGCCCAGCGGTGAGCAGTCCTCGGAGGGCTTACTCGCCGACTTCCCGCCCTATGACGACGTTTTCGATCCGGTCAACCGAGTCCTGTTGCCGCGGGCCGATATCGCCACCGAAACTCTGGCCGAGGGTCTGCGTGACCGCGGCTGGGAAATCGACGATGTGACCGCCTACCGCACCGTACGCGCCTCGCCGCCGCCCGCCGAGACCCGCGAGATGATCAAGACCGGCGGTTTCGACGCGGTCCTGTTCACCTCCTCCTCGACGGTCCGCAACCTGGTCGGCATCGCCGGAAAGCCCCACGCCCGCACCATCGTTGCCTGCATCGGCCCCAAAACCGCCGAAACGGCCATCGAATTCGGCCTGCGCGTGGATGTCCAGCCGGAGATCGCCCAGGTCGGCCCGCTGGTCGACGCCCTGGCCGAACACGCCGCCCACCTGCGCGCCGAGGGCCTGCTGCCCCCGCCGCGCAAGAAGAGTCGTAGGCGCGTGTAAGCCCTCCCTCATCGGAGGGCAGCACCCTCGACCTACCGCCGCGCACGCATGAGATCGCGCACCAGGCGGCAGGTTTTGTCCGAGGGCGGCCGGATGCCGACCAGATCGGCTGTGCGGCGGATCTTTTCGTTATCGGCCAGGCTGGCGCGGTAGACGCCGGAGTCGAGCAGGGCTATGGCCAGGCGCATGGCCTTGAGTCTGCGGTTGTGGGTGACGTACCACGACCGGGGGCGACCCGGCGGCAGGCGGCGCTTCTCCAGCGGAACGTAGGGCCGATCGATGATCGTCGATGTGGTGGCCACGAGATCCTCCCCTCGGACAGGGAATTCAGCGAATCCCCTTCGAACACATCTTCGATTCTACTCGGGGGCACCGACAAAAAACGTCCCCGGCCGGGTCGTTCCGGCCGGGGACGAGAGGTCGATCGAACCTACTTGGGAGCCTGCCGAGCGGCCTCCTCGTACATGGCCTCGGTCAGTCGCGCGGCTTCCGGCCCGACCATGTCGTAGAAGTCGGCCTTGGCCTGACCCTCGAGGGCGATGCCCGCCACGTCGTTGCAGATGCAGTGATCCGCCACCGGCTTACCGTCGAAACGGTCCTTGAGCCAGGAGAATACGCGCGGCTGCGCGGTCCAGAACAGCGTGTAGCCCTCGTTGGCGTGGGTGCGGTTGTATTCGACCCGTCCCTCCCCGTCACGGCAGTAGGTGTGCACGAGTTCGTTGACCGATCCGACCGGCGCCACCCAGTCCGGATTCGAGTGGTAGATGAACATGGGGAAGCGCGGAACGCTCTGCCCCATCTTGGTTTTCGCCAGCACCGCCGCGGGCTCGGGTTCTCGGACGACGTCCGGCACGTCGAACAGGCCCTTGATGTTCAGGAACGGGAACATGAACGAGGTGTTCCACGCCATGCACATATTGCTCTGCGGCCCGATCATCGCTTTGCCCAGCGGATTCATATGCCTCTGGAAATAGTCGTCGAGCTGGGGATATTCGCGGGCGACGCCCAGTACGCCGTTGAAGATGAGCCCGGCCGCGAGCTGACTGTTCGCGAGGTCCACCATTGTCGTCAGATCCGCCGGGGTACCACCCTCGGCCGCGCCGACGATATTCAATTCCGGTGCGTACCGGTCCTTCATCTCGGCGGCCCAACCGGTGGCGATGGCGCCACCGGAATTGCCCAGCAGACCGACAGCCGTGTCGTAGCCGCGCCGCAACAGCATCGGGCCGAAGTTCTCCGCGGCCTTGATTCCGTCGAGGGTGAGCTGGCCCTCCAGCGGACCCGCCGCGAACGCACCGTTCGGACCCTCGTAGTCGGGCATGGCCACGGCGTAGCCCTGGGTGATCGCGTAGATCGGCACCAGCATTTCGGTGCCCATATTGAAGTGACCGGTGTAGTTCGGCGGAATCGACGCCTGCTGAACCATGTACGACGGCGCGCAGTGCGCCGCGATGGAGTCCTCGGGCAGCTGATAGGACACCAGATTGGTCGGTGAGCTACCGCGCGGCTTCATGACCGTGGTGACCGCGGGAATGGGCTCGCCCCGCGTATTGGTCGAGCGATAGGAGATCTGCCAGGCCTCGACATCCAGCGGCAGGACCGCGAAGAAGGACGGGACCATTTCGCGCGCCGCGATGATCTCGCCCGGCTGTTTGGATGCCACGATATCGGCGGGCGGATTGTAGAAGGCAGGATCGCGGCCGGGGAAGTGGCCGAGCAGACCGTGATCGTAGCCGGGGACCTCCGGCGGAACGGGAAACGGCAGCGCCGGGAAGATCGGATAATTCCCTTGGCCGTTGTCGTTCGGATCGGCGCCTGCGGTCCCGATCGCAGCTACCTGCGTGACGGTTACCGCCGCGGCCGCGACCGCCAGCGCCCAAGTGGCGCAGCGTTTCCGTGGTCGAGAATTGGACATCTTTGTACGCAATCCCTTCGGCTGAGTAAAGCACGTTCCAACTGGAAAGAACCGCAGCGCATCGTGGAGCCGCGCCGTTACCACTTCGTTTGGTCGCCCAGTAGCGGAAAGTATTTGTGCCTCGGCGAAACTCGCCGCAATGATGGCTGGTGCGGCGAATCATTACACGGCCGTACCGCAATTCCTGTGTAGCGCCTGTGAAATCGCGTGTCGGCGAGTCACATTTCGTGCAAAACGTCCAAAGCGCGCGGATAACCCAGTGCGGCCGCGCGTTCCAACCAGAGGCGGGATTCCGCCTGCGCCATCGGATCCGTGGGTTCCGCGTCCAGTAGCAGTGCGAGATGGAACATGGATTCCGCGTCGCCCGCATCGGTTCCGCGGCGCAGCCACCGCTCGGCCTCGTCGACGCGATCGAATTCCAGTGATATCGCACCGAGTACCGCGAAGGCGTCCGATCGCCCGCGTCGAGTGGCCTCGACGAGAATTTCTGTGGCCCGCTCGATTTCGCCTCGACGGGCCAGCCGCAATCCGAGATTGCGCATACCCGTGGGATTTCCGGCCGCCGCGGCCCGTTCGTACCACTGCTCGGCCTGTTCGTCGTCGCCGCGCCGATCCGACAGCGCGCCCATATTGCACATGGCCTCCGGCAATCCGGCCGCGGCCGCCCGGCGCAGCCAGGGTTCGGCCCCGTCCAGATTGCCGCGTTCCAGATGAATTGCGCCGAGCTGATATTCGGCGGTCGTGAGGCCGCGATAGGCGGCCTGTTCGAGCCATTGCAGCGCCTCGGCGATGCGCCCGTCCGCCCACGCCGATTCGCCGAGTTTGCCCAGCGCCTCGGCGCTGCCTCGCTCGGCCGCGACGCGCAGCCAGTGTTCGGCCTCGGCCCGCGCGCCCGCCTCGGCGAGTCGCTGTGCGAGCAGTTCGGCCGCCGTCGCATCCCCGCGCTCGGCCGCGGCCCGCAGCGCGCGCACCGCGGGCTCGTCGGATGAGGAACGTTCGTCTCGCTCGGACATGCCTGCTCCCGGGTCGCCCTCTCAGGAGTATGCCCGCTCACCCCGCGACCGAGGTGCCTGCGACACGCCCGCCAGCGGGGCGTATCGTGCGGTCCATGACCGGAATGGACCGCCCGCGGCGGTTGCGTCGTACCCCCGCTCTGCGCCGCCTCGTGGCCGAAACGACACTGGAACCAAGGCATTTGGTGCTGCCGATGTTCGTCGCCGACGGACTCACCGAACCGAGTGAGATCGGGTCGATGCCCGGCGTGTACCAGCATTCGATGGATTCGCTGCGCAAGGCCGCGGTCGAGGCCGTCGCGGCCGGTGTCGGCGGGCTCATGCTGTTCGGCGTGCCGAGGCCCGAGGACAAGGACGCGACCGGCAGCAAGGCGATCGATCCGGACGGCATTCTCAATCGCGGCCTGCGCGCGCTGGCCGACGAGGTGGGCGATGCCACGGTCATCATGGCCGACACCTGCCTGGACGAATTCACCGATCACGGGCACTGCGGGGTGCTCGCGGGGGACGGCTCGGTCGACAACGACGCCACCCTCGACGTGTACGTCGATATGGCCATCGCCCAGGTGGAAGCGGGTGCGCATCTGCTCGGCACCAGCGGCATGATGGACGGCCAGGTCGGCGCGATTCGCGCCGGACTCGACGACGCCGGACACCTCGACGCGGGCATCCTGGCCTACGCCGTCAAATACGCCTCGGCGTTCTACGGCCCGTTCCGCGAGGCGGTCGGCTCGTCGCTGCAGGGCGATCGGCGTACCTATCAGCAGGATGCGGCCAACCGCCGCGAGGCGATCCGGGAGTTGGAACTGGATCTGGCCGAGGGCGCCGATATCGTCATGGTGAAACCGGCCATGTCGTATCTGGACATCCTGCGCGATGTCGCGGATCGCTCCGAGGTGCCGGTGGCGGCCTACCAGATCTCGGGTGAGTACGCGATGATCACCGCCGCCGCGCAGCGCGGTTGGATCGATCGGCGCGGCGCGGTGCTGGAATCGCTGCTGGGAATCCGGCGGGCGGGCGCGGATATCGTGCTCACCTACTGGGCGACCGAGGCCGCGCACTGGCTGTCGTGAGTCCCTCGCCTCCGCCGCCGGGCCCGATCGCGGCGCCGGCCGATATCCGCACCGCATGTCAATTGTGGTGGGGTGTTGTGGCTTTCGGGGTGCTGCGGCTGATCCTCAGCGCCGCCGGACGTTTCGCCGACCGGCACGATCTGGCGTGCCAGCTCTACGACCAGGTGCGCGCGCAGGAGGCGCAGGCCAGTCTGGCCGAGGTCGAGATGATGGTCGCCATCCTCGAGGTGGTGATCGTCGTGTTCGGTCTGGGTCTGGCCGCCGGCGCGGTCGCGGTGGCCTACCAACTGCGTCACGGAAAACTGTGGGCGCGTACGGTGCTCGATGTCGCCGCCGTTGTGCTCGTACTGGGCGCCTTCGGAGCGATGTTCGGGCTGGGTACGGTCACCGGTATGGTGCCGTTGCTCACCGGCGCGGCCGCGATCCTGCAGGCGGTGCTCGCGGGTGGGGCCGTATTCCTGTGTCACCGAGTCGAATCCGAAGCCTTCTTCCGGATGAACATTCGGTGAGCTACGGGGCGAATTTGTCGCAGAACCGCCAGGATGTATCGTGAGGGTTGTCACAGAGGACTTGGGAACCGGAAGCCGCGGCCCGGGCGTTGATCTTCGGATGGCGTCGTGTGGCCCGCTCCGGGAGAGCGGAGGCATTGATGCGCGTGGTGATTCAGCAACCGCAAAGCCTTCGGCGAGATGTGCTGGTGTTGAGTCTGCTCATTCTGTTCGGCCTGCTCACCCTGGCCGTCTTGTTGATTCCGAGTACCGTCGGCTGAATTTCGCGCGGGTATGACCGACGCCGCGCCCACTGTTCTGTTCGCCGAGCCCGGCGCGCGCTGGCGTACCGTCGCGTACGGACCGCTGCTGTGTCTGCTCGTGCTGATTCTCGAACTCGTCTTTCGCGGTCAGGTGCACTGGTTCGGCCTGGCCTTCTGCGCGGTGCTGCTGGCCGGATTCGTCTGGCTGCAGGTAATCGCCGGTCGTCGCCACGTCAGCGTCGAACTCACCGACACCACCCTGCGCGAGGGTACGGAGGTGCTGGCGCTGCGCTCGATCGAGCGCGTCCTGCCCGAATCGGACGAGGACGCCTGGGAGGATGAGCCCTGGCAGTCGGCCCGGGCACTCGGCGAGTTGACCGGTGTTCCGCGTCGGCGCAAGGGCATCGGGGTGAGACTGCGCGACGGCGGCACGGTGCAGGCCTGGGCGCGCGACCATCACGGCCTGCGCGCGGAGCTGACGGCCGCGCTGGAACGGCTGCCCGAAGGTGACGAGGAGGTGCGCTGATGCGACGACTGTGGATCGTCGTCGATCTGGTGTTGATCCTGCTGTGCGTCGGCGCGGCCGTGCCGAGCTGGCGCAATGGAATTCAGACGACGTCGTTCGCCGCGTCGGGCGATCTGCCCGCGTTCGAGGCGACCCGCTATGTCGGGCCGTGGCTGGGTCTGGCCACCCTGCTGGTGGCCGTGGCCGGGGTGGCCGTGGTCGATCTGGTGGCCCGCTGCGCGGGAAGGGCGCGGTGAGGATTCGGGATTCGAGCGCTCAGTTCCAGCGCTGATAGATGTCCACCAGTCGCGGTCCGCGGCTGCCGGGGGCGTTCAGATACAGCGTGACCGTGCCGTCCGGATGTTCGGAGGCCTCCAGGATCACCTGGCGCAGCGTGGCGTGGATGCCGCCGTTGTCGTCGCGGTAGAGCTCGGTGTCCGGGCGCAGGCCCGCACCCATTCGGCTCGGCGGCACCAGCATGGCGACCAGTGCGGGCACCGGGCCGTCGGCCAGCGCCGCGGTCTCGTCGTGGGACAGGGTCAGGCCGATGCGGCCCTCATCGGGCATGGCGATCGGAGTCGCGGCCCCGGCCGCGCCGATTCCGCCGATCACGGCGGCCGCGGCCATGGTGAACAGGGTGGTGCCGAACAAGATGGAACGCATGAATGCCCTCCCGGCCGTCGACGTGTGGTGGTTCCGAGGGTACGCAGCAGCAATCGCTCAGCGATCGATATGAGGCCAAAGTTGCCCCGGCGTGTTGCGGTTGCGTTCGGCCGCTGTGGTTTTCGTCACGATCGCGAGTTTGCCCGGGCGTGTGCGGTGGCTCACCGCACTACACCCTGTCGTCGACCGGTCCCGGGCGGGCTGCGACACTGGGTGCCGTGAGTTCTTCTCCGCGCGCTACCCAGGCGAGGGTGCCGGTCTCCGCCCGACTGTTCGACCGCGCCGCCGCGGTCATCCCCGGTGGGGTGAACTCGCCGGTCCGGGCGTTCAAATCCGTCGGCGGTACACCGCGATTCATCACCTCGGCGCGCGGCTGCACCCTGACCGACGCCGACGGCAACGACTATGTCGATCTGGTCTGCTCATGGGGTCCGATGATCCTGGGCCACGCCCATCCCGACGTGGTGGAGGCCGTACGCCGCGCCGCCGACGGCGGACTGTCGTTCGGCGCGCCGACCGAGGCGGAGATCGAACTGGCCGAGGCCATCGCCGCGCGGGTCGAGCCGGTGCAGCGGGTGCGGCTGGTCAACTCCGGCACCGAGGCCACCATGAGTGCGGTGCGCCTGGCCCGCGGATTCACCGGTCGCAGCAAGATCATCAAATTCTCCGGCTGCTATCACGGCCACGTCGACGCCCTGCTGGCCGATGCGGGCTCCGGCGTGGCGACGCTCGGCCTGCCGACCTCCCCGGGCGTGACCGGCGCGCAGGCGGCCGACACCATCGTGCTGCCCTACAACGATCTCGACGCGGTCGCCGCGGCCTTCGCCGAATTCCCGGATCAGATCGCCTGTGTGATCACCGAGGCCGCGGCGGGCAATATGGGCACGGTCGCGCCGCTGCCCGGCTACAACGCGGGCCTGCGCCGACTGACCGAACAGCACGGCGCGCTGCTGATCATGGACGAGGTGATGACGGGATTCCGGGTGAGTCCTGCGGGCTGGTACGGCCTCGACGGCGTGGCCGGTGACCTCTACACCTTCGGCAAGGTGATGAGCGGCGGTCTGCCCGCGGCGGCCTTCGGCGGCCGGGCCGACATCATGAACCGCCTCGCCCCGATCGGCCCGGTCTATCAGGCGGGCACGCTGTCGGGGAATCCGGTCGCGGTCGCGGCCGGACTGGCCAGCCTGCGCGCCGCCGACGACGAGGTGTACGCGACGCTCGACCGCAATGCCCAGCGACTCGGCGCCCTGCTCACCGAGGCCCTGACGGGCGCCGGCGTCGCCCATACGGTCCAATTCGCGGGCAATATGGTGAGCGTGTTCTTCGCCGACCGTCCGGTGACCGACTACGCCTCCGCCAAGGCCACGCAGACCTGGCGATTCCCGGCGTTCTTCCACGCCCTGCTCGACCGCGGCGTCTACGCGCCGCCGAGTGCCTACGAAACGTGGTTCGTCTCCGCCGCTCTCGACGAGGACGCATTCGACCGAATCGCCGCCGCCCTGCCCGCCGCCGCGGCGGCCGCGGCCGCGGCAACACCCGAAGGACCCAGCGCGTGACCGATCCCGAACAGCCCGAATCGCCCTCGTCCGCCCTGCCCTACGACACCGAGACGATCGTGCACGTCATGCGGCACGGCGAGGTGCACAACCCGAGGGGCATCCTCTACGGGCGGCTACCCGGATTCAGCCTGTCGGTCAACGGCCGCTCGCAGGCCGGCGCCGTGGCCCGCTCGCTGGCCGATCACGATGTGACGCTGGTGGTCGCCTCGCCGCTGCAGCGCGCGCAGGAGACCGCGGGACCCATTGCGGCGAGGCATGAATTGGCCGTGCGCACCGACGACAATCTGATCGAGGCGGGCAACACCTTCGAGGGTCTGCGCGTCTCGGTCGGCGACGGCGCGCTGCGCAAACCGCGGCACTGGTGGAAGCTGCGCGATCCGTTCACCCCGTCGTGGGGCGAGCCGTATCTGCAGATCGCGCACCGCATGCTCGCCGCGGTCAACAAGGCGCGGGTCGAGGCGGCCGGACACGAGGCGGTGCTGGTCTCGCATCAGCTGCCGGTGTGGACGCTGCGGCGATTCCTGGAGGGTAAGCGGCTCTGGCACGATCCGCGGGCGCGGCAGTGCTCGCTGGCTTCACTGACTTCCCTTGTGTATCAAGGGGATACGCTCATCGATATCGTCTACTCCGAGCCCGCGGGCGCTTCGGATCCCCGGGTGACGGGAGCGTGACCCCGCGGATTGCGGTTCTGCTCGCCTGCGCGGCCCTGGTCGCCGCCCTCGTCGGCTGTTCGACCGGTACGGACGCCGTCGCCACCGGCGGCACCTTCGACTTCGTCTCGCCCGGCGGTAAGACCAAGATCTTCTACGATCCGCCCGCCTCGCGCGGCACGATCGGGCGGCTGTCCGGACCCGATCTGATGACCGACGGCAAAACCGTTTCCGTGGAGGATTTCCCGAATCAGGTTGTGGTGC
The DNA here is from genome assembly GCF_001613105.1 of Nocardia pseudobrasiliensis NBRC 108224. Lineage (GTDB taxonomy): Bacteria > Actinomycetota > Actinomycetes > Mycobacteriales > Mycobacteriaceae > Nocardia > Nocardia pseudobrasiliensis. The sequence goes on along the minus strand of NZ_BDBS01000023.1, from coordinate 74,675 downwards.
TGAATCTCTGGGGTCAGTGGTGCGGGCCGTGCCGTGCCGAGGCGCCCGCACTGGAGAAGGTCTACGAACAGTCCAGGGCCCGCGGGGTGACGCTGCTCGGCATCAATGTCCGCGACCCCCAGCGCGACAAGGCCCGCGATTTCGTGATCAGCAATCACGTCTCCTATCCGTCGATCTACGACCCGGAGATGCGCACCCTGCTCGCCCTCGGCGGCAAATTCCCGACCAGCGTCATCCCCACCACGCTGATCCTGGATCGACACCATCGCGTGGCGGCGGTATTCCTGCAGCCGGTACTCGCCGAGGATCTGCAGCCGGTCGTGGACAAGATCGCCGCGGAGGATCCGCAATGATTCTGGCGTCGGTGGGCGACACCTTCCAGCAGACCGCGGCCACCGGTCCGCTGCTGCTGGCGCTCGGGGCGTGTGTGCTCGCGGGTCTGGTGTCGTTCGCCTCGCCGTGCGTGGTGCCGCTGGTACCGGGCTATCTGTCGTATCTGGCCGGACTCGTCGGCGCGGAGGCGCCGCCGGTCACCGTGGCCGAGGCGAAGGGACAGCAGGCCACACTGGTGCGGACGGCCGGTAAGGCGCGCGTCGCCGGGGCGGCCGGACTGTTCGTCGCGGGTTTCACCGTGGTGTTCGTGCTCGCGTCGGTGACCGTCTTCGGCGTCATCCAGACTCTGAACGTCAATCGCGAACTGCTGCAACGCATCGGCGGCGTGGTCACGATCGTGATGGGTCTGGTGTTCCTCGGTCTGGTGCCGGCGCTGCAGCGCGACACCCGCATGCATCCGCGCCGCCTCACCGGCATCATCGGGGCACCGCTGCTCGGCGCGGTTTTCGCGCTCGGCTGGACGCCGTGCCTGGGTCCGACGCTGTCGGGCGTGATGGCGGTGTCGGCCGGTACCGAGGGCACGACCGCCGCGCGCGGGGTGGCGCTGATCGTCGCCTACTGCCTGGGTCTGGGTCTGCCGTTCGTGATCCTGGCCTTCGGTTCGGCCAGCGCCCTGCGGGGTGTGGGCTGGCTACGCCGTAATTCGCGCACCATTCAGGTGATCGGGGGAATTTTGCTCGTCGCCGTCGGTATCGCACTGGTCACCGGTATCTGGGATCAGTTCGTCGGATGGGTTCGCGATGTCTTCGTTTCCCGAGTGACCCTGCCGATCTGACATGACGACAACGATGACCGCACCCGACCAGCGTCCCGCCCGCCCGAATCGGCAATCGTCGCCGCGTCGCGCGCTCGCCCTGTTGCGCAATACCTGGCGCGGGCTGACCAGTATGCGCACCGCGCTGATGCTGCTGTTCCTGTTGGCGCTGGCCGCGATTCCCGGCGCGCTGCTGCCGCAGCGCAGTCTCAACGCGCAGAAGGTCGATCAGTACATCGCCGATCGCGCGACGCTCGGTCCGTGGATGGATCGGCTGCAGCTGTTCGATGTGTTCTCCAGCGCCTGGTTCACCGCGATCTACGCGCTGCTGTTCATTTCGCTGGTGGGCTGCATCGTGCCCCGCGTCTTCGATCACTATCGGGCACTGCGCACACCGCCGGTCAAGGCGCCGCGCAACCTGTCCCGGCTGCCGCATCATCATTCCGCGACGGTGACCGGAACGTCCGCGGAGGTGATCGTCCAGGCGCGCAAGGCCCTTCGCGGCTGGCGGGTCGTCGAGCGGGGTTCCGGCGACGAGGTGACGCTCTCGGCCGAGAAGGGATATCTGCGCGAGCTCGGCAATATCGTCTTCCATCTGGCCCTGGTCGGACTGCTGATCGCGATCGCGGTGGGCAAGCTGTTCGGTTACGAGGGCACGGTCATCGTCGTCGCCGACAACGGGCCGGGTTTCTGCACCACCTCGACCGCGGCCTTCGACTCCTTCCGCGCGGGGCGGATCAACGACGGCACCGGACTGTCGCCGCTGTGCGTGCGGGTCAGGAACTTCAAGGCCGACTATCTGCCCAACGGCCAGGCCGAGATGTTCACCGCGAACATCTCGTATCAGGCGGGCGGGGATCTGGCCGGTGATACCTGGCGCGACACCACGATTCAGGTCAATCATCCGCTGCGCGTCTCCGGCGACCGGGTCTATCTGCAGGGGCACGGCTACGCGCCGACCTTCACGGTCACCTATCCCGACGGGCAGACCCGCACCGAAACCGTGCAGTGGCGGCCGGACGACGCCACGACCTTCCTGTCCAGCGGCGTCATGCGCTTCGATCCGCCGGGCGGGATGTTCGCCTCCGAGGACGATCGACGCAAACACCAGATCGCGATCGAGGGCCTGTTCGCGCCGACCGCGCTGCTGCACGGCAATCTGCTGACCTCCTCGTATCCGGCGCTGACCGATCCGGCCGTCGCCGTGGACATCTATCGCGGCGAGACGGGTCTGGACACCGGGCGGCCGCAGTCGCTGTTCGCGCTGGATCCGGAGATGATCAAGCAGGGGCGGCTGGTCAAACAGCAGCGCGTGAATATGAAGCCCGGCGAGTCGGCGACGCTGTCCGACGGCACCAAGGTGACCTTCGACGGGGCGAAAGAGTTTGCGAATCTGCAGGTTTCGCACGATCCCGCACAGGGCTGGGTGCTGGTGTGCGCGTTGACCATGATGGCCGGACTGCTGGTGTCGCTGCTGGTCAAGCGACGTCGCGTCTGGTTGCGCGCCTACCCGGACACCCACGCGCCCGATGAACGACGTACGGTAGTAGAGATGGGCGGCCTGGCCCGCACCGATCAGGCCGGATGGGGCGGCGAATTCGACCGCCTGCGCACACGATTGATGGGCGACTCGCAGAGCACGGGAGAGTGAACATGCCGATCGACGAGACCCTCGCCGGGTACAGCAATCTGGCGTTCAAATCGGCGTGGGTGGTCTATGTCGTGGTGCTCGCGCTATTGATCGTGCAGTACTCCTCGGCCCGCACCACCGAGACCGCGGCCCGCGAACTGGTCCCCGCGGGCGGCCCCGACCGTCCCGCGGGCCCGGGCCGCATCGAACCGACGCCGACCCGCTCCACCGCGGAACGCTTCGGCAATATGGGTTTCGCGGTCCTGTTCGTCGCGATCGGTCTGCATCTGACCTCGATCGTCCTGCGCGGCTTCGCGACCCATCGTTTCCCGCTGGGCAATATGTACGAGTTCATCGCCATGGCCACCGCCGCCGCGATGGTCACCGGCGTGGTCTTCATGCGCGAACGCCGCTACCGCTCGATGTGGGTCTTCGTTCTGGTCCCCGTCCTGATCCTGATGTTCCTGGCGGGTCAGGTCCTCTACGCCGAAGCCGCCCCCGTCGTCCCCGCCCTGAAATCCTTCTGGCTCCCCATCCACGTCACAGTGGTCAGCACCGGCAGCGGCATCTTCCTCCTCTCCGGCGTCGCGAGCCTGCTGTTCCTCCTGCGCCTGCGCGAACCCGAGGGCGGCGAATCCACCGGCATCCTCGGAAAAATAGCCCGCCGCCTCCCCGACGCCCGCACCCTCGACCGCCTGGCCTACCGCACCACCATCATCGGCTTCCCGATCTTCGGCACCGGCGTAATCCTCGGCGCGATCTGGGCCGAATCGGCCTGGGGCCGCTTCTGGGGCTGGGACCCGAAGGAAACGGTCTCATTCATCGCCTGGGTCATCTACGCGGCCTACCTCCACGCCCGAGCGACCTCCGGTTGGCGAGAAACCAAGGCGGCGTGGATCAATATCGCGGGCTTCGTGGCAATGCTGTTCAACTTGTTCATCATCAATATCGTGGTGAGTGGGTTGCACAGCTATGCGGGATTGAACTGATCAAACCGTCGAGTTCTCTTGGTTGGCGGTATTGCATCGTACGATGTATGGCTCCGATCCGGCGAGTAGGGTAGTCGAGTCGTGATGTGCTCGCTGCTGAAAGATCGACATGGACTTGGATCCGCTCGCGAAGCGAGTCTCGATGATTCGATCATTTGTCGATAAACGTCGCGTTTTCGTTCGATACGAGTGGGCCAGTGTCGTCGGTATCGTTTCGCTCACGGTAAATGTACTCATAGCCGTTCTGACGCACAGACTGACCTGGTTTTCGATCGCTTTCGGCACATTGAGTGCGGCGATGTGGATCTACGGGTACGCGAAGATCAGAAAGGCGCGCGAGTCCTACCATCGTCCGGATCGGCTGGAGAGCGGCATCCTGCGGAGTATGTCGGACGGTCTCGCCGCACGCGTGCTGATCGTCGAGGGCGAGGTCTATCTCCCGCTTCCACTTCCGGGATCGATCGCGGCCGACTCGGCGGTGATTACCACCAGCGCCGCCGACTACGAGCTTCCCGCGCCGCTTCGTGCGTTACTGCCCGCGGTGATACTGACCAAGCGGGATCGTGCGCTCATCATGGATCGGCCTGGACTCGGTCTGGTCGACGTGAGCGACAATGAAATGGAAGTGCGTAAGCTCACTTATTTCCAGCATCTGGCCTCCAACAGCGCTTTCCGGTGTTACGCACGTCCGTACGGGCAGCCCGAGGTCGACATTCTCAACAGTTATGTGTTTCGCGAAGACGGCGGTATCGTCGACTTCGCCGAATCTCAATTCCCGAATCTGATAGGTATTTCCACGCTGGCTACGACCCGGGACGGACGAATATTCGTCATCGAATCGGACGGGCGAAATTCGGGATCGCCGAGGCTTATTCACCCCTCCGGTTCGGGGTCCATGGAACCGAAGGATCTGGTGGAAGCCCCGCGTTCACACGACCTCATCGTGCGGGCGATGGAACGTGAGCTGTGCGAAGAGTCTTCGGTGAAGACGAATGAGATCGTCTCCACGGAGATAATCGGATTCGCCCGCTGGGTGAACAAGGGGGCGATGCCGGAGTTCTTCGGGCTGACCAGGACAACCGTGAAGGCGGACGAACTCGTTCGACGGAGGCCGGAGGGTGAGGATCCACTGTTCGTGAAGAAAGTGGTCGTCACAAATTTCCGGCTCAGCGATGTATCGGTTCCGATGGTCGGTCGGAGAGTGGATCTGCGTCGATTCGACGCGATCGTCGCCGGGAGTTGCTCCGGCCCGCTCGGAGTTCTGCTCTGGCTGGTGTCGGAGGGGCGAAGCGCCACGAGCGGCTCGGTATGAGGCGGTGATCCGCCCGGACCCCGGTGCCCGCCGAGGTCCGCCACCGGCTCCGCTTCTCCGGACCGGATATTCCGGAGACCCCTACTGAACTGCCGTTTTGCCGCATGCGCAACGGCTTCACGCTGACTGGGCGGGTGGGTTGCGGCAATGATGAGTCAGGGGGTCGGGAAACGCCGCAGGTGGAGGGGATCGGCGGCGCTTCCTTCCCCTATGCCGGGGGCTGGAAGGTGGACATGAAGCCGTTGGCTACGGTGCCGAGGGCCTTGCCCAGATCGGTGAGTTGTCGGTCGTCCAGTGGTGGGGTGGGGGTGGCATGCTCGGCGGGGGTGGCGTCGGGGTCCGCGCCGAGGATGCCCATGAGGCCGTTGAGGGCGTCGCCGAGTTCGGCGGCGCCTTCGGAATCGGATTCGCTGCCTTTACCTTTCGCCTTGGACTTGCCTCCGGCCTTGCCGGACTTGGACTTTCCGCCCGAAGCGGCGTCTTTGCTCTGAAGGGTCTGCGTTTTGGTGGCCGAATTCGTCGCGGCGGCGGTCGTCGCGAGGGCCGCGGGCAGCAGCAGGGCGGCGCAGACGGCCGTGGCCTGGGCGATAAGTCGGATGCGTCGGGTACCGGACATGCTGTGGCTGAACTCCTTCGGTCGGGAAAGCGGACGAGGCTCTACGGGACCAGCAGGCTGACCACCAGGTCCAGCACACCGCCGACCAGGTGGCCGATGATCCGCAAGAGCATGGGTTCTCCTTGGCTGTTTCGAGTGTCGAAATGGACCTGTGCCGGTTGTTTATTCGAGGCGGGGCTTATTCCGGATGGGATTGTTTTTCCGCGGCCGCGGTATGCAGCGCGCGCCGGGCCGCCGCGATGATCGGATGTCCGCCCGTCCCACGGCGATACGCCAACTGGGTGCGCCTGCGAATCGGCATGGGCGTCAGCACGACCTCCGCCGGTACGTCGAGCGCGCCCAGATCCGGTACGAACGCCACGCCCTGACCCGCCGCGACCAACGCCAGCACCGTGCCGAAATCATCGGCGTGGTGGCGGATGCGCGGCGCGAAACCCGCTGCCGCGCAGGAACGTATCGTCATGCGATGGCACAGCGTGCCGGGCGTGCCCGCGATCCAGGATGAATCGCGATGCGCGCCGAGCGTGTCCGGGGACAGCGCCGCCAGATGCACCGTCTCCTCCAGGAAAGGTTCGGTGGCCAATCCGATTTCGGGTTCGGCGGGCACATAGTCGTATTCCTGCAGCAGCGCGATATCGAGGGCATCGGCCCGCAGCGCATCGGCGGCATCGGCCGGATCCAGTTCGGAGACCAGCAATTCCAGCCGGGGATGGTCGCGGCTGAGGGCCACCAGTGCGGGGGACAGGATCGTGCGCACGGCCGTCGGAAACGCCCCGATGCGCAGCGCCCCGGTGAGTTCGGTTCGGGCGGCGGCGAGTTCGGCCGCGGCCTGTTCGAGAACCGCCAGAATCGTCTCGGCGTGGTCGACCAGTCGCACCGCGGCCGGGGTCAGCGTGACGCTGCGTCCGGTCCGCTCGAGCAGCGGCACCCCCGCCTCACGTTCCAGCGCGGCCAGCTGTTGAGAGACCGCCGAGGGCGTATAGGCCAGCGCCTCGGCCACGGCCGCGATCGTCCCGCGACGAGACAGTTCCCGCAGCAGGCGTAGACGCCGCGCATCGAGCATCAGCTGAGCTTACGCTCGACCTCAGAAACCGGCGATAGACGTGAAGCAATTGTGGCGTGAAGCTGAAACCATGCCGTTCTCGGGTTTGTACATCCCCCTGATCACACCGTTCACCGCCCAGGGCGAGCTGGCCGCCGAGGCCCTCGAGGCACTCGCCCACGACCTGCTCGACGCCGGGGCCGCGGGCCTGGTCGCCCTGGGCACCACGGGCGAACCGGCCACCCTCACCGCCGCCGAACGCCGCCGGGTGCTCGATATCTGCGGCCGCGTCTGCGCCGAACGCCGCGTCCCGCTGATCGCCGGAACCGGATCCAATGCGACCGCCGATTCGGTACGGGCGCTGGCGGAACTGGATTCGCGCGTCACCGCGGCGCTCACGGTCGTCCCCTACTACACCCGCCCCTCCGAGGAGGGCGTCGTCGCGCACTTCCGCGCGATGGCCGCGGCCAGCCCCGTGCCGCTGCTCGTTTACAACATTCCCTACCGCACCGGCCGCACCCTCGGCGTCGAAACCCTCTGCCGCCTGGCCGAACTGCCGAATGTCGCTGGCTTCAAGCACGCCGTCGGCGGAATCGACGATACGACGATCGCCTTCCTGAGCCGGACCCGGACCTCGGTACTGGCCGGTGACGATCTGTACGCCGCACCCCTACTGGCGCTCGGCGCCGTGGGCGCGATTCTGGCCAGTGCGAATGTCGCCCCGGCGGCCTACGCCGAACTCGTGGCAGCCTGGCGCGACGGTCCCGTCGAGCCCGCTCGCGCCCTGTCCCATCGCCTCGCACCCGTATCCGAGGCCCTGTTCGCGGAGCCGAATCCCGTCGTCACCAAGGCGGTTCTGGCCGCTCAGGGCCGCATTCCGAGTCCGGCCGTCCGACTGCCGCTGCTGCCCGCGAGCGATACCGCGCTCGCCGGGGCTTTGGACGCATTGGACAGGGTGCACATCTCAGCGTGATCATCACCGCGTGATGCGGCCGCTACGCGCGATAGAGTGAGCTGCACGTTCTACTCATTGCGGGGTGGTCGGATGAGTGTGAACCCGGTGGATTTCCGGCAGATCGAGGCGTTCGTCGCCCTCGCCGAAGAGTTGCACTTCGGCCGGGCGGCAGCTCGACTGCACCTCACCGCCGGGCGGGTCAGCCAGTTGATCCGACTGTTCGAACGACAGGTCGGCGAGCCGTTGTTCGCGCGTACCAGTCGTAAGGTCGAACTGCTGGCCGCCGGCGAGGCGCTGCTGGCCGAGGTGGAGCCCTGCTATCGGGAACTGCTGCAGGCGATCACGAATGCCCGGGCGCGGGCGCGCGGAGTGCGCGGGACGCTGCGGCTGGGTTATGTCATCACCATCGGCCTGGCCCGCGCGCATATGTACGTCTCCGCGTTCGAGCGCGAATACCCCGGCGTCTCGGTGATCACCCACCCGCTCAACGGTTTCGGGCCCGAATTCGACTTCTCGCTGCGCGATGTGACGGTGGATCTGCTCCTGCTGTGGTTCCCCGGCAACCCGGCCGAATACGCCGAGATGGAACCGGAACTGAGCTTCGGCCCGACCCTGCTCACCAGCCCGCGGGCCGTGGTCGTCAGCGCCGAACACCCGCTGGCACAGCGCGATACGGTCGATGCGGAGGAATTGGCCGACCATGAGCTGATCATGCCGCCGCCCTCGTTCCCGTCCTGGTTCATCGATGCCTGGGTTCCGCCGGCGACGCCGTCGGGTCGTCCGATCCGACGGCGATCGGTCATGTCGGAATGGGGAGTCGACTCGGCGGTCGACGCGATCGTGCGCACCAGGCTCATTCATCTGGCCACGTCGGTGCGTGTCGAGGGCCTGGCCCGCCCGGGCGTGGTCTTGGTCCCGGTGACCGGGTTACCCGAGTCCCATCTGATCCCGATTCACCGCGCCGAGGCCGATTCGGCCCTGATCCGCCGGTTCGTGGACGTGGCCAATCGGACCTGAACGTGCCGGTGTCATTCGACGATCAGCGATCCGGTCCCGGGTCGCCGCCGTCGCGATGCTGGCGGGATATGCGCCAGAGAAATTCGGGATCGTCGTCGGGGCCGACGATGTGCTTGCGTTGCGAGGGTTTCCGACCGGCGCCGAGGCGGTGCGAAGGTTCCGGTCCGAACGCCTTCCAGCACAACACCGCGACGGCCACCACCGCGATGAGTGCCAACAGGTACGTCACGTCGCTCACCTCCTGCTATCGAGGGTAATCGTGTGGCGTACCCGGGGCACGGACTACGTGGAAATCGGAGCTATACGCGAGTGGCCTCGGTGGTCAACGACTTCAACAGCTGCATGACCTCCGACTCACGGAAGCGGCGGTGGCCGCCTGGAGTGCGCAACGAGCCCAACCGCCCGGCATGCGCCCAGCGGGTGACGGTCTTCGGATCGACGTGGAACAGAGCGGCAACTTGGCCTGGGGTCAGGAGGGCCTCCTGGCCATTGACGGAACCCAACGTGCGGCTCGCCGCGGTGATCGCAGTCATTCGCAAACCTTTCCGTAATCGACAGTTCCCTCATCAGATAGCGACATCGTTGCACTGACACCCCCAGGTACTCGAACGATCTAACGTTGGTAAAGGGGAAGTAATAGACAAATCGGATATCCGTACGGCTTGGATTCGTCCGGTTATGACGCCACCAGCGAATATTCAGCGATTGGGATGGTTTGGACACCCGCCGAATCGAGCCGCCGCGGTCTCGTCGCCTAGGCTGGTCGCGTGAGTGACGCATCGCAACCGGACGCCGCCGCGGCCGATCGGACCCCCGCTTCGGCGGGTCGGCGGCTGGCGCGCAACCTGGTGTTCTACACCCTCGCCCGGCTGGTGCTGGTAGCGGTCCTCGCGGCCGTGATCGTCCTGATTTCGCGTTTGCTGAAGGTGGATATCCCACTGATCGTGGCGCTGTTGTTCGCGCTCGTCGTGGCCATGCCGCTGTCGCTGGTGCTGTTCAAGCGGCTGCGTGCCCGGGTCAATGAGGACATCGCCGCGGTCGACGAGAAGCGCCGCACCGACAAGGCCAAGCTGCGGGCCCGGCTGCGTGGTGAGGAGTCGGAGTGAAGTACTGCGATCGCAGTACTCCACGCGACTGGGTCGACAATGCCGTCCGGCTGATCGAGGCCGACGCGCAGCGCAGCGCCGACACCCATCTGCTGCGCTATCCACTGCCCCGCGACTGGGGCGTACAGCTGTATCTGAAGGACGAATCCACCCATCCCACAGGCAGTCTCAAGCATCGACTGGCGAGATCGCTGTTCCTGTATGCGATTTGCAACGGTTGGGTGGGTGAGGGCACCGCGATCGTGGAGGCGTCGTCGGGTTCGACCGCCATCAGCGAGGCGTATTTCGCGCGGCTGCTCGGCTTGGATTTCGTGGCCGTCGTACCCGCCAAGACCTCCCCGGAGAAGATCGCGCTGATCGAAGCTCAGGGCGGGCGTTGCCATTTCGTCGATCGGCCACCTGAAATCTATTCCGAGGCAGCGCGTTTGGCCCGCGAACTCGGCGGCCACTATATGGATCAGTTCACCCACGCCGAGCGGGCCACCGACTGGCGCGGTAACAACAACATCGCCGAATCCATTTACAGCCAAATGGCTTTGGAGGACAATCCGATTCCGGAATGGGTCGTGGTGGGCGCCGGGACGGGCGGTACGAGCGCCACCATCGGCCGCTATATCCGCTATCGTCGCCACGCGACCCGGCTCGCGGTGGTCGATCCGCAGAATTCGGCCTTCTACGGCGGCTACGAGACCGGCGACGCCGGATATCAGACCGGTATGCCCTCGCGGATCGAGGGCATCGGGCGCCCGCGTGTCGAGCCGTCGTTCCTCGGTTCGGTGGTGGACCGCATGATCGAGGTGCCCGATGCCGCGTCCATCGCGACCTGCCGCTATGCCAGCGTCGCGCTGGGCCGCCGGGTCGGCGGATCCACCGGTACCAATCTGTGGGGTGCGTTCGCGCTGATCGCCGAGATGCTCGCCGCCGGTCGCGCCGGCAGCGTCGTGACGCTGCTGTGTGACGGCGGAGATCGTTATGCCGGAACGTATTTCGACGACGTATGGGTCACGGGTCAGGGTTTGGACCTGACCGGGTCCGAGGCCGTGCTGGCGGAGTTCGCCCGCACCGGCGACTGGTCCGCGTAGTTCCCCGTTCTCCCGAAGCGAACAGTGTGAGATGTCAATTTTCGTTGACGCGCCCTCGATGTCAACGTAAATTGACGTACATGAGTGAAGCAACAACGCTGGCGGCCGCCGCGGGCAGCTCCGACCCCCAGGTCGGGCTGCGCGCCGTGCTCGCACTGCGTCGGCTGCTCGAACGGCTGGAGGCGATCCAGGTGGCCAATGCCCGCAACCAGGGCTGGTCCTGGCAGGCGATCGCCGACGCGCTCGAGGTCAGCCGCCAGGCGGTTCACCAGAAGTACAACCGGAGAGGCGGAATCCGCTGATGTTCGAACGGTTCAGCAAGTCGGCGCGCGTGGCGATCGTGATCGCGCAGGAGGAGGCGCGCCAATTGCATTCCCCCCGAATCGAAGTCGAGCACATTCTGCTCGGAATCACCGAATGTAAATCGAAAAGCGTTCAGAAACTGCTGGAGGACAACGGAATAACAACGCAGTCGCTGCGGCAGAAGTTGACCGAGAAGCGGACCGGCGAGCCGCTGGGCGAGGAGGACGCCGCGGCGCTGCGCTCCATCGGCATCGATCTCGACGCGGTGCGCGAAAGCCTCGAGGCATCGTTCGGCGAGGACGCCCTCGACCGCGCGGTCCCCACCGAGGAAAGCCGCTGGGCCCGTTTCGGTTTCCGCGGCGGCATGAACACCGGGCACATCCCTTTCACCAGGGATGCGAAGAAGGTGCTCGAACTGTCCCTGCGCGAAACCCTCGCCCGCGGCGACGACCGCATCAAATCCGGCCACGTCCTGCTCGGCATCCTGCGCGGCGCCAACCCCACCACCCGCGACCTGCTCGGCGGCGAACCGGGCATCCGCACCCTGCGCGAGGCGATACACGACCTGCTCGACGAGGTCGCGTAGTGGTTCACCTTCAAACCCCGCGACGCCGGAGGCGGCGCAGACAAACACAGCTACGCTGGCGGCATGGCTCTCCTGTTACGCCTGGTCATCAATGCCGTGGCCATCTGGCTCGCCGCCACCTGGGTGGACAAGATCGAACTGATCACCCCGGCGCACGACGGAACCGGCGGCAAGATCGTGGTGGTGCTGGCCGTGGCGTTGGTCTTCGGCCTGGTCAACGCGCTGGTCAAACCGATCGTCAAACTGCTGTCGCTGCCGCTGGTGGTCGTCACGCTCGGGCTGTTCCTGCTGGTGGTCAACGCGCTGATGCTGCTGCTCACCGCGAAGATCACCGAGACCACCGAATACGGCCTGCGCGTGCACGGCTTCTGGGCGGCGATCCTCGGCAGCATCATCATCACCCTGGTGAACTGGGTGCTGGGCGTGCTGGTGCCGGACGGAGACCGCGACTAGGCGATCGCCAGCGCGAGGGCGGTGAGGATCGACCACAGCAGCATCGCCAGGCCGGTATCGCGCAGCGAGGGGATCAACCCCGGGCCGTTCTGCCCGCCGCGCACGGGTGCGTTCGAGCGCACCGCCAGCGGGGCGGCTAGCAGACCGGCCAGCGCCCACGGCGTGCGCGCCACCAGCGCGAGCGTCGCCAGGAAGGGGATCACCAGCAGCGCCAGATGCAGTGTGCGCGTGCGGGTATCGCCGAGCCGTACGGCCAGGGTGGTCTTACCGGTTACCGAATCGGTCGGGATATCGCGCAGATTGTTGGTGACAAGCACCGCGCTGGAGAAGCAGCCGACCGCCACCGCGCCGACCACTCCGGCCCAGTCGATCCGCTGCGCCTGGACGAATTCGGTGCCGAGCACCGCGATGAGGCCGAAGAACACGAAGACCGCGATCTCGCCGAATCCGCTGTAGCCGTACGGTTTGCGGCCGCCGGTGTAGAACCATGCCCCCGCCAGGCAGATCAGTCCGACCAGCAGCAGCCACCAGGCCGTGGTGATCGCCAGGATCAGGCCGAAGACCGCGCCCACGGTCAGGCTCGCGATCGCCGCCGCGCGCACCGCGGCCGGACTGGCCGCGCCCGAGCCGACCAGGCGCAGCGGTCCGACCCGATTGTCGTCGGTGCCGCGCACGCCGTCGGAATAGTCGTTGGCGTAGTTCACGCCGATGATCAGGGCCAGCGAAACCAGCAGGCTCAGCAGGGCCTTCCACCACACCGCGGCGTCCAGCGAGGCGGCCGCGCCGGTGCCCACCAGAACGGGGGCGATGGCGTTGGGGAGGGTGCGGGGACGGGCTCCTTCGAGCCATTGTGCTGCGCTTGCCATGATCGGCAGCCTAATCCGCCCTCACGACTCGGCAAGCGTCCGCAGGCGTTCCAAACCCTTCTCGAAGTCGCGGCCGATCATCGAATCCATCGGAATCACCTTGGCCAGCAGTCCCATCGCGGCATTGCGCTCACCGACCATGCGCCAGCTCACCGCGGTGCCGGTGTCGGCGGGGGTGAGGCGGAAGGTGACCCGGTTGGTGGCGCGCCACGGCTTTTCGAAGCTCAGCCGGACGTCGATCGCGTCGTCGGTCACACCGGTGATCTCCATACTGCCGCGCCCGGCCTTGCGGTTGCCGTCCCACGCGTACTGCGCGCCGACCCCGGTTTCGGATCCGGTGTAGGTGCGCTGCAGATCGGGGTCCAGGCCCTCCCACGGCGACCATTGTTTCCATTCGCGAAAATCCACGATCAGTTCGCGGATGCGCGCGGGATCCGCGGCGATCACGGTTTCCCGGACTATTTCGAATTCGGCCACAGCGGGAGCGTAGGCGAACAATGGTGAGGTCGACGGGATGCGACGCGCACCCGCAATTGGTTGGACGACTCGCATACGATTGCAACAGCATGTCTGGAGATCACAGCGGTTCCCCCAGCGCCGCTACCACAGCCGCACGGGCGGAGTCCGGCGAATCCGTACTGGTCGGACTGCTGGGCGAGGTGGCCGTGCGCCGCGACGGGGAGCTCGCACCACTGCCCGGCGCGCGCGCCCGGCTGCTGGTGGCCGCGCTGGCCGCCCATCCGGGCCGCAGTCGCAGCGCGCAATCGCTCATCGACGACGTATGGGGCGAGCAGCCGCCGCGTGCCCCGATGAACGCGCTGCACACCCAGGTGTCGCGGCTGCGCTCGGCGCTGCCGGACGGGACGCTGGAGATCGGACCGGCCGGATATCGGCTCGCGCTGGGTGCGGACGAGGTCGATCTGACCCTGGCGCGCCGATTGGAACGGCAGGCCCGCGAGGTGCATGCGGCCGGAAATGATTCCGCGTGCCTGCAATTGGTGGCCCGCGCCCGCGCGCTGTGGCGAGGCGAACCCGCCGCGGATCTACCGGCGGGCCCGATCGCCGAGGAATTGGCGGATCTGGCCGCCACCCGCTGGCGCGCCCTGGACGAATTGGAACTGGCCTCGCGCGAGGCCGCGGGCGATTCGGCCGGTGCGGTGGCCATCGCGCGGGGCATCGCGGCCGCCGAACCGCTGGACGAGCCCGCGCACGCCACGCTCATGCGGCTGTTGGCGGCCGACGGGCGCAACAACGAGGCCCTGGAGGTCTTCGCGGGGCTGCGGGCGCGGCTGGCCGGTGAGCTCGGCACCGATCCGGGACCGGCGCTGGTGGCGCTGAATACCGCCATCCTGCGCGGTGATCCGATCGCGCCGACGCGGGCGCCCTCGCCCGGTCAGCGGGTGGCCTCGGCCCAGCACGCCACCGAACAGCCGCATCCGGAACCGGTCGGCGCGGCGGCCATCGGGCTGCGCGCGGCGCCGAATCCGCTGCTGGGGCGTGACGATGATCTGGCCGCGCTGGAACATTCGGTGCGCGTCAGCCGCGTGACCACCGTGCTCGGCCCCGGCGGCACCGGTAAGACGCGAGTCGCCAATGAACTCGGTGCGCGCGTGGCGCGGGAGTTGCCGGTGGTGCTGGTGGAGCTGGCCTCGGTGCGGGCCGATCCGACGCAGGCCAGGGCGGAGATCGAGGGCGCGATCAGCGCGACCCTCGGCATGAGCGAAATCAACCGGGACACAACGGCTTTGCGTGCGGGCAATATGCTCGACGGGCGACGGCGGCTGCGCGATGCGCTGTCGGCGCGGCCGATGCTGCTGATCCTCGACAACTGCGAACATCTGATCGATGCCGCGGCCGAGGTGGTCGCGGATCTGGTCGGCGCCTGTGAGCAACTCAGCGTCCTGACCACCAGCCGGGCGCCCCTGGCGATCACCGCCGAGGCGGTATATCCGTTGCCGCCCTTGGCTGTCGACGCGCACGGATCACCGGCGACCGAGCTGTTCGCCGCGCGGGCGCGCGCGGTGCGGCCCTCGGTCCGGTTGAATCCGGAGACCGTCGCGCGACTGTGCACCACCCTCGACGGGCTGCCCCTGGCCATCGAATTGGCCGCGGCCCGGGTGCGGACCATGAGCGTGGAGGATATCGAGGCCCGGCTCGAACACCGATTCGCATTGCTGCGCAGCGGCGATCGCAGTTCCCCCGAGCGGCATCGCACCCTGCACGCGGTGATCGAGTGGAGCTGGAATCTGCTCGACGAGCCGCAGCAGATCGCGCTGCGCAGACTGTGCCGATTCCCGGCCGGATTCACCCTTACCGCAGCGGAACTCGTCGCGGGCGGTGCTGACGTGCCGGATGTGTCCGCGGCCGTCGATGGTCTGGTGAGCCAGTCGCTGCTGTCGGTCATCGAGGACGACGACGCCGGTACCCGGTATCGAATGCTGGAGACCGTAAGGGAATTCGGCGAGGAGCAGTTGGTCGCCCGGGACGAGACCGATGCGTTGATGCGTCGAATGATCGACTGGGCCCGGCATTTCGTGATCGAGCTCGGCGATCTGTACGAGGCGGGTCTGCAGGTGCGGGCCGTGCTCGCACTCGGTGACGAGCAGGACAATCTGGCGGCTGTGCTGCGGTACGCGATCGAAATACACGACGCTGCAACGGTTTATCTCGTTTTTCCGACGCTCGGCATGTTCTGGATGATGCGTGGCGCTCATATGGAGCTGGAAAGCTGGGCCCAGCGCGTACTGCGGATCCCCCCGCCGGAGACCGTGCCGGATCAGCTGGCCGCCGATCTGCAGACCTACGCGCATGTGCTGGCGGCCTCGCAGGTGGTCCTGGCGGACCTCCGGCTGCGTGAATTCGCCGTACTGCGAATGCGGATGCGGCGTCTGCTGCGTTCGGATGCGGCGTTGTCGGAGCAGGCGCGCTTCATCGGCGGGGTGCTGTGTGTCGAACCGACGCCGATTGCGCTGTGGCGCAAGCTCGCCGACGGCACCCGGTCGGGGGACCGGGCGACCCGATGGTCGGCGTTGCTGTTCCGCGCGAATATGGCCGAGAACTCGAGCGATGTCATCGGGTCGATGCGGGACTCGTTGCGGGCGCTGGACGAATGCGATCCGGACGATGTGTGGGGCGAGGCCATGCTGTGCCAGCATCTGGGCCAGCTGACGGCCCAGACCGGCGGATATCGCGAGGCGACGGGGTATTACCGCCGGGCGGTGGATGGGCTGCTCGTCCTGCGGTCCTACGACGAGAGCGTCGAAATTCGCAGCGCCCTGGCGATGTCGCTGATCGGGATCGGCGATCTGGCCCAGGCCCGGCGGGAACTCGAGCTCGCGGCCGGATTCGTCGACGGCGCTCGCGGTCCCGACGATCCGGTGGCCAGGCCCAATCATCGGCTCGCGGCGGTACGCGCCGGGTGGGGTGAACTCGCTCTCGCGGAGGGGGACGTGGCGGGTGGTCTGCGGCGTTTGCGGACGTCGCTGGAGCTCTACGGCTGGCCGCTGCAGATCACGGGTCCGGGGCCCGGCGATATCATCCGCGCCGCCGAGGTGCTCGACGCCCATGTGCTGTACGGGCGGACCGACGATGTACCGGTCCTGGCGCAGCAGATCATCGACGCCACGCTGGAGCGGCTGGCGCAGTACATGGATCTGCCGCAGATCGGTTCGGTCGCCTGCGCGGTCGGCTCGTATCTGCTGTCGGTGGACCGGCATCCGGACTGTGCACGAGAGCTGCTGATACTCGCCACGAAAGTCCTTGCCCGGCAGGATGCTCCGACGATGCGGCTGGATCGGCACGTGACGTTGCACAGCGCGGTCCTGACCGGCCCGGTGGTCGAGGCCGCACGGCGGCGGGCCGCCCGGACCGGTCGGCGCTCGATAGCCAAGCGAATCATGGTGCTGCTGGCCGAAATCAGCGGCAGGCTGGACCGATGACTATGTCCGCCAACCGGTTTCCTGGTTGGCGGACATAGTCGGTACCGCGGTCATGCCCGGCGCATGTACGCCCGGATCGCCAGCGGGCCGAAGATCGCGATCACCACGACCGAGCCGATCAGGCACCAGGCCAGATTGCTGCTGTAGACATTGCCGTTCATCAGCTCGCGGCACGAATTGACCATGTAGTAGATCGGATTGACCTTGTTCAGGCCCTGCATCCAGCCTGGCATCGTGCTCACCAGGGCGAATGCACCGGACATGAAGGTCAGTGGGAACATGATCATCATCGAGATGCCCTGCACCGCGGCGGCGCTCTTACCGGTGACGCCGACCAGCGCCCAGATCCAGCTGATCGCGAACGAGCAGAACACCACCACCAGACCCGCGACCACGACGCCCGCGACGCCACCCGCGGGGCGGTAGCCCAGGATCAGCCCCATGCCGATGGTCAGGGTCGTGGCGATGCCGTAGCGGACCATATCCGCGATCAGCGCACCCGCCAGGGCCGAAACCCGGGCGATGGGAAGGGATTTGAAGCGGTCGAAGACGCCCTTGTCCATATCCTCGCGCAGCTGCGTGCCGGTGACGACCGAGGTCAGCACGACGGTCTGCACCAGGATGCCCGGAATCAGGACGGGCAGATAATCGTGCACATTGCCGCCGATGGCGCCGCCGAAGATGTAGGCGAACAGGGCGGTGAACAGGATCGGCTGCACGGTGACGTCGAACAGCTGTTCCGGATTGTGCTTGATCTTGAGGATGCCGCGGTAGGCCATGGTCAGCGAGTTGGCGAGGGTCTGCCGCAGGCTGATGTGGTTGCTTACCTCGGGAATCGCGGCTCTGACCGCGTGGCGTCCCGAGGTGGGCGCGGTGATGGTGGTGGTCATGCTGCACTCGTTTCGGTGTCGTCGTTCTGATCTTCGGCGCCGTGCCCGGTGAGAGCGAAGAACACCTCGTCCAGGCTGGGTTTGCTGACGGTGATCTCGTCGACGCGAATATCGTTGTCGCGCAGTCGGATCAGGAGATCCGCGGTCACGCCGGGATCGTCGAGCGGGGCGGTGATCCGCCCGGCCTCGGGGGTGATGGTCGCCTCGACGAACTTCCCGCTCGCCCGGGAGAGGAATTCGCCGATGATTGTGCGGGCCTGTTCGATTCGGCCCGGATCGGCCAGCGTGATCTGGAGCGCGGACATTCCCACCGACGCCTTGAGCTGGTCGGAGGTGCCGTCGGCGATGACCCTGCCGCGGTCGATCACCGCGATCCGGTCGGCCAGCTGGTCGGCCTCGTCCAGGTACTGCGTGGTGAGCAGCACGGTCGCGCCCTCGCGGACCAGTCGCCGGATGGTCTCCCACATCTGGGCCCGCGTGCGCGGATCCAGCCCGGTGGTCGGCTCGTCGAGGAACAGCAGCGGCGGGGTCGCGATCAGGCTGGCGGCCAGATCGAGTCGGCGTCGCATACCGCCGGAGAAGTTCTCCAGGGCCTTGTTCGCGGCCTCGGTCAGCCCGAACTCCTCGAGCAGATCATTGGCCCGCCGACGCGCGTCGGCCCGGCTCAGCCCGAGCAGGCGGGAGAAGATGATCAGATTCTCGGTGGCCGACAGCTTCTCGTCCACGGAGGCGTACTGCCCCGTGACCCCGATCAGCTGCCGGACCGCCGTGGGCTCGCTCACCACGTCGTGCCCGAAGATGCGGGCACTGCCGCCGTCCGGGCGCAGCAGTGTGGCGAGCATGCGAATGGTGGTGGTCTTCCCGGCTCCGTTGGGTCCGAGCACGCCGTAGACAGCGCCCTGCGGCACCGTCAGGCTCACGCCATCGACCGCTCGCTGCTCCCCGAAGACTTTGACCAGCCCGTCCGCCTCGATAGCGAGAGCATCAGCAGGTGCGTAAGAAGTCATGCTCCTACTGTGCCGAGCAGGTCTTGCACCACCCTTGCACGAACATTGCGCCCACCCCCCAAGCCGTCTTGCACACGAGCGGTTACCTCTATAACCAGGGTCAGCGCGCCGATTCGGAGATCAGCAGATCGCGCAGCCTGATCCGGTCCGGCTTGCCCGGACCTCGCATCGGGATCTCATCGATGATGGCCAATTCGCGTGGGGCGGCGATGGCGTCGAGTTCGGCGTTCACATGGTCGCGAAGTTCGTCCAGGGTGGGGACCGTGCCGGGAGTGGGCACCACGGCTACGGCCACGCGCTGGCCCAGGCGATCGTCGGGCAGGCCGAGGACGACCACCTCGCTGACGGAGGGGTGGGTGGCCAGGACGGCCTCGACCACCTGCGGGATCACCAGCAGGCCACCGGTCATGATGGCCTCGTCCAGGCGACCCGTGATGCGTAATCGGCCGTCCTCGAGGATTCCCGCGTCGTCGGTGCGGAACCAGCCGGGTTCGGCGAAGGCGGGATGGTCGGGCAGGCCGCGATAGCCCTTGGCGAGCATCGCGCCGCCGAGTAGCACCCGGCCGTCCTCGATCCGGACCTCGCCGCCCGCGAGCGGAATACCGTCGTAGACGCAGCCGCCGCAGGTCTCGCTCATACCGTAGGTGCGAACCACATTGACTCCGGCCAAGCGCGCCCGCTCGAGTACGGGGGCGGGCGTGGCGGCGCCGCCGACCAGCACCGCGTCCAGGGCGGCCAGGGCCGCCACCCCGGCGGGCTCGTCGAGTGTCTTGATCAACTGCGTGGGCACCAGCGAGGTGTAGCGGCGCGGACCGGTCATTCCGGCCACAGCCGAGGCCAGTCCGCTGGGCAGAAATCCGTCGGAGACATCGAGGACCGCCGGTTCGGTTCCGGCGAGAATGCTGCGCAGCAGCACCTGGATTCCGGCGATGTGATGCGTGGGCAGCGCCAGCAACCACTGGCCGGGTCCGCCCAGCCGCTCGTGGGTGGCCTCGCCGCTGGCCCGCAGCGCGTCGTGGGTGAGCATCGCGCCCTTGGGGATTCCGGTCGTCCCGGAGGTGGTGACCACCAGGGCCACCTCGTCCTCGATCGGCTCGCCCGGGCGCAGCGCGCTCGACAGCCGGTGTGATTCTCGACGGTCACCGGTCGGGATCGGCAGCCAGGCCGGACCGTTGCCGTCCAACGCTTCCCGGAGGTGCGGCAGAACGTCGCCCACCGCGGCACCGGTGGGCATGGGAAGGGTCCGCAGGGTACTGCTCACGTTCGCGATCGTGTCATGTCGAGGTCGGCGACCCGCGCACGGGTCCGTCTCCCTTCGTCGGTCGGGGGATCGGGATCAATCGGACGTCGGTGTCGCCAGCGGCCATCCACCGGCTGCGAGCCGGGAGGCCACCCGAGCGATATCGTCCTCGCCGGGCTGTTCCTTGGCAACTCGGGAGATGGCGTCGGCGATCTCGTGCCGGGCGATCTCGTCGTCGCCGTCGCGCTCGCTGACCAATTCCTCGACGATGATCCGCACCTCGTAGTCGGTGAGGCGGCGATGCAGCACCGCCAGCAGCGCCACATAGTCCGAGCGTGGAATGCCCTGTGGATAACCCGCTTTCAACCAGCCGAGCACCTTGGCCAGCACCGACTGCGACGCCTCGGAGCTGTCGTCGCGCTGGGGTCGATCACGATCGTCGGTCACGGGTAATCCTTTCGGCGGTCACTGTCCGAACAGATGGATGCCGAGCCGGCTCGCCAGAAAGGCCTTGGCGACGAACAGCACTCCCGCGATCACGGCGGCCAGCACCACCGCATAGCAGGCTACGGCGAGGGCGGCGGCCGAGCGACGGCGTACGACCGTACCGTCGGCGAGCTGCTCGCTGCGGGACTGGAAGCGCACGCCCAGCGCGAAGATCGCGGGCAGCCCGGCCCCGAACAGCAGCGCCGCCAGGGTGACCCGCAGCAGTTCCTTCAGATCCGTGACGAGCGTCTGCATCAGGCCCTCCCCGCCGATTCGGTTTCCGGCAGCACCGCGGCCGTGGTGCCGGCCGCGGCGTCCGACGGTTCGGTCCACTCGGCGTTGACATTGGCGGCGTGCACCGGGGTGCGCCGCGAACGCAGATACATCAGGCCCGACAGCACGATCAGCAGCGCGAATACCACCAGCACGCCCGGGAATCCGCCGATGCCGTGGGCCAGCGCCCAGCAGATCGCGCCGACCAGACCGGCCAGCGGCAGCGTGAGCACCCACGCCACGACCATCCGCCCGAGCACGGTCCAGCGCACCTCCGCGCCGGGCCGCCCGAGTCCGGTGCCGAGGATCGCGCCGGTCACGGTCTGGGTGGTCGACAGCGGCAGACCGAAATGCGCCGAGGTGAGAATGATCGCGGCACTGGTCGATTCGGCGGCCAGGCCCTGCGGCGGGGTGATGTCGACCAGGCCCTTGCCCAGCGTGCGGATGATCCGCCAGCCGCCCAGCGAGGTGCCGGCGGCGATCGCGATCGCACAGGCCACGATGACCCACAGCGGCAGCGGATCGGTCGGCTGCCGCGAACCGTAGGCGATCAGGGCCAGGAAGATGATTCCCATGGTCTTCTGGGCGTCGTTGGTGCCGTGCGCGAGCGAGACCAGCGAGGCCGAACCGATCTGACCCCAGCGGAAGCCGCGATCGACCACGCGCTGCTCACTGCCGCGGGTGAGCCGATAGACCAACCAGGTGCCGACCGAGGCGACCAGCGCGGCCACCACCGGCGCCAGCAGCGCGGGCACGATGATCTTGGTCAACACGCCCTTCTGTCCCGCCGACCAGATCACCCCGCTCCAGCCCAGGGCGGCGATGGTCGCGCCGATGAGCCCGCCGAACAGCGCGTGCGAGGAACTCGACGGCAAGCCGAACAGCCAGGTCAGCAGATTCCACAGAATGCCGCCGACCAGTCCGGCGAAGACGATCTCGAGCAGATCCGGCCCGCTGACCTCGTCCAGGCGGACGATGCCCTCGGCGACGGTGGCCGCGACCTCCACGCTGAGGAACGCGCCGATCAGATTCAGCGCACCCGACAGCACGACCGCGGCCCGGGGGCTCAGGGCGCCGGTGGCGATGGAGGTGGCCATCGCGTTGGCCGTGTCGTGGAAGCCGTTGGTGAAGTCGAAGACGAGTGCGGTGACGACAACGATGAGCAGAACCAATAGTTCGGCGGTCACGTCTCCAGTGTGCGTTATGGATCCGTTAACGACATTGCCAGGTGGCCGTTGAGTCCCGTATGTCGGGATGATATTGCGAGTCGGCGATGCTGCCGGTTCGCTGGCTCAGCCGTCGCGGGGCGGTCGGGTATCGCGGCGCAGCGGATGGTCGGCCGGAACCTCTACCAGCACGATCGGCGTGCCGTCGGGGTCGCGCAGCCACATCTCGACCAGTCCCCACGGCTCGCGAACCGGGGTGCGATCGATGGCGATTCCGCGCAGGGCGAGTTCGGCGGCGGTGTCGTGCACGTCACGTACCTGCAGCCACACCGCGCCCGCGAAATCGGCGGGCGCGTCCGGGCGGCGGCCGTGCGCGGCGACCTCGATCAGCGACTGCCCGGCATAGAACACCGTGCCGCCCGGATACTCCCGGGCGATCGCCAAACCCAGTCCGTCGCGGTAGAACTCCAGAGTTCGCTCATAGTTCGCCGGTCGCAGAATGACCCGACTGCTGAGAATCTCCACGCACTCAGAAGTACCAGGGGAAGGGCGACCAGTCCGGCTTTCGCTTCTCCAGGAACGAGTCCCGGCCCTCGATCGCCTCATCGGTCATATAGGCCAGCCGCGTGGCCTCCCCGGCGAACAGCTGCTGGCCGACCAGCCCGTCGTCGGTGAGGTTGAAGGCGTACTTCAGCATGCGCTGGGCCTGCGGTGATTTGGCCAGGATATCGGCGGTCCACTCCAGCGCCTCGTCCTCGAGCCGGTCGTGGTCGACCACGGCGTTCACCGCGCCCATCTGGTGCATCTGCTCGGCGGTGTAGGGGCGGCCGAGGAAGAAGATCTCGCGGGCGAACTTCTGGCCCACCATCTTCGCCAGATACGCGCTGCCGTAGCCGCCGTCGAAACTGCCCACATCGGCATCGGTCTGCTTGAACCGGGCGTGCTCGCGGCTGGCCAGCGTGAGATCGCACACCACGTGCAGACTGTGCCCGCCACCGGCCGCCCAGCCGTTCACCAGCGCGATGACCACCTTGGGCATGAACCGGATCAACCGCTGCACCTCGAGGATGTGCAGCCGCCCCGCCCGCCCCTTCTCGACGGTGTCGGCGGTCTCGCCGCTGGCGTACTGATAACCGTTGCGCCCGCGAATACGCTGATCGCCCCCCGAACAGAACGCCCACACCCCGTCCTTGGGGCTGGGCCCGTTACCGGTGAGCAGTACCGCCCCGACATCCGCACTCATCCGCGCGTGATCGAGCGCGCGATACAACTCGTCCACGGTGTGCGGCCGGAACGCATTGCGCACCTCGGGCCGATCGAACGCGACACGCACGGTCCCCTGCTCGACATGCCGGTGATAGGTGATGTCGGTCAGATCCTCGAACCCCTGAACGGGCTCCCACAGCTTCGGATTGAAGGTCACTGGGCTAGTTTGGCCTCCGCTTCGCTCCGGCGTGTTCGCGGCCCTGAGTCGCGAACGGTCGCTCGAGGCGCGAAAGATCCCCGATTGCCGCGCCAGCTACCGGTCAGTTGCGTTGGACGGCGTAAGAATTCAGGTTAACGTGCAGGTGTGAGTGAGCGAGTGGAACCGGTTATCGACGCGAGCGCAATTGATCCGGATCGCTATGAGAAGCACGGTGGGTTTCCGAAGGTCACCGGGGTCGAGCCGGGGCCGCATTTCGGGCCGTTCGTCGAGGCGATGCGGACGCTGCAGGATCTGGCGGTGTCGGTGGACTGTCCGGATGAGGCGTTCGCGGGGGCGCTGGACAAGGCGCGGGAGCTGATCGAGTTCCTCGAGCCGTATCGGGCGCCGGAATTGCGGGGTCCCGCGGGGCGAGTGGTCTCGCTGCCGGGGCGCGGCAGCCTGCTCATGCCGCCGTGGCACACCGTCGAGGCGGGACCGACCGGAGTGCGGATGCGCGGGCGGTTCCGTCGGTATCACCTCGGCGGCAACGGCGCGGTGCACGGCGGCGTGTTGCCACTGCTTTTCGACGATCTGTTCGGCGCGCTGGTGCACTATGCCGGTCGTCCGATCAGTCGCACCGCATTCCTGCACGTCAACTACCGCAAGATCACTCCGTTGGAGGTTCCGCTCGTGGTAGAGGGCACTGTCGACCGCATCGACGGGCGCAAGACTTTCGTAAGCGCAAGGCTGCGAGACGAATCCGAAACACTGCTCGCCGATTGTGAAGGACTGATGGTGCAATTGCTGCCCTGGCAGCCTTAGCGAGTTGCGGGAGTGTGCCTGGTTCGTCCGGTGCGTATAGTTGCGGGCGCTCGCTCATCGAAAAACTATCCGGAGGAACCTGAAAGTGGTTGCTGCACTGTCTGAATCCCTGCTCGATGACGCCAAGCGCTCGGCCTTCCTCGCCGACGCCCAGCAGGTTCTGGACGCGGAGGTCTCGGACAAGGGTGGCGCGTCCGGCCTCGCCGTGAAAGGTGCGTACGCGGCGGCGAAGAAGGTCAGCCCGACCATCGTGCCGGAGGCGCTGGAGTCGTTCGCGCCCAAGTTCGTCGACAGCCTGGAGCCGTTCTGGGCCGAATTCAAGGCAACGGGTAACGGTCGGTTCGCCGATCTGCTGGTGGCCAAGCAGGACGAGGTTTCCGAAGCGCTGCTCGCGGTGACCGACGCCCGTGCCGACGCCTCCTCGCGCCCCGCCCTGAAGAAGGCCTACTCCGCTATCCGCGGTTCGGCGAAAAAGCATGTCGCCGAGTCCCTCCCGCGGCTGGGTGATCTCATCCAGAAGCACGCCGGCTGATCGGTACTCGGCGGGCGTCATGGCCCGCCGAGACCACCGGGGAATTTCGGACTGTCAGCCCGCGGCCTTGCCCACCCGCCAATATCCGGTGAAGGTGACATCGGCCTTGGGCACCCCGCGCTCGTCGACCAGATGACGGCGCACGCCGGAGGCGAGTTTCTGCTCCCCGGCGACGAAGCCGTACACGCCCTGCGCGGGCAGTTCCGCCCCGCGGACCGCCTCCTGCGCCACGCTGCCGATGGCCGCGGTCGGATCGCTGCGGACCAGCCAATTCACCTGCACCCCTTCCGGTTCGTCCAATTTCTGGGCATCGTCCGGATCGGTGATCTCGATATAGGCCGCGCCCCGCAGATCCCGCGGCGCCGAGCGCAGCACCCCCGCGATCGCGGGCAGCGCGCTCTCGTCCCCGACCAGCAGCGAATACGAACTGTGCTGCGGCGCTTGGTACATGATGCCCTCGTCCAGCAGCCCAACCCGACCGCCCGGGGTGATTCCGGCGGCCCAGCCGCATGCGGGCGTTTCGGTGCCGTGCATCGCGAAATCGATGTCCAGTTCGCCGGATTCGCCGAATTCGCCCGCACCGGCCGGACGCCATTCGCGCACGGTGTAGTTGCGCACCACGGGACGCTGGTCCTTACCCATCATCAGGTACTGCGCGTACCAGAGATTGTTCGCCGCCGATGGCAGCCGCAGGCCGTTGCGACCCGGCATGAACAGTCGGAACCACTGGTCGTAACCCATCGGGGTGAATCCGGCCAGGCCGTCGCCGCCGATGGTGACGCGGACGAAGTTGGGACTGATCTGTTTGCTCGCGAGCACCTCGGCGGTGAGGATCTCCCGCTGCTCGGGCTTGACATATTTGGTGCGCTTGGCCATATGCGTTAGGTTAGCAAAACCTAACTCGCCGAACACGGTGTGAGCGAGCCGACTCCCCACATCCGCCAGCCGTCTGAAAGGCTGGGGTCGTGAATCCATCGACTGCACAGGCGCAGGTCGTCGTCGACGAGCTCGTGCGTGGCGGTGTGCGCGACGTCGTGCTCTGCCCGGGGTCGCGGAACGCGCCACTGGCCTTCGCCCTGGAGGCGGCCGACGCCGCCGGTCGACTGCGATTGCATATGCGCATCGATGAGCGCACCGCCGGATTCCTCGCGATCGGATTGGCCATTTCCAGCGGTCGCCCGGTGCCCGTGGTGATGACCTCCGGGACCGCGGTGGCGAATCTCGGCCCGGCCGTACTCGAGGCCAATTACGCGCGCCAGCCCCTGATCGTGCTCAGCGCCAACCGGCCCTACGAGATGTTGGGCAGCGGCGCGAATCAGACCGTGGAGCAGTTCGGACTGTTCGGCAGTCAGGTGCGCGCGGCGATCAGCCTCGGCCTGGCCGAACGCGAGGAAGGCTACCGCCAGCAGAACAGTGTCTGGCGCGCGGCGGTGTGCCGGGTGCTGGCCGCCGCGCGCGGCAGCCGCTCGGGTAATGCGGGCCCGGTGCAGTTCGACATCCCGCTGCGCGAACCGCTGGTACCCGACGCGCAGCCCGGGGAATCGCAGCCGGCCGGCCGCCCCGGTGGAATCGCCTGGACCGAAACCCAATACGCGAGCCTGGACGTGCCGCTCGAGATCGATCTGACCCCGGATACGGTCGTCATCTCCGGTCACGGCGCGGGCCGCCGCCCCGAACTCGCGGCGCTGCCGACGGTCGCCGAACCCACCGCGCCCATGCACGGTCCGGCCCTGCACCCGATGGCGCTGGCGCTGCTGAAACCCAAGCAGGCCATCATCACCGGACGGCCCACCCTGCATCGGCAGGTCTCGCGGGTCCTGGCCGATCCGGAGATCACGGTCTTCGCGCTCACCACCGGTCCGCGCTGGCCCGATGTCTCGGGCAATGTGGTCGGCACCGGCACCCGCGCGATCATCATCGGCGCGCCGAGTGCGCAATGGCTCGAGCACTGCCACACCGTCGATGCCATGGCCTGCGGGGTCGTGCGCGATCAGCTTGCCCGCCACCCCAAGCCGACGGGTCTGCACGTGGCCGCGGTGGTCATGGACGCCCTGCGCGAGGGTGATCAGCTACTGCTGGGCGCGTCGAATCCGGTGCGGGACGCGGCGCTGGTCTCCCATCCGCGCCCGGGTATCAAGGTGCTGTCCAATCGCGGCGTCGCCGGAATCGACGGCACGGTGTCCACGGCCGTCGGCGCGGCGTTGAGCCATCCCGGTCGCACGATCGCGCTGATCGGCGACCTCACCTTCCTGCACGACGCCTCGGGGCTGCTGATCGGCCCGGGCGAACCGCGGCCCGCGGATCTGACGATCGTCGTGGCCAACGATGACGGCGGCGGCATCTTCGAACTGCTCGAACAAGGCGATCCGCAGTACGCGGGCGTCTTCGAGCGGGTCTTCGGCACCCCGCACGGGATGGATCTGGCCGCGCTCTGCGCAGCCTATCGGGTGCCGCATCGGCAGGTGGATCCGACCGAACTGGCCGTGGAACTGACCGGGCCCGCGCACGGCATCCGGGTCCTCGAGGTGGCCACCGAACGGTCCAGCCTGCGGGAACTGCATGCCGCGGTGAAGACTTCGATCGCGGCCGGCGCCTAGTACTGCGCGTTCGTGTCCTGATATTCCTCGTCGAGGGGGACCGCGATGGACTGTTCGAGCACATCGGCCTCGGCGGCCTCCAGCGTGGGCCCGCCGGTCGGCACACCCGCGTCCTCCTCGTCCACGTCCTGATACGCGGGGACGGTCTGCTCCACATAATCGGCTTCGGGAACTGCGTCGATGGCGTCGATGGCGCGGTCTGTCATCGGGTGCTCCTTTCGCTGTTCGGCCGATTCACCGGTGGTACTACCCCCGGCAGCTTCGAGCATGCGCCTCGCACGCCACCCTGGCAACCGCCGCGTGACCGCTCACTCGCCCGGCAGTGGTCCCGCATCCGCGGGATATTCGACCAGTGCCAGCGTGCGTCCGGCCATGAACCGCGCGGTCCGCACGGCGGTCCCGGTTCGGGTGAGCTCGCTCACTTCCACCACCCCGCGCGCAATACGCACCTCGACCCGCCGCCCCGCCCGAGTCGCGGTCACCTCATATGTGCGAGATCCGTCGCCGGTATCGACAACGATCTCGACTCGATCGCCTTTCATCACCCAATTCTCCCCGCCACCAGCACCTTTCGCCGCTAACAAGTCGGTTGCGGACGGCCGGTGTACTTGCGGGCGATGAGTTTCGCGCGGGCGTGACGTCTACACGGCAGGAGGTATGACATGTTCGAGATGGAATCGGCCGCCGCCGGACTGGAATCGGTGATCGGTGGGATCGGGGACGATCAATTGGCCCTGCTTACTCCCGCCGGGATCACCGTGCGCGAACTGCTGGTGCATGTGGTCGGGTTGACCGAGGCGTTTCGGCAGGCGGCGACCAAGGAGTCGGTGGGTCGCTCGGCGGCGCCGGAGTTCGGGGCGGATACGCCGTTGATCGACGACTGGCGCACGCGGATTCCGATGCAGCTGAAGGCTCTCGCGGCGGCGTGGCGTGAGCCCGGCGCCTGGACGGGTGCGACCGAGGCGGACGGGGTGACGATGCCCGCGGCCGAGATGGCACTGGTCGCTTTCGACGAGGTGATCGTGCACGGCTGGGATCTGGCCCGTGCCACCGGACAGTCCTATGATCCCGCCGCCGCGGACCTGGCCGTACTCCTCGAATTCCTTCCCGCGTTTCCGGCGCAGGGCGTCCCGGGCATGTTCGGTCCGCGGGTCGAGATTCCCGCCGACGCCCCGGCGCTGCACCACGTCCTCGGCCTCACCGGCCGGGATCCGCATTGGACCGCGTGAACAGACCCGAGCGGGCGGCGAGCAGGGCCGCCTCGGCGGCGGTGGCGGCCGCCTGCTCGTCGATCGGATCGCCGGTGGCGAGCAGTCGGTAGTACAGCGGTGCGGAGACTGCGGAAAGTACCGCGCGAGCGTCTGTTTCGGCCGCGAGCTCACCGCGGGCCACGGCGGCCTCGATACAGGGCGACCATTCCGCCAGCCGGGTGTCGTAGAAGTGCCGCAGCGCCTGTGCGGCCTCTGGATCGCAGGTGGCCGCCGCCACAAGGGATTTGAACAGCGGACCCTGCCGCGGGTCGGCGAGGGTCGCGGCGACCAGCCGGGCGTTGGCCAGCAGATCCCCGTGCAGCGTTCCCGTATCGACATGGGGGAGTGAGGTTTCCGCCATATCGGTGAGAACGTCGGCGACCAGTCCGGCGGGTGTGCGCCAGCGCCGGTAGACCGTGGTCTTGCCGACCTCGGCGCGCGTGGCCACCTCGCCCAGATCCAGCCGCGCGAAGCCGTGCTCGGCCAGTAGATCGCCCGCGACCCGCAATACCGCCTCGCGCACACGGGCCGTTCGGCCACCGGGCCGCAGCGAGCCGGGCTTCTCATCGGTCATAACGGGCCTCCAGTTTCATTAACAGTCGATCGAGTGTATCGTCTCTCGTGTTAATGAAACTGTTGTTCCGTTAGGAGTGAGTCATGGAGTATCGGCGACTGGGCGCCTCGGGACTACTGGTTCCCGCATTGAGCTTCGGCGCGGGCACCTTCGGCGGGCGCGGCGAGCTGTTCTCGGCCTGGGGCGATACCGATGCCCAGCAGGCGCGCCGAATGGTCGACATCAGCCTGGACGCGGGGGTGACCATGTTCGACACCGCCGACGTGTACTCCGACGGCGCGTCGGAACAGGTACTGGGCGAGGCGATCCGGGGTCGGCGCGATCGAGTGCTGTTGTCCACCAAGGCCTCCCTGCCCACCGGGCCGGGGCCCGGTGACGCCGGATCGGGTCGCGCGCGTCTGATCGGCGCGGTGGAGGCCGCGCTGCGTCGGCTGGACACCGACTACCTCGACCTGTTCCAGCTGCACGCCTTCGACGCCGCGACACCGGTCGAGGAGGTGCTCTCCGCCCTGGACGATCTGGTGCGCGCGGGCAAGATCCGCTACGTCGGCGCGTCCAATTTCGCGGGGTGGCAGCTGATGAAATCCCTTGCCGCCGCGGACAAGTACGGTCTGCCGCGCTACATCGCCCACCAGGTGTACTACTCACTCGTCGGCCGCGACTACGAATGGGAGCTGATGCCCCTGGGGCGCGATCAGGGCGTGGGCGCGATGGTGTGGAGCCCGCTGGGCTGGGGCAGGTTGACCGGCAAGATCCGTCGCGGCCAGCCCTTGCCGCCGAATTCGCGGCTGCACAAGACCGCCGAAGCGGGCCCGCCCGTGGACGACGAACTGCTCTACGACGTGGTCGACGTGCTCGACGATATCGCCGCCGAAACCGGCCGCACGGTACCGCAGATCGCCCTGAACTGGCTGCTCTCGCGCCCGACCGTGGCCACCGTCATCGTCGGCGCCCGCAACGAGGATCAGCTGCGCCAGAACCTGGGCGCGATCGGCTGGCAGCTGAGCGCCGACCAGATCGCCCGCTTGGACAAGGCCAGCGCGGTCACCCCGCCCTATCCCTACTACCCGTACTACCGGCTGCCCGACTTCGCCCGGCTGAATCCGCCCGCGGTGTAGGTCAGTACACGTCGCGCACGTAGCGCTTCTCGGCGACGAGTTGTTTCCTGAAGGCCAGGGCGGCATCGGCGTCGAGCTTGCCGTGGACGCGGGCGATGCGCAGCAGAGCGTTGTCGACATCGCCCGCCATGCGGGTGGCGTCGCCGCACACGTAGAGATGACCGCCGTCGGCCAGCCAGGACCACAGCTCCGCACCGTGTTCGATCATGCGGTGCTGCACATAGATCCGTTCCCGTTGATCCCGGGAGAAGGCCAGATCCAACCGGGTGAGGAAACCCGTGCGGAACATATCCTCGAGTTCGTCGCGGTAGTAGAAGTTGTCCTCGGCGTGCTGATCGCCGAAGAACAGCCAGTTGCGCCCGCCGCAACCCAGCGCGCGTCGCTCGTGCAGGAATCCGCGGAACGGCGCGATTCCGGTCCCCGGGCCGATCATGATCATCGGGGCGGCCGGATCCAACGGCGGCCGGAAATGCGGTGCGCGCTGCAAAAACACCGGTACCGCGCCCTCGCCGCAACGGTCGGCGAGATAGGTCGAACACACCCCGCCGCGCCGGGCGGCCGGATCGCCGTAGCGCACCACGCCGACGGTCAACTGCACCTCGCACGGATCCACCAGCGGACTCGACGAGATCGAATACTGGCGCGGCTGTAGCTTTTTCAGCACGCCGAGCCAGTCGATCAGATCCGCGCGCACCGGGAAATCGCGCAGCACGTCGACCGCCTGCCGATCCCACAGATAGCGGTCGAGTTCGTTGCGATTGTCGCGGCGCAGCAGTTTGGCCAGGCGCGGATCGGGATTGTGCTCGGCGATGAAGGTCAGCAGATCGTGGCTGACCTTGCTGATGTCGTAATGCGTACGCAGGCCCTGCGCCAACGACAGCTCGCGGCCGTCGAGTTCGATGCTCCGCGTACCGTCCAGACCGCTGACCGCCAACCACTCGGTCACCAGATCCTCGTCGTTGGCGGGCCATACGCCGAGAGAGTCGCCGACCTCGTAGGTGGCGTCGAGGGTGGACAGATCGAAGCCGAACTGCCGCACCTCCTTCGCCGAACCCGGCCGCGACAGCAGTTCATTGCGCACGAGCGGAGCCGCGACGGGGGCGTTGCGGGTGAACGGCGTGGCCGCGCGCCGCGTCGCCGGAGCCTCGGGCCGGGTCAGCAGAATCGTGGCCGCGCCGCCCGAGGGTCGCGATGCGGGCGAATCGACCTGCGCCCCAACGTCCTTCGCGAGCGCGGTGATCACCGCGTCGAGCCACCGCGTGGACAGCGAGTCGTGATCCGGCTCGCTGTCGATCCGGTCGAGCAGTCGCGTCGCCCCGCGTTCGGCGAGCAGCTGATCCAATCGGCGGCCGTGCCCGCAGAAATCCTCGTAGGAGGAATCGCCGAGCGCGAAGACGGCATAGCGCAGCGTGGTGAGCCGAACGGCGCTGTCGTGCAGTCGATCCCAGAAATCCGCCCCATTGTCCGGCGGCCCGCCGTCGCCGAAGGTGCTCGTGACCACCAGCGCGTCGCCGGTGAGTTCGGCGAGTTCACAGGAATTCATATCGAGCAGCCGGGGCGCGAATCCGGATTCGGCGAGCCGCCCGGCCACCGCCGTGGCCAACTCCTCGGCCGTACCGGTCTGCGAGGCCCACAGCACGGTCACCGCGGGCGACGAGATCTCGGCCGCCGCCTCGGGCGTGGTGTCGCGGGAATACATACCCGCCAGTAATCCATTGAGCCACAAACGACTTCGCGACGACAGCGGCGCGGTCTCGGGCAGTACCGGCTGACCCTGTACCGGCAGGGAGTGCAGTGCGGTCAGATAGCCGCCGAAATAGATCCGCTC
Organism: Nocardia pseudobrasiliensis NBRC 108224; assembly: GCF_001613105.1. Classification (GTDB taxonomy): domain Bacteria; phylum Actinomycetota; class Actinomycetes; order Mycobacteriales; family Mycobacteriaceae; genus Nocardia; species Nocardia pseudobrasiliensis. The sequence goes on along the minus strand of NZ_BDBS01000023.1, from coordinate 42,445 downwards.
GGACTCGCTCAGCGTCGGCGCGGTGGCGGTCTCCAGGCCCAGCACGGTGGCCAGCGGATGTGCCGTCCCCTCCGGCGGCGCAACCGGTTCCGGCTGCGGCATCGCCGCCACCTTGCGCAGCGCGACCGCGCACGCCTTGAACTCCGGCTGCAGTGAATCCGGATCGACCGCGTCGTTGGTGACGGCATTGACGGTCAAGTATTCCCCCTGCTCGTCATTCCAGTGGAACGGCGCGAAACAGCATCCGGGCCGCACCCGATCGCTGATCAGCACCGGGAGTACGGCCCGTCCGCGCCGCGAGGCGAGCTCCAGCTGATCGCCCGCACGCACCCCGAGCCGCTCGGCGTCCTCGGGATGCACCTCGAGGAATGGTTCGCCGTTGAGCCGGTTGAGTTTCGGCACGCGGCCGGTCTTGGTCATGGTGTGCCACTGGTGTTGCAGCCGACCGGTGTTCAGCGTGAACGGATAGTCGTCGTCGGGCATCTCCCGCGGGGGCATATGCGGGCGCGGCCAGAACACCGCGCGGCGGCTCGGCGTCGCGAAGGCCAGCCGGGGTCGATGCCCGTCCTCGTCGACGAACAGCGCCTGGCTCATCCCGTCGTTGTGATAGCGGATCGGATTGCGCGGCCGGTCCGGATCCGGGCACGGCCACTGCATCGGCCCCGACCGCAGCCGCTCATAGTCCATGCCGCGTAGGTCGTATCCGGTGGCCGGATTGGCGAAGCGGCGGATCTCGTCGAAAACCTCGGCGCTGGAGGCGAAGTCGAAACCGTCGAAACCCATGGCCGTGGCCACCTGCGCGATGAGCAGCCAGTCCGGCCGGGCCGCGCCGATCGGATCCACCGAGCGCTGCAGCAGGCTGACCGTGCGCTCCGAATTCACCATGGTCGCCTCGGCCTCGGCCCACAGTGCGGCGGGCAGCAGCAGATCGGCGTAGGCGTTGGTGGCGGTCTCGGTGTACACGTCCTGGGCCACCACCAGTTCGGCCGCCTCCAGCCCCGCGATCACGGTCTTCCGATTGGCCACCGTGGCAACGGGATTGGAGCAGATGATCCAGCACGCCTTGATCCGCCCGTCGGCCAGGCCGCGGAACATCTCGATGGTGCCGGGCCCGGATTCTGTTCGGATCGTTCCGGGTTCGAGCCGCCACGCCGTCTCGACGAAGGCGCGATCGGCCGCGTTGAGCACGCTGCGCTGGCCCGGCAGCCCCGCGCCCATATAGCCCATTTCCCTGCCGCCCATGGCATTCGGCTGCCCGGTCAGCGAGAACGGTCCGCTGCCCGGTCGGCAGATCGCCCCGGTGGCCAGGTGCAGATTGCAGAGCGCGTTGGTATTCCAGGTGCCGTGCGTGGATTGGTTGAGGCCCATGGTCCACAGCGACATCCACTCGCCCGCCTCGCCGATCCACCGTGCGGCCGTGCGGATGTCGTCGGCCGCCAGACCGGTGAGCTCGGCCACCCGGTCCGGGGGATAGTCGGCCAGGAACCGTGGCATCGCATCCCAGCCCTCGGTGTGCTCGGCGATGAAATCGGCGTCGATATCGCCATTGGCGACCAGCAGATGTAGCAGGCCGTTCAGCAGGGCCAGATCGGTTCCCGGCCGGATCTGCAGGAAAAGATCGGCGCGCGTGGCGGTTTCGGTCCGACGCGGATCCACCACGATCAGCCGTGCGCCCGCTTTGAGCCGATCGGCCATGCGCAGGAACAGGATCGGATGGCAGTCGGCCATATTCGCGCCGATCACGAAGAACAGATCGGCGTGGTCGAAATCGTCGTAGGAGCCGGGCGGACCGTCGGCGCCGAGGGACTGTTTGTAACCGGTTCCCGCACTGGCCATACACAATCGCGAATTGGCCTCGATATGCACGGTGCGCAGATAGCCCTTGGCCAGTTTGGTGGCCAGATACTGCGCCTCCATCGACATCTGCCCGGAGACGTAGAGCGCGATCGCATCGGGCCCGTGGGTGTCGAGGATCGCGCGCAGCCGATCGGCCGCCTCGCGCACCGCCTCGTCGACCCCGACCGGCTGCGGCGGGCGGCCGCGTTCGGGCCGCCGGAACGCGGTGGTCATCCGCCCGGGCGCGGCCATGAGCTCGGCGTGGGTGGCCCCCTTGGTGCACAGCCGTCCCGCGTTGACCGGATGCAGTTTGTCGCCGCGGATCTTGGCGATGACCGGCGCGCCGCTCTCACCGGGCCGCGTTTCCACGCTGATGCCGCAGCCCACGCCGCAGTAGGAGCACGTGGTGGCGAAGGTGGACATGTGCCGATCATCTCGACCCGCGATTGCGCCGGATTTACCGAAGGTTATCGCCAGGTGACGAAGCTCCACACAGCCCCGAAAAGCGGCTGTGAGGAGTGTTCGACATCACGTTCAGTCCAGCTTGTAGGCCCGATGCAGGGCGACGATCCCCCCGGTCAGATTGCGCCATTTCACCGCCGACCAGCCCGCGTCGGCAATGCGCAAGGCCAACTGCGGCTGATTCGGCCAGGCTCGGATCGACTCGGCCAGATATACATAGGCATCCGGATTGGAGCTGACCGAACGCGCGACCCGCGGCAGCGCCTTCATCAGATACTCCATGTACAGCGTCCGGAACGGGCCGAAGACCGGCGTGGAGAATTCGGCGATCACCAGCCGGCCGCCGGGCTTGGTGACGCGCAGCAATTCGCGCAGCCCGGCGTCCGGATCGGACACATTGCGCAGGCCGTAGGAGATGGTGACCGCGTCGAACACCCCGTCGGCGAACGGCAGCGCCGTGGCGTCCCCGGCGACCATCGGCACCTCGCGGAACCGGCCCGCCGCGAGCATGCCCTGAGAGAAGTCGGTGGCGACACACCAGGCGCCGGATTTGATGAACTCCGCGGTCGACACCCCGGTCCCGGCGGCGAGATCGAGCACCCGCTCCCCGGGCCGCAATGCCAGCGCCTTCCGCGTCGCCCAGCGCCAATATCGATCCTGACCCGCCGAGATCACGGTATTGGTGAGGTCGTACCGCTTGGCCACCCCGTCGAACATCGACGCGACCTCGTGCGGTTGCTTGTCCAACGAGGCCCGAAACGACTCTGTCTTCGCCACGCCTGCGACCCTAACCCGACCGGCCCGTCGGATGCCCGTACAGGGTGCGCTAGGCGGTGCGGCAGGCGCTCACCCGGTCGCCGCCGATCACCTCGGCGTAGTGGCCCATCAGTTCCGTGCAGATGGCGGGCCAGGTGCGGTGCAGGACGGATTTGCGTGCGGCCGTGGCGAAACGGAGACGCGACTGCGGGTCCCGCAGGGCCGCAACGGCACTGGGCAGTAGTTCGGCGAAACGGTCGACCGGTAGCAGATATCCGTTGCGGCAGTGCGCGATCAGATCGCGCGGACCGCCCGCATCCGGGCCGACGACCGGTAGACCCGAGGCCAGCGCCTCCTGCACGCCCTGACAGAACGTCTCGTGCTCACCGGGATGCACCATGACATCCAGGCTCGCGTACGCCGCGGCCAATTCCGCGCCGCCGAGCTCGCCGGTGAAGATCGCCGTCGGCATCAGCTGCGCCAGTCGCGCCCGCTCCGGGCCGTCGCCGACGACGACCAGCTGCACATCCGGATCGTGGGCCAGCGCCGCCAGGCGCTCCACATGCTTCTCCGGTGCGAGCCGACCGACGAATCCGACGACGAGTTTGTGATCGGCGTTCCAGGCCGCGCGCAGTTCGAGGCGACGGGCAGAGGGGGTGAAGCGGGCGATATCCACCCCGCGCGCCCACCGGTGCACACGCGGAATGCCATGCTGCACAAGATCTTCCGCGGCGGCGCTGGATGGGGCGAGGGTGCGCGAGGCGCGTACGTGGATGCGCCGGGTCCAGGCCCAGGCGGCGCGGCGGGCCGGCCCCAGGCCATAACTCTTGGCGAAGCCAGCGACATCGGTCTGATACACAGCCACCGCGGGCAGATCCAGCCGCAGCGCGGCCGCCACCCCGCCCGCACCCAACAGGAACGGCGAGGCCAGATGCACCACATCGGCATCGAATTCGTCGATGGCCGCGGTGATCACCGGCTGCGGCAGTCCGACCGGCAGCGAACTGATCTTGGGCACCATCACCGCGGGCACGCGAACCACCGGAAAGCGGCCGTGCTCACGCGGTGCGGGCGGCAGTCCCCGGGTGGTGTCCGGCGCGATGACCAGCGCGTCGTGACCGTGGCGGTCCAGGTGGTCGAGCACCTGCAGCACGGAATTCACCACACCGTTCATATTCGGCAGGAACGATTCCGCGACTATCGCTACACGCACGGTTCGAGTGTGATCACCGCGCGCCGCACCGCCGTCACGCCCAAATGACACCTATGAGAAGTTCCGGCGAACATTCCTGCGGAGCCGGGCCACCAGCCACAGCACCGGTAGGGCCAGCCCCCACGCCACGACGATCACCGACAGCGCGGGTATCACCGCGACCCGCGCGTCCCGCCCGGCCACCCGCACCAGGTCCGGATCGCTGCGGCTGTATTCGACATTGATGCGCTCGCCGGCGGTGAGCTTGGTCGGGTACAGCACGCCGACCTTCGGATTGCGGGTCACCCCATCGGGAGTGGTGAAGATGACCGCCGAACGCAGTCGCCCGGCCGAGAGCACTTCGGCGCTGGCCACACCCCTGTCGGAGCTGATCAGCAGATCGTCGCGCCAGGCAGCGAGCACCAGCAGGACCGCAAGCACACTCACGACGGTGGCGGCGATGAGCACTCCGATCCGGATGCGCCGCAGGCGAATCGGCCGCCGATCGATCGGATGCGCGCGCCGGTGATCAGACTGCGTGGTTTCCGACACCGCACAAGGCTATTGCATGGCTCGGCTAGCGTGTGCGGGCATGTCCCGAAAATTCAGCTTCACCGTGCCCTACCGCGTCCCGGTCGAAGATCTTCACCGGGCGATCATCAATGACGAACTGTGGCGGGCGAGGTTCTCCGGAGCCCCGACGGCCACCCTGGACCTGTCGCATCCCGACGGGCCGGACACCATCCGCATCCACATGACCGAACGCGCCGCTGCCGACAAGATCCCGTCGATCGTCGGCAAGGTGCTCAAGAGCGAACTCGTCCTCGAGCGCACCGACAACTGGGGTCCGCTCGACGGCGATACCGCCCGCGGCATCTTCGCCGGCTCCACCAAGGGCATCAGCACCGAGATGGAGGGCACCTACCTGCTGCGCCCCACCGCCGAGGGTTCGGAGATCGAGGTGGCCGGCATCGTGACCGTGAAGGTGCCGATCGTGGGCGGGGCCATTGAGCCGCTGGCCGAACAGCTGCAGCACCGAGTGGTCAACAGCGAGCGCAAGTTCATCGAGGAGTGGCTGATCAAGGCCGACGCCTAGTCCCGAAAACGCGAGTCCCGGCTGAATCCGATTCAGCCGGGACACCCCTCAGCCGCGGGTCTCGGTGCCGGGCCCGAAATCACCACCGTCGTACGCGTGCTGTTCGACGATGACCAGCCAGTTCCCGGAGTTGTCGCGAATGATGGCCTCGACGCCGTAGGGCCGATCGGCCGGTGGCTGAACGAATTCGACACCCTTGGCGGTGAGTTCCTCGAAGGTCTTGCGGCAGTCGTCGGTGGCCAGGCCCAGCGCGCCGTGCGTGCCGTTGGCCATGGACCGACGAATGGCCTCGGCCAGATTGTCGTCCAGCGGCGGCCCCGGCACCATGAGGGTGATCTCGAGCTCGCGGTGGTTCGGATGCGAGACGGTCACCCAGCGGAAACCATTGTCGCCCATGGTGATATCGGAGGTCTCGACGAAGCCGAGCTTATCGGTGTAGAAGGCCTTGGCCTCGTCCTGATCGGTCACATACACGGTGACCAGGGAAACGTTGGTGATCGTCGTCATGCGCTCAGCGTATGACCGCCGGTGGCGGCCGAGCTTCTCCGAAATTGCGGAACGCGTTCAGGGCGTTCGGCGGTCCGACAGACCGTGCATGAACACGTAGCAGCCGGGTATGCGCGGCACGCCGTCGCTGGCGAATTTGGCCTGATACGCCGACGGCGACATCCCGACCAGCTCGGTGAACTTCCGGCTGAACGAGCCCAGGCTGCTGTAGCCGACCAGCATGCACGCCTCGGTGACCGTGACATTGCTCGCGCGCAGCAGATCCTGTGCCCGTTCGATCCGCCGCTCGGCCAGATACAGCGCGGGCGTCTTACCGTAGGTCGCGGCGAAACAGCGCAGGAAGTGGTACTTCGACACGCCCGCCGCGGCGGCCAGTCCGTCCAGATCCAGCGGTTCGGCGTAGTGGCGGTCGGCCAGATCCCGCGCCCGCCGCAGATGCGGGAGCAGATCCTCGGGGACCGACCGCGCGTCCATCAGGCGAAGGGGGCGAGTTCGTCGAATCGCATCGAGGCCCGGCCCGCGGCGCGCCACGCGCGGGCCACCAGATCGCTGTCCTCCTCGGTGACCAGATTGCCCATCACCCGAACCGCGGTGTGCTGCAGGAACTTCGAGCGCATCACCGGCGGCCCGCCCGCGGGCACCATGCGCGGATGGGTGGCCAGCGCCGCGATCCGCCGCGCCACCGAGAACGTCCGGCCGTAGCGGGCGCGCAGCAGATCCGGCCACAGCGTGGTCAGATCCGGCTCGTCGAGCAGTCCGGCCAGCAGATGTCCGCCCTCGAGCCCGTAGTCGATACCCTCGCCGTTGAGCGGATTCACACAGCCTGCCGCATCGCCGACCAGCGCCCAGTTGCGCCCGCTCACGCCGGAAACCGCGCCACCCATGGGCAGCAGCGCCGAGGCCACCGCACGGGCCTCGCCCTCGAATTCCCATTCGCCGCGGCGCAGCGAGACATAGTGCTGCAGCAGCGGTTTCAAGGCGATATGCGAGGGCCGCTGTTCGGTGGCCAGCGAGCCGACCCCGATATTGACCTCACCGTTGCCCAGTGGGAAGACCCAGCCGTAACCGGGGACCAGGGTGCCCTCGGCGTCGCGCAGCTCCAGATGCGAGGTGATCCATTCGTCGTCGCTGCGGGCCGAGCGGATGTAGGCCCGGGCCGCGACGCCGAAGGCGTACTGCCGATGCCAGGTGCGACCCAACAGCTTTCCGATCGGGGAGCGCACCCCGTCGGCGACGATCAGGGTGCGACAGGAGATCTCCCGCGATCCGGCGTCGGCGCGCACGGTCACCCCGGTGACGCGGTCGCCGTCGCGGGCCACATCCACCACGCGCGCCGCGTCGACCATGTGGGCGCCCCATTTGATCGCCGTCTCGCGCAATTTGTCGTCGAGCTCGGTCCGGGGGACCGCGCTTCCGTAGGCCGGGAACGAGCCGTCGGGCCAGCGCAGCAGCGCCTCGCGGCCGAATCCGGTCATGCGCAATCCGCGATTGACCGTGTGGGCGCGCACCCACTCACCCAGACCGAGATGTTCCATCTCGGCCGTGGCGCGCGGGGTGAGTCCGTCGCCACAGGTCTTGTCGCGCGGGAAGGACGCGGCGTCGAGCAGCAGGACATCGCGGCCCGACCGGGCGGCCCAGGCCGCGGCGGCCGAACCCGCCGGGCCCGCGCCGACCACGAGAACATCGGCATGGGCGGGCAGCGATTCGGCAGTGCGACCGTGGTCGGACGCGGGATCCGGTGCAACCATGCGATCAATACTTCCAGCCCTCGCCGACGAGTGTCGCCCGGTGTCTGTTTCCTCCCACAGTGACGGTGTTCATGGGGTCTCGGGACTCGACACGCTAGGTTCTTCGGTGTGGGGACGGACGCGGCGTTGGGAGACGAGATGAGTGCATCGGCTGTGCGCGATGAGAGCACCGTGGTCGCCGGGGTGGACCTGGGCGACCCCGAGCTCGCGGCGACGGTGCAGGCCGGCCTGGACGATGTCGAGAAATTGCTGATCAGCGAGCTGTCCGATGGGGAGGAGTTTCTCCAGGAGGCGGCGCTGCATCTGGCCAAGGCCGGGGGCAAGCGATTCCGGCCGCTGTTCACCATCCTCACCGGACAGCTGGGCCCGCGCCCGACCGATCCCGACCTGATCACCGCGGGCACGGTCGTCGAACTGGTCCACCTGGCCACGCTCTACCACGACGACGTCATGGACGAGGCGTCCATGCGCCGCGGCGCGGCCAGTGTGAATTCGCGCTGGGGCAACAGCATCGCCATCCTGGCCGGGGACTATCTGTTCGCGCACGCCTCCCGCCTGGTCTCCACGCTGGGGCCGGACGCGGTGCGCGTCATCGCCGAGACCTTCGCCGAACTGGTCACCGGGCAGATGCGGGAGACCATGGGGGCCAAGCAGTCTCAGGATCCGGTCGAACACTATCTGCGGGTGGTCTGGGAGAAGACCGGATCGCTGATCGCGGCCGCGGGTCGCTTCGGCGGCACCTTCTCCGGCGCCGGCCTCGACCACATCGAGCGGCTGGCCCGCCTCGGCGACGCGGTCGGCACGGCCTTCCAGATTTCCGACGACATCATCGATATCTCCTCGGTCTCCGAACAGTCCGGTAAGACTCCCGGGACCGACCTGCGCGAGGGCGTGCACACCCTGCCGGTCCTGTATGCCCTGCGCGACGAGGGCGCGGAGGGCGACCGCCTGCGCAAGCTGCTGGCCAACCCCCTGCAATCCGACGACGAGGTGGCCGAGGCCCTGGATCTGCTGTCCCGCTCCCGCGGCATGGTCCTGGCCAAGGAAAAGCTCCAGGGCTACGCCGATCTGGCACACGCCGAACTGTCGGCCCTCCCGCCCGGTCCCGCCAACGAGGCCCTGGAGCGACTGGTCCGCTACACGATCGAACGCGTCGGCTGAGATCACATTTCTCCCTGGAACTCGTTCTCGGCTTCTATCGTTGACCTGGTGTAATACGAGCAATGAGATGTGGCCGAGAAGTGTGCGGACGCGACGACCGTTTGCAGGAGTACATGGGTGACTCGCCGGGCACGTCCAGAAGGTGAGTGCCCCTCGGACGTAGGACCTGTGAGCGGGTCTCGCGGCACTGACTTGTATGGCCTGAAGGCCCGGAGAGGCGGTCATGTACGCGAATGGACTGAAGACCTTCGGATTGATGGTCGGGATGTCGGCATTGATCGTCTTCGCCGGCGCGATGTTCCGGAGTCCGACGATCCTGCTGATCGCGATCCTGATCGCCGTGGGCATGAACGCCTACGCGTATTTCAACAGCGACAAGTTGGCGCTGCGGGCCATGCACGCCCAGCCGGTCTCCGAACTGGAGGCGCCGGTCATCTACAAGATCGTGCGCGAGCTGGCGACGGCCGCGCGGCAGCCGATGCCGAGGCTATACATCAGCCCGACCAACGCGCCCAACGCCTTCGCCACCGGCCGCAGCCCGCGCCACGCCGCGGTGTGCTGTACCAGTGGCATCCTGCAGATCCTGGACGAGCGTGAATTACGCGCGGTCCTGGGCCACGAACTGTCGCATGTGTACAACCGCGACATCCTGATCTCCTCGGTGGCCGGCGCACTGGCCGCGGTGATCTCCGGCCTGGCCAACCTGGCCTTCTTCGCGAGTGCGTTCGGCGGCGGCAACCGCGACGGCGAGGGCCCCAATGTCATTGGCGTACTGCTGGTTTCGCTGCTCGGCCCGATCGCCGCGAGCCTGATCAAATTGGCCGTCTCCCGCTCGCGCGAGTACCAGGCCGACCAGGACGGCGCGGCGCTCACCGGCGACCCCCTGGCCCTGGCCTCGGCCCTGCGCAAACTGGAGAGCGGCACCCAGGCCGCCCCGCTGCCGCCCGAGCCGCAGCTGACCGCACAGTCGCATCTGATGATCGCCAACCCCTTCCGCAACGGCGACCGCATGGCGCGCTGGTTCTCCACCCACCCCCCGATGGCCGACCGCATCGCCCGCCTGGAGCAGATGGCGGGCGGCCCGCGGCGGTACTGAGCTGCGCCGACTAGTCGCATATGGTCGGAAACAGGCCATGGTCGGCCGGAAGACCCGTGATTAGCCTGATGGATACGGGCCGAACGTCTTCCGGATTGCGGGGGTGTGATTTCGATGCACTGGCTTTCGACGGATTGGCACAGCGTCCGGGTGTTCTATTACCGGCCGGACAAATCCGATCTGCTACTGCACGGTGTCCGGCCGCTGTTCGATCGGCTGCGCCCCCAGGTCGAGGCGGTCTCGTTCACCAGGCATTGGCGTCAGGGACCCCATGTGCGGCTGAATTTCCTGACCGACGAGACGACCTTCACCGAGACGATCTGGCCGACCGTACAGCGGGATATGCGGGCCTATCTGGCCGAGGCGCCGTCGACCACGGTCCTCGATATCGAGCAGGAGCTGCGCAGACATGTGCGAATGGCGGAGTTGGAGCATGAGCGCGGGCCGCTGACCCCGTGGCATTCCGACAATACGGTTGTCCTGTCCGAATTCGATCCGCGGACCGACATCATGGGCGATGCCGGCCGGGCCGATGCGCTGGCCCGGTTCTATTCCGATACAACCGATCTCGCATTCGACTGTTACGACGCCTGTCGCACTCGATCCGCCCTGTTGTCGCGGGCATTGGACCTGATGATCGCGGCCGGGCATATCGGAGCCGCCGGCGGAATCCGGCAGGGCTTCGTCTCGTTCCGCTCGCATGCGGAGGGGTTTCTGGCCGCCACCGACGACGGTGCGGCGCTGCGCGATCGGTGGGATGCCAACTTCCGCCATTCGTCGGACCGGCTGCGGGACAGGGTGACAGCGCTGGTCGATGCGATCGACCGCGCGCAATTCTCGGAACCCTTTCTCGCGGACTGGGCGCGGATCATGACGTGCTGTCGAGCATTCGCCGAGGAGACCGCCGCCGCGGGCGTGTCGCCGGTTCCGCCGCCGCCACCGCCCGCTCCCGGCGCCACGCGGCGGCTCGGCGAAGCCAGCGCGTTCCATCACCGCCTCTTCGACAATCCGACGTGGGCGACGATGCAGCAGAGCGCCGAATTCGCCGTGTACCGGCTGATCCTCAATTTCACCTATCTGCATCTGACGCAGCTGGGTGTCACGCCGGTCGAGCGCGTCCTGCTGTGCCACCTCGCGGCGGAGGCCGTCGAGGCGGCCTACGGCATCTCGGCCTACGAGATCGTCGGACAGCCCTACACCGAAAAGGCGGTGGGCTGAATGGGACTGCTGCTGTCCGACGACGTCTACTACGCGGAGACGGCGGAGGGTATGACGATCTTGTCGCCCGCGGGCCCGGTGGCATTGATCGGCCGGACCCCGTATCCGATGCTGCGCGCCCTGCATCCACTGCTCGACGGGACGTACACGCTCGACGAATTGGTCGCCGGGCTCCCCGAGGACCGTGCGGCGGCGGTGCGGCGACTGATCACGATGCTGTCCGATACCGGAGTGGTCCGATCGACGGCGGCCGACGGCGATATCGGCGTCGGCGGCAACGCGCTCGTCATCGGAAAGGCCGACTTCTGCACCGAAATGGAACGAACCGTTCGCCGGTCGGGCGGTTCGGTCACCCGGATCGCGACCGACGGTTCCGCGGAGGTGACCGATGCCGTTCGAACGGCCCTGGCGGACATCGACTTCGGATATTGCTGGCTGCCGAGCCTCGATCCGGCGTCCGTCGAGTCGATCGAGACGGCGTTCCGCCTGCGGGGTGTGCCCCTGGCCTGGGTTTCGAGTGTCGGCGAGAATATCTGGTTCGCGTGCGGCGCACCGACGGGGGAGGACACTCCACTGTCGGCCCTGTCCGTCCTGCTCCGACTGGATGCGAACGGCCATGTGACCGAACAGGACCGAGTCGAGCTCGCCGCCCCGGCGGGTACGGCGCTCGCGGTGCGGCTCGAGCGTAGCCGATCCTCGCCGCGGCGAGAAGCCGTGCGATTCGACCCCGATACGCTGGAAAGTTCGGTCGTCAAGACCACCACCGATCATCCATTCGCCGCCCCTGCGGCCACCTGCTCCGCGGACGAATTCGGTGCGCGGATCGTGGAATTGGCGCGGTCGCCACGATTGACCGAGGCCGAGTTCTCCGCGCGTGCCGCCGGTTTCCGGGGTGAGTGGACGGGATTGTTCACCGACCCCGACGAATCCGATTTCGCTCAGATACCGCTGCGGGTATGCCGGGCAACGGTATCCGATCCGGTCGGCCTGCTGCGCCTGCGCGGTGAACCGCGACCGGAGGTGGTCGGATGGGGTGGCGACTTCGCCTTCGCGCGATATCGCGCCGTCGAACAGGCCCTCGCCACATATGCCTCGATCATGGTCGATCCCGCCCGGCTGCAGACGAATTCGGTCCGGGATTCCGATGCGGCGGGCCGGGCGGCGACGCTGCGCGCGCTGCTCACGGGCGCCGTCCGGGGACACACCCACGCCTATCGCCTCGACGATGCCGCCGTCCTGATGGTGGATGCCACCACGGCATTTCCCGTTCTCGCCGCCGCAACGCCCTATCGCCTACCGCCGGGCGTGGCGTTCGGTTACAGCTGGGACGACGCGGTATGCCGTGGGATCCTCGGACAATGCCGTGAGATCGCACTGCGCGGATTGCGGACCGGCGAAAGCGTCGCGACCAGGGTGCGCCCGCCACGCGGCTCAGCGACCGAAAGCGCCACGCTGGCAAGACTGTTCGGCGCGGAGCTCGAACTGTGGCAGGTGCGGTCGGTGCCGGCGGTTCCGGCCGCGGCCTGCACGATCGGCGGGCGGCTGGTCTCCTGCACGAGCGGGCTGACATTCGACGACGCGGCCACCGCCGCCCTGGAGACCGCTCTACTGCGGTGTCAGTCGATGGCCGAACAGCGGCCGGAATACGCTCCCCGCGTTCCGGAAGACATCGTCGTCGGCGGTATCGCCGCCGAGGTGCACGAAGCGGAACCGATGGACCTCGCGGTTTTGACGTCGATGTGGGCCCGCGCGGGCCGACGACCGGTGGTCGTGCCCCTCGACCACGATCCCCGGCTCAGTGCGGCGCTGCCATATCTGGTGCACGTCGTCTGGGCCGGGGAGTGCGGGTGAGGGGCGTCGAGCGGTATCGCTCACTCGCGCAGCTGCATTCGATACCAGAACGGCCCGGCGTCCGGCCATCGGCGAATGCTGCCCGGTTCGGCGGATACCAGATTCCAGTACGGCGCGAAGTCGGTGTGGATCTGTTTGCGGGTGACGCTCTGCGGTCCCCGGGTAAAGGCATAGAGGTACAGCGTGGCTCCCGGCGCCGCGATTCCGGCGGTGGCTTGCGCATAGGCCGCCTTCGCGGTATTTCTCAGATTATGTGCGCAGCCGAAATCGAGCAGGAAATCGAAGCGCCGCTCGGCGAGCTCGCTCGGCATATTCAGCAGATCCGCTTGGATATAATCCACATCCACTCCGGCCTCGGCTGTCCGGGTCCGCGCATGAGTCAAAGCCTGCCCCGAAATATCGACGCCGGTGACTTTCCAGCCCTGCCGCGCCAGATAGATGGACTTCGTTCCGGCGCCGCAACCGAGATCGATCGCCCGGCCCGCCGGGAGGGATTTATCGCCCTCGATGAGATCCACCAGTTCGTCCATGGGCTTCCCGAGATCCCATGGTGAAATTCCGAGACGATAGGCCAGGTCGTACAAAAAGGAAACGACCTTCGACGACTGTTGAGTTTCCACTTCTGATCCTGCCTGTTCGTGGATATGAGTGTATTTCCCGATTGCGGTTCAACCGGCGATCGGGGATGTCGTGTGCCGAGCGGCCGGAAACAAATAGGTTCCGAAGAGATCGGAGCGGCTGGTCAGCTTCATCTTCCGCAGAATCGACGCCACATGATTTTTCACCGTATTGGGGCTGATGCCCAGGAGTCGGGCGATCTGCTGATTGGTGTGCCGTAGCGAGATCAGCTCCAGAATCTCCTTCTCGCGGGCCGTCAAGCTCAGCAGACTCGCCGCCTCGGCATTCGGAGCGGTGGTATCCGTGCTGGACAGCACCCAGAATCGGGTGCCCGACAGGGTGGCCTCGACGCAGGCGGCGAGCTGCTCGGGCGATTCGACAGAGGAGACGAAGCTGTCCACTCCCCAGGCCGTCGCCAGGATCAGATCTCGGTGCTCCGGCGGATTCGAGAATATGAGAATCTTGGAATTGGGTAGAAACTTCTTGAAGGTTTCGCAGGCGGCCAAACCGCCGCAGGCGAATCGATCCTGGAACGGATCTATGATCATCAGATCGAATTGACATCGACCGTGTAGATACCGGCTCAGTGCAGCGATATCGAGCTTTCCGCCACGTGGTGGTTCGAGTTGCTCGAATCGGAAAGAGTCGGGTAGGGTAGATATAATGCCTCGACAGGTTATGGGCGTGAGTCCGGCAAGTAGGACAGATTTCAAATTATCCCCCCGAGTGTTCATTTCAACTCCCCACGCGAGAAACGTAGACCTCACGGTATCTCGCGCTGGTGGGGGTGTCAAGGTTCTGTTCGGGAGTGATCGCCGACGTTTGCGGTATGCTCTAATGGACGCTTGCTGCGTGAGGCGACAACGACATGTGAGTCGTAATTCTCTCCCGTGTATGTAGTTGAATACTTTCTCAGTAGGTCGGTATGTGCGGCGTCCTGAATTGTGTCGAATCCACACGCTCGTAGAATTTCTGCCATATGCCGCCGAGTGAGGAGGGTGAGCCATGGCTCGCCCAATCCCTCGAGAAATGTCATCAGCTCTCTCATGCGCGTACGGCGATCCTCCGGCAGGACGTGCAGCGGCTCGCTGTAGTCGAGGACGATATCGACCGGCGCCCGCTGTTCGGCCACGAAGCGCAGCGTGTCGACCACGGTATCGATCGTCAGATAGGGCACGACGCCGAGCCAGGTGAAGAAGGCCGGCGCGGTTCGATCGAAACCCGCCCGCGCCAGCGCGTCCGCCAGAGTGTCCTGCTCGAAATCTATTGGGACCAGACGCAAGTCGGGTGGCAGCGGTCGCTCGGCCGCCGCGAATCTGTCGAGCTTCCACCGCTGAGTCACCGGATGGTCGAGTTCGAACACCCGGCGACCGCGCTGCGCCGCGCGATAGCCCAGGGTGTCCAATCCGGCGCCCAGGATGACGACCTGGGTTGTCGGCGACCGCGCGGCGAGCGCATCCTCGGCGATGCGCTGGCGTGCGGCGACGAACAGCCTGGCCTCGGGCGGGAACAGGACATCGACGCGGTCGAGATCGTCGAACGCCGATGCGGTCACGCCCGCGAATTCGAGGGCCAGCGTGTCGCGCAGGATCTCCGCGCGATCCACGACCTGATGGGCCGCGCGCGCCAGGGCGGCGGCGAGCGCGGTGCGGCTGACTCCCTTGACCGCGAGTCTCGGCGGTCGGTCACCATCGGACGCGGAGTGCGCGTGGTCCATACATGAACTCTTTCTCTCGCATCGGGACGCTCTCGAGTGGCTGGTCGAGACGCAACCGCGGGAATCGCCGGAAGATCTGGGTCACGCACTGCTGCACCTCGATCCGAGCGAGATGGGAGCCGATGCAGCGATGGATGCCGTAACCGAAACCCACGTGGCGGCCGGGCTCGGCCCGATTCGGTCGCAGCCGCGCCGGGTCGTCGAAGACCGACGGATCGTGATTGGCCGCCGTGAGGGAGACGGCCACCGTTTCCCCCGCGCGCACCAGCACGTCGCCGAGTTCGATATCGGCGGTCGCGGTGCGCGGCGGCATGACGACCTGCGAGACGCTGAGGAACCGCACCAATTCGTCCACGGCGGCATACTCGTTCGACAACGCGTGCAGATATTCGGCCCGCTGTTCGGGCTGCTGCAACAACAGCAGAACCGACGAGAGAATCATATGTGCGGTGGATTCCGTGCCGCCGATGATCAACATCATGCTCATATTGACCAATTCGCCATCGCTGAGATCGGTGTCGGCGACCAGGCGGCCGAGCAGGTCGTCGGAGGGCTCGGCCCGTTTGCGACGGATCAGCTCGCCCAGATAATTCATCGTATCCATGAACACCTGGAAACCCGCGGGACCGTCCACATCGGTAATCTCCGCGGGACTCGAGAATTGTTGATCGTCGGCCGGGATCCCGAGTAGTAGTCCTATTGCGGAAAAGGTGATCGGATGCGCCACGCAGGTCGCCAGATCGACCTCTCCCGAAGGCGTCGACGCCATGATGTCGAGGCGTCGCTCGATGATCTGCTCCAGCCCCGGCCGGAGTTCCTCCATGCGCGGGCGGGTGAAATGCGGCAGGAGCATACGGCGATATCGGGTATGTTCCGGCGCGTCCATATTCGACATCTGCCCGGGAGCGGCGGGAGGCATGGTGAGCCCACCCATGGTCGCCAGCGGAATATGCTGCAATTCGGGGCGCGAACTGAATATCGGATCGCTCAGCACGTGGCGGGCGAGAGTATGTCCGGTGACAAGCCATCCGAGATGCCCGTCCGGAAACACCATTCGAACGATCGGACCGGCCTCCCGTAGTTTCAGAAATTCCGGCGGAGGATCGAGCGGGCGGTCGCGAGGACGTTCGGTCGGTAGCGACTGGAGAATATGTTCTTTTTCAGATGTCGGCATCCGACTCTCCTTTGCGGCCGGGTATTCGGCGGAGGCGCCGGGAGGCGTCGGATGCGACGCGCAGTCGCAGGTCCGGCGCCTCCACGACGTGATTACTAGGTGCAGCAGGAGCAGATGCAAACACAGCTCGTGCAGGATGCGCCGACCTCGGTCATCCCGTGACCATCGGTCAGCGACTCGATGGGCAGGCCGCTGCCGTCCAGCTGGAACACCTCCATCGGAAGTTCCTCGAACCGCCGACGGATCTCATTGGGATCCTTGCCTTGTGCACTCATGACACTATCCTTCCTACGCGAAGAAAATATTCGCGTGATTCAAATGCTTGCATCTCGAAAGGTGGTCATCAATGGCCGCACAATGACTAGGTTCCGTGATTGATTGCTAGTATCGAATAGTTAGTAGTGGACTATAGTGGTCCTTTGTGTGGTTTGGGCATACCGAATAGGACCCCATTTTTCGGGGCAGTAGTGGTAGCGAATAGTCAAGAGTGGACTATGGCAGCCGCGGCGTGGCGTGGATAACCTACGGTCAGATGCGTTCGGCCGTCGGGCAGGAGAACCAGATGCAGGAGCACGCCTCGCTTGCGCCGCTACCGGTAGATCGCCGGGCCGGTTGTCCCTTCGATCCGCCACCCGGATTGAAAGATATGAAACTGTCCGGCCCGATCGTTCGTGCCGTTCATCAGGACGGGTATGTCGGATGGCTGATCACGGATCATTCCCTGGCCCGCGAAATGCTACTCGATCCGCGGTTCAGTGCGCGTTCGGATCTGCGCAGATCGGCGGTCGGTGAAAAAAGCGGAGAGGCGATGTCGCCGCCGCTACCCGGTCAGTTCATCAGCATGGACAAACCGGAGCATTCCCGATATCGGAAGATACTCGCCAAATACTTCACCGTGAATCGGCTCGACCGCATGACCGCCGATATAGAACGGATCGTGAATGCCCAGCTGGAGGTGCTGGCCGCGGACGGCTCTCCGGCCGATCTGGTACGGGCGTTCGCCATGCCGGTGCCCTCGCTCGTGATGGGCGATCTGATCGGGGTACCCCCCGCGCATCGGCAGGCCGTGCAGCAGATCAATACGGATTTCGCGATGGCCGAGGACATCGCCGACCGCAATCGGCAGCTGGGTCGGCTGTGGGCCTATCTGTCCCAGCTGATCGAGTACCGTCGCCACCAACCGGGCCCCGGTCTGGTCAGCTCGTTGATCTCCGAGCATCCCGATCTCACGGACGGTGAACTGCTGCAGCTCACCCTGGGGCTGATCCTCGGCGGCCACGAAACGACCGCGAATATGATCTCGCTCGGCGTCTTCGCGCTGCTGCGGCATCCGGACCAGCTCGATCGGATGATGTCGGATCCGGCGTCCGACGGCGCCGCCGTCACCGAACTGCTGCGCTACCTCACGGTCACCCATCTCGGGCTGCCCTACCGCGCCGCGCTCGAGGATGTCGAACTGGGCGGGGTGCTGATCGGCAAGGGCGAGACGGTGACCATCGCCCTACCGGCGGCGAATCGGGACGAGTCGGTCTTCGCCGCACCGGACACGTTGGCCCTCGATCGCTCGGATGCCCGGCATCACCTCGCCTTCGGCTACGGCGCGCACCGATGTCTCGGGCAGTACCTGGCCGAACTCGAGCTGCGAATCGCCTATCGCGGAATCTTCGAGCGGCTACCGGGGTTACGTCTCGCGGTCGAGGACGTGCCGATGCGTCGTAACGCGACCATCTACGGCCCGAAAAGCCTGATGGTCACCTGGGACGCCCGGGACCGGGGTTAGGCCATGTCGGTGAAACTGCCGTCGGGCGCGCACCTCACCGCGCCGCTCGTGATCCGGATCGCGGGCCTGCCGTCGTCGCGACTGCATCGGCTTCGGTTCGAATCGACCGCCGCTCAGGTCGACGCCGTCGTGCTGCTCACCGACTGGTTGGGCCGCGAGGGCGAGCAGATTTCGGAGGCCCTCTACCCGGTCGTCGGCCATCTGACCGGAAGTCGCAAGGCCCGCGTTGTCGGTTTGCGCCGCACCATATTTCAATGTCGGCTGCCCAGCCCCAGGGAGTGGGACGGCGACACTACGGCCTGCCTGCCCGATCCGCTGGTCGAACGAATCGAATACTGGCTCTCGGAGCGCCGACGGCTCGACGAACTGCGCGCGGCCCTGCCCGCGACACTGGCCGCCGAAGCGCGGGACACGCTCGAGGCGCTGCGGGCCTGCGTCGATGATCCGATGTTCCTCCGGGCACTGTCGCAGTCGAGTCCGGCACTGTTCGACGAACTGGCCAAATGGCTCGCGGGTGGTCGGGCCCCGAAACAGCGCGTCGTCCTGCAGCTGGTTCGGTACCTGTCCCGTGCGGTGGCCAAGACGAGCCCCTACAGCACCTACACCGTCAGCGGATTCGGCGGCTGGAGCCACGACGGACCGGCGGTGGTCTTCACGGCCGGTCGGCCCGCGGTGAGCGGCCGCACCGAACTCAACGGCCTGGTGGTGCAACAGATCATCCGGAATCTGTGTCAGCGACCGCCGCTGTCCGATGCCCTGGCGATCCGCCTGAATCCCAGCCTGACCCGGGTCGACGGGACCGTACTGTTCCTCGGCCCGCCGCCGGACGAATCCTTGATGATGGTGCCGGAGAACGATCTTGTTCGTCGCTGCCTCGACGCCTTCGACGACCACATGTCGTTGCCCACACCCGTATTCCGCGATCACCTCGCCCGCGGTTGCGCGGACCCTGCCGACGCGTGGCGGCAGCTGCGGGAACTGCTCCGGGCGGGCCTGGTCGAGCAGCTGCTGCCGGTGCCCGATCTGTGCCCCGATCCGCTCCGGGCGCTGGCCGATTGGCTCGGGCGGTACGGCGGCGAGTCGGCCGATATCGCCGCGCTGGCCGCGCGGGTGGACGCCGATATCCGCGCGCCCCGCCCGATCGACGATATCGCCGGACATCGCGACTACCGGGGTGCGCTGTTCGACCGGCTCCGAACGCTGGGTGCGCGCGCCGGTGTCGCGGTCGAGGACGCCAAGTCGATCGTGTGCGATAACGCCGTCTTCGACGATCCGGTCGTCGAAGCCCGTTGTGACGCATGGCGACCCGCGCTCGCCGATCTGGATGTCGTCCGATCACTGCTGCCGGTGCTCGACCCGGCCGTGCCGCTTCGCCTGATCCTGGCGGCCTTTTTCGAACAGCGCTGGCCATCGGGAAATACGGTGCCGCTACTGGTCTTTCATCGCGCGGTCGCCCAGGCGCTGGCGGCGGCCCGCGGTGGCGGTGACCCGCTCGCCCGGGAGATGCGCGCGGTGATCGGGGTTCAGGCCTCTCCGATCCCGATCCTCGCGACCAGTTCGGTGCCGCGGGTCCGTGCGCTCGGTGCGATCCAGACGGATATTCGTGCGGCCTTTCGCCTTTCGCCCTCGGACGCGAACGTGCACGGAGCTCGCGCCGAGGAGATCGAGCGCCTGCTGTCCGGGCTACCGGCCTGGGCCGCGCGTTCGCCCTCGTCGATCGGCTGTTATGTGCAGCTGATCTCGGACGCCGATCCGGTGCGCCTGGTGATCAATGCCGTGCACGGCGGACACGGGCGCAGTCGCGCCCGAGTCCAGGCCGTGGCTGGGCAGCAGGCGCCCGGCGATACGCCGATCGGACTGATCGCGCACAGCGATATCACCCTGGCCGAGCTCGGCGGATTGTTCGGATTCACCCCGAACAACCGAGAACCGAGCGTCGTGCGGGAGATCGACTATCCGTTCACCGTGAGCCGCCGCCCCGAATCGGAACGGATTCCGCTCGGCGATCTCGTCGTACGTCTCGACGGCGAGACCGGGCTGCTCACTCTCGCAAGGCAATCGGGTGAGCCCGTGCATCCGCTGCATTTGGGCATGCTCGCCGATGGTCTTCTGCCCCCGGCCGCCCGCCTGCTGATCCAGACCTTCGGCGAGTCCTATTACATTCATCCGAGCCAGCCGGTGCTGATCGCTCCCGAGGAGATGGTGATTCCGGCGGGCGTATTGCGCAGGCCCCGGCTGGAGCTGGGCCGCGTCGTATTGCAGCGGGCCCGCTGGGTGGTTCCCGAGGCGCTGATTCCGGTCCGCCCGGCCGGGATGTCGGACAGCGACTATCTGATCGAGATCGTCGGTTGGCTGCGCGCACACGGGATTCCGTCGACATGCTTCGTCCGCAAATGGTCGAACGGCCTGCGTAATACGGCCGACCGCATCACCGAATGGGTGGCGGACAGCTCCCGCAAACCGGTGTATGTCGACTTCGCGAACTTCTATCTGACCTCGATTTTCGAGCGCATGATGCGCGCGCCCGGACCGGTGGTGATCTTCGAGGAGGCATTGCCGGAGGTGGGAGATTCCCCGGGGCCCGATCGCGCGGACCCGGCCGTTGTCGAATTTCTGATCGAGCTGTCGGGCCAGGAGATCACCTATGGGAATTGAGACCGCGACCGAAACGGACTGGGTAGGCGCGCATATCTACTACTTCGGCGATATGGACGAGGCGATCCGTCGTGTGGTGACTCCGCTGCGGCAGTCGTTCGAGGCCAGCGCGCGGGTGCGCACCAGCTTTTTCCTCCGCTACTGGGACGGCGGCCCACATCTACGCCTGCGGGTGCTGCCGGTCGGGGACGACCAGCGCGAGTGGGTGGAGACGACCGTGGTGACCGCATTCGCGCGGTGGTTCCGCGACTGTCCCGCAACGGCTTCCCTCGATCCGATCGATTACGCACGGGCCGCGCCGGCGCTCGCGGCGGCCGAGGGGTTGCTGTCCTACCGTCCCGAGCTGTCGGCCGACAACACCATCGAATTCATCCCCTATCACCGCGAACACGATCGGTACGGCCACGGGAACTGCCCGGCGATCGTGGAACGGCACTTCGGCGAATCCAGCACGATCGCCCAGCGCATCCTCGCCGGGGAACCGGATCGTCGAACGCTGCTGGTGGGCGCGCAAGCGATGATCCTGCTCGCGTGGTTGTCGGTATTTCCCGATCCGGTCCGGCTGCGTCGTCATCTCGCCGACGCGGCCGAGAAACCGACGGCCGCACCGGCCGAACTGGCCGCGCAGATGCGGGCTCTCGCCGCGGAGGACGCGACGCTCGAAGGAACATTGCCCGAATGGGGTCGCAGTATTCGCCGGCTGGTGCGAGACCTGCGCCAGGAGGCCGCGGGCGGTCACCTCGGCAGCGGTCTACGCGGGTGGGAGGGGCCGGGCGCGGTGCGATCCGGTCCGCACTGTGATTCCGCGTTCGTGGTCGCGGATATGTGTGTTCATCTGCTGTGCAACCGACTCGGGGTCGCCCCGAGTGCGGAAGCGGCGCTGCGCCTGTCGGCGATCGCGGCGATCGATGCGATGAGTTGTGCGCTGACGACGGAAGGGGGCCGAGGATGACCACGATCGACCGGGCGTTGGACTACGAGCTCGTACTGGCACTGCGCCCGGGAGTCTCCCTGGTGGACGACAGCGCCAACGGACGAATCCACCTGCTGCAACGCGGTGTATGGCAGTACAACCAGGCTTTCGAGTACCCGGGCGTGGATTATCGGCGGGTGCTCTCGAGCGCGGCGGCGGGCGAGATCGTCCGGGGCGAGAGCGGAGTCATCGGTATCCGTCACGACGGCGCGATTTCCGAATTGCCCAGGGAGAGCTCCGAATTCGTCGAACACCTCGCGCGCGACGGCTGGCTGACGGTAACGGTGTGCGCGGGATCGCGGCGACTGTACGCGATCCGTCCGCTGCGAGAATTGCCGCCGCAATGCCTGCATCCGGGTCCGGAATCCGGTCCGCCGATTTCGGATACCGAGATCTCACGGTTCGTCGTGGCCCGCCGCGAGATCGGCGTCCTCCTCGAATCACCGCTCGCACCCGCGCATCTGGAGCTGTACGACCCCGATGTGGCGAGTATCTTCGCCCGATTGCTCAGCGGCGCCGACCGAATCGAGGATCCGGTGCCGGGACTGGCCGCACGCCTGGTCCGCGATCTGAGTGTGGTCGGCATGCTCGCCGCGGTCACCGGCGAGCGAACCGAACCGGGTATCCGGCAGTGGCGGCCGCAGGATCTGTGGTTCCATCGCCGCAGCCGTCGAGGTAACGGCGGCTACGACGGACTCGGCTTCGGGCGCACCGGCTGGGGTAAGGAACTGGGCCGAAGCGAACCGGCCCGCCGCGCGAGTCATCCCGGATCGCAGATCGAACTGCCGAGGCCGGATCTGCGGGCACTGTGCACGGCCGATATCCCGCTGGCCCGGGCCGTGGAGGAGCGACGTTCGCATCGCAACTTCGACGATTCGAATCGTGTTCGACTGCAACAGATTTCGGAGATTCTCTACCGATCTGCCCGGGTTCGCTCGCAATATGTACTGGAGGGCACCGAATGTCTGAGCGTGCCGTATCCGTCCGGCGGCGCAGTGTACGAACTGGAAATCTATCTGGTCGCCCGGCTGGTCGACGGACTCGCGCCCGGCTTCTATCACTACGAGAAATATGAGCATCGGCTGCGGCAGTTGCCGGGCGCGAATTCCGCCGCGGCGCAGATGTTGCGCACCGCTGCGGCGGCAGCGGCCGTCCGGCAGATGCCCCAGGCCATGTTCGTGATCACGGCTCGGTTCGGACGCTTGTTGCCGACCTATGAAGAGGTGCCGTACGCGCTGGTTCTGAAGCATGTCGGCGCGTTGTATCAGACCTTGTATTTGGCGGCGACCGCGGTCGGCGTGGGTCTGTGCGGCCTCGGGGCCGGTGACTCCGCCACCTTCGAAACCACGGTCGGACTGGACTTCACCGAGGAGGGCAGCGTGGGGGAGATGATCATCGGCAGCGTCGCGGAGCGGTCATGAGGCGCTCGGTACTCGGGGTCGTCGGCGCGGGCGGTCTGATCGCCGACGCCATCCTCGCCGAGATCCCGAACTCCCGCGCGATCGCCGCCGGAGCGGAGGCGGACGACTGCGCGCTGATCGTCGAGTCGAACGATGGCTGGCACGCCCCGGCTGCTCGCCCCGATCGGGCAAAGCCGTTGCTACCCATACACACCGAGGTCTGGCGGGTGGTGATCGGACCGCTCGACATACCGGGCGTACCGGGTTGTGTGCGGTGCGCCGAAACTCGTCGCGGGCTCGCCGAGACGGATCCGGCGGCCCGGGAAGCGGTGCGCCGGCAGAACGCGGCCGACCTCGCCACCCGCGGGCCCACGGCACTTACCGCCTCCGCGGCCGCGCTGGTCGCCGCCCTGGTCGCCGACGAATGGCGGCGGTTCGACGAGGACTGCCGGACCAGCGGCGCTTTGATATTCGTCGATCTGCGGGATCTGTCCGTATCGAGACATCCGTTCCTACCCGATCCACTGTGCGAGATCTGCGGCGAGCCGGAGATCGATACCGCGGAAGCCGCGCGCTTCGAGATCCGACCGGCGGCCAAACTCGGCCCGCATACCTATCGGGTACGGGACATCCAGACCGAATTCGACCGGCTGCGCGAGCTGTACGTGGATCGAGAATGCGGTGTGATTCGCGAGCTGAGCCGGGGAAATCAGGGTGGTCTCGCGGTCGCCGCCGCGCCGTTCGGCATGCGCACCGGTGGCGTCGAACGCGGTTACGGGCGTACCTCGAGTTACCGGTCGAGCGAGTTGATCGCCGTCCTGGAGGCGCTGGAACGCTACGGCGGGCTCTATCCCGGCGGCAAGCGGACCGCCGTCCGGGCCTGCTATCGCGAGATCGCCGACCACGCACTGGATCCGCGAACCTTGGCCGGACACGCACCGCACAGCTACGACCTCGCCGATTTCGGTTTCGTCCCGTTCCACGACACCCGGGAGTGCGCCTGGGTGTGGGGTTACTCGTTCATGAAGGAGGAGCCCATCCTGGTCCCGGAGTCCTATGCGTACTACCGGGTGCCGCCCCGGCCGGACGAGCCGCAGCGGTCGTTCTACGAGATCTCCAACGGCTGCGCCCTGGGCGGCTGCGCGGAAGAGGCCGTCCTGTACGGGATCCTGGAGACGATCGAACGCGATGCCTTCCTGTTGACCTGGTACGCAAGGCTTTCGGTACCGCGGATCGATCCGGGTAGCGTCTCGCCCGCGACCGCGATTCTGACCGCCACCATCGAGCGCGAGTTCGGTTACGAGATCCAGCTGTTCGATACCACGATGGAACACGGGATTCCGTCGGTGTGGGCGATGGCGGTGGATCCGTCGGAGGATCCCGATCGGCCGAAAGTGGTCTGTGCGGCCGGATCCCATCTGGAAGCCGAGCCCGCGCTGCGCAGTGCGCTGAGCGAACTCGGCCCGATTCTGTCCGGGCTGGTCCGCGGGTACCCCGCCGAGGCAGAGCGGGCCGCGGTGATGGCGGCCGATCCCGACGCGGTGCGCGCGATGTCGGATCATTCGGTGCTCTACGGCCATCGCGGCGTGGTCGACCGGCTCGACTTCCTGTTGAAACACTCCGGGACGGCCGCGATGCGGGCGAGCGGACCGTCCCCGACGGGAGATCTGGGCGAGGATCTGCGCAATGTCATCGAGCGGCTGAGCCGGTGCGGACTCGATGTCATCGTGGTCGACCAGACCACTCCCGAGCACCGGGCCGGTGATCTGGCGTGCGTCAAGGTGATCATCCCGGGCACGCTGCCGATGACCTTCGGCCATCGGTTCCGCCGGATCGAGGGGGTGTCGCGGTTACTGACGGTTCCGGCTCAGCTCGGGTATGCCCGGGGGGAACTGTCCATGGCGGAGCTGAACCCGCATCCGCATCCGTTCCCCTGACGACCGGGCTACCGGTAGTTCACGAACTGCAGCGCGGCGTCGAAATCGGCGCCCTTCAGCAGCGAGATCACCTGCTGCAGATCGTCGCGGCTCTTACCGCTGACCCGCAGTTCCTCGCCCTGGATCTGCGCCTTCACACCCTTGGGGCCCTCGTCGCGAATCTTCTTGGCGATCTTCTTCGCGGTCTCCTGGGAGATGCCCTGCTTGACCGTGCCTGTGATTTTGTACACCTTTCCGGAGGCCTGCGGATCACCGGTCTCGAAGGCCTTGAGCGAGATGTCGCGGCGAATCAGCTTCTCCCGGAAGACTTCCAGCGCGGCCTTGACCCGGTCCTCCGACTCGGCCGTCAGCACGATCTTCTCCTCACCGGACCATTCGATGCTCGCGCCGGTGCCGCGGAAGTCGTAGCGGGTGCTCAGCTCCTTCACCGTCTGGTTGAGGGCATTGTCGACCTCCTGGCGATCGACCTTGCTCACGACATCGAATGACGAATCGGCCACACTGCGCTCCTGTCTCACGGGCTCGGGTTCGTAGCAGAATTTCTACCCCGACCGATCGACGCTAGTCGCCCGGCGCGCGGGAGTCGATCCGGGCTTCCCGCCGGTCATCCCGCGCGCTCGCGCCCCCTATCGGCCGCTGGCCAGCCGGTTTGCGTTGGCGGGCACCCTTCGATGTATCCTCGTCAACGCGCTCAACGGCGCAACCTGGCGGATTGCCCGAGCGGCCAAAGGGAGCTGACTGTAAATCAGCCGCGCAAGCTACGGAGGTTCGAATCCTTCATCCGCCACCTCGAGACCCTCACGGAACCCCGTGGGGGTCTTTTACTTTCGCGAACGTTTCAAAACCGGTTCTGACCACACGGTTTGGCGCTTGGGCGGGTGTATGTGTAACCTCGTTCAAGGCTTCAGCGCCCCGGGTGCGAGCGATCGTCACGCGGAGCGCCCAAAGCTGTGCCCCCTTAGCTCAGTCGGCAGAGCGTTTCCATGGTAAGGAAAAGGTCAACGGTTCGATTCCGTTAGGGGGCTCGCCGGATTGCCGGTGGTAACCCAACTCGGCACTCCAAGCGCCGGGCGGCGACTCCACTGCAATACCGTGTAATGGCGGTGTAGCTCAGGTGGTAGAGCAAACGACTCATAATCGTTGTGTCGCCGGTTCGAGTCCGGCCATCGCTACCCATACTGATTAACCCCTAGGTTGACCGGAAAGAAGGCATAACCGTGGCCGCGAAGTCCACCGATGTCCGGCCAAAGATCACCTTGGCCTGCGAGCAGTGCAAGCACCGCAACTACATCACCAAGAAGAACCGGCGTAACGACCCGGACCGCCTCGAGCTGAAGAAGTTCTGCCCGAACTGCGGCACCCACCGGGCGCACCGCGAATCTCGCTAACTTCACCACGCGTGCGAGCTGCCGCGTAGGTAATGTGCCGGAGCAGGCTTTCGACCCGCTCCGGCACTTGGTGTAAGTGCGGTAGTGAGCGCTCCGCCGACTCCGGTAGCGGGGTCAGATAGGGATCAGCCTTCCGTGACAATCAACACCGATACCGCGGTCGAGACGGACGCCACCACCGAGCCGTTCGACCCCGCCGCGCATGCGGCCACCATGGTCGGCCACCACTACCGCGTCGACGACTTCTACGAGGTCGGTCGGGAGAAGGTGCGCGAGTACGCGCGGGCCGTTCAGGACTATCACCCGGTGCACTGGGACGACGAGGCCGCGCGCGAACATGGCTACGACTCGCTGGTCGCCCCGCTGACCTTCATCTCCCTCGTCGGAATCCTGGCGCAGAGCAAGCTGTTCGAACAGGTCGTCACCGGTTACGACCTCAGCCAGATCATGCAGGCCGATCAGACGCTGGAGTTCCACCGCCCGATCCGGGTCGGCGACCGGCTCGTCTGCGATGTGTATCTGCACTCCTTCCGCCAGGCGCCGGGCGGCGCCGACATGATCGTCACCAAGAACATCGTCACCTCGCGCGACGAGTTGGTGCTCACCACCTACACCACCCTGGCCGGGCGCAGCGGCGCCGATATCGATCCGAATCTGCGCGACATCGCCCGCAATGTGCTGATGCAGGGCGGCAGTATCGATCCGGCCGAGCGCCCCGCGGATATTCCGGTTCCGCCGGTCACCGCGCCCCCTACCCCTATCGCCAGCGTGCCCGAGGTCGCGGCGAGTACGCACGCGCTGCGTTTCGAGGATGTCGCCGAGGGCGATGAACTGCCCTCGCGCGTCTTCAAACTCACCCGCGGCGATCTGGTGAACTACGCCGGCGTCTCGGGCGATCCGAATCCGATCCACTGGAGCGACGAGGTCGTCAAGCGCGTCGGCCTGGACAACGTGGTCGCGCACGGCATGCTCACCATGGGCCTGGGCGGCGGTTTCGTCACCTCCTGGCTGGGTGATCCCGGCGCGGTCAAGGAGTACAACGTGCGCTTCACGAGCATGGTGTACGTGCCCGCGGACGCACCCGCCGAGATCGAGTACACCGGCAAGGTGAAGTCTGTCGACCCCGAGACCCGTACCGCCGTCGTGGCGATCACCGCGAAGTCGGAGGGGCGCCGGATCTTCGGGCGCGCGACCGCCACGGTTCAGCTGTCCTGACAGGCCGATTGGCGATTCGACGGGCCGGTAACGTAGACTCGGGATTCTGGGGTCGCCAGTCGCTGCGCGCTGCTCTGCAAGGGGCGGCGCGCGTATTGTGTGGCTCCCGGAACACAACTGAATAGCACGGGTGCTGGATAACCTAGAGGACGTCCAGCCGAAGGGGCGTAGCTCAATTGGCAGAGCAGCGGTCTCCAAAACCGCAGGTTGCAGGTTCAAGTCCTGTCGCCCCTGCACCGGATGCCAGCGACGAGAGAGGATCGGCGTGAGCGAGCGCAGCGAGCGAGCCATAGGCACAGCGCGCGTCGCGCACGCACACGCCG
The DNA here is from genome assembly GCF_001613105.1 of Nocardia pseudobrasiliensis NBRC 108224. GTDB lineage: Bacteria > Actinomycetota > Actinomycetes > Mycobacteriales > Mycobacteriaceae > Nocardia > Nocardia pseudobrasiliensis. Next base: position 14,342 of record NZ_BDBS01000023.1, on the reverse strand, counting down.
AGCGGAGCGAGGAGTGGGCGTGAGCGACGAGCGGGATATTCGCGCTGACGACGACACCGCGGTGAATCGGCCGAGTGGTAAGCGGTCGGCTCGCCGGTCCCGTACCTCCTCGAGCGATACCGGTTCGATCGCCACGATCGACCGCAACGGGAGTGGTCCCGCCGGTACGGCATCGCGTAAGGCGTCCAAGCCGGCCGACAAGAAGGCCGGCCGCGGTACGGGCAATCCGTTCAAGCGCCTGGTGAAGTTCCTGCGTGAGGTGATCGCGGAACTGCGCAAGGTGATCTGGCCCAACCGTAAGCAGATGGTCACCTATACGAGCGTGGTGTTGGTGTTCGTGGTCTTCATGGTCGCGTTCATCTACGGAATGGATCTGGCGTTCTTCAAGGGCGTCGACTGGCTGTTCGGCTAGCTGACCGGCGGCGCCGGTCACCGTCCCTCGTCGGACGGTGCCATTCGCCGGACGTTCCGTCCGGCACGCAGAGGAAGTTAGTGACGACACAGGAAGCGAGTGCCCAGTGAGCACCCCGGAGAACGGCACATACGAAGAGTCCTCGGTCGAGGAGGCGGTGGCGGAGTCCGCCGTCGACACGACCGTCGAGGACTCCGCGCCGCCCGCGGAGGTTGCCGACGCACCCGCCGATCCGATCGCGGAGATGAAGGCCGCGCTGCGGCGCGCTCCCGGCGACTGGTACGTCGTGCACTCCTACGCCGGCTACGAGAACAAGGTCAAGGCCAACCTCGAGACCCGCGTGCAGAACCTGGGTCTGGAGGACTACATCTTCCAGGTCGAGGTCCCCACCAAGCAGGTCACCCAGATCAAGAACGGTCAGCGCAAAAACGTTCAGGAGAAGGTGTTGCCGGGTTACATCCTGGTGCGCATGGATCTGAACGACGAGTCGTGGGGCGCGGTGCGAAACACCCCGGGCGTCACCGGATTCGTCGGCGCGACCTCGCAGCCCTCGCCGCTGTCCATCAATGATGTGGCGAAGTTCCTGCTGCCCGAAGAGGAGCAGCAGAAGAAGCCGGCCGCCGCTGCCGCGACCGCCACCGAGACCGAGACGGCTGTCGCCCCGAAGCCGACCATCGAGGTCGATTTCGAGGTGGGCGAGTCGGTCACCGTCATGGACGGTCCGTTCGCGACGCTGCCGGCCAGCATCTCCGAGATCAACACCGAACAGCAGAAGCTCAAGGTGCTGGTGTCGATCTTCGGTCGCGAGACCCCGGTGGAGCTCGGCTTCAACCAGGTCGCGAAGATCTAAAGACTTGCAATAACGCAAGAACTCAACCAAGGAAGAAAGATGCCCCCCAAGAAGAAGAAGGTCGCTGGGCTCATCAAGCTCCAGATCCAGGCCGGCCAGGCGACCCCCGCCCCGCCGGTGGGTCCCGCGCTGGGTCAGCACAGCGTCAACATCATGGAGTTCTGCAAGGCGTACAACGCGGCGACCGAGTCGCAGCGTGGCAACGTCATCCCGGTCGAGATCACGGTCTACGAAGACCGCTCGTTCGACTTCAAGCTGAAGACGCCGCCCGCCGCCAAGCTGCTGCTCAAGGCCGCCGGTGTGCAGAAGGGTTCGCCCGAGCCGCACCGCAACAAGGTCGCCCAGGTCACCATGGATCAGATCCGCGAGATCGCCAAGACCAAGCAGGAAGACCTGAACGCCAACGACATCGACGCCGCGGCGAAGATCATCGCGGGCACCGCTCGTTCGATGGGTATCACCATCGCCGAGTGATCCGAGTTCCAGCGGATCTCCTTTGTTCATCCGAGTTCCAGCGGATCTCCTCTGTTCCCGAGCTTGCGAGGGACTACGTGGGAGGGACGGCCAGTCCCGCACCACTTCTGACTTAGACAAGGACAGACAAAAATGGCAAAACGCAGCAAGGCTTATATCGAGGCGGCCGCCAAGGTCGACCGCGATCAGCTGTACTCCCCGCTGGCCGCCGCGCGGCTGGCGAAGGAGACCTCCACCACCAAGACCGACGCCACCGTCGAGGTCGCCGTGCGTCTGGGCGTCGACCCGCGCAAGGCCGATCAGATGGTCCGCGGCACCGTGAACCTGCCGCACGGCACCGGTAAGACCGCCCGCGTCATCGTGTTCGCGGTCGGCGACAAGGCCGCCGAGGCCGAGGCCGCCGGTGCGGATGCCGTGGGCGCCGAGGATCTGATCGAGCGCATCCAGGGCGGCTGGCTGGACTTCGACGCCGCGATCGCCACCCCGGACCAGATGGCCAAGGTCGGTCGCATCGCGCGTGTGCTGGGCCCCCGCGGCCTGATGCCGAACCCGAAGACCGGCACCGTCACCCCCGATGTGACCAAGGCCGTCAACGACATCAAGGGCGGCAAGATCAACTTCCGCGTCGACAAGCAGGCCAACCTTCACTTCGTGATCGGCAAGGCCTCCTTCGACGACAAGAAGCTGGTGGAGAACTACGGCGCCGCCATCGACGAGATCCTGCGCCTCAAGCCCTCGACCGCGAAGGGCCGCTACGTCAAGAAGGTGACGATTTCGACCAACACCGGTCCGGGCATCCCGGTGGATCCGAACCGCACCCGCAACCTCACCGATGAGGACGCGTAGCAGATAGATCTCGAAGGGCCGGTACGAAATTCGTACCGGCCCTTTGTGTTTGGTGAGTCCGGCGCAAAGAGCGCGCCGGGAAAGTGGAGAGGGGCGCGTGCTGGAGATGGGTAAGTAGGGCCGTTTTGGCAGATGAGCCCCCATCCGCTATCCTGAACAACGGTCGTCGGCGAGTTCGGCGATCACCCCAATCGTTCTACCGAAGACCGTTGGTCGCTGCCCTCGGGCAGTCGAAGGTCCGGCGACATTGCCGGCGGCCCACGCAGGGAGAGCCGAGGTCGGGAAATCTGTGCGAGCCAGCTCGCCCGTGTTTTCTTCTGCGCCCCGGGACGCCCTGCGTCCGGGGCGTTTGTTTTGTCGCCGGACAGCCTCCGGAGTCGGTAGGGGAACATCGAGAACCGACCATCCAGAGAGGAGGCGAAGTATGGCGAAATCCGAGAAGGTCACCGCGGTCGCGGAGATCACCGAGCAGTTCAAGGGCTCGACCGCCGCTGTGATCACGGAATACCGTGGTCTGTCGGTCGGGAAGCTCACCGAGCTGCGCCGGGCGCTTGGTGCGAATGCCACCTACTCCGTCGCCAAGAACACCCTGGTCAAGCGCGCTGCCGCCGAGGCGGGCGTGGAAGGCCTGGATGACTTGTTCGTCGGTCCGACCGCGATCACCTTCATTGCCGGTGAGCCGGTCGACGCCGCCAAGGCGCTGAAGGCGTTCGCCAAGGACAACAAGGCCCTGATCATCAAGGGCGGCTACATGGACGGCGCCGCGCTGTCCGTGTCCGAGGTCGAGCGCATCGCCGACCTGGAGTCGCGCGAGGTGCTGCTGGCCAAGCTGGCCGGCGCCATGAAGGGCAACCTGCACAAGGCGGCCGGCCTGTTCGCCGCGCCCGCCGGTCAGGTCGTTCGCCTGTTCGCTGCGCTCGAGGAGAAGCAGCGCAACGCCGGTGGGGCCGCCGAGGCTCCCGCCGCGGACGCCGAATAAGTCGAAATACCAACACTTTTCCCGTCCCCGCGGGATGAAGCCTCATATCGAAAGGAAACACAATGGCCAACGTTGACGAGCTGCTCGAGACCATCGGTGGAATGACCCTGCTGGAGCTGTCGGACTTCGTCAAGAAGTTCGAGGAGAAGTTCGAGGTCACCGCCGCCGCTCCGGTCGCCGTCGCCGCCGTCGCCGGCGCTGCTGCCCCGGCCGAGGCCGTCGAGGAGCAGGACGAGTTCGACGTCGTCCTCGAGGGTGCGGGCGACAAGAAGATCCAGGTCATCAAGGTGGTCCGCGAGATCGTCTCCGGCCTGGGCCTGAAGGAGGCCAAGGATCTGGTCGAGGGCGCCCCGAAGCCGATCCTGGAGAAGGTCGCCAAGGATGCCGCCGAGGCCGCCAAGGCCAAGCTGGAAGAGGCCGGCGCCAAGGTCTCCGTCAAGTAATTTGCGGTAATTTACTGCTCGAAAAGGGCGGTCCCGTAACGGGGCCGCCCTTTTCGCTATGTTCGCGACAACTTTTCTACTCGTGAGTCAGGTAGGGTGTGCTGCGCCAGCGGCATGCGATACAGTGGCCCAACCAGTGTGATGCGCCACACCGGCGCTGGAAATTGCTCTGTGGTGCGGCCAGTTGGGCGCTCGTCGAAAGAAATTGTTGGAGGTTGGCGTGGGCGTCGAGGTCAGGACCGAAGGTGTCACGAAGTCTTTCGGTTCGCAGCGGATTTGGCAGGATGTCACCCTGACCTTGCCGCCGGGAGAAGTCAGCGCACTGCTCGGCCCATCCGGTACCGGTAAATCCGTCTTTTTGAAGTCGCTGATCGGACTGCTACGTCCCGAGCGCGGCCACATCTACATCGACGGTCACGACATCACCACCTGCTCGAACAAGGATCTCTACGAGATCCGCAAGCTGTTCGGCGTGCTGTTCCAGGACGGCGCGCTGTTCGGCTCGATGAATCTGTTCGACAACGTGGCCTTCCCGTTGCGCGAGCATACGAAGAAGAGTGAATCCGAGATCAAGAAGATCGTCATGGAGAAGCTCGAGCTCACCGGTCTGCTGGGCGCGGAGGGCAAACTTCCCGGCGAGATCTCCGGCGGTATGCGCAAGCGCGCCGGTCTGGCCCGCGCCCTGGTGCTCGACCCGCAGATCATTCTCGTCGACGAGCCCGACTCCGGTCTGGACCCGGTTCGCACGACCTATCTGTCGCAGCTGCTCATCGACATCAACGCGCAGATCGACGCCACGATCCTGATCGTGACCCACAACATCAACCTGGCCCGGACCGTGCCCGACAACATCGGCATGCTGTTCCGCCGTCAGCTGGTCATGTTCGGCCCGCGCGAGGTGCTGCTGACCTCGGAGGAGCCGGTGGTCAAGCAGTTCCTCAACGGCCGCATGATCGGCCCGATCGGTATGTCCGAGGAGAAGGACGAGGCCCAGATGGCGCGCGAGCAGGCGCTCGCCGACGCCGGGCACTACGACAACGGCACCGACGAGGTCGAGGGCATCATCCCGCAGATGAAGGCCACACCCGGCATGCCGGTGCGCCAGGCCGTCGAGCGGCGTCGCGGCCGGGTCCTCGAGATCATGCATACGCTGCCGCATGCGGCGCAGACCGCCATTCGCGAGTCCATGGAGCAGAACGGCGATACACAAGTTCTGCCCGCCTATACCGGCAATGCTCCGGAATACCAGGGCGGCGCGTATGACACCACCGTGCGCCACAACACAACCAACGGGTAACATCCACGACCGTGAATCAAACCCTGGCACGGCTGCGCACCCCGGTCGAGTCGGGTTTTGCACAGGCCGGCAATATCTTCGCGCTATTACTCGACGTAGCGCGTAAGACATTCCGTCGTCCTTTCCAGTGGCGTGAGTTCGTCGGACAGTCGTGGTTCATCGCGAGTGTTTCGATTCTTCCCGCGGCACTGGTCGCAATCCCGTTCGGCGCTGTGGTGGCGTTGCAGACCGGTTCACTCATCAAGCAGTTGGGCGCCGAATCATTCACCGGCGCGACCAGTGTGCTGGCAACCGTCCAGCAGGCCGCTCCCATCGTCACCGCGCTGATCATCGCGGGCGCGGCGGGTTCCGCCGTCGCCGCGGATCTGGGCTCGCGAACCATTCGCGAGGAGATCGATGCGATGGAGGTGCTCGGCATCGATCCGGTGCAGCGGCTCGTGGTCCCGCGCGTGCTCGGCATGATGCTGGTGGCGGTACTGCTCAACGGCCTGGTCGCGGTCGTCGGCATCTGCGGCGGCTATTTCTTCAACGTGCTGCTGCAGGGCGGTACGCCGGGTGCGTACCTGGCCTCGTTCTCCGCCCTGGCGCAACTCCCCGACCTGTGGATCGGCGAGATCAAGGCACTCATCTTCGGCGTGATCGCGGGCGTGATCGCCGCGTACAAGGGCCTCAACCCGAAGGGTGGCCCGAAAGGAGTGGGTGAGGCCGTGAACCAGTCGGTGGTGATCACCTTCCTGGTGCTGTTCTTCGTCAATCTCATTCTGACGTTGGTGTACCTGCAGGTCGTCCCGTCCAAGGGATCCTGAATATGGTTGTCGCACAGCGCTCTCCCGCCCTACGCCGCCTCGGTAACGCCCTGCGCGGTCCGATCAACGTCATCGATCGCGCCGGCGACCAGATGTCGTTCTACTCCAAGGCGATCGCCTGGATTCCGCGCACGATCGTGCACTTCCGCAAGGAGGTCATGCGGCTGCTGGCCGAGGTGACCTTCGGTTCGGGCGCCCTCGCGGTGATCGGCGGCACCATCGGCGTGGTCGTGATGATGTCGGCCTCGGTCGGCGTGGTCGTGGGTCTGCAGGGTTTCAAGGCCCTCGACGCCCTGGGCTCCTCGGTGCTCACGGGCTTCCTGACCGGCTATATCAACACCCGCGAGCTGGCCCCGCTGGTCGCGGCGATCGCGCTGTCGGCCACGGTCGGCTGCGGCTTCACCGCGCAGCTCGGCGCGATGCGGATCTCCGAGGAGATCGACGCGCTCGAGGTGATGGCGGTGCCCGGCGTGCCGTTCCTGGTGACCACGCGCGTCATCGCGGGCTTCGTCGCGGTGATCCCGCTCTACATCGTCGGCCTGATGGGCACATTCCTGGCATCCCGTCAGATCAGCGTGTGGTTCAACGGGCAGTCATCGGGCTCATACGACCACTATTTCAATTTGTTCCTGCCACCCGAGGACGTGCTCTATTCGTTCCTCAAGGTGCTCGTCTTCGCATTCGTGGTCATCCTGATCCACTGCTATTACGGATACACCGCGACGGGCGGCCCGGCCGGAGTCGGTGTGGCCGTGGGTCGCGCGGTGCGAGCCTCGCTGGTTCTGATCAATATCCTCGATTTCTTTCTCAGCCTTGCTATCTGGGGAACGACCACGACGGTGCGGGTGGCGGGATGAACGGTCAAGGGCCGGAGGCGGTAGCTTGCGTAACCACGCAGGCCCTCCGTTCATCCCGGGAGGTGACTGCATGAGCGAGCGCAGCGTTCTCATGTGGCGCAGGACCGAGAAGTTGCGCAAGCGCACTCTCGGCGTGCTGTTCTTCGTCGTCATGGCCCTGTTCCTCTCGACGACGATTGCCGCATACAACAAGGTGTGGGTCAAGGTTGTGAAGGTCGACCTGATAACCGACACCGTCGGAAACGCGTTGACCCGCAATGCGGATGTGAAGGTCCGCGGCGTCACCGTCGGCGAGGTCCGCTCCAGCGAATCCGGCGGCGGCAAGGTCACGCTGCATCTGGCGCTGGACCCCGACAAGGCCGATGAGATCCCGTCCAATGTGACCGCGCGACTGCTGCCCAAGACGCTGTTCGGTGAGCGCTATGTGGATCTGGTCTGGCCGCAGCAGCCCAGCGGGCAGTACCTGAAGGCCGGGGCGACCCTGCAGCAGGACGCCAGCGGTAATGCCGTCGAGGTCAGTCAGCTGCTCGACAGCGTTCTGCCGCTGCTGCAGGCGATTCCGCCGCAGTATCTGGCCTCCACCCTCGGCGCGCTGTCGCAGGCGCTGGGCGGTCAGGGCCAGGAGCTGGGCAACACCATCGACCGGCTCGACCACATCTTCCGCGATCTCAACGGCGTGATGCCGACGCTGCAGGACGACATCCGCACCTTCGCCACGGTCGCCGACACCTACTCCGACGCGCTGCCGCAGCTGGTCGACACCTTCGACAATCTGCGCACCACCAATGCCACCATCGTGCAGAAGCGTTCGCAGATCGACACCCTCTACTCGGTGCTGACCCCGTCCTCGTCGCATACCGCCGACTTCCTGATCGCCAACCGCGACAACATCATCGACGTCGCGGCGAATTCGCGGGAGGCGCTGGAACTGCTGGCCACCTACTCGCCGAGCTATGCCTGCACGATGAAGAACTTCGCCGCGCTGGCCCCGCGCATCACGGCGCTGTTCGGACCGGATACCGAATCGCCCGGCGTGCACACCAATATCCAGATCGTGAATCCGCGCGGCCGCTACCTGCCCAATCAGGACGAACCGCGCTGGCTCGACAACGGCGGGCCGGTCTGTCTGCCGGAGGGTGCGCTGGGAACCGATCTCGGTCAGTACCCGACCGGCGTGTACAACGACGGTTCCTACCCGGTGCCGAGCCGCAATCCGGGTGATCAGAACGCGGGACATCTGCCGCCCGCGCAGTTCTCGGTGTACGGGGCGGGCACGCCGACGCTGGCCGGTTCCCCGGCCGAGCAGAAGGCCGTCGGCGCGGTGATGGGTGCGGCCAGTGGAACATCCCCGGAGCAGGTGCCCGGCTGGATCAGCCGGATCGCGGCCCCGGCCATGCGCGGCAGCGAGGTGAGTGTGCGATGAGGCAACAACTGCGCGGTATGGCCGGGCCGTTGACCAAACTGCTCATCTTCGTCGCGGTGACGCTGTTCGCGACGGCCATGCTCGGCCTGACCATCGCCAACTACTCCGGCGGCGGTAAGACGTTCAAGGCCCGCTTCTCCGATGTGACCTCGCTCAATACCGGCGATGAGATCCGCATCGCGGGCGTGCGCGTCGGCAAGGTCACCAAGGTGGCCGTCGTGGACCACGATCAGGCCGAGGTCAGCTTCCAGCTCAAAGATCGCGACTGGCTGCCCGCCTCGACCACCGCCGCCATCCGCTACCGGAACCTGGTCGGCCAGCGCTACATCGCGCTCGAACAGGGCAGCGGACAGCAGGGCCACAAGCTGAATCCGGGCGGCACGATCCCGCTCGAGCGCACCCGCCCGGCATTGAATCTGACCACGCTGTTCAACGGTTTCCGGCCGCTGTTCCAGACGCTGTCGGCCGATGACGTGAACAAGCTGTCCTACGAGATCATCCAGGTGTTCCAGGGTGAGTCGGGCACGATCACCGAACTGGTGGCCAATACCGCGAGCCTGACCAACAAGATCGCCGACAAGGATCAGGTGATCGGCGAGATCGTGAAGAACCTCAATGACGTCCTGGCCGCGGTCAATTCGCGCGACGGACAGCTCAACGACTTGATCGTCAATACCGAGGCGCTGGTCAGTGGGCTCAACGCCGAACGCGGCACGATCGGCTCGGCGGTGCAGTCGCTGGGTAATCTCGCCTCGTCGACCTCGGATCTGCTGGTGCCGGTCCGCCCCACGCTGCAGGGCTCCATCGCGGGTCTCAATCAGCTGACGGGTGAACTGAATTCGCGTAAGGACGAGGTCAATCAGGCGCTGGCGAATCTGCCGGTCAAGATGGAGAAGCTGGGCCGGGCGGGCAGTTACGGCTCCTGGTTCCAGTTCTATCTGTGCGGCATCGATATCGTCGCCGGGCCGGGTGATCCGAATCTGACACCGGAGTTCAGCATTCCCGCCGGACTTCCCACCGTGAATCAACCCATCTACACCAACCCGGCGCCGCGGTGCCACGGGCAGGGGGGTCGCTGATGGACGAGCGCATCCTGCTGGGCAAGCGCAGCCCGGCCTTCATGGGCGGGCTGGGACTGTTCCTTGTCCTGCTGATCACCGCCTCGGCGTTCTCGCTGGACAAGCTGCCGATCATCGGCGCGGGCACCAAATACACCGCGGAGTTCTCCGAGGCGGCGGGGCTGAAGAAGGGCAACGAGGTTCGCATCGCCGGTGTGAAGGTCGGCGATGTGTCCGATGTCCGGCTCGACGGTGACCGGGTGCTGGTCGACTTCCGCACCAAGGACGCCTGGGTCGGCGATCAGACCACCGCGTCCATCCAGATCAAAACCCTGCTCGGGCAGAAGTATCTGGCGCTGGATCCGAAGGGTTCGCGCGCGGCCGATCCGGATAAGCGAATCCCGTTGTCGCGCACGGTATCCCCATACGACGTGGTGGACGCCTTCAGCGACGCCGCCAAACAGATCCAGCAGACCGACACCGCCCAGCTGGCCACCAGCTTCAAGGTGCTCTCGGAGGCGTTCTCGGGCACCCCGCCGGAGATCCGCGGCTCGATCGACGGTGTGGCGCGGCTGTCGGAGACGCTGGCCAAACGCGATGAGCAGCTCAAGCAGCTGTTCGCGGCGACCAACAAGACCACCAAGGTGCTGGCCGACCGCAATGCCGAATTCGAACGCCTGCTGGCCAACGGCGGTCAATTGCTGGCGGAGCTGAATGTTCGCCAGGTCGCGATCCAGCAGTTGCTCACCGGCGCCAAATCCGTTGCGGCCGAACTGAGCGCGCTGGTGCACGACAACGAGCAGCAGATCGGTCCGGCGCTGACCAATCTGCGCAAGTCGATCGACCTGCTCAACGACAATCAGGCGAATATCTCCAAGACGCTGACGCTGGCCGCGCCGTTCTACAACATCTACGCCAATGTGCTCGGCACCGGTCGCTGGTTCGACGCGGTCGTCGTCAACCTTCTTCCCCCGGCCCTGCCGGACGTCCCCGGTAACCGCCCGCCGGTCCGGCACCTGGGAGGCAACTGATGGAAGCCGCTCGTCGGGATCCGCTGACCGCGCTGCGTGAATCCAGCCGCGGCACCAAGATTCTCATCACCCTGGTCACCGTGGCCGCGGTGGTGCTGGCCGGTGTGCTGTGGTGGCTGTTCGCGCAGTTCAACAACACCAGGATCACCGCGTACTTCGACAAGTCGATCGGTATCTACACGGGTTCGGATGTGCGGATCCTCGGCGTGCCGGTGGGTTCGGTCGATTCGGTCGAGCCGGTGGGTGACCAGGTGAAGGTCACCATGCACGTCGCGCGCAAATACGACATCCCCGCCGACGCGCGGGCCGCGCAGATCACCCCGTCGGTGGTGTCGGACCGGTTCATCCAGCTCACCCCGGTGTACAAGGGCGGGCCGAAGATGGGCCACGACGCCACGATTCCCAAGGACCGCACCGCGACTCCGGTCGAGGTCGATCGGCTGTACAAGAGCATTTCGCAGCTGTCGGACGCGCTCGGTCCCGACGGCGCCAACAAGGACGGCGCGGTCAACGAACTGGTGCGCACCTCCGCGGCGAATCTGGCTGGTAACGGTGACGCGCTGGCCAATAGTTTCACGCAGCTGTCCGGCGCGGCGCGGTATCTGTCCGACGCCCGCGGCGACATCTTCGACACCATCAAGAACCTGCAGGTTTTCGTGCGCACGCTGGCCGATAACGATGCGCAGGTCCGCCAATTCAATTCGCAGCTGGCGGATCTGGCGAGCTTCCTCGCGGGGGAGCGGCAGGATCTGGGTCAGGCGCTGAATCTGCTGTCGGTGGCCCTCGGCGATGTCGCGCGGTTCATCGACGACAACCGGGATCTGGTGGCGCAGAACGCCGATTCGCTGACCAAACTCACCCAGACGCTCGCCGATCAGCGTGACGATCTGGCCCGGGTGCTGCCGGTGATTCCGGTCGCGCTGAGCAACCTCATCAACGCGCACAACGGCGAAGCCGGAACCCTGGACATGCGCACCAACTTCACCGATCTGCAGGATCCGGCGGGCGCGCTGTGCAAGATGATCGACCTGAGCAAGCTGCGCCCCGGCGATCCGCAGTTCGATGCGATCGGCCGCCAGTTGCGCCCGATCCTGGACCACTGCAAGACGATCACCGATCAGATCACCGCGGGTGTGAAGACGCCGACGCTGATCCTGCCCTTCGGCATCATGTCCGGCGACAACGAGCAGCGCGCCCCGGTACCCGGCACCGTGCCCGGGACGCCGTCGGATCGCCAGCCCCCCTCGCAGCAGGAAGGCGGCCAGCGATGAGCCGGTTGATGCGAACCCTCGCCGCCACAACGGTTCTGGGTATGTCGGCGGTGCTGGTGACCTCGTGCGCCTCCGACGGCATCTACAGCATTCCGCTGCCCGGCGGCGCCGACACCGGTGAGCATCCGTTGCACATCGATGTCCGCTTCGACGACGTTCTGGATCTGGTACCGCAGTCGGCGGTGAAGGTCGAGGGTGTGGCCGTGGGCCGGGTCGACAAGATCGATGTGGCGCCGGACGGCTGGACCGCGAGCGTGCATACCGTGATCAACTCCTCGGTGAAACTGCCCGCCAACGCGCACGCCGAGGTGAAGCAGTCCAATCTGCTGGGCGAGAAGTTCATCGAATTGACCGCTCCCGCAAAGGAGCCCGCGTCGGGTCAGCTGAAGGACGGCGCGGTCATCCCCGTCGAGCGCACCCGGCACGCCACCGAGGTCGAACAGGTACTCGGCGCATTGTCGTTGCTGCTCAACGGCGGTGGCGTGGCGCAGTTGCAGCCGGTCGTGGTCGAGTTGAACAAGGCGCTGTCCGGTCGTGAGGACAAGGTGCGCTCACTGCTGGATCAGGCCAACACCCTGATCGATGGGCTCAACAAGCAGGTCGACGATATCCAGCGGGCGCTGGACGGATTGGGCGCGCTGTCGAGCCGGGTCGGTCAGCAAACCCAGCAGATCGGCAAGATCCTCGACGAATTGCCCGCGGGCATCAAAATTCTCGACGAGCAGCGGCCGCAGCTGATCGAGTTGCTGAAGCAGCTGGATCGGGTGGGTCAGGCGGGGTTCGACGTCCTGGATCACTCCAAGGAGAATCTGATCCGCGATCTGACCTCGCTGCGGCCGACGCTGCAGGAGCTGGGCCGTTCGGCGCCGGATCTGGTCACCGCGTTCCCACTGATCCCGACCTATCCGTTTCCGGACGCCTCCATCAAGGCGGCCTTCGGCGGTTCGGTCAACACCTTCCTGGTGGTGGATCTGCAGATCGCCAATACGCTGTCCAATCTCGGTGCGGGCAAACCGAATCCGGTGTTCATCCAGCCGAATCCGCCGATCAATGTCGACCCCGCCAACCCGTGGGTCAACGGCAACGGCCCGCGTCCGGGCTGGCCGACGATCTCACTGCTGCCGCTGCCCCCGGCCGTCGTGCCGCCGCCGCCCGCGCCGAACAACCCCATCGCGGGGATTCTCGATCAGTTGGGAGTGGGTGGTCCTAGATGAGTCGGCTCGTCAGGTATCAGCTCATCGGGTTCGTCGTGATCGCGGTGCTCGGCGTGGTCTTCGTGGGCGCGAAGTACGTTCACCTCGATCACATGCTCGGCTTCGGGGAGTACCGGGTGACGGTCAAGGCCAAGGAGACCGGCAATCTGTCCAAGGGGGCGGAGGTCACCTACCGCGGTGTGCCGGTGGGCCGGGTGGACAGTATGAATGTCACGCCCGACGGCGTGGTCATCTATCTCGAGATGGATTCCGGGAAGCCCAAGGTGCCGGCGAGCGCGAAGGCCGTGGTGGCCAACCGTTCGGCCATCGGTGAGCAGTACGTGGATCTGATGCCGAACGGTTCGGGCGGCCCGTATCTGCACGACGGTTCGGTCATCGACGGCGCCGAGACCCCGATCCGGGTCGAGGACCTGCTGGCCAGCGTCGACCATTTCGCCTCGACGACCGATCTGCAGGCGTTGTCGACGACGGTCACCGAGCTCGGCAAGGCGTTCGACGGCCAGGGCGACAATCTGCGCGTACTGGTCGACTCGCTGAACAAGTTCAGCCAGGCCGGTGTCGAAAACCTGCAGCCCACCATCGATCTGATCAACAACGCCAAGACCGTGCTGTCGACGCAGGCGGATCAGTCCAGCGCGATTCGGCAGTTCAGCGACGGCCTGGACAAGCTCAGCCTGCAGTTGAAGGCCAACGATCCCGATATCCGCCGTCTGATCGGCACCGGGACCGACGCGGGCAGTTCGATCGATGCGCTGCTGAAGCAGAGCGCCGATCCGCTCACCCGCGATCTGGCGAATCTGCGCCTGCTGACGCTGTCGATCTCGCCGAAGTACTACGCGCTCAAGCCGTTGCTGCAGATGCTGCCGATGCTGTCGTGGGGTGGTTCGGCGACCGCGCCGGGCGACGGCACCACGCATTTCGGTCTGGTGCTCGAGACCAACAATCCGCCGGCCTGTACCCAGGGCTACGAGGGCACCAAGCGCATTCTCGAGGAGATGAAGGCGCAGAACCCGAACTTCGACGACACGCGCGACGACTTCCCGCTCAATATGGACGCCAAATGCACTGTGCCCTTTGGTAATCCGACCGACGTCCGCGGCGGCGCTCGGGCCGAGCTGGCCGATCCGAGTATTCATCAGCCCTGGGACGACAAGCCCAAGGTCGATCCGGACCGGCTGGACCTGTCCCCGGTGGCCGTGCAGTTGGCGACCCTCATGGGAGTGACTCCGAAGCGGTGAATTCCGACGACGCTAGGGTGGCGCTGTGAGTTCCGACCCGATCACCGCAACGCCGCCCGCCGCGCCCGAAGCGCCCGTGCCCGTCGAGAGATCGGGTTCGCGCGTGCGCACCGCGCTGACCGCCGTCGCCGCGGCCGCCGCCG
>NZ_BDBS01000022.1 GCF_001613105.1 Nocardia pseudobrasiliensis NBRC 108224 | reverse complement strand
GTGGTGGCGGCGGCGCGACCGTCGACGCGGCGGCGCTGGGCGAGTTCACCGAGCAGATCACCGGCCGCGACGGCGTGCTGGCGACCGCGGCGCGGGTGGTGCTCGAGCAGCTGGGGCTGACCGAGGAGGTGTCGGCGCCGGAGGCGAGCGACAATTCGCTGATCGACCTGGTGTCGGCCGAATTGGGTTCGGACTGGCCGCGTTTGGTGGCCCCGGCCTTCGACGGCCGCCAAGCGGTGCTGATCGACGACCGGTGGGCCAGCGCCCGTGAGGATCTCGCGCGGCTGTGGCTCGGCGATGACGCCCAGGTGGCCGAACTGCCGATAGAAGGATTCACAGGTTCCGGGAAAGCCGTTGCCACGCAGGCGAACTGGTGGCGGCAGCGGGCCATGAAGCAGGCCCGCTCGGTGCTGGCCGGGGTGTACGAGCGCATTGCCGAGGCGGCGCTGGACGTCCGCGAGGCCGGCATCTGGTCCTCGGATACGGCCGTGATCACCGGTGCGAGTAAGGGTTCCATCGCGGCGGCGGTCGCGGGGCGACTGCTCGGTGGCGGCGCGACCGTGGTGGTGACCACCTCGCGGCTGGACGACACGCGGCTGGGTTTCTACAAGCAGCTCTACCGCGAGCACGCCCGTCACGGCGCGGCGCTGTGGGTGGTGCCCGCGAATATGGCCTCCTACTCCGACATCGACGCCCTGATCGACTGGGTGGGCAATGAGCAGACCGATACCGCCGGGGGCGCGAAGGTCCTGGTCAAGCCCGCGATGACCCCGACGCTGCTGCTGCCGTTCGCCGCGCCGCGGGTGGCCGGTGACCTCTCCGACGCGGGCGCTCGCGCGGAGATGGAGATGCGGGTGTTGCTGTGGTCGGTGGAGCGGTTGATCGGTGGGCTGTCCAAGCTCGGCGGCGATCATGACGTGGACTCGAAACTGCATGTGGTGCTGCCGGGTTCGCCCAACCGCGGCATGTTCGGCGGTGACGGCGCCTACGGCGAGTCCAAGGCCGCGCTGGACGCGGTGGTCGCCAAATGGCGGGCGGAGAAGTCGTGGGCGGCGCGGGTGACGCTGGTGCACGCGCTGATCGGCTGGGTGCGCGGCACCGGACTCATGGGCCATAACGATCCGCTGGTAGCGGCCGTCGAGAAGGCCGGGGTGCAGACCTGGTCGACCCAGGAGATGGCCGACGAACTGCTCAAGTGGTGCACCTCGCGGGCGCGGGTCGTGACCACGCAGGGGCCGCAGCAGATCGACCTCACCGGTGGGCTCGCTCGGGCGAAGCTGGATCTGCCCGCGCTGGCGAAGGACGCCGAGCGCAGCGCCGAAAGCGATTCCGAGGCAATCGAATCCGAAGGCCGGACGATTTCGGCCCTGCCCGCGCCGCCGACGCTGACCTCCGCGCTGCCGACGCCCGAATGGGGCGCTGTCACAGCCGATCTCGACGATATGGTCGTGATCGTCGGCGCCGGTGAACTGGGACCCTACGGTTCGGCGCGGACCCGGTTCGAGATGGAGGTCGCCGACGAGCTGTCCACCGCGGGCGTGCTGGAGTTGGCCTGGTCGACCGGACTGGTCACCTGGGAGAACGATCCCAAGCCGGGCTGGTACGACGCCGAGACCGGTGACTACGTCGACGAATCCGAGCTGGCCGAGCGGTATCACGATGTGGTGGTCGAGCGCTGCGGCGTGCGTCGCTACGTCGACGACGGCGCCATGACCGACAACACCGCGCCGCTGCTCACCTCGGTGTTCCTGGACAAGGATCTGACCTTCGTGGTCAACAGCGAGGCCGAGGCGCGGGCGTTCTACGCGGCCAATCCGGAGTCGACGGTCATCGTGCCGGTGGCGGAGTCGGGCGACTGGCAGGTGATTCGCAAGGCGGGCACCGAGATTCGCGTGCCGCGGCGGGCGAAGCTGTCGCGTACGGTCGGCGGTCAGATCCCGACCGGCTGGGATCCCACCAAGTGGGGTATCTCCGCCGATATGGCCTCCTCGATCGACCGGGTGGCGCTGTGGAACATCGTCTGCACGGTGGACGCGTTCCTGTCCTCCGGCTTCACCCCCGCCGAGCTGATGACCTGGCTGCATCCGGCGATGGTGGCCAACACCCAGGGCACCGGTATGGGCGGCATGTCCTCGATGCGCTCGCTCTACATCGACAACCTGCTTGGCGAGCCGCGGGCCAACGACATCCTGCAGGAGGCGCTGCCCAACGTCGCGCTGGCGCATGTGGTGCAGTCCTACGTGGGCAGCTACGGCGCGATGATCCATCCGGTCGCGGCGTGTGCGACCGCGGCGGTGTCGGTCGAGGAGGGCGTCGACAAGATCAAGCTCGGCAAGGCCGATCTGGTCGTGGCCGGTGGTTACGACGATCTCGGTATCGAGGGCATCGTCGGCTTCGGTGACATGTCGGCGACCGCGGATTCGGCGGTGATGAGCGCCAAGGGCATCAGCGATCGCTACTTCTCGCGGGCCAACGACCGCCGTCGCGGCGGATTCGTCGAATCGCAGGGCGGCGGAACGGTTCTGCTGGCGCGCGGTAGCGTGGCGGTGGAGATGGGGCTGCCGGTGCTGGGCGTGGTGGCCTACGCGCAGTCCTTCGCCGACGGTGTGCACACCTCGATTCCCGCACCGGGTCTGGGCGCGCTGAGCGCCGGACGCGGCGGGGCGCAGTCGCGGCTGGCAAGTGAGCTGCGCAAGCTGGGTGTGAGTGCCGACGACATCGCGGTGGTGTCCAAGCACGACACCTCCACCGCCGCCAACGATCCCAACGAGTCCGAGCTGCACGAGCGGCTCGCCGAGGCGCTGGGCCGTTCCGAGGGCGCTCCGCTGTTCGTGGTTTCGCAGAAGACCCTCACCGGTCACGCGAAGGGCGGCGCGGCGGCGTTCCAGATGATCGGCCTGTGCCAGGTGCTCGAGCAGGGCGTCATCCCGCCCAACCGCAGCCTCGACTGCGTGGACGAGAAGATGGCCGACTACCCGCATCTGGTGTGGCTGCGCGAGCCGCTGGCCATGCGAGACCGCTTCGCGCTCAAGGCCGGTCTGGTCACCTCGCTCGGCTTCGGCCACGTCTCGGGCCTGCTGGCCATCGTGCACCCGCAGGCCTTCATCGAGGCGATCGACCCGGCTCAGCGCGAGACCTACCAGCGCCGCGCCGAACAGCGCCAGCTGGCTGGCCGCCAGCGCCTGGTCGAGGCCATGTGCGGCGGGGCGCCGCTCTACGAGCGCCCGGCCGACCGCCGCCTGGGCGGCGAGGGCACCCCGGCCAAGCAGATCCGCCAGCTGGAGGCGGATGTGCTGCTCGCGGGTGAGGCGCGGCTGTCGGACGGGGTTTACACGATCCCGGGGACCGGCTGCCAGTAACGGCAATTGATTCGGCGGTGTCCACCTACGGGTGGGCACCGCCGAGTCGTGTCGTCCCCGCCGCTCGCTGCGCTCGCGGCGGGGAAAGTGAGGGACCGTGCGCTGGGGGAGAGCGGGATACGTGCGCTGGGGAAAGGGGGAACGTGCACTGAGGAAAGGGGGAACGTGCACTGAGGGAAGGAGGGGATGTGCTCTGGGGCGCGGAAGGGGTGGGTGCTTTGTTCCTCGCCAGTAGGTCTCGTATGAGGGTTGTCGGGGGGTGGGGGCGGGTTAGCATGGCCGGGTTCGGCTGGTAGGCGGTTGGTTTGGGCCGCGTGACATCGAGGGGTTGGGTTTGACGATTCTTGGGATCGGGCTGGACCTGGTGACCATCTCCGAGTTCGCCGAGCAGCTGCAGCGGTCGGGGACGACCATGCTGCGGGAGAGCTTCACCGTGGGTGAGCGGCGGTACTGCGAGAGCAAGGGCACCGATCCGGCGCGTAGTTATGCGACGCGGTGGGCGGCGAAGGAGGCGGTGATCAAGGCTTGGGCCTCATCGCGATTCGCGCGTAGTCCGCAGATTGGGGACAACCCCTATCCGCTGATCGAGGTGGTCAACGACGCGTGGGGGCGGCCCAGCATCAAATTGCACGGGCTGGCGGCGGAATTCCTGCCGCGGGCGCGGGTACATCTGTCGCTGACGCACGACGGGGATGTGGCCGCCGCGATGGTGGTGCTCGAGGATCCGGGTGAACTCGCGGATCTCATCGGCGGGGAGGGGCGGGGCTAGGGCTCGCTCACCTTCTGGCCACCCATCCGCGATTCCTTCTCGGCCACAAGAAGATACGCGACCATGAGACGCTTCAGTTCCGATACCGCGTCCTCGTGGCGCAATCCGTCCTGTACGGAGAAGTTCATCATCGAATACACCATGTGCACCAGCACCTGGGCCATCATGGACCGCCGGGCACGCGGCGTTCGCGGCATCAGCGGCCGCAGCATCTGCTGCACGACCTCGGCGAATTCCTTTTCGTGGATGGCGCCGGTGGCCCGGGTGGACGGGGTGGACTGCATCGCGAGCCACACCTCGCGCCGCGACGGATCGGTCATCCACAGATCGGCCAGATGATCGACCAGCTTGTTCATATGTCGCAGCCAGTCCATCGACGGCACCTCGCCGTGGAAGTCGGCCAGCTCCTGCGAAACCGCCACCAGATCCTGCCGATTGAGCTCGCAGACGATGACGTATTTGTTGGCGAAGAACTGATACAGCGTCCCTATGGGCACCTCGGCCCGGGCCGCGACCTCCTCGCAGGTGAACGATTCGAAGCCGACCTCGACCAGCAGTTCCCGCGAGGCCTGTAACAACGCGTCGAATTTGCGCTTGCTGCGCTCCTGGGTGGGGCGGCGCCGCGGCATCAACTCCTGCGGGTCGTCCTGCAACTCCAACGCCGGGTCGGGACGTCTGCTCGACTTCGTTGCCGTTCGCGTCTCCACCACAACTATCAGGCTAGCGGTAGCGACACGCGGATGACACGCGGCTACGCCGTCCGTGTCGTGTTTCGTTGGCTCTCATAACCCATCCGGTCGCGAAGTGGTGACGAACACATACCGAGGAGGAGTACCTCGAGACGTGTCGACTCAGTGCATCGGAGGCGTGATCTGTGGCTCGATCTGCGGTGACCCTAGGCGTGTCCACCGAACGCGGCACCGTCCACGCGGTGGCGTTGTCGGACGACGACGGACGGCTGCCCGAACGGGTGCTGGTCCAGCGATCGGTTCGGATCCGCGGCGACGGTAAATCCGAATTGGCGCAGGCCGTCGAGGTGGCGCTGGAGAGTCTGGCCGATGAGATCGGACCGGATCGCGAGATCGTCGGCGCGGCCGTCACCTATCGCGACGCGGCCGAGCGCCGGGCGATCGTGAGCGGATTGGCGGCCGGTACCTGGCACGACGCCTCGCTGGTCTCGGCCAAATCGGCGCATCTGGCGCTGGCCGGGGCGATGAGCTGGGTGGACGAATTCGATCATCTGGTGATCTGTGAGGCGGTGCCGGGCTATCAGGCGTTCTCGCTGATCTCACCCGACCGCGATCGGGTGGTCTCGGCCATCGCCTCGTCCGGCGCGGTGGTGAATACGGAGACCATGCGCCCCGCGGTCACCGCGGCGTGGGATCAGTTCGACGCGGCCGGGGTGCGTCCGGACGCCGTGGTGCTGATCGGTTCCGCGGCCGAGGAGCCCGCCGTGGCGGCGGCGCTGGCCGCCGGATTCGGCGTGCCGATCGTTCCGTGCCGGATCGCCGCGGCGGCAGCGGCCATCGGCGCGGCGCTGGTGGCGCTGCCCGAGGTCGCCGATGTGATCGCGATCGGCGACCAGCCGCGGATCACCCGCAGCACCGCGGCGCTGTTCGCCGCGGCGAGCGTGCTGGCGAGCGGTCTGGTCGCGGGCGGGGTCTACGAGATGACCAGTCGCACACGGTCGGACAACTCCCCGATGCTCACCGACGCCCGGGTCGCCGCGGATTCGCATCGCACCCGTACCGCCGAGGATCCGCTGTCGACCGGACCGGAACCGGTGGCCGCCGACGAGCGGGCGGGCCTGCCCGCGGTCTCCGATACCGAATCCGTGCCGCTGCCCAGCGATTCCGCGACGATGGTGACCGTCGATCCGGCCACCATCACCTGGGGTCCGGGCGGCACCCATCGCCTCGGATTACGGCAGGACACCCAGTCCGGTCCGCCGTCCGCGGAGGATCAGCAGGGCGCCAAGCCGCCCGCCGCCTCGGCCCTGCCCGAAACCGGTTCGGCCGGAACGGCACTCGCGACCCCGGGCGCACCGACCACCCCGGCCGGCGCTCCGAATGGCACCCTGCTGTTCCCGGGTGAGGCCGCGCCGCCGGATCTGACCAGTCCCGAATTCGGTCAATGGTGGGACAACCACTGGCGCTTGATGATGCAGTGGGTCGCCCAGATCTCACCGCGAACGTGATTCCGGCCGAAGGCAGGTCGGAATGACCGATGATTCCGACCTAGACGTCGGTCCAGACATTCTCCGGTCGCTACACCCTCTAGTACGTCCCCCGGTCGCGAAGCGGCCGGGGGACAGCCATTTACACCGACAGGTCGCGCCGCAGCTTGGCCACATGTCCCGTGGCGCGGACGTTGTCCTGGGAGCCACTGCTGACAATATGCCGTTGAGAGCAATAGTCGGAGCACGCGCCTGGTCGTGATCACACGGTGTCAGCACGGTGACCCAGGGCGACGCTTCGACGGCCGAGATTGCGACGTCGTGTCCAGCGGGCAATTACGCTGATCGTATGACGCTGCCTGCCTGGGCCACCGACCCTTCGATGCTCTTGCTGACGGAGGAACAGTACGAGGCGCTGCCGGACGATGTATGCCGGACGATCGAGGTGGTCTACGGCCATGTCGTGTTCCTTCAAGCACCGACCCGGGAACACAGTCGGATCGGTCGGCGGTTGGCGGCGGCGGTTGAAGGGGTGCGTCCGGAGTCGCCATGCATCGAGGTGGACACCGAGATCGACGTTCGCTACTCGATAAAGAACGCGTACGCGACGTCGTCGGGTAAGACCTTCACGTTCCGGAGGCCGGATGTAGTGGTGTACGAATGCCTGCCGCGTGGAACCAAGGTACAGAGCGATCATGTGAAGCTGATAGTCGAAATCGCCAATAGCGACTCCTACGAGCGCGACGGTGTCGACAAGCGGGCCGAGTACGCGAATCAGCGCATACCGCTGTACCTGGTCGTGATCGTCGACGATGACGGTCGAATCCGCGCGATCGAGGAGTACCGGCTCGACTGGTCCGGCCGCAACTATGGGCAGGCCCATACGCATTACGGTGCGCTGGACGTCGAGATCGTCCCGGGCGTGCGGCTGACCGTATCGTTCGAGCAGTTGGAGAACTGACAACCGGAGCATGATAATCCGACGGTCAGATCCCTTAAAGAAGGCTCGACCTGCCCCTGACGAAGTTCTGCGAATAGAGGCAGGTCAGTGACCTTCTGATTCTCGATCCCGGTTGCGAAGCAGCCGGGGATCTTTCGTTCATACCGACAGGTCGCGCCGTAGCTTCGCAACGTGTCCCGTGGCGCGGACGTTGTACTGGGCCAGTTCGATCCTGCCCTGCTCGTCTACCAGGAAGGTGGAGCGGATCACGCCGGTGATCTTCTTGCCGTACATGGTCTTTTCGCCGAAAGCGCCCCATGCCTGCAGCACCTCGCGGTCCGGATCGGACAGCAGCGGGAAGGTCAGCTTCTCGTTGTCGCGAAATTTCGCCAGTTTGGCGGGCTTGTCGGGGGAGATGCCGAGTACTTCGATTCCGGAGCCGTTCAATTCGGCCAGATTGTCGCGGAAGTCGCAGGCCTCCTTGGTGCAGCCCGGGGTGCTGGCCGCGGGGTAGAAGTAGACGATCACCTTCCGGCCGCGATAATCGGCGAGCGACACCTCCTTGCCGTCGGCATCGGGGAGGGTGAACTCGGGCGCGGTATCGCCGACATTCAAGCGGTGATTCTCGGTCATGCCGTAGCACGGTAATCGACGGCTGCGACATCGGACGGCACATCCCGGCGACCGATAGACTCGAGGCTTCAGCGACGCACATCGACTACAGGAGACAACGTGGCGAGGGATACCGAGCGCATCGAGCGAGATATCGAGGCCGCACGCAACCGGCTCGCGAATACACTCGACGAGCTCGCGGTACGGGCCGATCCGCAGCGGATCGCCGACAACACCAAGCAGGCGGTGCTCGCGAAGGTGAACGAGCCCAAGGTGAAGTACAGCCTCATCGGTGCGGGCGTCCTCGTGGTGGCAGTGGTGCTGTTCCGGGTTTTCCGTCGCTGAGTGTGGACGAACGAAAACACCCGGTGTGGTCGCGCCACACCGGGTGTTTTGTTTTCGGATCAATCAGACCGTGGGGCAGGCCATTCCGGTGTTGTCCGGGTCGAGGTGCGGCGAGTAGCCGGCCTGACCCTTGAACAGCGGCGCTACGCCGGCTGCCCGGGCCGCATCGCAGTCCTTGTAGGTCGGGCCGCCCGCCGAACCGGTCTGGGCCAGGCCACCCGATCCGGTGGCGCCGATGACATCGTCGACACCCGACGATCCGGTACCCGCCGAACCCGTGGGAATGAAGGGGTCGGCCATGGCCGAGGGAGCGAGCGGGGCGGCGAGGGTGATCAATCCCGCGCTCACGGTCACGATGAGCCTGCGAACGTTCATGTAGTCCTCGTTGTCTGCTGCGATATGTGCATTGCGGTCCGCCCGACACTCCCCGCGGTGAACACGGGCCGGGAACCGCGCGCTCTACCTTTCTGATGGGAGGTGCCGTTGTCAACCGGACGGCCGATCCTCGCTTATTCTCCCAGGCGTTTCCCAGTGAGATGCTCGGCCGGAACGCGCCCCATTCGTCCGGCTTCGAAATCCTCGATGGCCTCGATGATTTCGTGTCGGGAGTTCATGACGAACGGGCCGTACTGCACGACCGGTTCGCGAATCGGCCGGCCGCCCAACAGCAGAACTTCGAATTCACCGGTGGGCGTGTCCTGATGTTCGTCCGCGGTCACGGTGATCGCCTCGCCGTGCCCGAATACCGCGAGCTGTCCCGCGTGTACGGGCCTGCCCTCCGCACCGACGGTCCCGCTGCCGGACAGTACGTACACCATCGCCGAGAAGCCCTGCGGCCACGGCATTTCCAGCCGCCCGCCCGGGCTGATCGAGGCGTGCGCGTAGGCGATGGGCGTATAGGTCGAGCCCGGTCCGGTGAAACCGCCCAGTTCGCCCGCGATGATGCGCACCAGCGCGCCGCCGTCGTGCGAGCTGACCAGGGTCAGCTCCGACGAGCGCAGATCCTGATAACGCGGTGGGGCCATCTTCTTCTCGCGCGGCAGATTCACCCACAGCTGGATGCCGTGGAACAGCCCGCCCGAGATCACCAATTCCTCGGCGGGCAGCTCATCGTGCAGGATGCCGGACCCGGCGGTCATCCATTGCGTATCGCCCTCGCTGATCGTGCCGCCGCCGCCATTGGAATCGTGGTGGACCATGGTGCCGTCGAGCATGTAGGTGACGGTTTCGAAGCCGCGGTGCGGATGCCACGGCGCGCCCTTGGCCGCATAGGGCTCATAGGCCACCGGGCCCATCTGATCGAGCAGGATGAACGGATCGGCCGAGCGCAGTTCGAGGCTGGGGAAGGGCCGGTGCACCTCGAAGCCCGCGCCCTCGCGCTGGGTGGTCGCGGTGACGACGCCGACCACCGGCCGCTGCCGCTCGGTCCGGTCCGGGCGGGGCAGTCGGGGCAGCACCAGGATGTTGTCGACGGTGATGGCGGGCATCGGGACTCCTCGGTCGCGTTTGGTGTCCATGTCAACCAAACTCCGATTAGGATAATTCCCATGGTGCGATGGCTCAGCGACGATGAACAGGCGACCTGGTCGGCGTTCATCCGCATGCGACAGCGGCTGGACGCGGCCATGGCCGCCGGACTGGCCCGCGACGGGCTGTCGATGCCGGATTACGAGATCCTGGTGGCCCTGTCGGCCGCACCCGGCGACTGTCTGCGCGCCAAGGATCTGGCCGCGGAGATCTGCTGGGACAAAAGTCGGCTGTCGAAACATGTGGCTCGGATGGATTCTCGCGGCCTGGTCGGTCGCAGCCCGGCCGCCGACGATGCGCGCGGCATCGTCGTCCGGCTGACCGAACGGGGTCGGCGCGCCCTCGAGGAGGCCGCGCCCAACCATGTGGAATTGGTGCGTCGGCTGTTCATGGACGTGCTCACCGACGCCGAGGCCGAGGCCGTGCGGTCCCTCGCCGACAAGGTCGTGACCGAGGCGGAGCGCAGCGCCGAGATCGACGCGGCCTGAGGATCAGCGCTTCCAGTCGCCGAAGGGTTCGTCGCGCTCGCGGACGGCCTCGCGGAAACCGACTGTCGCGGAGCGTAATTGGAAGGCGTAACCCTCGCGGGTGTGACGGGAGACGCCGTCGAAGACGGTGCTGATCATGCCGGAGTTGGCCACGCCCTGGGCCAGCAGGGTGCTGTTGAGGGCGAGTTTGGCCATGATGAGCTGGTTGATCGGCATGCGGGCGATGCGCTCGAGCAGTTGTTCGGTGCGCTCGTCGAGTTCGTCGGCGGGCCAGGATTCCACGGCCAGACCCCATTCGGCGGCCTGTTTGCCGTCGAGGCAGTCACCGGTGAACAGCAGCCGCTTGGCGCGCTGATCGCCGAGGCGGTGGGCCCACATTCCGGCCGCGGGGATGCCCCAGACCCGGGTGGGCGGGTAGCCGATCTTGGTGTCGTCGGCGCAGATGATCTGATCGGCGAACAGCGCGATATCGCTGCCGCCCGCGACGGCGAACCCGTGCAGTTTGGCGACGGTCGGCTTGTTGGCGTGCAGCAGGCTCGCGAAACCGCGGTTGAACCGGCTCATCATCTGGTAGTCGACCATGGGATCCCAAGTGCCCCAAGGATTGTGGTTGCGCGCCTGCGCCGCGGAATCGAGTACCGTCCCGGTCCTCGGCTGGGCCGAATCGGCCGGTGCGAAACCGCCCTCGGCGAAGATCGACAGATCGTAGCCGCCGCAGAAGCCCTTACCCCGCCCGGACACCACGATCACGTGCACGCGCGGATCGATATCGGCCCGCTCGACGGCATGGGCCAACTCGATCGGTGTATCGGCGGTGATGGCATTGCCCTGTTCGGGCCGGTTGAAGGTGATCCGCGCGATGCGCCCGGTCACCTCGTAGGTCAGGGTGCGGTAGGAGGTCTGGTCCTCGGGCGCCGGACAGTCGGCGAACAGGGAATCCGCACCGGCGGTGGAATCGTCCCGCCACGCTGCGGGCCGGGTTCCGGAGTGGTGTTCGAAATCGGGCGACACCCAAGAAGTGAACCCCGGTTCATTTCTTGTTGTCAAGGGTATGGGCGAGTTGCCCCAGGGCGTCGTGGACCCGTGCGACGTCGGCGGCGCGGTCCTGGTCCAGATACAGCGAGAGTGCTTGCTGCCAGGCCTGTTCTGCCTCGAGGGTGCGGCCGATGGCCTGGCAGGCCTGCGCCAGATGATCGAGGGTGTCGGCCTCGTTGTAGACGTCGCCGAGTTCACGGCAGAGATCGCGGGCCTGGCGATGGCAGTCGGCGGCCTGCTCGTACTCGCCGACGTGGCGGTGGATATAGCCCAGACTGTCCAGCGCCGCGGCCTCGCCGTGCTTGTCGCGCAGACCGCGGAACAGCTCCAGGGCCTCCGCGCAATGTCGGCGGGACTGCTCGTACTCGCCCATTCGCGCTGTGTCCCAACCGAGCCCGTTGAGGGCGTGGGCCAGCAGCATCGGATTGTCCAGCGTCTTCGCCAGGCGTACTGCATGGGCCGAATGCTCGCGCGCTCGCGGTTCGTCCTCGCAGGCCATCGCGAAGTAGAAGTGGGTGTAGGCCTGACTGCTGACATCGCCGATGCTTTCGGCCGCATCGAGGGCGCGTTCGAGATAGTGCACGGCCTCCTCGCGCCGGTCGGCCACGGCATGCGCGCGGCCGAGGTAGCGCAGGGCCTGGGTCTGCGCGCTCATATCGTTCGCCTGTTCGGCCGCGGTGAGCGCGGCCTGCCAGACCTCCAGGTCGTAGCCGCTGCCGCCCAGCCGCCACACCACCGTGTGCAGCACCCAGGCCAGCTGGCCGACCTGGGCGTGCCACCCCTCATCGGCCGCGAGGTGCTGGACCGCGACCAGATTCGACCGTTCGGTGGTGAGCCAGGCCCAGGCCGACGGCTCGTCGTCCCAGGATCGAGGTCGGCTGCCGTCGACAGGGTCTCGCAGCGGGACGGGATCGCGCTGCGGGTTGACCTTGCGATCCGCGGTGTAGGCGGTGTGCAGATAGTGATCGACCAGCCGGCGCAACGCCGCCTGTCGCTGCGGGCGCGCCACCTCGCGCGCCTGGTCGGCGGCGAACAGCTTGACCAGGTCGTGCATTCGATAGCGCTCGGGAACCGCCTGGCGGACAAGGGAAATCCGCTCCAGCTCAGCGAGGGCCCGCCGGACTTCGGGCTCGGGTAGATCCGTCAGAACCGCGGCCGCGGCCAGGCCGATCTCCGGACCGGGCGCCAGCCCGAGCAGTGCGAACGTCTCGGCCTGTCGCGGGCTCAACGCGGAGTGCGTCCAGGACAGCGCGGCCCGCACGTTCGCGGCCGTTTCCCCCGCGTCCAGCGCATCGATCCGAGAGCTCGCGTCGCGCAACTCCGCGACCAACCGGGCCAACGAGGTATCCGGCTGCAGTGCCGCCCGCGCCGCCACCACCGCCAGGGCCAGCGGCAGCCCGGCACAGTAGCCGAGCAATTCCGCGGCCGCGTCCGGTTCGGCGGCCAGTCGATCGTGGCCCAGCCGCGCGGCCATCAGTTCCCGTGCCTGCGTCTCGTCGAGCACATCGAGCACGATCGGGTGCGCGCCGTGCGCGGTGACCAGTCCGGCGAGCCGGTCCCGGCTGGTGACGACGGCCGTGCACGCCGATCCACCGGGCAGCAGCGGGGCGGCCTGCTCGCTGTCGCGGGCATTGTCCAGCACGATCAGCATTCGCTTGTCCGCGACCAGGGTTCGGTACAGCGCGGTCTGGGCATCCAGATCGGCGGGGATCTTCGCGGGTTCGACGCCGAGCGCGTCGAGGAATCCGCGCAGCGCGTGGGTCGACGGTACGGGCCGGCCCTTCGGCGAGAAGCCGCGCAGGTCCACGAACAACTGTCCGTCGGGGAATTCCGCCAGATGTTCGTGCGCCCACTGCAGTGCGAGCCATGTCTTGCCGATCCCGCCGCCGCCGCTGACGGCCGACACCACCACGGTCGCACCGCCGGTGCGCACGCTCAGCGCGTTCAGCTCGTCGGTTCGGCCGACGAAAACCTGTGGTAGAGCGGGTAATTGCTGCGGCACCGGCCGCAGCGGTCCCTCGGTGGCGCCCACGGCCGAGGCGAGCAGCTCGTCGCGCGCGGCCGGTGGCAGCCGCAGCGCGTCGGCGAGCAGTCGCACGGTCTCCACGCGGGGATTGGTGTTCGCATCGGTTTCGAATCTGCGGATCGTGCGCACGCTGACCCCCGCGCGCTCGGCCAATTGCTCCTGCGTCATACCCGCCCGCAAGCGTGCTCGCTGCAGTAGTGCGCCGAACAGGTCTGCCATCCGATTTCCTTCCCCGCCCGGATGTCGTCTCGAAATCCGGACTCTAGCGCGGCAACCGGACATATATGGCCGCCGCCCTGACCTGTTCCGGAAGCCGATCTTGACGGAGTATCGAGACGCCGATGCGGCGGCACATGTTTCGGGCAGCGCGCCGATCTCCACGGTTGGAGGGGAGAGATCGGGGCGCCGCTCGGGCGTACGACCTAGTCGCCTTCTTCCCAGGGTTTGACCGGGGGTTTGATCCAGAGGATCTTCTCGTCGGGGTGTTCTCGTCGGGCGCCGGGGTGATTCGGGTGCCGGGTGGCCCAGGCGTCCTTCTCGTCGAGCAGGGCCGCGACCTGTTTCCAGGTCTCCTCGGTACTCGGTGGGTTGGTGTCGGCGGCGCGGGCCAGTTTGCGCAGTGCGGCGGGGGTGAGGGTGAGCAGTTCGGGGCCGGTGACTGCGCGGTGCCAGAGGTAGGCGGCCAGGCGGCGGGCCTTTTCGGCGCGGCCCTTCGAGGCGTGGTCGGTGTGGGCGTAGTCGGTCATGGTTCGGCCAGACCGTGGCGGTAGGCGTAGCGGACGGCGTCGGTGCGGTTGCGGGCGCCGATTTTGGCGAAGGCGTTGTTGATATGGGTTTTGACGGTGGTTTCCGAGATGAACAGGGCGGCGGCGATTTCGGGGTTGCTCAGGCCGCGGCCGATCAGGCCGATCACCTCCGCCTCGCGGGTGGTGAGGCCGTCGGGTTTGGCGTCGGGGCGTGGGCGTTCGGGGCGACTCAGCGCGGCCACCAGGCGCTGGGAAACCGTGGCGTCGAAGGTGGACTGGCCCGCGGCGGCGGCCCGGATCGCGTTGCCGATCTCCACCCGCCCGGCGTCCTTGGTCAGATAGCCGCGCGCACCGGCCTGCAGGGCGCGCACGATCGACTCGTCGTCGGAATAGGTGGTGAGAACCAGAACCGCTGTGTCGGAATGGTTTTCGGAGATTATGCGGGTGGCCTCGACACCGTCGAGGATCGGCATGCGCAGATCCATCAGTACGACGTCGGGCGTCAGCTCGGTCACCGCGCGCACGGCCTGTTCGCCGTCGCCGACCGCGCCGACCACGCTCACCCCGTCGATCAGATCGAGCAGCGCGACCAGGCCCTCGCGCATGACCTGCTGATCGTCGACCACGAGCACCCGGGTGGGCGCGCCGGTGGTCTGTTCGCTCACTCGGGAACCTCCACCGTCACCAGCCATCCACGACCGTCCTGTCCCGGCCCGGCGGACAGGCTGCCGCCGGCCAGTGCGATGCGTTCGCGCATCCCCGTCAAACCGTACCCGCCCTCGGGGTGCGAATTTCCGTTCCGTGCCGCGGGATTGCTCACCAGCAGCCGGACCCGGTCGGTGTCGAAGGTGAGCACGATCGAGACCGGTGCGCCCGGTGCGTGTTTGCTCGCATTGGTCAGCGCCTCGCGCGCCGCGCCCAGCAGGGAGACCGCGGCCGCGGAATCCATCGCGCGCGGGACGCCGGTGACCTGACAGTCGACGGTCATGTGATGGTCGCGGCGATAACCGTCGACCAGACCGCGCAGCGCCTCGTCCAGCGGCGGAATATCGTTGCGCAGCGCGGCCACCGCCGCACGGGCCTCGGTCATGCCGTTGGCGGCCAGCCGTCGCGAGCGCCGGACCCGCGACAGCGCACCCGACAGATCGCCCTTCTCGCTGAGCAATCCCTCGGCCACATCGAGCTGCACGGCCAGCGCGCCGAGGGAGTGGGCGAGCACGTCGTGTAACTCGCGGGCGATGCGGGCGCGTTCGTCCAGCGCCGCGGCGCGGGCCTGTTCGTGCTGGGCGCGGCGGGTCTGTTCGAGCAGCAGCGCGGTTTCGTCCACGCGCATCCGGTATTGGCGGCGGTACAGGCCCAGCAGCATCAGGACGCACAGAATCGCCAGGTTGATCGCCAGATCGTCGGTCGAGCTCCGGGTGAGGTAGGTGCTGACCGTCATTGTCACGCCGTCGGCCACGGTGACCGCGAGGATCACCAGTGCGCTGGGCACGAGTTGCTGGCTCAGGATGCTGAGCGAGGCGCAGGCCAGAAACAGCGGGGCCGTATCGGTGGCCGGGGGCACGATGGCCGCGCTGATCAGCGTGGCGGCGATCAATCCGGCCATCGCCAGGCGCGGGCGTCGGACCGCGAGAACCGCGTAGGCGACGAATCCGAGGTAGGCGACGACCGACACCACCCACATCCACACCGGAACGGGCCGGGAGTGGTTGTACACCAGATTCACCGCCAGCAGCGAGGTGCTGATCATCCGCATGAGCGGACTGGTCTCCGGGTCGTCGCCGATCAGTCGCCGGCCGACGCCGAGCAGCCGCTGCCGCATGATCCTCCCTCGGGGTGTACGCATCCTGCGGGCATTCTCGTCCCAGGTGGTTCGTTGCGCAGACCATCCGGGGGTGGAGATCCGGGGTGGAGATCGCGTCACCGAGTTCCACTCCCGCGCCGACGCGGGGGAGGCGGGGCGGTCGATAGCGTTCGAAACGAACCGATTCCCGCTCCTCCGGAAGGACCTCCGATGTCCGAGATCTCCCTGTCGCCAACCGAACTCGATCATCCCGCCGCCGGTCGCTCCGGCGCGGGCCGGATCTCGCCCAAGGTGCGCAACCTGTCCTCGCTCGCCCTGGATATCGGACTGTCGCCCGCCGCCTACTACCTGCTCTCGGCGTGGGGGTGGAACGACCGCGGGGCGCTGCTGGGGTCCACGGTGGTCGCGGGGCTCTGGGCGATCGGCTCGGCGGTGGCGCGGCGGCGGGTGGACGGCCTCGCGGTGCTGATGGTGGCGCTCAACGGGCTCGGTCTGGTGCTGGCGACGCTGAGCGACGATCCGCGACTGATGCTGGCCAAGGATCCGGCCTTCTCGGGTCTGATCTGTCTGGTGATGCTGGGCAGCCTGATCGTCGGCCGTCCGGTCATGTTCGGGATCTCGCGGCGATTCCAGGCCGCCGAGGCCGAGGATACGCGGCGGTGGAATCTGTTGTGGAACACAGATTCCGAGGTGCGGCGGTCGTTCACCGTCTCGACTGCGGTGTGGGCGGCCGGACTCGGCCTCGATGCCGTGGTGCGGTTGATGATCATCGTGACGCTGCCGGTGCCGGTGGCCGTCGGACTCATGAATCCGGTCCAGTGGGCCGTGATCGCAATGCTTTTCGCCTACACCATGCACGCTCGTCGCCGCATCGACCTCGGCGCGCGGCTGCGGGCGCTGTGACTACCAGGCCGACGGCCGCACCCGGCCCGGCCGCACGACCTGGGCCAGTGCGTCGCGCACCTCGGAAAGGGTTGTGATACCGAGCCTTTCGGCCCATTGGGCGGTGAACCCGGCAACAGCCGCATCGGCGGCCCGGGTCGCCGCCCAGCCGCGTTCGGTGAGGGTGATCAGCCGGGCGCGGGCATCGTGCGGATGCGGATTGCGTTGGGCGTAGCCCTTGTTCACCAATTCCTCCACCAGTTGGCTGGCCGCCTGCTTGGTGACTCCGAGATGTTCGGCGATCTCGCCGACCGTCGCGCCGTCGGGGGCCATACGCACGAATGCGAAACCGTGGCTGGGCCGCACATCGGCGAATCCGGCCGCCACCACCCCGGCGTGTACGGCATCGGTCACCTCCGCGGCGGCGGCCAGCAGTAGCAGCGGCAGATCCTGGGCGGGAGTGCGGGCAGGCATGTATGCATCTTGGCACTTGACAAAGAAGTCAAGCTGCTTGACTATATAGTCAAGCAGCTTGTCCAATGAGGAGTTACCCGATGCCCGTGATCCGCGCCGACCAGGCCCAGGTCCACCAGATGCACAACGCGCGTTTCATCTCCTATGTCCGCCCCGAGGTCGGCAGTGCCGACATCTGCCAGTGGCGGGTGGAGATCGATGCCGAAACCACCGGTCAGGAGCACCGCCTGCTCCGCGAGGAGACCTTCGTAATGCTCGACGGCACAGCGATTTTGACCATTGACGGCGAATCCGCGACCCTCGCCCCCGGCGATGCCGCGCTGGCACCCGCGGGCGTCACGATCAGATTGGACAATCCCGGTTCGGGCCCGGCGGCCCTGCTGGTGACCGCCCCGGTCGGCTTCGCCGCAGAACTGGCCGACGGCACCCGGATCAGCCCGCCCTGGGTGAATTGAGCGCGCTTGACAATCTGATAAGATCACTTACCGTATTCGCCAAGCTCCTTCCGCGGAACTCGGACAAGGCGGTCCAGAATGCGTGCTCGGCAACTCTCTGTTTCGATGGCGGCGTTCGTCGCGCTGACGCTGTTCGCGAGTCCGCCGTCCGCCGTCGCCGACGAGGATGGCGGGGTGCCGATCTCGTCGGTCGACGCGCGCACCGGACTGCCGCCCGGCTGGCGGCCGGGACCGGAGATCTACGGGGTCGGGGAAACCGAGAGTGTCGAAATCCCGATGTCCGACGGCACGGTGCTGCGCGCGAATGTGCGCTATCCGACCGCGGCCGACGGAACGCCCGCGCCCGGCCCGTTCCCGATCATGTTGACCCAGACCGCCTATGGCAAGGATTCCGCCGGGCTGATGCGCCTGCTGTCCTACGACGGCATCGGCCCCGCGCTGCGCCAGGCACTGCCGAGCGTGATCCAGGTGGCCGAGCAGATCGCCGACGCGGCGGGTTACGGCGATTACTTCGTGCGCCGCGGCTACATCACCGCTGTGGTCGATCTGCGCGGCACCGGTTCGTCGGAGGGGCACTGGAGTGTGCTGCAACCGCAGGAACGCGAGGACTCCAAGCGCGTGATCAGTTGGGCGGCAGGGCTTCCCAACTCGACCGGTGAGATCGGGCTGTGGGGGCTGTCGTATCTGGGAATGAGCGAGCTGATGACCGCCGGGGTGCTGGAGCCGGGCTCGCCGGTCAAGGCGCTGTTCCCGCTCATGCCCGGTAACAACGCCTATCTCGATCTGATCAACCACGACGGATTCGTCAATGTGTCGTTCGTGTGGTCGGTGCTCTGGGTGCCGATGACCATACTGCCGCAACTGGATCCGATCCTCGGCCTGTACGCCCGCCCGGATCGGCTGCTGAAAACCTTCGGCGACCACCTGCTCACCCACCTGCGGCCCGACGGCACCTGGCCCTCGATTCTCAATGCCCTGTTCGACGGCGACCGGGCCTACAACGGTCCGTACTGGGGGGACCGGTCCATCGACAATGTCATCGAAAATATTGCGGCCAACGATATTCCGACCTATCTGATCGGCGGCCAGAACGATCTGCTGCAGGACGGCACCCCGCGCACCTTCGCCGCCCTGCAGAACGCCTACGCCCATCGCCCGCACACCGGACCCATGCCGCCCGACGCGACCGGCAGCGGTCGATTCCAAATGCTGTACGGCCCCTGGTTCCACATCCAACCCGGCGTGGGGCGCAATGCCGATCTGGATATGCATGCCATCGAATTGGCCTGGTTCGACCGCTGGTTGAAGAACGACCGCAACGGCATCGATGAGACGGCCACGCCGCTGCACGCGATCGACTCGAACGGCAACCTGATCGAGAGCGCGACCTATCCGCTGGCGGCCGCGCCGGGTCGCGATCTGTACCTCGGCGACGGCGTCCTGACCGCGGACCGCACGACCGCGCCTGCGGGCTCCGATCGAATCGCGTTCTCGCCCTTGAATACCGGAACCATCTGCAACCGGTCGTTCTCGCAGAACTTCTCCGGGGTCTATCAGTTGCTGGCCAGTCTGCTCGGCGTGGACGATCCCTGCGCGGATTTCCCGCCGCAACCGGATATTCCAGGGCTGGTGCACAATCCGTCCTACGCCACCGAACCGTTCACCGAGCCGACCGTCCTCGCGGGTCCGATCGGGGCAACCCTGTACGCGAGCTCGGATCGCCCGGCGGCGGCGTTCAGCGTGACCGTGCAGGACATCGCGCCCGACGGATCCGCGACCGCGCTGACCGACGGGCAGCTCGCGGGAAACTTCCGCGCCCTCGACCCATCGCGCAGCTGGCGCACCCCGGACGGCAGCCTGATCGGGCCGTTCCACCCCGACACCAGAGAATCGCTGCTACCGGTCGTGCCGGGCGCGGTGACCGAATACAACGTCAAGGTGCGGCCCGCGTTCCACGTCTTCGAACCGGGGCACCGGCTACAGATCACGATCGCCTCGGGCGACGCGCCGACCCACATCCTGGGTCCGAAGGACTATCCCGCGCTGCTCGGCGGGACGGTCGAGGTGCGGCGCACGGCCGAACACCCCTCCTTCGTCACCGTGCCGCTGGCCCCGGCGCAACCTCGATCCCGCCCCTGACCAGTGCGGTCAACTCGAAGCAGATCTCGTCGAGGGTCGGGGCCCGCTCGGAGTCTCGGGCGAGTTCCTGGGCCAGGGAGTTGACCGCGCCGATGGTCGCGAGGGCGAACAGCCGATAGTCGCGCGGGCGGGCCTCGCCGCGTTCGACCGCCCGCTCGGCCTGCGTGCGCAGCAGCGCGCCCATCCGCTCGCGCCACTCGTGCCGCCACGCCTCGACCGCATCGCTGACCCCGACCACCTCGACGTAGCAGATCCGGGCCGAATAGGTGGTCTCGCAGGTCACCGCCAGATATGCCCGGAACCCGCGGGCGATCCGCTCCGCGACGGGCAGTTCGGCCGTCTCCTCGACCACGGTCAGCGCGGCCGCGGCCGCCCGCCCGGTGATCTCGTCGGCGAGGGCGATCAGCAGATTCTCCTGACTGCCCATCTCGTCGTAGAAGCTGCGCGTGGAAATGCTTGCCGCCGAGCACAGTTGCTCGATCGAGGTCCCGGTGTAGCCCTGTGCGCCGTACAGCTCGAGCGCCGCCTCCAACAGACGCGCCCGCCGCTGTCCGGCCCGCTCCTCCGCGCTGCGGCCGCCGTAGTGCCGCTGCGACTTGGTGCCATCGGTCATGATCGCGAATTGTTCCATACCGCATGTTCTCTGCTACCGTCGCTGTCGACGACTTATCGTGGGCCACGGCCGCGCCGATCAGTTCCCCTGTGCTCCATGGCATTCGGGAGCCAGCCGTCGCAAACATCCCTCGCGAGGTGTGCTCGGCATCCTCTCCATCGGTTTCTTCATGTCCCTGCTCGACGGGACGGTTGTCACCATCGCGATCCCCACCCTGATCGGCGGGCTGGACGCGTCCTACGAAAAGGTGCTGGGTGTGGCGGGCGGTCGGTTGTGCGCTGTTCGAGGGTCGTGGGGTGGAGGTCGATAAGACAATGGCCTCATGACGGGGTTGGTGTTGACGGCGCGGCGGCGCGGTGAGTTGGCGGAACTGCTCGGTGACGAGCAGCGGTTGCGGGCGCGGTATCCGCGGGTGGCGGAATATCTCGACGCGGCCGCGCGGCTGCCCGGGACCGGGGATGAACAGGTCGACGCCGCGTTCGATCTGCGGTTGACGCACTATCTGACCGGTGGTGCGTCGCCGTCGGGAAATCCCTACTGGGACATTGTCGAACCGGCCGTGCGCACCCGCGAGGGTCGCCGGATGATCGACGGCGGACGAGACAGCGGCAGCGCGCGGCTGGGGTACGCGGAGACGATTCTGCAGGCGCACTACGCCTACGCGGTGCCGTCTCCGCAGACATTGCGGTGGATCGCGCGCTTCGCCGACGGCCGGACCGTGGTGGAACTCGGGGCCGGTCGCGGGTACTGGGCGCGGCTGCTCGCCGGGGCGGGCGTGTCGGTGGCCGCGTTCGACTCCCATCCGCCGGACCGGGGTACGAACGCCTCGTTTCCCGGGCGCGAGATCTGGTATCCCGTAGGCGATCTCGATGCCTACGCCGCGACGCCCAAGGCCGATCGGGTGCTGCTGCTGTGCTGGCCGCCGGGTTGGGGCGATCTGATGGCCTCGCGGGCGCTCGAGGAATTCGAGAAAGGTGGCGGCGATCGGCTGGTGTTCATCGGCGAACCGCGCGGCGGCAAGACCGGGATTCAGGCGTTCTTCGATCGACTCGACGCGATGTGGCGACTGGAATCGGAGGACCCGCAACACGTTTCGTGGTGGAACCTGAGCGACGGCGCGCAGGCGTGGAGCCGCCGCTGAGCCATCGATAGCCTTGCCGCATAACGCCTTTCGCAACCGGCGGGTAGCCGTTCCGGACGGTACAGTTGCTACGGCAAGGCGGAGAAAGGCTGCGACATGGGTTCCCGGTACGGGCTGGACGAGACCATCGATATGGACACGCCCAATATCGCCCGGATGTACGACTATGTGCTCGGCGGTGGCGCCAATTTCGAGATCGACCGGGAGGCCGCCGAGGCGATCCCGGAGGGCATGCCGGGCAGCAGATTCTGGGCCCGATCCAATCGCGGCTTCGTCGGCCGGGCGGTCGCGGCGCTGTGCGAGATGGGGATCGATCAGTTCCTCGATCTCGGCTCGGGCGCACCGACGGTCGGCAATCCGCACGAGATCGCCCTGCGACACAATCCGCATGCGCGGATCGCCTATGTGGAACGCGAGCGGGTGGCGGTCGAATACGCCCAGAAGGCGCTCGAGGGCCATCCGCAGGTCTCGATGACCTGGGCCGATCTGCGCGATATCGATAGCGTGCTGAGCGCGCCCAGCGTGACCGATCTGATCGACTTCGGCCGCCCGGTAGCGATTCTCGCGATGGCGGTGCTGGATCTGCTCGAGGATATCGACCCCGCGCTGCTGATCGCCGCCTACCGCGACGCGTGCCCGCCGGGCAGCGCGCTGGGCCTGTCGCATGCGGTCGCCTTCACCCTCAGCCTCGAGGAACAGGAGCGGGTGCTGTCGGTGATGCGGCGGACCAACACCCCGGGCGCGGCCTTCAAGACCACCGACGATGTGGCCGAGCTGCTGCGCGGTTACACCGTGCTGCAGCCGGGCATCGTGGCGCTGGATCTGTGGCGGCCGGAGAATCCGGTGGACGAGGCGACCGCCCTGCGCGCGAATTACGTTGGCGCCGTGGGACTCAAGGAGTCCTGAGCGACTCAGACCTTCAGACCGTTGCGGCCGACGTAGACGGTGTGGAAACCCAGCAGCGCGGCGAGGACCGCCAGCCACTGCAGGGTGCTGATCAGCGGCACCGAATCGACCGGCAGCGTGTAGGCGAGCACGACGCGGACCACCGCGTCCAGGGCGAAGGCCGACCCCCACACCGCGGTCAGAACACGCAGGTGGTAACGGAAGCGGGAGTCGTTGTCCCAGCGGGCATCCCACTGCCGATAGCCCTCCTCGCCGATCTTCACCGTCACGATCGTGCGGGCCATGATGCGCATGAACGGCTGCCGGGTGAACAGCGTGCCCAGGATCCACAGGCCGAGTACGCCGCCCAGCCAGCTGTCACGGACCAGCAGTGTGCGGGGATCGCCGGTCACCAGCGACATGATCGTGCCCAGCACGATGATGGTGAGGGTGAAGATCGCGAGCACGTCGACGCGGCGCTGACGAATCGCGGTGTAGACGATGAACGGCACGGTGAGCAGGGCGGGGACGATCAGGGCCAGCCAAGGGTTCACCCCGGCGGCGCGCAATGCGTAGTAGCCGCCCAGCGGCAGCGCCAGTTCGACGATCAATTGGCGGATGATGTGACGGCGCAGCGCGGCGTTCTTCTGCCGGGTGCTGCGATCGGTGGCGATTGCCTGCTGCTGGTTCATGATTCGGCTCCGGTGCTACGGGTGGCGCGGTCGAAGAGGTCGGCCAGCTCACGAGCGCAGGCCGCGGTGTCGAATTCGGGGTCGCTCGCAGCGCGGGCGATGGCGGCGTCGAGTGCGCCGCGCATGGCCATCACCATGATCGCGGGGTCGAATTCGCGAAATACCCCGGCCCGCTGCGCTTCTCGAATCCGGTCCTCCTGGACGCGGGCGAATTCGGCCAGTTGTTCGGCGAGTCCGAACTGCTCCCGGTCGCCGGGGTCGGAGTGGGTGAGGATGCTCGACAGCGCCCGCATATGGGTCGGATATTCATCGAGCAGGGCCAGATTCGCCGCGAAGTGGGCGCGCAGCCGACCCCGGTAGTCGGACTCCTCGCCAAGTCGGTCGCTCACGAAAGTGAGTGCCACGCGCATGATCTCGCCGATGATCTCGCGGATCAGATCCTGTTTGCCGCGGAAGTGATACGAGATCATGCCGGTGCTGCTCAGCCCCGCCTGCTTGGCGATGCGGGCGAAGGAAGCATTCGAATAGCCGTGCTCGGCGACCACCTCGATCGCGGCATCGACGATCTGCGCGCGCCGGGCGGTCTCGGTGACGGTGCGCTCTTGCTTGTCCGAGCGACTTTTTGCTTGCATGAGCAAACGGTAGCGCGGTTTGCTCGACCGAGCAAGTCCTCGCATCGATCGGTATGCTCGAAACACCTACGCGCGCAAAGGGGGTGGTGCCCGTGCCGGGACATCCGTGGTTCGGTGACCAGCAGTTGGCGGCCGCGCCCGCGCCGCCGGAGACGATTCGGCGACTGCTGCGCCACGAGATCCGCGATATCGGCTATCCGTATCAGCCGCTGCTGCCCGCCGCGCCGATCGCCCTGCCGCGCGCCTCCTACGCCGAATTGTTCCGTGTCAGTGCGGCCCTGCTGGATCTGGTGCGCCGCACCGCCCTCGAGACCGCCGCCACCAGTGCCGGGAGACTGGCCGCGTACGCCATGCCCGACAGCGAGAATCAGCTGTTCGTGGCGGATCGGTTCATCGAGGAGCGCTATGCCGACAGCGTGGCGCGGCCCGATGTGGTGATCGGCCCGGACGGGCTGAAGTTCCTGGAGTTCAACGTCAGTGGCGCGCTCGGCGGCGTGGTGGAGGCACACTGCCGCCAGGAGGTATGGCGCATGCTGTACGCCTCCGACACCGGCCGATTGCCGTTCCACTACCGCAGCCCGCTGGCCGTGCGCATGGACATGTTCCGAGACCTGTGCGCGGAACTGGCCGTCGCGCCCCGGATCGCCGTCGTGGGCAGTGCGCGCGATCAGGGCGGCGAGCGCCGATATTTCGACCTCGAGATCGACTACTTCAACAATCACGGAATGACCGCGCGCTTCTTCGAACCCGAGGAGTTGCACGAGGCCTGGGATTGTTCGCCGCGGCTGCGCTATCCGCTGGGGTTGCGCAATTTCACCATCCCGGACTGGCTCGAACTCGATATCGACACCGCACCCGTGCAGGCCGCGCTGGATCACGGCTGCCTGCTCGTCGGGACCCAGACCTCGACCTTCCTGTCCAGCAAGCTGACCATGGGCCTGCTGTCGGAGGGCCGTCCCTGGATGAGCGCGGCCGATCGCGCCCTGGTCGACCGCTACCTGCCGTGGACCCGAGTCCTGTCCGACCGTCGCACCACTCGCGGCGATGCGAAGGTCGATCTGCTGCGCTTCGTGGTCGAGAACCGGGAGCTGCTGGTACTCAAGGAAAGTCTCGGCATGAGCGGCAAGGAGGTCATCATCGGCCGCGAAACCGCCCAGCCCGCATGGGAATCGGCCGTCGCCGCCGCCGCGTCGGGCGCGAGCATTGTCCAGGACTACATCGAACCCCACACCTGCCGCCTGCCCATCCTCGCCGATTCCGACGACTCGCCGCACGAGGTCGACATCGCCCCGGTCCTCGGGCCCGTGCTGCTCGGCGGGCGTCCGGCGGGTGTGTTCAGCCGCTTCTTCGGCGACGGCCGGTCCGGAATCGTGAGCGTGCTCGGACAGGGCAGTTCGGACAACTGCGCGGTCGCGGTGTGAGGGTTCAGTCCGGTTCGCGGCGGCGTCTGCGGTGGCTGGTGTCGCAGAGCGGATAGTTCTTCGAGCGGCGGCACAGGCAGATGGCCACCTGGAATCGGTCCGAGCAGATGGTCCGCCCGTCCGCGGTCACGAGTTCGACCGGACCCTCGATCAGGGCGGGCCCGTCGGTGGTGAAGACGATGCGGCGTCGGTCAGGCGCGGGTTCGGTCGGCACGGATCACCACCAGGTCTTCCCGGTTCTGGTCGGAGGCGATGTAGCCCGCGGCGGCCAGCCACGCGGCGCGCTCGCGCAGGACCGGGCCGAACGGGATCTGACTGCGGGCCACGACGGCCGCCTTGAGGCGTTGATCGCGCAGCAGGCCGACGGTTCGGTCGGGGTCGGCCAGCGTCGAATGCACGATCAGCGCGACGCCCTGGGCGCTGAGCAGTCGCGGCAGCCGCGTGCACAGCCGGTCGAGTATCTCCCGGCCCGTGGGCCCGGCATTCCACGCCCGCGCGGAACCGCGGGTGTGCGTGCCGGGCGGAGTCGGGACATAGGGCGGATTGGCCAATACGACATCGAATCGGCGGTCGCCGAGGACGGCCTCGAAATCACCGCGCAGCAATTCGATTCCGAGGCCGCGGCAGCGGGAGTTCAGCCAGGCCGACGCGACCGCCGCGCGGGAGATGTCCACCGCGGTCACCTCGGCGGCCCCGGCCCGCGCCGCCGCGATGGCCAGCGCGCCCGAGCCGGTACAGATATCGAGCACCCGGCCGCCACGATGGATGCGGGCGCCGTCGAAGGCTCGCTTCAGCAACCATGTGTCGGCCTCGGGCCGGTAGACGCCTGGGGCGCAGAACAACATCACGAAACCCGATTTGCACCGGAATCGCACTTCAATCCTGTTCGGAGAGAAGAATTTCCGCGATGCCAGTGACCGAGGACGTCGGCGGCGAACCGGTCTTCCAGCAACCCGGTCGCCTGGATGCCGAAGACGATGTCGGCGGCCGCGCTCGGATCCTCGGCCACCAGATTGCCGATCACATCGGTGCGCATGACCTGTTCGTGGACCGCGTCCGCCTCCACATGTTCGCGGTAGAACAGCAGACAGCGCGGATCCGGGCACAGTCGTTCCAGCGCCTCGACCATGCGCCGCGCGCCGGGCGGCGAGGTGATCTCGACGGTGGCGAAATGGCCGACCAGGGCATTGCGCCGGACCCGGTGCAGGCCGAACAGCGAGATCATGTTCAGCACCGAGAACATCGGTGCCGGAATGACATCGAGGTAGTGCAGGTACTCCGGATTCAGGTCGGCCCCGGCCAGCAGATCCGCGTACAGGCGGGCGTGCACACGTTCGCCGCGGCCGCCGCCGAATTCGTCGAATTCCACCGCCACCAGTGATGCCTTGGCCTGCCCGGTCAGTCGGGGGATCGCCCAGGCGTACGGATCGGCCTCCTTGTGGTGATACAGCGATCGGTGCACGAAATACTCACGCAGCTGCCACAATTCGCCGTCGGTGCGCAGAAATTCGCTGAGGCCGCTGGGCGGCATCGGCTCGATCAGCAACTGCTCGAGTTCGGCGTCCAGATCGTCGCCGCCCGCGACATCGGCGCGCAGGGCGGCCAGAAACGGGGCCTCGAGGGTGGCGCGCCAGCGCAGCAGGTCGGGATCCCATTCCCAGCCGGGATCCACCGATTCGAAACCACGATAGTGCAATTCGTAGCAGGTGTGCAGCGCCAGCTGTAGATCCTCGCCGTAGGGATCGGCATTCGCCGTGTGCGGGAAGGGTTTTCCGGGTTCGCCGCGCAGGCGCTCGATCAGCATCGCCGACAGCTCGCCGCGGGGTGCGGGCAGCGTCGGGGTCTGTGCGTTGGTGGCCATGGTCATGTCGTCGCCATACCTCCGGATATCGCGTCGCGATGTCGCGTGCACGCCTGCCACAGCAGCTCCAAGGCGTATTCTCCGGTCCGGGCGACGATTTCGGGCGGTTCTCCGGAGAACTGGCGGTGCACGGTCTCGAGTTCGGACTCGGAGGCGACCGCGAACCACACCGAACCGGGCGGCTCATCGCCCTGGGGATCCGGTCCGCCCACTCCGGTGACCGCGACGGCGATATCGGCGCGCAGCAGCGCGCGGACGCCGGCGGCCATGGCCTCGGCCGTTTCCCGACATACCGGTGGGCGGTCCGGCACCCCGAGCACGAGCCGTTTCACCTCGGTCGAATAGGCCACGACTCCGCCGCGGAACCATTCGCTGGACTTCGGCGCCGCGCCCAGGACGGTCGAGATCCGGCCCGAGGTCAGCGATTCCGCGACCGCGACCGACAGGCCCGAGGTTCCGATCCGCTCCGCGAGCCGATCCTCCGCGGCGGTCATGACGCCACGACCCGGAGGGTTTTCAGCGTCGGATCCACCGGATCGGGGACGTTCATCCCGTCCCGCACACCGGTGCGCAGATATTCGACGACCGCCTCGTTGATCAGTTCGCCGGGCACCATGACCGGAATGCCGGGCGGATACGGGGTGACCTGTTCGGCCGCGATCCGGCCCGGCGCCCGCTCGATCGGTACGGATTCGCACGGACCGAAGAACGCGTCGCGCGGGCGCTGTAC
This sequence comes from Nocardia pseudobrasiliensis NBRC 108224, assembly GCF_001613105.1. Lineage (GTDB taxonomy): Bacteria > Actinomycetota > Actinomycetes > Mycobacteriales > Mycobacteriaceae > Nocardia > Nocardia pseudobrasiliensis. The sequence continues at coordinate 201,153 of NZ_BDBS01000022.1, read as the reverse complement.
GGATTCCAATTGCAGCTCGTCCGGCGCGGGTAGTCGAATATTGTGTGGCGCTGGGTCTTTCGACTGTTCGCGCCAGGCGCTGACGCCCTTGACCAGCATGTCGATCGTATCCTTGTCGTCGGCCATCGACAGCGTCGCGAGGACGCGGCGGTGGTCGCTGTGGCCCATATCGATGCGGCGATGCTCCCGCAGCCAGTCCGCGACCTCGTAACCCGTTGCGCCCGTGGCCGATACGTCCATCAGCACCTGCAGCCGGTCCAGATCGTGCGAGGCCTCGACGCCGAGCAGTTCCCGCTCCATCACGGTGATGTCGGGAATGCGCGCCAGCTCCGAGCGAGCCCGATCGGTCGTGGCCAGTGCGGCATCGAGCAATTCGCGCCCGTGCTCGACCATCTGGCGACGCCAGCCGTCCATCGCCGCGTACAGCAGGACATTCGGGCTGGTGGTCATCAGCAGATCGGCGCACAGCTTCAGCCGCCCACGGTCGACCAGATCGCCCTGCACATGGAAGACCGAACCCTGTTCGAAACCCGCGCCCATCTTGTGCACACTCACCACGCAGATATCCGCGCCCGCGTCCATCGCCCAGGTGGGCAACCGGGGATGGAACGGCAGATGCGCGCCCCACGCCTCATCGATGATCAGCGGCTTACCGCGCTCGTGACAGATCTCCGCGATGCTGCCGATATCGGCGCAGGTGCCGTAGGGACTGGGACTGACAATCAACGCACCGGCCGCATCGGGATGGCGTTCCCAGGCCGCCCGCACCTGGTCCGGGGACGGCGGATGCGAAAAATGCCGGTCCGCGTCCCATCTCGGCGTCACCCAGTACGGGCGCACCCCGGAGAACACCAGTCCGGCGACGATCGATTTGTGACTGTCGCGGCCCAGGATCAGCCCGCCGTCGCCCCCGGCCACCGCCAGCATCGCGGCCTTCACCGGCAGCGAACTGCCGCAGGTGGAGAAGAACGCGGTCTCCGCGCCGACGGCATCGGCCATGAGCTCCTCGGCATCGCCGAGCAGATGGCCGCGCGCCAGCCGGTCGTCGAGTCCGGGCCCGGCCAGCACGTCATGGCTCAGCGCTCCGCCCAGTTCGTCGCGGACTCGCGGATCGGCTCCTCGCCCCTGGCGGTGTCCGGGCGGGGTGAAGCCATAACGGTCCAACCGCTGATACTCGGCCAGCGCGTCCAGCATCGGTGCTCGTGAATGGTCCATCGCCGATCGCATACCCGATCAGCGCGACAGCACACCTCGGGTAATCCGGCCGGTCGGGGGTAGGACGAGAGCGTGGACGAGGATGTTCCGAGTATCGGTGTGGAAGAGGAATTCCTGCTGGTCGATTCACGCACCGGGATTCCGGTGAACAAGAATCGCGAGGTCGCGGCCGCGGCCCGGGAGCTGGGGATCGATCTGCAACTGGAATTGGCGGCCTGCCAGGTCGAGACGGCCACCGGTGTGCACCACGGGATCGATGAGCTGACCGCGGAATTGCGGTGGTTGCGCCGCGAGGTCGCGCGCTGTGCCCGCAAGTTCGACGCGACCCTGTTGGCGGTGGGTGTGTCACCGATCGGCCCGAGCCCGATGGCGGTCACGCGGTCCGAGCGCTATCAGCGCATCGAGGCGAATTTCGGGCTGCTCGCCGACGAACAGCCGCTCTGCGGCGGGCACGTCCATGTCGCGGTGTCGGATCGGGAGATCGCGATCCAGGTGTGCAACTACCTGCGTCCGTGGTTGCCGCTGCTGCTCGCGCTGACCGCCAATTCGGCCGTGCAGCACGGCGCCGACACCGGATATGCCAGTTGGCGCAGCGTGCTGTGGCACCGCTGGCCGAGCGCCGGGCCGCCGCCGTATTTCACCTCGGCCCATGAATACGACGCGATGGTCTCCGCGATGCGTACGGCGGGCAGCATTCTGGACGAGAAGATGGTCTATTGGGATGTGCGGCCCTCGACGTCGTATCCGACCGTGGAGATCCGGGTCAGCGATGTGCCCGCGACCGTCGCGCAGTCCGCGTTGCTGGCCGCGTTGATTCGCGCCGGTGTTGTGACCGCGCGAGACGCGGTGCGGCACAATCGAATCTGCCCGGCCGTCACGGCGGAGATGCTGCGGATCGCGTATTGGAAGGCCGCGCGCGACGGGGCCGGGGGCGACTGTTTCGATCCGGTCGACGGGCGGATCATGCCGTTTCGACGGCGCATCGCCGAATTCGTGGATCTGGTCGCGCCCGCCCTGGACCGGCTGGGCGATCGGGATTTCGTGGATCGAGGTATCGAGCGGGTGCTCGAGGAGGGCAACGGCGCCCGGCGGCAGGTCGAGGCCGAGCGGCGTTGCGGCGGTGGGGAATTGGTGACGGAGCTGGCCGCGCTCACGCTGGAGGGCTGCTGACCGGGACCTGTTCGAGGGCCTGCTCGCGCAGCAGCTGCAGGGTGGCGGCCAGGATACGGGAGACGTGCATCTGGGAGATGCCCAATTCCCGGCCGATCTCGGATTGGGTTTTGCGCTCGAAGAAGCGCAGGATCAGCACGGTTCGCTCGCGTTCGGGCAGCGCGGCGATCAGCGGCCGGACCGCCATCGCGTTCTCCAGCAGTTCGTAGCATGGTTCGACGGTTGCCGGGACGGCGGTATGCGGCATCGAGTTATCGGAGTCGCCGTGCTCGACGGGGGCGTCGAGGGGGTCGGTGCGATAGCCGTTGCCCGCGACGAGGGCCTGGTTGACGTCCTCGATCGAGACATCGAGTGCGGCGGCGAGGTCGCGGCCGGTCGGCATGCGCCCGAGACGCTGGATCAGGCCGGGGGTGATCATGGCGATCTGCTGATGCAGCTCCTTGAGCGGGCGCGGGACTCGCACCGCCCAGCCCCGATCACGGAAATGCCGCCGCACCTCCCCGAGGATCGTGGGAACCGCGAAGGACAGGAAGGTGTGCCCGCGCGAGACGTCGAAACGGTCCACCGCCATCACCAGCCCCACGCGGGCGACCTGCTCGAGATCGTCGAAGTCCTCCCCGCGGCCGGTGTAGCGCCGGGCCACATGTTCGGTCAGCGGCAGGCACCGATGAATGATCTGCCCGCGCAGACGCGCGTACAGCGGATCCGCCGGGTCCAGGGCCTGCAATTTCTCGAACCACGGCTCGAGGTTGTCGTAGGGATCGCTGCCGCGTCGGGTCCGATGGGCCGGTCCCGCGGGTGGTGTGGTGTCGGCGGGCGCAGCGGGAGAGTTCATGGGATGGTTCCTCGTTCCGCGGGGGTCTGACAACCGCATGGGTCGCGGGGCGAAAGCACCGTCGTGCCGCTGTTGACGAGCAGCGCGGCCGACAGGCCCGGACTCGCAGGCTGCTCTACGAGGAACCGGATGTTCGGGTGGTACCCGATCCAATTGGAATCAATCACGACATTCGCGGTACATCGGCCCGGACTGCCCGTCCGGGCCGATGCGTGGGGGTGAGGATCAACGGCCGCCTCGGTGGGCTGCGCCTCGGCGCCCTTGCGGCCCGCCTCCTGCGGATCGGCCGCATTGGACTCGCCGAAGCTGCCGCTGCTGGCCTTGTCGCCCTTGCTCGCCTGCTCCTCGGTATCGGGACGATCGGGCATGACTGAATCTCCTTTTGTACCAATGAGTTCGAGCCCGTGGCCGACCGGCCACCACCGCGTGCCACCCCCGCGATCCGGAGTCATACACGCGCTCGCGGCGATGGGTTATGCTCATGGTTCGAGTGTTCTGTTGTATTCGCACGCATCTTCCCGTCATCGGAGGCAGTCGCATGCAGACCGCAGACAGCAAGAACGTCGGCCCGGAGGTCAAGAAGGTCTGGGCGCGACCGGATTTCGAGTTCCACTCCACCGGTATGGAGGTCACCGCATACTCCGGGCGTAGCTGAGACGGCGGCGGTGCCGTCCGTATCGGAGATCCGGAACCCCTGGAGCGCAACGGAATTCCGGGCCCGGCTGTACGGGCTCAAGGGTTCGTACTGGGACCGCCATCCCTTCCATCGGCGGCTCCACGAGGGGGAGCTGGACAAGGAGCACCTGCGGCTGTGGGCGGCCAATCGCTGGTACTACCAGTGCTGTCTGCCGCGGAAGGATGCCGCGATCATCGCCAACTGCCCGGTCCCGGAGGTCCGGCGGCAGTGGCTCTCGCGCATCGTGTACCACGACGGGGTCGACGCCCAGTCCGGTGGCGCGGAGAAATGGTTGCGCCTGGCGGAGGCGGTCGGGCTCGGTCGTGACGAGGTGGTCTCGGAGCGATTGGTGCTGCCCGGAGTGCGATTCGCGGTCGATGCCTACACCGACTTCGCCCGGCGGCGACCGTGGCTCGAGGCGGTGGCCTCGGGGCTGACCGAACTGTTCTCGCCGGGTCTGCTGGCCCACCGGCTGGGACGGATGCGCGAACACTATCCGTGGATCGGCGAGGACGGGTTCGCGTATTTCACCGCCCGGCTGGATGTAGTTGCGGCCGAGGGCAGTTCGCTGCTGGATCTGGTGGTCGAACATGCCGAGACCCATGCGCAGCAGCTGGCCTGCGTGGCGGCGCTGGAATTCAAATGCGCTGTGCTGCAAGCCATTCTCGACAGCCTCGACTATCACAGCGGAGGCTCGGCATGACCGTGTCGGAGGCGTCGGTGCCCAGGTTGCGGGCGGGCGTGCGACTGGCCCGCGACGCCGCCCGGGGCGATCTGGCGCTGCTGCCGGAGGGGGTGGTCGTGCTCAACGACACCGCGGCCGCGGTGCTGGCGCTGTGCGACGGTAGTTCGAGCGTCGGGCGGATCGTCGAGCGACTGGCGGCCGAATACGACGGTGTGCGGATGACGGATGTGAGCGAGTTGCTCGAACGGCTCGCGCGGCGGCGGGTGGTGGCGCTGGATGGTTGAGTCGCCGCTGGGGATGCTCGCGGAGCTGACGCACCGCTGTCCGCTGCACTGCCCCTATTGCTCCAATCCCACAGCGCTGGTGTCTCGTTCGAACGAATTGACCCGCGCGCAGTGGTGCGATGTCTTCACCCAGGCTCGGGAACTGGGTGTGGTGCAGATACATCTGTCCGGGGGCGAACCGCTGTCGCGGCGGGATCTGCCGGAACTGGCCGAGCACGCGCGCGGGCTCGGAGCCTATGTCAATCTGGTCACCAGCGGGGTAGGGCTCACCGCCGAGCGGACGCGGGAACTGGCGGACCGCGGGGTGGACCATATCCAGCTCTCCATGCAGGACGCGGATCGGCAGCCCGCCGATCGCGCCGCCGGAGCTCGGGTACACGAGCTCAAAATCGCGGCGGCGCGGGCGATTACCGCGGCGGGGTTGCCGCTCACCGTCAATGTCGTACTGCATCGCGGCAATATCGACCGGATCGAGCGGATCGTGGAGTTGGCGGTAGGACTCGGGGCGGATCGGATCGAGCTGGCGAACACCCAGTACTACGGTTGGGCGCTGCGCAATCGGGCCGCGCTGCTGCCGACGGCCGAGCAGCTCGTCGCCGCGCGGGCGGCGGTGCGGCGCGCTCGGGAAAAGTATTCGGGCGGAGTGGAATTGGTCTATGTGGTGGCGGACTACTTCGCCGATCGGCCGAAGCCCTGTATGGACGGCTGGGGGCGCGTGCAATTCACCGTCACCCCCGACGGCGATGTGCTGCCGTGTCCGGCGGCGTCGGTGATCACGACGCTGCCCACGGACAATGTGCTGCGCCGCTCGCTGGCCGAGATCTGGTACGAAGGGGCGATGTTCAACGCCTACCGCGGAACCGACTGGATGCGTGATCCGTGCCGGAGCTGTCCGGAGCGCTTCACCGACTTCGGCGGATGCCGCTGTCAGGCCTTCCAATTGACCGGCGATGCCGCCGCCACCGATCCGGTGTGCGGATTGTCGCCGCGGCGATCGCTGATCGATGCGGCGCTGCGGGCGGCGGCCCCGGTCGAACCGCGGCTGCGGGCGCAGGCCGGATGAGAGTGGTACTGCTGGGCACCGCCGCCGGAGGCGGTGTGCCGCAATGGAATTGCGCCTGCTCCCACTGTGTGGCGGTGCGCGGCGGGAGACTGCCCGCGCGCACTCAGGAATGCGTTGCCGTGAGCGGCGATTCGCGGGACTGGTGGCTGCTCAACGCCTCGCCGGACATCCGCTCGCAGCTGCTGGCCACACCCGCACTGCGGGCCGGGCCCGGGCCGCGGCAGACGCCGGTGCGCGGTGTGCTGCTCACCGACGCGGAGCTGGATCACGTGCTGGGACTGACGATTCTGCGCGGTGCGAGCCTGACCGGCTACGCGACACCGCGGGTACTCACCGCGCTGGAGTCCGCCCTGCCACTGCGCGGACTGCTGGATCGCTACGCGCCGTGGGCCTGGCACGACAGTTCCGGGACGGTCGAGTTGGCGGGCGGGCTGCGGGTCACCACACTGTCGGTCGGGGACAAACCGCCGAAATACGCTGCCGCGCAGCGGTCCGGCGAGAACTGGGTGAGCGCGCTGCGCATCGAGGACGTCGCGACCGGCGGTTCGCTGGTGTACGCCCCGTGTCTGGCGCGGTGGCCCGACGGCTTGGACCAACTGCTCGCCGGGGCCGACTGCGCGCTGCTGGACGGCACATTCTTCGACGTCGATGAACTGGGATCGGCTGTGCGCGAACGGGATTCGGGTCAGGCGCGGATGGGACACCTGGCTGTCGCCGGGCCCGAGGGATCGTTGGCCGCCCTGGCCCGGCATCCGGGACTACGCCGCATCTACACCCATTTCAACAACACCAATCCGCTGCTGGATCCGGCCTCGCCCGCCCGCGCGCTGGTCGAGCGGGCGGGCGTCGAGATCCTTGCCGACGGAGCGGAATTCGAGCTCTGACTCACGGTAGGCCGAAGGCCAGCAACACATTTCCCGGCATGCCGGTGGTGATCGGGTGCGCGTATCCGGAATTGGTATACAGCATGCCGTTGGCGACGACCGCGCCGTTGCCGTTGAGCCCGCCGCCCTTACCTGGGACGCCGTTCACGGTCAGGAAGGGCCGGTGGGTGTTGTACTCCCAGAGGATGGCGCCGGTCTCGGCCGAGAACACCCGCATCTTGCCGTCCAGACTGCCCTCGTAGACCAGGCCGGGGGAGGAGGAGACCGCATTGGGCATGGCCTCCTGGCAGAACGGATCCATCGGCACCGCCGGTATGTCGATCCGACAGCCGTCGGCGGGATTGGGTGTACGCCACAGGACATGACCGTCGGCCGGATCCAAGGCGAACAGCGTGCCCGGATTCGCGTTGTAGGTCGCCACGTACAGCCGCTGCCCGTCGAAGCTCGCGCCCCACTGGATTCCGGCCAGCGATTCGGCCCCCTCGATGGGCAGCGGGGAGGTCGGCACCGACAGTTCGGTCTGCCAGACGATCGCGCCCGTCGCGGCGTCGAGCAGATGGTAGATGCCGGTCTTCTGGCCCGCGCCGACGACCTTGCGGCCGCCGATCTCGAAGATGTTGGGATGCGCGCCGAAATCGAAATCGCGGCCCGGGATGGGACAGGCCCCACCCGCCGGCGGCACGGCGCAGCGCACATTCCAGGTGTCGTTCGGGGTCAGCGAATTCACCCAGCGGCGGGTTCCGGTGTCGATATCGATCGCGCCGATGGATTCCAGATCGTGCGGGGCGCCCGTATAGGGGTTGCCGGACGTGTAATACAGCGTGCGGGTCGCCGGATCGACGGTGGGCGAGGACCAGACCGCGCCGCCGCTGGGGCTGAAACTCGGTCCCGGGGGACCGGTTCGGACGGTCGGCTCCGCGAGGGTGTCGTATTTCCACCGCACCGCACCGGTCGCGGCGTCGACCGAGACGACGCTGCCGCGGAAGGTGCAGCACGGATAGAGCGGATCGGCGAGTCCGCCGCCCTCCTCCTGACTGGACACACCGACGTAGACGTGCCCGTCGAAGACCAGCGGTGAACTGGTGATGATCGAGAACGGGTGGGTTTCGAGCCGGGTGTGCCAGCGCGCCCGGCCCGTAATCGCGTCGACGGCCCACAGATTCGCGCCGTTGTCGCCGAAGTAGACCACGCCGTCGGCCACCGCGGGCCCGTCCCGCAGGCCGTAGAACGGGATGTGCTCGAGCGAGGTCCCGGTATCGAAGACCCAGCGGGTCGCGCCCGTGCGGGCGTCCAGGGCGTACATCTTCCCGTCGCGCCCACCGGAGTACACGACGCCGCCCGCCACCGCCGGTTGGCTCGACTGCGCGATCGCGCCCGGAAACGCGAACGCCCACTTCAGTTGCAGCGAGCCCACATTGGCGGGGGTCAGCGTGTGCTCGTTGCCGTTGTAGCGCGATCCCACGGCATCGAACTGCCACATGGTCCAGTCCGAATTCGGGGTGGGCCCTGCGGCGGTGGTGCCGGTCGACAACAGCAGTGCCGTAACCGCCACGATCGGTATGCGCAGGGCCTTTGCGAAGATGTTCCGATTCATGGTGCAGTCAGCTTGGCATCACCGGGCGTGAGCATCGGTTATGTTCGGATGGAATCGCCGAAACGTGACTCGAGTGATACCGGGACGCCGAGGTCTGCCAGCAGTGCGAGCACCCGGCGGTGGATATCGTCGCGGATCGGGCGGATCTCGGCCACCGGCAGGCCCGCCGGGTCGTCGACCACCCAGTCCTCGTGGCGGATACCGCAGACGTCCGGGCAGACGTCGCCGCACCCCATGGTGACGATGATGTCCGCGGCGCGGATGATCTCGTCGGTCCATGTCTTGGGGAACTCGTGGGAGATGTCGACGCCGATCTCGGCCATGGCCGCGACCGCCGCCGGATTCAGCGCGCCGCTCGGCTCGCAGCCGCCGGACCAGCCCAGCGCCCGTCCCCGCGCGTAGTGTTCGAAGAATCCCAGCGCTATCTGCGAGCGCCCGGCGTTGAAGGTGCACAGGAACAGCACCACCGGAACGGCGTGCTCCACCCGGCCTTCCACCTTCGCCCGCGCGTGCAGTCGCTGCCGGGCGAACCGCTCCGCCAGCACCGGCAGATACAGCCGTACCGACGCCCGCGCGCGAAGTTCGTCGTAGGAGTCGCGCAGGAAGTGGTGAATCGTATTGGCGTCGAACAGGATTGTGAACTCCCGCTGCAACCGCCGCTCGGCATGCGCGAGCGCGGTGGCGTGCACGATGTCGAGGAGCCGGTAGGCCGGGGTGATCTCGTCATACCCGGCCCGTTTCGTCCGCCCGGACGTAGCCACGAATGTCAGGGTGACACCCGCCCCTGCCGGGCAATCGAACTGGTGGTGAATTGGATCGAACCCGCAGGCCACATCGAAGCGCAGACCGAGGGGTCCGAATCGCGGCCGGGCCGGGGCTCCGGTAGCTCGGCGTCGGCTGTCGAGTGAGTTTCTAGGAGCGCGTTCCATACTCGATAAGAGTTCGGCGGCCGAGATCCCGTCCGGGGGGTGGCCGTTCGAATCCGAAGAGAATCGAGGAGCCGATCGTGATGACGACCATGACCATCGATACCCTGCGCCGCATTCTGATCGAATGCGCGGGCGGCGACGAGAGTGCGCCCGAGCTGGCGGGCGATATCTCCGCGGTAGATTTCGAGGAGCTCGGCTACGACTCCCTGGCCCTGATCGAGTCGGCGTCGCGTATCCGGCGCGATTTCGGTGTGGTGATTCCCGACGATGATCTCGTCGAGGTCAGGACGCCGCAGGAGCTGGTGGATATCGTCAACGAGCGATTGCGGGGCGCGGCCTGATTTCGAAAAGGCCTGTCGCCTATCGGGAGCCGGCCAAGTGGTATCGGCCCCAGGGTTCGACGTCCGATGTGAGTATCTCCCGATGCACCTGTTGGACCTGCTTGCCCGGCTCTATCCCGAGTTCGGCGATCAAATTGCAGCGAAGCTGCCGGAAGACCTCGAGCGCCTGGGCCCGGCGCCCGCCGAGGCTCAGCGCGCGCATGAACTGCGCGTGCAGGCCCTCGTGCAGTGGGTTCTCCAGGGTGAGTGCGGTCAGTTCGGGCAGTACCTCGCGGTGCATGCCGAGCCGGATCTGGGCCTCGGTCATGAGTTCGAGCGCGACCAGGCGGGATTCGTCGAGCTGGCGGCGTTTGGATTCCAGGACCCGCTTACCCTCGACATCGATCAGGGCGGGGCCGCGCCACAGTCGCAACGCCTGATCCAGTAGCGCCGCGCCGTGCCGGTCGTCACCGCTGGTAATCGATTTCCGGCCCTTCGAGACCAGGGAATTGTAATTGTGGTAATCAATGTCGACGTTTTTGAGAAGATATCCGCGAGTGCGGGTCACGAGTATTTCGTTGGAAATATCGGAGACCGACCAGCGGGTAAGTGCGGCCAGATTCTTACGTAGCGTAAGTATATAGGTCTGTAATGTGGTGGATCCGCTGGCGGGCGGCTCGTCACCCCATAATTCGCTCATCAGCGACGATGCGGGCACAACCTGTCCGGAATGCATGATCAGAGTTCCGAGGACAGTTCGCAGCTTGGGCGCGGAAGGCGCCATCGAAGTTGCCGCGGCGCCCAGCAGTAGCGGGCCTAAAATCCCAACCGTTATCATTACCGTTCCCCCGAACCGTTATCACCGTCGAGAAGCTACCACATGATACTACAGGGTCTATTCGGCTGTCTCGGCAATTCGTCCGGCTGTGTATGGGCATAGTTGCAACCACGCGGATATGCCGCAAGGTTGCCGGTGACCCGGTGCGACAGGAACAATTCGGGTCTTGACAAATGTGCCCGTTAATTCAGGCGTTACGGTTCTCGCGCGCGACCGTCTCGATGCCGTCGAGCAGCCGGGACAGGCCGAACCGGTAGACGTTACCCGCCTCGGGCTCACCCGCGGTCTCGAAGCCGCCGCTGTCCCAGGTCGCGAAGATCGCCGGATAGCGCTCGGCGTCGAAATAGGTCTGCCAGAACGACATTCGCGCCTGCCACCACGCGTCCTGCGACTGCCCGGTACTGCGTTCCACCTGTTCGTCGGCCACCTCGACCCGGGCCACCGCATCGATCACCACCCGCAGCGCGTGCGAGGCGGCCGCGGCCTGGGCGGGGGTGAGTCCGAGGCCCGACAGCGCGCGCAGCAGATACTCGTGGCCGTCCATCATGCCGGGGCCGAGCGGCGGGTGGACGGTGGAAACCCGCCGCAGCCACCGATGCCGGCGATACATCGTGCGGGTCCGATCCGCGTACAGCTCGAGCTGACGACGCCAGTCGTCGGGGCGCGAGCGGTCGTCCAGCGGTAGCGCGCGCTCGCGTAATGCCTTGTCGATCATCAGATCCAGCAGTTCGGCCTTGCCCGGCACGTAGGTGTAGAGCGTCATCGTGCCCACGCCCAGTGCGGTGGCCACCCGGCGCATCGACAGGGTGTCCAGCCCGGTGTCGTCGGCGATCCGCAACGCGGTCGTCACGACCGCCTCCACCGTCAGCCCGGGTTTGCGGCCCAGCGCGGGCTTGCCGTCGTCCCGGTCCGCGCCCGGCCAGAGCATGGGCAGCAGTTTGTCGGGATCGCCTCCGCCGCTGTGTTCGACCATCGCGTTCGACCTACCTTCCCATCCCGCCCACACCGCCGCTGTGCAATTCCGTACGGTGTGCGAGAACATTCTCGTAGCCTATACGATTATTCGGTCAGTGCTGGGAGGGTGAGCGGATCGGCGGCGATGACCTGCCGAAAGCTCAGAAATCGAAGGAGATACACGTGGCGATCCTCGTGACGGGCGCGACCGGAAGTGTGGGCCGTTTGGTGGTGGACGAGTTGGTGGCGCGGGGCGTGGCGGATGTGCGCGCGCTGACGGTCAACCCGGACCGGGCCGGACTGCCCGCGGGCGTCGATGTCGTGAAGGGGTATCTCGGCCGTCCCGAGACCCTGCCCGCCGCGCTCGACGGTGTGGACACCGTCTACCTCGCCCCGATGCCCGCGAAGGTGAAGGATTTCGCCGAGGCGGCGCGGCGGGCGGGGGTGAAGCGGGTGGTCGTGCTGTCCGGCGAGAACGCCGACGCGGAAGCTCGATCCCCCGAGGAGTTCTGGTTCTACTACGCCTGTGAACACGCCGTCGAGACCGCGGGATTCGACTGGACCCATCTGCGGCCGGGCGTATTCATGAACAACACCCTGGGCTGGGCCGAGGCCATTCGTGCCGACGGCGTCGTCCGGGCTCCGTACGGGCAGGCTGTGCAGACTCCGATCGCACTCGCCGATATCGCCGCGGTCGCCGCGGTCGCCCTGCTCGAGGACGGACATGTCGGCGAGAAGTACGTCCTGTCCGGCCCGGAGGCGATCACCCAGATCGATCAGGTTCGGTTGATCGGCGAGGCGCTCGGCAAGCCCGTCGAATGGGAGGAGTTGAGCCCGGACCAGGCCCGTGCGCTGTGGAGCAGTCAGGGCATGCTCGCCGATGTCGCCGAATTCCTGCTGGAGGGTTTCGCGCAGACCCTGCGCGATCCGCAGGCGCCGGTTACCACGGTTACCGATCTGACCGGGCGGCCCGGCATCACCTTCGCCGAATGGGCGAGGGAGCACGCCGACCGATTCGCCTGAGCCGCACCGCGACCGCCCGAGGGCTTCTCCACTGGACTTCGACCGCATGCCGCCAGGTTTGGGGACAGTCCAGTCGAGAGGCGGTAGGTCGTGGTACGAGCGAAACGCGGTGTGATCGTCACCGGTGGCGGCACCGGAATCGGACGGGCGCTGGCCCGTGGCTACGCCGAGGAGCACGAGGTGCTCGTGGTGGGGCGAACCGAATCCACACTGCGCGAAACGGCCGCGGGGTACGACGGCATCCACGTACTCGCCGCGGATATCACCGACCCCGGCGCCGCCGAACTCGTCGTGAAGACGGCGCAGCGGGTGCTGGGCCGGGTCGACATTCTGGTCAACAATGCCGCCACGGCCGCTCCGGCTCCGCTCGCGCACATCGATCGAGCCGCCGCCGAGAATGAGGTGGCGGTCAATCTGCTCGCGCCCCTGTTCCTCACCCAGGCCGCGCTCGACGCGCTCGCCGAAACCCGGGGCGTCGTACTGAATATGAGCAGTTCCGGCGCGTCCGGCGGCCGCGCGTGGCCGGGTTTCTCCGGATACGGTGCCACGAAGGTCGCGGTGGAATTCCTCACCCGGACCTGGTCGATCGAATTGGCGCCCAGGGGAATTCGGGTCGTGGCGATCGCGGCCGGGGTCGTGGCGTCCGGCATGGGCGTGCGGATGGGATCCACGCCGGAGCAGTACAGCGCCTTCCTCGCCGATATCGCGGGCCGCACGCCCGCCGGTCGTGTCGGGCAGCCCGAGGAACTCGCCTGGTGGGCGCGGCAGCTCACCGCGCCCGAGGCCGAATTCGCCACCGGCTCGGTCGTGGTCGTCGACGGCGGTTTGAGCCTGTTGTGAGTCCAGATTCGAGCCGCGTGCGAGGCGCTCGGAGCACGGTTGGTGCAAGCGATTTCAGAAGGAAGCAGCATGAAACAGATGAGGCTCGCGCCGTGACCACGACCGACACGGATCTGGGCCGGCGGTTGCTGACCGAGCGCGGAATGCAGTTCCTGTTCGCGCACGGGGGCGATCCCTATGCCGTGCTGCTGCGCGCCGAGGACGAGGACACCGCGGAACTCACCGCCCGGATCAGGGAGCGGGGGCCGCTGTACCGCAGCCGACCCGGGGCCTGGGTGGTCAGCGATTCGGAACTCGCCCGGCAGGTTCTCACCGATCCCCGCTTCGGAACCGAACTGCCCGCGGAACATGTTCTGGCACAAGTGAACCCGTTCCCCGAGACGGATTGGACCGCACCGCCCGCCGCCGGTCCGGTCGCGTTCGACGGGCTCGACACCGGGTTCGATCTGGTGCGCGACGCACTGCGCCCCGCGGTGGCCGGGCTGGCGGCGGAAGTGCTGAGCGTGCCGCGCTCGGATCTGGCCGCCTACACCGGATATGCCGTCGCCGCCGGACCGGCGGTGGACGCGGCGCTCTGTGCGCCCCGGCTGGCGGACGCCCGCGCGATCATGCTCGCCTGCGCCGGTCTGCGCACGCTCGTACCGGAAAGCGCCGTGCCGCTGTCGATTTCGGGTGTCGAACTCGCGGCGACGCTGGCCGCCGAGGCGGCGCACGGACTGCTCGTCGATTCCGCCCGCTGGCAAGCGCTGGCCGCCGATCCCGGATCGGTCGGCGCGATTCTCGATGCCGTGCTCGCGCAGCATCCACCGATGCGGTTGGACCGCAGGATCGTTCGCGAGGATCTGCGACTCGGTACGCAACCCATCGCGGCGGGCGAGGAGGTCGTGGTGCATATCGGCGCGGCCGGATCCGGGTTGCGCGGCGTGCCCCGGATCGCCGAGTTCGTCCGCGGCGCGGCGGCGACCGCCCTGGCCGCCGCGGCGGCCCGATTTCCCCGGCTGCGCCTGGACGGCGCGCCGGTGCGACGACTGCGCGCACCGGTGACGGGTGCGCTGATCCGGCTGCCGGTCGCCGCCTCGAATTCCCTGACGACCCACTGACGAGGAGCCGCCCGCAATGCGCGTACTCATGACATCCCTTGCGGTAGAAGCGCATTTCAACGGAACCGTGCCGCTGGCGTGGGCGCTGCGCGCGGCCGGGCACGAGGTGCGCTTCGCCAGCCAGCCCGCGCTCACCCGGGCGATCACCCAGGCCGGGCTGACCGCGGTGCCGGTCGGGACCGATCACACCCACCACGAGATTGTGCGCGATCTGGGAGCCGAGCTCACCGGCTTCTATCGCGATATCGACTTCACCGGTCGGCTCGGCGGCCCGCGCGATCGCAAGGCCGCCAACTCCCTGCTCACCGCCACCTTCTACGCCCAGGCCAATAACGACTCCATGGTGGACGAACTGGTCGCCTACGCCCGCTGGTGGCGGCCGGATCTGGTGATCTGGGAACCGTTCTCCTTCGCGGGCGGGGTCGCCGCGCGCGCCTGCGGTACCGCCGGAGCCCGATTGCTGTGGGGGCCGGATCTTTTCGGGCTGTCGCGCAAAGGTTATCGCGCCGACAACGACGCGCTGCCGCCCGAATTGCGCGACGACGCCCTCGAGGAATGGCTGACCTGGACCCTGGCCCGGCACGGCCTCGACTATGACGAGCGGGTCGTCACAGGGGATTTCAGTATCGATCAGATGCCCGAGGGCATTCGGCTGCCCAGCGAGAACGAATCGGTGCCCATGCGGTACGTGCCCTACAACGGCGTATCCGAGGTGCCCGATTGGCTGCGGGAGACGCCGGCTCGGCCCCGGATCTGCCTGACCCTGGGCATCACCTCGCGGGATATGGCCTACCCCAACCTGATTTCCCCGCGCGAACTGTTCGACGCGGTGGCGGATCTGGACGTGGAGATCGTGGCCACGCTCAGCGAGACCCAGGCGGCGGAGGTCGGCCCGGTCCCCGGCAACACCCGGGTGGTCGACTTCGTGCCGCTGCACGCCCTGATGCCCACCTGCGCGGCCATCGTCCATCACGGCGGTGCGGGAACCTGGTCCACCGCAGCGGTTTACGGCGTCCCGCAGTTGGTGGTCGCGGGCATGTGGGACAACGTCTACCGCGCCGAACGGCTCAGCGAACTCGGTGCGGGTTTGTACCTTCCGCCGCACGAGCTGACCGGAAGCCGATTGCGGTCGGGCGTGGTGCGACTACTCGACGATCCCGCGTTCCGCGCCGGGGCGCAGGCCCTGCGCGATCGGATGCTCGCCGAGCCCAGCCCCGGCGAGGTCGTGCACACCCTGGTCGACGCCGCCGCGCGCTACAGCGCCCAGCTGACGCATTAGTACATCGAACCGAAGGAGTGATCATGGCGTTGTTCGCCGTGCTGGCCACACAGGCCCCGGCCCCGGGGGAGGCCAAGGAGTTCCGCGAGCGTCTCGGCGAGGGCTTCGCCTATACGCGAAACCTGGTGGAGAAGGGCATCATTCGGCACAGCTGGATCCGGGTCGGCGCATCCGGCGGGCTCAATATCTACGATGTGGCCTCGCACGAGGAGCTGCTGCGGGTGCTCTACGACAATCCGGTCAGCCCGCACCTGAAATTCGAGGTGATCCCGCTGGCCAGCCCCGGCGCCTTCGATCAGCTGGCGATCTGGAACAAGCAGCCGGAGGCGGAGCGGTCTTGAGCACGCTTCTGGATCGTCTGCTGCGCGCGGGCACGGCATCGGACGCGGATATCTCCTCCTTGATCAAGGACGAGGGCGTGGACGCGGTGCTCACCGCGCTGATCGAGGAGGCGCTGTTTCGCGCCTCGGTGCCGACCAACCCGGAGCCGGTGCACATCGCACTCGATATCACCCATGAGGCCGAGACCCGCCGCGTGGTGTTGCACTGCGTCGGCGGCCGGCGCATCACGAGGTCGGATGACCAAGCGCCGCAAGAGATCTGCCGTGAGCTGGGCATGTCGCTGACACATCTGATCCGTCGGCTCTACGGCCGGCCCGGCCAGCGCCGCACCGGGGATTTCAGCGACGTCTTCCTGCCCGCCCGCCCCGACGATCTGTCCCGCCTGCCCGGCCTGGTCGTCTCCACCAGCCTCGCCTCGGGCGCGCTGATGAACGGATTGACCATCCCGCGCGACGATCTGGGCGCGCTGTGCTCGTCGTCGGGCTCGGACAAGTGGGCCAGCTTCCACTGGTACACCGGGCATTACGAGCGAGAGTTCGCCCCGTTCCGGGACGAGCCGGTGCGCATCCTGGAGATCGGCATCGGCGGTTTCGACGGCGATCTGGGCGGCGGCTCGCTGCGGATGTGGAAGCGATACTTCCACCGCGGCCAGGTGTTCGGCATCGATCTGTTCGACAAGTCCGCGCTGAACGAACCCCGCCAGACCGCGCTGGTCTGCGATCAGGGCGATCCGGAGGCGCTGACCGCGCTCGCGCGGGAATACGGCCCTTTCGACATCGTCATCGACGACGGCAGCCACGAGAACCGGCATGTGCGTATCTCTTTCGACGCGCTGTTCCCGCATGTGAAGCCGGGCGGGCTCTATGTCATCGAGGATATGCAGACCGCCTACATCCCCCGCATGGGCGGCACCGACGGCCCGTCGGCGGGCCCGGACACCTCCATCGGCCTGATCAAGCGGCTGGTGGACGACCTGCACCACCACGAGCACACCCCCGGTGGCGTCCCGACGGTGACCCAGCGAGACGTGGTGGGAGTGCGGGCCTATCGCAATATCGCCTTCGTGGAGAAGGGCGTCAACGGCGAGGTCGGTATCCCGCCGTGGATGGACGACGCGGCGTGGGCGGCACTGGGCGCCATCCCACCCACCGAGTGACCCGCAAGGAGATCGCAGTGACCAGAACCATCCGAACCGGACCCGCACCCGATCAGTCGGCGGCCGAACTGCTGGCCGCCGTGCGCCCCTACGCGCAGCCCGATCCGCCCGCGCTGAGCCTGCCGCCGCAGATGTTCACCTCACCCGAGGTGTACGAGCTGGAGCGGCAGCGGATCTTCGACCGCTCGTGGATCATGGTGGCGCACACCGATCAACTGGCCGAACCCGGCGACTACCTGTCGCTGTCCATCGCGGGCGAGCAGGTGGCGATCACCCGCGGCGAGGACGGCCGACTGCACGGCATGTCGCCGGTGTGCCGCCATCGGGCGATGCCGCTGGTCGAACCGGGCGAGGGCAAGGTGAAGGACTTCACCTGCTCCTACCACCTGTGGCGCTACAACCTCGACGGCACGCTGCGCGCGGCCACCTATATGCGCGAGAACGCCGAATTCGACCCGGCCACTTGCCGTTTGCCCGGATTCGCGGTGCGCGAGTGGCACGGTCTGGTGTTCGTCAATCTCGACGCCGAGGCCCGCTCGTTCGAACCGGATCTGGCGATCGCCGACACCGAGATGACCAACTACCGGCTCGACGACATGGTCCAGGTGAACCACTGGACCGAGGAGTGGGCCTGCAACTGGAAGGTCGCGGTCGAGAACGGCTACGAGAACTACCACGCCATCGGCTTCCACCCGGAAACGGTGCGCCCCTTGATGACCGGCGGCATCGATATGACCGTCCACCAGGACTCCGAGTGGGTGACGCGACTGCTCAGCGGTGCGGGCACCCCGTTCGAGGCGAAGATCCTGCCGCTCACCGAGGCGGAACGTTCCATCATGTACAGCTTCCGGATCTTCCCCGGCGGCGCGGTGGCGACCTTCGGCGAGACCATCGCCTGGATCAGCATCATTCCGCTGTCGCTGGACCGCACCCAGGTCCGCGGCGGCACGCTGGCCCCGCGGCAGGCGCTCGAGTACGTCGACCTCGAGGTGATGCGCAAGGAGGTCGAGTCGATCACCAGCGTCATCAACGCCGAGGATCGGACCGGCCTCGAGGCGGTACAGCGCACGCTCGGATCCCGCTTCCTGCAGCGGGGCCATCTGAGTCCGAAAGAGCCTGGCGTGCTGGCGTTCTACCGCAAGCTCGCGCTCGCGCTCACCGAGGAGGGCTGACCCATGGGAGGTCCGCACATTGTGCCGAAGCTGCGCGCGATGATGGACGACTACGCGTATCGCCGCGTGCACGAGCCCGTCCGGTTCGAGGAGTCGACCGGGCGCTGGGAGGTGCTTCGCTACGCCGACGGGCTGCGGGTGATCTCCGATTCGGAGGTCTTCTCCAGCGATCTGAGCGAATTCATCCCGGACACAGAGGAATTGCGCGCCTTCCGGAAGGGCAACTTCCAAGCGATGGACGAGCCTCGGCACAAGGAATTGCGTGGTTTGGTCAGCCAGGGGTTCACGCCCAAATTCGTGCAGAGTCTGGTGCCCCGGGTCGAGAAGGTCGCGGCGGAACTGCTCGACGCGGTGACCGAGGGTGGCCGGGAACGGGTCGACATCGTGGCCGAGGTGGCCGCGCCGCTGCCGGTGATCGTCATCGCCGAGGTGGTCGGGCTGCCGGTGTCGGATCGGCATCTGTTCCGCAAATGGGCGGACGCGCTGCTGGTCGACAATGGCGCGGACGCGCTGTTCAGCGAGGACAGCGTGACCGCGATGGGGCCGTACATCCGGGAGATGAACGAATATCTGCTGAGCCATGTCGACACCTGTCGCCGCTCCGGTAAGGAGGGGCTGATCCGCGATCTGCTGGACGCGGAGCTGAACGGTCGCAAGCTGGACGATATCGAGATCATCGGATTCCTCGCGCTGCTGCTGATCGCCGGACACCTGACCACGAGCACCGTGCTCACCAACGCGCTGCTGTGCCTGGACGAAAACCCGGATCTGACAAAGCAATTGCGCGCCGAGCCCGCGCTGTTGGGCCCGGCGATCGAGGAGGTGATGCGCTACCGGTCGCCGCTGGTGTGGGTGGACCGGCGCACGCTCACCGATGTCGAGCTGGGCGGCGTGCGTATTCCGAAGGGTTCGATGGTCAGCGCGTCGCTGGTCTCGACCATGCGCGACGAGGCCGAATTCGCCGACCCGGACGTCTTCGACATCCACCGCAAGCAGGCGCGACACCTGGCCTTCGGCAAGGGCATTCACTTCTGCCTCGGCGCGCCGCTGGCCCGCCAGGAGGTTCGGATCGCGCTGACCGGCATGCTCGAGCGATTCGAGGATTTCCGGGTGGCCGAGGATGAACAGATCGTGTTCCACGACCCCAAGGACTTCAACGGCGCCAAGCGGTTGCCGATGGATCTGGTGCGCCGATGACGGGCATGCTCGATCGGACCGCCATCACGCCCGAGGATCCGCGCTACGCCGAGGTGACGACCGCGGCCAACGGCCGTTTCCGCTGCGCGCCGCGCGTCGTTCACGTGCCGTCGACGCCCGGGGAGGTGGTCGCCGCGGTGCAGGCGGCGGCCGATACCGGTGCGCGATTGGCGATCCGCAGCGGGGGGCACTGTCTGGAGGATTTCGTCGATTCGTCGGAAACTGAAGTGCTGTTGGATCTTTCGCTGATGAACCGGGTCGATTACGACCCCGCGATGCGGGCGTTCGCGATCGAACCGGGCGCGCTGCTCGGCGACGTGTACCGCGGATTGCTCAAGGGCTGGGGCGTCACCATTCCGGCCGGGCTGGAGTACTCGGTCGGGGCGGGCGGGCATATTCTGGGCGGCGGGTACGGGCCGCTGACCCGCGTACACGGTTGCGTCGTCGATCATCTGTACGCGGTGCAGGTCGTTACCGTGGACGCGGCCGGAACGGCCCGCATCGTCGTCGCCACCCGTGACCCGGACGATCCGCACCACGACCTGTGGTGGGCGCATACCGGTTGTGGCGGTGGAAATTTCGGCGTGGTCACCAAATATTGGATGCGTGCGCCCGATGCCACGGGCGATGATCCGGCGCAGTTGCTGCCGCGACCGCCCGCCGAGGTCCTCGACGCGCTGACGACGTGGTCGTGGTCGGATCTGACCCCGGAGTCGTTTCGTCGACTGCTGGCCAATCACGGCCGCTGGCACGAAACCCACAGTGCGCCGGGCATTCCGGAGAACGCGCTGTTCTCCATCCTCACCGTATTGCGCGCCCAGACCGATACCATCGCCCTGCTCACCCAGGTCGACGCGACCGTCGAGGGGGCCGAGCGGATGCTGTCGGACTACCTCGACGCGCTCAACGACGGTGTGGGCGTGCCCCATCGCCACGATGTGCAACGGCGGCCGTGGCTGCGCTCGATGCTGTGGCCCCGGATGCGCGGCGACGTCTACGGTCAGCGGGCCAAGTGCAAGGCGGCGTATCTGCGTCGGCGCTATACCGACGAGCAGATCGATGTCATCCACCGCTATCTGACCGACGAGACCTACGACAATCCCACCGCCGGAGTCATTCTCGCCGCGTACGGCGGACAGGCCGGCGCGGTGGCCTCCGATGCCACCGCCACCGCGCAGCGCGATTCGGTACTGAAGGCGTTCTATCTGAACAACTGGACCGATCCCACCGGGGAGGATCGGCACATCGCCTGGA
Source organism: Nocardia pseudobrasiliensis NBRC 108224 (assembly GCF_001613105.1). GTDB lineage: Bacteria > Actinomycetota > Actinomycetes > Mycobacteriales > Mycobacteriaceae > Nocardia > Nocardia pseudobrasiliensis. Next base: position 180,343 of record NZ_BDBS01000022.1, on the reverse strand, counting down.
TCCGAGCGTTCTATCGCGATCTGTACGCGGGCAGCGGCGGCGTCCCGGATCTGAACGGGCAGGCGGACGGGTCCTATATCAACTATCCGGACACCGATCTGGCCGATCCGCACTGGAATACATCGGGGTCGGCCTGGCACGAGCTGTATTACAAGGACAACTACCCACGCCTGCAACGGGTCAAGGCCGCCTACGACCCGACCGCTTTCTTCCGGCACGCATTGAGCATCACGCCCCTCGCTCAGCCGTAGAAGGCGGCCGCGTCCAGTTCGGTCAGCGGGATCCAATCCGGATCGGCCTGTTCGGCCACTGTCGCACTGTCGGTTCGCAATTCCACCGCCAGCCGCGGTCGCTCGTCGACCCGCAGCGACAGCGCGTAGAGGGTGGCGAGGATGTGCACGCACGGTCGCTTGCGGGTGCGGCAGTCGCAGGTCGAGATCTGCTCGTCCAGCGGCACCGCGACCGCGATGCCCGCGGCGGCGAAGTCGGCCTCCAGACCGTCGGGCAGATCACCGGCGGCCAGGCCGGGATTGGCCGCCAGCGATTTGGCGATCAGCCGCTCGGCATCCTTCTTGGTCTCCTCGGACCACAGCGGCAATTCGATCGTGACGGTGAACTCCGAACCCGACACCACGACCTTCGCGGTCACCATGCCGACCTCGACGGTCAGCGTGGCGCCCTGATTGCGGGCGACGCTGCGGGCCCGGGGCAGTGCCGGATTCGGCACCGAGGCCGTGGTCTTCTCGACGGTGCGGATCCAGGCGCGCCCCCAGCGGGTGGCGCCGAATTCTGACATCACGACAGCGCTCCCAGGTCCAGGTCGAGGATGGCATGCAATTCGTCATCGGACATCTTGGCGAGTGCGGCCTCGGAGTCGCCGTCGACGACGACATCGGCCACGCCGCGTTTGACGTCGTGCATCTGCGCGATGTGATCCTCGATCGTGCCGCCGGAGATCAGTGTGTACACATTGAGCGTGCGCTGCTGGCCGATGCGGTGGGCGCGGTCGGTGGCCTGCTCCTCGACGGCCGGATTCCACCAGCGGTCGTAGTGCATCACATGCGCGGCCCGGGTCAGATTGAGTCCGAATCCGGCCGCGCGCAGGCTCAACAGCAGCACCGGCGGTGAATCGTCGTCCTCCTGGAACGCCCGGACCATCTCATCGCGCTTGTCGCCGGAGAGCCCGCCGTGCAGGAACGGCACCGGGCCCGTGCCCAGCGTCTTGCCGAGCGATTCCGACAGCAGCTCGCCCATGATTCGGTACTGGGTGAACACCAGCGCCCGGTCGCCGTCGTCGACGATCTCCGACAGCATCTCGGTGGCCCGATCGAATTTGCCCGAGCGGCCGGGACCCGCGGGGCCGTCCTCGAGATAGTGCGCCGGATGGTTGCAGATCTGTTTGAGCGCGGTCAGCAGCGCCAGCACGCGGCCGCTTCGGCCGATGCCGTCGCCCAGACCCTGGTTGAACGCCCGGTCGGTGGCCTCGCGGTAGAGCCGGATCTGTTCGTCGGTGAGGGTGCAGATCATCGAGGTGTACTGCTTGGGCGGCAGTTCGGCGGCGACCAGGGCCTTGGTGCGGCGCAGCATATGCGGGCGCACAAGGGTATTGAGCGCCGCGGCGGCGGGTGCGGAGCGGCGCTGTTCGATCGGCGTGACGAATCGCTGCCGGAATCGTCCGCGCGTACCGAGCAGGCCCGGATTGGTCACATTGAAGATCGACCACAGCTCGTCGAGCCGGTTCTCCACCGGGGTGCCGGTCATCGCGATTCGCACGGTCGCGTCCAGTCGCGCGGCGGCCCGGCTGGCCTGCGCCTCCGGATTCTTGATCTGCTGTGCCTCGTCCAATACGACGATGTCCCAGGCATTGTCGAGCAGCGGTTTATCGCTGCGCAGCACCGGATAGCTGGTGATCACCACGGTGCCGGGCTCCCATCGCTCGGGCAGGCCGCGGTTGCTGCCGTGATAGCGCAGCACCGGGGTGGTGGGGGAGAAGCGCGCGAGTTCGCGTCGCCAGTTGCCGATCAGCGAGGTCGGGCAGACCACCAGATGCGGGCGTTCGGTGCGCCGAATGGCCAGCAGGCAGATGGCCTGCAGCGTTTTACCGAGGCCCATCTCGTCGGCGAGGACGCCGCCCGCGCCGAGTTCGGGGCGGGAGTTGAGCCAGGCCACGCCGTGGACCTGATAGGGACGCAACCGGGCGTCCACCGCGGTGGCGGCGAGGGTGGCGGTAGTGTTTGCCGCCCTTCGGAATTGGGCCAGCAGCGCCGTCGGGGCGGCTACCGCCACGCCCTCCTGATTCGTCACGGCATGCGCGGCGACGGGCATGCGGGCGGCCAGCTCGGCGAATTCGGCGTCCTTGGTCTCGCTGTCGCCGTCCAGCAGTCGGGCGGCCTCCTGCCAGGACTTCACCGATTTACCGACCTTGGCACGCCGGTCCAGAGCGAGCAGCGCGGGTACGGCCTCGTTCAGATCGATGAGCCGGACGTCCCGATCGGCCGCGACGACCACGCCGCCCTCGGGCGCGGCCAGCGAACAGGTCGCCGTCCGTCCGGCGGGCAGGCCGAATTCGCGCACGACCTCGTCCAGTTCACCGGGTCCCCACCACGCGAAGGCGTTCTCGGCGGGGACGAAGGTGGCCTGGAGGCGGGGAGCTTGCGTTCGTCCAGACAGTAGGACCAACTCCTGTTGTGTTGCGGTGATACTGTGTACCGAAAATATTGTGCTGCGCGAAAGTTGTGCGCCGCAAGGATACTTCAACGGATCGGGTCTCGTCACATGACTATGGGCCAGCAGGTGAAACCGCAGGTCGACACATTGCTGGAACTGCTGCCGGACTGGATTCAGCAGTTGATCCGGATCAACAGCCTCGTCGCCTCCCGGATGGGCGTGGTCATGACCGACTTCCACTGCCTGCACGTACTCCAGCAGGGCGGCCCGACCACGCCCGGCGCGCTGGCCGCCCGCGTGGGCCTCACGGCGGGTTCGGCCACGCGCATGGTCGACCGGCTCGAGGCGGCGGGCTGCGTGACCCGCGCGCCCGATCCGAAGGACCGCCGCAAGGTCGTGGTCGTGCCCACGCCGGAAGGTCTGGAGCGAGCCAGTTCCTACTACGCGGACCTGACCGCCCGAACCCGAGACGATCTGGCCGATTTCACCGACGAGGAGCTGCGGGTGCTGGTCCGATTCGTCCAGCGCAGTCTGGCCAGCGCCCTCGAGGAGGCCGACCGGCTCAACGCTGGGTGAAGGTCCACGCCCCGGATCCCGTTCGGTAGGTGGCATTCTCGTCGTTCCGGTCGATCAAGCGCGCCCGATCGGGGGCGATGATCTCCGCATCGCCACGCAGCAGCGGCACCACGACGGTGGCGATGCTGTTCGCCGGTACCACGATGTCCAACCGCATCGCGTCGCCGTCGCGCTGCCAGCGGCTGACGATCTCCCCGCGTACGGTGCGCACGGTCGCGTCCACCGTCGTGAGCGATCCGACCACGGCCGGTGCGATGCGGATCCGGTCGTAGGCGACCGCGTCGGGCTCCTGCTGAATTCCCGCCAGGCCACCGGTGAACCAGGAGGTCAAGCCGCCGAGGATATTCAGATCCGCCACGCCCTCGCGGCCGTTCCACTCCCAGCTCTCCGGCAGTGCGGTCGCGCCGTGCTCGAGCCAGTATCCGTAACTGGGATAGCCGGTTTGGACGGCGAGGTCGTGGAGTACGTCGTGGCGTCCGGCCTCGGTGAGGACGCGGACGATCGCGGGCAGTCCGATCATTCCGGCGGTGAGATGGTTTCCGGCCGCCCTGATGCTCTCGACGAGTGTGGCGAGCACCGGGTCGCGCAATTCCTTGGGCGGCGCGCCCATATCGAGCGCGAGCGCGGTCGCGGTCTGCGCTCCCCGCGCATAGGCCGCGGTCGCCGGGTCGAAGAATCTGCGGTGGTATTCGCTCGCGATCGCCTCGGCCTTGCCGCGGTACTCGAGTGCGTGGTCGGCCTCGTCCAGCGCCTGCGCGATCGCGGCCATGGCGGTGGCGATTCGCCAATATCCCCACGCCACAGTCATTTCCGGCGGGGTGAAGTGGGCGTTGTCCGGATCGAACGGATGCTGCCAGTGCTGGCCCGGGTACATCCAATCGCCGAAATAGCCCGCCGCGATATCACCCGCCGGGTAGAGCCCGTCCTGTTCGCGCGAGCACAGCAGCCGGAAGTACCGCCGCATCCCCGAATAGTGGCGGCGCAGCGACGCGGTGTCGCCGTAGCGACGATAACTCTCGTGGGCCTGCACGATCGGCGCACCGCTCCAGTTGATATCGCCGATGTACCAGAAGTCGGTGGGGTCGGGGACGATGCCGGGCAGGTCGCCGTCCGCGCGCTGCGCGTCGAAGACCTCGCGCAGCATCGCCTGGTTGTAGGCGGCGAAGTCGTAGCGGTGCACACCGCTCAGCGCGATACCGCGGTCGGCCTGCCAGCCCGCCTTCTCCCGATTGGGGTCGGTGGGCATGGTCGGCGCGATCATGGCGCTGCGCATACTGCGATCGGCGATTCGATCCATGGCGTTGAGTAGTCCATGGGAGCAGTCGAATTCGGTGGTGGCGGCGGTCGCGGCGCGCACCGCGATCCCGGTCACGCTCGAAAGCCGCGGCCGATTCGGCAGTCCGCGCACTTCGAGATACCGGAACCCGTGGTAGCCGAAGCGCGGCTGCCACGTCTCGACCCCGCCGCCCGCCAGCGTGTAATGGTCGGCCACAACGACATTCGGCACCCAGCCGACCATGCCGTTCTGGCTGACCCGGCCGTTGTCGAGATACCAGCCCGGATACAGCGCGATACGCGTCCCGGCGGATCCCTCGACCTCGATGCGCGGCCAGCCGACGAGGGAAGTGCCGAAATCGAAGACGTAGACGCCGGGTTCGGGTTCGGTCAGTGCGATCGCGGGCAGCCGTTCGGCCTCGATCACGGCCGGTTCGAATTGCGCGCTGAGCGTCGCGGGGGCCTCGGCGGCGACGGCCGCGTGCCGCCATCGGGAGTGGTCGCCGTCGGGCCGATCCCAGCCGGACTGCCAGCGGCGGGCGTCGTAGTCCTCGCCGCCGTAATAGCCCGAGAAGTCGATGGGCCCGTCGTCGACCCGCCAGGTGGCATCGCTGGCCACCCGCTCGACGTCGCCGTCGTCGTAGCGAATCTCCAACTGCGCGATAACCTTCGGCCGACCCGACAGCCGGATCGTCTCCCCGCTGCCCGCGACGCCCTTCTTCCAGGTCACCGATTCCCAGTACCGGCCTTCGCGTTCGGGCACATTGAAGAAGCCGTTGCCGACCAGCAGCCCGACCACATTGTCGCCGGTCCGCAGGTACTCCGCGACATCGTAGGTTTTGTACAGCGCGCGCTTGCGGTAATCGGTGACGCTCGGCGTCAGCACATCCGCACCGACCTTGCGTCCGTTGAGCCGCGCCTCGTAGAGACCGAGACCCGAAACATAAAGGCGCGCATGCTCGATCCTCCGCCGCGGCGAGACGGTGAAACGCTTGGCGAAGATCGGCAACGGACCGGCCGTGCGCGCCGTGGAATCGGTGATCCACTCCGCGGTCCAGTCGCCCGGTTCGAGCAGACCCGTCTCCCAGTGGGCGATCGGACTCCAGGCCGACGGGCGGTCATCGCCGGTCCACACCCGCACCTGCCAGAACACCTGCGCACGCGAGGTCATCGCCGGGCCGCCGTAGTCGATGTTCACCTGCCGATCCGATGCGACCGTGCCGGAATCCCACAGATCCGGCCGGTCCTGGGCGAGGTATCGCGGACTCGAGGCGGCCCGGACCCGATAGGCCGATTGCGCGATATCGCGCTCGGCCGAGGTCAACCGCCAACCCAGCGTGGGAGTCCGGTCGTCGATCCCGCGCGGATCCACGAGATAGTTCACGGTCAGGCCCGAGACCGCGACTTCTGCCTTGCTGTCCATATCGGATTTTCTCCCCAATCGGAACGGGCCGAAACGAATTCGAACCACTGCTATGTTAGGGCATCGAATTGTTTTCCGCTGCGGCGTTCGAGCGAGATTCGAGCGTTCCTTGCCGGGGGCTGGATACAGTTCGGGGCATGGTCGAATGTCGAATCTGTGGCGAAGCGGTTGTCGAATTCATCGACTTCGGGCGACAGCCGCTGTCGGATGCTTTTCGGGCCCCGGAACAGGACGGGGAGGAGTTCTTCTACCGTCTTGCGGTCGGCCAGTGCGCGTCGTGCTCGATGGTCCAATTGCTCGAGGAGGTGCCTCGGGCGAAGATGTTCCACACCGATTATCCGTATTTTTCCTCGGGTTCTTCGGTAATGCGTGAGCATTTCGAGAATACCGCGAACAAATTTCTCGAGCAGGAATTGACCGGAACCGATCCGTTCATTGTGGAAATCGGCAGCAATGACGGCATCATGCTGCGCACGATCGCGAAGGCGGGAGTGCGCCACCTCGGCGTCGAACCCTCCGGCAGCGTCGCGGATCACGCCCGGACCCAGGGCGTCACGGTGCTCACCGAATTCTTCGAGGAGAGCACCGCGGCCACGATCCGCGCCGAATACGGCCCGGCCGATGTCGTGTACGCGGCCAATACGTTCTGCCACATCCCGTATGTCGATTCGATCTTCGCCGGGGTGGACGCGCTGCTCACCCCGGGCGGAGTGTTCGTATTCGAGGATCCGTACCTGGGCGAGATCGTCGAGCGCACCTCGTTCGATCAGATCTACGACGAGCACTTCTACTTCTTCAGCGCCACCTCCGTGCAGGCCATGGCGAAGCGGTTCGGTTTCGAACTGGTGGACGTCGAACGACTGACGGTGCACGGCGGCGAGATTCGCTACACCCTGGCCCGCGCGGGCGCGCGCGTGCCGACCGCGGCCGTGGCCGAACTGCTGGCCGAGGAGTCGGCGCGCGGTCTGCACGACCCCGCCACCCTCACCGCCTTCGCCACCGCGGTCGGCGTGGTCCGCACCGAGCTGATGGCATTGCTGCGCAAACTGAAGGCCGAGGGCGCGACCGTCGTCGGCTACGGCGCCACGGCCAAGAGCGCCACGGTCACCAACTACTGCGGTATCACCGCGGATCTGGTGAGTTACGTCTGCGACACCACTCCGGCCAAGCAGCACAAAGTAACTCCCGGTGCGCATCTGCCGGTGCGGCCCGCCGAGGCGTTCGCGGAGTCCTATCCGGATTACGCGCTGCTGTTCGCGTGGAATCACGCGGCCGAGATCATGGCCAAGGAGGCCGATTTCAGCGCCGCGGGCGGTAAATGGATTCTCTACACCCCGAACGTCCGGGTCGTCGGCTGACGGTGCGTGCGGCGGCCCGCTACCGGGCCGCCCACATGTCCCGCAGCGATTCCCGCAGCGACCACCGCGGTTTCCAATCGAGCGCCTCGACGGCCCTGCGGATATCGGCTTGCAGCCACGACCCGCCGTAGCTGTGGACCGCGCCGGAGGTGTCCACCACCACCGACAGCGGGAAACCCGCTGCCAGTACGAAGTTTTCGACGAATTCGCGCATCGGCACCGCGCGGCCACTGCCGATATTGACCACCCCGGTTACGCCGGGACGCCGCGCGGCGGCCACCGCCGCGTACGCCAGATCCCTGACATCCAGCCAATCTCGATGCGCGTGGGCGATCGGCAGCCGCACCGCGCCCTCGCTGAGCAGGGCCACCAGCTTGCCCGGCAGGCTCGCGGGCGAGGGCCGCGGTCCGCACACATTCACCGCCCGCAGCACGATGCCGTCCACGTTGCCGGTCCGCGCGGCATCCAAAACCGCCTGTGACCCGGCGAGTTTGCTACGCGCATAAGCGGATTCGGGCGCGCACGGCGCGGATTCGTCGATCGGCGTGCCGAAGGCGACGGGCGAGTACTCGTGCATGGTGCCGATGTGCACCAGTCGCACCGGTCGCGCCTGTGCGCGTATCGCCTCCAGGAGCCGTTCGACCAGAGTGACGTTGGCCCGCAGCAGCTCCGCCTCGGTGCGGTCCCAGCCGTCGGTCGCGTTCGCGGCGTCGGTGGCATTGACCACCAGATCGGCCGACTCCTCGCGCAACAGCGCCGCCGTGGCGGCGGCGGGCGCGGCGGCCAGATCGAGGGAGACGAACCGATCGCAGCGCAGTCCCGCGGTATGTCCGCGCGCCACGGCCACCACCCGCGTACCGCGCTCGGCCAGCGCCGCGCACAGGAATCCTCCGACCCAGCCCGTGCCGCCCAGTACCACGGCCGTCCTGATCTCGTTGTCTGTCAACGGCTTTCTCCTCCCGGTGCTCCCAGGCTAGAGGCGAGCACCGCGGGCCCGCTACCGGCGGGGGAGCGCTCCGGTGAAACCTCCAGGCAGGTTCGAGTTGCCGTTGATAGAACCGGAGAGCGAATCGACCCGACTGCAGAGGATTGATCCTTGGCTACCTTAGTGTGGGACTATCTGCCCGAATACGACCGCGAGCGCGACGACATCCTCGCCGCCGTGGACAAGGTCTTCCGATCCGGCCAGCTCGTCTTCGGCGAGAGCACCCGCTCGTTCGAGCGGGAATTCGCCGCGTACCACGGACTTCCGCACGCGGTGGGCGTGGACAACGGCACGAATGCGATCAAATTGGGCCTGCAGGCCCTCGGCGTCGGCCCCGGCGACGAGGTGATCACCGTCTCCAATACCGCCGCGCCGACCGTGGTGGCCATCGACGCCCTCGGCGCGACCCCGGTGTTCGTGGACATCCGCGCCGAGGACTACCTCATGGACACCTCGCAGGTGGCCGCGGCGATCACCGAGCGCACCAAATGTCTTGTGCCGGTGCATCTCTACGGTCAGTGCGTAGACATGGAGCCGCTGCGGCGGCTGGCCGACGAGCACGGGCTCGCGATCCTGGAGGATTGCGCGCAGTCGCACGGCGCTCGCCAGCGCGGGCGCATCGCGGGCACGATGAGCGACGCGGCCGCGTTCTCCTTCTATCCCACAAAGGTTCTCGGCGCGTACGGCGACGGCGGGGCGATCGTCACCGCGCGGGAGGAGACCGATCAGCGGCTGCGCCGACTGCGGTACTACGGGATGGCCGAGCAGTACTACGTGGTCGAAACCCCAGGGCACAACAGCCGATTGGACGAGGTGCACGCGGAGATCCTGCGCCGCAAACTCGGTAGGCTCGACGAGTACATCGCGGGCCGCCGCGCCGTCGCCGCCCGCTACGCCGAAGGTCTGGCCGATACCGAACTCGGTCTGCCCGCACTGGCCGACGGCAACGAGCATGTGTACTACCTGTACGTGGTCCGGCATCCGCGTCGCGACGAGATCCTGCGGGCCCTGCTGGACTACGACATCAAACTCAATGTCAGCTATCGCTGGCCGGTGCACATCATGTCCGGCTTCGCGAAGCTGGGCTACGCCGAGGGTTCGCTGCCGGTGACCGAGGCGCTGGCGCACGAGATCTTCTCCCTGCCGATGTATCCCTCGCTGCCATTGGACGTGCAGGACAAGGTGATTCATGCGCTGCGGGAGATCCTGGAGCGCCTCGACCGCGGCGGCGTCCGAACGCCGGCGCGGATATTCGGGAAGTGAGGTCGCGGTGGACAGTGGGCTACGACGGCGCATGCAACTCGTGCGCGGATTGCAGTGGATGCGGGCCGCGGCGGGCGATCCCCTGGCGGTGCTGCTGCGCGGCCATCCTGCCGATGGCTGGCCGGTGAGCGCGGATCCTTTGTCGCACAGTACGACCGGGACGGCGCTGGTCGGCGGCGCGCATGCCCACGAGGTGCTCGCCGCCTCGTCCGGGCCCGCCGACTGGCGTCCGACGGGAACCCGGGTGATGGCGGTCGCGGCCGAGGACATCGAACCCGCGGACCCGGCGGGCGTGGCCGCGCTGGCCGCCGCGTCGCCACCCCCGGTGACCGGTGTACCCGACGAGCTGACCGATCTGGTCGTCACCGCGGAACTGTTGTGCGCCAAGGCGTATGCGGATCTGCTCGGCGCGGAACCGGATGACCTGCTCGGGGCGGCCCCGGTGCTGGACAACCTGCTGTGCCCACAGGAACCGGCGGTCACCGAGCGCATGCTCGCCGCCGTCGACGCCCTGCGCGCCGCGCTGTGCGCCCGCACCCCGGCGCTCTACCTCGCCGTGGTCGCGCCGCGGCTCACCGCGGATCTCGTCACCCGCACCGCCGCCGCCCTGCTCGCGGACGGCCGCTGGCCCGATACCGACGGCGCGGTCGAGCGGATTCGCGCCGTGCACCCGCCCGTGCGGTTGCAGGTGGTCACCACGGGCGCGGCGGTGACGGTGGCCGGGGAGGTGATTCCGGCCGACACTCGGGTGGCCGTGCTCACCGGCCCGAACGCGTTGCCGCACTGGGTGGATCTGCCCCTGGTGTACGCCACCGCCGACGCCGTACTGACTGCGATCGCCCGCCGTCATCCGCGGCTGGTGTCCACCGGCGCCCCGCTGGACCGCCCGCACGCACCGGCCACCGGCGGTCTGGCTCAGCTGCCGGTCGCGTCCCTGCCCACCGAGTTCCGAGAGGCGATGTCCGCATGAAGGTCGTGCTGACCTGTTTCGCAGCGCCCACGCACTTCTATTCCATGGTCCCGCTGGCCTGGGCGCTGCGCGGCGCGGGGCACGAGGTCCGTATCGTCAGCCAGCCCGCGATGGCCGCGACCATCACCGGCGCGGGCCTGACCGCCGTCACGGCCGGAGCCGCCGAGTGGTACGGCGACCGCTACGCCCCGGACCTGCTCGACGCCGTCTTCCCCGGCAGCCTCGATCACGTCCGCGATTTCGACTACGCCGACACCGAAACCTGGACCCACGCCGGACTTCTCGCCCTCGAACATATGGCGAGCGCGGCGATGTGGGCCACCATGAACGATGATCTGATGGTCGACGATATGGTGGCCTTCGCCCGGGACTGGCGACCCGACCTGATCATCTCCGAGACCTACACCTTTGCCGGGAGTATCGCCGCCCGCGTGACTGGCGCGGCCTACGCCCGCTTCAACTGGGGTCCGGATGTCGCCCTGCGCGCGCGGCAGGCGATGCTGCGCATGTCGGCGCGTCTGCCCGAGCGGCATCGCGAGGATCCGACCGCGCAGTGGTTGTCGCACACCCTGTCCCGGCACGGTGCGACCTTCGACGAGAGCGTGGTCACCGGGCAGTTCACCGTGGACATCACCCCGCCCGATATGCGGCTGGACACCGGACTGCACTACGAATCCCTGCGCTACATCCCCTACAACGGTCCGGCGGTCGTGCCCGACTGGTTGAGCGCCCCGGCCGAGCGCCCCCGGGTCTGTATGACGCTGGGGCTGACCGATCGCTCGCACGGACAACAGGTCCAGTACCTCGACGCGGTGCTGGGCGAACTGGGCGCGGGCGAACTGTTCGACGCGGTGGCCGGGCTGGACTGCGAGGTGATCGCCACGCTGGATCCCGAGCGCGTGGCGATCGCGGTGCCCGACAATGTGCGGCTGGTCGGCTTCGTCCCGCTGGATGCCCTGCTGCCCAGCTGCGCGGCCGTGGTCCACCACGGCGGCAGCGGCACCCGCTCCACCGCGGAGGTGCACGGCGTGCCCCAGCTGATGGTCGCGGAGGGCTGGGATGTCGTGCGCGGCAATGGCATCGAGGCAGCGGGCGCGGGACTGTGCGTCCCGGTGGAGAAGCTGACCGGTCAGGTGTTGCGCGACGGACTGCGCGCCCTGCTGGAGGATCCGTCCTTCGCCGAGGGCGCGCGGCGGCTGCGCACGCAGATCCACACCCTGCCGACCCCCGTCGCGCTGGTACCCCGACTGGAAGCACTGGTCGACGCCTATCGAGAGGCCCGCTGAAATGTACGAGGGCGAATTCGCCGATATCTACGATCGCATCCACGCCCATCGCGGCAAGGATTACGCGGGGGAGGCCCGGCTGATCGCCGAGCTCGTCCGGGCCCGAAACCCCGACGCCGCATCCGTACTCGACGTCGCGGCCGGAACCGGCAGTCATCTGCGATATCTGAGCGTGGAATTCCCGGATGCGGCGGGCCTCGAGCAGTCGCCGGAGATGATCGCGGTGGCGAAGCGGCGGATCCCGGGGGTCACCGTCCACCAGGGCGATATGCGGGAGTTCGATCTCGGGCGCACCTTCGACGTGATCACCCTGATGTTCAGCAGTATCGGCTATGTGCGGGACTATCCCGATCTGGAACGGACGCTGATCGTCCTGGGGCGTCATCTGGCCCCGGGCGGGGTGCTGGTGATCGAACCCTGGGTATTCCCGGACACTTTCACCCCCGACTACCTGTCCACCGATCTGGTGCGCGACGAGTACGGCGCGGTGACCCGGTTCTCCCATTCCGTGCGGGAGGGGGATGCGACGGTGATGAGCGTGCAGTACCTGATCGCGACGCCCGAGCACGGCATCCGGCACCTGACCGACCGGCATCGGCTGGCGCTGTTCACCCGCGAGCAGTATCTCGCGGCCTTCGAGGCGGCGGGCTGCCCGGCGGAGCTGCTCGAACCGTTCGGCCGGGGCCTGTTCGTCGGTGTGAAGAAGAGTTGAACCGTCAGGGTTCGAGCGCGAGGCAGTCCTCGTAGCGGGGGAGCAGCCCACCCGCCGACGCCTCGGCCAGGGTCGGGGCGTCGGTATCGCGCTCGGAAAGCACCAGGCCCCCGGGCAGATTCAAGCCCAGCTCGGGATCGCGGGGGTCGAGCGCGCGCTCGTTGCCCGGGATGTAGCCCCCGGAAAGCAGATAGGTCATCACGGTATCGTCGGCCAGTGCCAGGAAGGCGTGGGCGACACCGATCGGCAGGTACAACCCGCGTTCGGCGTCGCCGTTCAGTTCGATCACCTCACGCGCGCCGAAGGTGGGGGAGCCGACCCGCACATCCAGCACGATATCCAGGCAGCGGCCGTGCGCGCACCACACATACTTGGCCCGGCCGGGCGGCGGCATCGTGTAGTGCACGCCCCGGAAAACTCCTGCGCGGGAACGGCTTACCGCGCCCTGCGCCACCGGGAACAGCGGGCGGCCCAGTTCGGCCGCCAGCTCCTCGGCGTCCAACGGGGTGCTGAAGCGGCCGCGGTCGTCGGCGAAGCCCGGGGCGTCGAATTCGAACGCGCCCGCGACGGCCAGTTCGCGGGCCTTCATCGGGCGGGCCGGGCGGTCAGGCTGTGCAGACAGGCCACCAGCGTGCGGGCCTGCACATTGACATAGTGACTGTGCCGCAACAGATCCACCAACTGATGCACCGGCATCCAGCGGAAGTCCGGATGGTCGTGCCTGCGGTCGCGTTCGACCTCGACGATCGTATAGGTGTTGCGCGACTGATAGAACCGGCCGCCCTCCTCGGAAAGCAGTGTGCGGTAACGGATCTGCTCGGGCCGGGCCGAAAGCGCCTCGTCCACGAACCGCGGCAGCGCGGCGGCAGGCAGCTCCAGATAGTTGTCCGGAGTGCACTGCACGGTCGGGGCCAGCTCCACCACATCGAGGTAACCGGGTTCGGCGCGGGCATGGACCAGCGCGTGCAGCACCCCATGTACCCGGGCCACCAGAAACGCCACCAGGCCGATGCCCTTGGCCGCGATCATCGGCTGACTCCAGCCGGGCACCTCCCGCGTGCGCGTCCGCACGTCCACCCCGATGACATCGAAGAATCGCCCGCTCGAATGCGAGATCACACCGTCGACCCGATGCCAGTCGGGCAGTGCGGCCAGCGGCAGCTCCCGGGTGGCGACCTCGGTGCGGGTTCGCACATCGGTCACCCAGCTGAGCACCTCGGCCATACTGTGCAGGCTGCCGCGGTCGGCGTCGCAGGAGGCCAGTAGCGCCGCGTGGAACGCGTCGCGGGGCGCGGGCACCATCTCGTCGAGCGCGGACCCGGCGAAGGGCAGACAGGCCAGCACGGTGCGGGCGTCCATATTGATCAGATCCTCGACGGCCAGCAGCCGATGCACCTGACCGAGTGTCAGCCAATGGAATCCGGGCAGCTCCGGCACGTCCTCGGTGACCTCGACGATCATATTGCGATTGCGCTTCTGCCGGAACCACGCGCCCTGTTCGGACTGCCGCACATCCGCGAGGACGCGATGTCGCGCGGTATCGCGGAACAGTTCGAGGTATGGCACCGACGAACCGCCGTGCACGCGTGTGTAATTCGACCGGGTGGCCTGCACGGTCGGCGAAAGCTGAAGTCCCAGTGCGTTACCCGGTTCGACCTTGCCCTGCATCAGCAGATGCGGCACACCGTCGAACTCCTTGACCAGGATGCCGAGGATTCCCACCTCGGGCTGATTGAGGATCGGTTGGCTCCAGGTGGGCACCGGCGCGCCGGTCAGATGCACCTCCAGGCCGCCGACGGTGAAGAACCGGCCGCTGTCGTGGGTGATGTCGCCGGTGTCCGGATCGGTGTGCCAGCCCGCCAATTCGTCCAGCGGGACCCGGCGCACCGTCATGGTCGATCGCGCGTGGCACCGATCGAACCAGTGCCGGAACGCGCCGAGATCGCCGCCCGGCCCGGCCGGGTCCGAACCGGCCACGGCCGACGCCGCGAACCGGCGCGGCGTGTTCTCGTCCGGACCCACCGACAGCGGTGAGCTCTGCGCCGCGGTGCTGTGGTGCGCCACCTCAAACCCCCGCCCGCTCCTCGGCATAGGCCTTGGCGAGCTCCAGTGTGGCGCTGCTGTTGGCGCTCAACGCGTTTCGTACGTAGTCGCGCGCATCGGCCGTGGTCGCGTCACTGCCGAGAATCGAGGCGATATTGTCGGTGTTCAACACCACGGTGTGCTGCGACGAGGCGAGTACGCCGCCGTCGGTCGGGGCGAAGGTCCACACACCCGTATGCAGCGCGAGCAGTTTCGGCAGGGTGACCTGTTTGTAGACGATCCGCTCGCCGGGAAATACCACGCGATACGACATGGTGCGGTGGGTGGATCCGTCCTTGGCCCGGGTATCCATTTCCAGGGTCTGCACCCCCTGCTCGGTCTGCTCGAAGCGCACCGACGCCACGTGCGGAAGCCGTTCGACCCACCGATCCGCCTCGTTCACGAAGTCGTACACGTCGTCGGCGCCCCCGCGCACCAGCACCGAATCCTCGAAGGAGAAGGTCGATTCCGTTGCGGCAATGGTCGATTCGATATTGGTGCGCAAGGCGGCCAGCTCGGCGCGGGAGTTCTTGTCGACCGCGGCGTCGATCCACGCCAGGCTCGCCGGATCGTCGTCGACTGCGCGGTAGCCGTGCAGCAACCGCACCCGCGAACCACCCGCGGCGGCTTCCTCGATGATCCACTCCCCGTGCATCGAGGCCACCGGTGGCGCCGAAACCTCCTGCTGGAAGCGGATCCGGAACCGATCGGGATCGAGGGTGCGCCGTGACACCCAGCTCTTGGGTTCTCCGTTCGCAGTGGCCCAGATCCGAATTCGCTCCTCGCGATCGCCGATGCTCACCTGATCGACGTGGATGGTCGGCGGGAAGATCCGCGGCCAGTTCTCCACCTCCGCGATCAACCGGTAGACGACGGCGGCGGGCGCCGCGATGGTGATCTCGTGCTCGCATTCGCGCTGATCGACAGTGGACATGATCGCCTCCTGGGCAGGTGAGTGGATTTCAGAAGTTGCCGAGTCCGCCGCAGACGTTGAGCGCCTGGGCGGTGATGGAGGCGGCCACGTCGGAGACCAGATAGCCGACCAGTCCCGCGACCTCGTCGGGGGTGGAGTATCGGCCGAGCGGGATCTTGGCCTGGAACTTGGTCAGGATCTGATCCTCGGTGGTGTCGTAGGCCGCGGCGTAACCCTGCCGAACCCGCTGCGCCATAGGCGTTTCCACATATCCGGGGCAGACCGCGTTGACCGTGATGCCGGTCGGGGCCAGTTCGTTGCCCAGCGCCTTGGTGAAGCCGACCACGCCGTGCTTCGAGGCCGAATAGGGTGCGCCGAGTACGACGCCCTGTTTGCCCGCGGTGGACGCGATATTGATGATCCGGCCCCACGGCTTGTGTCGCATACCGCCGGCGTTGAGCACCTCGCGCGTCATCCGGAACACGCTGTGCAGGTTGGTATCTATGACGTCGAACCACAATTCGTCGGCCACATCCGCGGTGACGCCGCCGCCGCTGCGGCCCGCGTTGTTGACCAGGATGTCGACGCCGCCGAAGCGGTCGACGGCGGCGGTGACGAATTCGCGCACCGAATCACCGGATCGGACATCGAGTTCGATGCCGTCCACGTGCAGATCCCGCTCCCGCATATCCTTCACCGTCTGCGCCACGGCCTCGGCCGTACGCGCGCCGATGAAGACTCGATGCCCCTGGCTCGCAAGCTGATTCGCTACCGCGAGACCGATGCCGCTGGTCGCCCCGGTGATCAGCGCGACACGTCCGTCCTGTGCGCTCATGGGTGTTTCCTTTCCTCACGTCCGCTTATTTGCAGTTGGTCGGGGTGGCGCCGGTGCGGGTCGCGATGACCGAGGACTCTCCGGACTTCACCGGATTGCCGTCGGGATCGGTGACATCGGTGCGGCCCGAACTGGTGAATTTGTCCTCCCGGCTCTGGGAGGCGGTGTGGTGCACCGTCACGTAGGCGGCCAGGGTGCCGTCCGGCAGGATGACGTCGTGGGTGAGTTCGAAGCTGAACTGGTTGTGCCCGGTCTCCTGCCAGGTGCCGGTGCCGCTGCCGCTGGCATCACCGGGGTGGCCGAAGGTCAGGCAGACCTTGCCCGTCTCGGTGAACTGGAAGACGGCCTCGTGCGGCAGTTCCTCGCCCACCGTCTTCACCTGTCCGGTCCAGGTGCCGATCGGCAGGAATTCGATGGGCGCGGCCTGCGCGGGCGTTGCGAGGACGGCCGGAACGGCGAGGGCCAGGCCCAGCATCAGGGTTTTGATCATGCGGCCGATTCTGGGCGCGTCCGCTCGCGTCGCACTTGAATCTCACTCGCCACCCGCATCGTCAGAGAATTCCGGGCCGCCGCGATGCGATCGAGCGAAACCCGCTCGGTGCCGAAGGTTTCGATGAAAAGGCCCACCGGAGCGGCCTTTCCGATGGCATAGGCGACCTGTACCTCGACACGTTCGGCCAGCCCCGCGGCCACGACATTCTTGGCCGCCCACCGCATGGCGTAGGCCGCGGAGCGGTCCACCTTCGACGGGATCCTTGCCGGAGAACGCGCCGCCGCCGTGCCGGGCGAAACCGCCGTAGGTATCGACGATGATCTTGCGACCGGTGAGCCCGGCACCACCCATCGGACCGCCGAGTACGAATTTGCCGGTGGGATCGACCAGGCGTCACTGATCGAATCGAAGATCTTGTCCGGATGTCCCTCGGTCACCGACTCGCTGGTGAACAGTCGTGCGGCGGTTTTCATGGCATTCCGCTCTCGGTATTTCTGAGCGATTTCTCCAGTGCGCGCCACGCTTCGCGTTCGGACGCGGACAAGCGGCCGTCGCGCCGCTGCGCGGCGACCATCGACGCATCGATGTGATAGCCCCAGGCGATCGACCGCAGACCGTTCATGACGTGCCAGAGGGCGATCCGCAGCGCGCGGCGCAATTGCCCGCTCATCCGACGCCACGCCGGGCGGCGGCGTCGCGCAGGCGCGGCGCGGCGGCGTCCTTGGGGGAGCGCAGCAGGCGCAGCGGTCGTCCGGCGCGATCGGTTGCGGGCCAGTCGATTCCGATATCCGGATCGAAGGCGTCGACCTCGTGGTCGAATTCGGGCCTGTACTCGAGCGAGCACAGATAGATCACCGTGGAATCGTCCTGCAGGGCCAGCAGCGCGTGGCCGAGCCCCTCGGACAGGAAGACCCAGCGCCGGTCCACATCGTCGATGATCACGCTGTCCCACGCACCGAAGGTCGGCGAGCCGGGCCGTAGATCCACCACCACGTCCACGAACGCGCCGCTGGTGCAGGTCACGTATTTCGCCTGTCCGGGTGGATCCTCGGTGTAGTGGATTCCGCGCAATACGCCCGCGGCGGAGGTGGAGGAGTTGATCTGCAGCAGTTCGAACGGCCGCCCGACCGCCTTCTCGAATTCCGAGGCCTTGAACATTTCGGCGAAGACGCCGCGTTCGTCGCCGTGCGGGGTAGGGGTGAATTCCCACGCGCCCGGTACCGCCAGCTCCCGAATTCGCATGCTCACCAATCCCGTCCGTGTTCCAGCAGTCCGAGCAGGTATTTCCCGTAGCCCGAGCGCACCAGCGGTTCGGCCAGTCGGCACAGTTGCTCGTCGTCGATGAAGCCCATGCGCCAGGCGACCTCTTCGGGCACGCTGATCTTCAGGCCCTGTCGCTCCTCCACGGTGCGGACGTAATTGGCCGCGTCCAGCAGCGAGTCGAAGGTTCCGGTGTCCAGCCAGGCGGTACCCCGGGCGAGGACGTCGACCTGCAATCGGCCCTGCTCCAGATAGGTCCGGTTGATATCGGTGATCTCGTATTCGCCTCGCGCCGAGGGCTTCAGGCCGCGCGCGATCTCGATGACGTCGTTGTCGTAGAAATAGAGCCCCGGCACCGCGTAGTTCGAGCGCGGCAGTTTGGGCTTCTCCTCGATGGAAACGGCCTTGCCGCCGGAGAATTCGATGACGCCGTAGGCCGAGGGGTCCGAGACCCAGTAGGCGAATACCGCGCCGCCGTCGAGGCCGTGGAACCGGCGCAGCCGGGTGCCCAGGCCGGGACCGTGAAAGATGTTGTCGCCCAGAACCAGTGCGGCCGGATCCGTACCGATGTGATCCGCGCCCAGCACGAATGCCCGGGCCAGTCCGTCGGGTTCGGGCTGCACCACGTAGCCGATATTCAGCCCGTATTGCGCACCGTCGCCCAGCAATCGCCGGAAGGCTCCCGCGTCGGCCGGTGTCGTGATCACCAGGATGTCCCGGATATCTGCCATCATCAGGGTCGACAGCGGGTAGTACACCATGGGTTTGTCGTAGACCGGGACCAGCTGTTTGCTCACCCCGCGCGTGATCGGATGCAGCCGCGAACCGGCTCCGCCCGCCAAGATTATGCCCTTCACGACCGGCCCTCGGAATCGAAATCCGGGCCCGCGCCGAACGCGGGCAGGCGGCCGGGGATGTTCCACGTTGCGATCAGGACGCGCATCTGCACAGCGTCGTGTGGCGCGCTCGAATATCGCTCCAGCAGTGGTCGGCGCCAAGGGTGGTTCCGCTCTCCCGAACCTCCACCGAAGTTCTAGGGCCCGCGACCACCCTCGGTAGGGCATGACCTAGGAGGGCGGATGCGCATCATCGACCTGTCTTCGCCGGTGGACAGCGAGTACTACGAACCCGATCCGGTGGAGCACACCGTGCTCACCCCGGCGGAGGGCGCTCGGCATATGAGCGAGGAGATGGCCGAGCACTTCGGGCTCGACTTCGAAGTGGACGACCTGCCCGACGGCGAATTCCTCTCGCTGGACCGGCTGAGCCTGACCACACACACCGGCACGCATGTCGACGCCCCGTCGCACTACGGCGCGCGGGCGGCCTATCGGGACGGCGGTCCTCGCCACATCGATGAGATGCCGCTGGACTGGTTCCACCGCCCCGGCCTCGTACTCGATCTGGCCGACGCGCCGACCGGCGCGGTGGGCCGGGAGACGCTGGAGCGGGAGTTCGCCCGGATCGGCCGGGAGCCCGAGCCGATGGATATCGTGCTGCTGCACACCGGTGCGCAGCGGCACGAGGGCACGCCGAAATACTTCACCGACTTCGCCGGATTGGACGGGGCGGCAACGAATTACCTGCTGGATCTGGGGGTGAAGGTGATCGGCACGGACGCGTTCAGCCTCGACGCGCCCTTCACCGACATCATCGCCCGCTACCGGCAGACCCGGGACCGGTCGGTGCTGTGGCCCGCGCATTTCGCCGGGCGCGACCGGGAGTACTGCCAGTTGGAGCGGCTGGCGAATCTGGAAAGCCTGCCGTCGCACGGGTTCACCGTCATCTGCTTCCCGGTCAAGGTGGCGCGGGCGGGTGCGGGCTGGGCCAGAGCCGTTGCGCTGGTGGAGGAGTCGTGAACGGTGTCGAGACCCCGCGGCGGCGCCTCACCCGGCTGCCGTCGCTGACCGGACTGCGCTGGATCGCCGCGCTGCTGGTGTTCACCACGCATGCCGCCTACCAACCCGGTCTGTTGCCGCCCGGCGACGGTTCCGAGGTTTTCATGCACGTGGTGAAGATGGGCGGCTATATCGGCGTCGGATTCTTCTTCGTGCTCAGCGGATTCGTGCTCACCTGGTCGGCGCGCGAGGACGACAGTCCGGCCCGGTTCTGGCGGCGGCGGTTCTTCAAGATCTATCCGAACCATTTCGTGGCGTTCCTGATCGCGGTCGCGTTCATGCTGCTGACCGGGCGGGCGATCGTCGGCTGGGTGCAGCAGCTGTTGCTGGTGCACGCGTGGTGGCCGGACCTGGACGTGGCCTTCGGCGTCAACGACGTCAGCTGGTCGCTGTCGGTGGAAGCGCTGTTCTATCTGTCGTTTCCGCTGCTGATCGTGCTGGTGCGCCGGATACGGCCGGAGCGGCTGTGGTGGTGGGCGGGCGGGATCATGGCCGCGGTCGTGTCGATGCCCGTCATCGCCAAGCTGTTGCCGTCGCAGCCGCAGGTGTGGTGGGAGGCCACGCCGGAATACGAGTACTGGTTCGTCTACGTGTTCCCGCCGGTCCGCGCGCTGGATTTCGTATTGGGCATGGTGATGGCGCGGATCGTCATGACGGGTGGGCTGCCGCGGGTGCGGGCGCTGTGGGCGGGGTTGGCGTTCGTCGCCGGATATCTGGCGGCGTCGTTCCTGCCCACCACATTCGGAATCGTGGCGGCCACAGTCGTACCGCTGGCATTCCTCATCCCGGCCGCGGCCCTCGCCGATGTCGAGGACAGGCCGTCGTGGCTCGCGAGCCGTCCGATGGTGTGGCTCGGTGACATCTCGTTCGCGTTCTATCTGCTGCACGAGCTGGCCCTGTACAACCTGTATCGGTTCTACGGCCCCGAATTCCAGCCGACCCTCGCGCAGGCGATCGGGCTGTGGGTCCTGAGCCTCGGCGGGACGGTGCTGCTGGCCTGGGGGATGCACCGGCTGGTGGAACTTCCGATGCAGCGGCGATTCTCCAACCCGAAACCCGTTGCCCGAGTGTAGGGCTGGTGATCTCCACTCGGGCAACGGGGCGCGGGCCGTCGGTTCAGCGCAGCCGGGCCGCCGCGCCGGCCAGCATGGCGGGGCGGGTGGTGCGGGTGAGGATATGCGCGTCGTCGTCGACGCCGAGGATCGCCGCGTGCAGTTCCTGCAGGCCGCGTTCCGGATCGAGTCCGAGTTCGTCGACCAGGGCGACGCGCAGGCGGTGGAACACCTCCAGGGCCTGCGCGCGCCGCCCGCTGAGGTGCAGCGCGCGCATGTACTGCGCGTGCAGCCGCTCGTTGAGGGGATATTCGGCGCACAGTGCCGCGAGCCGGGACAGGACCTCCCGATACCGGCCCAGGCGAAGTTCGCCGTCGAGCATGTATTCGATTGTGACGAGCCGTGATTCGGACAGTTGCAGCGCCTTGGACGCCAGCACCCGCCCGGCGGTGACATCCACCAGCGCGGGGCCTCGCCAGGTGCGCAGCGCGGCGTCCAGATCGGCGATGCCCTCCTCGTCGTTTCCGGCGGCCAGCGCGGACAGGCCGGATTCGACCAGGGCCTCGTAGCGATGCATGTCGAGGGCATTCGGCTCGACGTGCAGCAGATAGCCGCCGGGGCGGGTGATCAGGATGTTCTTGGCGACCTCCGTCGCGGACAGACCGGTCACGCCCGCGAAGTACTTGCGCAGGTTGAGCACGTAGGTCTGCAGTGTTGTGAGCCCGCTCGCCGGTGGTAGTTCATCCCACAGGTCGGTGATCAGCGAGGAAACCGGCACCACCTGATCGGAGTGAACCAGCAGCATCGCCAATACGGTGCGTAGTTTCGGAGCGCTGGGGACATTCGACTTTCCCTCATGCTCCACCGAGAGAGGACCGAGCACGCCAAATTCCATACTTCCCCCTAAACAGCCGCGCCTTTTTTACGGCGCCTTGCTTCGAGAATGAGGACGTGTGGTCCTCATATGGATCTTCAAGTCTCCCCGGACCAAATTCTGATCGGTCGGTACGACCAGACCATATACGGATTTGTCCGTATTCGTCAACGGATCGCGTTTGATATCCATCGGGCCTGTCCCCCTTGATATTTGGGGGTTGTTTCCGACCGGCAGGATCGAGTACGGAAGCCCTGTACGGCGTGGTGGAGGCGGCGCTCCAGCGAAATTCGACCGGCTGCGGCGAGACTAACGGGCAGGAATGGTGCGCGCATGGTATTGCGGGCCGGGGAATTCGGAGGAGACGGTATTGTGATTGGTTGTGGCCCAATGTTTTCGAGTGCGGCGTCGGCTGCGGCCGAACCCCGCCGCGAGGTGAAGTTGAGCCCAGTACGCTCAACTCTATGTGCGCGACCGCCACGTGGCGAGATAGCTTGGGCGGCATGAAGATTCTAGTAACAGGTGCCACCGGAAATATCGGCCGCATGGTCGTGAATCACCTCGTGAGTCTGGGGGCCGAAGATATTCGCGCACTGTCGAATCACCCGGAACGCACGGCGTTCCCGCCCGAGGTCGAGGTGGTCAAGGGCTACCTGAAGCGGCCGGCCTCCCTGCCGGCGGCCTTCGAGGGCGTCGACCGGATGTATCTCGCGCCGACGCGCGAAACCGCCGCCGAGGTAGTCGAATTGGCGCGGCAGGCGGGGGTCGGCCACATTGTCGATCTGTCCGGCGACGAAACCTCGACCTGGACGGCGGTCTCGCAGGCGGTCGAGAATTCGGGCGTCGGCTTCACTCATCTGCACGCGTTCGAATTCATGGAGAACGCCGTCGACTGGGCGGATCAGATTCGCGAAACGGGTGCGGTGCGCGAACCCTATCCGGATTCCGCGGACGCCCCCATCGCCATGGACGATATCGCCCGGGTCGCGGCGCATGTGCTGCTCGGTGAGGGGCATCTCGGTGTGACCTACCGGCTCACCGGGCCCGAAACCATCACCAGGGCAAAGCGTCTGCAGCATATCGCCGAGGCGATCGGTCGCGATCTGTCGTTCGTGACAATCTCGCCCGAGGAGCTCACCACGCAGCTCGAGCCGGTGATGGGTGACTACTTCGCGAATTGGTTCGTCCAGGGCCTCGCCAATCGCGTCGAGAACCCCCAGCCCGCGGAGAGCACCGTGGCCGACCTCACCGGCCAGGCCACCACCTTCGCCGCCTGGGCCCTCGCCAACGCCGAGCTGTTCCGCTGAAATGGGCGCGCCCGCACCGAGTTCGGCGGTGCGAGCGCGCTCTCACCGAAGTTCGAGTGTCCTTCGAACCGTGCCTCTAGCCCGGTGGGGCACGGTGGATCCGGGCCTGCCCTCGGTCGAGCCGGGTCCCACCAGAAAGGAAGCGTGAATTCCATGGCAGAACGCGTCGTCTCCACAGCCGATCTCCGCCTGTGGACCGAAGATTTCGGCGATCCGGGCGACCCGCCGGTCCTGCTGCTCGGCGCACACAGCTCGCGGGGCTGGCCCGACGAGTTCGTGGAGCGCCTCGCGGCGAAGGGCCTGCACGTCATTCGCTACGACCACCGCGACACCGGGCGCACGGTCTCCCTCGCGGCCGAGCAGAAGCCGTACACCTTCTACGAACTCGCCGCCGACGCGATGGCGGTACTGGACGGCTGGGGCATCGACCGGGTGCATCTGGTCTGCTTCGCGCTGGGCGCCGCGACCGGACAGCTGGTCGCCATCGACTATCCGGATCGGCTGCGTAGCCTGACCATGACCGGCGCGGCCGCGCTGAGCGTGGACTTCTTCACCAGCTGCGACTGCGCCTACAGTGGCGAGCCGACCCCGAGCGGACTGCCCGCACCGCGCCGCGAGGTGCTCGATCTGATCATGCAGCCCCCGCTGCTCGACGATATCGAGGCCGAACTGGATCGACGAGTCGCGTTGGCGCGGGCGATGTCCGGATCCGAGCTGCCGTTCGACGCGGCCGAGTTCCGGCGCTGGGAGGAACGCGAGATCGCGCACTCCGGCGTGGCGAGCCGGCGCGAGCCGAATATCGATGAGACCGCCGATCTCACCGGTCGCGGCGGCGAATTGGCGAATGTCGATACGCCGACGCTGGTGATCCAGGGCCCGCAGGATCCGGTTCATCAGCCGCCGCACGGCGCGTTCCTCGCCGAACAGATTCCGGGCGCGCGACTGCTGGTCATCCCCGGCCTCGGCCACACCTTCCCGACCGCAGTCCAGCCCGCCCTGGTCGACGCGATCGCCGAGCACATCCGGCGCGCCGAAGCCGTCGCCACCGTCTGATCCACCTCCGAGAAGGACGACGTATGACGTACTCACCCACAGATGAACAGCGATGGGATTCCGCCTATCGCGACCAGGCTTCCGAGGTCGGGGAGGATGATGCGCCGCCGTGGAGCATCGGTGAACCGCAGCCCGAGATCACCGCGCTCATCGAGGCGGGCAAGTTCCGCGGCGAGGTGCTCGACGCGGGCTGCGGCGAGGCGGCGGTCTCGCTGTATCTGGCCGAACGAGGCTTCACGGTCGTGGGCCTGGACCAGTCGCCGACCGCGATCGAGCTCGCACGCGCCGAGGCCGCCAAGCGCGGACTAGACACCGCCAGCTTCGAGGTCGCCGACATCAGCGCCTTCACCGGTTACGACGGCCGCTTCGACACCATCGTCGACAGCACCCTGTTCCACTCGATGCCGGTCGAATTGCGTCAGGGCTACCAGGAATCGATCGTGCGCGCCGCGGCACCCGGCGCCTCCTACTTCGTGCTGGTGCTCGACAAGGCGACCGTGCCGGTCGGCCACATCCAGCCGGTCACCGAGGCCGAGTTGCGCGCGGTGGTGGGCGCGTACTGGGAGATCGACGAGATCCGTCCGGCCCGCGTACACGCCAATTTCCCCGACAGCTTCCCGAACTACCGTGAGGTCGTCGGCGACGATCTGCGTGATGAGGGCGGTATCCGCAAATCGATTCCGGCCTGGCTGCTGTCGGCGCATCTGGCCTGACGGGGGAGCGACGGCGACGACCCGCGTCCGGAATCGGGCGCGGGTCGTCAATATCTACGGCCGTGGCCCCAGACCAGGGTGCGCGCGTCGGCATCGTTCGGGCGCACCTGGGTGAGGGCCTCGTCGAAATCGAGCTCGGGATCCAGAATCGCCCGATAGGCCTGCTGCACGAACCGCCCCGGTTCCAATCCGAGTTCCGCGACCAGATTGCCGCGCAGTCGATGGAACACCTCGAGGGCCTGTGTTCGTCGCCCACTCAGGTGCAGGGCCTGCATGTATTTGACGTGGATTCCCTCGCCCAGCGGATTCTGCGCGGTCAATTCCGCCAGCTCGCCGAGGATTTCACCGTAGTGGCCCAATCTCAGCTGCGCGTCCAGGCGGTATTCGCGGATGACGTCGTGCGACGCTTCCAGTTGCCGCCGTTTGGATTCCAGCGCCGGACCCGCCGGAACGTCCACCAGCGCGGGCCCGCGCCACAGCCGCAGGGCCTGGGAGAGCAGTCGGACGCCGCGCTGGTCGTCCTCGGCCATCAACGCCTCACGACCTGCGGCGACCAGTGTGTGGTAGCACTTCAGATCCAGCGTCGCGTACTCGGTGCGCAGCAGATACCCGCCCGCCCCGGTGGTCAGAATCTCCGCGGCGACCTCGGGGACGGGTACGCCCGTCGCGGTGGACAGCAGTTTCCTGACGCCGAGAATGTAGGTCTGCAGCGTATTCAGTCCGCTGGTGGGCGGCACGCCGTCCCACAGCTCGCGCATCAGCAACGCGACCGGGACGACCTGATCGCCGTAGACCGTCAACATGGCCAGCACGCTGCGCAGTTTGGGCGCGCTCGGCGCCAGGTTCACCGCCTCGGCCGACGCGTCCGCGACAACCGACAGCGGTCCGAGAACACCCAACTTCATCAGGCTCCCCCATCACGAATCCGATCCAAGGTCCGATTTGTCCCTGTTTTCACCGTGATACCACGTCCCCGTGGCGAACTAGAGGATCGCTGGACCCCGCGGCGTGCTCACGGACGATCGTCGCGAGTGACGCGCCGATGTTTGATCAGCAACTCGCCCGCCTCGCGCACCAGCACGTCGTGGCTCACGCACATCAGATGCAGTCGTGGCTCGCCCCCGCGCGGAGTGGCGATGATCTGGGTATAGGCGCGCACCGCGATGGTGCCGTCGTCCTGCGGGCGGATATCGAGATTGAGCATCGTATGCCGGTGCTGTTCCTGCGCTTCGGCCAATTTGGCGCGGGCGGCGCGAACCCCCGCGAGCAACTGCTCGCGACCGCGGATCGGCTCGGGCGCCGACGGCGGGGCGAAGACCCCGTCCTCGGTGAATCCGGCCACCCAGTCCTCGGCCGCGCCGGAATCCAACTGGTACATGTGCCGGGCATAGAACTGCGCGACCGCGGCATAGAGTTCGGCAAACGAGGTTTCCTGCTCGATCTGCAGCGTCATTCGGTGTCCTCTTCTCCTGATGCGACCCCCCGATCCGAGGATGGCAGCGCCGCCTAGAGACCCGCTCGAACCGGCCACGGGGACCGCGCGCTCCCAGCGGTCCTTTAGCCGGATCCGAGAACGCGACGTCACGGTGGTGATGAAGCCGGAGAATCCGGTGGTCCACAGAGGAGATCGATCGAATGCGGTCTGAGGAAGCCGACCCGGCGGATAGCAAGACGGTCACGTTCGTGAACACGTTCACCTTGCACGCGCCACCCGAGGAGTTCGAGCGGGCGTTCGCCGAAACCAGCGAATTCATGGTGCGCCAACCGGGTTTTCTGGAGCACACCCTGGTGCGGCCATTGGGTCGAGCCGACGTCTACATCAATATCGCGCACTGGACCGATCCCGAATCGTTCCGAAATGCCACGCGGCACGAGCAGTTCCGCTCGCACGCCGCGGCCCTGCGAGCGCTCAGCACCAGCTCGAACCATCTGTGCGAGACCCGACTGCGAGGTCTGCTATGAACCGCCGCGTGGTGATCACCGGTGTGGGCGTCATCGCGCCCGATGCCAACGGCAAGAAGTCCTTCTGGGATCTGCTGTCGACGGGCCGCACCGCGACCAGGACGATCTCGTTCTTCGATCCGTCGCCGTTCCGCTCGCAGATCGCCGCGGAATGCGATTTCGATCCGCTGCGCTCGGGATTGTCGCCCAAGCAGGCGCGGCGCATGGACCGCGCGGCGCAGTTCGCGGTGGTCTGCGCGCGGGAGTGCGTCGAGGACAGCGGATTGGATGCGGCGCAACTGGATCCGCATCGTTTCGGTGTGGTGATCGGTAGCGCCGTCGGCTGCACGATGAGTCTGGAGACCGAATATTCGGTGGTCAGCGATGGCGGTAAGGAGTGGCTGGTCGATCACGAGTATGCGGTGCCGCATCTGTTCGACTACATGGTGCCGAGTTCGATCGCCACAGAGGTCGCCTGGCAGGTCGGCGCGGAAGGGCCGGTCTCGCTGGTCTCCACCGGGTGCACCTCCGGACTCGACGCGGTCGGCCGGGCGGCGGAGTTGATTCGCGACGGTTCGGCCGAGGTCATGATCGCGGGCGCGACGGATGCGCCCATCTCCCCGATCACGGTGGCCTGCTTCGACGCGATCAAGGCGACCACACCGCGTAACGACGATCCCGCCACGGCCTCCCGGCCGTTCGATCGCAGCCGCAGCGGTTTCGTCCTCGGCGAGGGCTCGGCGGTGTTCGTGCTGGAAACCCTCGACAACGCGCGTGCGCGGGGTGCGCACATCTACGCCGAGATCGCCGGATTCGCCTCGCGCTCCAATGCTTTCCACATGACCGGCCTGCGCCCCGACGGTGTCGAGATGGCCCACGCCATCACCGCGGCGCTGGCGCAGGCGGGCGCGGCGGCGACCGATATCGACTACATCAACGCCCACGGTTCCGGCACCAAGCAGAACGATCGCCACGAGACCGCGGCGTTCAAGCGCAGTCTCGGTGCTCACGCGTATCGGACGCCGGTCAGCTCCATCAAGTCGATGATCGGACATTCGCTGGGTGCGATCGGCTCGGTCGAGATCGCGGCGTGCGTGCTGGCGATGGAGAACAATGTCGTGCCGCCGACCGCCAATCTGCACGAAGCGGATCCGGAATGCGATCTGGACTATGTACCGCTGGTGGCGCGCGAACACCGGATCGACAAGGTGTTGACGGTGGGCAGCGGATTCGGCGGATTCCAAAGCGCCATGGTGCTTTCCACTCCGGCGGGGGTGCGGGCGTGACCGCGACCGTCGTCACCGGAATGGGGGTCGTCGCGCCGACGGGCATCGGCGCGCGGGAGCACTGGTCCTCGACCATGCGGGGGCACAGCGCGATCGGCCGGATCACCCGATTCGACCCGAGCCGATATCCGAGCACCCTCGCCGGTGAGGTGCCCGGATTCGTGGCCAAGGACCATCTGCCGCCGCGCCTCATCCCGCAGACCGACCATATGACCCGATTGGCTCTGGTCGCGGCGGATCTCGCCCTCGCCGACGCCGGGACCGACGCCGACTCGCTGCCCGAATACGGCCTCGGCGTGATCACCGCCAGTTCCGCGGGCGGCTTCGAATTCGGTCATCGCGAGTTGCACAAGCTCTGGAGTTCGGGACCGGAACATGTCAGCGCCTATCAATCCTTCGCCTGGTTCTACGCGGTGAACAGCGGCCAGATCTCCATCCGGCACAATGCGCGCGGCCCGAGCGGCGTACTGGTGACCGATCAGGCGGGCGGGCTCGACGCGATCGGCCAGGCGCGGCGTTCGGTTCGCGACGGTATAGCCGGTGTGATCACGGGCGCGGTCGACGGATCGCCGTGTCCGTGGGGCTGGGTCGCCCAGATGACCAATGGCCGAATCAGCCGCGACACCGATGCGAGTCGCGCGTATCTGCCCTTCGACCGCGAGGCCAACGGCCATGTCCCCGGTGAGGGCGGCGCGCTGCTGGTTCTGGAATCGGCCGAGTCGGCCACCGCCCGCGGCGTCGACTGGTACGGCGAAATCGCGGGATACGCGGCCACTTTCGATCCGCCCGCCGATTCCGGACGGGAGCCGAATCTACGCAAGGCCGCCGAATTGGCCCTCGCCGACGCCGGATTGGGCCCCGCGGATATCGATGTGGTGTTCGCCGACGCCGACGGCTCCCCGGATCTCGACGCGGTCGAGGCCGCGGCCCTACGCGCCCTGTTCGGCCCGCGCGGAGTTCCGGTGACCGCCCCGAAGACCATGACCGGCCGCCTGGCCGCCGGGTCCTCGGCCCTGGACGTGGCGACCGCGCTGCTCGCGATCAAGCAGGGCGTCATACCCCCGACGGTCCATGTCACCGAACCGGTTCCCGATTACGAACTCGACCTGGTCCTCGAACCGCGCCCACTGACCATCTCGAACGCGCTGATCCTGGCCAGGGGGCACGGCGGTTTCAATGCCGCGATGGTGGTCTCGGCGTAGGGAGTGCCTATTCGCCGCTGTCCCACTATCACGATTCGCGAGTGGAGGCGATGCTCGACCGGTCCGGCGGCCACCGAATACCGTTGCCGCGGCGAGGAACTGGTCATCTGCCCCGGTTGGCATGGAAGCGCGCCTTCTTCTGGCGATTTCCGCATGTGTTCATATCGCACCATCTGCGGGTGCGGCTCTGGCTGGTATCGAAGAAGGCGGCTCGGCAGGTCGGCGAGGCGCACAGGGCCAGTCTTCCGTCTCGTTCGCCGGAGATGAGGTCGATCGCGTCGGCGGCGATCACGCCCAGGGCGTCCTCCACGCGGGTGGGTGAGCTGAGCCGCCATTGTCGAGCGCCCTCGGTTGTCAGGACGGCCGCGGCTCGACCCTGGGTGCTTCGGGCGTTGATCACTTGGACGGCGGCCGCGGGCAGGGCGTCCTGGAGTGCGGCGGCCGTCGCCGCGGCGTGAATGGATTCCCTCAGCTCCCAAGCGAGTTCGAGCTGGACGGTGGTGCAGGACGTCACGGCCAGGCCGCTCACGGTCAGCCAGTCGACGAGTCGGTGCGGCGTGGGAATGCGCTCGACCGGATCGCCGTGCCGTTCCGACAGCGTCCCGGTGAAGCTGGTCGCCAGCACGTTGCCGAGCCGGAATTCGGGGAACCGGGCATTCATTGGAACCACCTTAGACGGTTGCGGGCTGTCATCGACACGTGTTAGAACCGTCTTAGCTGGTTCTCGATGAACCGGCTTCGCGATGAGCAGGAGGTCTCATGTCCGACGTGCAAGCATTCGAAGCCCACGCGACCGATGCCGATCTCGACGATCTGCGCGCGCGATTGGCCGCGGCGCGGCTGCCGGAGGCCGAGACGGTCCCCGGTCGATGGGAACAGGGCGTTCCACTCGCCGACCTCGTCGACGTCGTGAATTACTGGCGCACCGAATACAACTGGCGGTCCTTCGAGGAGCGCCTCGATCGAATCGGCCAGTTCCGCACGACCATCGACGATCTCGGCATCCATTTCCTGCATCGCCGATCGGCCCGCGCGGATGCCACTCCGCTGATCCTGACGCACGGTTGGCCGGGCAGTATCGCCGAGTTCGTCGATGTCATAGACGAATTGGCGGATCCGAAGGACGCGGACGCACCGGCGTTCCACGTCGTTGCCCCCTCGCTACCCGGTTTCGGCTACAGCGGCAAACCCGCCACCACCGGCTGGGGAACCGAAAAGATCGCGGCCGCGTGGGTGGAATTGATGGACCGCCTGGGCTACCGCGCATTCGTCGCCCAGGGCGGCGACTGGGGAGGCGTGATCACCACGGTCCTGGGCGGCAGATTCCCCGAACAGGTTCTCGGCATCCACACCACCACCCCACAGGCCCCGCCCGGCCTGACAACAGACGGCCTGACCGCGACCGAACGCACCTGGACGGAACAAACCCACAACTTCTGGCGCCACCGAGCGGCCTACGCGAAACAGCAAGCGACCCGCCCCCAAACCATCGGCTACTCACTCGTCGACTCCCCAGTCGGCCTCCTCGCCTGGATCCTCGACAAATTCGCCGAATGGTCGGACACCGAAAACACCCCCTTCGAACGCATTTCCAGAGACCGCATCCTCGACGACGTCACCCTGTATTGGCTCACCAGATCCGGCGCATCGGCCGCCCGCATCTACTACGAGAGCCACAACTCCCTCGATCCTGATCTCCGAGTCGATGTTCCAGCGGCGATCACGGTGTACCCCCGCGACATCGAGAAATGCCCGCGGCCCTGGGCGCAGGAGCGTTTCCGGCAGATCGTGCGCTGGCGGGCCCCGGAGGCTGGGGGACACTTCCCGTCCCTCGAGGTCCCGGATTACTTCGTGAAGGATCTGCGAGAGGGCCTCGCGGCCGTGCTGGCAGGTGGCGGACTGGACGCGCGCTGAGCTTCACAGCCGGGGCGCGGTGCGTCATCGGATGGGTTACGCCGGGGGCGGGGCTCGATCGCATCGTGTTGATCTGGCAGTCTTGTAGGGCGAGAGGCAGGGTTGAAATCCGGTGCGTGACAGTACCGTCCGGTCGGCCGTTTGCAGGGCTGAGCTGTACCGATACCTTGCTTCGATGGGCGAGCCTATCGAGGAGGATGTGGTGTCGGAACCCAGCCGGGTGTTGACGGGTGTCGATGCGTCCAAGCCGAATGCCGCTCGGGTCTATGACTATGTACTGGGCGGTGGGGACAACTACGCGGTGGATCGGGCGTTCGCCGAGGAGATGTTGACGATCGCGCCGGACAACCGGGCCTTGGCCCGGTACAGCCGCCAGTTCCTGCTGCAAGCCGTTGCGCTGGCTGCCGATGCGGGTGTGCGCCAGTTCATCGATCTCGGTGCGGGGATCCCGAACTCGCCCAATGTGCACGAGGTGGCCCAGAAGATCGATCCGTCGGCGCGGGTGGTGTCCATCGACTACGACCCGGTCGTGTACGCGTACGCCAACGCGTATCTGTCCGGTGCGCCCGGTGTGACCTCGATGCTGGCAGACGTCCGCGATCCCGACGACATCATCGACCGGCTGCGGGAACAGGCGCTGATCGATTTCGATCAGCCGGTCGCGATCCTGCTCGTCGGCGTCCTGCACTTCGTCATGGACGACGAACATCCCGCCGAGATCATCGCACGACTCCGCAGTGTGATGGTGTCGGGAAGTTATCTGGTCTTCACGCACGTATCCGACGAAAGCGACCACGCTTTCATCTCGCAGTCGAAGGTGCACACCGCCGGTAGCTCGGCCCAGGGCGCCTTCCGTTCCAGAGCCGAGATGGCAAGCTATTTCGACGGATTCGAATTCCTCGCCCCCGGTCTGGTGCCTGTTCAGCATTGGCTCGACAGCGAAGCGCCCGCCACCAAGGTGGTGATCCTGGGTGGTGTCTGCCGCATGCCTTGATGCGGAGACTGTGGTCAACGCAGCACTCGGGCCACGAGCCGGTCGGTGAACTCCTTCGAGACGGGCTCACCGGTCACCAACGCGCGGTAGTAGATCGGGCCGACCAACTGATCGACCAGGAAGTCGATGTCGGTCTCGGGCGGCAGCTCGCCGCGGGCGAGAGCGCGCTGCAGGGGCAGGCGCTCGCGATCACGCTGGTGGCCGAGATGGTCCGTGCGTAGCTTGGTCGCGACCTCCGGATCGTGCTGCGCCTGTCCGATGAGGGCCCGGAAGACGGCTCCGGCGTCCGACGTCGTCAGGAATTCGGCGAGGTTGTGCAGGTGGATTCGCAGGTCTTCGCCGAGGTCGCCGCTATCGGGCGGGGTGAGGTGCTGTGCGGCGTCGTCGGTGAAGGCGTCCAGCAGGATCTCGGTCTTGGACGGCCACCAGCGGTAGATGGTCTGCTTGGCGACGCCGGCCCTGGCGGCGATACCTTCGATCGTCAGCCCGGCGAATCCGCGTTCGACCAGTAGGTCGTCGATCGCGTGGAGTACCGCGCGCCGGGCTTTCTCGCTGCGCTGGTACCGATTTCCGCGGTGGGCGGTGCGGCCGGTGTCGCCTGTCATTGGCGTTCTCCTCCGGGCGGGAGCGTGGCGTACTCGGCTGGCCGCAACGCAACGTTGCGTCTACTGTAGCGGAATGGCCGACGGTTTCGACTCGATCGACCACCCCGTGGCGGACGGCATGCAGACGGCTGTCGCGCGGATTCCGCTGCCCGACCGGTGGATTCCGGTCCCCTGAAGAGAAAACACAACCATGTGCAACGCCTGCGGGGTCGCCACCCACGTCCTCGAATCCGATTCCGAAACCTCCGGTCCCGCCCCGGTCCGCAAGTTCGCGGCCCTGCGCAACCGCGACTGCCGGCCGTACCTGTTCGGCGCCGCGCTGGCGATGATGGCCGACAATATCGAGCACGTCATCACCTATTGGGTGCTCTGGCAGAAGTTCCACTCGCCGGCGCTGGCCGGGTTCGAGGTGATCAGCCACTGGGTGCCGTTCCTGCTGTTCTCCGTCTACTTCGGATCGCTCGCCGATCGCTACGACTGCCGTCGGCTCATCCAGGCGGCGCAGGTCCTGTTCATGGCCGTCTCCGCGGCCTGGGGCGTGCTGTTCCTCACCGGATCACTTCAGGTATGGCAGGCGTGCGTGCTGCTCGTGCTGCACGGCTGCGCCGGATCACTGTGGGGCCCGGGGGAGCAGTTGATGCTGCACGACTTCGTCGGGCGCGACGAGTTGCCCAGCGCGGTCCGGCTCAATGCCACCTTCCGCAGCCTCGGCATCCTGTTCGGCCCGGTGGTCGGCTCGGCGCTGCTGCTCGGACTCGGCCCGACCGCGGGCATATTCGCCAATATCGTGTTCTACCTGCCGCTTACGCTGTTCCTGTTCCGGACCAAGTTCACCGGTCACACGCGCGACGGCCATGTGCCGCGGCCGCGGGTCGGCGTGCTCGATTCGGTGCGGGTGTTCCGCGAGGTCCGGTCGAATCGCACGATGGTCAGCATGATCGTGCTCGCCGGGCTCGGCTCGTTCTTCGTCGGTGCATCGATGCAGTCGTCCATGCCGATCTTCGCGCACGACCTCGGCGCGGGCGATGCCGGACTGACCTACGGTGTGCTGCTGTTCGCCAACGGGGTCGGCGGAGTCGTCGGCGGTGTCCTGCTCGAGGCCACCGGACGGATCAAACCGACGGTCACGGCCGCCGTCGTCAGCACCGCGATCTACGGACTGACGAGCCTGTGTTTCGCCGCCACCGCCAACTATCCGTTCGCGGTCGTGATGCTGGTGGTCAGCGGCGTGGCGAACCTGGCGTCGATGTCGATCGGACAGACCCTCGTGCAACTGCTCGCCCCGGCCGCCGACCGGGGTCGGGTGATCGGGCTCTACGGCGTTTCCTCCAGCGGCCTGCGCGCCGGTAGCGGCTTCACCGTCGGATTGATCGGGGCGGCCATCGGCGTGCACTGGTCGCTCGGTTTGAGCGCCCTCGCGCTGTGCCTGGGCACCGCGGCCACCGCGCTCTATGTCTGGCGGGACCGCGCGGCGACCCTGACGACCGGGCAGATGCCCTGAGCGCGACCGTCTTTCATTCATCCGTCCCGGCTGTGTCGGTGGGTGTGCCGTTGATCAGTAGTCGGGTGGTGCGCGCGATGTGGTCGCGCAGTAGTTGCTGAGCGTGGTCGGCGTCGCGGGCGAGGACGGCATCGAGCAGCGCTCGGTGTTCGGCGGCGACGTCGCGGTCGGGTTCGTCACCCAGGGACACCGACCACTGCCGATACAGCTCGGCCTCCTGGCGCAGCGATCGTGCCGTGTCGAGCAGCCGCTGGTTGGGGCAGCCTGCCAGTAGCGCGTGGTGAAAAGCGGCGTGGGCCTGGGACCATTCGTCGGTCAGGCGGCCCGGGTCCGCCGGGTCCCGGTACGTCGCGCGTTCCAGAAGGTGGTGTGCCGCAACGGCATCGGCCTCCCAGCGCATATCGCCCTCCAGTACGGACAGGCGCAGGACCAGGGATTCGATCTCCGCCCGCGCCTGCGTCAGCTCGGCCAGATCCTGATGGGACAGCGGCCGGACCTGGTAGCCCTGATGCGGTTTCGCCACCACCAGTCCCTCGGCGACCAACCGGGTCAGCACCTCGCGCGTGGCGCCGACGCTCACCTGGTAGCGATCGGCGAGGTCCGGGAACTTGAGTCGTTCGCCGGGAACCAGCCGACCGCCGAGAATGTCGGCGCGCAACGCCTGGTGGATGCCGTCGGTGCGGGTGGTCCCGCCGGTCTTCGCCATACCCACAGTCTAGCAGTTTACGAATACCCATTGAACTTTCGAAAGTTTGCGTCTACTTTCGAAACTGTAGGCAACTCGGCCCTGGAGAGCCGGAAGCCCCTGCCGAGCACTGTGATTCGAGGAGTCGTCATGCACTCGCGCACCCTTCACCGTCCGTCCGTGCTTCGCGGTGGGACCGTCCTCACCACGCAACGACGAGTCGCCGGCGATGACGCCGCTGCTGAACCCGCACGCACACGTGGTCCTGCAGGCGCGGCGCGCCGATGTCGACACGGTCCTGGTCGACGGCCGGATCGTCAAGCGCGACCACCGCCTGGTCGGCGTCGACCTGGCCGAGGCCCGGCGTGCGGTGCAGGCGACGGTCGACCACCTGCGCGCCGAAATCGGCGAGCAGGCCTGGCGCGAGGGTATGAATCCGGAAATCCCCGAGACCAAGGTTCTCGACAACCCCTACACCTATACCGACTACCGATCCGCGGCCACCCACGGCGACCTCGCGTCGCAGCGGTGACCATCCCCATCAATCAGGAGTCAGCACAATGCGTTTCGCTACCATCTCGAACCGTTTGTCATTGATCACCGCGTCCGACACCGTCGTCGACCTGGCCCGCGCCAGCGGCGGATGGTTCGGCCCGAATATCCAGGACGCCTACGAACGCTGGGACGAACTGCTCGAGTTCTGCACGACCGTCACCGCGGAGGGCATACCGCTATCGGAGGTTCCGGCAACGGAATTCGGTAATCCGGCACCGCATCCGCGGCAGCTGTTCGCCATCGGACTCAACTACGCCGAGCACGCCGCGGAGTCGGGATTGGCGGCGCCCGAGGAGCCCGCGGTGTTCACCAAGTTCGCCACCTCGCTGGCCGATCCGTACGGGACGATCACGCTGGTGCCGGGCAAGGTGGACTGGGAGGTCGAACTGGTGGTGGTGCTCGGCCGCCGGGCGCACCACGTCGCCGCCGCGGATGCGTGGCGTCACGTCGCGGGAGTGTCTGTGGGGCAGGACGTTTCGGAGCGAATCCGGCAGCGGGTGGGCCCGGCGCCCCAGTTCAGCATGGGCAAGTCCTACCCGGGTTTCGGGCCGATCGGGCCGGTGCTGGTCACCCCCGACGAGTTCGACAACCCCGACGATCTGGCACTGGGCTGCCTGATCAACGGTGAGCAGATGCAGCAGGGCCGGACCTCCGACATGGTCTTCCCGGTGCCCGAGCTGATCGCGCGGCTCTCGGCGATCACGCCACTGCTGCCCGGCGATGTGATCTTCACCGGTACCCCCGCCGGGGTCGGGTTCGGCCGGACCCCGCAACGGTACCTCGCCCCCGGCGATGAACTGGTGAGTTATGTGCGCGGCATCGGCGAGATGCGTCACCTGGTCGTGGCCGGGAAGTAAGCGCCCCGAATTCCCTGGAGAGACAATGGCATTGCACCGACTGGCCTCGGTCACGATCGGAGTTCCCGACCCGGCCGCGACACGCGACTACTACACCGAATTCGGCCTCACACCCCGACCCGACGGCTGGCTGTCCACCCGCGACGGAGGTGACCAGCTCCGACTCCTCCGAGCCCCATCGCGTCGGCTGGCCGAAATCGTCATCGGCGCAGACGATCCCGGCGACCTCGATGCGGTCGCCGCCCGCCTGCGCGCGTTCGGCCTGCCCGTGGAACGCACCACCGACTCGGTCGCCACCACGGAACCGATCGCCAATTTCCGTGCTGTGGTGCGCATTTCGGATCGCATCACGCAGCCCGCCGCGCCGGTGACCCCGTACAACGGGCCGGGACGCATCGAACGCCGCGGCACGCGCGCCCCCGGTGTGCTGCGCGACGATCCGATACGGCCACGCAAACTCGGCCACGCGGTTCTGGGCTCGGTCGACTACGCGGCCACCCGCCGCTTCTTCACCGACGGACTGGGTTTCAAGGTTTCCGACGAGATCAAGGACGAAGGCGCGTTCCTGCGCTGTTCCACCGATCACCACAACGTGCTGATACTCAACGCGCCGGTCAACTTCCTGCACCACACCTCGTGGCAGCTCGACGACATCGACGATGTCGGCCGCGGCGCCACCGCCATGCTCGAGGGTCATCCGGAACGACACATCTGGGGACTCGGACGTCACCACGCGGGCTCGAACTTCTTCTGGTATCTCAAAGATCCCGCGGGCAACTTCTCCGAGTACTACTCCGACATGGACTCGATCATCGACGACCAACTCTGGACCCCGGAAGTCTTCGAAGGCGCCCAGGGCCTGTTCAGCTGGGGCCCGCCACCTCCGCCGTCGTTCCTGCACCCCGAAGACCTCGCCGCACTGATGACCGGCGCGCATCACGCCGGATAGCACCCGAACACCAAGGGAGAGAATATGTCTGACCTGTATGTACCCCAGATCCCGGACAATCTGAACATCCGGTTCGTCGAGAACCGCATCCTCGTCGAACGTCCGGCCCAGGTCGTCTACGACTGGGTGACCACTTGGTCGAACCTGCCGAAATGGCTGCCTTTCGCGTCGGGCACCGAGGTGCGGCGCGGCACCGAGGGCGTCCCGGCCGAACTCGGGGATGTGCTGCTCGAGTACATCTTTCCGGAACTGAACGAGAAGCCGAAGGAATACACCGTGGTAGCCCGCGTGCCCGGCAAACTGTGGACCGTGGTCGGGCGCGACATACTCGACGACGGCACCCCGGCGCCCGCGATGCACGCGATCGCCACCTTCACCACCTTCGACCTCGGCAACGAAACGACCCTGTTCTGCAGGCTTTTCCAGCGGCTGATCCCCGACACCGAGCCCCCTGGCCCGCACCCGGTCGAAGACTCCGCACGCGTCCAGCCCGGCCTGGAACTACTGAAGGCGCACATCGAAGGCACGGTCGGATAACACTCTCCACCGAATCCTCGAGCCCGAGTAGATCAGCCCCCTCCGGTGACGGTTTCGGGCCCGGCCCCATCGGTTTCGCCGGGTCGCATGCGAGGGGGCGTGGTCGGCTGGGGCACGCATGACACTGCCGTGGTCGCGCCACATGTCGCGCGTCCGGCCGATGCTGCGGCGCAGGGCGAGCGCTGGTTCTCCGGAGGCGTCGGCGGCTTCGATTTCCGTTCGCAGCGTGGCCACAGATTTCCCCGAAGGGGCCAACTGCCGGACTGACCCGCCGCACTCCGGCGATAATTGTTGCCCGAAATGGTGTATTCCGCAGCACAATTGACCGACCCGACAAGGGTTTGGTCGGTCGATCGGCTCGAGCCCGACCGCCTCTGAGGCGCTGCGCGGGTGCGCTGAGCGGGCGTATCCGGCCCCTACCTGGGACGGCTCGGCGTGATCGAACCCACGGTGCCATCGTCGAAAACACGCTCGGGACCGGGACGAGCTGTGGTGGCGTAGGGTCGAGGCAACGAGGTCGTCGAGACCTTCCGAACAAAGGACCAACCAGTTGTCCGACAAATCTCCGCGTAGCAAGATGTCCAAGGGTCAGGGCAAATCCCTGAAGGAGAAACGAGCGGAGAAGAAGGCTGGATCGGCTGATCCGCAATCCGGAATCGTAGGCTTCGAGAACAAGGTCAAGAAGCGCGGATAACCTGCCTTGACCCGCGCCGAGGATGGCCTGAACGAAACTCTGAGGGCAAGTCGGTACATCCTCGCCGCGGTCGACTACTCGAGGTAGTCCTGCAGTAATTGTGAGCGGGACGGGTGACGTAGTTTCGACATCGTTTTCGACTCGATCTGCCGGATCCGCTCCCGGGTGACGCCGTAGACCTTCCCGATGTCGTCGAGGGTTCGAGGCTGCCCATCACCCAGGCCGTAGCGCAGGCGCATGACACCGGCTTCGCGCTCGCTGAGCGTCTCGAGCACCGCCTGTAGTTGCTCCTGCAGCAGGGTGAAGGCCACCGCCTCGATCGCGACGACGGCCTCTGAGTCCTCGATGAAGTCGCCGATCTGGCTGGCGCCCTCGTCACCGATCGGCTGATCCAACGAGATCGGCTCCCGCGCGATCTGCCGAATCTCCATAACTCTCGCCGGGGTGATACCCAATTCCCCGGCCACCTCGACCGCGGTGGCCTCACGGCCCAGCTGCTGAAACAGATCGCGCTGCACGCGTCCGAGTCTGTTGACGATCTCCACCATGTGCACGGGGATGCGTATCGTGCGGGCCTGGTCGGCCATCGCGCGAGAAATTGCCTGACGGATCCACCACGTGGCATAGGTCGAGAACTTGAATCCCCTGGTGTAGTCGAACTTTTCGACCGCCCGCAGCAGGCCCAGATTGCCCTCCTGGATCAGGTCGAGAAAGGCCATACCCCGCCCGCTGTACCGCTTGGCGATCGACACCACCAAGCGCAGATTCGCCTCGAGCAGATGATCCTTCGCTCGGGCGCCCTCCAGCACGATCGAGGTCAGATCTCGGCATTGTGCCGCGTCGAGACCCGATGACACCTCGGGCTCGACCCGCAGCTTCTCCGCCGCATACAGTCCGACCTCGATCCGGATCGCCAGATCGACCTCTTCGGCCGCGGAGAGCAGGGGGACTCGCCCGATCTGCTTCAGATACGCCCGTATCGAGTCCCCACCGGCGGTGACCTCCGCTTCCTTTCGAGCCCGACGCAGGGTCGGGGACTCGTCCTCGTCCCACACCCCGTCGTCCGCGGTGTCTTGGTCGTCCGTGTCGCTTGCGGTCGGCACCACATTCGCCTCCGAGAGATTCGGGTGGCATCACGATTCGACAAACAGGACCGCAGAGAGGCCTCGAGCGGTTCGGCAATCACCGGAACCTTCAACCAGCCTACTGGTCGATCGAGATGCCCTCATGCGCGGTGGCGTGGGATTTGTTCGGAGAAGGTACTTCACGATGTTCGGTGGTCAGGTCTCGCCGAGGGGCGTGGTCGTTGTGGCGGTCCATCCGGTGTCGAGGAGGGTGAAGATCCGGTCGAGTGCGGATTCGGCGTCGTCTCGTCCGTAGACGAGGGTGACGGCCTCGAGGGTGAAGTGGGCCAAGGCCTGGCAGGCGGGGTCGTTCTCGGGTAGTCCGCTGTCGGTGGCGATCGCTGTGGCCAAAGTGTTTTCGTGGCGTAGCCACATGCGGCGGGCGTATTCGCGCAATGCGGGCGTGGTGTCGATCAGGCGGCGGAACTCGGCGAAGCGCGGGTCTTCGCGAACCTGGCGGGAGGGTTCGTCGCGCAGGAGCTCGCGGAGTGCCTGGGGGATGGACTGGCCGGTGGGGCGTTCGCGGACGGCGGCGACCAGCGCTGCCTCGCGCCCGGCGTCCTGATCGAAGACCAGCGCCTCCTTGCCGCCGGGGAAGTGTTTGAACAGCGTGGCCACCGAGACGTCGGCGGCCTCGGCGATCTCCCGGACGCCGACCGCGTCGTAGCCGCGCTCCAGGAACAGCCGCAGCGCCGCCTCGGCCAGGGCTTGGCGGTTGGCGGCCTTCTTGCGCTCTCGACGTCCGATCTCGGTCACGCTCTGAATCTATCACAATGGTAGATTCGATCCAAAGATTGAACCGTTTTACTTTTCGAATCGTTTCATCTAATCTGAGCCGAGGCGGCACTCTCGCCGACCACATCGCCACAGTGCGTGAAAGGGATTCACCTCATGAGCACACCTCGTATCGCCATCGTCGGCGGCGGTCCCGCCGGCTTGATATGCGCTCGTATCCTGCAGGGGCACGGCATCGAACCGGTCGTCTACGACGCGGACGCCGCCGTGGACTCGCGCGATCCGGGAGGGACGCTCGACCTGCACGCCGACGCCGGCCAGATCGCCTTGGAGGACGCCGGGCTGATGGACGCGTTCCGGGCATCGGCCCGTGTCGAGGGTCAGGCCAAAAGCCGCCGAGACCAGCACGGCACCGTCCTGGCCGAATTCATCCCCGCCGAAGGCGACGAGGCGGCTCCCGAGATCGACCGCGGCCAACTGCGGGCCATGCTCTACGAGCGCCTACGGCCCGGCACGGTCCGCTGGGGGCACAAACTCGTCAACACCATCCCGCTCGGCGGCGGGGCGCACCGGCTGGAGTTCGCCGACAACGCCAGCGCGGACGTCGACCTGCTCATCGGCGCCGACGGCGCGTGGTCGCGGGTCCGGCAACTGCTCACCGACGCGACACCGCAGTACCTGGGCGTCTGTTTTCTCGATGCGCGCTTCGACGACGTGGACACCCGCAATCCCGAGATCGCCGCGATCGTCGGTGACGGCCACATGTTCTCCGTCGACGGCGACGGCCGCGCGGTGATCGTTCAACGCAACAGCAACGGCGTGGTCCGCGGCTACGTGGCTTTCCGCGCCCCGCTCGACTGGGACGTCACCGCGGGGGTCGACCTCACCGACCGCGGAGCCGTCCGCGCCTACCTGCTGCGGGAGTTCAGCGGATGGTCCCCGCTCATGCGCCCGCTGATCACCGACAACGACAGCGATTACATACCGCGCAGCTTCTGGGCCCTGCCTGCCCCGCTGACA
Source organism: Nocardia pseudobrasiliensis NBRC 108224 (assembly GCF_001613105.1). Lineage (GTDB taxonomy): Bacteria > Actinomycetota > Actinomycetes > Mycobacteriales > Mycobacteriaceae > Nocardia > Nocardia pseudobrasiliensis. Next base: position 138,749 of record NZ_BDBS01000022.1, on the reverse strand, counting down.
TGGGACCACGTCCCCGGTGTCACCCTGATCGGCGATGCCGCCCACCTGATGGCGCCCTTCGGCGGCCACGGCACCAACCTCGCACTACTCGACGGCGCGGAACTCGCGCACGCCATTTACGAGGAGGACAGTCTCGACAAGGCGATCATCCGCTACGAGACAGCGATGTTCCCGCGATCCGGCGAGCTCGCCGTGAGCTCGAACACCGCCCTCACCCGGTTCTTCGCCACCACATCCCCCGACGCACCGCACCTCCCCCCGGACCACGCGCAGGAACACAAGAACTACCAGGCCAGGGCCGCGGAATACCGACGCAGGCAAGCCGCTGCCGAACACTGAACCGGCCGGACGGTCCGCGGGTTCGAGAACAGTGCGGTGGATGCGCTGTGCCTTCGAACGAAATGCCCTCCGGGACTTGGTGCTGCCGCAGCCTGGGGTGGAAGGCCTTCCTGTGCGCGGGACTGCGTCATCCTTGGCAGCCCTCGATGACGCGGGCGAAGCACAGCCAATTGTCCGGCAACAGGAACCACGGTGTGCCGACCTCGTCGTAGGGGCCGTTGCCGAAGCCGTTGTTGAGGTAGCGCAGCGACACCGGCATGATCGACAGCAGTCGATCCAAATTGTCCCTGTTCTTCTGCAGACCCTCGGCAATGGTGTTGAGCTGCACGATGGTCGGGCCGAACTGGTCGTTGTTCTCCGAGCCGATCTGCTGCAGCTGCTTGGTCAGCGCCGCGACATTGTCGAGCAGCTGACGCAGCAGCGCCTGACGTTCCATCACCCGGTTCGCGATCGCCTCGCCCTGGGTGATCACCAGCAACACGCTGTTGCGGTTGTCGCCCAGGATCTTGGTGACCCGATCCAGATCCTTCAGCAGCGAATCGACCTGCTGCTGACGATCGTTGATCGTCTTGGCGAGCGCGCCGACGCTGTCGAGGGCTTGGGCGGTCAGCTGCGGCGAACCGTCGATCTGATCGCCGAGCACCTTCAACGATTCGGTCAGCTTCTTGGTGTCGAGCGCCTCGAACTTCGGGGTACCGATCTGCACCACATCGGCCAGGTTGTACGGAACCACGGTGTTGTTCTTGGGGATTCGCTTACCCTTCGACCCCTTGCCGTCGCCCGGATCCAAATCCACGTACCGCGCGCCGAGCAGCGTCGCCATCTTGATCGAGGCCTTGGCGTCGGGGCCGAGTTTCACATCGTTGTCGATCTGCAGGGTGAGCAGGACGTGATCGCCCTCGAGCTCGGCGCCGGACACAGTGCCGACCGGAACGCCCGCGACGTCGACCTTGTCCCCGACCCGGACCCCGGCCGTCTGCACGAATTCGGCCTTGATGTCCTGGGTTCCGACGCCGAGCTTCTTGTAGGTGCTCGACACGACCAGCAGCAGCACGATCACCAGCACGCCGATGATGCCGAGCCAGAAGAAGCGGTTCGCGTTGAAGCGGTTCCTGAGTGTCGTCATGGCCGGTGCGCACCGACGCGCGGATCCGAGAGGTTCTTTCGCCGCCCAGCCGTCATATCCCCCACCCGATTTCGTCCGTGTATGGACGAGTCCACTGTAACTACCGCGCCTCACGCAGAGGAGTCGAATCATCGACCTCGAGGCAACGCAATCGCCTCTCTGTCAACATGATTGGGCACTGTGACGCTTCACTGGCCGATCGACTGTACCCATTGCGAGAGTGACCTCGCCCGAAGCCCTCCTCGGCCAGCGCGGGGAAGATCCGATTCTCCGCCGACCGATATGCGATGAACATCAGCGTTGCGATGTTCGGGCCGGTGTCAGTCGCACTCACTCCGTGTATGTAGCGTCGTGACCGTGCGCCAAGGCGTAATCGGCGGCCACGACCAGCGTCCGTACCTCGATGCCCACCGGCGGCGGTTGCTCGTTTTCTCAACAGCCACAACGTCCCCCCGCGCAATCCTGCTGTGCTGCGGAGCCTGTGTCGAGGTTGCCGTCGAACGGGACGGGGCAGCCGGGTGATTCGCTGCACACCAGCAGGTCCTCGCAGCCGGCGGCCGATGCGGCGCGCAGGGTGTCGCGCATCTCGGTGAGTTCGGCGAGTTTGGCATCGACTTCGGCGAGTTTGGTACCCACCCGTGCTCGCAACCCCGCGTCCGCGCGGCGGCGTGAGCCGACTCGGGTACCTTCCAGTAGTTCGGCGACTTCGTCGAGGGTGAACCCGAGTCGCTGGGCCGCTTTGATCACCCGCAGCACGGTCACCGCGGCGTCGGGGTAGAGCCGGTGCCCACCCAGGGTGCGTTCGGGTTCCGCGAGCAGGCCGCGCCGCTCGTAATAGCGCAACGTCTGGGTATTGACCCCGGCCGCGGCCGCGAGCTCGCTGGTGCGCAGCGCACTCACGGCCGGGCCTCGATCGCAGCGTGGACGCGATCGGTGAAGGCGTCGAGCACTTCCGTACGGACCGGCGGAACCCCGACGCTCATCACCAATCCCTCTGCCGTGCTGGAAAATTCGAAGACGAAGAACGAGCAGCAGCTCGACTCGCGCCCCGCCAGCTCCCGCGCGAGAGCTTCGGTGGCCGGATCCATCAGCACCTCCAACCGCACCGGGCCGGGCCGATGGACGGCACGCGCGGAACTCCTGAACAACTGGTCGAACTCGGCGACCCGGATCGGCTGGGCGATGGTCGGCAGAGTGCACGAATCCGGCGCCCAGTCCGTTGAACCCACGTTGATCGTCATGAACTCACGGTAAACCTGTACCCGGGTACCGAATGCAAGCCCGAAACGTAGCGGGCCGACCGCCGCGGCCAGCCGGAACCCCTTCTGCTCGAAACGGGTGAGCGGAGAATGCGCACCCGTGCAGCGGCATCTGCTCGCTCACAAGCCACCCCATTGAAACCGACATCCGGTCGCCGTGGCGGACCGGTGTGAGCTCCAACCATCGCGTGGAGCGACGGGCAGAAGCGCACACGCGGCCCCGAGCAACGCGCCGGTCTTGCCGGACGCCATCAGCAGGTAGTCGGCGACCTCCACCCCACCGCCATGCTCGCAGGCGCAGTCGAAATGTTGACCCGCGCACAGATCGAGAGCCGTCGAGGCCATCAGCGCAGCCGCTCGGACCACAACACGGTCCGGACCGCCGATGAGGACGCGAGTCGACAAAGCATGCAACGCATCACCCAGAAGCACGGCGTCACCGACACCCCACACGCGCCACACCGTCGCCCGGCCGCGACGCAGGTGGTCGCCATCCATCACATCGTCGTGAATCAGCGTGAAATTGTGCAGCAGCTCCACCGATGCCGCCGCCTGCGCCGCCACAGCGGCATCGGCCCCCACGCTCGCGCCGACGCGAAAGTCACTGCGGCGCGCAACCCTTTCCCTTGTGTCGAGCCCGTGGGACGACCCTCGACATCCCACCACCCGAAGTGATATCCGGCCATTCGTCGAAGCGGGGCCGCGAGCCCATCTACTGCCGCGCGCAACAGCGGCTCGACCTGCCGGCGTGCGGCGTCGAGGAGCGGACCCGCATCCAGTTCCGGTGCGTCGTTTCCGAGCGCGCTGCCCGCCCACCTGAAAGCGCATACACGACGGCACCGCGGTCATATCGATTTCCTATCGCGATTTATCGTAGACCAAATGAATTGACTGACGATCAAGTCAATCGTGGTCGTCGCGGGGGAATTGTCAACAAGACTGAGACCAACGCGACCGAGGCTGGACGCGATGGAGGCTACGGACGTAGGCGAAGTCCGGAGCCCCTCGGCACGTGCCCGGTGCGCTCGAACCGCGCTGACCGGCCGATGATCGAACCGACCGGTCACTCGGCGACCGCCGTCACGCAGACGCAAGGCCAAGCCTCAGGCCATCGGTCGAGACCGCTTGGGCGGCTTGCGCGCTCAGCTTCGGGAGTGGCTGGCGGGGAACGAAATTCCCGGAACATCGGCCTATACGCATGGCCCGAGACGGAACCGGCTCGTACTCGATGTCGCCGATCTGGTCCTCGGCTCAGGCGTGCGACCCGGAGAAGCACTGCCGCGTCCTGGGATCAATTCGATCTCGCGGCAGAACCGGCGACGTTCACCGTATCGGCGAGGGTCGTCAGACTCGCCGGGAAGGGGTTGTTCCGGCAGGAAGGGGCGAATCAGATGGGGGTACGGCGGGACTACCGCTGACGAACGGTGTGGCGCTGGATTTTTGGTGTTGTTTTGGAAATAGCACCGACCAGCGATGAAACTGAGGGAGCCCCTGACCGGTTTCACCTGGTCAGGGGCTCGCTGGGGGTGCGCCATCAGGGACTCGAACCCCGAACCCGCTGATTAAGAGTCAGCTGCTCTGCCAATTGAGCTAATGGCGCTGGTGCTTCCGGAGGGGAGGCTTGCTCCGTTCCGGTGCGGGGAAAACCATAACAGGAGCGGGTGAGGAAAGTGAAATCGGCTGTTCAGGGTGGGTTTTGGGTGGGGTGTTAACGGAAGGGGCGGGTGGGGGGATGAAGGAGAGCCGGGGTGAGTGTGTCGAACGTCTCGGTGGCCTGGGGCGGCTGGCAGAATAGTCGGACTGGGTCTCGAGCGATTCCGTTCGCGGGGTCGTCCAGCGCAGCCGGTGCGGGCTCGGGTGCGTACGAGGCAGGGAATTGGGGTTGGACATGGGCATATGGCGTGGACGACATCGTTCGAGGGTGCTGGGCGCCGGGGCCGTGCTGGCGGTGGTGGCGCTGGCCGCGACCGGATGCACCAAATCGAGAGCCACAGACGAGCAGCCGGGGCCGCAGGGTAGGCCGATCGCCGAACTCATCCAACCGAAGTTGACCACGCCGGTCGCCGACGGCGCGGTGGGCGTCTCGCCGGGGGATCCGCTGCAGGTTCGCGTGGACGACGGGCAGCTGTCGAAGGTGAGCCTGCTCAATCCGGACGGTAATCCGGTCGCGGGTCGGCTCGCGCCGGACGGCCGATCCTGGCAGCTGAGCGAACCGCTCGGATTCGGTCGCACCTATCAATTGCGGGCCGAGGCGGTCGGCCTGGGCGGTATGGCCGCCAGCACGGTCAACTTCACGACGCTGACCCCGCGCAACAAGACCCATCCGTGGCTGCTGCCCGGCGACGACGAGATCGTGGGCATCGGCCAGCCGGTGGCCGTCCAGTTCGACGAGAACATCCCGGACCGCCACGCCGTGCAGAACGCGATCAAGATCACGACCACACCCCCGGTGGAGGGCGCGTTCTACTGGGTCAACAATCGCGAGGTCCGTTGGCGCCCCGAGCATTTCTGGGCCCCGGGCACGCGCATCACCGTCGACGTCGGCGCGTTCGGCCGCGATTTCGGCGACGGTCTGGTAGGCGACAGCGATGTCCACGCCGCCTTCACCGTGGGTGACGCGGTGGTCTTCACCGCCGACGACGACACCAAGGAGGTCACCGTCGAGCGCAACGGCGAGGTGATCCGCACCATGCCGACCTCGATGGGCAAGAACTCGAGCCCCACCGACAACGGCGTCTACATCCTGAGCGACCGCTTCGACCACATGATCATGGACTCCTCGACCTACGGCGTCGCGGCCACCGGCCCGAACGGCTACCGCACCCCGGTCGACTGGGCGACCCGAATGTCCTACAGCGGCATCTTCATGCATTCGGCCCCATGGTCGGTGGGCCAGCAGGGTTACAGCAACACCAGCCACGGCTGCCTGAATCTCAGCCCGGCCGACGCCAAATGGGTCTACGACACCGCCAAGCGCGGCGATATCGCGATCGTGAAGAACACCGTCGGCCCCACGCTGCCGGGTCTGGACGGATTGGGCGACTGGAACATTCCGTGGCCGGAGTGGAGGGCAGGCAACGCCGACCGCTGACAATAGCGTTACGGCGCAACGTTTCACGGGCACCCCATCCATTGGCGGCGGCATAGTGAAGCTCGATCGTTTCGAATTGGAAGTGCGGGATTCCGAACCGCCGAGTCGACCACCCGCGCCCGGTGAATCGAAACCCGTTCAGCAACTTTCTGGCAAAATGACGAGCGGCGCCGAGACCGTTCCCTCGCGCACCGGAGGGGACGCGAGGGAACCCGGTGTCCGCAGCTCATTCCGTCGACAGCGCCGCGGCATCGTCCTGTTCGGTGGTCGGATACGCCGCCCGCAGCGTGTCGTAGGCCGTGCGGTCGGCCTCGAGGTGGTCCAGCCCCAGCAGCGCCGCGCCCAAAACCGGTGGGGCGACGACGATTCGGGGTTCGGCCAGCGGCGCCGCCGCGGCGAGGCGGGCGGTCAGGTTATCGATCAGCAGCGGCTGTTTGGCCGCCAGCACGCCGCCGCCGAGTACGACCGGCGTCGGCTCGTCCAACAGCCGCAACCGCCGCAGCGCGACCACAGCGAGCCGGGTGATCTCGTCGGCCTGCCGATCGATCAGCCGAAGCGCCGTCGCATCGCCCTCCTGGGCGGTGGCGAACAGCAGCCGCACTATCTCGTGCAACCGCCGTCTGGGCAAGCGCCCCAGATGAATTGCCTCCGCGACCGCATTGGCCCCGGCCAACCCGAAATGTCGCCCGATGGCCGCCGACAGCGCGGTCGGCTGTCCGCGCCCGTCCTCGGCCCGTGCGGCATGCCACATGGCCTCGGCGGCCATTCCGCCCCCGCCGCCCCAGTCGCCGGTGAGTTTGCCCAGCGCGGGGAAGCGCGCGGTGCGTCCGTCGGGTAGCAGTCCGACACAATTGATTCCGGCCCCGCATACCACCGCGACCCCGCGCGGACTGTCGGTGCCCGCCCGCAACAGCCCGAAGGTGTCGTTGCCCACCGACGCGCTCACCGCCCACGGCCGGGCGGCCACGGCCGCGTGCAGACGTTGTTCTTCCACGGGCAGATCGACATTGGCCATACAGGCGCTCAGCCGCGTGGTGAGCAACCGGTCCGGCCGCAGCCCGGCCTGTTCGGCGACCGCCTCGACCAGCGGCGCCAGCTTCTCGATGGCGCGATCCGGGCCGTCGCGATGCGGTTCGAAACCGTCGCCGCGCGCCGCGCCCAGGACCGTGCCGTCCAGCGCGACCAGCGCCACATCGGTTTTGCTGTTACCGCCGTCGATCGCGAGGACCCCGCGCACTTGCTCGGCCGTGCTCGTCGGTCGCTCGCTCATGCCCAGCCCAGATACGCGCGGTTGTGGGCGATCAGGCGATCGGCCAGCGGTTCGGCCGTATCCCACTGTCCGATCAGCGGATGGGCGAGCAGTGCGTCGACCACACGGTCGCGGCCGCCCTCGATCGCCGCGCGCAGCGCCAGCTGTTCGTATGCGGCCACGTGTGCGATCAGCCCCGCGTAGAGCGGCTCGATCGGACGCTGCGGCAGCGGCCAGACGCCGTCGGCGTCGACATGGGCTGGCACCTCGATCACCGCCTCGTCGGGCAGGAACGGCAGGATGCCGTCGTTGCGGGTGTCGACCACCTGGGTGTCGGTGCCCTCGCCGGTGCCGAGCAGATCCGCCAGCAGCTGCACCGCGGCCTCGGAATAGTAAGCGCCGCCGCGCTTTTCGAGCAGCGCGGGCTTGGCGTTCAGCGTCGGATCGGCGTACAGGTCGAGCAGCTGCCGCTCGATCTCGGACACCTCGGCGGCGCGCGAGCCGGTGGCCCGCTGCTCCTCCACCACCGTGTCGTGCTGATAGAAGTAGCGCAGATAATAGGACGGCACCACGCCGAGCCGCCGCAGTAGCGAATGCGGCAGTCGCACCTCCTCGGCGATCGCCTCGCCGAAATCGGCCAGCAGTTTGGGCAGCACCTCCTGCCCGACCGAAGCGCCCGGATGATCGAGCAGGGTCACCCCGCGCTCCCAGGTGAGATGGTTGAGCCCGATGTGATCGAGCCGGATCAGCCGCGGGTCCACACCCAGATGCCGGGCGAAGCGCCGCTGCAGGCCGATCGCCACATTGCACAGCCCGACCGCCTGATGGCCCGCGTCCAGCAGCGCGCGGGTCACGATGCCGACCGGATTGGTGAAGTCGATGATCCACGCCTTGGGGCTGGCCCGGCGGACCTGCTCGGCGATGTCGAGCACCACCGGCACGGTGCGCAGCGCCTTCGCCAGCCCGCCCGCGCCGGTGGTCTCCTGGCCGATACAGCCGCAGTCCAGCGGCCAGCTCTCGTCCTCGGCGCGCACGGCCTGCCCGCCGACGCGCAGTTGCAGCAGAACGGCGTCGGCGCCCGAAACGCCATATGCCACATCGTCTGTCGTGGTGATCCGGGCGCGATGGCCGTAGCGATCGAAGATCCGCCGGGCCACCCCGGCGATCAGATCCAGTCGCTGCGTCGCGGGATCGATCAGGACGAGTTCGTCGATCGGCAGCACATCGCGCAGGCGTGCGAAGCCGTCGATGAGTTCGGGTGTGTAGGTGGAGCCGCCGCCGACGACGGCGAGTTTGACTGCGGACATCAGCCTTTGACCCCTGTGAGTGTCACGCCTTCGATGAAGGCTTTCTGGGCGAAGAAGAACAGAATGATCACCGGCGCCATCACCAGCACGGTCGCTGCCATGGTGAGGTTCCAGTTGGTGTGGTGGGCGCCCTTGAACGACTCCAGCCCGTAGCTGAGCGTCCAGGCCGCCGGATTCTCGCTGGCGTAGATCTGCGGGCCGAAATAGTCGTTCCAGCAATAGAAGAACTGGAACAGCGCGACCGCCGCGATCGCGGGTTTGGCCATCGGCAGCACCACCTGCAGCAGCGTGCGCAGATGTCCGCAGCCATCGATGCGGGCCGCCTCCAGATATTCGTCCGGAATGGTCAGCAGGAACTGCCGCAGCAGGAAGATCGAGAACGCGTCGCCGAAGGCCATCGGAATGATCAGCGGCCACAGCGAACCGGTGAGGTGAAACTGCTTGGCCCACACCAGATACATGGGAATCACGGTCACCTGCGGCGGCAGCATCATCATCGACACCACCCCCATCAGCGCCAGATTGCGACCCCGGAAACGGAATTTGGCCAGCGCGTAAGCGACCGGCACGCTCGACAGCAGCGTGAGTGCCGTACCCGCGCACGCGTACACCAGGGTGTTGCGCCACCAGGTGAGAAAGCCGGGCGTACGCCAGACCTTCAGATAGTTTTCCCAATGCCACCCCGAAGGCCACAGCTGCGAGGTCAGCGCCTGCTGATCCGACATCACCGAGGTGAGGAATACGAAGCCGAACGGCATGAGGAAGGCCAGCGCCGCGGCGATCGCCAGCGCGTGCACCGCCACCCAGTTCAAAAACGTTGTGCGCCGGGCGGTTCGGGGTGCGGGCGGAGCCACGACCGCCGGGGCCGGAGCAAGGGATGTGACGGCCATGGCTCAGTCCTCTCGCAGGAAGCCGGACCCGCGGCGCAGCAGCAACGCCGTGGCGGCCATGGACAGGGCGAACAGGATCACCGCGACGACGCAGGCCGAGCCGGTGTCGAACCGTTGGAAGCCGAGGTTGTAGATCAGCTGCGGCAGCGTCCAGGTGGAACCGTGCGGATAGCCGGGCTCGAATTGCTCACCGGCATTGGCGATCTTGCCGCTGGCGACCTTCCCGGCCACGATGGCCTGGGTGTAGTACTGCATGGTCTGGATCACGCCGGTCACCACCGCGAACAGCACGATCGGCATGATGTTGGGCAGGGTGATGTAGCGGAACCGCTGGGGCGCGCCCGCGCCGTCGAGCCGTGCCGCCTCGTACTGCTCGCGGGGTACGTCCAGCAGCGCCGCCATGAAGATCACCATCAGATCGCCCACGCCCCACAGCGCCAGCATGGTCAGCGCCGGCTTGGACCAGGCCGGGTCGTTGAACCAACCCGGTTGCGGCAGACCGATTTCGCCGAGCACGTGGTTCACCGGTCCGGTGCCCGGATTCAGCAGGAAGGCGAAGGCCATGGTCGCGGCGACCGGCGGGGCCAGATACGGCAGATAGAACACGGTCCGGAAGAAGCCGAGCCCGGATTTGATCTTGGTGACCAGCATTCCGATGCCCAGCCCGAAGACCACGCGCAGCGACACCATCACCAGGACCAGCCACAGCGTATTGCGCAGGCCCTGCCAGAAGAACGGGTACTTGTCCAGGACATAGTCCCAGTTCTTCAGGCCGGTGAAGGTCGGCGCGGTGAACCCGTCGTAGCGCATGAACGAGAAGTACAGCGTCGACAGCAGCGGGTAGGCGAAGAAGACCGTGAAGCCGATCAGCCAGGGCGACAGGAACGCTACCGTGCGAACAGCGTTGCGGCGCTTACGAACAACCATCACTTGGCCTGGGCGATCGCCTCGTCGATTTCCTTGGCCGTCGCGGTCAGGCCCGCGCGCAGATCGGCCTGCTTACCGGCTTCGACGTCGTAGCCGAGATTCTTGAGCGAGACCTGGTACGCGCCGCCGTTGATGCTGGCCGGGGTGGTCGAGGACTGCGGATGCTTGGCGATGTCGACGAAGGTGCGGAAGTTGGCGTCGGCGGACAGTTTCGGCGAGGCGAGCGCCTCGATGGTGCTGGGCACATTGTGGATGGCGTTGGCGAAATTCACCACGGCGTCGGTGTCGGTGGTCAGGTACTTCACCAATTGCCAAGCGGCGGTTTGCTTCTGGCTGGACTTGGTGATGCCGATGATGGTTCCGGTGATGTAGCCGCGACCGTAGCTGGCGGCCTGATCGTCGGGCACCGGGAAAGGCGCTGTGGCCCAGTCGAATCCGACCTTGGCCTCGGCGAGCATCTGGGTGCGCCACTCACCGTCGAAGGACATGGCCACCTGGCCGGTCTGGAAGGGGTTCTTGGCGCTGAACTCCTCGCCGAAGGTAGTGCGGTAGCGTTCGAGCTTGTCCAGCCCGCCGAGCTTGTCGATCAGGCCCTTCTGCCAAGTGAGCATTGCCGCGACCTTCGGATCGGCGGCCAGATTCGATTTGCCGTCGCCGTCGAAATACGTTGCGCCGTATTGGCCCAGATAGTGCATGGGCGTGGTCTCGTAGCCGTGGTAGGTGGGCATGAAGCCGAGCTGTTTGTAGCCGTCGCCCTCGGCCTGGGTCAGTTTGGCCGCGGCGGCGTCGAATTCGCTGAAAGTCTTGGGCGGGGCGGTGATTCCGGCCGCGGCGAAGGCGTTCTTGTTGTAGTACAGCCCATAGGCGTCGCCCAGCAGCGGCAGGGCGCATTGGTTGCCTTGGAATCGGGTGTATTCGCGCATCGGGGCGGGGAAGGTCGCGGCGGGGTCGATGCCGTCCTTGGCCAGGAACGGCGCGAGGTCGAGCCAGACTCCCGCCGAGCAGAACTTGCCCACATTGTCGGTGCTGAAGGAGGAGGCCACATCCGGGGCGTCGCGCCCGCCCGCCCGCAGCGCCTGTTCGATCTTGTCGTCGGAGACATTGCCGACCAGTTTGACGTGGATGTTGGGGTGCAGCTTCTCGAAGGCGGCCACATTGTCGGTGATGGCCTTGACCTCGTTGTCCTGGCTCCAGCCGTGCCAGAAGGTGATGTCGACGCTCTTGCCGGCGTCCGAACCGTCATCTCCGCCACCGGAATTGGTTCCGGTACAGGCGGTGGCGAGCAGGGCGAGGGTCGCGGTCGCGGTGGCGGCGAGGGCACGGAGCGGGGTTCTCATGGGGTACTCCTGAAAGATCAATGGGTCGAGAAAACGGCTTCCCTCGTGGTAGCCAGTGCGCGCTGTAGCGCGCCGTGCAGAACGGAGGATCCGGGCACGGTGCTGCCGCGCACGTCGGGGCGCGCGAAGGTCAACTCCGCCAGCGCGTCCTGGACCAGGGCGCGCAGCAGCTCGCCCCCGGCGCGCGGCACCGCTCCGGCCAGGATCACCAGCTCCGGGTCGACCACCGCGACGATCGAGGCGAGTCCCAGGGCGAGCCGGTCGGCGAATTCGGCGAGAAACCGCTCGCCCGCGCCGGGCGTCTCGAGCGCCTCGGTGACGGCCGAGGCCGCCGTGGGCGCGGACAGCCCGTGCCGCCGCGCGAGCGCGGAAACCGCTGGGGCGCCTGCCAATTGCTGAAATCCGCCGGAATTCTTGCGGCGCACATCGTGCACGATCGGCGCACCCGGCAGCGGCATGTACCCGACCTCGCCCGCGCCCCCGTGGAAACCGCGATGCAACCGGCCCGCGATCACGATCGCCGCGCCGACCCCCGCCGCGGTCCACAGCAGGACGAAATCCTCGCAGCCCTGGGCCGCGCCGTGCGCCTGTTCGGCAATGGCCGCGAGATTGACATCGTTCTCGATCGATACCCGCGCCCCGATCGCATCCTCGAGTTCGGCGATCAGCCTGGGCGAGTGCCAGCCCGGTAGGTGGGTGGCGTAGCGCAGCGTGCCGGTGCTCGGATCCATCGCCCCGCCGATTCCGATCACGACCTCGCGCAAGACATTTCGCTCCAGGCCCGCCAGCCCGACGGTCTCGGCGACGGCCTCGCCCACCCGGGAGACCGTGGTGGCCGCCGACCAGCCCTTGGTGCGGACCTGATGCTCCGCCAGCGTCGTACCGGTGATATCGGCGACCGCGATGCGGACCTCGGTATTGGTGACATCGACGCCCGCCACATATCCGGCCGCTGGATTCACCTGGTACAGCTGGGCATTGGGCCCGGGCCCGCCCGCCGCGGTGCCGATCGGCACCACCAGCCCTGCGGCCTCGAGGCGCGTGAGCAGTTGCGAGGCGGTCGGTTTGGACAATCCGGTGAGCGTTCCGATCTGCGTCCGCGACAGCGGTCCGTTGGCCAGCAACAGCTCCAGCGCGGCCCGATCGTTGATGGCGCGCAACAGACTCGGTGTCCCCGCGAGGGTGGGTCGTATATCGGCCATCGGCCCTCCTCACCCGCCGTCGGGTCGAACTGTTAGGAAAGTTTCCTTATTCGGTGGGGAGACTGTAGGCCCAGGTGGGGCGGGTGTCAATGGCTGCGGGACAGGTGATTTCGACGCCTCGCGCGGGCGTCGCGACAGCAACCGGGCCGGGGGTGACCGAGGCTGGATTTGTGATATGGGTCACGCGCTATTGAGGAAGAAATCGAAACTTGCAGGTGGAAGTGGTTTTCCGAGCCTCGGGGAACGTCTGTGGAAAGGATGCGGGGACGTTGCTGTTCTGCTTTGATCGGGATGTCTCTCGGGGTTGGGAGTCTCCGGGATCACCCGGAGGAGACAATGTGTCATGAGGGGAGTTGCCATGGAAAAAGAGAACGATGATCTCGTCTTGGAAATTGTCGACGAGTTCGATTTCGACCGTGGAGTCACGGGATCTCCGCGTCAGGACACCGGTCACTGAAATCCCCGCACGACGTTCGTCGTGTGGGTAAGTTGATTTAATTCGGTACGCCGACCCCGAGAGACCCTCCATGAATTATCGTTTCCGATCCGAGTGGCAGATGTTCACCGGCGACGGACCCGATTTCCCGAATCTCGTGTTCATCGAAGCACTGTTGGATTCCGAGGAGGTCGGCCGCCTCGACGGCATGCTCCGCGAGGCAGTCGGCAATCTCACCGCGAGCGGTGACAAGGCGCCCAGGGTGCGGGCGTTCCGCTCGAACGCGCTCGATTACCGCCTGTCCGACGAACTGGTGCGAACGGTCGCCGAACCGTCGGAGTCGCCGGTGGACTGGTTGCGCCGCACCGCCGGGGCGGGCGGCGGATGTGTGGCGATCAACGGCTTGGCCGCCTGGTCGTTGGATCTGGCCGAATGGTTTTCGACACTCGTCGCGAGCCTGATGCGCGGTCCCGGCCGCGAGCCGCTGTCGGGCACGGATGTGTACACCTTCATCGCCGACTGTGAATGGACGCCGTTCGGAATCCATTGCGATGCCGAGCCATCGATGATCATTCATCTGGGCCCCTCCGAGAAGACGGTATGGGTGTGGCCCGACGGGGCGCTGCCGGAGGAGCTGTTCCTGCGCAGTCCGTCGTTCAACGGGATCTCCTTCGAGATCGAATCCCATCTGTCCAGCGCCGAATCCTTCACCCTGCGCTCCGGCGATTTCGTCTCGATACCGCGCGGGCGCTACCACCTTTTTCGCAATGACGGGCCGTCCGCATTTCTCGGCCTGACGGTGTATCCGCTCGACCGGCAGCGACTGCTCCGCTCGGCGGTCACGACCGTGATCGATGACGTGCTGCTGCCCGATATCGGCGAATTCGCGACGATGCGCGAGTTCGAGGACAACATCCAGGAACTGATGCGCGACCACGCCTTCGGCGAGCGGATCGCCTCGTCGATCGGGGCGCGGTTCGTGCGGAAGTACGCCGTCGAGCGCAGCAGCGGCCATGTCGATCGGCCCAATCGCGCCGTGCTCGACGGCCGCGGCGAGCTGCCCGAGCGCATGCGCGGCGCGTTTCCCGGTGTGCTGAGCGATTGTGGTCAGGGCGAGCTGGTGGTCCGGGGTCGCACGCTGCGGACCAATGTGGCGCTGGATCTGCGGACCCTGGCCGAGCGCGTCAACAGCTGTGCGCCGCTGGCCCTGCCCGAGTGGCTCGAGACGATTTCGGGCCTCGGACCGGATAACGGCCGGGAGCTGGTGGCGGCGCTGTATCGGGTCGGTGGACTGGTGGACGCATGACCGTTGCCTCGATCCGGGCCGCCGGTCGCGATCGGCTGCGGGTGCTGCGGGTGCCCGCGTTTCGCGGCGTGTACTTCGGCGGCATCTGTTCCGGGCTGACCGACGGACTGATTCCCGTCGCCTTCGCCCTGCAGTCCGTGCGGGCCTTCGGCTCGCCGACCGCGATGTCGACGATTCTGCTCGCGCTGTGGATCGGCCGATTCGCCTGCACGCCGCTGGCCGGTCGGGTGGCCGCGCGGCGAGACCGGTTCCTGGTCATGATGTGGTCGGATCTGGGCCGCGCGATCGCACAGGGCGGGCTCGCACTGGCGATCATCGTGCTCGGCCACGATTCGCTGGCGTTGATGGCGCTGTCCGCGGCGCTGTACGGCGCGGCCACCGCGTTCTTCGGGCCCGCGCTGTGGTCGTCGATCCCCACGCTGGTCGAACGGCGCGATCTCGACCGGGCCAACGGTCTGCTGGCCATCAATACCGATATCAGCGTGCTGCTGGGGCCGACCATCGCGGTCGTGCTGATGTCGGCCATCGGATTTCGCGCGATCCTGATCCTGGACGCGCTGACCTTCCTGGTGAACATCGCCGCCCTGGCGTACGCCCGGGGCAAGGCGGTCCCGGCGCACGAGCAATCGAGTTCGGATCCGGGTCCAGACTCCGCCGCCGAGCACACCTTCCTGGCGACGATTCGGGCGACGCCGTGGCTGGGCTGGTCCACGGCGCTGTGGTTCGTGGTGTCGGTATCGATCGGCCTGGTGGCCGTGGCCGGTCCGGTCGCGACGATCGGCAAGAGCGGTAGCGGCGCGCACTGGGCGGCGCTGGCGACCGGCATGGCGGCCGCGAGTCTGGTGGGCTCGCTGTCGGTGGTGGCCGGACTCGGTCGGATCCGATGGGCCGCCGCGGCGGTGGCTGTGGCGGTGGCGTTCTCGTTCGAGGTGGTGGCGTTGGCGCTGTACCCGCAGCTGCGCGGGGGCGTGGACATCATCGTGCTGTTCGGCGCGTGCACGATCGCGGGGCTGGTGAACTCTGTATCCGGAATCGCCTGGCAGACAACGATTCAGAAGCGTCTACCGATCGGACCGCTCGCGCATTTCAGCTCGGTGGAGGGGTTCGTCAACGCGGCGGGGGTGCCGATCGGGATGTTCGTCGGCGGAATCGTCCTGGCGCACGGCGCTTTACCCGCGACGGCGATCGTGCTGTGCGTGGCCATGATCGGTTCGGCGATCGTGAGCGGCGTCGGGATCCGGGAGTTGGCCGATGAACGAACATAGTCGCGGAGACCGATATCTCGTCCTCGACGATGTGCTGAGCGAGGCGGCGCTGACCGCATTCCGTACGGCGCAACGACTCTCGTCGCCGCGCCCGTCGCTGAGCACGGTCGACCGCTATTTCGACGGATTGGCGTTCCGGGGCGCGGGTCCCGAATTCGCGATATCGGCGGATCCGGACGCCGAGGCACATCTGGCCGAACTCGCCGCGGCGCTGCGCGTGGCCACCGCGAGACTCGCTGTCCCGGTCGGCGATTCGCCGATCGCCAGTACCTTTTGGGCCTATCCGGCGGGTACCAAACTCGGTTGGCACGACGACGGCGCGCAGCGGGCGGGTGCGTTCACTCTGTATCTGTCGCGGCAGTGGCGGGCCTCGTGGGGCGGTGAACTGGACATCATCGACTGCGACGTCGACGCCGTGCCGAATGTCCACAACGACCTCGATCTGGACCTGCTCGCATCGCCCACCGATCCGATCGCGATCTTTCCCCGGCCCAACCGACTCGTGCTGATGCGGTCGATGACCTTCCATCGGATCCGCCGGGTGGACGCGGCCGCGGGAAACGTTGCCCGCGAATCGCTGACGGGATTCGTCGCCTCGTGAGCGACCTCGGATTCGATATCGCCGTCCGGCTCGCCGAGGTGGTCGGCGACGGCAGCGGCGGCGTTCGGCGCGGCAGCATCGAGGACGAATCGCTCCTGCGGACGCTCGAACGATCGCTGTGGCCCGATCTGGCCCGCACCGGGCCGCTGTGGTCCAATATCCGCCTGGTGTACGAGGGCCGGGACCTGCATCCGCGAAAGTACATGCGGGCCCGCATCGGTGACGGTCTCATCGCGCATTCACAACTCGACACCGAGCGCGCCGATCGGTATCTGCAGGCCGGGGGCACCCTCGTGCACGATCACATCCACGAGAATTCCCGGACCGTGCAGCGGATTCAGGAGTCGCTGGAATATCTGCTCGGCGCGCGGGTGTGGGTACAGGCGTATCTGACCCGAACCGGGGAATCGGCCTTCGGAACCCATGTGGACGACCACAACTTCATCGTCCTGCAGGTCTGCGGCAACAAGGCGTGGACGGTGCACGACGAGCGATCGGGGGCGAAGGTTCTCGACGAGGTGCTCGTGCCCGGCGATTGCGTGTACGCGGCCGCCGACAGCCCGCACGCCGTCACGGGCCTGGGCACGCTGTCGCTGCATCTGACGATCGCCTTCGACTGGCTGACCACGGGGCGACGGGGTTCGGCGCTGAGCCCCGATGAGCGCGACCGGCACGCCGCGGTCAAGCGGATCGGCAGTCCCTTCGCGCTGACCCTGCGCACCGAGGCGGACCTGTCGGAGTTGCGATTTCGATTGTCCGCCCGTACGCCGCCGGAGATCGAGGAGAGCGACGGGACGCTGCGGGTGCGGATCGGCACGACCACCGTGCGCCTGGATCGGCGGCTCGCTCCGGTCGTCACGGCCCTGGCGAGCGGACGGGAATGTGGTCTCTCGGAGCTGTGCGTACTGACCGCGGAACTGGATCGGGATCGGATTCGGCAGTTCCTCCTGTTCGGCGCGCGCAGCGGTCTGATCTACTGCTGAGCGGCATTCCGCCAGGGGTTTTGTACCGTTCTGGGTGGTTCGAGTGCGGGGTCGGACAGCGCGACCTACGATCGGTGTCTTGTGGAGGACGGCAGTGGGGGTAGGCGGTTTGTCCTGTGCCGGTGGGCCTTTGGGGTGGTGGCGACCGTAACGCTGACATTGCTGGTGGTCGAGGTGGGTGTGGCCGCCAGCGGGGTGCTGGGGTGGTCCGGATCGATGGCCCTGAACAAGGGGTGGGAGTTGGCGGCCGCGGTGGTGGCATTGCTGGCGTGGGTGCGTTCGGCGGTGCGCGCGCGGCAGCAGTGGCGGTGGTGGATGGCCGCGGCGATGACCTGTTTCGTGATCGGGCTGGCCGCCTGGAGCTGGGTGCAGGTGATCGTCGGGGTGCCATTGCCGACCGAGACGCTCGGTCCCGCGGGATTCGTGCTGACCGCGGTGCTCGCCCTGCTCGCGGTGGTGATGCGAGCGTATGCCACCGGCACCGAACCCGGTGCGCCGCTGCGGATTCGGCGGCATCGGATCGTGCGCATGCTGGATCCGGCGATCATCTGCTGTTCGATGGTGCTGTTCGGCTGGGTGACCATGGGCCGGGAGCTGTCGGTGAGCTGGGCGGCGTCGGGGCCGATCGTCTCGCTGCTGCTGGCGCATCCGCTGGCGTACCTGCTGCTGGTCGGAACGACCGTGCTGCTGACCAGGATTCGGCCCGGTGTACGCCAATTGCCGATCCTGTTCATCGCATTGGCCGCCACGGCCTATGTCGTCTCCAGCACGCTGTTCGCACGGTTCGTCGACGCGGGCGGTACCCACGTCCCGCCCGCACTGGAGGCGGGGTTCATGGCGTGTCCGGCGCTGTTCTTCCTGGCCGCCCTCGCGCCCGACAATCGAAGTACGGCAACCGAAACCGAGGATCGGCTCAGCGCGGTGGAGGTGGCGCAACTGGTCGTGCCGTATCTGCCGCTGATCGCCACCGGAATCTTCCTGGCCGCCGAACTGGCGGTCGGAGTCACACTGAGTCCGTCGCAGGAGGCGCTGTCGCTGGCGTTGCTGGGGCTGGTGATCTGCCGACAGGTGGTGACGCTGGCCGAGAACGACCGGCTGCTGCGCGAGGTGAAACATCAAGCGCTGCACGACCCGCTGACCGGACTGGCCAATCGCACCCTGTTCCTGTATCACCTGGAGCGGCTGGTGGCCCAGCACGCCGATACCCGCTCGGCGGTGGTGGTCGCGTTCTGCGATGTCGACGACTTCAAAACGGTCAACGACAGATTCGGGCATACCACCGGCGATCTGGTGCTGCGCGGGGTCGCCGAACGGCTGTGCCACTGCGCGGGCGGCGCGGGCATCGTCGCCCGGCTCGGCGGCGACGAATTCGCCGTCGCCCTCCGCGAATCCGAGGACGGCGGCGACCTCGGCCCCCGCCTGCGCGCCGCCCTGACCGAACCCTATTTCGTGGACGGCACACCCCTGACGGTCGGCACCAGCGTCGGCATCACCCACCTGACCGGCGCCGAAAAGCTCACCGACACAGACCATCTGCTGAAATTGGCCGACACCGCCATGTACCGAGCGAAACAACGCAAGAACAAGGAGCACGTCTGATGGATACGACGACCACCGCCGAGCGCATCATCGACACCTTGCGGTTGCAACCCTTGGCCGTCTGCAGCGGCTACTTCCGCGAAACCTGGCGCGACACAGCCTCGACCGTGATCTATTGGCTCCTCCCCGCCACCCACTTCTCCGCCCTGCACGCCGCGCGTTATCCCGAGATCTTCACCTACCACTCCGGCGCCCCCCTGACCCTCACCCTCCTCGACCCCGACGGCCGCCCCACCGAACACACCCTCGGCCCCGACCTCGACGCGGGCCACCATCCACATCTGGTGGTCCCGGCCGGAGTCTGGCAGGCCGCGTACACCCGGGGCGACCACACCCTCGCCAGTGTCGTTGTGGCGCCGCCGTTCACACCGGAGGTGGTCGAGGTGGGCGACGCGGAGGTACTCGCCGCGCGGTATCCGCGGTATGCGGAGGAGATCCGCGCGCTGTGCGCTCGGGGGCGGTTGGGGATCGAAAAGTGAATACCGAGCTCGACCGGAGCTTGTTCACCGAGGATGTCGTCCAGGAACTGCTCGCGCAGGGCCTGAGCAAGGCCGAGATCGGCCGCCTGTTCGGGGTGAGCAGGCAGGCGGTGCTGCAGAAGGCGCCCAGGGAGTTCATCGGGCCCGCCCGGATTGTCGAGGACAGTTATCCATGGGCCGTCGATCGTGAACTCACGCGGGCCGTGCCGTATACGCGCAGCAGGGAGCACGCCAAATACATGGCGCTGGGGCGCGGGGCGCTGTCGGACGATCAGGCCAAGCGCCTGCGCTCGTGGTACCGCCTGCTGCGGAATATGAACGTGGTCGTCGAGTACGACCCGGAAATCCCTGCGCTGGAGGGTATTTCGACCAATGGTGGCTGGCGGTACGTGGCCCGGACGCCGGAGGACGGCGAACTGATCGTGCGGGTCAACGAGTACACCCGGATGACGGTGGAGGGCAGATCGATCTGGGTGTTCCCGCCGGAGGATCCGTAGGAGCCGACCCGGGGCCGCATCGTCCGCACGGGACGACGCGGCCGGGCGCCTCGTCAGCTGTCGGAGCTGCCGGTGTCGAGGATCTTCAGGATCTTCAGCAGGTCGATGATCATCGAGGTCGAGCCGGTGCCGACCGAGCCGCTGGAGCTGCCGGTGCTGGCGGCGGTGCTGTCGATCGGGGTGGCGGCGGTCGATACTCCCGTGCCGGCCAGTGCGATTCCCGCGACGGCGGCACAGCTCACCCCGAGTATGCGCAATTTCCTCATCGGAACTCATTCCTCTTCGAATCGAATTCTCGGTGGCTGATGCCACCTTGATCGGATTTATAGCATCCGGTCTGTCGGTTCGGGGTGGGGTGAATAGGGGGTTCGAGGGAATGGGTGGTTGCGGGGGATTAGCATAAATTCCGGGTGGAATGGTCGTGATCTCGAGTTTTGCGGCCGCGGATGGGGTGTGGGGGTGGTCCAGCCAGTTTCCGGCATCCGGGGAAATTTTCTTAGCGTTGTCAACGAATTGGGATGTCGCCCAAGGTTCGAGGGGTGGGCTTTGGGATGTGTGTCGATGCTCAACCTGGGCTTTGAGCGTACGGATGCGCTGCCGCTGGTGGTGGCAAGGGGGTGGTCCGGTCCGTCCGGGTTTGCGGCCGGTCGGGTGGATCGTGGCGGAGGTGCGCTTCGGGGGCGAGCGCAGAACACAAGGCGCGAGTATATCACATGTAATTCTGTCTGGAATTACATTCCGCAAAGTTCGAATAAGGGTGTGAATAGGAAACTCTTCAGTATATCCGACCCGTCGGTTGTTTCTGTGGGGTTTTCGCTCCGGCCGGATATCGCGAAAAGCTGGCATTCCTGGGATTGCTTCCGTGAAGTCGCTGTTCGAAGCTTTATTCGGGCGGCCCGGTTCGATCGTTTTCCATATCCCGCAGAGGAGTGCGTAATGTACAGCAAACTGTTCTTCGCGCGGGCTGCGCTGGTCGCGGCCGGTTGCGTCGCGACCTCGGTCGTGATCGGCGGCCCGGCGCAGTCGGTTCCGGTGCAGCCCGCGGGCTCGACCTCGGTCAGTCCCGCCGGAGCGTCGGTCACGGCCACGAGCGTGGGCTCGCAGGTCCTCGAGGCGGGGGCGGTGACCGTCACCTGCAAGACCCTCAACGCGAAGGGTTCGGTTCCGGCGGCGCCGGACAATCAGAATGCGAACGGTCCGGTGTCGGTACAGATTTCGGCCCCGACCTTCAGCGACTGCGAGACCGACCTGGCCGGGGTCGACGCCACGGTGACCACGACCGGCACCTGGGCCGTCACCGTGCAGAACGGCTCGGTGATCACCGGCAGCCTGACGATTCCCAAGGGCGGCATGACGATCAAGACCAGCGGCCTGGCCTCCTGCACCACGGTGGTCGCTCCCGACGGCCCCGCCACCATCGCCGGGACGTTCACCAACGGCAACCCGCCCACGATCAACGCCAAAAATGCTCCGGCCCCGATCAAGACGACCGGCGGCTTCGGCTGCCCGACGGACGCCAAGACCGGAACCCTCACCGGCACATCCGCTCTGAACAACGTCTCCGACCCGTCCAAGCCGATCACCGTCGGCCCGTAACCCTCACCCCCTCCGGCTGAGATGCGCAGGGCGCCTGATCATTCAGGCGCCCTGCCGCCGTATCACGACATTATCCGCGTCAGTTGATCTGTGGACACCATGGTTCGGGGGACTGGTTGAACCGCGCGACACCACGTTCGGGCGATCCCCTACTACTTCCTGTCCTTCGCGAACGCGCCGATCGACAAGCCGACCGGCGAGGCGAGCTCCGGCGCGAGATAGCGTTGGCGCAGAAACCACCGATAGCGACCGGACAGCAGCGGAACCCGACCCGTGACCGCCACATTGAAGGTCACGACGGTCAGCAGGCGCAGGCAGGCCATCAGCGTCCGCCACCACCATTTGTCGTAATTGATTCCCTCGTCGGTCTTTTGGATCCAGCTGCCGATGCGGTCGGTCAGTCCGCGCTGCTGGAGTTTCAGCCGCAGGGTGCGGTCGGGGTCACGGTCGGTGTCCTCGACCGTCTGCTGCATCAGCCAGGCGAGCAGGGTGAATCGCTCGAATCGGAGTCGGCGGCCGCGGACGTTCGGATTCCGGACGAATCCGGTGGCGGCGCGGTCCAGTTGGCGTAGCGCCTGCCTCGTGGTCTCGATCGTGGCCTCCGGCGCGGACGAAACCTGGGCGGGCCCGCCGTTGCCGGACAGATCCAGATAGCTCCGCCGAATATCGTTCGGCGTCGCGGACTCCAGATATCGGTCGACCGTACGCAATACGTCGCTGTGCGCAGGGGAGCGCACCAGGCACAGCATCGGCAGGCCGCGCCGGCCGATATCCCCGGGACGCGCGTCACCGCCCCACCGATCTCCGGACCGCGGGCGTCTGCACAAGACACCGATCAGTCGGAAAAGCTCTGTCGCACCGTGGAATACGTGTAATTCGGACTTCGCCCCAGGTCCCCCGTTGTCAGCCATTACGCCCATGGTGGCACGGGTTCGCGGAGTCGTGCTTCGAATCGCGTCGGACGATAGTGTCGGTGGCGAGTAGCGATCGAAAGGCAATCTCGATGACCACAGGCATTCCCGTAGGAATTGTGCTCTTTCCGCCGCCGACGCGGTCGGTATTGGAAGCGATCACGCGGGCGGAACGGGCGGGCATCGGTACGGCCTGGGTGCCCTCGTGGCCGGTCGGGCCGGACGGGTTGAGCATTGTCACCGCCGCGGCCGCACGCACCAGCGATATCGGATTGGCCAGCGGAATCTCGATCACCTATCCCAGTCACCCATTGGCGCGCGTGAATCAGGCGTTGGTCGCGGCGGAGTTGGCGCCCGGGCGATTCCGGCTGGGCATAGGAGCCAGTCACCGGGAACGGATCGAGGAACAGTACGGACTGCCGTTCGGCAAGCCGCTGGCTCATCTGCGCGAGTACGTCGCGGTGCTGCGCGGGATGCTCTGGGACGGCCGGGTCGATATGGATGGTGAGTACTACCGTGTCCACGCGGCTCTGCCGCCGATGGTTACGCCGCCGCGCACGCCGATCGTGCTGGGGGCGTTGCGAAAGAACATGCTGCGCTTGGCGGGTGAGATCTCCGACGGCGCGATGCTCACCTCCTCCGGGCCTTCCTACGTGCGCTCGATCGCCCGGCCGGCGTTGGCGGAGGGGGCGCGGCTGGCGCAGCGTCCCCGGCCGCCGTTGATCGTCGCGGCCAGCGTGCTGCTCACCGATGATTTCGCCGCTGTGCGTCAGGCCGCGCACGCCGGATCCGCCCACCAGGCCGACCTGGCCACGTACGGAAAGATGTTTCAGGAGGCGGGTTTTCCGCTCACCGCGCGGGGGCTGATGAGCGATGAGCTCATTCACGAGATCTTCGTCTACGGCGATCAGGAGACGATCCACCGTCGGCTGCTCGAGCTGAACGAGGCGGGTGCCGACGAGATCGCGGTCAACTTCGTGCCGGTGACCGACCCCGTGCGGGAGGAGGCCGCGGTGCTGGAGATCCTGGCCGAGCTGTCCTCGTGAGGCGGGCGCGTATTCCGCGCAGGGCTTCTTGCGTGGCGTAGTGGCCTTCGGGATGATGAGCGGCAAGGGGTCCGACCGAAATCCTTGGAGGAGAACCAACCCGAGTTGATACGACGTGCACTGCTCATATGCTGTACAGCCCGCTACGGGGGGTTATCGCATAGGTGCGGTGTCGTTGGTTGACGTGATGGGTGTGCCGCGTCGTATGCGGCGCACCGTAGGTTGTCGGCCGTTGATCGGCGGACAGCTCTGGATGGGGCTGCATCTGGACCGGACGGTCGCCCGGATGCGTAGAGAGGCTTTCCGGGTGCACTCGCGAGATTGTTCCGCGCCGCTGAAGGAGTCGGTGTGTTTGAAATCGCTTTGCTCGGATCGCTTTGCTTCGTCTGCTACCTGGCGCTCTGCGGAGTCGTGGTGCTCCGCACCGGGAGTGCCGCGGGTTTGCGTGATGTCGCGATCGCGGTCCGCGGTCTGCGTGGATTGACCGCGCAGTAGTGCGGTAGGGGCGGGCCGTGACCGGATGTCGGTCGCGGCCCGCTCGACGGTTCGCGCGACCTCGGCGCGCATCACTCCGGATCAGCGATGACGCCGGGGACGGGAGGTTCTCGCTCCCAGCTCACCGGCGCCCATGATCAGGCCGCCGATGGCGAAGATCGCGAAGCCTGTGCCGGGCGTGCTCTGCGAGGTGTGCTGGGCGATGCCGAGCATCATGATCGCCCAACCGAGGGCGGCGATCGCGCCGCCGATCCACAGGCAGGTCTTGGTCCACGCCGGTGCTCCCGAAAGGTCGTCCGGCTGTGGGGCATAGAAGTCGTACGTCGAGATATTCCCCGCGGCGGTATGGCCGTTGCCGGGACCGCCGACGACGGTACGGCCGCTACGGCCGGTGTGAATCGTGATGTACTGCCACCCACCGGCCTCGTCGATTCGATCCCGCAGGTCGGCGAGTTCGCGTTCGAATCGCTCGTCCGCCTCGGCCGCGCTCTCGATCGCGGCCGCGACGCGCTGCCGCGCCCGAATACTGTCCGGGTGATCGGTGAGATCGTCGATCGGTCCGCGACCCAGCCTGCGAATCACCGCCTGGGACAGCGCCGTCAATCCCTGATCCAGGGAACGGTCCACCAGCCTGCTACCGGCGCCCCCTGCCGCCGCGACCAGATAGTCCGCGATCACGGTTCCGTCGATCATGCCCGTCTCCTCAGTCGCCGCCCGGGGCATTACAGAGAGTGAATCGGCAGCCGGGTCTCGCTTGTTTCAGGGACTGATACGCGAATTCGTTTGTGAGCGTAGGTAATTGGTGGCCCAGGGGCAGGACGGAAACGCTTCCGACCTGCCCCCGAGGGGTGACGCTAGTTTCGCGCGGCCAGGATCTGGGTGAGGTAGTCCGGGGTGCCGTCGATGCGTTGCAGATGCGGGTAACGGAGGCCGTCGTGATAGTTCAGTTCGACGGTCCGGGTCTGATCGAAGTCCTTGACCTGCAATCGGATCGGGGCGGGATTCGCCTTGGCCCCCTCGATCGCGGCTTCCATCGTGGCTTGGGAATAGGGAGCGTCGTTGACCGAAACCACCGTCATCCCGGTGCCGACTTTCGCCTTGAACGCGGGGCCGTCCCAGCGCACGTCGGTGACCTTGCCTTCGCCGGACACATTGAGACCGATCGAGTAGGTGTAGTTGACAGCGCCCTCGGCCTGTTTCATCTGCGCGGTGAGGAGAGCGCCGGGATTGTTGTCGTACACCAACTTCCACCCCGTCTTCTCGACACTGGAGGCGAACGGTTCCTTTCCGTCGAGACGATCGCGCAGGTACTTCGCCCAATCGTCGGCGACAACGCCGTTCAGCGTGGAGACGACTTTGTCGAAGTCGTAGGTGTTCTGCGACTCCCACTTACCGTCGTCGACACCGAAGAACGCGCGAGCGAAATCATCGAGTGACTTCGTGTTCCCCGACAGTTCGCGGATACGCGCGTCCACCCCCAGCCACACCAGTTGCCCGCCCTGGTAGTAATCCTCGCTGAGCTGCCACGACCGATACGGCTTCGTACGCCGCTGAGCGATGATGGGATCGTTGGTGGTGTCCTGCACGTCGCGCCAGGTGAGTCCGGGCCGGTTGTCGGTGTATGTGGCGACTACCGACGCCAACGCATCACGAGAGACTTCCGCGGGTCGCAAGCCGGACCGGCCGGTGAGCACATTGCCCCAGTACTGCGTCTGTCCCTCGTAGACCCACAACAGGCTGTCCTGCATCGGGACGTTGTAGTTGGGTGTCCACAGGTCTGCGGGGCGTCGGAACTTGCCGTTCCAGGAATGTGTGTACTCGTGTCCGAGCAGATCGGCGCTGCCGACCGCGGGGTTCCACCCGGTGAAATAGTCCGTGGGCTGGCCGTTCTCGCTGGATCGCTGGTGTTCCAATCCGTTGGAGCTGAGCTGATTCGACAACGACAGCAGGAAGTCGTAGTGGTCATAGTGTTGTGAGCCGTACAGTTTCACGGCCTGTTGCACCAGAGCCCTGTGCAGCTCGATGTGCTCGGGCTTGGCCTCGAGCTGCTCCGGCGCGTCGGCGAATACTTGCAGTCGCACCGGGGTTTTCGCGCCGGGAGCAAGGTCGAATTCCTTGTGATAGCGCCCCGCGTATATGGGCGAGTCGACGAGGACGTCCAACGGAACCTGCTTGTAATTCACGGTGTCGCCGTTCTTGCCGGCGACCTCCAGCGCGGTTCCGGCCTCGAATCCCGGCGGGTAGGTAACGCTCGCGGTGAAGGGAATCTCACTGGCGGGAGGACCTGCTGGATAGAGGACCACCGCATTCCACTGTAAATTCAGCATATTCGGTGTCATCACCACGCGCCCCTGAGAGGAGTCGGTGGGGGTGAGGTATTGGAAGCTCGCGTCGATTGATTCCACGCGGTCGGGCACAGTGACCTTGAACGCGTACACGTTCAAGGGATCACGCTTCCACTCCAGCCTGTTCCCCGCGCTGGTGAAGGTGATGCCCCCGATCTTGTCGATCGGACCGGACGGAGAGTGGTTGCCGGGCAGCCACTGCGGGAAAAGCAATTTCACCTCACCCGACCGGACGGGGATCGTCTGTTTCACCTGGATCACGCGTTGCGGCAGATTGGTCACGTCGACCGCCACCGAGATCGCTTTCTGCTTCGTGGGAGCTTCCTCGGACTTGTTGCGCAAGCCGAAATAAAGCGAACCTGCCAGGACAATGAGAACGACGACGCCGACAGCGCCGATAATACGAATCTTGGACAAAAACACTCCCCGAATCACACAGAAAATCTTGTCTACACTACGAAATCGACGCAATACCCGCCTGCGCTATCTCCCCTCCGGCGTCAACGCTTGAAATAGTTTCGAGCTGAACTAAATGTCGATACTACGAGGGTTGGTATCGCCGCGTGCGGGGAGCGAGTGTGGGCTACGTCATACCTGCCGCGCGGTATGGTCGCCGACGGCAATGGGATCGAGCCGGGAAAGAGACGAAGACGCGAACCGGATGGTTCGCGCCTTCGCGTTCGGGGTGGCTGACGGGACTCGAACCCGCGACACCCAGGATCACAACCTGGTGCTCTACCAGCTGAACTACAGCCACCATTGCCGGTAACTTCCGGCGCGCTAGATCCTAACGCGTAGTGGTGGGTGGGGCCTAATCGGCCTGGTCGGGGGCGGTATTCGCCGGTTCGGCGGTGGTGAGGTGGGTGGCTATGGTGGCTATCTCGGTGGTGGAGGGGCCGGGGGCGGGGACGAAGGCGGTGCGGCGGTAGTACTCCAGTTCGCGGATGGATTCCTTGATGTCGGCCAGGGCTCGGTGGGTGAGGCCCTTTTCGGGCTGGCCGAAGTAGATGCGGGGGTACCAGCGGCGGCACAGTTCCTTGATCGAGCTGACGTCGATCATGCGGTAGTGCAGGTGTGAATCGAGGGCGGGCATGTCGCGGGCGAGGAAGCCGCGGTCGGTGGCGATCGAATTTCCGGCCAGCGGGACCGTGCCGGGGGTGGGCGCCCACTCCTTGACGTAATCCAGGACCTGCTGTTCGGCCTCGGCCAGCGTGACGGTGGATCGGCGCACCTCGTCGGTGAGCCCGGAGCGGGCGTGCATCTCCTGGACCACGGGCGGCATGGCGGCCAGGGCGGCATCGTCGGCGTGAATGACGATATCCACGCCCTCACCGAGAATGTTGAGGTCGCTGTCGGTCACGAGCGCGGCCACCTCGATCAGCTTGTCGCTGTCCAGGCGCAGGCCGGTCATCTCGCAGTCGATCCACACCATGAGTTTGTCGGACACCCGCGCCACATTACTGGGTTGACCTGCCGGGTTTGCGCAGTGCGTTCGATATGGTGTGCGCAGGATTCGAGCTTGGTCCGGATAGATCGGCAATGTTGGCGCGTAGTTGGCAGGGCGGACGGAGGATCGGCGATGACTACTCCTCAGGAGAAGGCGGCGGCGGCTCGCAAGGCGGCCGAGGAGGCGGCGCGTATCGCGGCCGAGGCGCAGGCGGCGGCGGACGCGGCCGAGCAAGAAGCCGCGGAACACGCGAAAAGCGCGGTTGGTAAAGAGGATTCGGACAACAGCGCCGAAAAGGACTCCGGCGCGAAGGCATCCGACGCCGCGCAGGAGATCGCGGCCGGTTACGCCGTGGAGGGCGCGGCCCTGGAACTGGGCGCGGTGATGATCGACGGCAAGGTGGAATCGGCCGCGCACGTGAGTATTCCGCTACGCACCATCAACCGCCACGGTCTGGTCGCGGGCGCCACCGGCACCGGCAAGACCAAAACCCTGCAGGGCATCGCCGAACAACTGTCCGCCGCGGGCGTGCCCGTCGTACTCGCCGATGTGAAGGGCGATCTGTCGGGCCTGTCGCAGCCGGGTACGGCCAATGACAAACTCTCGGCGCGGGCCGCCGAAACCGGCGACACCGATTGGGCCCCGGCCGGATTCCCCACCGAATTCGTCTCCCTCGGCACCGAGGGCATCGGCATCCCGATCCGCGCCACCATCACCTCCTTCGGTCCGGTGCTGCTCAGTAAGGTGCTGGGGCTCAACGCGACTCAGGAATCCACCCTGGGCCTGATCTTCAACTGGGCCGACAAACAGGGCTTGGCGCTACTGGATCTGAAGGATCTGCGCTCGGTCATTCAGCATCTGACCAGTGCGGAGGGTAAGGAGGATCTCAAGGGCATCGGCGGTGTGTCGGCGGCCACGGCCGGGGTGATCCTGCGGGCGCTGGTGAATCTGGAGGGCGAGGGCGGCGACACGTTCTTCGGTGAGCCCGAACTGGATCCGGCCGATCTGATCCGCAGCGCCGGGGGACAGGGCGTGATCACGCTGTTCGAATTGGGCGCGCAGTCGGCGCGGCCGGTGCTGTTCTCGACGTTTCTGATGTGGGTGTTGGCCGATCTGTTCCAGACCCTGCCCGAGGTCGGCGATGTGGACAAACCCAAGCTGGTGTTCATCTTCGACGAGGCGCATCTGCTGTTCAACGACGCGTCCAAGGCGTTTCTGGATCAGGTCGAGCAAACGGTCAAGCTGATCCGCTCGAAGGGTGTCGGCGTGTTCTTCTGCACCCAGCTGCCCACCGACATCCCGAATCAGGTGCTGTCGCAGCTGGGCGCGCGCATTCAGCACGCGTTGCGCGCGTTCACCCCCGACGATCAGAAGGCGCTGTCGAAGACCGTGCGCACCTATCCCAAGACCGGCGCCTACGACCTCGAGAAGGCCCTGACCTCGTTGGGAATCGGCGAGGCCATCGTGACGGTGCTCTCGGAGAAGGGCGCGCCGACCCCGGTGGCGTGGACCCGGCTGCGTCCGCCGCGTTCGCTCATGGACACCATCGGCGACGACGCGATCCGCTCGCGGGCCAAATCCAGCTCGCTGTACGGCAAATACGGGCAGACCGTCGACCGTGAATCGGCCTACGAGATCCTGTCGGCGAAAGTCGCCAAGGCCGAACAGGATTCGCCCGCCCCGGCCAAGCCGACCAAGGAGGAGCCGTCGGCGGCCGATCGCATCATGAGCAATCCGGCGGTCAAGAGCTTCCTGCGTTCGGCGGCCACGGCCGCGGGCCGCGAGATCAGCCGCAGCATCTTCGGTACCCGCAAGCGATAAAAGCGTTCGCTTGCGGGCACTGGGCTGGGGCAGCGTTCGCTTGCGGGCACTGGGGGGACGGGACGACAACGGCCCGACCGCTGTCCGGTAGGTCGGCCGTCCCGGAGGGGTCCCCCGGCTGGGGGCGGGGCGGTCGATCTGCCGTCGTCGGTCGGGTCCGTCGGGTCCGGCTTCCACTCAGCCCAGATCGCGGCTGAGCAGATCGGCCGGGGTCTCGCGGCGCAGGACCTCGTGGCAGCGGCCCTCGTGGACCGCCACGATCGGCGGGCGGCCGACGCCGTTGTAGGAGGAGGCCAGGCTGTGGTGGTAGGCGCCCGTGCACGGGATCGCCAGTACCTCGCCCGGGCGCAGATCCGCGGGCAGGCTGACGTCGGCGGCCAGGATGTCGCCCGCCTCGCAGTAGCGGCCCGCGACGGTCGCGGTCATATGCGGGCCGGTGGGGTGGCGATTGGCGACCACGGCGTCGTAGCGGGCGCCGTAGAGCGCCACGCGCGGGTTGTCGTTCATACCGCCGTCGACGATCACATAGGTGCGCCCGCCCTCGATGTGCTTGACCGCCATGACCCGATACAGGGTGACACCGGCGTGGGCGACGATGGCCCGGCCCGGCTCCATGGCGATATGCGGGCGCGGGAAGTGATTCAGCGCGCACGCGGCGTCGAGCGAGTCGTCGACGATATCGGCCAGTTCGGCCAGATTCATCTCCGCGTCGCCGCAGCGATACGCGACCGCGTGTCCGCCGCCCAGGTCCAGTTCGGTCAGGGTCACGTCGTAGTCGCGGCGGATCCGGGCCATCTCGGCGACCATGCGGCGCACGGCCTCACCGTAGAAATCCGCCTCGTGGATCTGCGAGCCGAGATGGCAGTGCAGACCCACCAGTTTCAGATTGGGGTGGCGCATGATGCGCGCGATGGCCTCGTCGGCCTGCGCGCTGCCCAGCGGCAGACCGAACTTCTGATCGGTCACGCCGGTCCGCACGGCCGGGTGGCCGTGCACGTCGATATCGGGAGACAGCCGCAGCAGCACCTGCTGCGGTTTGGTGGCCAGGGCGGCCAGCAGGGTGACCTCGGTGAGCGAATCGATCACGATTCGGCCGACGCCCGCGGCCACAGCGGCTTCGAGTTCACAGAACGGCTTACCGGTGCCGTGCAGCACGATGCGCTGCGGATCCACATCGGCGGCCAGCGCGATGGCCAGCTCACCGGCCGAGCACACGTCGACCGACAGACCCTCCTGGCTGATCCAGCGGGCCACCGATTTGGTCATCAGCGCCTTGGCGGCGTAGATGATCTCGGCATCGGGGAAGTGCTTGCGATAGGCCTGGCAGCGCCGACGGACCTCGGTCTCGTCCAGGACGTAGGCGGGGGTGCCGTACTGATCGGCGATATCGGCCAGGGCCACGCCGCCGACGGTGATCCGGCCGAGGTCGTCGTAGTGCGTTTCGCACGGCCAAACAGAGGTGTCCACTCGTGGAGACGGCATTCCCGACCGCAATGACGGGAAGATCTCGAGCAGCGTCACGGCTTCTCCTGTGAGTTCCCCGCTTTCTCCTTACTGCGGGGCCATCGTCAGGACTACGCCGTTTCCGGGTGGAAGAAGCAAGCCGTTACGCGCCATTTACACCCGGCCCGGCTATCTTGATGCCGCACTGACATCGATGTGACCGGGAACGCTCAGCCGCCCAGCTTCTTGTAGAACGACCCGACGATGGGCGCGGTGATGGCCCGCGGCGCGTACTGTCCTGCCACGCTCATACCTTTGCTGATCAGGCCGGGAACCACGCGCATCTTGTTGCGGGCGAGCGCGTCGATGGACATCTTGGCGGTGGCGGCGGCCGTGACCCAGATGAACTCCGGGATCTTGGTGCTCACCTCCTCCTGGTCCGGATTGTCGGTGCGCACCGGGCCGGGGGCCAGCAGGGTGACATTGACGCCGCTGCCGGTGAGCTCGCCGCGCAGGGATTCGGAGAAGCTGTTGGTGAACGCCTTGCTGGCGGCGTAGGTGGTGTTGTTGGGAATCGGCATATTGCCCGCGGCCGACCCGGTGATGAGGATGCCGCCGCCGCGCCGGGCGATCATGCCGGGCAGGACCGCCAGCGTCAGATCGTGCACCGCAACGGCATTGAGCTCCATGATCGAACGCTCGAATTCGGCGTCGAGCTTCGCGACCGGGCCGAAGGTGGCGACACCGGCGTTGTTGCACAGGATCGCGATATCGCGGCTGGCCAGCTCGGTGCTCAGTGGCGCGCGCTGTTCGCGATCGGACAGATCCACCGCCCGCACCTCGGCGGTGATCCCGTAGCGCTCGGTCAGCCGCTGCGCCAGATCGGCCAGCAGTTCGCCCCGGCGGGCCACCAGGATCAGCGAATAGCCACGGCTTGCCAGCTCCTCGGCCAGCGCGGTTCCGATTCCGGAGGAGGCTCCGGTGACGACGGCACGATTCTCGGCAGTGGGTGCGGGAAGGCTCACGGTCCGGGAGCCTACCTGCGCCGGGTCGAGGTGGGGATAGCACCACCACGGGGCGGGTGGGTACTGCACCGCGAAGACGGGTGTTCGCAGGATGGGGGATCCGCCTCCGAATCCATAGCGTGATCGGGGAGCTGTTCACCCGGATGGAACGGCAGCGGCGCAGGAGGCAATCGTGTTGGGCAGGACAGATTTTCGACGAGGTGTGGCCGGTGCCGCCGCGGTCGCGGTGCTGGTTGGTACCGTCGCGGCATGCGATTACGGTGCGGCCGTGGGAGATTCGGTGGCCGTGCCGGGTCGCGCGACGCTCGCGCAGGCGCTGGACGAGACGATCCATCGCGGCTATCGGACCGAGACGGCCGGAGGGGGTGATCTCGCCTCCGGCGAGCGATTTCGCGACGGCGACCACATCCGGCTCCGGAACGACACCGAAACCTTCGTCGCGGCGGTGTTCGGTCAGCCTGTTTCCGAAGGGACGGTGGAGTTGGACGCGCCACTGGAACGGTATCTGTCTGGTGTGGTCGCGGGGGACGGCCACGACGGCGACGTCATGAACAAGACCTTCGACGCCGCCCTCCGCGAGGCCGGGCAATGAGACACCAGAAGAAAGGTGTGCTCGTCCTCGCCGTGGTGACGGCCCTGCTGGCGGCGGCCTGCGGGACGGCCGACCCCACCCCGGCCCCCACACAACCCGACCTGACCAGCTTCTACGAGCAGAAGCCGCAATGGCGGCCGTGCGGTGACGAGCGCCTGGACAAGGCGGGCGCCCAATGCGCCGACATCACCGTGCCGCTGAATTACATACAGCCGCAGGGTGATACAACAACAGTCGCCATCTCCCGCCTGGCCGCGGATCCGGCACAGCGGCGCGGAGTCATGCTGTCCAATCCCGGTGGCCCCGGCGGGCCGGGACTGGACTTCACCCTCGGCTTCGGTACGGGCCTGCCGGACGATGTGCGCGCCCGCTACGACATGATCGGCATGGACCCGCGCGGTATCGGCCGATCCTCGCCGGTGAACTGCCACTGGCCGACCGGTCTGTCCCTGCGCTCGGCCGGCGCCGATCCGGCGAAGTTCGACGAGAGCGTCGCGCAGGTCCGCGATCTGGCGCAGCGCTGCCAGAGCGCCGAGGGTAAACGGCTGGCGCAGATCAACACTCGCAATACCGCCCGAGATATGGATGTGATCCGCGCCGTGCTCGGCGTGGACAAGATCAGCTACTTCGGCACCTCCTACGGAACCTATCTGGGCGCGGTCTACACCCAGATGTTCCCCGAGCGCGTCGATCGTTTCGTCCTGGACAGCTCGGTGGATCCGGATCGCTACGGCAGGGGCATGTTCGAGGACATGGTCGCGGTCAACGAGCGGGCGCTGGACGAGTGGGCCGACTGGACGGCCGCTCGCGACGGCGAATACCGGCTCGGCACAACACGTTCCGCCGTGCGGGCGACGGTGTCCGAACTGATTCGCACGGCGGGGGAGACGCCGATCCGGATCGGCGCCCATGCCGTGGACGATCGGCTGCTGCCTCTGCTGTTGTTCAAGCGCCTGTCGGACCCCGCGCAGAACGCCGATCTGGCCACGGTCATTCGACAGTTGGCCGACGCGGCGGAGGGGCAGCAGGTGCGGCCCGGCCCCTCGCTGGAGGAGGACTTGGCGCTCATGCTGGACGGCAAGCCGATGGAGGCCTCCGGCCAGGACGCGGTGATGTGCGGCGATGTGTCGTACCCGCGCGATCCGCAGTGGTATCGGCGGGCCGTCGAGGCGGGCCGGGCCGAGCATCCGGTCTTCGCACCGCTGCTCGACAACATCAGCACCTGCGCCTTCTGGGCGGATCCGGCGGAGCCGTCGACGAAGGTGCGCAATGACCTTCCCGTGCTGATGATTCAGGCCACCGGCGATACTCGCACCACCTATGCGGGCGCGCAGGCGATGCACCGGGCCCTGACCGGCTCCCGGATGGTGACGCTGGAGAACACCCGGATCCACGGCATTCTCGACACCGTGCCGAACCGGTGCGTGCGAGCCGCGGTCGCCGCCTACTACCGCGACGCGACCCTGCCGCCCGCCGATATCGCCTGTGCGGCCGAGTGATTCGAGGCCGCGATGACCACTGTCGAGGAATTCCTGATCGGTCCCTGCCCCGCGTCGTCGGAGCTCGACAGTGCACTGGTACGGGCGGCGGTGCGCGCGATCGTCACGGCCGCGCGCCTGCTCGCCCTGCTGATCCGACTGACCGCGGCGCTGTTACGAGCGCTGCTTCGGCTCCATGATCGCCACGCCCCAGCCGACATGACCGGTCCACACGCTCGCTATCCGGCCGCCCTGTACGGCCGGTTTGGGATCACTGATCGGTCCGCCCGCCGCGCGGACGGCCGCGACGGTGGCATCGAGATCTGGTGCGCCGAAGGCGATTCCGGCCAGCATCGGTGGCTGGCCGCCCGCGGCGACCACCTCGATGAACGCCTCGCCGACCCGGTAGAAGGCCATCTCCGGCCCGGCGGGCCCGCGCGGATGGAAGCGGCGGCGGGGTTCGGTGGCCAGCACATCGTCGAGACCGGCGACGGCCGCGTCGAGGTCGGGCACCCAGTAGACGATGTGGTCGACGAAGCTCACACCGTTGGGGTGCGCACCGCCGGTCACATCGCCGCTCACCAGCTCCGCGATGCCGAGCACCGACGGATCGGCGTGCGCCCCGGCGAAGCCCCAACTCGGCTGCACCCCGACCACGCACGAGATGCCACCGATCCGCATCCGTCCGCCTTCGAGATCGAAACCCAGTGCCGCCCAGGACTTCTCGTCGCCGGGCAACCCGATCCGGTCCAGCAGCGCGGTCACAGCGACGCGGCCAGCCGGGTGCCCTGATCGATGGCGCGCTTGGCGTCCAGTTCGGCGGCAAGATCGGCACCGCCGATCAGATGGATACTGACACCCGCGGCCTTCAGCGGTTCCTCCAGTTCGCGCACCGATTCCTGTCCGGCGCACAGGATCACGTTGTCACATTCGATGACGGTCGGCCGCTCGCGCTTGTCGCCGAAGCTGATGTGCAGGCCGCGATCGTCGATGCGCTCGTAGTTGACCCCGCCGATCTGCTCGACCCCCTTGGCCTTCACCGCCGCCCGGTGCACCCAGCCGGTGGTCTTGCCCAGGCTCTTGCCGAACGAACCCGATTTACGCTGTAGCAGAACGACTTCCCGGGTCGCGGGAGCGGGTTTGGCGAGGGTGAGCTGGCCGGGTGCGTTGGGATCGTCACTGGTGACGCCCCACTCCTCTTTCCACTCGTCCAGCTTCAGCGAGGGGTGTCCGTCCACGGTGAGGAATTCGCTGACGTCGAATCCGATTCCGCCCGCACCGATCACGGCCACCTTCTTGCCGACCGGCTTGCCCTCGCGTACCAGTTCGGCATAGGTGAGCACCTTCGGATGGTCGATGCCGGGAATGCTCGGAATGCGCGGGCGCACACCGGTGGCCAGTACCACGTGGTCGTAGCGGCCCCGCACCAGCTCCTCGGCGGAGACCCGGCGGTTCAGGAACACCCGCACCCCGCTGACCTCCAGCTTGCGGGTGTAGTAGCGGATGGTCTCGTTGAACTCCTCCTTGCCCGGAATGCGCCGGGCGATGTCGAACTGTCCGCCGATCTTGTCGTCGGCCTCGAACAGATCGACCTTGTGGCCGCGTTCGGCGAGATTGACCGCGGCCGACAGTCCGGCCGGACCGGCGCCGACCACCGCGACCCGCTTGGTCCGCCGGGTCGGCAGCAGTACCAGTTCGGTCTCGTGTCCGGCGCGCGGATTGAGCAGACACGACACCGTTTTGTGTACGAAGGCGTGATCCAGGCAGGCCTGATTGCAGGCGATGCAGGTGTTGATCTCGTCCTCGCGGGTCTGCTCGGCCTTGCGGACCCAGTCCGGATCGGCCAGCAGCGGCCGGGCCATGGAGATCATGTCGGCGTCGCCGCGGGTGAGGATCTCCTCGGCGGTCTCGGGCATATTGATGCGGTTGGACGCGCAGACCGGAATGTCCACCAGCGCCTTGATCTTCGCGGTGTACTCCACGAAGGCCGCGCGCGGCACCGAGGTCACGATGGTCGGAACGCGGGCCTCGTGCCAGCCGATGTCGGTATTGATGATGCTCGCGCCCGCGGTTTCCAAATCCTTTGCCAGCGCGAAGATTTCGGTCTCGGTCTGGCCGTGTTCGACGAATTCGGCCATGGACAGCCGGAAGACGATGATGAAGTCCTCGCCGACGGCCGCGCGCATGCGCCGCACGATCTCGAGGGGGAAGCGCCGCCGGTTCTCCGCCGAACCGCCCCAGCGATCGGTGCGCTTGTTGGTGCGCGGCGCGAGGAACTGGTTGATCAGATAGCCCTCGCCGCCCATCACCTCCACGCCGTCGTAGCCCGCGAATTTCGCCAGCTTCGCGCAGCGCACATAGTCCTCGATGGTGCGCTCGACGGCCTTGTTCGACAGCTTGCGCGGTTTGAAGGGGTTGATGGGCGCCTTGATCGAGGAGGCCGAAACACTCCACGGCACATAGGCATAGCGTCCGGCGTGCAGGATCTGCAGTGCGATCTTGCCGCCCTCGGCGTGTACGGCCTTGGTGATGGCGCGGTGGCGGTAGGCCTCGGTCTTGTTGGTGAGCTTGGCGCCGAAGGGCAGCAGCCAGCCCTCCCGGTTCGGGGCGTAGCCGCCGGTGATGATCAGGCCGACCCCGCCGCGGGCGCGCTCGGCGAAGTAGGCGGCCAGCCGATTGGTATCCCAGGCCCGATCCTCGAGACCGGTGTGCATGGAACCCATGACCACGCGATTGCGCAGCGTGGTGTGGCCCAGATCGAGCGGTTCGAACAGGTGGGGATAGGTCACGGCGTCACCTTTCGGTCTTCGGGCTGCGGCGACAGGTCCCGGCGCAAGCCGTCGAGCACCTCGTCGCACCATTCGATCAAGCCCGCCTCGGCCCGGATCCCGCCCCGCAGCACCAGATATTGATGCAGTGCGGAACCGGTGAGCCGGGTCGGGTCGGGGAAGTCCTTTTTCTCGATGAGTCGATAGACCTCGAGACGCTGCGCGTGTTGCTCGCGGTGGCGGGCCACCTCGACGCACAGGGCGGCCACGTCGCCGTGCCCGGCGGCGCGAATCTTT
This sequence comes from Nocardia pseudobrasiliensis NBRC 108224, assembly GCF_001613105.1. Lineage (GTDB taxonomy): Bacteria > Actinomycetota > Actinomycetes > Mycobacteriales > Mycobacteriaceae > Nocardia > Nocardia pseudobrasiliensis. Next base: position 101,592 of record NZ_BDBS01000022.1, on the reverse strand, counting down.
ATGCCGAGTTCGCTGCGCATCGGGCCGATATCGTCGCTGGGCTCGGCGATCCAGCGCCGCAGTTCCGCGCGACCGGCCGAGCTCACGGTATAGACCTTCTTGTCCGGACGGCCCTCCTGCGCGACGGCCTCCCCGCTGATCCAGCCTTGCTCCTCCATGCGCTTGAGCACCCGGTAGATCTGCTGGTGGGTGGCGCTCCAGAAGAAGCCGATGGACCGGTCGAAGCGCCGCGCCAACTCGTAGCCCGAGCCGGCGCGCTCGGTCAGCGATACCAGTAGCGCATGCTCGAGGGCCATGCCGCGAGGGTAATTGATACTAGCCGTACTATGCAACTTGGTGCATAACGTTCAGGCGAAGTTCACGATTTCCGCTGTTCAGGCGAATGTAATTGAGACTATCTGTATCATCAATCGCGGGTGCTCTGCACCATCTCGGATACGGGAAGGGCACCTCGCGGATCCGGGAGGTCCGCGGGGTGCCCTTCTGTATGCGCCGGTCAGCGCGTCGCGCGCGCGGCCAGTGCGGCCGCGATCAGGACCGTCGCCCCCGCCGCGATCGATGTCGTGCGCGCCGCGTCCAGGGCGTGTGATCCGGCCAGTGCGAGATAGACCGATCCGAAGGCCGCGACCCCGACCATCATGCCCAATTGCGAACTGGTGGCGAGGATTCCGCTGGCATCCGCGGCGAGGGCCTGCGGCACCTTGGACAGGGCCCGGTTCATCAAGGGGCTGAACGCGAATCCGTATCCGAGGCCGAGCGCGGCCGACAGGATCAGTTCCGGCGCACCCATTCCGTGGCCCGCGCCCAGGCGCGCGCCGAGCCCGACCATGGCGACGGCGGACACGATCAGGCCCGTCGGAATCATCGCGCGGTGGTAGCGCCGGGGCAGGCGTTCCCAGTTCATACTCGCGAGACCGAACAGGGATCCATTGGGCAGGAACAGCAGTCCGGCATGCCAGGCCCGATAGCCGAGCGGGCCCTGCATATGAAGTGCCATGAGAAACAGCCAGCCACTGAAGGTCGACATGATCACGAAGATCGTCGCCGCGGCCCAGATCAATCCCGGTGCGCGCAGTACCCGGTCGGCGAACAGTGGCTCGCCGCCGCGCCGGTGCACCGCCCGCTCGACCAGGGCGAATCCGGCGAATCCGACAGTGGCGCAGGCGAATGCGATCCAGGTCCACACCGGCCAGCGCTGTTCGTGCCCCAGCACCAGCGGCAGTACGAACAGCAGTACCGCGGGCGTGAGCACGGCCAGTCCGGCCAGATCCAATCGGCGATCGGCCCGCCCGGTGGTCGCGGGCAGCACCCGCGGCGCGATCGCGAGCAAGATCATCCCGATGGGCACATTTACCAGAAAGACTCCGCGCCAACCGGTTCCGGCGAGATCGAGGCTCACGATCAGGCCGCCGAGAATCTGACCGGCCACCATCGCGCCGGAGATCACCGCCGCATAGGCCGACAGCGCCCGTGCCCGGGCCGTTCCGGTGAAATTCTTCTGTATCAGGGTCATCACCTGGGGCACCATCGCGGCCGCGCCGATGCCCTGCCCCACGCGAAAGCCGATGAGCGTCCCCGCATTCCACGCCAGCCCGCAGGCCAGCGACGCCGCGGTGAATACGGCCAGGCCGGTCAAGAACATCGCGCGCTGCCCGAACCGATCGCCCAGGCGGGCGCCGGTCACCAGCAGGACGGCGTAGGCGATCACGAATCCGGAGACGATCAACTGCAGCGCCGAACCCGTGGCGCCCAGCGATGTTCGAATGGAGGGAATCGCGACATTGACGATCGAGGCGTCCAGTACGGCCATGAACTGCCCGAACAGCAGTACCGCGAGCAGGGTCCGGGTGCGGGCGCCGACCGTGGGTGTCGGTGGAGCGTGGGTCAGCGTCTGTGTCATGCGATAGAGCCTGGGCGAGAATCGATCCCGGTAACAGGAGCCCGCTCATCCTGGTACCCGCAGCACCCGTCAGGGTGTAGCCTGTCGAGGCGTCAAGATCAAACAACGAACTTCCGAACAAGATCGTTGGACCGGCACGCGCGCGCATCTCACGCGCATCGCCGAGGCTGTTCCACCGAATTGGACACACTGGTGAACGCGCTGAACAAGTACATGCTGAGCGGATTTCATTGGGACAAACCGCGTGTCGAACCGCCGGCCGCGCTGTGTGGAGAAGCGGCATGAGCGATTCCCATCCAGTCCTCGGTATCTGGGAGGTCACCGCGCAGGACACCCCGTTCGCCCATCACGTCATGGTCTTCCGTCCGGACGGCACCGCGGTCCAGTCGAATCCGGACCGGGGCATCCGCGTCTCCAGCGACAGCAACGGCAGGGGTATCTGGCGGGCCGACGGCGACCGAGTGGCCGGTGCGTTCCTGGAATATGTCGTCGACCGAACCGATCCCGCCCTGGTGAACAAGGGCGTCATCGGTTTCGAATTCGAGGTCATCGGAGACCGGTTGGAGGGCTCGGCGACCGTGCGGTTCTACGACCTGGCCGGTGAGCTGCTGCGCGGCCCGTCGACCTCGCGATTGACCGGCATCCGATTCATCGGCTGATCCCGGTGTCGGCGATCACCTCATCCTGGTACCGATGACACCTGGATACCGGATAACGGGTGCGGCAGCATGGGTCGGGTGACGATCACCGAGCAGGCAGCACCCGATTCCCGGCAGGTCCGCAAGGCGCGCCGCGGCGAGCTCGGCGCATTCCTGAAATCGCGGCGGGCCCGGATCACACCCGCCGATGTGGGCCTGCCCGCCGGGATGCGGCGGCGCACCCCCGGGCTGCGACGCGAAGAGGTGGCCCAGCTCGCCGGGGTGGGCGTCACCTGGTACACCTGGCTCGAGCAGGGGCGCGATATCAATGTCAGCGTGCAGGTGCTCGACGCCATCGCGCGCACGCTCGCACTGGATCCGGTCGAGCGCGCGCATCTGTATCGGCTCGCCGATGTGCCGACCGTGCCGAGCTGGCATGCCGAGGAGATCGTTCCCGAGGAACTGCAGGGGATTCTGGACCAGCTGCATCCGCTGCCCGCCGCGCTGCTGAGCGCGCGCTACGACGTGCTGGCGCACAATGCCGCCTACGCGGCGCTGACGCCCGGATTCGTGCGCGGGGATCGCAATGTGCTGCGGCGGGTGTTCCTGACCCCGGACTGCTGCAATCCGTATCCGGATCAGAACGAACATCTGTGTCGCATGGTCGGATTCCTGCGCAGCGCCTATGCCAAGAATCTGCACGATCCGGAGTGGATCGGATTCGTCGAGGATCTCTGTGCGCGCAGTGCGCGGTTCGCGTCGCTGTGGGCCCGCAATGATGTGGCCTCGCCCCTGGGTCGCCACCGGCTGGTGCGCAATCTCGCCTCGGGGGATATCGACGTCATTTTGACCAGCATGTCGGTGCCGACCATCGCGGGTTCGTGGGTTCAGATCTTCACCCCCGCCGACGATTCGGCCTGGGAGCGATTGCGAGCCCTGCTGGCGATGAGCGACGAGGCCCGCGAACGGCCCTGGCGCGAGCACACCGAGCGCTGTCACGGCGCTGCTCGGGAGTTGCCGGCTACCTCGGTGGTTGCTGGCTGATATGCGCCGAACCCGGAACCGGACCGCCCGGTGCGTCAGCGGGATGCACGCGAATTCGCGGCTAACTCGAAAACCCTTGGCTACCATGGGCTGATGGCGCAGTCCTACGTCGTGACCGGCGGCGCTCGGGGGATCGGTCGGGCAATCGTGGCGCGTTTGCTGACGCGTGGGCACGTGGTGGTGGTAGAGCGTGACACCGGAGGTTTGTCCGGGCCGCCCTGGAACGGCGAGGGAATCTCGCTGATCCAGGGCGATGCCGGGGCCGAGGAGGTGGTCGAACAGGCCGCCGAGGTCGCGTGGCGGGCCGCGCCCCTGGTGGGCTGGGTCAACAATGCCGCGATGTTCCGCGACGCCTCGATCGATTCCACGCCCGCCCCACGGGTTCTCGAGCTGATCGAGGCGAATCTGCGTCCGGCACTGACGGGATCGGCCGTCGCGGTCCGCGCCTTCCTCGCGACCGGGACCGGCGGATCGATCGTCAATATCAGCTCACATCAGGCCCGCCGCGCGGTTCCGGGCGCGCTGCCCTACAGCACCGCCAAGGCCGCGATCGAGGGGCTGACCCGCGCGCTGGCCGTCGAATACGGCGGCCACGGCATTCGGGTCAATGCCATCGCACCGGGCACGGTTGCCACCGAACGCTATTCGGAATATCTGGCCGGGCTCGCCCCGGCCGCCGCGGATTCGGTGGAGCGGGAGATGGCGGCCCTGCATCCGCTCGGTCGCGTGGCCACCAGCGACGAAATCGCCGCGGCGGTGGCGTTTCTGCTCTCGGAGGAGGCGAGTTTCGTCAACGGGGTGAGTCTGGCCGTCGACGGCGGTCGATCGGTGCTGGCCCTGGACCCGGAGGCTCGCTGACCTCAGTTCGAACGCCAGGCCGCCATGCCGAGCGCGATCAGACGCACCTGACGAACCGTGCCCTCGACCAGGGCCGCGCGTTCGGCGGGCGCGGTGGCGACATAGTCGGCGATGTGATTGGCGACCGTCGAGACGATCAGCTCGGCGGCCAGTTCCAGATCCTCCGGCGACCAGGTGTCCAGTGCCCGGATCCGGGACAGATCGACCACCAATTCCCTGATGATGAGCTGCATTTCGACCGCGATCGCGCCGCGCAGCGTGGCCGATCCGCCGTGCCGCTCGCGCACCAGGAAGCCGTAGAGATCCTCGCGCCCGGCGACCTGGCCGAAGACGAAGCGGACCGTCGCGGCCAGCCGCGCGTCCGGGGTCCGGCGCAATTCGCGCAGCGCCAAACGCAATTGGCGCACGCCCTCGTCGACCAGGCTCGTGCCCAGTTCGTCCAATGAGGTGAAGTGCCGATAGAACGCGGTCGGCACAATGCCCGCCGAGCGGGCGATCTCGCGCAGGCTGAGCGCGGCGAAACCCCTGTCGGCGGCGAGCGCGAGGGTGCCGTCCAGCAGGGCGCGACGGGTGCGCTCCTTGCGTTCGCCTCGGGTCTCCACCTGCTCAGTCATCTCGATGAGCATACATCCGTTCACGATGGGTTCCTTCACTCGGGTGTTGCGTCGGTCACAGCCGCTGCAGGTTGAATAACTGATGCGCGAGGGGGCACACTAATCGAGTGTACAGATGTGCACTGGAAATTTGGTGGTGCACGATCCATAGCTTGGGAGAACCGAATGGTGGGACTCATCGACCTGGTGCAGACGCTGACCACGCCGCATCCGCTCGATCGCTATCTGGAACTGGTGCGGCCCACGCTCACCGTGCGCGATATGCGGGCCGAGATCACCGAGGTCCGGCGCTCGACGCCGGGATCGGTCACACTCACGCTGCGCCCGACCCGACAGTGGCAGGGCCATCGCGCCGGGCAGTACGTCCAGATCGGTGTGCTGATCAACGGCGTCAAGCACACGCGCTGCTATTCCCCGATCGACCCGCAGGGCCGGCGCGACCGGCAGCTGCGGCTGACCATCCGAGCGCATGAGCACGGGCTGGTCTCTCGGTATCTGCACAGCCGGGCCGCGCCCGGCATGGTGGTCGATCTGGCCCCGGCCGCGGGCGTCTTCACTCTGCCGGATCCGCTTCCCGAGCAGATCCTGCTGATCAGCGGCGGCAGCGGCATCACGCCGGTGCTGTCGATGCTGCAGACGCTGGCCGCGCGCGACTATGCGGGCAAGCTGGTGTTCCTGCACTACGCGAAGTCGCCCGAGCAGGTGCCCCATCGCGCCGAACTCGACGCGATCGCCCAGCGGCATCCCAATTTCCGCATCGCGCTGTGTTATCCGTCGCTGGATCTGGCCGAACAGCTCGACGGCGCGCCGTGGATCTGCGCGGCCCCGCTGGTGAGCGGCTACTTCGACTACGACCAGCTCGAGCGCGTCGCACCATGGTTCGCCAAGGCGGAGACCTTCGTCTGCGGCCCGCCCTCGCTGATGGCGGCCGTGCGCACGGTATACGAGGCCGAGGAGCTGGAAAACCGCCTGCACACCGAGGAATTCGTGGTCACCACCACCCCGGTGGATCCGGCCGAGGTGAGCGGCGCGACGACCTTCTCCGCCAGCGGGGTCAGGGCCGACAACGCCGGCACCAGCCTGCTGGAACAGGCCGAAAGCGCCGGACTCACACCCGAATACGGCTGCCGAATGGGGATTTGCTTCTCCTGCACCGCGGTCAAGCGCTCCGGTTGCACGCGCGATCTGCGCAGCGGCGAACTGCACAACGATCCCGATCAGTCGATCCAGCTGTGCGTCAGCGCGGCGGTCGGCGACGTGGACATCGAAATCTGAGAGGGGAGAACCCCAATGGCCATTCTGACCGAAACCAATGACGGCCCGCTGGTGCTGAGCCCGCAGCAGGTCGAGGAGATCGGCCGCGAGCTCGACGCGCTGCGCGACCGCCTCACCGCCGATCTGGGTGAACGCGACCGCGAATACATCTACTCGATCATCAAGGCGCAGCGCGGCTTCGAGATCGCCGGGCGCGGTCTGATGTATCTGGGCTTCCTGCCGCCGTTCTGGCTGGCCGGGGTGGCCGCGCTGAGTGTGTCGAAGATCCTGGACAATATGGAGATCGGCCACAACGTGATGCACGGCCAGTGGGACTGGATGCGTGAACCGGGCCTCAATTCCCGTGCCTTCGAATGGGATACGGTCTGCCCGGGCGACCAGTGGCGGCATTCGCACAACTACATGCACCACACCTTCACCAACATCCACGGCCGCGACCGCGATATCGGCTACGGCGTACTGCGCATCGACGAGGCGCAGAAGTGGAATCCGTATTACCTCGGCAATCCGGCGTACGCATTCTTGCTGATGATGTTTTTCGAATGGGGCGTGATGCTGCACGACCTCGAGGTGGAGAACATCGTCGCGGGCAAGCGCAAATGGTCCGATATCAAGCGGCTGATCAAGGGCCAGTGGCGTAAGGCTGGTCGCCAGGTGCTCAAGGACTACATCGTCTTCCCGCTGCTGAGCGGCCCGCTGTTCGTGTCGACCCTGGCCGGGAACGTCACCGCGAACCTGGTCCGCAATGTGTGGGCCTACTCGATCATCTTCTGTGGCCACTTCCCGTCCGGCGTACAGACGTTCACCGAGGAGGAGACCGAGAACGAGACCCGCGGTGAGTGGTACGTGCGCCAGATGCTGGGTTCGTCGAACATCACCGGCTCCAAGCTGTTCCACATCATGTCCGGCAATCTGTCGCATCAGATCGAACACCATCTGTTCCCGGATCTGCCCGCCAACCGGTATCCCGAGATCGCGCCGGAGGTCCGGGCGCTGTGCGAGAAGTACGGGCTGCCCTACAACACCGGCCCGTTCAGTAAGCAGATCGGCTCGGTCTGGGGCAAGATCTTCCGCCTCGCGCTGCCGCCCGCGCTCGTCGGGAAAGCCCCGCAACCTGGTGTTATCGTGATGCGGGAGCGGCAACCTAGTGAAGTGGGCGGGTAGATGATCGGGAAATTCGAGAGCAACAAGGATCTGATCCAGGAGCTGACGTCCTCCGGGGCGCGCCATGTCGGCAATATCGCCAACATCATCACCGGAACGGTCGCGGAGGTGACCCGCGAGATCGGCGAGTGGGTCACCGACGCCATCGAGATGCGCGAGGCCGCCGCGGCGGCCCGGCGCGATCAGGAGGCGGCCGAGCCGGTGAACGCCGGTCGCGACGAACCGGATGTGCTGATCGACGAGCCCGCCCCCTCGGCTCGGGTCAACGCCGATCAGCCGGTGATCGATGCCGATGTGGAGATCGTCGACGACGGTCGCTAGAAAACCGGCAACCGGCGTCGATGCTCGATGACGTCGGTGATCAGATCCTTGTAGCCATCGGCGAGTTCGGCGAGGCGCACCCATTGCAGGTGCGCCTCGCTGTCGACGCCGCGCCGGGTGATCACGGTGGTCCGGGCGCGTTTGCCGTTGCCGTTACCGTTGCGGGCGGGCAGCCCGATCGCATGCTGGGCGGCCACCCATTTCTCGGCCATCCGGTCGATGACCGCGCCCAGCGTCTCGGTGTGCAGCGATGCCCCGCGCCGATGCGGAATGTTCTCGGCGACCCAATTGTCGATGCGGGCGATCAGTTTCGCGCGGTCGATGTCGATGTCCTCCAGCAGTTGACTGCACGCGGCCACATAGGAACTGGGCGCGTCCGGGGCATGGGCGTCCTGGCACGCCGATCGCCGCAGTTCGTGACACTGGGCCAGTTGATGGGCCGCCTCGAGTACGCGATGATCCGTCCGGCCGCTGTCGGCCGGTTCCCGGAAAGCTCGCAATACGACCGCCACAGACGGCAGTTCGGTCGCCATGGTGCCCCACCCTTTTACGTAGTCCCGACTGGATGCGCCAGGGCCGAGGAGGTTTTCGGGGAGGGGCTCCCCTCGGCTCCGGCGCAGCCCCGCTGACCCGGACACGCGAGTCCCCACAAACGATCACGGCACAGAGGAAACCGGGAAATCCGCGACGATGCGAGAGAAGACTGTCCGGGGAAAGCGGGACATATTCAGGAAAGCGCGTCCTTGCAACGCACGCAACCGAGTACGCCCCAACTGACGAAGCTGCTGGGCAATCGTTATACAGCATTACAAGCGGGTTACGTGAACGAGAAGATCCAGGCTACGCCGTATCGGTAGGCGACAGGTACCCGTTCGTTGCGGTATCGAAACGTCGCGGTCCGATAGCCTGTCACCTCGTGGCCGCCTACGTCTCTTCGCCTGAGTTGACCTTCGGTTTCCTGTTCGCCCTGGAGGATCCGGAGCGAATTGCCGAGGAAGTGCGCAATCTCATCGAGCGCCGGGCGGTCTCGGTGTTCCGGTTGGCGCACATGTCCGGATCCGACGGCCCGCCCGAACGCTACGTGGTGAACTGGGCCGCCATCCCGCAGATCTCGGTCACCACCACGGCCCCGGACTCCGAACAGCTGCGCGCCGAACGCATCATGCTGGTCAACGCCTTCCTCGACGAGCAAGGCGCGATCAGCCTCTATTCCGCGCAGGGGACGATGCCGGAATAGCCTCAGCTGGCGACCAGATGTCCCGGCCCGGCCAGCCGATGCAGCAGCACCTGCTCGAGCAGGGCCACCAGCACCTCCTTCACCGATTCCCGGTCGCGGGCATCGCATTCCACCATGTGCACGGATTCGTCGAGGTCGAGGGCCTCGCGGACCTCCTCGAGATCGAAGTGCGGTTCGCCCGCGAAGCGGTTGATCGCCGCCACGAACGGGGTGTTGCGCTGCTCGAAGTAGTCCAGCACCGGATAGCAGTCCTCGACGCGGGAGGTGTCGACCATGATGACCCCGCCCAGGGCGCCGTCGAGCAGGTCGTCCCAGAGGAATTCGAACCGCTCCTGACCCGGCGTGCCGAACAGGTACAGCACCAGTGTGCGATCGAGGGTGATGCGCCCGAAGTCCAATGCCACGGTGGTGGTGGTCTTCTCCGCGCGCATACCCGGATCGTCCACGCCGACCGAGACCTCGGTCATCGCGGCCTCGGTGGCCAGCGGTTCGATTTCGGAGATGGCCCCGATGAAGGTCGTCTTGCCGACGCCGAAGCCGCCGCTGATGACGATCTTGACCGAGGATGCCGACGGCTCCGGTGCGGTGGTGCGATGCTCAGAGTGCCCGTACAAGATCCCTGATCCTCTCGATTGCGGCAGTGGATAACTCTTCGGCCGCACGCACCGTCGCGTGTCCGGCCGTCACCAGATCACTGACCACGACCCGGGCGACTCCGACCGGAACCCGAAGTGTGGCAGCGATTTCGGCGATTGAGTGTGGTCGTTGGCAGAGCCGGACCACGGTGTGCTGCTCGAAGCGCAGCGGCGCCGACAGTGCGGCGGGGGTGGCATGGACCAGGGATTCGATCCGCAGTCCATCGATCAGCGGTGTGGTGCGACCACCCGTCATGAGGAACGGGCGTACCACCGGTTCCTCGGCGGTCGTGACCACACGCGGCAGCGGGGCCGTCGTGTACGGATCGGACCAGTTTTCGGGGCGGTGTCGCTGACTCATCTACGCAACGACTCACGCAGTTCGGTGATCAGCGCGGGGGTGAGCAGCGTGCCGGCCCGGTCGGCCAGTACGGCCATCTGATAGCCGACCAGGCCGATATCGGCATTGCTGTCGGCGATCACACCGATGCAGCTGCCGTCGGCGATGGCCGAGACCAGCAGGAAGCCGCGCCGCATTTCGATCATGATCAGCTTGAGGCCGTCGAAATCGTAACTGCGCGAGGCGCTGCGGGACAGGCTGACCAGGCCCGACACCATCGCGGCCAGCCGGTCGGCGCCCGCCCGGTCGAGGCCCTCCGACATCGCCATGAGCAGGCCGTCCGACGACACCGCCACGGCGTCGCGAACTCCGTCGGTGGTGCGGACGAAATCGGCCAGCAGCCAGTTGAAGGTATGGGGACCGGTCTCCGGCAGATGCGTCGTCATCTGTTCTCCTCCTGTGTCGTCGAAGCCGGGATTCGTTGCCGCTCGGACTGTTCGCCGCGTTGATGACCGGCGCGGAAGTTGGCGAGCATGCCACGGACCTCCTCGGGTGAGCGTTCGGCAACGGGTGCCACGGGATGGGTTGTCGCCGCGGGTTTGGCGGCAGCACCCGGATCGCGTGTTTTCCTGGTGCGCTTGACCAGACCGTTTCGAGTGCGCCCCGGCTCCGCCGCGGGTGCCGGATCAGTGTAGTGAGATCCGATGGCGGGATCCTCCCATATGGGTGGATCCTCCGTCTCGGGTTCGGCCTCGGAGTCGGTGATCATCGCCGCGAACGTGCCGGTGTCGTAGGCCCTGTGCCGTTGCGCCACAGCGGCGTTGAGCGAATCCTTCATCGGGCCCGGCGGCAGGGTCGGGAACGGGTCCGGGGCCGCCGAGGCGTGGCGCGGGGTGTAGCGCGACGCGGCGGCGGGCGGTTCGTCGCTCTCGGCCGGTTCGGCGGCGGGCCGCTCACGCACCGTGGGCGTGGTCGGCTCGCTCTCCTCCGGTGCGGTCCGCGGCTGCGGCAGCTCGGGCGCCTCGATGGCGATCGGACGCAGCAGGGCCGTGGGATGGGGATCCGCGCCCTCCGGAAGGGCTTGTTGTCCTTGACGTTTCGGCTCCGGGCGCGGCTTGCTGCTATCGGCGATCAGATCCAGCGGCAGCAGCATGCGCGCGACCACGCCGCTGACCGGCGACACCGTCAGCTCGATATCGATGTCCAACTGCTTGGCCAGCCGCCCGACCACGTAGTGGCCCAGGTACCGGGTGGGCGCGACCAGGAAGTCGGATTCACCGCGCAGGCGCGCATTGGCCTCGGCCAGCTGATCCGGCGGCATGCCGACACCGTGGTCGACGACCGCGAGCATATAGCCCTGCGCGCCGCGGCGACCGTAGATCTCCACCTCGAGATCCGGTGGGGAGAAGGTCAATCCGTTCTCGATGAGTTCGGCGAGCATATGCGACAGCTCGCTGACCGCGCTGCCGGTGATCGGCACCTCGTCGACGCGGCGCAGCACCACGCGGCGGTAGTCGTCGACCTCGGCCAGGGCCGCGCGGACCACATCGGTCAGCGGGATGGGCTCCGACCAGCGCCGCGGGCTGGCCTCGCCGACCAGTACCAGCAGGCTTTCGGCATTGCGGCGCATGCGGGTGGCCAGATGATCGAGTTCGAACATATTGGCCAGCGCCTCGGGATCGAGCTCATCGCGCTCGAATTCACTGATCAGCCCGAGCTGACGACGCAGCAGATTCTGATTGCGCCGCCCCAGATTCGCCAGCGATTCGGTCGTATTACGCCGCAGCAGAGCCTGTTCGGAGGCCAGTTCGTAGGCCGTGCGCTGCACTCGATCGAAAGCCTGTGCCACCGAGACGATTTCGGCTCCGGCGCCGCTCGGCGTCGAAACAGTTTGTGGCGCTTCGGGTTCGGTGTCGGTGGCCTGATGCCAGGCCGCGATCAGATTCGGCAGGCGGCTGGAGGCGACATCGTCGGCCTCGGCGGCCAGGGTCGCCAGCGGCCGCACGATCGACCGCAGACACGCCAGCACGAGGCCGATCAGCACCAGTACGGCCAGGATCGCGAAGGCGATGTAGACCACGAGAGTCGTTGTGGCGGAGGACCGTAGCTGATCGGCCCGGCCGCTGACATCGGCCCCGAGTGAGCGCTGCACATCGCGCTGGGCATCGACGATGCGGGTCATCTGCGTCCACCACGCGGCGCTATCGACCCTGCCGGTGAGCGGACCCTGTTCCGAGGCGATGGCGATGGCCTCGTATTCGGCGGATTTGGTCGCGTCGTCCGAGCGCAGCGTGGCATCGAGCGCGGTGCGCTGGGAGGTGGTCGCGTCGCGCTGATAGGCCAACACCGCGGCCTGTTTGGCGGCCAGGATCTTGAGGAACTGCAGATGTTCGCCCGCGCCGAATCTGCCCGCGGCGAAGACGCCGTTGAGGTAGCCGCGCTCCTGGGCGGTGTACTCCCCGACATCGGCGAGGGCGTAGAACGCCTGCAGCCCGCGCCAGATCTGGTCGTCCTGAGCGTGTTCCAGGCCGGGGCGGGTCTGGTTCAGCGCGCCGATCGCGCCGCTGTAGAATTGGAAGACCGCCGCGCGGTCGGCCCGCTGGGCGTTGACATCGGCGCGGTTGCTGTTGAGTGAGCCCAGTTGATTGAGGGCCGTGCGCACCTGTGCGGCCCCGGGGGCCTTGTCGTCCAAGGCATTCTGTAGCGACAGCAGCGCCCGATCGGTCGCGGTGCGCTGCTTGTCCACCGCGGGACGCAGCGATTTGTCCCCGCCCAGTAGGCCGCTGGTCAACCCGCGTTCGCGCTGGACCTCCTGCACCAGGTCCTGCACCGATCGCGCCAGCGAAACCGCTCGCGTGGCGTCGCCGGTCGCCCGGTAGGAGCCGACCTCGTCGACGATCACCACACCGAGCAGGACGAGTACCAGGGCGACCGAAACCACCAGCACCTGGGTCAGCTGACCGCGGATGGTGCCGGGACGGACCAAACGGCCCGCCGATGTGAGCTTGTCGCTACCGGGCGGTAGCAAGCGCGCTCCCCGGAATTGCACTTGTTCTCCCTCATCTCGATCTCCGCCGACCGTGCGTCCACAACCCGCGGATAATCAGAAGAAACGTGGCACACTACCGGTCGGTTCGCAACACGAGCGCCAAGTGTAAAAACAAATGATCTTGCACTGGGCGGCAACGCCTTTAATTCCGGCTCACCGATATCCCCGCGGTTCCGGCAGCCGCCGCAGCACCGGGCGGATGCGCGATTCGTAGATGCGCCGCACCACATCCTCGATATCGGGTTCCTCGATGGACAGATCGCGCACCTCCACCCGGGCCGAGACGGCGGTCAGCAGCGCCGCGGCGGTGGTCGATTCCGGATCGAACGCGAGTCTTTGACGGATGCCGCCGCCCTCGCTGTCGACCAGTTCGGCCCCGGGCAGATCGATCAGGTCCGGCGCGGGCGCGGCCAGATCGACCACGAGCACCCGGCGCACGCCGACGGTCGCGGCGAGTCCGGTCAGCGAGCCGTCGTAGACCAGCCGGCCGTGGTCGACCACCAGCACCCGCTCGCACAGCCGCTCGATATCGCCCATATCGTGGGTGGTCAGCAGCAGGGTGGTGCCGCGTTGGATCCGCTCGTAGCAGAGGAATTCGCGTAGCCGCTGTTTGGACAGCACATCCAGGCCGATGGTCGGCTCGTCCAGAATCAGCAGTTCCGGCGAATGCAGCAGGGCCGCGGCGATTTCGCCGCGCATGCGCTGACCCAGCGACAGCTGGCGCACCGGGGTGTCCAGCGTGTCGGTCATCTCCAGCTGTTCGACCAGTTCGTGGGTGCGCTTGCGGGCCAGATCGGGATCGAGGCGGTGGATGGCCGCCAGAATCGCGAACGATTCGCGCAGCGGCAGATCCCACCACAACTGCGAACGCTGACCGAATACCACGCCGATCCGCCCGGCCAACTCGCGGCGCTGGCGCACCGGTTCCAATCCGCAGGTGCGCACGCTGCCGGTGGTAGGCACCAGAATGCCGGTGAGCATCTTGATGGTGGTGGATTTACCCGCCCCGTTCGCCCCGATATAGCCGACGGCCGCGCCCGCTTCGATGGTGAAGCTCATCCGGTCGACGGCGGTGAGTATCTCGCGGCGACGCCGGAAGCGTTTATCGTCCTTGCGGTGCAGAACGAATTGCCGACTCAGCTCGGTGATCTCGATCGCGTTCATCCGCCGCCTCCCTGATAGTGCCGTACTCCCAGCCGCCAGCACAACAGTGCGATGATCCAAATCCACAGCGCCGCAACGGGAGTCGCCCACGCCAACCCCGACGGCAACCAGAGCGGGCCGGGCAGTCCCAGCAACTCGATGGTGGGCAGATAAGCGACGAAGGCGACCGGCACCGCGAAGCCGAACACCAATGTCATCGGGTGACCGAACACCGAGCTGGGCTGTTGCGCGGCGAACGATCCTCCGTAGGTGAAGCTGTTGGTCAGCTCGGCGCCGTCGATGAGGAAGAACTGCAACCCGGCCGCGCAGACGAACAATCCGGCGAATATCGCGGTCCCGGCCGCGAGCGAGATGATCAGCAGGGCGAATTTGACTCCGGTCCAGTCGATGTCGTTGTACAGCAGACCCGCGCCCAGCACCGCCGCGGCGACCCCGGCGCGGGCCAGTCGGCGCAGGGAGATATCGCTGGTGATCAGCTGCAGCAGCAGCGGCTGCGGGCGCAAATGGAACGCGTCGAGGGTGCCCATCCGGATATAGGTGGGCAGGGTGTCGGTGTGGCCGACCGCGATCTGCGCGACCGCGAAGGCCAGATTGGACAGTCCGAACAGCAACAGCATGGCATTCATATCGAGCCCGCCGAGCACGCGCACGTTGTGATAGATCACCCAGACTTCGGCGAATTCGACCACACCGACCAGTAGGGAAGACAGCATATCGGCGGCGAACGACAGCGGATAGGCCTGTTGAGAGCGCATCCGCGAGCCCAGAACCGCCGCATACGGGGTGAACCAGTTTCCGTGCATCCCAGAGGTTTCGACTGTCTCGTCGAGTACTTCGATTGCCTCAGCCACCCTGCACCTCCAGTTTGCGCCGACCCGCGCGCAGCAGCAAGCGGCCGAGGAGCAGCGCCGCCGCAACCCAGAGCAACTGCAGGCAGAGGATCTGCGCGGCGGCGAATCCGGTCGCTCGACCGGACAGCACATCGATCGGGCCCTGCAGCAACGCGGGGAAGGGCGTGAGCATCGCCGCGGTGTAGAGCCAGTCGGGGAACAGGTGCACCGGTACGAACAGCCCGGCCAGGAAGGTGGCCACGATCTGGTAGAGCAATCGCACCCCGCGCGTTTCGACCAGCCAGAATCCGATCAGCCCTACCGAGAACAGCAGCAGCGCCGAGATCGTCACGGCCAGCACCACGCTCAGCGCACCCAGAAAATACGGACCGGTCTCGTGGGGCAGTCCGATCTGCAGGGCGAGCATTCCGGCCGCGACACTCGGCGCGCCGCGCAGCAGCAGTACACAGGCCGCGCGGCCGAGATCGGTTGCCAGATAGGAGAACTGGATATCGAGCGGGCGCAGGAAGTCGATGGCGACATCGCCGTTGCGGATGCGCTCGACGATATCGGGGGCGGGTCCCATGAGTGCGAGAGCGCCCAGCAATCCTTGGGACAGCCACACATACGCCCCGATCGAATCGGCGCTGTAGCCACCGAAACCGGCGCCGGTGCGCACGGCCGCGAGCATGACCGAGGCGCGGACCAGCCCGAACACCACATTGGTGAACATGCCGGCGAACATCGCCACGCGGTAGTGCCACTGCCTGCGGAACCCTGCTGCAGCCAGTCGTAAATAAACCCCTGGGTCCGCGCGCACAATCAGTTCACGTTACGACGGACGTGTTGCGTTCACAACCGAAATTGATGATCGCGACTGTTCCGAAAGTGCTACCGACCGATTGCCGAATCGCTACGGCCGTGGGCGTTTTCTCCCGAAGCGATGCGGTAGCGACCGCTCCAATGTTAGAAGCGGTAACGTTTCAGACAATGCCCTCCGGCGGTTATCCGGGCGATGACGGTGAGCCGCGCTGGCTCGAGTCGGCGATCGGCCGAAATCAGCCGCGCCCGAGGGATTTTGCCGATCGTCGACGATGTGCCCAGGGGTGTGCGGCCTGTTCTGGGCGGCCCGTTGGAGCTGTTCTGCGGCCGATAGGCCCAAAGCGGTTCGGCGGGACCCGGATTCGTGCCAGGATTTCTGGTGAGTGAGCTGGGACGCACTGTTGTGGAATCGTGACCTCGAGTGTGAGCCGCGTCGCATATGTTGTTGCCTACAACATATGGCCGCTCTCTTTCCGGAAACCAACCCGGCGGAAAACATCCCGGGACGAACAGGTGGGCGAGTACGCGGCCGCCAGCTCGAAAGGTTCACCTGATGAGGACGAAAACGCTCGGGGCCGTCGCCATTGCCCTGGCCGCCCTGCTGCCCCTCACCGCCTGCGGTTCCAACTCCTCCCGTAGCGACGACAACGCCACCACGAGTGGTTCCAGTGGCGGGGGCGGGGGCGCCAACGGCACCGTCGGGGTGATCCTGCCCGAGACGGCGACCTCCGCGCGCTGGGAGGGTTTCGACCGGCCCATGCTGCAGAAGGCGCTCACCGCACAGGGATTCGACGCCGATATCGAGAACGCCCAGGGTGATGTGCAGAAGTTCTCCACCCTGGCCGACGGCATGATCGCCAAGGGCGTCAAGGTCCTGGTCATCGCGGCCATCAACTCCGAGGTCGGCACCGCGGTCGCCAACAAGGCCAAGAAGGCGGGTATTCCGACCATCGACTACGACCGGCTCAACCTCGGCGGCTCCTCGGACTACTACGTCTCCTTCGACAATGTGCGGGTCGGCCAGCTGCAGGGCCAGGGCGTCGCCGGCGCGCTGAAGGACAAGCCGGGCGCGCAGGTGATCGAGATCGAGGGCGCGCCCACCGACAACAACGCCACCCTGTTCGCCCAGGGCCAGCACAAGGTGCTGCAGCCGCTCTACGATTCGGGCGCGCTGAAACTGGTGCACAGCCAGGCCATCGACGGCTGGGACAACCAGAAGGGCGGCCAGGTCTTCGAACAGCTGCTCACCGGTAACGGCGGCAAGGTCGACGGCGTTGTCGCGGCCAACGACGGTCTGGCCGGGGCGATCATCACCGTGCTGAAGAAGAACGGACTCAACGGCAAGGTGCCGGTCAGCGGGCAGGACGCGACCGTCGAGGGTCTCAAGGCGGTGCTGCGCGGGGATCAGTACATGACGGTGTTCAAGCCGATCAAGGACGAGGCCGAGGCCGCGGCGAAGCTGGCCACCGCGCTGGCCAAGGGTGACAAGGCCACCGCCGACGGCCTGGCCACCGCCTCGAGCACCGACCCCAAGGGCAATCGCACGGTGAAATCGGTGCTGCTGGACCCGCATTCGATCACCCGCACCGAGGTCAAACAGGTCGTCGACCTGGGCTATGTGAAGGCGAGCGATCTGTGCACCGGTGATGTGGCCCAGCTGTGCACGCAGCTGGGGATCGCATGACCGAGCCGCTGCTGCAGATCACCGGGCTCAACAAGAGTTTCGGTGCGGTGCATGTGCTGCACGATGTGGAATTCACCGCGCCCGCGGGTGAGGTCACCGCACTGGTCGGTGACAACGGCGCGGGTAAGTCGACGCTGGTGAAATGCATCGCGGGCATCCATCCCGCCGATTCGGGGACCATTCGGTTCCGGGGCGAGCAGGTGCATATGCGCGGGCCGAAGGATGCCGCCGAGCTCGGGATCGAGGTCGTGTACCAGGATCTCGCGCTCGCCGACAATCTCGACATCGTGCAGAACATGTTCCTCGGGCGCGAGCGCGGCAAGCCGTGGTTCCTGGACGAGGCGAGTATGGAGGAGGCGGCGCGGCGCACGCTGGCCTCGCTGTCGGTACGCACGGTCAAATCCGTGCGCACCCCGGTCTCGTCGCTGTCGGGCGGCCAACGCCAGACCGTCGCCATCGCGAAAGCGGTGCTGTGGAACAGCAATCTGGTGCTGCTCGACGAGCCCACCGCCGCGCTGGGCGTCGCCCAGACCCGGCAGGTGCTCGATCTGGTGCGACGGCTCGCCGAACAGGGACTCGGGGTCGTGCTCATCAGCCACAACCTCGCCGATGTCTTCGAGGTCGCCGACCGGATCGCGGTGCTGTACCTCGGCCGGATGGCCGCGCAGGTGCGCGCCGCCGAGGTCACCCAGAACCAGGTCGTGGAATTGATCACCGCGGGCCGCTCGGGCGAACTCGGTTTGGCGCGGCCCGAGGCCGCGGTGCTCTAGCAGGAAAGACTGAGTGATGACGCAAGTTTCGGCCGATACGGCGGTCACCGATTTCGGCATCGACACCACCACCGTGTCCACGGCGGAGGCCGTGCGCGCCTATCTCGCCCGCGTGAGGGGCGGCGAGATCGGTTCGCTGCCCGCGCTGTTGGGCCTGGTGGTGCTGATCGTTTTGTTCACGGTGCTGTCGGATGTGTTCTTCTCGCTCAACAACATCGCGAATCTGCTGGCCCAGGGGGCCGGTCAGACCATCATCGCGATGGGCATCGTGTACGTGCTGCTGCTGGGTGAGATCGATCTGTCCGCGGGCACCGCGTCGGGCGTGGCGGGCGCGGTGCTCGCCATGCATTACGTCCACAATGGGAATCTGTTGTCGGGCATGGGGAATACGGTGTTCTTCGTATTCAACGGGCTGCTGATCCTGGCGGCCGTACTGGCCGGACTGCTGCGCATCTGGCCCGGTGTGGCGATGGCGTTGCTGGGGGTGGCGATCACCCTCGTCGGCTTCCACGGCAATCCGTGGATCGAGATGCTGTTGGCGATCTGCGTGGGCACGGCCATCGGCTGTATCACCGGATTTCTGATCGCCCGCATCGGCATGCCGTCGTTCGTGGTGACGCTGGCGTTGTTCCTGGCCTGGCAGGGCGCGATCCTGCAATTGATCGGCGAGGGCGGCGTCCTGGGCATCAGCTCCTCGCCGGTGCTGGACAAGGTGGCCAACGGCAATCTGTCGGTGCCGTGGAGCTGGGTACTGTTCGTGGTGGCCGCGGGCGGCTACGGCGCGGTCACGCTGATCGGTCACTTCCGCAGGCAGGCAAAGGGTTTGGTGACCTCACCGACCCCGCTGGTGGTGGGCAAGGTGGCGGCGGTGGTCGTACTGGCCGCGGTGGCGACCGCGTTCATGTCGATCAACCGCTCGCCCAGCAAACTCATCGAGATCTCCGGGGTGCCGTATGTGGTGCCGATCGTGCTGGTGCTGTTGACCGTCGGCACCTACGTGCTGAACCGCACCACCTACGGGCGGCATCTGTACGCCATCGGCGGCAATGCAGAGGCGGCTCGGCGCGCCGGTATCAATGTGACCCAGTTGCGGGCGAGCGTATTCGTCATCTCCTCGGGCTGCGCGGCGGTCGGCGCGATCGTGTACTCCTCGAAGGTCGGTTCGGTCGATCCGCAGGCGGGCGGACTCAATACGCTGCTGTTCGCCGTGGGCGCGGCGGTGATCGGCGGCACCTCGCTGTTCGGCGGCAAGGGCCGGGTGGCCGATGCGGTGATCGGCGGCGCGGTGCTGGCGGTGGTGTCCAACGGACTCGGGCTGCTGCGCCAACCGGCCGCGGTCGTCTCGATCGTCACCGGGCTGGTGCTGCTGTTGGCCGCGACCGTGGACGCCGTCTCGCGGCGGCGGGCCCAGGCGACCGGACGGTAATGACCGTCGCCCGACCCGAGGAGGTCCGTCGCTACAACCGCGCCTCCCTGCTGCGTCTGCTGCACGCGGGTGGTCCGGCCACCCGCGCCACGCTGGCACACGAACTCGGCCTCAACCGGTCCACCATCAAGATGCTGGTGGACGGGTTGGCCGGGGACGGCGTGGTCGAGGAGCGGGTGCCGCGGCTGATCAAGGGCGCGGGACGGCCGTCGCTGCTGGTGCTGCCGCAGGCGCAGGCGGTGGTCGTCCTGGCCGTCGACGTGCAGGTCGAGCACGCGGGTATCGCGCTGGTCGGGTTGGGCGGGCAGATTCTCGGCCGCAACAGCTGGAATCTGCGCGGGCGCGGACGCGATCCCGACGAATTGGTCTGCCACGTGGCCGAATCCGCCGCGCTGCTGGTGCAGGATCTGGATCTGCGCCCGGTCGCGGCCGGGGTGTCGGTGCCGGGTGTGGTGCGCCGGACCGACGGGCTGGTGCACGCCTCGGCGAATCTCGGCTGGATGCAGGTGCCGTTCGGGGAACGGATGGGCACCATCCTGGGCGTGCCCGTGGTGGTCGGCAACGACGCCGAACTCGGTGCGCTCGCGGAGAATATGCGCGGGGTCGGGCGCGGGGCCTCCGACGCGGTATTCGTCTCCGCCGATGTCGGGGTGGGCGGCGGCATCATCGCCCAGGGCGCGCTGATGCGCGGATCGGCCGGATACCTCGGCGAAATCGGCCATATGACAGTGCATCCGGGCGGTCGCCGCTGCCACTGCGGTAACGAGGGGTGCTGGGAGACCGAGGTGGGCGAGGCCGCGCTGCGCCGCGCGCTCGGCCTGCCCGAGGGTAGCCCGCGCGGTGCGATCGTCGCGGAATTGCGCGAATTGCAACGGGATTCGGATCCGGTCGCGCGGCTGGGGGAGTACGTCGACTGGTTGATCCTCGGGCTGGTCAACGTGGTCAATATTCTCGGCCCCGAACTCGTCGTGCTCGGCGATCTGTTCACCACGCTGCCCGACGCGGTGGTTCGCCGGGTCGAGGAGGAAGTGCTGCGGCGCAGTCTGGTCGGGCGCGCCCTGGGGGGAATCCGGATCGAGAAGTCCTCGCTGGGTGCGGATCTGAAGCTGCTGGGCGCGGCCGAGGCGGCGTTCGAGGATGTGCTTGCGCACCTGTGATGTCGGATAGCTCTTAAGCTGTAGCGAATTCGCAGTAGACCCCGACCCAGTTTCGCGTACTCTTATACGCAGGTTCGGTCGCGAACCGGTCGCTAGTTAATCTCCATTGGATAACAGGTGTTGGGGCACTGTGCCGTGCCCGGAACCTTGAGATCGAGGTCGATGCCGGATGTCTACCGATGTGCGCGCCGACGACGGTGGCAACGCCGTGCTGTCCGAACGGGCAACCCACTGGCGCAACGGGTTTCGCCGCTTCGGTGAGCGTAGCGGAATGCCCAGCGGTCCGCCGCTGATCGAGATCCGCGAACCGGGCCGCCCGCCCCGGCAGCTGATGCTGTCCGGGCCGCGCACGTTCGGCCGCGGCGAGGAGGAGGAGCCGCTGGCCGATCTGACCGTCTCGCGACGACATCTGCGGCTGGTGCCCAGCCCCACGGCGCTGTCGGCGGTCGATCTGGGCAGTCGCAACGGCACCACGGTCAACGGCATCGCGCTCACCGGGCGGGTCGCACTGGCCGCGGGCGATGTGATCCGGCTCGGGGCCACCGAGATGCTCGTGCTCTATGTGCCCTCGGCGCAGCCGGACGCCGAGCCGACGATCGAGGCTCCGGCGGTCACGGCCCCCGCGGTCGCCCCGCGCCCGCCCGGTGATCCCGCGTTACCCGCGGCCGTGCGGATCGCCAACCGCCTGCTGGGCATCGATCCGACCGGGCAGCGAAATCCGTTCCCGGCCTTCACCGAAATGCGCGCCCGGGTGCCGATGCGGATGTGGCACGCCGTGCGGATCGCGAGCATGCTGGCCTATCTGGCGGTGATCGTCGCGATGTTCGTGCGGCCCGCGGGCGGGCTGTTCGCCTTCTTCGGCGTGGTGGTGCCGCTGCTGCCGGGACTGTTTCTCATCGCGCCCGGGCTGTGGCGCAACAGCTGTCCGTTGGCGGCGGCCAATCAGACGCCGCGGGTGCTGCGCTTCACGCGCGGCCGGACCCCGCCCGAATGGCTGCGCAAGCGCGGCTATCTGGTGTCGGTGACTTTGTTCTTCGGCATCGCCGGGGCCCGGCTGGCCGGGCTGGACCGCAATGGCGTCGCCGCGGGCCTGGTGCTCAGCGCGGTCGCCGTCGCGGCGTTCACCGGCGGCTTCGTCTACAAGGGCAAAAGCGGCTGGTGCAGTACGATCTGCCCGCTGTTCGCGCTGCAGCGGGCCTATGGGCAGACGCCGTTCGTCACGGTGCCCAACAGCCACTGCCAACCCTGCGTGGGATGTGCGAAGAACTGCTTCGACTTTCAGCCGCGCTCGGCCTATCAGGCGGATCTGGCCGATTCGGAACGGTCCTGGAGCGCGCCGCGCAAGCTGTTCGCCGCCGCGTTACCGGGATTCGTGCTCGGCTTCTTCACCCTCACCGGCGATACCGGGACCGCTGTGCTGCAGCGATATTCGCTGCTGGCCCTGTTCGTACTGGCCACCGTGGGCCTGTTCTTCGCCCTCGAGGCCATGACCAGGCTGAGTCCGGCGATGCTGACGGTGGGATACGCCGCGGCGGCGCTCAATATCTTCTACTGGTTCTCCGGGGTCACCCTCGCGAAATCGTTCGCCACCATCACCGGTGTGCGCGCGGCGTGGCTGCACTGGCCGATCAGCGTCGCGATCGCGCTGGCCACGATCGCCTGGATCGCCCGAACCCGCGTCGTCGAATTACAGTTCGCGCACAGCACCGGAGTCCGCACCGACCCGGTGCTGCTGCCGTTTCCCCGCCGCCGCACCGACAACGCGGCCGAGGCCACGGCGACGGCCTCGGTGATCTTCGAACCCAGCGGCGCGCAGCTCGCCGCCGAGGCGGGCACGAGCCTGCTCGAACTCGCCGAGCGCGCCGAACAGCCGATCGAGGCGGGCTGCCGGATGGGGGTCTGCGGCGCGGATCCGGTCGCGATCGTGGAGGGGATGGACTGCCTGTCCCCGCCCGGGCGCGACGAGCGAAACACCCTGCGCCGCCTCGGTTTCGCTGAGAACACCCGGATGGCCTGCTGTGCGCGCCTGGTGGGCGGTGCGGCGAAGGTCTCGCTGACCCCCGAGCCGGGGAGCGGAAACGGCGCCCGCCCTACGCGTTTCGACCGATCCATCGTCAGCACGGTCGTGATCGGCGGCGGTATCGCCGGGGTGACGGCCGCCGACTTCCTACGCCGCGGCCATCCGGACTGCGAAATCCATCTGGTCGGGGCCGAAGCGCACGCCTTCTACAACCGCATGGGCATCTCGCGGCTGATCTACGGCCGCTCGGCGATGCAGGGGCTGTATCTGCTGCCCGATCAGTGGTACGACGACCATCAGATCACCGCCTGGCTCAACACCCTGGCCACCGGTATCGACCTGGCCGATCGGCGGGTATTCCTCGGCACCGGCGAGGCCCTGCCCTACGACCGGCTGATCCTGGCCATGGGCGCCAGCAGTACCGTGCCGCCGATCGAGGGCCTGTCCTATCCGGGCTGTTTCGTGCTGCGCGAGGCCGGTGACGCCATGGACATCCGAACCTATTCGCAGCAGTTCCGCTGCGAGACGGCGGTTGTCGCGGGCGGCGGCCTGCTCGGCCTCGAGGCCGCGCACGCGCTGCATCTGCTCGGGCTGCGCGTGACCGTACTCGAACGCGGTGATCGGATGCTGCGCAAGCAGATCGACCCGCGCTGTTCGGAGCTGGTGTCCGAACATTTCGCCCGCAACGGGATCCGGGTGCTGCGCAATGCCGAGGCGGTGGCGGTGACGGGCGATTCGGTCGTGCGCGCAGCTGTGCTGAAGGACGGCCGCACCCTGGACTGCGATCTGTTCCTCGTCGCCGCGGGTATCCGCCCGAATACCGAATTGGCCCGGCAGGCGGGCATTCCCGTGCGTCGCGGGATCGTGGTGGACGACGGGATGCGCACCGAGATCCCCGATGTGTACGCCGCGGGCGATGTCGCCGAGCACGACGGGAACGTATTCGGCCTGTGGCCGATCGCGGCCGAACAGGCGCAGATCGCCGCGGTGAACGCGCTGGGCGGGGAGCGGTCACTGGTCGCCGAGACCCCGGCCACGATCCTGAAGGGCGTTGGGCTGGAATTGTTCTCGGTCGGCAAGGTGCGACCCGGCCGCGCCGACGAGACGATCGTGGTCGAGGGTCCCGAATCCTATCGGCGGCTGCTGCTGTCCCAGGGACGGGCCGTGGGCGCGACCGTGCTCGGCCATCATCCCGCGGAGGTCGCGGCCGTCCAGCAGGCCGTGCGCGATCGCGTTCCGGTGCCGGAGTCCGCGCGCGCGGCGCTGCGGGCCGGGGATTGGTCGGTGCTGCAATCGGCCCTGCAGACCGTGGAATTCAGCTCGTTGCCCGGTAGGTGAGCACCGTATTGCCCACCCGCAGGCTCCAACCCGGCTGCAGCGCCTCCGGATTCGCGCCCAGCCGGGTCCACTTCTCCGCGCCCGGCGCGGCGATGAAGGTTCCGGTCGGTGTCTCGTTGTCGTGGATGAAAACCGTTCCGTTGTCGACGGATACGAGGGCGTGCACCCGCGACATCCCCTGATCGGCGAAGGCGATGGGTGAGGCGGCCGCGTGCCGGACCACCTCGGCGGCCATCGGATCGCGCCCGATGACATAGGGGCGGTCCAGCGGATAGGCCGCGCCGTCGTCGCGCACCAGCACCCCGAGCGGGGTGTGATAGGTGACCGTATCGGCATGCGTATCGAACAGGGCCGCAGCCGTATCCGACACCGACGCGCTCCAGGCGTAGTGCTCGACGGGCACCGGTACCGGCAGTGGGCCGGAGATCATGGAATCGGGGACCGCGCGGTGCGCGCCCGAGGGGGTGGAGCCGTCGACGAGGGCCCGGATGATCAGGCCGCCGCCCGGGGCCACCCCCGCGCGCAGATCGGTATGCGGTAGTTCCTCGAACGGGAGATCGTCGTCGTCGGCGAGCACGATCTGCTGCACGGGATCGCGGACCACCTCGTCGAGCCAGGTCATCGCGCGCAGGCCCGAAAGTCGCTGCGCCCCGTCGAATTTGTCGATATGCGCGGTCACCGGGCCGCGCAACAGCACGAGCACGCCACCGGCGGTCGGAGCGACCATACCGAACGAGGCCGCGGCCGCGGCGCCCTCGACGAAGACCGCCGCCACCAGTTGCCGGACGAAGGTAGCGCCCGGATCGTCCGCCTCCGCGGCCACCTCGGCCGCTTCGAGAATGCGTTCGGTGAACGGTGTCTCGTGCGGTATGAAGACGACGACATCCTCGAACCGGGCTACCAGCCCGGAACCGCGCGCGATCCCGACCTCCGCCTGCTCTCGACCCATAGGGGACTCCTAGCTCCGCACACCCTCGCGATTCCCGCCGACCAGGATAGCGCCGATGTTTCCGTGTGGTCGCTGTTGTTGCTCTACCCTGATAGCAACTTCGTCGGATCGGGGGCGATATGGCGATCATGCGCGGGGTTTGTGAGCACACCGAGGGAAAACACCTCACGGTGAACGCATTCAACGCCGCCCTGCGACTGCAGCGCGCCTTCGACGGGAAATTCGTCGACGACATTCCGGCGTTCGCCGTACTCGGCGCGCGCGTCGAGGTTCCGGATCTGGAAGCGCTGCGCGGTGCGCGGCGTTTCACCGGTACGGTCGGCCCGACCACGCTCGCGCTGACCTTCGACGGCGACACCCGGCTCAGCGGCAGTCTGGTGCCCGCGTTGGATCGTGAGTATTCGGTCGAGGGTGAGGGGTACTGGCGTCCGGTGTTCTAGTGACCCGGGCCCGGGGGAGGTGCGGGATCGGTGAGCACGGTGTGGATTCGCCGATGCGGATCTATTCCGTCGCGAATGCGATCCAGTCGCGCCCGGTTGTCCCCGAAGTAGCGCGTGGTGGGCGTGCCGGATTCGAGATAGTTGCCGTAGCCACCCGCCGAGTATTCGGCGACCCGAGCGTGCGCGGCGGTGATCCAGTCGGCGGCGACCGCATGCGGAATCGGTTCGTAGGCGCCCCATTCCACCAGTGCGGCATGCCTGCGCCAGGGGAAGGCGGTGCCGTCGGGCGCGATATCGGCGACCGCGCCGTCGAGCGGATTGATCTGCACCCAGCCGGTGCCGCCCCTGGCCGAATGTGCGGTGATCGCGTCGACCACGGCCGCGGCGGCCGCCTCGGACATCTCGGTCACCACATCGGAGCCGTTGGTGAATCCGGCGCGCGCCTGGGTGGGGCCGCCGCCCGCGAGATAGTCGACGACCTGCATATGCGACATGGTCTGCCGTTCGATGTGCACCGGCACCACCGCGGCCGACTGCATCATCGCCGCGGCGAATCCCAGGCCCGTACCCTCCGGACACACCAGTTGCATCCAGCAGCGCAGCCCGCCCGTGCCGTCGGCGTCGAGGCTGACATCGCACCAGGCGTCGCGGCCGGTGTCGCGGGCCAGCCAGGCCACCCAGCCCAGGATGCAGCGCACCGCGTGCTGCCCCGGGAAGACCAGGCGCACAAGGTCCTTGCGGGTCGAGGCGACGGTGTCGTAGGTCAGTGAGGTCACCACGCCGAGCAGCGAACCGCCGCCGCGCAGGCCCCACAGCAGTTCGGGTTCGGTCGCGGCCGAGACCTCGAGGTGTGAGCCGTCGGGCAGCACCATGGTGGCGCCGATCAGATGGTCACAGGTCAGGCCGTGCTTGCGCGATTCGAAGCCGAGGCCGCCGCCGAGGGTCAGTCCCGCCGCGCCGACATCGGGGCACATGCCGGTGGGAATGGTCTGTCCGGCCTTGTCGAGTTCGGCGTAGACCGCGTACAGCGTGGTGGCCGGGCCGACGGTGACCGTGTTGTCCCGGTAGGTCGCGCCGCTGAGCTTGCGCAGATCGACGATCATCACCCCCGTTCCCGCGGAGACTCCCGCATAGGAGTGCCCGCCGGATCGGGCGGCCAGCTTCAAACCGTTGTGTGCGGCGAAGCTCACCGCGGTGGCCACATCCTCGGCCGTGTCGACCTGGACGATCGCGGCGGGCTTCTGATCGTCGAAGCGGGTGTTGAAGATCTGCTTGGCCGTCGGGTAATCGGCCTCGTCGGGGAGTACGACCCGGCCGCGCAGCCGCGCGCGCAGGGCATTCCAGTCGGCGACCGATCGCTGCGACGATCGGGCGGGTTCGGCGTGCGCGACGGGCGGCGCGACGACGCTGGCCCCGGCCCATGCGGCCACGCCGAGTCCCAGCGCGCCCCGCAGATACCGTCGACGCGAGAAGTGAATGTCGATGGCGTGGAAGCGTAGCGGATCGGCGGCCGATGATCATGGAGACACGGCGGAAGCGGTCCCACCGGCGCGATAGGCACGCCAGTCGCCGATATCGGAGATATCGATCAGATCGCCCGAACCGAGATGTTCGCGGCGCAGCACGGTGGCCAGGCAGGCGGTGCCGTCGTCGAGTTCGATGAGTCCGAGCTCCAACTCGGCCGGTTCGGCGGGAATCAGGTTGTCGCGCAGCGTCTCCATCGGCACGTCGTAGACCTCGCCGGTGACCGCGCGGCCCCCGGAGTCGGTGGCGATCATGGCCGGAAAGCGATCCGCGACCGAGAAATAGCGGTATTTCGGCGCGCTGCGGGCGATGCGCAGCAGCGGCGCGCCGTCGAGTTGATGATGCAGGCGACCGTCGCGCATGCCCTCGCCGTTCAGGAACATCAGCACCATGGCGGGATCTCCATTCTGCTCAGTGGCCGGGGGTGGTGGCCGTGAAATGGTCGTGCAGGCTGCGACGGCCCGCGTAGCTCAGCGGACCGAACAGGCGCAGGCGGGCGATGCCGCCGTCGGGAAAGACATTGAGCCGCACCCGTTCCACCGCGTGCTCGCCGGTGAGGCGGAACCGATGCGGCGCGTCGGCCTGCACGATCGTGGGCGGCAGCAGTGGGACCTGCTTACCCTCGGCGGTGTAGCCGTCGAGTGAGATGCGTGCGGGCGCATTGCCCTTGTAGTGGGTGGTATCCAGTTCCAGCACCGCCGGGGTGGCCTCGGCGGCCAAGGCGATGACGGCCCAGTCGTTTCCGTCGTCGCGGCGGCGGCGCGATTCCCAGCCGTCGGCCATGAAGCGTGAAATGCCCGGTTGTAGCATATTGTTCGGCGGCGAGAAGAATCCGTCGCTGCAGTCGAGCACCCGGCCGCCGTTGCGCAGGGCGATCAGATCGAACGGAATGTCGTCGAGCCACTGCGGATCCGGCACCGCGACCCCGTGCACGCGCAGTCGGGCAATACCGCCGTCGGGATGCATATTCAGCCGCACATGGGTGATGCGACGGCCGTCGGACACCTCGAATTCGTTGCGGGTGTCGCCCTTGATCGGCGAGCGGGCGACGATCGGATGCCACTGGGCGGCCAGCAGTTCCGCGACCGTGGGATGGCCGGGAAGGCACGCGCCCTCGACGGAAACCTCGGGCGGATAGTTGCCGACGAAATAGGCGGTGTCGACCACGATTCCGACGGGCACACCGGCGATGCCGAGCCGGATGAGCGCCCAGTCCGGTCCCGGGCTGCCGTCGCGGCGGCGGCGGGTCTCCCAGCCGTCGTACTCCTGGCCCTTGTTGGTGAAGGTGTGCGGGCGATAGGCGGGCGCCTCGTCCTTGATCAGATTCTCGCGCTCGGCGAAGAATTCGTCATTGGCCTCGAGTACGCTGCCGCCGACCTGTCGGGCCGCCAGATCGGGCAGCCGGGACCAGTCGCTCATCTAAACAACCTCTTTCTGGAGCAGGCGGCCGCGGGGATGGTCGCCGGTGATCGGTTCGCCGCGCAGCCAGGTGGATCGCACCGCGCCGCGCAGCGTGCGGCCGTGGTAGGCGGAGATCGGATTGCGGTGGTGCAGGCGGGTCGCGTCGACCACGAACTGTTCGTGCGGGGCGAAGACGCAGAAGTCGGCGTCGGCGCCGACGGCGATGCGGCCCTTGTGCTTCAGGCCGACCAGATCGGCGGGCCCGGTGGCCAGCCAGCGGGCCAGATCGGTCAGGCCAACCCAGTCGGGCGAGGCGGTCCACACCGCGGGCAGGCCGACCTGCAGGCCCGCGATACCGCCCCACGCCTTGCCGAAATCGCCGCCGCCCGCCCGCTTCAATTCGACGGTGCTGGGGGAGTGGTCGCTGACCACGCAGTCCACGACGCCGTCGCGCAGGCCCTTCCAGAGCCCGAGTTGATCGGCCCGGCCCCGGATCGGCGGACAGCATTTGAATTCGGTCGCGCCGTCGGGAATCTCCTCCGCGCACAGCGTCAGATAGTGCGGGCAGGTCTCGGCGCTGATGCGCACGCCGCGAGCGCGGGCGGCGCGCAGCATGGGCACCGCGCCCGCGGAGGCCAAGTGCAGCACATGGATTCGCGCGTCATAGCGTTCGGCCAGATCGATCAGGGTCAGAATGGCGCGGTGTTCGGCCTCGGCCGGACGCGAGGCGAGGAAATCGGCGTAGACCGGACCGTGCGGGGCCGGGGCGGCGTCGATGGTGGCCGGATCCTCGGCGTGCACGATCAACAGCGCACCGATCTCGGCCACCGCGCGCACCGCGGTTTCCAACTGCGCGCGATCGAGATGACAGAATTCGTCCACACCCGAGGGCAGTAGAAACGCCTTGAAGCCGAATACGCCCTGATGCATCAGATCCGGCAGGTCGGCCAGATTGTCGCCGACCGCGCCGCCCCAGAATCCGACATCGATATGGCACTGCCCGTGCGCGGCGTTTCGTTTCTGATGCAGCGCCGCGGAATCGACCGTGGCGGGAATGCTGTTGAGCGGCATATCGATCAGCGTCGTGATGCCGCCCGCCGCGGCCGCCCGGGTCGCGGTGTCGAAGCCCTCCCATTCGGTGCGCCCGGGCTCGTTCACATGGACGTGAGTGTCGACAAGTCCCGGCAGCAGCACCGAATCATCGGGTACCTCGACCACCTCGGCCCCGGCCACGGCGGCGTCGAAGGCGACGATCTCGGTGATCCGCCCCGCGCGCACGATCACCGACCCCGCGACCTCACCAGCCGTGGTGATGATCCGCCGGGCGCGAAAAGCTTTGTGATTCAAGATATTCCCTTTCTCTCCCCGCCGTGCGGGCGGAAGCCGGAAACCCTTGACGGCGGCGGGTTCCGGCTTCCACCCGCACGGCGGGCAGTCGCGGATCAGGCGGAGGTGGTCTCCGGGGCGGTCAGGTGGGTGCGGGCTATGCGCTCACCGACCTCGCGCAGCAGCGGTGCGGCCTCGGATTGGCAGCGTTGCAGATCGGGCTCGATGTCATTGAGGGCATAGACGGATTCGATTCCGGCCGAACGCAATTGCTCATCGGCCAGCAGGCAGCGGCCCGCCACGGCGATGGTCGCCACCCCGGCCTTCGCCGCCCGGGCCGCGACCCCGACCGGGGCCTTGCCGTGCAGGGACTGGGCATCCAGTGACCCCTCCCCGGTGATCACCAGATCCGCACCCGCCACCGCCCGGTCGAAGCCGACCAGATCCAGTAGCACATCGATACCGCCGGATCGCCGCGCGCCCAATACCGCCAGCGCCGCGAACCCGATTCCGCCCGCGGCCCCCGCGCCCGGCAGATCGACGGCGTAGTAGCCGGTCCGCCGGGCGACCAGCGCCGCCCAGTGCGCGAGACCCTCCTCCAGCAGGGCCACCTGCTGGAGGTCGGCCCCCTTCTGCGGGCCGAAAACCGCCGCGGCCCCGTGTGTTCCGAGTAGCGGGTTGTCCACATCGCTGGCCAGTACCAGCTCCACCTCGTGGATCCGGGGATCGAGCTTGTGCAGATCCAGATAGGCGATCTCGGTGAGCCCGCCCCCGCCCGGCCGCGCGGGCCGCCCGGCCGTATCGAGCAGCTCCGCGCCCAATCCGGCCAGCATGCCCGCGCCGCCATCGGTGCTCGCACTGCCGCCGACTCCGAGAACCACTGTCCGGCAACCGGTGTCGAGGGCCGCGCGCAGCAACTCCCCGACACCGAGGCTGGTTGCCGTCAGTGGTGCGGGCCGCCCGCCGGGTAGTCGGACCAGCCCGCATGCCGCGGCCGCCTCGACGACCGCGACCGTCCCGTCGTGCGCGAAGCTCGCGCGGACGGGTTCCCCGGTGGGCCCGGCGACCTCGACCGGAACCCGGTCGAAGCCCGCGGAGACGGCCGCATCCACCGTCCCCTCCCCACCGTCGGCCACCGGCACCCAGCGAATCACGGCCTCCGGCCGGACCCGCCGGATCCCGTCGGCGACCGCGTCGGCGACCGCGCCGGCGGACAGCGAGCCCTTGAACTTGTCGGGGGCCAACACGATTCGCGGTGCGCTCATGACCTACGCCGATTCGAATTCGCGGACGGCGTCGATGGCCGGGCCGTGGGCGGTATTGGCCTCGCGCTCGACCATGATCTCCACCAGGACCGGACGGGAGGTAGCCTCGGCCTGTTTACGGGCCCAGCTCAGCGCGTCGGCGATATCGCCGGGCTCGTACACCCGGCGGCCGGAGCAGCCGTAGGCCTCCATGATCTTGACATTGTCGGTACCGAACTCGTCGTAGTGGATGTCGACCTGATAGTTCATCTCGTACGGCAGCGACGCCTGGCGGATCAGGCCCAGATATTCGTTGTTGACCATGACGATCACGAACGGCACGTCGTACTGGGCGGCCACCGCCAGCTCCTCGACCAGGAACTGGAAGCCGTAGTCGCCCACCACCGCGACCACTTCGGCGTCCGGCTTCGCCGCCTTCACGCCGATCGCCGCCGGAATCTCCCAGCCCAGCGGTCCGGCCTGACCGCACACCTGATAGTGCCGCGGCAGATAGGACTTCTGGAACTGACCCGACCAGATCTGGTAGAGCCCGATCGCGGTGACGAAATAGGTGTCCTCGCCGAAGGTTTCGTTGAGCTCCTTGAACACCCGCGGCGGTTTGATCGGCGTGACATCGAAATCGTCACGGCGCGTGAGCGTTCCGCGCAATTCGGTCAGCCGTGCGACCCACTGCTTGTAATCGCGCTTCTGTTTGCGACCGCGCGCCTCGGCCAGCAGCGCGGTCAGGAACGGTCGAACATCGCTCACCACACCGAGATCCGGGCCGAACACCTTGCCCAGCTGCGTGGGTTCGATATCGACGTGGATGAATTTGCGATCGCCGCGGTACACGTCCAGCTTGCCGGTGTGCCGGTCGCCGAAGCGCGCGCCCAGCGCCAGCACCAGATCCGATTCCAGGAAGGCGGCATTGGCCCAGCGCTGGCTGGTCTGCACGCCGGTGATGCCCGCGAACAGCTCGTGATCCTCGTGGAAGGAGCCCTTACCCATCAGCGTCACCTGCACCGGAACGCCCAAAAGCTCGGCCAGTTCCCGCAATTGGTCGTGCGCCTCACCGATCACCACGCCACCGCCGGCCAGGATCAGCGGGCGTTCGGCGGCCAGCAGCATATCCAGCGCGCGGGCGACCCGCGGCGGATGCGGCAGCACCCGCGGCACCGGCAGCGGCGCGTCGATGGCGGCGTCCCACTCGATCTCCTGCTTCTGCACATCGATCGGCAGATCGATGAGCACCGGTCCGGGCCGGCCCGAGCGGGCGATCCGGAACGCCTCGCGGAAGATCCAAGGCGCCTGCGCGGCCTCCTTCACCTGCACGGCCCATTTGGTGACCGGTTCGGCGATGGCGACGATATCGACGGCCTGGAACGCCTCCTGGTGCAGTTTGGTCGACTCGGCCTGACCCGTGATGCACAGGATCGGAATGGAATCCGCGAGTGCGGTGTAGAGGCCGGTGATCATATTGGTGCCCGCCGGACCCGAGGTTCCGATGGCCACGCCGACATTGCCGGTGGTACGCGCCCACCCGTCGGCCATATGCGTGGCGCCCTCCTCATGGCGCACGATCAGATGCCGCATCTCGGTCTTACGCATGGCGTCGTAGAGCGGCAGGATGGCCGCGCCGGGGCAGCCGAAACTCACGTCGACGCCCTCCGACAGCAGCACATCCATCACGGCCTGCATGACCGGGACTTTCGCCATTATTCCAATTCCCTTCTGATACAACTTCTTCGGCGCGTTTGGCACCCGGCCGCCACGGGTGCGCGCGCTCGCGCGGACTACTTCTCGCCGCGCCCGTTGAGGTTCTCGATCACCTTCAGCAGCGCCGAGTGATCCAATGCGCCGTAACCCTGGGCCCGACCGGCCGCGATGAGCGAGGTCACCAGCGCCGCGGTCGGCAGCGCGATATCGGCCTGCCGGGACGCGTCGGCGATGATGCCCATATCCTTGTGGTGCAGGTCGATTCGGAAGCCGGGCGCGAATTCGCGGGCCACCATCGACTTGCGCTTGAGTTCGAGGATGCGGCTGCCCGCGAGGCCACCGGCCAATACGTCCAGCCCCTTGCCCGCGTCGACGCCCAGCGCCTCCATGAGCACGATCGCCTCGGCGACCAGGGCGTAGGTGCCGCCGACCACGAGCTGGTTGGCCGCCTTGACCACCTGCCCGGCGCCGTGCGGGCCGACGTGGATGTAGGTCTTGCCGACCGCCTCGAAAATCGGTGTGGCCGCGGCGAAGTCGAATTCGGTGCCGCCGACCATGATGGACAGCACGCCCTGCTCGGCGCCGGCCTGACCGCCCGATACGGGTGCGTCCAGCACCCGGAATCCGGCCTTACCGCCCGCCTCCGCGATGGCGACCGAGCTCTCGGGACGAATCGTGGAGAAGTCGATCAGCAGCGCGCCCTCCGGCGCATGCGCGAATACGCCGTCCTCGCCGAGGACGACCTCCTCGACCTGGGGATGGTTGGGCAGCATGGTGATGACGATCTCGGCATCCTTGACCGCCTCGGCGATACTGCCCGCCGAACGGCCGCCGTCGGCCTCGAGCCGCTGGTAGGCGTCGCTGTTGAGGGTGTAGCCGAGCACCTCGTGTCCGGCCTGCACCAGATGACTCGCCATGGGCGAGCCCATGATTCCGAGTCCGATGAATCCGATCCTGGTCATGGGGTAACTCCTTCTCGCGTGGGCAGCCAGGCGAAGCTGTCGGCGCTGGCGCCCGAGGGGACGTATTCGGCGGCCACGTAGCCGCGGTAACCGGCCGCGCCGATCTTGTCGACGTAGCCGAAGATGTCCAGCTCGCCGGTGCCGGGCTCATGCCTGCCCGGGGCATCGGCGATCTGAACGTGCGCGATGCGATCGTGGTGGCGTTCGATGACGCGGTCGAGATCGTCGCAGTTGACCGTGAGGTGGTACAGGTCCGCGAGCAGGCCCAGATTCGCCGCCCCCTGCGCGGCCCGCACCCGATCGATGACGGTGATCACCTCGTCGGCGGTCTTCAGCGGATAGGCCGCCATCCCGCTGACCGGTTCCAGCAGTACGGTGCCGTCGATCTCGGCGATCGCGCGGGCGGCCAGGCCCAGATTGCGCACCGCGACCTGGTCCTGCTCCTCCGGTGACACGCCCTCGATCCGGTTGCCGTACAGGGCATTGAAGGCCCGGCAGCCCAGCCGCGCGCCGATGCGCACGGCCCAGCCCACACTGTCGGCGAACTCCTGTTCGCGACCCGGCCACGACACCAGGCCGCGGTCGCCGCCGGGCATATTGCCCGCGAACAGGTTCAGGCCGATCAGCCGCACCCCGGCCCGTCCGATCGCCGCCACGAAGGCGTCGACCTCGGCCGGATCCGGGGTCGCGGTGGCGAACGGCCACCAGAACTCCACCGCCTCGAAGCCGGCCGCGCGAGCCGCGGCGGGGCGTTCCAGCAGGGGGAGCTCGGTGAACAGGATGGACAGGTTCACCGCGTAGGGGAGGGGTTCTCGTGTCATGCGGCCTCTTCTTTCGGCGCCGTCAAATTCCGCAATACGGAATACTTCTTCCGCTATTCGACGGTAGCGGTAGCAAAGTGTGGCGGTCAACACTTTTCAAGAAACTCGGCGAACCTTCGCGAATCCGTTGACAGCGCGTCGTGGGCGCTCTTAGATTCGATCAAGCGGAATTTGATTTCCGCATCGTAGAAGTCTCGGAGGTGTGACGGTGACGGAGCCGCTCACGATCGCCCGGATCAATCAGCTGTCGGCCCAGACCTGGCGGGCGCGGTTGAAAGACGTCGTGGGCGTGACGGAATGGATCGAGAAGGTGGCCGCGGCCCGGCCCTACGCCGACGGCCGGGCCCTGATCGAGCTGGCCGAACGGGAGACGCTCGCGCTGAGCGAGGCGCAGATCCGCGCCGCGCTGGCCGATCATCCCCGCATCGGCGATTCGACCGCGCCCGGCTCCCAGGCCGCGCGCGAGCAGTCCGGCGTGGACGCCGCCGACAGCGATCTGGCCCAGCGGCTGCTCGCGGGCAACCTCGCCTACGAGGCGAAGTTCGATCACATCTATCTGGTGTGCGCGGCCGGTCGCGGCGGAGCCGAACTGCTCGCCGATCTGACCACCCGGCTGGACAACGAGCCCGCCGCCGAAATCCTCGTCACCCGAAAAGAACTCGCCGCGATCGCCCGAAAGCGGCTGGAACGAATGGTTATTCCATGACGCGTAGCGCGATCACCACCCATGTGCTCGACACCGCCGCCGGACATCCGGCGCGCGGGGTCCCGGTTCGCCTCGAGGCCCGCGACGAGGGCGGTTGGCGCGAACTGGGTTCCGGGCATACCGACGACGACGGCCGTGTCGGCTCGCTCGGCCCGGACCGGGTCGAGGCCGGTGACTATCGCCTGATCTTCGACGCCGCCGCCTATTACGGCGATCGCGACCGATTCTTTCCCGAGGTGACCGTGACCTTCACCGTCACCGATCCGCGGCAACACCACCACGTGCCGCTGCTGCTGTCCCCGTTCGCCATGTCCACCTATCGAGGGAGCTGAACTTCCATGGCCATCCAGCTCGGGCCGAACCAGTACGGCAAGGCCGAAAATCGTCTCGTACGGGTATTCCGCGATACCGCGCGGCATTCCATTCGCGATCTCAATGTCTCCAGTTCGCTGCGCGGCCGCTTCGCCGACGCGCATATCAGCGGCGATCAGCGCGACATCCTGCCGACCGACACCCAGAAGAACACGGTCTTCGCCTTCGCCAAGGAGAAGGGTGTCGAGGCGATCGAGGATTTCGGTCTCACCCTGGCCGACCATTTCATCGCCCGCTGCCCGGGCGCGGACGGTGCGCGCGTCGAGATCGATGAGTACGCCTGGGATCGAATCCCGGTCGACGGTCTGGGACACGACCATTCGTTCGTGCAGAGCGGCGGCGGCACCCGCACCACGGTGATCAATATCGACGGCGTCGGCCCGGATCGCCGCGCGCATGTGGTGTCGGGCATCAAGGATCTGGTGCTGCTGAAGTCGACCGGCTCGGAATTCCACGGTTTCTTCAAGGATCGCTACACCACCCTCGAGGAGACCAAGGACCGGATCATGGCCACCTCGCTGGTGGCCCGGTGGCGCTACGACCACGAGGACGTCGACTGGGACAAGTCCTTCGACTCGATCCGCTCGATCCTGTTGCGGCAGTTCGCCGCCGTGCACTCCTACGCGCTGCAGCAGACGCTCTACAGCATGGGCCGGGCGGTGCTCGAACAGCATCGGGAGGTCGCCGAGATCCGCTTCTCCGCGCCCAACAAGCACCATTTCCTCTACGACCTGGACCGCTTCGGCATC
Source organism: Nocardia pseudobrasiliensis NBRC 108224 (assembly GCF_001613105.1). Taxonomy (GTDB): domain Bacteria; phylum Actinomycetota; class Actinomycetes; order Mycobacteriales; family Mycobacteriaceae; genus Nocardia; species Nocardia pseudobrasiliensis. The sequence continues at coordinate 65,096 of NZ_BDBS01000022.1, read as the reverse complement.
GAGAACCCGGGCGAGGTGTTCATCGCGGCGGACCGGCCCTACGGACTGATCGAGGCGACCGTCGAGCGCGACGACGCCACCGACGCGGGTGCGGCCTGGCACGGGATTCCCGCCTTTTGCTGATCTAGAGAAAGGCGTGGCAATGGAGCCCCGTCCCATCGGCGCGAGCCGGCATCCGATCGACGTCGTATCACCGCCCTGGCAGTTGCTCGCGGGCGGATTGCAGCACATCGCGGCCATGGTGGCGGGAGTCGTCGCGCCACCGTTGATCATCGGGGCCGCGGTCGGTCTCGGCGGGGCCGATCAGGCCCTGCTCATTACGGCCAGTCTGTTCAGCGCCGGTCTCGCGACGCTGCTGCAGGCGTTGGGATGGTGGCGATTCGGGGCGCGGCTGCCGCTGATCAACGGGGCCTCCTTCGCGGCGGTCGCGCCGATCCTTGCCATTGTGAAGGGATCCGCGCCCGCGGCCGCGCTGCCCACGGTGTACGGGGCCACGCTGGTCGCGGGGGTGGCGGGAACCCTTGCCGCGCCGTACTTCTCGCGACTGCGCCGATTCTTCCCGCCTGTGGTCGGCGGGACGGTGATCACACTGATCGGGCTGTCGCTGCTGCCGGTCACCCTGGAGTGGGTACGCGGCAGCGCCGAGAGTTCGGCTCGGGTGCCCGAGCGGAATCTGCTCGTCGCCGGGACGACGCTGCTGGTCGTGCTGGGCTGCCATCGCTTCCTGCGTGGTTTCGGTCGTCAGCTCGCGCTGCTGATCGGATTGATCGCCGGATCGCTGCTGGCCTGGCCGCTGGGTCTGGTCGACGCCTCGGCGCTGCGCGATTCGGCGCTCGTGGGATTCGCGACGCCGCTGCATTTCGGCGCGCCCGAATTCCATATCGGGGCCATCGTGTCGCTGTGCATCGTCATGCTGGTGGTGATGACCGAGAGCACCGCCACCATGATGGCGCTCGGGGAGATCGTCGCCCGCCCGGCCACCGAGCGCACGATCGCCGACGGGCTGCGCGCGGCCGGGGCCGGGACGGCGCTCAGTGCGGTGGTGGGCGGATTCCCGTGCGGCGCATTCGCTCAGAACGTCGGACTGGTCGCGCTGACCCGGATGTACAGCCGGTATGTGGTGGCGGTCAGCGGTGCGCTGCTGGTGCTGCTCGGGCTGTTCCCGGTGGCCAGCGCGGTGATCGAACTGGTGCCGAAACCGGCGCTGGGCGGGGCCGGGCTGGTGTTGTTCGGCACGGTCGCGGCCTCGGGTATTCGCACCTTGGGCAAGGCCGATCTCGGCGATCCGATCAATACGGTCATCGTCGGGGTGGCGCTGTTCGTCGGTATGACTCCGACGGTGGCGCCGGGGTTCTACGCCGGTATGCCGGATCTGGTCGTGACGATCATGGGTTCGGGCATCAGCGCGGGATGTGTCACGGCGATCGTGCTGAATCAGGCCTTCCACCTGCGCGCGCGACGGGCGGTGGCGATGTGACCGACGGCGGTGCTGCGATGATGGTGGGCATACCGACCCATGAAGGAAGGATCGCCGTGACCGAATCGCGTGCCCGAGCGGGCGGGGTGCAGTCCGTCGATCGCGCCTTCGAACTGCTGGAGCTGGTGGCCGACGCGGGCGGCGAGGCCACCCTGTCGCAGCTGGCCGAATCCTCCGGCCTGCCTCAGCCCACCATTCACCGCCTACTCCGCACCCTCATCGCCGGGGGCTACATCCGCCAGCAGCCCTCGCGTCGGTATGCCTTGGGCCCCAGACTGATTCGCCTGGGCGAAACCGCCAGCCGCGTCCTCGGGGCCTCGGCCCGCCCGCATCTGACCCGCCTGCGCGACCTCACCGGCGAAACCTCCAATATGGCCGTTCTCGACGGCGACCAGGTCGTCTACGTGGCCCAGGTCCCCTCCCCGCACGCCATGCGCATGTTCACCGAGGTGGGCCAGCGAGTGGATTTACATTGCACCGCGGTAGGTAAGGCGGTTCTGGCGACCGTGCCACCCGACGAAACCGACCGCATCCTCACTCGAATCTCCATGAGCCCCCGCACCACCCACACCATCACCGACCCGGCTGTCATGCGCACCGAAATCGACCGCATCCGCATCCAGGGCTACGCCGTCGACGACGGTGAACAGGAAATCGGCGTCCGCTGTTTCGCGGTAGCGGTCCCGAACGCCCCCACCCGCGCGGCGATTTCGATCAGCGGGCCGCAGGCCAGGGTATCGGGCCTGGACATGGACAAGATCATCCCGCTGCTCCAGGCGACCGCGGCCAGCATCGGGAAGGATCTGGTCGCGGCCGGTTGATGTGGATCAGAATTCGAGTTCAGACCAGGGAATCTCAATAGAGAATGGATGGTCGAATACGATGCCATCGGAGTCGACCGGGGACCACTCACCGACAACGACATAGTTGGCGGGATAAAGCGGCGCCGCCCCCTCTGGCAGTTGACCGTTCGTCTCGAGGCCGTATGCGCGGACGATGCTGATCGGGTGCTCATCTCCGAGCAAAATCTCCCAGTACCACGGAATGCCCGCATGCGCATACCGAGCCTTCTTGGCCTCGACATCGCGGGGAGTGTTGGAGGGAGACAGCACCTCACCGGCGAGGCTGACATCGGACGCGCGGACATCTTGATAGCGCTTGTCAAGGCATCGGCAGACGAGGAAATCAGGGGTTACGAAGTCAGATTTTCCTGTGGATCCGAAGAAGACGTTCGTTTCGGTGGTTGCTTTCCAGCAGTGCTCCGGATGGCTCGACATGTCGTCTCTTGCGCATCGCCGCAGGGCGTTGCGCATTTCGACTGTGCAGTCCTGATGCTCCATCGGTCCGCGCCGTACCCATACGACGCGTCCGTCCCACAATTCGATCTCACCCGCGATCTCTTCGGGTAGCTGTTCCAGCTCCTCCCAGGTCATATGCTCGGGAAGTTCCGGTCGCTCGGTGCGTGGAGTCGACATAGTCGTCATGTTATCCGCTGGTCAGCCCGTTGTCGGGGGCAATCTCCCCGGAACCGCGCGGCAGCAAGCGGGTCGATATGACGACGTGGCGGGGTGGGGCGACATCTCCGTCCAAGCGGGTGAACAGTACGTCGGCTGCGGTGCGGCCGATCGTTGTGGGGTCCTGGGCGATGACCGTGAGCGCTGGGTGAAGGAGTTCTGCCAGAGGTAGGTCGTCGAAGCCGACGAGTGCGATGTGATTGTGCAAGTCGTGGGTCTGCAGGGCGGCGAGGACGCCCAGGGTGACGAGGTTCTGAGCACTGAAGATCGCAGTGGGTCGATTCGGTCCGGTGATCAAGGCCGTGGTGGCGGCCGCGGCGGCCGCGGGGGAGTGCAGGTCGGCGCAGACCAGGGCGGGGTTCAGGGTGACACCGGCGCGGGCCAGGCCCTCGACATATCCCGCGTACCGTTCGGCGGCGGTCCAGATGGTGTGCAGGTCGCCGAGATAGGCGATGCGGCGATGTCCCTGGGCGGCAAGGTGTTCCACCGCTCGGCAAGCACCCTCGCGATTGTCGACGGTGACGCTGTCGATATCCAGGGCGGGGCGGCGATCCACGAAAACTATTGGGGTGCCGCGGCTTTGCTCGTGCAGCAGCATGGCGTGGTCGGTGCCGACGGGCATGACTATCAGGCCGTCGACGCGCCGGGACAGGAGTGCGTCGAGGACCTCGCGCTGGCGGTCGGGATCCTCGTCGCTGCTCACGGCGAAGACCAGCGTGCCGCGACCGTGGGCGATGTCCTCGACGGCCCGATGTAGCGCGGAGGCATAGGGATTGGCGACATCCATCAGCACCAAGCCGATGGCCGCGGTCTTCTGGCCGTGGCCGCGCAGGGTGCTGGCGGCGAGGTTGTGGCGGTAGTCGAGCATGGCCGCGGCGTCGCTGACCCGCGCGGCCAGTTCCGCCGAGACCCCCGCCTCGCCGCGCACCACGCGGGACACGGTCTTGATGCTCACCCCCGCGAGGGCGGCCACCTCGCGCATGGTGGCCCGCCGCGGTGCGCGCTGACCGGGCGCGGACAACGCTGACTACCGGAGTCGTTCCACCGTGCCGGGTTTCGGGCCGACGGTGAGAATCTTGTCGGGCACGATCCGCACCACGACGCGGACCTTGTCGGCGGTCTCGGTGCGGAACGGCGAACCGGTGTACTCCTGGGCGAGGGAGTCGATCAGTTCGCGCCCGCCCGCCTCGGTCAGCTCGGCGGCGCCGCGCACCTCGACGTAGTCGCCTTCGGCCTCGACGAGGATGCTGACATGCGGATTCGTCACCAGATTGGTGTATTTACGTCGGTCCTTCAGCGTGGAGAAGTAGACCGCCTCGTCGTCGGCGCGTACCCACACCAGGCTGGATTGGGGTGTGCCGTCCGGCTCCACCGTGGCGACGACGCCGTAATGCGGTGCGGCGAAGAGTTTTCGGACCTTGTCAGGCAGCATGCCGCCATCCTATGGCAAGCCCTGGACGTGAGGTGGATCACGTTCTAAGGTTCTGACAACGTTGTCTTACGCAGTTTCGCAGGAGCACAATGATGTCCTCTCGTGCCGTCCGCCTCGCCGCCGCCCTCGCCGTCGCCGCGGTCGCCCTCACCGCCGCCTCGTGCGGAAAGGGTTCCGACGACAAGATCACCGTGGGTCTGATCACCAAGACCGACACCAACCCCTTCTTCGTCAAGATGAAGGAGGGCGCGCAGAAACAGGCCGATGCCGCCGGGGTGAAACTGCTCACGGCCGCAGGAAAATTCGACGGCGACAACGCCAGTCAGGTGACCGCCGTGGAGAATATGGTCGCCGCGGGCGCCAAGGGCATTCTGATCACCGCCAGCGACACCAAGGCGATCGTGCCCGCCATCGAGAAGGCGCGCGCCAAGGGCGTGCAGGTGATCGCGCTGGACACCCCCACCGATCCGCAGAGCGCGGTCGACGCGCTGTTCGCCACCAACAACTTCACCGCCGGACAGCTGATCGGCAAGTACGCCAGGGCGGTTCAGGGTGACAAGCCCGCGAAGATCGCCATGATCGATCTGAATCCGGGCGTGACCGTAGGCGTATTGCGGCACAACGGCTTTCTCTCCGGCTTCGGCGCGGCCCAGGCCACCCAGGACATGACCCAGGACGTCTCGGCCCCGAATGTGGTGTGCGCCCAGCCCGCCCAGGGCGATCGGGCCAAGGCCCAGACCGCGATGGAGACCTGCCTGCAGAAGGATCCGGATATCAATATCGTGTACACCATCAACGAACCGTCGGCCCTGGGCGCGTACACGGCGCTGAAGACCGCGGGCAAGGAGAACAACGTCCTGATCGTCTCGGTCGACGGCGGCTGCACCGGCGTCCAGGCCGTCCGGGACGGCAAGATCGCGGCCACCTCGCAGCAGTATCCGCTGAAGATGGCCTCGGAAGGCGTTGCGGCCGTGGTGGATTACGCCAAGAACGGCAAGAAGACCACCGGTTACACCGATACCGGCGTCACCCTCGTCACCGCGAAACCGCAGGCGGGCGTGGATTCCAAGGATGTGCAGTACGGCCTGGACAACTGCTGGGGCTGAGTCGATGACCACCACCTCCGCGCCGTCGCGAACGGCCGCGCTCACCCGTCTGCTCGCCCTGCCCAATTTCGGCCCGATCGCGGCGATCGTCATCGCGGTCGTCTTCTTCGCCGCCCAGTCCGATCGCTTCCTCACCGGCGGCAACTTCTCGCTGATCGTGCAGCAGGTGATGGTGGTCGGCACACTCGCGATCGGGCAGACGCTGATCATCCTGACCGCCGGAATCGACCTGTCCAACGGCGCGGTGATGGCGCTGGGCAATATCGCGATCACCAAACTGGCCGTCGATTCCGGTCTGCCGGCGCCGGCGGCGATCGCGCTCGGTCTGGCGCTCACGGCCGGATTCGGTGCGGCCAACGGCGCTCTGGTGAGTCTGCTACGACTGCCGCCGTTCATCGTGACCCTCGGTACCTATGGCATCGCGTTCGCGCTGACGCACATCTACTCGAAGGAACAGACGATTTCGGGCCTGCCCGGCGCACTCACCTTCTTCGGCAAGACATTTCCACTCGGCGATACCGATATCACCTACGGGTCGGTGGCGATGCTGGCGCTGTTCGCCGTCGCCTGGTACGTGCTGCGCCAGACCGCCGCCGGTCGGCACGTGTACGCCGTGGGCAACAATCCCGAGGCGGCGCGGCTGACCGGAATCGACACGCGCAGAGTACTTCTCGGCGTCTATACCGCGGCCGGACTGATCTACGGGTTGGCGGCGCTGCTACTGGTCGCACGGACCGGGGTCGGCGATCCCAATGCCGGGCAGACCGATAATCTCGATTCCATCACCGCGGTGGTGCTGGGCGGCACCAGCCTGTTCGGCGGGCGCGGCAGTGTGATCGGCACGCTGCTGGGCGCGCTGATCGTCGGCATCATCCGAAACGGCTTGCAGCTCATGGGCGTTGCCTCGATCTATCAGACGCTCATCACCGGTGTGCTGGTGATCGCGGCCGTGGCGGTCGATCAGTTCAACCGCGGGAGGCAGAAATGACCGAGCCGGTGCTGCGCGCCACCGGGCTGGTGAAGCGCTACGGACATGTCACCGCACTCGACGGCGCCGATTTCGAGCTGAATCCCCATGAGATCCTCGCGGTGATCGGTGACAACGGCGCGGGGAAATCCACTCTGATCAAGGCTCTTTCGGGTGCGATCGCGCCGGATGAGGGGGAGATCTACCTCGACGGCCAGCGGGTTCGGTTCCGCCGACCCATCGATGCGCGGCGCGCGGGCATCGAGACCGTGTACCAGGATCTGGCCGTCGCGCCCGCGCTGGATGTCGCCGACAATCTGTTCCTGGGCCGTGAGTTGCGCCGGCGGGGTGTGCTCGGCTCGGTGTTCCGGATGGTCGACAAGGATCGGATGATCAAGGAATCCCAGCGGCATATGGCGAATCTGAAGATCGGCATCCGCTCGATGAGACAGCCCGTGGAGACGCTCTCGGGCGGACAGCGCCAGGGCGTGGCGGTGGCGCGCAGCGCGGCGTTCGCCCGGCATGTTGTGATCATGGACGAACCGACGGCGGCACTGGGTGTGAAGGAGACGGGTATGGTGCTGGATCTCATTCGCGAGGTCCGCGAACGCGGGCTGGCGGTGATCGTGATCAGCCACAATATGCCGAATGTATTCGAGATCGCCGATCGCGTGCACATCCAGCGGCTGGGCCGCCGGGTCGCGGTGATCGAACCGCACGAATTCTCCATGTCCGATGCCGTCGCGATCATGACCGGCGCGATGGCGGGCGCCGAAGTGGACGATCACCGTGTCCAGGACTGAACCGATCGTCGCGGTCGCGGGCGAGGCGCTGGTGGATCTGGTGCCCGCCGAGGCCCCCGACCGGTTCCAGGCCGTGCCCGGCGGGAGTCCGGCCAATGTCGCGGTCGGCCTGGCCCGGCTCGATACGCCGGTGCGCATGCTGGCCCGCATCGGGGCCGATCCGTTCGGGCGGCGGGTCCGGGAACATCTGCGCGACAACGGAGTCGGCCTCGACCGGGCGGTGGCCGCGCCCGAATCGACCTCGCTGGCCATTGTCGACGTGGGCCCGGACGGCCTGGCCCACTACGACTTCCGCATCGACGGCACCGCCGACTGGCAGTGGACCGACGCCGAACTGCGCGACGCCCTGGACGGCTCGGTCGCCGCCCTGCACACCGGATCCCTGGCCCTGACCCTCCCGCCCGGGGCCGACGCCCTGCTGCGCCTGGCCGAACGAGCCCGCCCGCACGCGCTGCTCTCCTACGACCCGAACTTCCGCCCGCAGTTGACGATTCGCAACCGCGCCCACGACTGCGTGGAAACCATGCTCGGCCTGGCCGATGTGATCAAGGTCAGTTCCGAGGACCTGGCCTGGCTGTTCCCGCGCCGCGCGCCACAGGAGGTCCTGACCGACTGGATCGCGCGCGGCCCGGCGATCGTGGTGGTCACGCTGGGCTCGGCCGGCGTACTGGCCGCCACGGCAACCGACCCCGACCCGATTCGCCTACCCGCCGAACAGATCCGCGTGGTCGACACCGTGGGCGCGGGCGACGCGTACACGGCCGGACTGCTGGCCGGGCTGTATCGCCGCGACCTCCTCTCACTAGCCCACCGCGAGACCCTCCGCGCCCTGCCGAAATCCACCTTCGGCGAATTACTCACGGAAGCAGGCCATATCGCGGCCATCACCTGCACCCGCCGCGGAGCCAACCCACCCACGACCGCGGAACTGACCCGCCAGCCCTGAGTCCGGCCCTCCCGGAGTATGGGCGCGTCGGGCAATCAGTTCCGGCTGCCGGGCCCGCCGCCCCTACGGCCACCGCCCACGCCATTGCCCTCGCTGATCTCCGTCGCGGTCGCGGTGTTGCTCGACTCGGTGGCCCTGATGCTCACGGTGTCACCGACTTTCGCGTCGGTCGTACCGGTGGTCGAATTGGTGATGGCGTAGGTCCGACTGAAGTTGTCGGTGCTCTCGGCGGTGATGGAATCGGCGGAAACCGCTGTCAACGTGCCGGTTTGGGTGAGTTCGGTCAGGTAGCCGCCGCTGCCGTCGGCGACGACGAAACTGCCGTGCAGCGCTGCGTTCATACCGCCGAACCCGCCGCCGCGGCCCATTGCGCCGCCCGGCCCGTTCATGCTCATACGCGACCCGCGCTCGTTGCCGGAATGTCCGGAGGCGGCATAGATGACACCCCCGCCCAGGGCCGCGAGCACGGCCGCGACTCCGACCGCCGCGAGTATTTTGCGGCCCGACCAGTTCGACGGCGCGGGTTGCGGTGCGCCCCAGGTCTGTTCGGCCTCGGGCGGTTGCTGAACGGGGGTGGCCATGCGGATACTCCTTCGCGATCACGGACCGGCTGCCGGTCGTTCGCTCTACCGTCGACCACGAACGTGGGCCCCGGCTGTGCCGCCCATCAGCGTTACCTGTGTGCACCTCCCGAAACCGAGATTTCCTCGAGACCGTGCCCCCGCACCCCGATCACCCGCTCGCTGACCCGCGCCTCGAGGTCGGCCGAGAAGTCCACGCGCCGGGCCTCGACCGCCGCCCGAACCTCCTCCGCCACCAGATCGGCGTTGATCTGCGCGCCCGCGGCCGCACCCGCCGCGGCGCTCGCACCCACCTGCGCGGACGGATCGGTGACATTTCCGGCGGCCCAGACGCCGGGCACATCGGTGCGGCCGGTCGCATCCACGACGACGAATTCGCCCACGCCGCTGGAATGTTCGGTCGCGGTCAGGCCCAGATCGGCCAGGAAGGCGGCGCGGGCGACCATGCGGGGCGGGACGGTGAGCGCGTCGACCCCCACGATCGAACCGTCGGCCAGGCGGACACCGGTCAGCCGATCATCCTGCACGACAAGCGATTCGACGTCGCCCTCGACCACTCGAATACCCCGCGCGGTCAGCTGTTCGGCCTGCTCCGCGGTGAGGGGAGTGTTCCGCGCGAAGTAGACGATATCGCCGCTGAGCTGCCGGAACAGTTGTGCCACATGGACTGTCGTCGGACCGCTGCCGAGGATGCCGATGATCCGGTCGCGGACCTCCCAGCCGTGGCAGTACGGACAGTGCAGCACATCGCGCCCCCAGCGCTCGCGTAGGCCGTCGATCGACGGCAACTCGTCGACCAGGCCGCTGGTCACCAGCAGCCGTCGCGCCCGCACCGATCGGCCGTCGGCCAGCCGCACGGTGAAGCCGGTCTCCTCGCGCCTCGCGGCGACCACCTCACCGTCCACCACCCGGCCGCCGTAGGAAACGACCTCGGCCCGCCCTCGCGCGAGCAGTTCGCCCGGCGGCATACCGTCCCGGGCCAGCAGCCCGTGCACACCCTCGGCCGGGGCATTGCGCGGTGTCCCCGCATCGATCACCAGCACCGAGCGGCGCATCCGCGCCAGCATCATCGCACCGCTCAGCCCGGCCGCACCCCCGCCGATCACCACCACGTCGACGTCGTTGTTCCATTCATCGGTCATCACAACCACCTCCTGGCACGACCATGCCGCCGAACTGGTCGGATCGGCAAGCAATGTTGCCGAAGTGGCAAACTGGGGTCATGGGCGATATCGATCGGGCACTCGATGCGGTCGGACCCCGGCTGCGCGAGCTGCGCCATACGCGCCGGACCACACTGGCCGAACTGTCGGCGGCCACCGGCATCTCGGTGAGTACGCTGTCGCGGCTCGAATCGGGCGCGCGCCGGCCGACGCTGGAACAACTGCTGCCGCTGGCCCGCGCGCACGGTGTCACGCTCGACGAACTGGTGGACGCTCCCGAGACCGGTGATCCGCGCGTACATCTGCGCCCGGTCACCCGCATGGGCATGACCATGGTGCCGCTGACCCGGCGGGCCGGTGGCATCCAAGCGTTCAAAATGGTGATCGGGCCGCACGACCGCAGCCGCGAACCGGATCCGCGCACCCACGAGGGCTACGAATGGCTCTACGTTCTCAACGGCCGGTTGCGCGTGGTCCTTGGCGACCACGATTTCGTGATGACGCCCGGCGAGGCGGCCGAATTCGACACCCGCGTACCGCACTGGTTCGGCGCGGCCGACGAGGAGCCGGTCGAATTCCTGAGCCTGTTCGGCAAACAGGGTGAACGCGCTCACCTGCGGGCCGCGCCCAAATCCCAGCGCTGATCGCTCCCAGCAAACGCACAGCCGGACCACAGGACGCGCCCACACGACCCCGGCACGCTGGGCGGGGTGACCTCAACGCTGTCCGAAACCGTCGTCGAGTCGGTCCCGCCGCGCGGTCGGCGTGATCACCGCGCGTGGTCGGTGGCCGTGCTGCTGATCGCGACCGCTGCGCTGTATCTGTGGGATCTGGGCGCGAGCGGCTGGGCCAACCAGTTCTACGCCGCGGCGGTCCAGGCGGGCTCCACCAGTTGGAAGGCGATGCTGTTCGGTTCCAGTGACGCGGCCAACGCGATCACCGTGGACAAGACGCCCGGCGCGCTGTGGGTGATGGATATCTCCGCGCGCCTGTTCGGCTTCAACTCCTGGAGTCTGCTGGTACCGCAGGCGCTCGAGGGCGTCGCGGCCGTCGGCGTGCTGTACGCGGCCGTGCGACGGGTGAGCGGGCACGGGGCCGGGCTGCTCGCCGGGGCGGTGCTGGCGCTGACTCCGGTGGCGGCGTTGATGTTTCGATTCGACAATCCCGACGCGCTGCTGGTTCTGCTGCTGACCGTGGCCGCCTACTGCGTGGTGCGCGCGATCGAACCCGGGGCCTCGGCGTGGTGGTTGCCGCTGGCCGGAGTGGCGGTCGGATTCGGATTCCTGGCGAAGATGATGCAGGCGTTTCTGGTGCTGCCCGCCTTCGCGGTGGTGTATCTGCTTGCCGCGCACGGATCCTGGGTCACGCGATTGCTGCGCTCACTGAGCGCGGTGCTGGCCGTGGTCGTCTCGGCGGGCTGGTATCTGGCGCTGGTCGCGCTGTGGCCCGCCGATTCGCGACCGTACATCGGCGGTTCGCAGCACAACAGCATTCTCGAATTGGCTCTGGGCTACAACGGATTCGGTCGCATCACGGGTAATGAGACGGGCGGGCTGGGCAATACCGATTTCGACGCGGGCTGGAGCCGGCTGTTCGGCGATCAGATGGGCGGTCAGATCGCCTGGCTCCTTCCGGCCGCGGTGGTTCTGGGCGTGGCGGGGCTGTGGGTGGTGCGCCGCGCCCCGCGCACCGACACGGTCCGGGCATCGCTGCTGCTGTGGCTGGTCTGGTTGATGACCACCGGGGTGGTGTTCAGTTTCGCCGGCGGCATTCTGCACCCGTACTACACCGTCGCCCTCGCGCCCGCGATCGCCGGTCCGATCGGTATCGGCGCGGCCCTGATGTGGCGGCGGCGCAACGATATTCGCGCGGCCACGGTGCTGACGGGATCGTTGGCGCTCACCGTGGTCCTGGCGTGGATACTGCTGCGACGCACGCCGGAGTGGCTACCGTGGTTGGCTCCACTGATCGCGATCGCCGGGACGGTGGTGGCGGTCGCGCTGCTCGTCAACGGCCGCCTGCCCCGCCGAATTGCCACGGTGGCCGCGGCCGCGGCCATTGTCGTCGGCCTGGCCGGACCCACCGCGTATTCCCTTGCGACCGTGACGACCTCGCACGCCGGGGCGATCCCCACCGCCGGGCCCGCGGGTGCCGGGTGGGGTCACTTCCGTGGTGGGATGCAGCGCGGTGGATGGAATCGCCAGCAGGGCCGAGGCGGTAACCCGTTCGGCGGCAACGCGATTCCGGGCCAGGGTAATGCGAACGCGGACGGCGGGGGTCCGAGCCGAATCGGGATGGGTGGGCCGCCGATGGGCGGGATGTTCGGTTCCTCGAAGGTGAGCGCGAATGTCGTCGCGGCGTTGGAGGATGGTGCCGGGCAGTACACGTGGGTCGCGGCGACGGTGGGGTCGAACGGTGCGGCGAACTATCAGTTGGCCACTCGGGAGCCGGTGATGGCTGTCGGAGGGTACAACGGGACCGATCCGTCGCCCACCCTGGAACAATTCGAATCCCTTGTGGCGCAACACAAGATCCACTATTTCATCGACGGCGGAGTCATGATGGGCGGCAGGCGGGGCGCGAATTCGGGCGGCAGCGATGCGGCCGAGCAGATCGCCGCCTGGGTGAAATCGAAGTTCGAGGCCCGGACGCTCGATGGAGTGATCGTCTACGACCTGGGGTGATGGAGCGGATGACGGGATTCGAACCCGCGACCCTCACCTTGGCAAGGTGATGCGCTACCAACTGCGCTACATCCGCATTTCCGCCGTTCGGCGGCGAGAAGAAACAATAGCCGATGGCCGCCGAAAACCGCGAATCGCCTGGTCGGCCGGGGTGCGAGTGCATATCCGGCCGCACAGCAACCCCACAGCGAGCATTCACGCTCGACGCAGCCCCCCTCTCGACCATGGTGGGGACGAGAGGAATCGGATATGACGACCATCGAAGCGCCCGCGTCGCGGACCGCGCCCGCACCGCCGTCGCCTACGCGTCCGGGCTGGCATCGACTACTGTTCGGCGGACCCGAGCAGCCGCGCTGGGCCAGGCCCGCGCTGTGGGTCCTGCTGCTGGCGACCGCGGTGGCCTACCTACAGGGATTGAGCCGAAATGGTTGGGCCAACGAGTATTACGCGGCCGCCGCGCAGGCGGGCACGCAGAGCTGGAAGGCGCTGCTGTTCGGATCGCTGGATTCCGGCAACGCCATCACCGTCGACAAACCACCGGCCTCGCTGTGGGTGATGGGCCTGTCGGGTCGGCTGTTCGGCTTCGATTCGTGGGCGATGCTGCTGCCCGAGGCGTTGATGGGGGTGGCGTCGGTGGCCCTGGTCTACGCCGCGGTACGGCGCTGGAACGGCCCGGCGGCGGGATTGCTCGCCGGTAGCCTGTTGGCGCTCACGCCCGTGGCCGCGTTGATGTTCCGCTTCAACAATCCGGACGCGCTGCTGGTCCTGCTGATGGTGGTCGCCGCGTACTGCACCGTGCGGGCGACCGAGTGCGGCAGCGGCCGATGGCTCGCGCTGGCCGGGGTGGCGATCGGATTCGGCTTCCTCGCAAAGATGTTGCAGGCGTTTCTCGTTCTCCCCGCGTTCGGATCGGTCTTCCTGATCGCCGCGCCGATCGGAGTGCGGCAGCGCATCCTGCGATTGCTGGGCGCGTGCCTGGCGGTCGTGGTCTCGGCGGGCTGGTTCCTCGCACTGGTCGCGTTGTGGCCCAGCGCCTCCCGGCCCTATATCGGCGGGTCGACCGATAACAGCCTGCTGCAGTTGGCGCTCGGCTACAACGGCCTCGGCCGCGTACTCGGCGGCGACGGAAATCACAGCGGCGGCGGCGCTTTCGGCGGAGACACCGGCCTCACCCGCATATTCGGCGAGACGATGGGCACCGAGATCTCCTGGCTGGTCCCCGCCGCCCTGATCGGTCTGACGGCCGGACTGTGGTTCACCCGGCGCGCCCCGCGCACCGCCCGCACCCGCGCGAGCCTGATTCTGTGGGGCGGTTGGCTGCTCGTCACCGGTGTGGTCTTCAGCTATATGCAGGGCACCATGCACCCGTACTACACGGTCGCGCTCGCACCCGCCATCGCCGCGGGGACCGCCGTCGCGATCGTCGAATCGTGGCGTGGCCGTGCCCATCTCGCGTCCCGAGCGGTACTGGGCGTCATGCTGGCGGCCACCGGCATCTGGAACTTCGTCCTGCTCGACCGAACTCCCGACTGGTATCCGGCCCTGCGCTGGATCGTGCTCATCGGGGCCATCGCGACAGCGGCCGTCCTGATCGTCGGCGCTCACCAACTGGGCCGCCTGACAGCGACCGTCGCGGCCGCCGCACTCCTGTCCGGCATCGCGGGCGCCACCGCCTACACGGTCGACACCCTGGTCACCGCCCACAACGGTTCGATCCCGACCTCGGGACCCCGAACCGACCGTGGCATGGGTGGATTCGGCGCACCGGGCGCTACCGGGTCACCGAATTCCGCTGCCGCGCCGGGCTCGGTGGACACCGGATCCTCTGGCGGCCGGCAACTCTCGACCGGGCAGGGCTCCTCCGCCGCGACACGCGGCGGCCGAGGCGTGAGTGACAATGCGGAACTTCGGAAACTGCTCGAGGAGACCGACAATCGCTGGGCCGCCGCGGCCGTCGGGTCGCAATCGGTGTCGGGACTCGAATTGTCCACCGGTGCATCCATCATGGCGATCGGCGGCTTCACCGGCGGCGATGACTCGCCGACGCTGGCGCAGTTCCAGAGCTATGTCGCCGACGGTGATGTGCACTACTTCATTGCCAGCGGCGGCGGTGGTTTCGGGCGTGATTCCGGAACGGGTGCGCGGATCGCCGCGTGGGTGCAGTCGAATTTCCGGGCGCTGACCGTCGGCGACGCGACGGTCTACGACCTGACCCAGCCGGTGGGCTGAGGGGCCAGGGCCACCAAATGCGCGAGGCGCTCGTGCGATTCGAGGCGCGCGGTGCGGTCGTAGGTGCTGGTGTGCACGAGGATCTCGTCGGCCGCGGTGCGGGCGAGGAGATCCTCGAGCGCCTCGGCGACCGTGTCCTCGGTGCCGTGAATATGGCCGCGCAGGGCGTCGTCGAAGAATTCGCGCTCTCGCGCGGACATGCGTTCGGGGTGAATATCGTCCGGCGGCAACAGAACCGGGAACTCGCCTCGGGTGCGCGAGGCGGCGGCCGCCCACGCCTCGGGGAGCAGCAGTCGCCGGGCCAGCTCCTCGGTATCGGCGATGAGCACCGTCGAGGACACCATCACATACGGACGCGCACCCCAGGGCGTCGGCCGAAACTGCGCGCGGTAGCGCTCGATCGCCTCCACCATCGCGTCTCGTCCGCGCACGGCGGCGATGACCAGCGGCAGCCCGAATCGCGCGGCCCGTTCGGCCGCACCGGAACTGGTCGCGAGCAGGTACGCCGGAATGCGCAAACCCTCGGTGGGCCAGGCATGGACGCCCGCCCGCCCGCGGGTGAGATAGTCGAGCAACTCCGCCAGCCGCGCGTCGAAATCGTCGGCATCGTCACGATCGTGACCGAGCGCGCGCCGCACGCCGCCGGTGAACCCGACCGAGCGTCCCAGACCCATATCGATCCGCCCAGGGAACAGCGATTCCAGTACCCCGAACTGCTCGGCCACCACCAGCGGCTGATGATTGGGCAGCATCACCCCGCCCGTGCCCACCCGGATCCGCGAGGTGGCCGCGGCCACCCCGGCGGCCAGGACGGTCGGGGCGGATCCGGCCACTCCCGGCACACTGTGATGCTCCGAGACCCAGAACCGGTGGTATCCCCACTCCTCGGCCAGACGCGCGAACTCCACGGTCTCGCGCAGCGCCGAGGGATGATCCTGGCCCGCCCGCACCCGGGACCGATCCAGAATCGAGAACCGAACCGTGTTCGACGAAGTCATGTCTGGATCAACGCCGAGGGTCCCCGGCCATTCCGCCGGCGCGCCCACCTGCGGAAACTGACATAAACTTTCGTTCGTTAGTACACGATACGCGTCCACCGGCGGAATCATTAAGGATTGTTAAACGCTTATGCTGCGACTGCCCCTTGTTCTCGTGATGTGCGCGGGAGGAAGATGCAGGTGGATGTATCTGCGGCAGTGCGGGGAGGCAGGGCCGTCAAGCATCTGGCAATAAGTTTCACAGGCAACCTGCGCCCGGGGACGCGCAATGGCAACGGGAGGGCCAATGGTCGTGCTGTCCGCCGTGATCTCTGTGCTGCTCATCGCAGCTGTAAGCGTGGCGTGCTGGTGGTTGGTACACACCGAGGAGTACGCCGACGATCTCGATCTACCACACCGCGTGTGTGCTCGATGTCTGCTGGACGGCATCGATCGACCGATTGTGGAGGATCTTTCCGCACGGCTCACCTGCTGTGCACACCACTCCATGCCGCCGGAACCACCGGCGGCAGAACCGGAACCAGTCGAATCCACGCCCACCACACCGGTACGGGACGAAGTGCCCGCGGTGTGGTCCTGGCACCCAGCGCAGTAGCGCCGATCGGATTCCGCCCGGCTATCCGGCGGACGCGGCGAGGAAAAGGTAACTCTTCTCCTCGACGCGCTGTCTGATGCGCCAACATCCGTCGACGCGGACCAGGGTGTCGTGGTACCAGAGGCCGCCCAGCATGAGGGTTGGGCGGCCATCCTGGCCCGCGACGACCATGGGGTTGTGGCATATGGTGCGGGCCGAGGCGGTATCGCCGTCGACGGTGATCGACGAATTGCTCACCAGGTGTTGGAAGGCGAGGAAATTCGGCATCACCGTCGCGAGGAACCGCTTGGTCGAGTCGAGGTCGCCCGCGGGGCCGCCCATTGCCGTGTAGTCGATATGGGCGTCGGCGGTGAAGATCTCGTCGAGCAGCTCCCACTGCCGGGTGTCGACCGCGTATGAGTATCGGACCGTCAGATCCTCGATCTCGAGTCGGTCCGAAATCTCCTGCAGGGACAGCATCTTCGCCTCCGGATCGGATTGTCAGCGCAGTTCGGCGAGGGTGGCCTCGATCGCGCGGTGGAAGGTCGGGTAGGCGTAGATCATCTCGCGCAGGGTGGCCGTCGGCACCTCGGCGTGCACGGCGACGGCCAGTGCGCTGAGCACCTCGCCGCCGACCGGGCCCATCGAGGTGGCGCCCACCAGCACGCCCCGCTCGGCGTCCTCGACCAGTTTGATCAGTCCGGCGTTGCCCGCCTTGTGAATCCAGCCGCGCGTGGAGGCGGTCAGGTCGGTGACGGCGGTGCGCACGGTGAGGCCGGCGGCCCGGGCCTGCTCCTCGGTCATGCCGACCGCGCCGATCTCCGGTTCGGTGAAGGTCACCCGCGGCACCGCGTGATAGCGCGCGGGTTCTGTTGCGGCGCCGAGGATATCGGCGGCGGCGATGCGCGCCTGATACATCGACATATGAGTGAACGCGCCCCGCCCGGTCACATCGCCGATCGCCCATACGCCCTCGGCGGCGCGCAGATACTCGTCGACCTCGATGCCGTGCGCGTGCTCGTCGAGGCCGACCGCGCCGATACCCAAGGCCGACAGATCCATTCGCCGTCCGGTTGCCACCAGCAGGCCCTGCGCCCGCAGCGGCTCGCCCTCGCTCAGGTGCAGGGTGAACTGCTCGCCGTCGTGCTCGACCCGGGTCGTGTCGACGCCGGAGCGGATCGTGATGCCCTCGCTGTCAAAAACTTTCGCCAACAGCTCGGCCGCCTCGGGCTCCTCCTTGGGCACGATCCGGCTGCGCACCACGACGGTGACCTTCGCGCCGAACCGCGAGAAGACCTGCGCGAACTCCATTCCCACCGGTCCGCCGCCCAGCACGATCAACGATCGCGGCACCGAGGTCGTGGTGACGGCCTCGCGATTGGTCCAGTACGGGGTGCCGTCCAACCCGTCGATCGGCGGAACGGCGGGCGCGGTACCGGGATTCAGCACAATGGCGCGGGCGGCGTGGAAGATCCGATCGCCCTCAGCGGTCGCCACGGTGACCTCGCCCAGAGCCGAAATGCGGCCCCAGCCGCGCACGAAGCGGCCGCCCGCCTTCTCGAAGCGCTCGACCGCGGCCGCGTCGTTCCAGTTGTCGGTGGCCTCGTCGCGGATGCGCGTGGCCACCGGGCTCCAATCCGGTTGCACCCGAGCCGATCCCGCCAATGCGTCGACCCGGTGGGCCTCGGCCAGCGATTCGGCGGCGCGCACCATGATCTTGGTCGGCACGCAGGCGTAGTACGGACATTCGCCGCCGACCAGACGACCCTCGACCCCGACGACCGCCAGTCCCGCCCCGGCCAGCCGGGTGGCGACATCCTCGCCACCCGGTCCCATCCCGATCACCACGGCATCCACGGTCTCGATCGACATCAACGTGCTCCTGTTCCGGATCGGCGGCTCGACTCGTGTGGCCATGGTTGCACGCGCGCACGCTCGCCGAGGAGACGAACCCGGGTTCGGTCACGGTTCGGTCATTTCGTGCGGGCGCGCGGAGTGAGACCGACGGCGGTCACCGCGCTGACGGCCGCGACGGCCGTGACGAACCACCATCCGTGCCGGAACGCGATCAGCAGCCGCTCGGGTCGGTCGCCGAGCGAACCGAGCACGGCGACCAGCACCGCGACACCCAGCACGTAGCCGAGTTGGCGGGCGGTATTCACCACCGCGCTCCCGGTGGCCGACCGCTGCGGCGGCAGATCGATCGCGGCCGAGGCGATCATGCTGGGCAGCGCGAGCCCGATCCCGATGCCGGACAGCATCCACCCGGGCAGCACCTGGCTCGCGTAGTGCACGGGCGTGGCCGCACTCGTCACCACCAGCGCCACGCCGACGGCGAACAGTAGATTGCCCAGGGCCACAACGACTCCGACGGATATCCGCGCGAGCAACCGCTGCGCGACGACGGCGAAGATCGGCACCATGATCGGCCCCGGAACGATGGCCAGGCCGGTGCGGACGGTGTCGAAACCCGCCGCGTTCTCGAGCCACAGCGCGATGCTGAGAAACCACGCCCCGAACGCGGTGCAGAACAGCAGCACGGTGATATTGGCCCAGACGAAGGTCGGCACCCGGAACAGCTCGGGGGAGACCACCGGATCGGCGTGCCGCAGCATCCGCACCACGAACAGGATCAGGCCCAGGGCGGCGACTGCGAGCGCCGCGATCGTCGCCGCACTCGTCCACGACCATTCGCCGCTTTCGACCAGCCCGAGCGACAGCGCGCCGATCGCGACGACGAGCAGCCCCACACCGAGCAGATCGGGCATGCGCGCGCTGACCTCCTGGCGCAGATCCGGAACCATTCGCAGCGCCGCGATTCCGGCGATGACGCCGACCGGCAGATTGATCAGGAACACCCATCGCCACGACGCCTCGACCAGCGCGCCGCCGACGACCGGCCCGATCGCCGCGGCGAAGGAACTCGTTGTCGCCCAGATCTTCACCGCGCCGGGCACCCGAGCCGCGGGCAGGACGGTCAGCAGCAATCCCAGGCTCGCGGGCGTGAGGGTGGCCGCGCCGATCGCCTGCGATACCCGGCACCCGACCAGCACCCACAGCGACGGTGCGACCGCGCACAACAGACTCGCCAAGGTGAACACCCCCAGCCCCGCCAGGAATCCGGCCTTGCGCCCGAAGCGATCCGAGAACCGCCCCGCCGGAATCAGCAGGGCCGCATAGACGATCGCGTAACCATTGAGTACCCAGCTCAGATCCGCCAGCGACGATCCGCGATAACTCGCGCCGATGCTGGTGAATGCCACATTCACCACGAACACATCGAGCATGGCCATGAACGCGGCCGCGCACAGCACCCACACGATGGCCGTCGAACGATCCGGCAGCCGCGCCGCCGTCGAATCCCTCGTTGCCGCAACTCGATTCATAACAAGCCCCGTACCTCATCCGAACAGAACGTTCGAAGAATACGTGCGACCGTATGTAATTAGCAACAGTCAGTGCTGATTCGCCAGCAGATGCGCCAGCCGTTTGACGACCTCGGCCGCCAGCACCGCCTGGCCCGAGGTGGAGAAGTGAATCCGATCCGCGCTGAGCAGATTCGGTCGTTCGTTGATCGGATGGGCCCATGCGTCGATCACCACCGCGTCGTGGTCGCGCGCGATGCGCCGGGTGATGTCGTTCATCGTGACTATCCGCTCGTGCCAATCCGAAAAGTTCGGCACCGCATACGCTTTCCCGAGTGTGAAGGTCATCAGGCGCGCCCCGGTCCGTGCCGCCAGTGCGTACATGCGCCGCATCAGGGTCTCGACGGCCTCGAAATCGGGCCGCTGGCGCAGGATGTCGTTCGGTCCGCACGGTAGATGCAGCAGATCCGGTTCGAATTCGAGCATCCGATCGAATTGGCCGTCGAGGGTCGCGGCCGTGGTGGCGCCGGGCTCGGCGGTATTGAGGTATGTCAGGGCCGGATTCACCAGCTTCAGCACCGCGGCCACACGATCGGCCCATCCGCTGTTCGCGTAACCCGGTGTGGGATCGCCCATTCCAGCGGACAGGCTGTCGCCCACCACGCCGAACCGATGCCACGGCGCGTCGTACAACAGCGCCGCGGCATCGACGGTGGTCAGGCAGTAAGGGTCGGTCTGTTCGGTCAGTGCGGTGCTCGACATGAATCGAGAGTACGTACGACCGTATCTTTACTTCAAGTGCTGGCCGCCTTACATCTTGCCCGTGCGCAGGAACCCGGCGGAGGCGGCCAGTCCGGCACTATCGATCGCGCGCGCGGCCGGGGTGAGCGCCTCGAGCGCCGCCTCGATCCCCGGCACATCGCGATAGGCCGTCGCGGCCGCGGCGTCGGTGCGGGATTCGATATGTGTCCGCAAGGCGCGACCCGCGTCGGTGACCGCGCCGGACTCCTCGACCAATCCGCGCGTCGCCAATCGCGACAGCGCCGAATCCCATTCGGCGACACTCCAACCGCGGATCGAACGCCACATCTCCGGATCGGTGCCGGTATCGGCGGCGAAGAACGCCACGGCCTCGCAGCTGTCGAGTCCCTCGGTCAGCAGTGCGGCGATATGTCCGTCACCGCGATGTTCGCGCAGCGCGGTCACCGCCTGCCACAGCGCCTCGACCGGTTCCTCGGCGAGGGGAAGATCCCGATTGGCCGCGAACAGCGGCCGACCGCCGACGGGCGCGGCATGGACCGCCGCGGTGAGGGCGGGCAGCGCCCGCGTCGCGATCTCGTCGATGTCGGGCGTCAATTCGCGCAGCGCCGCCGCGGCCGACGTGCGGCGCGCATCCAGAATGGCCTCGGGCGCGGCGAAGGTCCACGCGGCGGGAACCGCGCGCCGAACCATATCCGGATGGAAGTTGTAGAACACGGCGTCCACGACATTCGGGCCCACCGCACCGAGCGGCGCGGCCCGCCCGCCGAAGTAACCCATCCAGAACCCCCGCAGGCCAACGGCTTTGAGAGCGGAAATGCATCCGGGTGCGAAGTAGGTGACCGAGTGCACCCGTTCGAGAACTCGCCAGATATCGCGGGCGAAAACGCTATTCATCAGATCGACAATACGGCTGGCCGCTCACCGAAGATTAATGTTAACCAGGTAAGACTCTGATAGCCTCGGGTTATGGATGAAGGACTCGGGGACTTGCTGCATCGCGTGGTGCAACTGCTCGGTGACGCGACTCGGCGGCGTGTGGACGGTTCCGGAGGGTTGACCTACAGCCAGATGCGGTTGCTGGGGACATTGGAGGAGATCGAGCCGGTGACCCAGCACGGCCTGGCGCAGGCGCTGGCGGTCTCCGATCCGGCGATCAGCCGGGCCCTGCGACCGCTGGAAGAGGCCGGGTTCGTGCGCGTCGATCCCGATCCCGAACACGGTCGGCGGCGACTGGTCAGCACCACCGAAGCGGGCCGTAACGCGTTCAGCACCACCGGCGCACCGCTCTACGACGAGCTTCGCACCGCCCTGCTCGCGGCCGGGTTCCCCTACGAGCGCTATCTGCACGACACCGCGGTGCTGGCCAAACTCCTCGAGCCGTCCTGAACTCTCCTCAGTGGGGTATGTCGCCCTCGTAGTCCATGTTCGCGGCCTGATCCTCGGTGGTCGCCTCCGGATCCTTTCTGGCCTCGGGACGATCGCGATCGCCGGGATGGGGATGCGCGACCTCTTCTCGTCGATCCTCCGGGTTGGCGCTGGTGTCCGGCATCGGCTGCTCCTCGAGATCTCGACTACGAATTCGGCGGTGGGATGCCCGATCGGCGCGGAGCGAAACAAGAGCGCCGTGCGTCTTCGGTTTGGCGGGCCCGGCACGGGGTCATTACTCGGACATGCTCACACTCATCGGCATCCTGCTGTTGATCTGGCTGGTCCTGGCCGTGCTCGGATTCGTCGTCAAGGGACTGTTCTGGTTGGCGATCATCGGTATCGTGCTGTTCCTGGGCACCGCGGCCTGGGGAGTTCTGTCGCGCAACAGGACGTGAGCGCCCAGCTGCAGGGCCACTCTGATTGAACAGCTTGCTACCGGGGTACATAGATGTTCGAGATATACCCGGGAACTCCATTCACCAGCTGTTCGACGACCTGCCACTGGAGGTCCGCTACCACAACACGCCGAGACATCCGTACTTCCGTACGGCGTTGCCATGACCGACGGTGACGCCGCGATTGCGGCTGTCACCAGCGGTGATGGGTTTCCCATCCGTGTAGCGCCCCCGGCAGGAATCGAACCTGCGACCTAGGGATTAGAAGGCCCTTGCTCTATCCAACTGAGCTACGGAGGCAAAGCAGGCACAACACACCATGCCGGGTTCTCGGCACGGTGTCCAGCGACTTGATTATAGCGACCGTCCAGCTCAGTCCTGGCTCCCGGCGGGCTAACGACACGCATGTCGGCTGGGTCACAAGGGTTCCGGGGTCGGTCAGGGCGGGGCCGCCGGGGCCGTGCGGTCGAACTAGGCTGAAAGCCATGTCGTCACCGCGGGACCCGTCCGTCGAACCTGAGAGCCAGGACATCCGGTCGGAGTCGGCGATGATGTTCCCGGTGCTGACCGCGGTCACGATCGCGGTGGCCGCCATGGTCGCCCCGCTGGTCGTGGGACTGTCTGCCGCACAGGCGTTGACGCTGCTCGGCATCCCGGATCCCGGACCGCTGACCACCTACGGATTGCCCGCGATCCGCGCGGTCGCGGATCTGTCGGGTGCGCTCGCCATCGGGTCCCTGCTGTTCGCCGCGTTCCTGACCCCGCCGCAGCGCGACGGACTCCTGGACGTCGGCGGTTATCGGGCGTTGCGGCGGGCCGGAATCGCGGCGGTCGTCTGGGCGATCGCGGCGACCCTGCTGGTGCCGCTCACCCTCTCGGACACCACCGGGCAACCGGTCAGCAGCCTGCTTCGGCCGGAACAGATTTGGCATGCGATTCCGAAGGTGGAGGTCGCCGGGTCATGGCGGGCAACGGCTTTCATGGCCGTCGCGCTGGCCATCGGCTGTCGGCTGGCGCTGCGCTGGGGCTGGACCCCGGTACTGTTCGGCTGGTCGCTGCTGTGCCTGCTGCCGGTCGCGCTGACCGGACATTCGTCCTCGGGCGGCGCCCACGACATCGCGACCAACAGCCTGATCCTGCATCTGGTGGCGGTATCGGTCTGGGTCGGCGGCCTGTTCGCGGTGCTGGCCTACGCGGTGCGCGGGGGCGCGCACACCGGACTCGCGGCACGCAGATTCTCGGCGCTGGCGGCCTGCGCGTTCGCGGTCGTGGCGGTGAGTGGCGTACTCAATGCCTGGGTGCGAGTGCCGTGGAGCGATCTGTTCACCACGACCTACGGACAACTGGTCATCGCCAAGACGGTCGCCCTCTGCGCGCTCGGGGTGATCGGATTCGTGCAGCGCCGCAAGGCGATTCCGGATCTGGCGGCGGATCCGGGCGACCGCGGGGCGCTGATCCGCTTCGCGGGTGTCGAGACGTTGATCTTCGCCGCGACAATGGGCCTGGCCGTCGGACTGGGGCGCACCCCGCCCCCGGATCTGCGCCGTGTGCCCTCGCCCGCCGAAGTGGAGCTGGGATACGACCTGGCGGGCCCGCCGACCACGGGTCGCATTCTGTTCGACTGGCGCTTCGATCTGATCTTCGGGACGCTGTCTCTCGTGCTCGCGGTGTTGTATCTGGCCGGAGTGCGCCGACTGCGGGCACGCGGAGACGCCTGGCCGGTCGGACGCACGGTGGCCTGGTTGTGTGGATGCGCGGTCGTCTTGATCGCGACCAGTTCCGGCGTGGGTCGCTACGCGCCCGCCATGTTCAGCGTGCACATGGCCCAGCACATGATGCTGTCGATGCTCGCGCCGATCCTGTTCGCCCTGGGCGGGCCGATTCTGCTGGCATTGCGGGCGCTGCCCGCGGCCGGTCGCGACGCGCCGCCCGGGCCGCGCGAGTGGATCCTGGCCGCGGTGCACAATCCGGTGTCACGCTTCATGACCCAGCCGGTGGTCGCCTCGGTGTTCTTCATCGCCGGGTTCTACGCGCTGTATCTGGGCGGCATCTTCGACAAGGTCGTCGACCTGCACGGCGCGCATCTGGCGATGAATCTGCACTTCCTGGTGTCGGGCTACCTGTTCTACTGGGTGGTGCTCGGCATCGACCCCAAACCCCGTCAGGTGCAACCGCTCACGCGGGTCGGCATGGTGTTCGGCTCGCTGCCGTTCCACGCCTTCTTCGGCGTCGCGTTGATGAGTATGACCACGGTGATGGGCGGCTGGTTCTATCGCTCACTGGGCTTGACCTGGAATTCGGATCTGCTCGGCGATCAGCACACCGGCGGCAGCCTGGCCTGGGCCAGCGGTGAGATTCCGCTCGTGGTGGTGATGCTGGCGCTGCTGGTGCAGTGGTCGCGCAGCGACTCCCGGCTCGCGCAGCGGCTCGACCGCGCGGCTGACCGCGACCACGACGCGGCCTTGGCCGCGCACAACGCGATGTACGCCGAATTGGCGAAGCGGGATCGGGGGACCGGGAAGTGACCGATGCGTCCGCCTCGCGAAAGGTGAAGCGGCTCTATCGTTCCGACGTGCGAGCCGCGCGGTTGCGCCTGGGCCACCGCGTCCGCGTGACCCCGGTGTTCCATACCGAGGTCAGCGGTCCGCACGGTTCGGTGCCGGTGACCTTCAAACTCGAATATCTGCAGCACGGCGGCACATTCAAGGTGCGCGGCAGCCTCAACGCGCTGCTCGAATCCCGCGAGGACGCTCGGCCGGTGGTGATCGCCTCCGGCGGCAACGCCGGTATCGCGGCCGCGCTGGCGTGCGCGCTGGAGAACCGGCAGTGCACGGTCGTGGTGCCCGAATCCGCGCCCCATACCAAGGTGGCGGCCATGTGGGCCTACGGCGCCGAGGTGCTGTGGCACGGCACGACCTACGCCGAGGCGCACCGCTTCGCCGACGAGCTGACCGCCGAACGCGGCGCGGTCCAACTGCACGCCTACGATCTGCCCGCGGTGGTGGCGGGAGCCGGCGTGGTGGGTCTCGAGATCGAACAGCAGGTGCGCGGTCGCCCACCGGTGCTGGTCGCGGTCGGAGGCGGCGGTCTGGCCGCCGGTATCGCGGCCGCGCTGGGCGCGCGCGGTCATGTCGTCGGCGTGGAACCCAAGGGCGCCCCGACCCTGCATTCGGCCCTGGCCGCGGGCCATGCTGTCGACGTGCACATCAACAGCATCGCCGCGGATGCGCTGGGCGCCACCCGGATCGGACGCATCCCCTTCGAGATCGCCCAGCGCTACAACATGACCGCGGTGCTGGTGACCGATGACGCCATCGCCATGGCCCGCGAATATCTGTGGCGCGAATTCCGGATCATCGTCGAACCGGCGGGCGCGACCGCACTGGCTGCCATTCAGAGTGGGGCCTATGTACCCGGACCGGATGAGCGGCCGGTCGTGGTGCTGTGCGGGGCGAATACGGACCCGTCGACGCTGTAGGGGCCGGTCGCGGCGGCCGGACCGGAATCGCGAATCGCGGCGGCAGTGGATATCGGCGGGCCAGTTCGTCGAGCTGATCGCGGATACGTCGAATCCGATTGTCCGGCGTGGTCTTCGACAGCAGCGGCCCCACCGACAGCGCGGCGGGCCGCACGCTCATCGGCGGCGGCACGTGCGGATGACACAGCACGCCACACAGTTCCGGCCCGTATCCCAATTCGACCGCGATTCGATCTGCCCGGTATTCGGCGCGATCCAGCAGCGGATTCAAGGCCAGCACCGCGATCTCGGGAAGCAGTCGCAGCGCCAAAGCCGGTGCCAGCCCGACGGTCACCGTGCCCGCCGCGACCGTGGGGCACGCGGCGAGCAGCCTGCTCAACACGGTCCAGCAGGCGCTGAACACGCGTGAGCCACGCGCGGGCAGTCGGTGCGCGATCGCATCGCCCACACCGGTCATACCCTGCAGCAGGCCGCCCTCGACGCGGACGACCGGATAGTTGTAGTAACGAAACACCAACTGCCACAGGGCCGCCCGCCCCTGCGCGCGTTGCCCGAGTTGCTGTGCGAGGACTGCCTGCAACTCCCGGGGGCGCAGCCGCCGCACCGATTCGGCCGGCGCGGTGAGCATTCGGTCGGGCACCGCGAATTGCTCGTCGGCTTCCTGGATCCACAGCGAGTAGGAGTCGGCGGGCATCCCGGCCCGGCGGGTCACCTCGGTCCAGGCGGTCACCAGCGCGTGTCGTTCCTCGCTGATCGGCTGGCGAAGGCCGAACAGGCGCAGCGGCCAACTACCGCCCGCGCCGGCGAAACACAGCCCGCCCCACAGCGCGCACACCAGAAACCACAGCGCGGGTAGCGCACTCGGCGCGCCGATGGTCAGCAGGAGTCCGAATCCGTAGAGCAGCAACGTCATCACCGCGGCGGACGGCAGCGCCGACAGCGCCAACACGATCCATATCCGCGCCCGGTCCGCGGCCGAACGCCGGGTGACTGCGGTTCCGCCGGGGTGGTTCGCCTTCGCGATCACTTCGGAGGTCATGCCCGACAGTACAGCGAAATCGCGGCTTCGCGCCGCCCGGACAACGGTTTTATTAGGCTAACCTAATCTATTAGGTTAGCCTAAGCTGATGGCTACGATCGAAAGGGTTCGGGTCCGACCGCGCCGGCGGCGTCCGCGAAAGCCGGTGCGGCGCACGCTCATCGCGGTGCACCGCTGGTCGGCGCTGCTTCTCGGACTGGTCCTGGTGGTTCAGTGCACCTCGGGCGCGATCCTGCTCTACAACGCGGAACTGTTTCGGGCGCAGCACGCCTCGTTCTATCGCCATACCGAGGGGCCCTCGGTGATCGACCCGGATCGGGCGGTGGCGTTGGTGCGGGCCGTCGATCCCGGATTCGATGTGGGCTGGGTCGGCAGCGACGCCGGCGTGACCGTGGTGGGCAGCAGCGATTTCGCCGCCGCCTATTCGATCGATCCGGCCACCGGGCGCTTGGGGGAGCGGGTGAGTCTGTCCGACGGCGTGCTGGGCTGGCTGGTCAACCTGCACGACTGCGCCTTCGGCTGTCTGCGCTTCTCCGGTGCGGTGCCGATCATGAACGAACAGGCGCCGCTGATCGATATCACCTGGGGGGCAATCGTTCTGGTGGTGTTGGGGCTGCTGCTGGTGGTGCTCGCGGTATCCGGGGCGATCGTCTGGTGGCCGACGTTCAAGCGGTTGCGGCACGGTTTTCGGATCCGCTGGCGCAAGGGGCGTTTCGCACGGGACCGTGATCTGCACGATGTCATCGGCATCCTGGGCGTGCCGTTCCTGCTGATGTGGGGAATCACCGGCATCACGATCGAATGGCCCGCCGCAAAGAGTGTGATGCTGTCCGCCTTCGGCGGCGATGCGAAGGTGGATCTCGCCGAGGCGGTCTATGTGCCGCGTCCGGCCGCGCGACCGCAGCCGGTCGATATCGACGAGGCGCGTGCGATCGCGCTGCGCGAGGCGCCCGGCCGCCTGTCGTATGTGATGCTGCCCACCGAGGCGACTCCCTATTACCTGGCCTCGGTCGCGGGCGCGTACTCGCCGTACGAACATCGCGCCTTCTACAACGGCGATGTCCTGGTCTACATCAACGCCACCGACGGCTCCGACACCAAGGTGGTAGACGCCAGCCACGGCCGCCCGCTGGCGAACACGTTCTACGCCAAGGTCTTCGAGCCCGCCCATTTCGGCTGGCTGGTGAACGGCTGGTGGCGCGTGCTGTGGCTGATCTTCGGCTCGACCCCGCTGCTGCTGGCCGTCACGGGCATGTCGACGTGGCTGTTCCGGCGCGGCGTCCAACGCGGACGCCGCCGCTCTGTTAGAAAGGGAACAAACGTTTCCTTACAACAATAATGTGATGGTCCACAGTGTCCGGGTGGCGGCGCCGACCTTTGTGCACTCGGCCAGGCAGGATGAGATGGTGACCCAGAACCCGACTTCGCGCCCGAAGCGTCGCACCCAGCAGGAACGCCGTGCGGCCACGGTCGCCAAGCTCATCGACGCGACGATCGAGGCGATCAGCGAGCTCGGCTATCACCGCACGACGATCCAGGAGATCTGTGAGCGAGCGGGGTTGTCGGTCGGCGCGATGTTCCGGCAGTTCGACGGGCGACTGGATCTGATCGTCGCGACCGCGCAGGAGATCGTCAACCGTCAGCTCGCGATGTTCCGGGCGCTACTGGCCGAGGTCGACGAGGGTACCGACGCGCTGGCGGTGGCGCTGCGATTCATGCGCCAGGCACAGAACTCGACCGCCACGGTCGCGTTGCGCGAGGTTTTCATCGCCGCGCGTTCGGATCGGGAATTGCATGCCCGGATCGCGCCCGCCGTGGCGGGGCACTACGACGCGATCATGGCCGAGGCGGAGCGTTCCGGCGTGATGCGGCGCTTCCCCGAACACGTCCGCGAGCCGCTGTTCTTCGTTGTGCTGCACGTCTTTTCGGGTCAGGCCGTCATTCGGCCCGTCTACGACCGCCCGGATCTGGAGGATTCGGTGCTCGAATTCCTGTACGAACTCCTGACCACCTATGCCGCGACCGTCGAGACGCCGCCGAAGTAGCCATTGACACGTCGGATCGCCCGCGCATACAGTTCGCTCCAACTTAGAGAGGGAAAGCTCTCTTTCTGATTTGATCCGGGATTCGACGAGGAGTTCTCATGGCCGGGGCGCACGGCTTTCGCATGGTCCTTACCCACGCCACCCTGGCCCTGACCGTCGGTCTGGCGATCGCCGCCTGTCCGGTCGCGGTCGCCGAGCCGGTCCCGATCGCGCCTGCGCTGCCGTTCCCGGTGCCGCCCGCGCCGCCGTATCTGGATCCCGCGTTCTACCAACCGGATCCGGCCCGGGTGGCGGCTGCCCGGCCGGGGGAGATCCTCGCCGCTCGCGAGGTGCATTTGGCCAATGCGTGGCTGCTGCCGCTGAATGTGAACTCCTGGCAGGTGTCCTATCGCAGCACCAACACCCGCGATGAGCCGATCGCGGCGGTCGCGACCGTGATCGTGCCGCATCGCCCGCCCGCGACCGAGCGGCGGGGTCTGGTGTCGTTCCAGGTCGCCGAGGATTCGTTATCGATCAACTGCGCACCGTCCTACGCGTTGCAGATGGGTGCGCTGCCCAATCCGCTCAACGCCATCCATCAGGCGGAGTTCGTCGAGATCCAGGCCATGCTGCAACTCGGGCACGCGGTCGTCGTCCCCGATCACGAGGGCCCGAAGGCGGCCTATGCGGCCGGGCCGCTGGGCGGGCGGATCGTGCTGGACGCCATCCGCGCGGCCGAGAACTTCGCTCCCGCAGGACTTCCCGGCGCCGAGACCCGTGCCGCGCTGTGGGGCTATTCGGGCGGGGCCATTCCCACCGGGCACGCGGCCGAACTACAGCCCGACTACGCCCCCGAGCTGAATCTGGTCGGCTCCGCGACGGGCGGATTGATGGCAGATATCCGCGATGCGGTCAACTACAACAACGGCACATCGACCTTCGGCGGTGCGGTACTCGGTGGATTGTTCGGCGTGGCGCACGAGTATCCGGAGCTGGATCGGTTCATCGACGCGCATATGAATCCGCTCGGCAAGGGCCTGCGGTCGGTGGTGCACGAGAATCAATGTGTCGTACCGCAATTCCTGGGGTTTCCCTTCGTGAACATCAAGGGGCTGTTCGACTATCCCGGCGATCCGCTGAACGCTCCCGAGATGCAGGCCGTGCTGAACGATCTCGCACTCGGCAAGCGCACCCCCACCGCGCCGATCTACATCTATCAGGCGCCACTGGACGAGGTGATGCCGATCGTCTCCGTCGACCATCTCTACGACACCTACTGCGCCACCGGCCAGGCCCGCGTGCGGTTCACCCGAGATCTGTTGAGCGAGCACGGTATCGCCGCGGTCTCGGGCGCCGCGAGCGCCGCGCTGTGGCTCGACGACCGGTTGAACGGGGTTCCGGCGCAGGCGGGCTGCCACAATCGCGACGTCCCGACCGAGCTGACCGATCCGGGCGCCATCGCCGCCTTCGTGAATGTGATCGGGCAGACCCTGGCCTCGGCCCTCGGTATGCCGGTGTGACCGCGGGTCAGTGATTCGGCGGCAGCCGCCAGTCGAACGGGCCGCCCGCATGCGCGCTGATGGTGTCGCGCAGATGATTCGCCGTCTCCACGACGATGCCGCCGCCCTCCTCGGTGCCGATCAGAATGCCGAGGAAGTCGGCGGCCTCGCCGCTGCGGCGATAGACGATGCCGCCGGAATCGCCCTTGTCGGAAGGGAAGTCGGCGACGAAGTAGTCGCCGTGGACGCCGGTCACCGTGCCGCAGGCGTCTCCGGTGGTGGAGCCGACGTGGCAGATCTGGTCGCCGACGGCCGCGCCCGCGTCGGCGGAGGTAATGGTCAAACCGTTCGCCATGGTGGCGGCCGAGCCGATGTTCGGCGCGTAGCGAACAAGGGCGAAGCCCAGATCGTCGACGGTGTCATCGGTGCCGAAACCGCGCTCGTAGACGCCCACGCGATAGCCGTCGTGGGCGAAGACATCCTTGCCGTCCTGAAAGCAGTGCGCCGCGGTGACGCCGTATTCGGTCCCGCCGACCGAACCGCTCAGGCCCAGGCTGCACCGCTTGTCATCGGTATCGAGGGCCATGCCCGGCACCGCGATCCGGGCCGCCGCGTGGGCTTGGGCGGGTAGCGCGGTGGTCAGGATCAGGGCCGCGAACAGGGTCGGCAGCAGGCTCGGCAATCGGACGCGGTACCGCATGTTCGTGCTGCTCTCTTGCTCAGGAAACCAATGGGCCCCAAGGTTTTCCGGCCTCGCGGCACGCGGTGGCTCCCCCTTCGGACCGGCGAACCCGTCGCCTCGCGACGTACGTTATCACCGCGGGGCCGGGCGTGCGACGCCAAGAAGCCTGGGGCGGAACGGATTCGAAAACGGCGTCATCCACAACCGGGAGGTTTCATCCACAAATCTCGATTCGGCCTATCGGAGGGTTCGGCGGACGAGGAGGCTGGGAGAGGTTCCCCCCGCCGAGGGGTTGAGGCCGGGGGATGTCGGAGACCGAACAGAGGAGGGGCGCAATCATGTACGAGGCGAATACGGCCGTGGTCGGCAATGTGGTCACCCATCCGGTGCGGCGCAGCCTGCCCGGCGGCGAGCAGGTGGTGAC
This sequence comes from Nocardia pseudobrasiliensis NBRC 108224, assembly GCF_001613105.1. Classification (GTDB taxonomy): domain Bacteria; phylum Actinomycetota; class Actinomycetes; order Mycobacteriales; family Mycobacteriaceae; genus Nocardia; species Nocardia pseudobrasiliensis. The sequence continues at coordinate 33,526 of NZ_BDBS01000022.1, read as the reverse complement.
CTTCCGGATGGCCAGCAACTCCCGCCGATACGACCGTGACAGCGAGGCCTGGGTCGACAACGGCACGCTCTACCTCACCGTGAACTGCTGGCGGCGGTTGGTCGAGGGAGTGGACGCCTCGATTCGGCGCGGCGATCCGATCATCGCCTACGGACAACTGCGCTCCACCGAATACAGCACCAGAGACGGCGTGCAGCGGCGCGATCTCGAGATGCGCGCCAGTGCGGTGGGACCCGATCTGGCCCGCTGTTATGCCACGGTGGTGCGCCGGGGTTCGGGGAACTCCCAGCTCGTCTCGGTCGTTGACGACCAGGCGGGTGCCGAGCGACCGGAGCGGGCGAGGGACGAATCCGAGGCTTTCGATAGTGTCGAGGTAATCCGCGACGACCTCCGGACGGCCTGATCGTGCCGAGGCCGCAGGACCCCCGACGACCCGCCACCGGAGGCACCGACCGGAGCGGGGCGGTGGGGCGGAATCAGACAACCACTTACCGATAGGCTTTCGCACATGGCTGAGTTCATCTACCAAATGAGGAAAGTTCGGAAGGCGCACGGCGACAAGGTCGTGCTCGACGACGTATTCCTGAACTTCCTCCCCGGCGCCAAGATCGGTGTCGTCGGTCCGAACGGCGCCGGTAAGTCGAGCGTGCTGAAGATCATGGCCGGACTGGACCAGCCGAACAACGGCGAGGCGTGGCTCGCGCCCGGCGCGACGGTCGGCATCCTGCAGCAGGAACCGCCGCTGAACGAGGAGAAGACCGTCCGCGGCAATGTCGAGGAGGGTATGGGCGAGATCATGGTGAAGCTGCAACGCTTCAACGAGATCGCCGAGCTCATGGCCACCGACTACTCCGACGAGCTCATGGAGGAGATGGGCAAGCTCCAGGAGGATCTCGATCACGCCGACGCCTGGGATCTGGATTCCCAGCTCGAGCAGGCCATGGACGCGCTACGCTGCCCGCCGCCGGACGAGCCGGTCACCAAGCTGTCCGGTGGTGAGCGCCGCCGCGTCGCGCTGTGCAAGCTGCTGCTGAGCAAGCCCGATCTGCTGCTGCTCGACGAGCCCACCAACCACCTCGACGCCGAGAGCGTGCTCTGGCTCGAACAGCACCTGGCCCAGTACCCGGGCGCGGTGCTGGCCGTCACCCACGACCGGTACTTCCTGGACAATGTGGCCGGCTGGATCCTCGAGCTCGACCGCGGCCGCGCCTACCCGTACGAGGGCAACTACTCCACCTACCTGGAGAAGAAGGCCGAGCGCCTCGAGGTGCAGGGCAAGAAGGATCAGAAGCTGCAGAAGCGGCTCAAGGAGGAGCTGGCCTGGGTTCGCTCGGGCGCCAAGGCTCGCCAGGCCAAGAACAAGGCTCGCCTCGATCGGTATGAGGAGATGGCGGCCGAGGCCGAGAAGATGCGGAAGTTGGACTTCGAGGAGATCCAGATCCCGGCCGGTCCGCGCCTGGGCAATGTGGTGGTCGAGGTCGAGCATCTGGACAAGGGCTTCGGCGACCGGCAGCTGATCAAGGATCTGTCGTTCACCTTGCCGCGCAACGGCATCGTCGGTGTCATCGGACCCAACGGTGTCGGTAAGACCACGCTGTTCAAGACCATCGTCGGCCTCGAGCAGCCCGACAGCGGCAACGTTCGCGTCGGCGATACGGTCAAGCTCAGCTACGTCGACCAGAACCGCGCCGGCATCGATCCGAAGAAGACGGTGTGGCAGGTGGTTTCCGACGGCCTGGACTTCATCGAGGTCGGCACCCAGGAAATGCCCTCGCGCGCATATGTTTCCGCGTTCGGCTTCAAGGGTCCGGATCAGCAGAAGCCGGCGGGCGTGCTCTCCGGCGGTGAGCGCAACCGGCTGAACCTGGCGCTGACGCTCAAGCAGGGTGGCAACCTGATCCTGCTCGACGAGCCGACCAACGACCTCGACGTGGAGACCCTGGGCTCGCTCGAGAACGCGCTGGAGAAGTTCCCCGGCTGCGCCGTGGTCATCTCCCACGACCGCTGGTTCCTCGACCGCACCTGTACCCACATCCTGGCCTGGGAGGGTGACGACACCAACCCGGCCAAGTGGTTCTGGTTCGAGGGGAACTTCGAGGCCTACGAGGCCAACAAGGTCGAGCGGCTCGGCGCGGATGCGGCTCGCCCGCACCGGGTCACCCACCGCAAGCTCACCCGCGACTGATTTCGGCGGCGTCGGGTATGCGCGTTGTGGCAGCGCATACCCGGCCTCGCAACAGCAAGGAGCTGGCTACTGCTCGGTTACTTACAGGCGAATAGCGTGATCCGGCCCTCGGGGTCGGGCGTCAAATAGACCTCGGCGCAACGTACTACGCGTACCACCAGCGTGTTTTGTTGGTACGTGGGTGAATTCGTACCTGGGCAACCTTGCGGGCGTTCGGACTTTGCCGTGGCTTTGGAAAGAATCCCTCCCGGCTGCTCCAACATCCAGCTACTCTCGATCCCGGCGTCACTTTGTTACGGAACCGAATCCGAGGGAGTTGGCGAAGAAAATGACGGTCTCGTCCGAATTGTCCAGCGCGGCGTGGGTCGCGGGCTTGCCGGAGCAGTTGCGCGGTGAGCTCTCGACCCTCGAGGAGGCATACTTCCGCCACGTGGACGCCGGCGACGTCGACTGTGCGATCACCGGAAGTTCGCATCAGGTGTTCCGCAGGCACATCGAACTAGGCATACAACGCCCGCAGGGAGCGGCCCGCGTGCGGGTGTACCACCCGGACGACGGCTCCGGTCTGGGTGCGGCGGTGCAGATGGTCACCGACGATATGCGATTGCTGGTGGAGTCGGTGACCTCCTCGCTGAGCCGCATGGGTGTCAGCATCAGCGAGATCATCCATCCGATCTTCGAGGTCGTTCGCGACGCCGAGGGTCGGCTGGAATCGGCCGCGCCGCACGAGGTCGACGGCAACGGCGTCACCGGATTGCGCGAATCGTGGATGCATGTGCAGCTGCACCCGTCCACCAGTCCGGAGGTGCTCGAGCGCATCGAAGCCGGAATCCCGGATGTACTCACCGATGTCCGTCAGGTCATCGGTGATACCGAGGCCATGCGCGCGGTGCAGGATCGCCTCGCCGACGAGCTCGAGGCGGTGGCGAAGGACGATACGACGCCGTTCGCCGCAACCGATCTCGTCGACTGCGCGAATCTGCTGCGTTGGCTGGCCGACGGGCATTTCACCGTGCTCGGTTATGCGAACTACGAGCGCACCACGGTCGACGGAAAGCCGAAATCGGTTGTCATACCGGACAGTTGCCTCGGTGTGCTGCGCCCGGATGTGGGCACCGATTTCCGAGTCCCGTCCAACGGCGGCAACCGGCCGCTGCTGATGCTCACCCAGGGGCTGGTCCCGGCCACCGTGCATCGCTCGGTGTACCCGTACTTCATCGGCGTGGCCGACTTCGACTCCGCCGGTGCGATCACCGGTGAGCACCTGTTCATCGGCGTGTTCACGGTGGCGGCCATGCACGAGAACGTGCTCGACATCCCGGTCATCGAGCGCCGGGTGCGTGCGGTGATCGAGCAGAACGGATTCGATCTGGACTCGTTCTCCGGGCAGGGCATGCTCGAGGTGATCCAGTCCTTCCCGCGCACCGAGCTGTTCTCCTCCGATATCGAAACCATGCGGCGCACCGCCAGCGCGGTGCTCAATGTCGGTATGCGCCGGCAGGTCCGGCTGTTCCTGCGGGCGGACTCCTACGGCCGCTTCGTGGCCGCCATGGTGTACCTGCCGCGCGACCGCTACACCACCCGCGTACGCCTGGAGATCCAGGACATCCTGGTCCGCGAGCTGGGCGGCGTGTCGATCGACTATTCGGCCCGAGTGTCCGAAAGTGAGCTCGCCAGCGTCTATTTCACGGTTCGGCTGCCCGAACCGGGCACGCGCGTGGACACCTCCGAGGCCAACCGGCTGCGCATCCAGGCCCTGCTCGCCGAGGCCAGCCGCACCTGGGACGATCATCTGCGCGATGAGACGGCCACCTCGGCGATCCTGGATCCGGCCGTGGTGCAACGGTATTCGGTCGCGCTGCCCGACGCCTACAAGGAGGATTTCGAGCCCAGCCGCGCGCTGGCCGACATCATCCGCCTGGAACGGCTCGCCGAGGGACGGATCGACCAGCATCTGTACCGTCGCCCCGAATCCGAGCCCGGCTCTTGGCGTTTCACGCTCTACATCGGCGCCGGAATCTCGCTGAGCCAGGTGCTGCCGCTGCTGCAGAGCCTGGGAGTGGAGGTCGTCGACGAGCGGCCGTATCAGCTGGAGTTCGAGGACGGCCGGGAGGCCTGGATCTACGACTTCGGGCTGCAGGCCCGTCCGGATCTGCTGCGGAAGTCGTTGGACCGCAATATGGATGCCGAACTGGTGGAGAGCACCGCCCGGCTGGACGTGCTCGACGCCCAGGAGCGCGGCCTGCGCGATCGGTTCACCGCGGCGTTCGACGCCCTGTGGTACGCGCGCGCCGAGGCCGATCCGCTCAACGAACTGGTCCTGCGCGGTGCGCTGCACTGGCGTTCGGTATCGATCCTGCGCGCCTACTCGAAGTATCTGCAGCAGGCCGATTTCCCGTACAGCCAGGCCAATATCGCGCGAGTGCTGCTGGCCTCGCCCGATATCTCCCGGCTGTTCGTGGAGCTGTTCGCGGCCCTGTTCGATCCGGATGCGGCCTCGCCCGAGCGGGCGAGCGAACTCGAGATCGCGGTGCGCGAGCGGATCAACGACGTGGTCAGCCTCGACGCCGATCGGATCCTGCGGGCGATCCTGGGTTTGATGAGGGCGACGCTGCGCACGAATTATTACCGGGTCGATGATCAGGGGCGGCCGCGGTCGTATCTGTCGATCAAGGTGGAGCCGCGCGAGATCAATGAATTGCCCAAGCCGCGTCCGCAGTTCGAGATCTTCGTGTATTCGCCGCGGGTCGAAGGTGTGCATCTGCGATTCGGTCCGGTGGCGCGTGGTGGGTTGCGGTGGTCGGATCGGTTGGAGGATTTCCGGACCGAGATTCTGGGTTTGGTGAAGGCACAGGCGGTGAAGAACGCGGTGATCGTGCCGGTGGGCGCGAAGGGTGGCTTCGTGGTGAAGCATCCGCCCGCGGGGACCGGGGATCCGGCGACCGATCGTCAGGCGCTGCAGGCCGAGGGCGTGGCGTGCTATCGGACGTTCATCTCGGGTTTGTTGGACGTGACCGACAATGTCGATCACGCCACCGGCAAGGTGGTGCCGCCCCCGCGGGTGGTGCGCCGCGATGGGGATGACACGTATTTGGTGGTGGCCGCGGACAAGGGCACCGCGACGTTCTCCGATATCGCCAACGAGGTCGCCCAGTCGTACGGGTTCTGGTTGGGCGATGCGTTCGCCTCCGGTGGTTCGGCCGGATATGACCACAAGGCGATGGGCATTACGGCCAAGGGCGCGTGGGAGAGTGTGAAGCGGCATTTCGCCGAGATGGACATCGATACCCAGACCCAGGACTTCACGGTGGTCGGTGTCGGTGACATGTCCGGTGACGTGTTCGGCAACGGCATGCTGCTGTCGCGGCATATTCGCCTTGTCGCCGCGTTCGATCATCGGCACATCTTCCTGGACCCGAACCCGGACGCGGCGTCGTCGTTCGCCGAACGGGAGCGGATGTTCGCGTTGCCGCGGTCCTCGTGGGCCGATTACGACACCTCGTTGATCAGCGAGGGTGGCGGGGTGTGGGATCGGACGGTGAAGGCGATCCCGATCAGCGCGCAGGCACGAGCGGCGTTGGGGTTGGCCGAGGACGTGACGGTGTTGTCGCCGCCGGAGTTGATCCGGGCGATTCTGTTGTCGCCGGTGCAGTTGCTGTGGAACGGCGGTATCGGCACCTACATCAAGGCGTCGAGCGAGTCGCATGCCGAGGTCGGTGACAAGTCCAATGATGTGGTGCGGGTCAACGCGAACGAGTTGCGGGTCAAGGTGATCGGCGAGGGCGGCAATCTGGGTGTGACCGCGTTGGGTCGTATCGAGTTCTGCCGGTTCGGTGGTAAATGCAATACCGACGCGTTGGACAACTCGGCGGGTGTGGACTGCTCCGACCACGAGGTCAATATCAAGGTGCTGCTCGACGGTGTGGTGTCGGGTGGGGAGTTGGCTGCGGCGGATCGTAATCCGTTGCTGGCGTCGATGACCGACGAGGTCGCCGATATGGTGTTGTTCGACAACGTATCCCAGAACTTCCTCATGGGCATGTCGCGGACCGAGGCGCCGCGAATGCTGAATGTGCATATGCGCGTGATCGAGGAGTTGGAGCAGCGACGCGGTCTCGACCGTGCGCTGGAGGCGTTGCCGTCGGACGGCGATATGAAGCAGCGGCTCGAGGACGGCGGCGGACTCACCTCGCCGGAATTGGCGAATCTGCTCGCGCACGTGAAGTTGTCGCTGAAGTCCGATCTGCTCGAGGGTGATCTGCCCGACAGCGCGTACTTCTCGGCGCGGTTGCCGCTGTATTTCCCGACCCCGCTGCGGGATCGGTTCGGTGCGGCCATCAAGAAGCACCGACTGCGGCGCGAGATCGTCACCACCATGATGGTCAACGAGATGGTCGATCTCGGCGGGATCACCTACGCGTTCCGGCTCTCGGAGGAGATCGGCGCCACCGCAGGCGATTCCATGCGCGCCTTCGCCGCGGCCAGCACGATCTTCGATCTGCATTCGATCTGGGATCGCATCCGGGCCGCCCAGACCTCCACCGCGGTCCGCGACGAGTTGGAGCTCGAGACCAAGCGCAGTCTGGATCGCGCCTCGCGCTGGTTGCTCATCAACCGGCCGCAGCCGATTGCGGTCGGCGCGGAGATCCATCGCTACGCGGGCAAGGTTCGCGAACTCGCGCCGAAGGTGCCGGGCTGGCTGCGCGGCCACCATATCGACACGCTCGAGGAGCAGTCGGCCAAGCTGGTCGATCTCGGCGCACCGCAGGAACTCGCGTCCGAGGTGTTCGGACTGCTCAACCTGTTCCCGCTGCTGGATGTGATCGATATCGCCGATATCACCGAACGCAGCGGTGACGAGGTGGGCGCGCTGTACTACGCGCTCAACGAGCACCTCAAGATCGACTGGCTGCTGCAGGCGGTCAGTCATCTGGAACGCGGTGATCGCTGGCACGCCCTGGCCAGGCTGGCGCTGCGCGACGATATGTACAGTTCGCTGCGCTCGCTCACCCTCGACGTGCTCTCGGCCGGTGATCCGGAGGAGACCGCGGAGGAGAAGATCGCGTACTGGGAGTCGAAGAACCAGTCCCGCCTGGGTCGCGCCCGCGCCGCGCTGTCGGAACTGTTCGAATCCGGCACCCACGATCTGGCCACGCTGTCCGTAGCGGCCCGCCAGGTCCGCAGCATGGTCAGCGGCGTCGGCGCGCAATCGGAGGTTCCGAGGTAGTCGATGGTCCGGCTGCCGCTGCGCGATGTCGCAGCGGCAGCCGGGCGATGCCCTGGGCGGCCCGCCCGCCTGGGAGGCTGCATACTGGGAGCGGCCCGACCGATCGGAGGTAATACGTTGACGAGTGGTGAATCGCCGGCTGGAAACGGCTCGGCGCCCGGTGCCGTCGTGTTGCCCAAGCGGTTTCATACCAAGGTCGAGGTGCGCTGGTCCGATATGGACGCCTTCCAGCACATCAACCATGCCCGCATGGTGACGTTGCTCGAGGAGGCGCGGATTCCGTGGCTGTTCGACGATCGTCCGACCTCGGGTCTGCGCTCGGGATGTGTGATGGTCGATCTGCATGTGCGCTATCGCGGCCAGCTGCGGCACGAGGACACACCATTGGATGTGGCGATGTGGATCGAGCGGATGCGCGCGGTGGACTTCACCATCGGTTACGAGGTACGCGCCAACGGCGTCGCCCCGGACGCCCCGCCCGCCATCATCGCCAGCACCCAACTGGCCGCATTCGATATCGATACCCAGCGGCTGCGCCGACTGACCGCGATCGAACGCGAATATCTCAGCCAGTGGAAGGCCGACTGAACTCGCCCGGCGACGAGATGACCTTCGAATACAGCGATCAGCGGGTGCTGCGCGTGCTCGACCCCGCCGAGCGGGAGAATCTCGCGACCTTCGTCGCCCGCGCGATCCGACTCGATCCGGCCGCGGTGATCCGGCTGCGCCGCCGCGGCGTCAACTATGTGTCGGCCTGGGCGGCAACCGGTTTCGAGACGTTGGCCGTGCGGACCGTCGTCGCCGATCTGGGCACCGACGACGTCACCGTCGCCGGCGACCTGATCCTGTCGGGCCTGACCGGTCCCGCCGCGGCCGGTCCGATCGATCTCGGCTACGCCATGGATTCGGCATGGCGCGGCGCGCTACCACCCACCACCGGATTCACGCACGTCGACGATGTACCCGCGCGGGCCCTGGTCGAATTGGCCGAGCGCGGCGTCGAATTGGCGGCCGAACACGGCAGCGCCCACGGGCCCCCGGCCTCCCTACTGGACCAGACCGTCCTGACCGTGACCAACGGCGACCAGGAGGTCGAGGTCCCCATGCGCGTCGTATTCGCCCTGACCGCCATGGATTTCATCCCCCACTCCGGCGACAAGGCCGACTCCCGCCGCATCAACCCGAACGAAATAGTCCGAGTTCGAGCCACCCGCACCTGGCTACGCCTCGACGCCCGCTACGGCTCGGTCGCCCGCCGCCAAGGTCCAGAACTGCCACTGTTCCCATCCTGATTCGGCGACAACCCTTGATCTGGCGTGCGATTCCAATCGAGCCCAATCGGATTCGATGCGGTAGGTGGGCGTCAGGCGACGCCGAGGACGCGCAGTAGTGCGGTGGTTGCGGCCGCGGTGAGGGCCACGACGATCAGGGGGGCCTTGCGCCAGGCCAGGATGATGGCTACGAGGGCGCCTGCGGGGAGTGCGAATCCGGCCCTGTGATGTGCGGGAATCAGTTCGGTGACTGCCAGTGCTGCCAGCAGTACCACCGAGCCGGTCTCCAGTAGGCCGGTGATGTGGGCGGGTACATTCATGCGCCGACGTAGCAGTGGTCCGGCCAGCCGGATGGCGTAGGTGCCCACGGCCAGTGCGAGTGCTCCGATAATCAGGCTCGTATTCAACGCCGTTCGCCTATCGATCGAAAGTTGTTATCCGCGAACATCACTCGGATCCGTCCCGCGTGTTCGAGCCGAATCGCGCGAGCTCTCGTTCAGTCGTTACGGCGCTGTCGTCCCAGACCTGCTCGGTGTGGAAGCGCTCGTCCATATCCCGGTCCGCTTGGATCGCCGCGCTTTCGAGTGCCTCGCCCCGCTCCTGCGGAGCTGCAGCCAGCCAGCCCTGTTGCCCCGCAGGGCTTTCCCTTTCCGAACCGGACGCGTTATCTCGTTCTCTGCCCGTCCGCTCCGCGCTCTGCTCATCCGAACTCTCGTTTCCGATCGTCTCGTCGAATCGTTGGCGGTTGTAGGCCAGTAGTGCGGCCGGGAGAGCCAACAGGACCGGTATGCCCGCCGCGAGGAACGGGGCGGTGACGGCCGCGATGGCCGCGCCAACCACCACGGCGCGGCGGGTTGCCTTGTCGCGCAGGGCGGGAACGGCCAGGGCCAGCAGGACCGCCGGGAAGACCGCGTCCAGGCCGAAGCGCGACGGGTCGGGGACCGTGGCGCCGATCGCCACGCCCAGTGCCGCGCCGAGCGGCCAGGCCAGCAGGACGCCGAAACCGCAGAGCCAGTAGCGGGCGTGACGGCGGTCGCGGTCGGGTTCGGCCAGGGCCAGGGCGACCGCCTCGTCGTTCATCACGTGTGTGCCGAGTAGGCGACGCCAGCCGGTGCCGACCACCTCGGGCAGGGCCAGACCGTAGGGCAGGTGGCGGGCATTGACCACCAGGCCGACCAGTACTGCGGCCACCAGGCTGCCGCCGGCCGCTACGATGCCGACGAACAGGAACTCCGCGCCGCCCGCGAGTACCAGCACGCTCAGCAGAATCGGCAGCCAGGCGGGCAAACCCGCGGTCACGGTGCTCGCGCCGTAGGAAACGCCGATGATGCCGACCGCCAGACAGACGGCCGCGATTCCGGTCAGGTCACTGCGATCCAGTGTTCGCCATATCGAACGCACGTCTTCTATAGTGAACATCCGAAGCGGAGTTCGTCAACGAGGATTCCCCACACCGAGGTACTGTCTGAACCCACTATGACCGAGCACGACAGCGCGCAGTCCGCGCCACCGCAGGAGGCCATCGCCGCCGCGCTGCGCCGCGAGCGCGCGCGTTCGGGCATGTCGCTGACCGAGGTCGCCCGCCGCGCGGGTGTGGCGAAATCCACACTGTCGCAATTGGAATCGGGCACCGGGAATCCGAGCATCGAAACACTGTGGGCGCTGTGCGTCGCGCTGGGAATTCCGTTCTCCCGATTGCTGGATCCGCCGCGCCCGCAGGTGCAGGTGATTCGCGCGGGGGAGGGGCCGGTACTGGCGTCGGCGCATGCGAACTATCACGCGACGCTGCTCGCGGCCTGTCCGCCCAATGCCCGCCGCGATATCTACCTGGTCTCGGCGGAGCCCGGACAGGCTCGAGAATCCGAACCACATCTGCACGGTGAGATCGAGCACGTCATTCTCGCCGCGGGCCGCGCACTGGTGGGGCCGGATGACGCGCCGGTGGAGCTGCGGCCGGGTGACTACATTCGGTATCCGGGCGATCAGCCGCACATCTTCTCGGCGCTCGAACCGGGGACGTGGGGGATTCAGGCCAGCGAATACGGCTGAGCGGCAACGGTCTCGTTCATCGAACGGCGAGCCACCAGGCCGACGGCAAATGTATCGCGGTCAGGACGAGGCAGCTGATCACCATGGGCCGGTTGCCCCGGACCGCGCCGATGGCGGCGTCGCCGATCTGTGCCAGGCCCGCGATCACCAGGATCGGGACCAGCCCCTGCCGAATATTCGCGGCGAGCATTACCAGCATGACCACGCTCAACGGCAGCGCGCGGGCGCCGTAAGCCCACGCGAAGAACATCGTTCCGGATGTCACCGCGCCCTCGTGGGTCAGCAGTGCGGGGCGGGTCATGCCGAGGATGCTCGACACTCCCGAGACGAGCGCGACAGCGGCATTGGCCAGGGCGACAGCGGTGTACGCGGTCATTGGATCACGTCCTGAATCGTTCACATTCTGAATTATTTGATCGAAGTATCATCAGGCTCGTGAACGAAGTCAAGACCGGCCTGCCCGCGACGCTGGCCTTCCGGCTGGGGGTCCTCGGCACTCGGACCGCCGACCGATTCGCCGAACGCCTTGCGGCACATGACCTCAAGCCCAAGCATGCGGGCCTGCTCGCCGCGTTGGATCACGGCGCGGCGGCCTCGCAGCAGGAGTTGGCCGGCCGGATGGAGGTGGCACCGAGTCTGGTCGTCGCCCTGGCCGATCACCTCGAGCGGCTGGGCGCGATCGAGCGCGTGCGCGATATCGATGACCGTCGACGTCAGGTGCTGAAGCTCACCGCGCATGGGCGCACGCTGCTGGAACGGTGTGAACGTGAGGCGCGCGCGATCGATGCGGAACTCATGGCGCCGTTGAGCGCCAAGGATCGCGCGGCCCTGCATCGGGCGCTCGGCGCGCTGGCGGCCGAGGCCGGCTTACCGACTTAGGCCGCGCCCTCGCCGAGGTACTGCAACCACACCGGATCGAGATCCGCGGTGGTGGACAACAGTCGCCAGTGCGGACCCTTGGGCGAGACCAGCGGGTGGTGCAGGGTCCAGCCCAGCTCGCTGAGCAGTTTGTCGGCCTTGCGGTGGTTACACGGCGCGCAGGACGCCACGCAGTTCTCCCACGCGTGCGCGCCGCCGCGGCTGCGCGGAATGACGTGATCGATGGTCTCGGCCTTGCCGCCGCAGTAGGCGCAGCGGTAGCGATCGCGGTGCATGAGCGCGGCCCGGGTCATCGGTACGCGGGCGCGGTAGGGCACTCGGACGTAATTGCGCAGGCGGATCACCGACGGCAGGGCCACCGATTCGCCGGCGGAGTGGACCACCGGGCCCTCGGGATTGTGATGAACGGGATCGGCCTTGTCACAGATGAGCAAGACGATGGCGCGGCGCGCGGGCAGGGCGGTCAGCGGCTCGTAGGTGGCGTTCAGAAGCAACACCCGGCGCTTGACCCAAGGCGCGACGCTCGGCGGGGATTCGGTAGATCGGTGCTGGAGAGCACCCGGACAACTATGTTTCTCGGTTACGACATGCAGCGGAGTAGCCCCCGACCCACGATTGTGGACGTCGGCGGGCTGGAGTTGTCGATGTGTTCTGGCCTCGTGTGACCGGGCGCCGTGCCGCTGCTTCATGGGAACCCCGAATTCGTATTGTCCGGTTCGTGTGGTATCTGGGCAGACACTGCCACCCAGTTGACCATGGAACCGCTACCTTTGCCAGCTGATTTGACACATTCCGTCTGTGGTGTTCGTGAACGGGCGGTTAAACCCGGGGGTGGTATGTACCGGCTGCCTGATTCCGCGTCCTCAACTGGTGATCTCAGGATGCCGACCCCCACCCCCTACGCCGAGCACAATCCGGTCCCGATTGGGTGCCAACTTGTTGCCAGGACATCCCCACCCGCCCGCGCACGGTCCCCGTCCTCGTGTCCCCGGTGCTCGGTGGAGCCCCTCATTTTCCCGGCCGGAGGCCGGGATGGTTCGTTGGGAGTGGGGAGGCGGGCACAATGGAGCGGGACGTGGGGATGGCTACTAGACGGATTTGAGGGTTGATGGGTTCGGGCGAGCAGACGGCTACTTCCTTTTATGAGGCGGTTGGTGGGGCCGAGACGTTTCGGCGGCTGGTGGCGGCCTTCTATCGGGAGGTGGCGGGGGACGAGGTGTTGCGGCCGCTGTATCCCGAGGAGGATCTGGGGCCCGCCGAGCGGCGGTTGCGGATGTTTCTCGAGCAGTACTGGGGCGGGCCTCGGACGTACTCCGATGAGCGGGGGCATCCGCGACTGCGGATGCGGCACATGCCCTTCCGAATCGGGCCGATCGAGCGGGACGCGTGGCTGCGGTGCATGCGGATCGCGGTCGCCGAGATCGAGCCGGAGGTGCTCGATGACGAGCATCGGCGGGCGCTGCTCGACTACTTGGAGATGGCGGCGAATTCGCTCATGAACGCGCCCTTCTGACGGTATTGCGTAAATCCCCCTGCAGCCCAGAGGGTTTCCGGTGAACCACCCCGCCTGCTGAATATTTGCTCCATATCGCTCGAGTCGCTCGCTCGGGGGGCTTTCAACGGAAATCTTTGGCACTATTAGCTTTTGTGACACCTTCATCAGCCGGGGCCTCTCCCGTCGACCCGTGGTGGCGGTCGGCGGTGTTCTACCAGGTCTATCCCCGCTCGTTCGCGGACTCGTCCGGCGACGGCGTGGGTGACCTCGGTGGCCTGCGCGATCGGCTCGGATATCTGGAGCTGCTCGGCATCGACGCCCTGTGGATCTGCCCGGTGATGCGTTCACCGATGGCCGATGGCGGCTACGACGTCAGCGATCCTCGCGATATCGACCCGCTGTTCGGCGACCTCGCGGTGCTCGACGAGCTGATCGCCGAGGCACACGACCGGCGCATCCGCGTCACGATGGACCTGGTGCCCAATCACACCAGCGAGCGGCATCCGTGGTTCGTCGAGGCGCTGGCGTCGGAGCCGGGTAGTGCGGCCCGGGCGCGCTACATCTTCCGTGACGGCCGCGGCCCCGACGGTGCGCTGCCACCCAACAACTGGCCCAGTATCTTCGGCGGTCCGGCCTGGTCTCGCGTCACCGAATCCGATGGCCGCCCCGGTCAGTGGTACATGCATATCTTCGCCCCCGAACAACCGGATCTGAACTGGGAGAATCCCGAGGTCCTCGCCGATTTCGAGAAGACCCTGCGCTTCTGGCTGGATCGCGGCATCGACGGTTTCCGCATCGATGTCGCCCACGGCATGGCCAAACCGCCCGGCCTGCCCGATATGGATCCGGTCCCGTCGGGCATGTTCAAACTCGACGACGACGATTACCGGTTCAACAACCCGGGCGTGCACGACATCCACCGCCGCATCCGCAAGGTGATCGACGAATATCCGGCCGCGGTATCGATCGGCGAGGTCTGGGTCAACGACAACGTCCGCTTCGGCGAGTACCTCCGCCCGGACGAACTGCATCTGGCCTTCAACTTCAAACTCGCCGAAACACCCTTCGAAGCCGCGAAAATCCGTGCGGCCATCGACAATTCGATGCAGGCGGTGACCTGGGTCGGCGCCAGCGCGACCTGGACGCTGTCCAATCACGACGTCGAACGCGAGGTCACCCGCTACGGCGGCGGCGCGGTCGGGGTGGACCGTGCCCGGGCGATGATCCTCCTGGAACTGGCGCTGCCGGGCGCGGTGTTCATCTACAACGGCGCCGAACTCGGCCTGCCGAATGTCGACGACCTACCCGAGGACGTGCTGCAGGATCCGGTGTGGGAGCGCTCGAACCACACCGAACGCGGCCGCGACGGCTGCCGGGTGCCGATTCCCTGGGAGGGCGATCGGCCCCCGTTCGGCTTCACCGCCGCGCCGCGGTCCTGGCTGCCGATCCCGCCGCAGTGGGCCGAGCTGACCATCGAAACCCAGCTCGAGCGGCTGAACTCGACGCTGTCGCTGTATCGAATGGCGATCGAATTGCGTTCGCTGCGGCCGGAGTTCGCCGGGACGAGTCTGGACTGGTACGGCAGCCCGCCGGGATGTCTGGCCTTCCGCCGCGGCGGCGGACTGATCTGCGCGCTCAACGCCACCGATGCCCCGATTCCGCTGCCGCCGGGCGAGGTGCTGCTGGCCAGCGCGCCGATCGAGGGACGTCAGCTGCCCGCCAACGCCGCGGCCTGGCTGGTGTGAGAGGGCGACACGGGCGCGCGGGAGCTCACCGGTGGATTGCGCCGTCGGGCCCATCGTCTACCGTTGGATCGTGAGCATTCTCGAGACAGTGCTGATCTTTGTCGGCATCCCGCTGGTGATCTACGCGGTGATCGCCGGATTGTCGTTTCTCGGCAAGCCGCTGCCCGGCGAGAAGCCGGTCCACTACAGCCTTCCCGACACGTGGACCGCGGACCCGGTGCTGTGGAGTGCGACCGACGAGGTGACCGGTTCGGGTCACCATCACGCAGAGTCCTCGCATGGCGACCATGCCGCAATCGAATCCGCGCGGGCGGACCTGATCGGAGGCCGGGCAAGTGGCAAGTTCTAAGTGGCCCGCGGTGGTCGAGGCCGACCTGCCGCACGGATGGGCCGTGACCACCAGTGGTCGCGTGTCCGGTGTGCACGAGGCCGGTGACGTGTTCAAGGAGGCGCCGTTCAACGACAACGAACGGCTGCTGATGGACAACGCGCTCACCGACGCCACCCGCGGCACCAAGGTGCGGTTCAACATCTACATCGGTGACCTCGGCGCGGATCCGGCCGCCGGCGTCGATGCGCTGTTCCCGTCGACTCCCGAGGCGGCCCGTTCGGTGCTCATCGCGGTCTCCCCGAACGATCACGCCGTGGAGGTGCGCTCCGGGCGCGACGTCGCCGATCGGGTCAACGATCGCGTCTGCCAGCTCGGCGTCACCGCGGCGCTCGCCTCGCTGCGTCAGGGCGAGCTCATCGACGGACTCGTCTCCGCCGTGCGCGTGATGGCCGCGGCCATCGGGCGACCCAGCTGATTTCGAATTCCGCACCCCTTCCGTTCCCACGCACCCGCTTCGACCTGTTCGCAGCGAGTGGGGCGCAACGGAAGGGGTGCGGTCTTTGTACGCCCTGAGCGTAATGAGTGGGTGCGGTAGCGGGTCCCGAGCTTAGGCTCGGAGCATGGCCGAGCATCCGAGACTGCATTCCATCCCGGGCGGACGCGAAGACGAGCGGGAACGCGAACCGCTCTGGCGCGAGGTACTCGGCAGCCGCCTGCGCACACTGCGTCAGCAGCAGCGCGAAACCCTCGTGGAAACCGCTGGGCGCGCGGGTGTTTCGCCCCAGTATCTCTCCGAGATCGAACGCGGCCGCAAGGAGCCGTCGAGCGAGATGATCGCCGCCCTGGCCGGGGCGCTGGGCACCTCGCTGGGCGGGCTGACCGAACAGGTCGCCGACGATCTGCGCCGCCGTCGCCGCGCCGCGCTGCTGCGGCCGGTGGCCCCGCAGCACAGCGCGACGCCGCAGCGCACCACCGTAGGGCGCACCACGACGCCGACGCTGCTGGCGCTCGCGGCCTGATTCACCGCGGCCCGAGGATCTTGTCCGCCAGGCCGTAGTCGATCGCGGACTGCGCGGTGAACACGCGGTCACGGTCGGTGTCGTGGCGCAGCGTCTCCACGGTCTGGCCGGTGTGGTGGGCGAGGATGTTCTCGATCTCGGCGCGCATACGGACCAATTCGTCGGCCTGCAGGATGAGATCGGGGATGGTTCCCTGGCCACGGGCGGCCGGTTGATGCAACACGACGCGGGCATGCGGCAGGACCCCTCGATAGCCTTCCGTACCCGCCGCGAGCAGCACCCCGCCCACTCCGATGGCCTGGCCCACACAGATGGTCGCCACCGGACCGTGCAGATGCTGAATGGTGTCGTAGATCGCCAGCATCGCCGACAGATCGTTGCCGCCCTCGCAGTTGATGTAGAGGCTGATCTCCTGTCCCGGACTGTCGGCGTCCAGATGCAGCAGTTGCGCGATGAGCGCGTTGGCGACCCCGGCATCGATCGGTGTGCCCAGATAGACGATGCGCCCGGCCAGCAGATGCGAATAGACGTCCATGATGCGCTCGCCGCGCGGATGCTGGGCGATCACATTGGGAATGGTGTAGCTGGTCACGAGATTCCCACCTTCTGCTTGTGCGGAATGACCTGATCGAACGATTCGACGATCCGATCGATGAACCCGTACTCGAGCGCCTCCTGCGCGGTGAAGTAGCGGTCGTGCAGCGAGTCCTCCCAGACCCGCTCATAGGGCTGGCCGGTGTCCTCGGCGATGCAACCGAGCACGGTTTTGATCGTGTGCCGAAGATCGTCGGCCTGGATCTCGACCTCGCCCGCACTGCCGCCGATCCCCGCCGACCCCTGATGCATGAGCACCCGCGCGTGCGGCATCGCCAGCCGCTGTCCCTTGGTCCCCGAGGAGAGCAGGAACTGCCCCGCGCTGTAGGCGATCCCGAGCACCAGCGTCGAGACCTCACACGGCACCAGCCGAATCGTGTCCCGGATAGCCAGCATCGCTGGCACCGACCCACCCGGCGAATGAATCCACAACGAGATCCCCGCCAGCGGATTCTCCGCGGCCAGGGTAAGGATCTGGGTCATGAGCAGCGTCCCGTTGTCATCGTCGAGCGCCCCGTCGAGCACCACGATCCGCCGGGCCAGCAACTGCTCCCTCGCACGCCAACCGAACATCGGATTGTTGTTGTCCTGAGCCATGATTCGAGCGTGCCCGAGGGATGCGGTGAATAGCGCGTTCCGCTGCCCACAGCAGATCTGCTCACGGCAGCGGCGCGGTAGGCCCTGGTCAGGCGGTCGAGGATGGCGCGCAGGTGGGTGCGGAGCTCGGGTGTCGAACCCACCCCGGGCGCGAGCCCGGGGTGGGTTCGAATGGCCGGTCAGCTGGCGTCGAAAGACCTTGCGCGCAAGGAGCGTTCGATGCCTGCCTTGCCCTCGGCGACCAGGCGGCGCAGGGCCGGGGGTGTTCGGCGGAGAGGAATTTGTCGGCCTTGGCTACGGATTCCTCGGTGATGGACCAGTGGGGGTAGAGGCCCACCACGACGGTTTGGGCGACCTCGCTGGAGCGGCGGTCCCAGACCGAGGGGATTTCGGTGAAGTAGCGGTCGACGTAGGAGGTGAGCAGGGGGGATTGGCCTACGGGGGCGAAGGCGCCGACGATGGCTCTGGCGGTGATGTTGGGGACCGAATCGTCGTTCATGACCGTGTTCCAGGCCTGGGCCTTGACCTCGGGCTGGGGGCGGGAGGCGGCGGCCGCGGCGGCCTGGCGGCGGCCCGCGGCGGTGGGGTCGCGGTCCAATTCGGCGTCGATGAAGGGGGTTTCGAGGCCGTCGGCGTCGATCGCCCCGGCGGCGGCCAGGGCCACCACGATGCGCCAGCGCAGATCGGTGTCGACCAGCAGGCCGGGCAGGCCGACGGTCGCGGGGTCGGCGTCGAGCAGCGTGCGCAGGGCCTCGATATGGGCGGGGGACAGGCGTGCGCCGGTCAGCGAATTGACGAAGGCCAGTTGATGATCCGAGCCGGGCTCGGCCGCGCGGGCCAGTTCCAGCAGGTGGTCGGCGAATTGCGGCCAGCCGGATTCGGCGGCCCAGGTCGGATCCGCATAGGAGGCCAGGGCCGTCTGCGCCTGCATCAGCAGTCGCTGCACCACACCGATTTCCGATTCCGAGCCGACGCCGCGCTGTACCAGGGCGACGAAATCGCGAGCCCGCATCTCGGCCTGGCGGGTCATCTCCCACGCGGCCGACCAGCACAGCGTGCGCGGCAGCGATTCGGCGATATCGGCGATGCGCGACACCACGGTCTCCAGCGATTGCGGATCCAGCCGCACCGAGCAGTAGGTCAGATCGTCGTCGTTGATCAGCACCAGCTTGCCGCGCTCGACGCCGACCAGCTCGGCCACATCGGTGCGCTCGACCGCGTCCAGATCCAGCTCGACGCGCTTGGTGCGCACCAGCTTTCCGTTCTGCTCGTCGTAGACGCCGATGGCCAGGCGATGCACCCGCTGCTCACCGGCGCCGGGCGCCGCGCCCTCCTGTACGACGGTGAAGCGGGTGAACTTCCCGTCGACCACCTCGAAATCGGGGCGCAGGATGTTCAGGCCGGTCGTCTTGAGCCACTGCGCGCCCCAGGTGGAAAGGTCACGGCCGGAGGCCTTCTCCAGCGCGCCCACCAGATCGTCGAAGGTGGCGTTGCCGTAGGCGTGTTCGGCGAAGTAGGCGCGCAGGCCCGCCAGGAACGGTTCGAGACCCACATAGGCCACCAGCTGCTTGAGCACCGAGGCGCCCTTGGCGTAGGTGATGCCGTCGAAGTTGACCTCGACGGCCGCCATATCCGGGATGTCGGCGGCGATCGGATGGGTGGAGGGCAGCTGATCCTGCCGGTACGCCCAGGACTTCTCGAGATTGGCGAAAGTGGTCCAGGCGCTGGTGTATTCGGTGGCCTGGGTCTGGCACAGCACCGAGGCGAAGGTGGCGAACGACTCGTTCAGCCACAGATCGTCCCACCACTTCATGGTCACCAGATCGCCGAACCACATATGCGCCATCTCGTGCAGCACTGTTTCACAGCGGCGCTCGTAGGAGGCGCGAGTCACCTTGGAGCGGAACACGTAATCCTCGAGGAAGGTGACCGCACCGGCGTTCTCCATCGCGCCCGCGTTGAATTCGGGCACGAACAGCTGATCGTATTTGCCGAAGGCATACGGCACGCCGAAGTTGCGGTGATAGAACCCGAACCCCTGCTTGGTCTCGGTGAACAACCGCTCGGCGTCCATATGCTCACCCAGCGACGCGCGGCAGTAGATACCCAGCGGAATATCGCCGTGCTCATCGGAATAGGTGTCGGTCCACTTCGCGTACGGTCCGGCGATCAGCGCCACCAGATAGGTGCTCATCCGCGGCGTGGTGGCGAAGGTGTGCTCGGTGACCGCGCCCAGCGGGCGGGTCTGGATACAGGCCTCGTTGGAGATGACCTCCCAATCCTGCGGCGCGGTGACGATCACGTCGTAGGTGGCCTTCAGGTCGGGCTGATCGAAACAGGCGAACATCCGCTTGGCGTCGGCGGTCTCGAACTGCGAGTACAGATACACCTTGTCGTCGGTCGGATCGACGAACCGGTGCAGACCCTCGCCGGTGTGGGAGTAGACGCAGTCGGCCTCGACCACGAGTTCGTTGCGCTCGGCCAGACCGGTCAGACGCAGCCCGCGTGACTCGTCGTAGTCGCTCACATCCAGCGCCGAGCCGTTGAGCACCGCCGAACGCACTCGGGCGGCGACGATATCGACGAAGGTCTCCGAGTCGGGGGTGGCGGTGAAGGTGGCGATCGACCGCGAGAAGAAGCCGTCCGCGCCCGCGGACTGCTCGGTGAGATCGAGTTCGACGCGGTAGTTCTCCACCCGGACGGTCGCGGCCCGGGCGACGGCCTGCTCGCGGGTGAGATTCGGTGCGGACAAGGAGGCTCCTTCGCTGATGGTTTTCGGGACGCGCGAATCCCACAATGCCACGCACAACCCCCGAACTGCTCGTCGGTAGGCTGGAGCGTCGGCGCCGGATATCGAGGAGGACAGTTGAGGCACATCCACGCGGGCAAGGTTCGTGACCTGTACGAGGATGGTGATTCGCTGATTCTGGTCGCCTCCGATCGGGTCTCGGTCTACGACGTGGTGCTGCCGACGCCGATTCCGGACAAGGGCGCGCTGCTGACCCAGCTGTCGAACTGGTGGTTCGACTACTTCACCGATGTGCCCAACCATGTGCTGTCCACCACGGATGTGCCCGCCGAATTCGCCGGGCGCGCGGTACGCGTCAAGCCGCTGAAGATGATCCAGGTCGAATGCATCGCGCGCGGTTACCTGTCGGGCTCGGGCCTGAAGGAGTATCAGCGCACCGGTTCGGTGTCGGGCATCGCGCTGCCGCCGGGCCTGCGCGAGGGCGACAAGCTGCCGGAGCCGATCTTCACCCCGACCACCAAGGCGTCCGAGGGGCACGACGAGGCGATCACCTTCGACGATGTGGTCGCCCAGGAGGGCCGCGAGGTCGCCGAGCGGCTGCGCGCGCTCACCCTCGAGATCTATTCGCGCGGTGCGGCCTACGCGGTCGAGCGTGGGGTGATCATCGCCGACACCAAGGTCGAATTCGGCTGGGACGCGGGGGAGATCGTCCTGGGCGACGAGGTGCTCACCAGCGACTCCTCCCGCTACTGGCCCGCCGCGGACTGGGAGCCCGGCCGCGCGCAGAGCTCGTTCGACAAGCAGTTCGTCCGCGACTGGTCGACCTCCACCGGCTGGGACAAGGAGCCCCCGGGCCCGGAGATCCCTGCCGATGTCGTGGCCGCGACCCGGCAGAAGTATATGGAGGCCTACGAGCTCATCACCGGTAAGAGCTGGGTCTAGCGCGAATCAGTGCTCGGCTCGCAGGCGAGCGGCGCGCAGGGTGAGGTAGTCGCGTTCGGGGGTGCTGGTCGTGCGCCGGGCCGCGGCCGTGTAGCAGCCGATCGCCGCGGCGCGGTCGCCCGCCATCTCGTGCAGGTGGCCGCGGACGGCGTCGAGGCGGTGGTTGTCGTCGAGTCGATCGTCGAGGGTGGCCAGCAGCGCCAGGCCCGCCTCGGGACCGTGCACCATGGCCGTGGCGATCGCGCGGTTGAGCGTCACCATTGGATTCGGCGAGCGGCGTTCGAATATGGTGTACAGCAACAGGATTCGCTCCCAGTCGGTGTCCTCGGCGGTGCGGGCCTCGGCGTGCACCGCCGCGATCGCCGCCTGGATGCGATACGGGCCGTCCAGGCCATGGACGATGGCCTCGGTCGCCAGCCGCAGGCCCTCGACGCCGCGGGCGCGATCCCAGCGGGTGCGGTCCTGTTCGGCCAGCGGGATCAGTTCGCCGGCCGGTCCGGTGCGGGCCGCGCGGCGGGCGTCGGTCAGCAGCATCAGAGCCAGCAGCGCGGTCACCTCCGGATCCCGGGGCAGCAGCCGGTGCACGAGGCGGGTCAGGCGGATCGCCTCGGCGGACAGATCGGTACGGTAGAGCCGATCGCCGGTGGTGGCGGTGTGCCCCTCGGAGAACATGACGTAGAGGACGTGCAGCAGCGCGGTCAGGCGCTCCTCGGTCGCGGTGAGCTCGGCGAACGGGCGTTGTACCGTCGAGAGTCGCTTCTTGGCGCGGGAAATGCGCTGCGCCATGGTGGTTTCCGGGACGAGGAACGCGCGCGCGATCTCCTCGGTGGTCAGGCCGCCGACCGCGCGCAGTGTCAGGGCGATCGCGCTGGCGGGCGAGAGCACGGGGTGACAGCACAGCAGAAACAGCGTCAGGGTGTCGTCGTGGTCGCGGGCGGCATCACCGGGCGGGACCACCTCGCAGGCGACGCCCTCGTCCTCGCGGCCGCGCCGCGCGATCTCCGAGCGCACCGCGTCGACGTAGCGCCGCTGGGCCACCTGGATGAGCCACGCGCGCGGGCTGTCCGGCAGCCCTTCGACCGGCCACTGGGTCGCCGCGGCCAGCGCCGCCTCCTGCACGGCGTCCTCGACGGTGTCGAAATCGCCGTATCGCCGTGCCAGCACACCCAATGCGGCGGGCGTCAATTCCCGCAGCAGCAGGCCGATTTCGTGCGCGGTCGTCGTGCCTGGAGCCCGGTCGCGCATATCCTGGTCGGCCCGCGGCTGGCGGGCGGTCGGGGTCCGTCCTGGTCGGCGGTCGTCCGCGAGGTCGTCGTCCGCGCTGGAATCGGTTGCGGCGGAGAAATTCTCGCTCACAGATCTGGCGTCGGCACGCTCATGATCCGCCGGATCTCGATGTACTCACCGATCGGTTCACCGCCCGGCCCAGGACCGGCCGAGGCGCGGGCGGCGATCTCCACCGCTCGTTCGGGGCTGTCGACGTCCACGATCCAGTAGCCCGCCAGGAACTCCTTGGATTCCGGGAACGGCCCGTCGGTCACCACCGGGGCCGAGCGGCCGTCGGAGCTGACGATGCGGGCCTGATCGGGAAAGGCCAGGCCCTGGGCATCGACGAGTTCACCGGATCTGCGCAGCTCCGCACCGAGGGCTCGCTGGAATTCGTGATGTGCGCGGATCTCCTCCGGCGTCCACTCCTCGATCGGGGTATCGCAGAAGGCGGGGGAACCGTAGGTCTTCAACAGCATGTACTTCATGGGCTCACAGGGTTTCGGCGGTGTCGGCCAGCCGCTTCGGGTCGACCGGTTGTTTCGAGGCGATCAACTCCTTGATCCGATCGCCCGCGTCCCAGATATTGACGTTCATCCCTGCCAGCACCCGGTTACCCGAATCCAACCAGAACGCCAGGAATTCGCGCTTGCCGAGATCACCGCGCACCACCACCGTCGCGTCCTGGTCGGGGGCGACGTAGCCGGTGTACTCCATACCCAGGTCGTACTGATCGGTGAAGAAGTACGGCAGCCGATCGTAGGTGGCCGGTTTGCCCAGCATCGTGCGCGCCGCGACCGCGGGCTGATTGAGCGCATTGGCCCAGTGCTCCACCCGGATTCGACGGCCGAGCACCGGATGCTGCTGGGCGGCGATATCGCCGACGGCGACGATATCGGGATCGACGGTGGCCAGACTCTCGTCGACCAGCACACCGCCGTCGACATCCAGGCCCGCGTCGGCGGCCAGTTCGACGTTGGGGCGCGCGCCCACCGCGATCAGGACCGCGTCCGCCTCGATCACGGTGTCGTCGTCGAGTTTCACGCCCGTGGCGCGGCCGTCGGCGGTGACGATCTCGGCGGCCTTGACCCCGCAGCGCAGGTCGACGCCGTGGGAGCGATGCAGTTCGGCGAAGACCTCGCCCATCTCCGCGCCCAGCGCGGCATGCAGCGGCACAGGTTCGGTCTCCAACGTGGTGACCTCCACACCCGCGGTGCGTGCGGCCGCGGCGACCTCGAGGCCGATCCAGCCCGCGCCGATGATCGCCACGTGTCGGATCGAGTCGAACAGTGCGATGAGCGCGTCGGAATCCTCGATGGTGCGCAATTCGTACACGCCCTCGGCATCGGCGCCGGGCAGCGGCAGCCGACGCGGCCGCGAACCGGTGGCCAGGGCGAGTTTGTCGTAGGACACCGTCGAGCCGTCCGGCAGCGCAACGGTTTTCGAGGCGCGATCGATCGCGGTGACCGTGGTGCCCAGGCGCAGGTCGACATTGTGATCGCGGTACCACTGCGCGGGATCGACGGTGAATTCCGGTAGGGCCTTCTTACCGAGCAGATGTTCCTTCGACAGCGGAGGTCGCTCGTAGGGCAGATGTTCCTCGGCGCTGATCACCGTGAGCGCTCCACCGAAATCGTTGTCGCGCAGCGCCTCGGCCAGCTTGGCGGCGGCGAGACCGCCCCCGACGACGACGAACCTGGAATCTGTTGTCATGGTGAACCTCCGTGCGACGGCAACCGGGTCCTCTCCGACCCTACTTACCGCGCTGGGCGGGCTCGGAAATATCGGGAAGATTTCGTCGTTGACCACAGATGACGGTGGCCCATGCCAATAGGGGCCCGACCCACTCGGAAGGACGTCGACGTGAGCGACAACAAGACCGGCAGCAAGGATCGCGTGGACTTCTGGTTCGACCCGCTGTGTCCGTGGTGCTGGATCACCTCTCGCTGGATTCTGGAGGTGGAGAAGGTGCGCGATATCGAGACCCACTTCCACGTGATGAGTCTGTCGGTGCTCAACGAGGATCGCGAGGGCCTGCCCGAGCAGTATCTGGAACTGCTGAAGGTCGGCTGGGGTCCGGTGCGCGTGGCGATCGCCGCCGCGCAGGAGCACGGCGACAAGGTGCTGGCCCCGCTCTACACGGCGATGGGTACCCGTATCCACAACCGCCGCGCCGAATACGAGCGCGAGGACCGCGCCGCGACGCTGACCGCGGTGATCGCCGACGCGCTCGCCGAGGTCGGCCTGCCCGCCGAACTGGCGAAGGCGGCCGAGAGCGCCGACTACGACGAGGCGCTGCGCAAGAGCCATCACGCCGGGATGGACAAGGTCGGCAAGGATGTCGGCACCCCGACCATCCACATCAACGACGTCGCCTTCTTCGGCCCGGTGCTCTCGCGCATTCCGCGCGGTGAGGAGGCGGGCAAGGTGTGGGACGGCGCGGTCGCCCTGGCCTCCTATCCGCACTTCTTCGAACTCAAGCGGACCCGCACCGAGGATCCGCAGTTCGACTGACCGCTATTGCGGCCGGTTCGGGGGCAGTCCGGGGATCTCTCCGTACTGCCCCGGGGGCGGATAGCCCGGATAGCCCGAGGGCGGATAGCCCTGATACGCCTGCGGCGGTGGCGGATTCGGGCGCAGGAACAGGCGGCCGTGCCGGGTGCGATCGCGCAGTGCCCACATTCGCCAGGTCAGCACCGGATGGCTGGAGATCGCGTTGACCACCCAGACGAACAGACCCTTCTCCTGGGCCGCGCGATCGGCCATCTGATCGAAGTCGACCAGCGAGTTGAGGTATTTGCCCGCGGCCAGCGTCCGCATTGCGCCGGGCGCGCCGACGTGACGATGGCAGTAGCCGTGATTGTCGGCGGTGTACTCCTGCGCGCGGATCAGCGCATCGCCGAGCAACGGCAGGAACGGGACGAGAAACATGCCCAGCTGACGCCAGTAGGACACGTGCCCGGCGGCGATATGGCCGACCTCGTGACCGATGATGAAGGCCAGCGCGTCGGGATCGCGTGCGGCGCCGCCGATTTCGAACAGATCGCTGTAGACGACCACGTAGCGACGGAAGCCGTGACCGGAGGCGAAGGCGTTGATCTGGCCGTTGCCGGTGAGGACGTAGGCGTCGGGCACCGTGGCCATTCCGAAGCGGCCCGCCGCCTCGACCACCATCCGGTAGCCCTCGGGGAACTGGGTGGGCGACATCCTCACGGAGTTGACCCGCTGCATCGAATAGTTCACGCCGCGGCCGAACCACAGCAGCAGCGGGGCCAGGATCAGCAGCACCACGTACTGATCGAAATAGCCGCCGATCAGCAGCAGGATGCAGAACCCGTAGGCCAGTACGGTCGCCGCGATCACGATCACCAGCAGCGGGATCTCCCAGCTGTGCCGGGCGGGCATCCCGTCGAAGCCGAGGCCGCGGCCATTGTGGTGCGGTGGAATCGGCGGCGGGGTGTACTGGGTCTGTGGGGCCCAGCCGGGCGGCCCGACCCGCGGATCCCAACCGGTCATTCCGGTCACGGGATTCCAGCCGGTCGGCCCCGATTGCGCCGCGGGGTTGGCCCACTGATCGTCGGACTGCATGGGTGAAACTCTAATGATCGCTACGGGGTGTCATCCCGAAGCGAACCGTTCGATACCCGCCTGACACAATCTGGTGCCATGCGCGTATACCTGGGTGCCGATCATGCCGGATTCGAACTGAAGAACCACGTCAAGGACCACCTGAAGCAGGCGGGTCACGAGGTTGTCGACTGCGGAGCCCACGAATACGACGCCGTCGACGACTACCCGGCATTCTGCATCGATGCCGCCCGTCGCGTCGTGGCCGACGAGGGCAGCCTGGGCATCGTGTTCGGCGGCAGCGGCAACGGCGAGCAGATCGCGGCCAACAAGGTTCCCGGCGCGCGCTGCGCGCTGGCCTGGAGCGTGGAGACCGCCCAGCTGGCCCGTCAGCACAACAACGCGCAGCTGATGGGCATCGGCGGCCGCATGCATTCGGTGGAGGAGGCGCTGGCCATCATCGACGCCTTCATCGCCACCCCGTGGTCGGAGGAGGCGCGCCACCAGCGCCGGATCGACATCATCGCGGAGTACGAGCGCACCGGCGAGGCCCCCGCCCTGCCGAACTGACGAAAACACCGCAGCCGCACTTCCTTCCGGGGAGTGCGGCTGTTTCGTACGAGGGAGGGTCCGTGCCCGAAGGTCACACGCTGCATCGGCTGGCGAAGTTGCACACCGAGCGCTTCGCCGGGGGCGTTGTGCGGGTGTCCAGTCCGCAGGGGCGGTTCGCCGAGGGGGCGGCGCTGGTGGACGGGCGGGTGCTGGTCGGGGCCGAGGCGTGGGGGAAACATCTGTTGCACCGGTACGACTCCGGGCTGATCGTGCACGTACATCTCGGGCTGTACGGTGCCTTCACCGAATCGCCTGCGCCGCTGGGTGATCCGGTCGGCCAGGTGCGGATGCGCATGATCGGGTCCGGGCGCGCGGACGCGGCGGTGTACGGAACCGACCTGCGCGGGCCGACCGCGTGCGAGGTGCTGCGCGAGCCCGAGGTGGAGGCGCTCACCGCGCGGCTGGGCCCGGATCCATTGCGCCGCGACGCCGATCCCGACCGCGCCTGGCAGCGAATCAGCCGGTCCGGTCGTTCGATCGGCGCGTTGCTGATGGATCAGTCGGTGGTGGCCGGGGTGGGCAATGTGTACCGCGCGGAACTGCTGTTCCGCCACGGCATCTCACCGCAGCGAACGGGAAAGTCCCTGTCCCGCACCGAATGGGACGCCCTGTGGACCGACCTTGTCGAGCTGATGCGCATCGGCGTCCGCCGGGGAAAGATGCACGTGGTCCGTCCGGAACACGACCACGGCGCACCCTCCTACGCGACCGACCGCCCCCGCACGTATGTCTACCGCCGCGTCGGCGAACCCTGCCGGGTATGCGGCTCGACGGTGCTCCACACGGTGCTCGAGGGCCGAAACCTGTTCTGGTGTCCGGCCTGTCAGCCGAGTTGATTCGGATCGAATGGATTGAGAACGGCGATGCCGCAGTGAGCGACATCTTTGATGTTGCGGGTGATCAACTCACTGAACCGTTGCTTGGCCTCCTGGACCTGCCAGTTCTTCTTGTTGACCTGATCCTCCGCCGAAGTCTGGACAGACTAGACCGTGCCCAGTCTATCGGGCGGAGGCGTGTCAGCGCAGGTGGTCAGAATCCGCCGTCGAACCCGCCGCCGCCGTCGAAACCACCATCGAACCCGCCGCCGTCGAAGCCGCCGCCGAAATCGCCGCTGCCGCTGTCGAAGCCGCCCTGGTCGCCGCCGAAGTCGCCGGAGTCGTAGGCGCCCTGTAGCGAATCCTGTCCGGCCTCGAAGCCGGCGTCATAGCCGTCGCCGTAGCCGCTTTCGAATCCGGTGGCGCCGTAGGCGACACCGGACATGCCGCTGAAGAGGGCGTCGAACAGCAGGACCGAGCCGACGCCCCAGGCGCCCGCGACCAGTGCTGTCTTCCACCAGGGTTCGGAGTACCAGCCGGCCGGAACCGGGCGGCCCGCGACGCGGCCGCCGGGGTAGTAGTTGGGGGTTTGCGGGGACGGCTCGGGGGAGGCCTCGATGGTACGACCGTCGTAGTCGATGCGCCGATCCTCGGTGACCCGGCCCGCGGCGTTCTGGCCGTCGAGCTCGGGGATCGCGGGGCCCGGATCCAGGCCCATGGCCGTGCGGGCGGCGCGAATGTAGTACAGCCCCTCGACCGCGGTCTCCTTGGCCAGGCGAGCCTGCGCGACCGTGGTCGCCTGCTCGATCTGGGAGCCGGCGGCGTTGAGCCGCTCACCGGCGTCGGCCAGGGCTTGTTTGGAGGCGGCGTCGGAACCGGCCAGGTTGTAGACCTGACCGCCGAGCCGTTCGATGAGCCGACGCGCGTCGGCCTTGGCGTCGGCGAGCTGGGCGGCCTCGCGATTGCGCGAGGACCTACCGGCGAAGACCACCGCCACGAAGACGATCAGCACGACGACCAGAAGGATCAGCAGAAGCGACACATCGACAAGCGTACGCGGTCGCCGGATAACCGGACGATTGCGACTTATCCGGCCACCGCGGCGTCATAGCACGGTTCGCCGCCGATCTCCGACAGCGCGAAGCGACGCTTACCCGCCGTCTTGGCCGAATACATCGCGCGGTCGGCATTGCGCAGCAGATCGGAGAAGTCGCAGGTGCGCTCGGCCGGACAGAACGCCGTGCCCACACTGGCCGAGACCGGCACCGGACCGGCCGCGGTGCGCACCGGATCGTGCAGCGCCGCGAGCACGCGCCGAGCCACCTCGCCCAGGGTGTTGCGCCCGGCGGGCAGGGCGAGCACGAATTCGTCACCGCCGTAACGGCATACGACCGTTTCGTCCGGGCAGGCCGCGCGCAGCCGACGCGAGATCTCGACCAGCACCTCGTCGCCGACGGCATGACCGAAGCCGTCGTTGATCTGCTTGAAGTCGTCCAGATCGATCAGCAGCAGCCCGACCCCGCGCGAGCGGTCGGTGGCCATCAGCCGCACTCGTTCCTGTAGCAGCGAGCGGTTGGCCAGATCGGTCAGCGCGTCGTGGGTGGCCTCGTGGCGTAGCCGGTTCTGCAGGGCCGCGATCTCCTGCACGCGCACCGAGACGGCCTCGGACATGCTGCGGTGCTGCTGGGCCAGGGCCCGCTGCTGCAGCGCCTCGGCGTAGGCGTCGATGGCCTGGCTGGCCACGAACGGCCAGCGGGTCGCCACCAGCGAACCCGGTTCGCCCGGTGCGAATCCCAGCAGTGCCCGGGTGGCCGGGGCGAGCATGCGGGTGCGGTCGAACGGCGTCTCGGCCAGGCGATGGCCGATCGCGCGGGCGGCCTGCAACGGAAACGGTTCGGATCCGGCCAGATCCAGCAATTCATCGATGATGACGGCGAACACCCGCTCGAGGTGTTCGGGCGGGACGGTCAGGCCGCTGCCGGTGTAGACGGCGCGTACCCAGTCCCGTGTGGTCGCGGCCTTGGCCGCGGCGGTTTGTGCGTCGAGTTCGGCGGGCATCTGCGCTCACCCCGCGCAGACGTCGTCGAAACCGGCGCCTTTGCCGGTCACACCCTCCGGATCGTGCTCACTGCTATGCGGTCCTGTACACCATCGGCGCACGCTCACCGCCCCCTTTCCAGATACCCCCGTCCGGCAAAAAGGATCCTAGCAAGCCACCCGACACCGGAAATCGATGTTTTGCAACCTGTTCCGATGTCTCGCGAATGGCGATCGGCAATGAGATCGCTTGCCTACCAGTGGTGTTACACCAGTTCCGGTGTGTCGCCCACTGGCGTGTTCGCGTGTCGCCCTCGACGCGCCGATGGCACCGCCGGGTCCAGCCCGATTGGCGTTTCGGAAGCGGGATTCGGTACAGTCTGATCCGCAGACGACATCATGGCGATCCCATCGGTGTCGTATGCCTGCGGGCGTAGTTCAATGGTAGAACCTCAGCCTTCCAAGCTGATGGTGCGGGTTCGATTCCCGTCGCCCGCTCTGACCCCTCCGGGGTATCGGGGTGTAGCGCAGCTTGGTAGCGCATCCGCTTTGGGAGCGGAGGGTCGCAGGTTCAAATCCTGTCACCCCGACTCGAAATTCCTTCCCGATCCGCCTCGGCGTGGGTCGGTCGGATTTGCTGATCGATTGCCTAGCGTGGGCAGCTATGACAGCACCGTCGGAACCGTTGTATGTGGCCGAGTCGCCCGACCCGGTGGAAGTGGATATTTTCGCGCCCGAGCCGCAGCGGCGGTGGACGGTGTTCTTGCGGTTGCTGCTGGCGATTCCGCAGCTGATCGCCGTGTGGTTGTTGCAGATCGTCGCGACCGTGGTGGTGATCGTTGGGTGGTTCGCGGCCTTGGTGACGGGGCGGTTGCCGGATTGGTGCGGGGAACTGTTGCGCAGCATCGTGGCCTATGAGGCGCGGGTGGTGGCGTATGTGTTGCTGGTGGTGGATCGGTATCCGCCGTTCACCTTCGATACCGCGCCCGCGGAATATCCGGTGCGGGTGTGGTTTCCGGCTCCGACGCGGCTGAATCGGCTGGCCGTGTTCTTCCGGTTGCTGCTGGCGTTGCCGATGCTGCTGGTGACCAATCTGCTGTACGCGGGGTGGTCGGCCGCGGCGGTGATCGTCTGGTTGGTGACGCTGATTCTCGGGCGGCAGCCGCGGGCGCTGTTCGAGGCGTCGAGCGCGGGGCTGCGGATTCATTTGCGCACGACCTCGTATGTGTACATGCTGACCCCGGCCTATCCGTGGGGCCTCTTCGGTGATACCGCGCCGATGCCGGGGCAGGCGCTCGCCTCGCCGACCCGTCCGCTGCTGGTGTCGACCGCGGGACGGGTCCTGCTGGTGGTGTTCCTGATCCTGGGAATCATCGCCGACATCACCAGCACCACCGTGTCGTCGACCGACACCGGCGACGACGACTCCTCGGAGATCACCGCGCAGATCCCGTGAGCCGGGTCGGGCAGACTGCTCGCATGAGATACAGCGCTGGGGTTCTGGTCTATCGGCGCCGGCCCGAGATCGAGGTGCTGCTCGGTCATATGGGCGGTCCGCTGTGGGCGCGCAAGGACGATGGGGCGTGGTCGATTCCCAAGGGGGAGTACGAACCCGACGAGGAACAGCCCCGGGCGGCCGCGGCGCGGGAGTTCACCGAGGAGCTCGGATTGCCGGTGCCCGCGGGGGAGTGGGTGCCGCTGGGCGAGGTGCGCTACAGCAGCGGACGCAAACAGGTCGTGGTGTGGGCGGTGGAGGGCGATCTCGACACCGCGCGAGTGGTACCGGGAACCTTCGAGATGGAGTGGCCGCCGCGTTCGGGGCGGCTGCAGCAGTTCCCGGAGATCGATCGGGCCGAGTGGTTCGATCCCGAGACGGCGCGGGCGAAACTGTCCGCGGGCCAGCGGCCACTGATCGATCGCCTGGTCGCGGCGCTGTCGGCGGACTGAGAATTCAGGAAACACCCAGCGGTCGCGCAGTGCGCTCCCAGCGCCCGGCGCTACAAATGGACAGATGATCAGTGCGGCGGCCCGGGCCGGTATCGGGCGGCGGGTGGCGGCCATCCCGTTGCGCGTCGGTCTGGTGCTGGCCATGGTCGTCCTGGTCGGAATCGTGCTGGCCGCATCGGGTTTCGCGGTGACCTCGGCGCTGTCGAAATCGCTCACCGCCCGCACCGACGAACAGCTCGCCGACGCCGCGCACGACTGGGCCAGGCCGCGTCCGATGAAGCGGATCGACACCCCGTCCGGTCCGCGCCTGGCGCCCGCCGATATGCCCACGCCGCCGCAGGCTGTCCCGTTGGGCGGCGAACAACCGCACCGGTTCTACGAATTGCGCAGCCTGCCCGACGGTGAGATCTATCTGGAGAGCAAGGAGAAATCCGCGCCCGATCTGTCCGAACTCGACGGCCCGGGTCCGGCCACGGTCGATTCGATCGACGGCGGATCCACGCGCTGGCGGGTGCTGACGGTGGCCAACGACTACGGTTCCACGGTTATCGCGCTGCCGCTGACCGATAATCGCGATACCGTCGCGCGCCTGACCCTCTTCGAAATCGTCACCGGCTCTGCCGCGCTGCTACTGCTGGCCGTCGCGGGCTATTTCGTGGTGCGCCGCAGCCTGCGCCCGCTACGGCAGGTGGAGGAGACGGCGGCGGCCATCGCCGCCGGGGATCTGCATCGGCGGGTTCCGATGCGCGGGGTGGAGACCGAGGTCGACCATCTGGCCCGCTCGGTCAACGCCATGCTGACCCGAATCCAGCACGGCGTCGCCGCGACCGAGGCGTCGGAGGAGGCGGCGCGGCAGTCGGAGGCCAATATGCGCCGCTTCGTCGCCGACGCCAGTCATGAACTGCGCACCCCGCTCACGACGATCCGCGGCTTCGCCGAGCTGTATCGGCAAGGGGCGAGCCGGGATCCGCGGCAGGTGCTCGAGCGGATCGAGGCCGAGGCCGCCCGGATGGGTGTGCTGGTGGAGGATCTGCTCATGCTCGCCCGCCTCGACGCCCAGCGACCGCTGCAGCAGGCGCCGGTGGACCTGCTGTCGCTGGCCGGTGAGGTGGTGCACAGCGCCCGCGCGATGGCCGAGCAGGCCCACCCCATCGCCCTCGACATCGCCCCGGGCGTCGGCACTTTGGAGGTGCGCGGTGATGCCGACCGGCTGCGTCAGGTGCTGATGAATCTCGTCGGCAACGCGATCTCTCACACCCCGCCCGGTACGCCGATCACCGTGCGGCTCACCCCGGCCGCCGAGCAGGTGCGCATCGATGTGGCCGATACCGGGCCGGGCCTGTCGCGGGAGGCCGCGGGCCGGGTCTTCGAGCGCTTCTACCGCACCGACAGCTCCCGCACCCGGGCCAGCGGCGGCACCGGGCTGGGACTGTCGATCGTGCGGTCGCTGGTGCGGGCGCACGGCGGAACGGTCGGCGTGACAAGCGAACTCGGCCACGGCGCCACCTTCACCGTCGTGCTGCCCCGGGGCGCGGACTGATTACAGTCGCGGATCGACCGGCTCGGATTCCATGGCCAGCACCGCGAAGACGGCCTCGTGCACCCGCCACAGCGGTTCGCCGGTGACGAAGCGATCCAGCGCTTCCAGGCCGAGCGCGTATTCCCGCAGGGCCAGTGAGCGTTTGCGGCCCAGCCCCCGCACCCGCAGTCGCGCCAGATTGGCGGGGTGCAGATACTCCGGACCGTAGATGATCCGAAGATATTCCGGACCACGGCATTTCACGCCCGGCTGCACGAGTCTGCGCGAACCCTCGGCCGTGACCAGCGCGGCCAGCGGTTTGACGACCATGCCCTCACCGCCCGCCGCGGTCAGCTCGGTCCACCAGGCCGTCGCCGCGGCCTCGGCGTCCGGATCCGACAGCGTCACGGTCATCCGGCGCGTCGCGGTGAACAGTTCCGGATCGGCCGCGACCAGTCGATCCAGCCGCTCCAAATGCCAATCATGGTCGCGCACGGCGAGATTGGCGCCTTCGGCCGCCAGGATCTGGAACGGCGCGAGGCGCAGGCCCCGCAGACCGTCCACCGGCCAGCAGTAGCGGCCGTAGGCCGCGGTGAAGGCGTCGGCGTCCGCGCGGCGCTGTGCGGTCCGCCGGGCGAGCTCGTCCACCTCCATACCGCGCGCGGCCGCCGCGGCCAGCA
>NZ_BDBS01000021.1 GCF_001613105.1 Nocardia pseudobrasiliensis NBRC 108224 | reverse complement strand
CCGCTCCCGTGGCCGTGTCCGCTCCGGTCGCCAATGTCGCGGTGGCCCAGCCGTTCACGCCGCCCGCGCCCGCGCTGGCCCCTGTGGCGGCGACCCCGCTGCAGACCAGTAACGCGCCCGAGGTGGCGAGCCATCCGATCGCGGCCGTCCTGCCGACCCACGCGGGTCCGGCGGCGGCCGTGCCGGTGATCGCCGGTGGACACGGCAGCGGCACCACCAAGGCGACCACCTCGCCGAGTTCGACCACGGGTAAGACCACGGCCGAGCACCCGTCGACGAGCACCGCGCCGATGTCGCAGCCGCAGACCGACGTCGAGAAGCCGAGTTCGGTTCCGCACGTGAGCATTCCGCCCACCTCGGTCACTCGGCCCGGCGACGCCACCACGACCACCGGCGATTCGACCACGGGTCACACCGGCGGCGTGACCACGACCCGCCCGGGCGATTCGACCTCGACCCGCCCCGGCGACACCTCGACGAGACCGAGCGATTCGACCGATCCCACCACCCCGGCCACCGGAACGGGCGGATCGACGGGAACAACCGGCTCCACGCCGACGGGCACCCACGATCCGGACGCCGGCGCCACGCCGCCCGCGACCGGCAATACGGGTCACGGCCCGACCGGAACCGAACCGACCGCCCCGCATCCGACCGTGCCGACCGGCCATGACACGCCGACCGCGCCGGGCCACGAACCCTCGGTGCCGACGACTCCGGTTACCGTCAGCCCGAATTCGGGCGATATCGGCGGTGTCGGCGGCGGAGCGGGTGTACATCCCGTGCCGGTCGAACCGCCGCATACGGTGACGCCGCCCGTCGGTGGCGGCGGCGTCGCGCCGACGCAGGTGCCGGTGAAGCCGGTCGCGCATGTGGTCGACGCCTACGACCATTCGCCGTGGGTCGACGATCACAGCACGCTGACCGTCGCCGCGGGCGGTGCGCTGTCGAGTCAGCTCCTGCCCGACGCGACCTATGCCGAACTGCATCATCCGGTGCTGCATCCGGTCGCCGATATGCACATCACGCTGTGACGGGGTCGGCTGCACTGGACTCCGGCACCGCCAAGCATCCGGACGCCATGGCGCCCCTGCTCGGGCTGCTCGATGAGCTGCTCGGGCAGACGCGCGCGTCCGGACGCGCGGATCTGACCGCGCGCCTTTCCATGTCGCGCGCCCGGGTCGCCGACCCGCGCGTACGCCTGGTGGTCGTGGGTGAGCCCAAGAACGGAATGAGCACGCTCGTCAACGGTCTGGTCGGGGCGATCGTCAGTGCCACCGACAGTCCGGTCAGCGTGCCGGTGATCGCCGAATACGGCCCCGAGCCGTCGGCCACCCTGATCCGCTCCACGGTCGGCGGTCGCGTCGAACGTCAGCCGGTCGATCCGCTGAATCCGGGTCCGGCGCTGTCGGCCGAGGGCGTGATCCGCGCCGAATTCGCCGAGCCCAGCGCATTTCTGGCCGAGGGCTTCGTGGTGATGGACGCGCCGGGCGCACCCGCGGACACCCCGACGACCTGGTCGCTGATCGCCGCGGCCGACGCGGTCCTCTATGTCTCCGACGCGGGCGCGGAATACGGTCCGGAGCAGATCGCGCTGCTGCAGCGCATCCAGCAGGTGTGCCCGACGGTGATCTGCGTGCTCAACAAGATCGACCGGTACCCGCACTGGGCGCAGGTGCAGCAGCGCAATCGGAATCTGCTCGACGGCGCGGGACTGGGCTTCGCGGTGGCGCCGATCTCGGCGGAGATGCATCTGCGCGCCGGGGGCGATCGTCGCCGCGATCTGGAATCCGGTGTGCCGCAACTGATCGACCATGTGCGCGATTACGTACTCGGTCGCGCCGACACGGTGGCGCGCGAGGCAGCGGCGCGCGATATCCGCATGATCACCGATCATCTGGCGCTCGCTCTGCGCAGCGAGGCCGAGACGCTGCGGGATCCGCGGCGCTACGGCGAGATCACCGACCGGCTGCGCATGCTGCGCGCCGAGGCCGACGATCTGCGCCAGCGCTCGGCCAACTGGCAGGTCACCCTCGCCGACGGCTGCGCGGAGCTGATGGCCGATATCGAACACGATCTGCGGCACCGGTTGCGCAGCCTGATCCGGGACGCGGAATCGGAGATCGCGCAGAAGGATCCGGGCCGCGGCTGGACCGAATTCGGCGCGGATCTCGACGCGCGCATCTGCGAGGCGGTCGAGGAGAACTTCGTCATCGCCCACTACCGCTCGATCGAACTGGCCGAGCAGGTGGCCAACAAGTTCGGCACCGACCGGGATGTGCCGATGCCGGATCTGCGCCTGGAGAATCCGGGTGAGGTCCTCGAGCCGGTCGCGTCGCTGGAACCGCTGGGCCGCACGAAAGTCGGTGTGGTGCAACCGATCGTGAACGTCATGCGCGGCGGTTACGGCGGTCTGCTGATGATCGGCGTGCTGCTGGCCAGCGTCGCCGGGATGCCGCCGGTGAACCCCTACTCGATCACCGCGGCGGTGCTGCTGGGCGCCTACGCGCTGTGGGAGGACCGTTCGCTGCGTCGCGACAAGCGGCAGGCCGAGGCCAAGGTCGCGGTCGCGCGTTTGATGGACGACGTGATCTTCCAGGTGAGCAAGGAATCGCGTAATCGCCTGCGCACGGTGCAGCGGACCCTGCGCGATCACTTCACGAATCTGGCCAATCAGATGCTGCGTTCGGCCGACGAATCGCTGCGCGCCACCGAGGAGGCCGCGGCCGTGCACTCCCCGGAGGGGCGCAACCGTCGCCTCACCGATATCGAGTCCTCGCTCGTGCAACTTCGCGATCTACGCGAACGGGCCGACACGATCTAGCCTGTGCGCCGAGCACCGGTGCGGTAGGTTACGCCAAACCGTGGTTCTTCTTGCGGAGGATGTATTTTGCGTATGAAATTGCTCGCTGGTCTGCCGATCGGACTGATGTTGGCCGCGCTGGCGGCCCCCGCCGCCGAGGCGGTTCCGATCATTCCCAATACCGATTCCGACGCCGGGCCGCACTGGATCTGCACCGCCAAGTCGATCGACGGTCAGGATCTGCCGCAGGTCGAGGTGCCCGCCCGGCTCGGCGCCAATCAGGCCCGGATGCGGGCCCGGCCGGAGTGGTACGGCCAGGCCGACTTCGACACCATCGCCTGCGTTCCCAAGGGGCGCTAGCCCCGCTAGATCCGGTGCGCCGGGTGGAAATCGCCCGACGAGATGGACTGTTCGGCCCTGATCACGTGGGTGAGGGCGTTGATCAGGGCCAGATGGGTGAACGCCTGAGGGAAGTTGCCGAGGTGACGGCCCGTACGCGGGTCGAGCTCCTCGGCGTAGAGCTCCAGCGGGCTGGCGTAGCCGAGCAGGCGTTCGCACAGTCGGCGGGCCCGGGCCACCTCACCGATCTCCACCAGCGCCGAGACCAACCAGAACGAGCAGATGGTGAAGGTGCCCTCCGCACCGGACAGGCCGTCGTCGGTGGTGTCGGTGCGATAGCGCAGCACCAGACCCTGATCGGTCAGCTCGTCGGCGATGGCCAGTACGGTCTTGCGGACCCGCTCGTCGGAGGCGGGCAGGAATCGGACCAGCGGCATCAGCAGCAGTGACGCGTCGAGCGAATCCTCGCCGTAGGTCTGGGTGAACACGCCCGCGCTGTTGACGCCGTTCTCCAGCACATCGGCGTGGATCTCGTCGGCGATCTCGGCCCATTTGCGGGCGAAGTCCATCTCGCCGTGCATCTCGGCCAGTTTCGCCCCGCGATCCAGCGCCACCCAGCAGAACATCTTCGACGAGGTGAAATGCTTGGGCTCGCCGCGTACCTCCCAGATGCCGCGATCGGGTTCGCGCCAATTGTCGATCGCGCCCTGTACGGCCCGTTCCAGCATGGGCCACAGCGTCTCCGGCACCTGCTGGCGCGACTTCACATGCAGATAGACCGAATCCAGCAGGACGCCCCAGACATCGTGCTGCTGCTGGTTGTAGGCGCCGTTGCCGATCCGCACCGGCCGGGCCCCGTCGTAGCCGAAGAGGTGTTTGAGCTCGGATTCGGCGATCTCGCGCTCACCGCCGACGGCGTAGAGCACCTGCAGCGGCAGCGGTTCGCCGTTTCCATTACTGGCCACATCGTGCAGGAAGGCGAAGAAATCGTCGGCTTCGCGATTCAGGCCGAGGGTGTACAGGCCCCACAGCGCGAAGCTCGAATCACGAACCCACGAGTAGCGGTAGTCCCAGTTGCGTTCTCCGCCGGGGGTTTCCGGTAGCGAGGTGGTCGCCGCCGCGAGCAGCGCCCCGGTCGGGGCGTAGGTCAGACCCTTGAGTGTGAGGGCGCTGCGCTGCAGATAGCCGCGCCACGGATGGTCGGGGAATTTGCCCAGGGTGATCCACTGCCGCCAGCATTCGGTGGTCGCCCACATCTTCTGCGCGGCCTCGGCGAAGCTGCGCGGGGGCGGCAGCGGCGACCACGACAGCGCGATGAACGCCTCGTCGCCCTCGCTCATGCGGCGGCGGGCCCGCGCCTCACGGCCCTCGATGCCGATGCGCATATCGGTGGTCAGGGTCAGGCTCGTATACGGCAGGTCGGTGTTCTCGCCGGTGGCCGTGGCCTGTTCGTAGACCTCGCCGGTGTATTCCCAGCGGGCGGGGGCGCGGTGATAGTCGAAGGCGGGCTCGCAGCTGAGCTCCACCTCCACCACGCCGCTCACGCATTTCACCGTGCGCAGCAGGATGTGCTCGGCGTCCCAGTCCATCGGGGTGCGGCGATAGGTGCGGCTGCGCTTGTCGTTGTTGTGCCAGGGGCCCAGGACCAGGGCGTCGCGCACGATCAGCCAGCCGGTATCGGTCTGCCAGGTGGTCTCGAGGATCATCCCGCCGGGCAGATAGCGCCGGGCCGCGGGCACATTGACCCCGTACGGGCCGACCCGGAAATGACCGGCGCTGCGATCGAGCATCGCGCCGAACACGCTGGGGGAGTCCGGTCGCGGCAGGCACATCCACTCGACCGCGCCGTTGCGGGCGATCAGGCAGTTGACCTCGCAGTCGGACAGGAAGGCGTAGTCGTCGATGGGCGGGAAATTCGATTTGTGGGTCGTCCCGAGCGACGCGGGCACGAAGCCGCCCGCCAGCTGGATATCGGGGATATCGGCCAGCGCGTCGCGGCGGACGGGGATGATCTCCGGCTCGACGCTGTCGGGTTCGCCGGTGATCGGTTCATCGAAGGACGCCATGGGAACCATCATCGGCGCGGCCGCCGATCGAGTCCACATTCGGAGCTACTACGCTGGGCTTCGTGCATCACATTGCTGGCTGGTGGGACGGCTTCGAACTGTGGGTGGCCGGCCTGCCGTTCGTACCGCAGTTCGCCGTGGTCCTGGTGGGGATGATCCCGGTGAGTTTCGCACTCGCGTACCTGCTCGACCGCGGTCTGCGGCTGGCGCTTCGACTGCTGGGCCGCGACCGGACCCCCGCCGGGGAATCCCAGCCGCCCACCCCCGCCCCGCGGCCGATGCGGAAGGAAGCCGCCTGATGCCGCGTTCGCGTGTCCAGCTGGCCCTGATCGCCCTTTTGGTGCTGGTTGTCGTGGCGTGGCTTATTACACGCTGAACTGCGGGTTGAGGTTCGCTGGCAGATTGCCAAAAGTGTTCGCCCGTAACCGGGTTGGGGTACTGTGCACGCATGCCAACCGATGAGGATTTCGCGGAGCTCGAGCAGCTGCTGGAAGCCGATGACGCCGAAGACGGTCCCCGCCTGATCGCCACCCACTACGCCTCGCCGGAGGAGGCGATCGAGATGGTTCGGGCAGCTCAGCTGCTCGGGCTCGGCGTTCGCCTGCACAACCGGCTGCGCGTGGACGAGGACGGCGAGGACGGGGAGGAGACCGCGACCGAGGAGTGGATCCTCGATCTGCTGGAGAGCCCTCCGGAGGTGGAGGAGGACTAGACCGATCGCGGTAGCTCCACTACGCCATGAGGCCCCGGAAAGTGTTGCGGGGCCTCTTTTTTGTTTCCATTCGGGTGATTCGCGAGGTTTCCTCGCGCTCTGCTAAAGTCTGCCCGTGTCGTCGAGCGTTGTGCCGCAGGTCCGCCATGAATTGGCGTTGATCGCAGTGCGCTGCCTCGTGGTCGCCGACATCTACTGTCGCTGACAGCTGACCGGGTTCGGCTGCGCGTATCTTCTCCCCAGACCGGCGCGCATCCTCATCGCAGATCGAATCCGTTCCGGCGGCGTTTCGCCGTAGCCAATACCGGCACCCCCACGTTCCGCCACATCCGTATTCGCCGATGGCGGGCAGCAGGAAAGGTTCACCCGATGTCTCGCAGTTTCCGGCTTTTCACGCGTCGACGCACCGTCGCCGCCGCGCTCACCGCGCTGGCGGCGGTCACCCTGACCGCCTGCGGTGGTGGAGCCAGCGATACCGCCGGCGGCGGCGAGGGGGCCGGCAGCAGCAGTTCGCTGACGCTGGTCGCCTATTCGGTCGCCAAGCCCGGCTTCGACAAGGTCATCCCCGAATTCAACAAGACCGAGGGCGGTAAGGGCGTCGGCGTGCAGGCCTCCTACGGCGCTTCCGGCGATCAGTCCCGCAAGGTCAAGGACGGCGCGCAGGCCGATGTCGTGAACTTCTCCGTCGAGCCCGACATCAACCGGCTCGTCGACTCCGGCCAGATCGACGCGAACTGGAATGCCGACGCCAACAAGGGAATTCCGTTCGGCTCGGTGGTCGTGATCGCGGTCCGCAAGGGCAATCCCAAGGGCATCAAGGATTGGGACGATCTGCTGAAGCCGGGCGTCGAGGTGGTGACCCCCAACCCGTTCAGCTCGGGTTCGGCCAAGTGGAATCTGCTCGCCCCCTACGCCGCCAAGAGCGAGGGCGGTAAGAATCCGCAGGCCGGATTGGATTTCCTGGGTCAGCTGATCTCCAAGGACCATCTGAAGGTTCAGCCCAAATCGGGCCGCGAGGCCACCGACACCTTCCTGCAGGGCACCGGTGACGTGCTGCTCAGCTATGAGAACGAGGCCCTGTTCTCCGAGCGCAACGGCGATCCGATCGAACACGTCGTGCCGCCGACCACGTTCAAGATCGAGAATCCGGTCGCTGTGATCAAGAACGCGAAAAATCTGGACAAGGCCGTGAAGTTCAAGGACTTCCTGTTCACCGCCGACGGCCAGAAGGCATTCGCCCAGGCCGGTTTCCGTCCGGTCGATCCCAAGGTCACCGCCGATTTCGCCAAGGATTTCCCGCAGCCGCAGAAGCTGTGGACCGTCGCGGATCTGGGCGGCTGGAAGCAGGTCGACAAGGACCTGTTCACCCCGAATACGGGCAGTGTCGCGGTGATCTACGACAAGGCCACCAAGTAGCGCACGGGATACTCGACAACTGTGACCGACAGCAGTATCGGACGAAAGCGCGGGCGCTCGTGGCTGCGGGTGACCGGTTCGGTCGGCCCCCTCGGCATCGCGATCGCGGTGCTGTGGCTCAGCCTCATCGTGCTGCTGCCGCTGGCCGCGCTCACCTTCCATTCCTTCGACGAGGGCTGGTCCGGTTTCCGGGACGCCGTCACCGCACCCGCGGCGCTGGACGCGCTGCGGGTGACGGTGCTGGTCTCGGTGATCGTGGCCGTGATCAATGTCGTCATGGGCACCCTGATCGCCTGGGTGCTGGTGCGCGACGAATTTCCGGGTAAGAGCATCGTGAACGCGCTGATCGATCTGCCGTTCGCGCTGCCGACCATCGTGGCCAGCATCGTGCTGCTGTCGCTGTACGGTCCGGAGAGCCCGATCGATGTGCATCTCAATGCCACCCAGCCGGGTCTGGTGGTGGCGCTGGCCTTCGTCACGCTGCCGTTCGTGGTGCGCTCGGTGCAGCCGGTGCTGATCGAGGCCGACCGGGAGGTGGAACAGGCCGCGGCCTCGCTGGGCGCGGACAATCTGACCACCTTCCGGCGGATCGTGCTGCCGACGCTGGGCCCGGCGATCATCTCCGGCGGCGGACTCGCCTTCGCCCGCGCCATCGGCGAATACGGTTCGGTGGTCCTGATCGGCGGCAATATTCCGCGACGGACCCAGATGGCCTCGCAGTACATCCAGCAGCAGATCGAGGTCGACCGGCCGATGAACGCCGCGGCGGTTTCGGTGGCGCTGCTGGTGATTTCGTTTCTGACGCTCATCGTTCTGCGTATCTTCGCCGACCGCACGGCGCGAAAGGAGCAGCTGTCGCGATGAAACTGTCCGCACCGACCCGGATTTCGCTGCGCGTGATCGCGTTGGGATATCTGCTCATACTCCTGGTCGCGCCGCTGGCCATCATTCTGTGGCGCAGTTTCGAACGCGGTATCGGCGCGTTCTTCCAATCCATCAGCACCCCCGCCGCCATTTCGGCGCTGGATCTGTCGCTCGAGATCATCGTGATCGTGGTGCCGCTGAATGTGGTGTTCGGTGTGATCACCGCGATCGCGCTGGTGCGCGGAAACTTCCCCGGCCGCACCCTGGTTCAGGGCATCGTGGATCTGCCGTTCGCGGTATCGCCTGTGGTGGTTGGTGTTTCGCTGATCATGCTGTGGGGTGTGAACGGCTGGTTCGGCGGCATCGAGAATCTCGGATTCAAGGTGATCTTCGGGCTGCCGGGCATGGTGATCGCCACCATCTTCGTGACGCTGCCGTTCGTGGTCAGCGAGGTCGTCCCGGTGCTGCACGAGATCGGCGACGATCAGGAACAGGCCGCGGCCACCCTGGGCGCGACCCGCTGGCAGACCTTCTGGCGGATCACCCTGCCCGCCATCCGCTGGGGCCTGACCTACGGCGTGGTGCTCACCGTCGCGCGTTCACTGGGCGAATTCGGCGCGGTCATCATGGTGAGCTCGGCGCTACCGGGCATCTCCCAGACACTGACCCTGCTGGTGCACGGCCGATACATCAACGACCACAACACCTTCGGCGCCTACTGTGCGGCGACCCTGCTGATGGGTCTCGCGCTCGTCACCCTGATTCTGATGACCCTCCTCGAACGCAAGCGGGGCACTGCCAAATGATCACCGTGACCAATGCGAACAAACGCTACGGCTCGTTCGCCGCACTCGACGATGTCAGTCTCGACATTCCCTCGGGCGAATTGACCGCGCTGCTGGGCCCGTCCGGTTCGGGGAAATCGACGCTGCTGCGCTCGATAGCCGGACTGGAATCGCTGGATTCGGGCGTGGTGACGATCGCCGAGCGCGATGTGACCCGGGTGCCGCCGCAGAAGCGTGATATCGGATTCGTCTTCCAGCATTACGCGGCGTTCAAACATATGACCGTGCGCGACAATGTGGCGTTCGGGCTGAAGATCCGCAAGCGGCCCAAGCGCGAAATCGATAAGCGCGTGGACGAATTGCTCGGCATCGTCGGGCTCGACGGATTCCAGCACCGCTATCCGGCGCAGCTGTCGGGCGGGCAGCGTCAGCGCATGGCCCTGGCTCGCGCGCTGGCGGTGGATCCGCAGGTGCTGCTGCTGGACGAGCCGTTCGGCGCGCTGGATGCCAAGGTGCGCCACGATCTGCGCACCTGGCTGCGGCGGTTGCACGAGGAGGTGCACGTGACCACCGTGCTGGTCACCCACGATCAGGAGGAGGCGCTCGATGTCGCCGACCGGATCGCGGTGATGAATGCCGGGCGCATCGAACAGGTCGGTTCCCCCGAGGACGTCTACGACCGTCCCGCCAACGAATTCGTGATGTCGTTCCTCGGCGCGGTCGCCAAACTCAACGGCCATCTCGTGCGCCCGCACGATATTCGCATCGGCCGCAATCCGGGTATGGCGCTGGCCGCCCACGAGGGCACCGCCGAATCCGCCGGCGTCACCCGTGCGACGGTCGAGCGCGTCGTGCATCTGGGCTTCGAGGTGCGCCTGGAACTGCGCAACGCCGCCACGGGAGATCTGTTCACCGCCCAGGTGACCCGCGGCGACGCCGAAGCGCTGCATCTGCGCGACGGTGAGACGGTCTTCGCCCGCGCGACCCGGGTTCCCGAACTGCCTGCCAGCTGAAGCCATTCGGCGGACAACCTCGTGTCCTCTGCTTGGCAAGTTCTCAGCACAGGTGATTGCCTTGTTGCGGGTCGGATCACAGTTCGATAAACGCGGCTCGTCGATCGAGGTGGGTGTGATGACGGTTGGGCTCGGAGTGAGTATCGGCACGGTCAACACGGTCTGCGCCGTTTCGGCCTCGGGCGGTGATGCCAAGGGCAGAGCGCGCGGCGGGCCGCCGATCACCTGGCGCACGACGCTCACCTTCGACAGCACCGGTACCGCACGCGTGGGCCGTATTCCGCGGCACGGCCGGGCGATCACCGAATTCGCCGATCTCACCCAGCGCACGGCCCCGACCGCCCGGGTCGGGCATCGGGCGCTGTCGGCGGCCGATCTGGTGGCCACCGTCGCCGACAGTGTCATCCGGCAGGTGATCGGCGCGAAACCCGATGCGGGCGTAGGGATCACCATCACCCACCCGGTCGGATATCCGGCCGAACGCGTCGAGGAGCTGCGCGACGCGCTCGACGCGGTGGGGTTACCGCAGGCGCGGCTGGTCGCCGAGCCGATCGCCGCCACCGCCTGGCTCGAGGATCGGCACGGTCCGCTCATGCCCGGTCTGACCCTGGTCTACGACCTGGGCGGCGCGGGTCTGACCGTCACACTTGTGCGGGTCGGGGCGGGGTGCCCGGTCGATCCGATCGTCGGAGAACCGTTGCGCTCCACGGTCTTCGGCGGCCGCGCGTTCGGCGCACTGATGGCCCGGCGGGCGCACTGGGGCGCCACCGACGCGCCGACCCTGGTCGGCGTGCTGTCCGATGCCAAGATCACCGAGCTACGCGCCGCGCACATTCGTAAGTCCCTGGGGTTGGTCTACGAATGCCTGCGCGTCGCCGACGTCACGATGGCCGATGTCGATCGCGTGCTGGTGGTCGGCGGTGCGGCGCGGCCGCCCGAGGTGGCGGGCCTGCTGGGCGAGGCGCTGGCCCGGCCGGTCTTCGTCGCACGCGATCCCGAGCGGACCATCGCCGAGGGCGCGGCCATCCTGTCCTGTCGCGCGGCCGCGGCCCCGATCGCGATCACTCATCGCCGCGTGGTCTGGATCGGCG
>NZ_BDBS01000020.1 GCF_001613105.1 Nocardia pseudobrasiliensis NBRC 108224 | reverse complement strand
CCGACGCCTGACCCGCGCGGCCGTGACCACGGTCGTCGCCGCGGCGGGCGCGCTGTTCGCCGCGACCGCGGTCGCCAGTGACGCGCCCGGTACCGCGGTGATCGACGCCGGTGGCGTCTGCATCGTGGCCCCGGCGCACTGACGGAGGTTGTCCGATTGTTACTTCAGACACACCCATAGCGGCACTACTCGCGGGTACTGCCAGCACGGGTG
Source organism: Nocardia pseudobrasiliensis NBRC 108224 (assembly GCF_001613105.1). GTDB lineage: Bacteria > Actinomycetota > Actinomycetes > Mycobacteriales > Mycobacteriaceae > Nocardia > Nocardia pseudobrasiliensis. Next base: position 169,127 of record NZ_BDBS01000020.1, on the reverse strand, counting down.
TACGTCTGTGCACTGAAGGGGTGGCCGAACCCCGATCTCGCCGGTCGATTGGTTGACTCGACACCCTATAGGTGTAACCATGGGACACAGTTACTAAGTTGTGAGTGCGAGATGGAGAGGCTGTGACGACGATGTCCGTTGCCGCGACGCCCGACGTCGACCCCGTGGTCGCCCAGGCTCAGGAATATGCCCAGAAGCTGATGCTGCTCTCCGAGGGCTCGGTCAACAAGCACTTCGATCCGTTCGAGGACATCGACTGGGACAACCCCGACTTCGCCGCCGACGCGGGCGAGGAGCGCTGGGTGCTGCCGGTGTCCGGTGACGCTCTCGGTCGCCACCCCTGGTACCAGGCCCTGCCGCTCGAGCGCAAGATCGCGATCGGCAAATACCGCCAGGCCAATGTCGCCAAGGTGGGCCTGCAGTTCGAGTCCATCCTCATCAGCGGCATGGTGACGCACAACTTCGGCCTGCCCAACGGTTCGCCCGAGTTCCGGTACTGCTCCCACGAGATGATCGAGGAGCACAACCACACCCTGATGTTCCAGGAGATGGTCAACCGGATCGGTATCGACGTGCCCGGTATGGGCCCGCTGGTCAGCAAGTTCCGCTACATCGGCGCTCCCGTCGCCGCGCTGTTTCCGAACCTGTTCTTCATGGCGGTGCTCGCGGGCGAGGAGCCGATCGACCACATCCAGAAGGCCATCCTGCGCTCGGGTGAGGAGGTGCACCCGATCATGCGCGGCGTGATGTCCATCCACGTCGCCGAGGAGGCGCGCCACATCTCCTTCGCGCACGAGTTCCTGAAGAACCATGTGCCCGAGGCGAACGCGTTCAACAAGTTCGTGCTCTCGATCGCGATGCCGATCGTCATGTGGATCCTGGGTCGCTCGATCTACACCCCGCCGCGGTCGTTCTGGAAGGAATTCGACATTCCGGACTACGTGCGCAAGGAGCTGTTCTACGGCACCAAGGAAGCCAAGCAGGGCTTCAGCGATTTCTTCGGCGATGTGCGCACGCTGGCCCAGGACATCGGGCTGATGAACCCGATCGCCAAGAGTGTGTGGAAGCTGCTGCGCATCGACGGCCACACCACCCGTTACCGTTCGGAGCCGCTGCGCGCCGTGCGGGCCGGGTGAGCGGCGGCGGTCAACGATGCCCTACGTCGTCACCCAATCCTGCTGCAGCGACGCCTCGTGCGTGTACGCCTGCCCGGTCAACTGCATCCATCCCACGCCCGATGAACCGGACTTCCTGACGGCGGAGATGCTGTACGTCGACCCGCAGGCGTGCGTGGACTGCGGCGCCTGTGCCACCGCCTGCCCGGTGGACGCGATCACCTCCACCAAGAAGCTGACCGCGGAGCAGAAGCCGTTCATCGAGATCAATGCCGATTTCTACCGGCAGACCCGGCCGCGGCCCACTCTGGCCAAACCCATTCCCGCCGCGGCGGTTTCGGCCGAGCGCGGACCGCTGCGGGTGGCGATCGTGGGTTCGGGACCGTCGGCGATGTACGCCGCGGACGAACTGCTGACCCAGCGCGACGTCACCGTGACGGTTCTGGATCGACTTCCGGTGCCCTACGGTCTGGCCCGCCACGGCGTCGCGCCCGATCACACCAAGACCCGGCAGGTGAGCCGGTTGTTCGATGTGATCTCCGCGCAGCCGGGATTCGGGTCGTATCTGAATGTGGCGGTGGGCGAACATATTTCGCACGCCGATCTGCTCGCGCATTTCCACGCGGTGATCTACGCGGTCGGCGCGTCCTCGGATCGCAAGCTGTCGATTCCGGGGGAGGGGCTGCCGGGCAGCGCCTCGGCCACGGACTTCGTGGCCTGGTACAACGGACATCCCGATCAGGCGGACCGGACCTTCGATCTGTCGCATCGGCGCGCGGTGATCGTCGGCAACGGCAATGTCGCGCTGGATGTCGCACGCATTCTGACCTCCGATCCCGAACTGCTCGTCGACACCGAGGTGTCGCGGCGGGCACTGGAGACCTTGCGGCACAGCAAGATCGAGGAGGTGGTGGTCGTCGCTCGGCGCGGCCCCGCCGAATCCGCCTTCACCGTGCCGGAATTCGTGGGCCTGCTGGGCTGCGATGTGGATATCGTCGTGGAAGGCGAAGTGCCGCAGCCGGTCGCGGGTACGCCGCAGAAGGTCGAGCACAAGCTGCGCCTGCTGGCGAGCCTGGCCGATCGACCGGTGGGCGCCCGCAAGCGCATCGTCCTGCGGTATCTGTCCTCACCGGTGGCCCTGACGGGCGTCGATCGGGTGAGCGGAATCGAGTTGTCGCACAACGAGTTGGTCACCGACGCCGACGGCACCGTCAGCGCGGTGGCGACCGGCCGGATCGAAACCCTCGGCGCCGGACTGGTCCTGGCATCGGTGGGCTATCGGGGTGTGGCGCTGCCGGGTCTGCCGTTCGACGGGCAGCGCGGGGTGATACCGAATGTCGACGGCCGGGTGGTGCAGGCCACCGGTGGCGAGGCGGTTCCCGGCACCTATGTCACCGGCTGGATCAAGCGCGGTCCCACGGGCTTCATCGGCACGAACAAGTCCTGCGCTCAGGAGACGGTCCGCCACCTGGTGGAGGACTTCAATTCGGGTCGTTTGTCCGAACCCGCCAGGGACGCGGCCGATTTCGACCATCTGATCACCGAGCGTCGTCCGGCCGCCGTTCGGGGCGGTGCGATCTCGCGACCCTGGTGGAAGCGCAAACTGCTCACGCGAGCCTGATCTCGCGCCCCGACCCCTCGCGGGGCGGTACGGCGGGCGGTCACGTCGATTGCGGCGTGGCCGCCCGTCTTTCACGGTGAGCCGAGTAACGCGCGTGGGCGGCCCGGCGACTTCCCCTGTGCGGGACCGATTTCGCGAACCGAGCGGTTTCTCGGCGGCGGGTGATGTGCCGGATATGCCGAGAAGTTCGGGGTCAGCAACCGTTCAGCCATTTGGAAATGGTCGGTTGTATTCATGCTTTCGGAGATCAACTAGGGAGATATGCCGCGCACCGGTCGGTATCTATTGAGAGTTACTGTGCGGTAGCTGGTTTCACTCGGTATTGGACGATTGGGTGGGGATCTGAGGGCTCGATCTCGGTCCGCATACCGGTCTATCAGCGGATTTGTAATGCCGACCGGAGGGTATGAAAGCTTTTCTCCGCATTCGGTATTCGAGATCGACACGCGCCAGCTAACCTGAGTTCGCTGTTTGGTAAACGACCGCGACCAAATGATGCGACTGCGTGAGGCCGTGGTCACGGTGCGTTGACGGGATGGCAATGACTGTTGGCTTCGGCATGAGCATCGGCACAGTGAACTCCGTGTGGGCGGCAACCTCCGGGGAGCGGGAACGTCCCGCCGTGCGGGTGCGACGTACTGCGGTCACCTTCGACAATGCGGGTGGCGCGCGGATCGGTGGCATTCCCCGGTTCGCCCCGGTGGTGACGGATTTCGCCGATCTCACGCGGGACAGCGAACCGGTCGTGCTGGGCGGGCGCATCTGGACCCCGGCGGATCTGGTGGCCGCGGTCGTGGCCTGTCTGATCAATGCGAACGAGCCCGCTGCGGGGCCGATCGCGACCTATCCCGCCTGCTATACCGAACGTCAGGTGACGCTGCTGCGGCATGCCCTGGACTGGTCCGGTTCGGCCGATGTCACGCTGATGCCCGAGCCGGTGGCGGCGGTGGAATGGCTCGACGCGGAGTACGGGGTGTCGGAGAACGGTCTCACCCTCGTCTACGACCTGGGCGCCAACAGCCTCGACGTGGCCGTGGTGCGCACCGAGGCCGATCGCGACGAGCGCGGCGTACTCGGCGCGCCGGCGCGCTCGCACGATTACGGCGGACGCCCGCTGGGCACGATCCTGGCCCGCTACGCGCGGGCCCTGGCGCCGGGCACACCGTCGCCGGTGTCGAAGGTGGTGCCCGCCATCGACACCAAGCGTTTACGGGTGTGGCATGTGCGCAATTCCCTTCGCGTCGTGCGCAATTGCGTGCACGCGACCGGACTGACGATGCGCGATATCGATCGGGTGCTGCTGGTGGGCGGTGCGGTGCGCCCGGCCGAGGTGGCGCAGGTGCTGGCCGAGTTGGGGCCGCCGGTGTTGATCGGGCCCGATCCCGCGCATACCGTCGCCACCGGCGCCGCGATCGCCTCGGCGCGGCTGTTCGACGGTGGGGTGAACCTGGGGCGATACGCCCGGGGAGCCGCTGTTCTCTCCAGTGCCGCAGTGGTTTCCGCGATGGCGATGTCGGCGGCCACGATGCTCGGCGGTGGACCGATCGGAACCGACGGTCCGGCACTGGAATTCGCGCCCGCGCTGGCGGGACCGGCCGGCGGGGCGCGGCATACCGTCGGCGATGTGCGCTGGCTCGACGGGTTGGACGAGGCAGGGTCGGTATCGGGCGGTGCGGATGCGCTGCTGACGTCGTTCGGTGGAGCGCGCATGTATCGCGGTGTGGCGCGGTCGTTATCGATGTCGCCCGCGGTGGCGGAGGAGATTATTCGCACCTACGGCGAGGGGTCGCATTGTGAGCCGTCGCGCACGCGCGCGCTGTATTCCGATCCGGCTCGGTTCACCAATCCGCTGCCGTTCCTGCCGCCCGCGCCGCCGCGGCGGGCGGCGGTGCCCGGGTCGCCGATCTTCGGTCAGATTCCGTCGGTCAGCCTGCCGGGGCCGGTGATCGGGCCCATCGCCGAGCAGCTGCCCGCCCCGGGCGCCGGGCCGGTCGCGCCGCCCGTCGTGCCGCCGGGACCGGTGGCCGCGCCGGTGAATCCGCCTGTGGCCCAGCCGAGTCCGGGTGCGCCGACGGCTGGAGGTTCGGGTGCGTCGGTTCCGAGTGGGCCGGTGGTCGATCCGGTGTCGACTTCACCCGGTGGCGGGGTGTCGAGTCCGCCGGTCGGGGACGGCGGTTCGGTCGGGGGCGGGGTGAGCGCGGGCGGCGGGACGACCTCGGGGACAGCGGGGTCGGGTGGTTCGACGTCCTCCGGCGGGGCCGAGTCCTCCGGTGGGTCCACGTCGTCGGGTGGTTCGACGTCGGGTGGAACGCCGTCGTCGGGTGGTTCGACGGCTGGCGGATCGGCCTCGTCCGGCGGGGCCGAGTCCTCCGGGGGAGCCGCATCGTCTGGTGGGACTTCCGCCGGTGGATCGGGTGGCTCGACGTCGTCGGGCGGGTCCGAGTCCTCGGGAGGTTCGAATCCCTCCGGTGGCACCACCTCGGCTGGTGGCGGCATCACCTCGGGCGGAACCGCTTCGGGAGGCATCACCCCGGGCGGAACCACCTCGGGCGGAACGGCTTCCGGCGGCCTGTCGGGCAGTCTGGGCTCTACCGGCGGCGCGTCGGGCGGACTGTCCGGCGGTGGCCTGTCGGGCGGTGGCGGCACGCGCCGCTGAAGCCGCGAAACGTGTCGGTGGTCTCTGTCGCACTTCCGGCATGGTCACCGGCGGACTGTCCGGCGGTGGTCTGTCGGGCGGTGGCGGCACACGTCGCTGAAGCCGCGAAACGTGTCGGTGGTCTCTGTCACGCTTCCGGCATGGTCACCGGCGGACTGTCCGGCGGTGGTCTGTCGGGCGGTGGCGGCACGCGCCGCTGAAGCCGCGAAACGTGTCGGTGGTCTCTGTCGCGCTTCCGGCATGGTCACCGGCGGACTGTCCGGCGGTGGTCTGTCGGGCGGTGGCGGCACACACGTCGCTGAAGCCGCGAAACGTGTCGGTGGCCCCTGTCACACTTCCGGCATGGCCACCTGGAAACAGTTCGAAGCCGAGGCGGGTGAGTTGGCGGCCCAGGTCCGTGCGCGATTCGAGGCCCACGAATCCCACGTCCTGGCCACTCTCCGCAAGGACGGCAGTCCCCGCGTCAGCGGTTCGGAGGTCCAATTCGACGACGGCGAGCTGACATTCGGCTCGATGCTCGCCGCCGTCAAAGCTCGCGACCTCCACCGCGACCCCCGCTGCGCCCTCCATGCCCACCCCACCGACGGCGACGCCAAGGTAGCGGGCAGCGCCATCGAATTCCCCCATCCCACCGGCGAGGCCCACGCCTTCCGCCTGGACCTCACCGACGCGGTCCTCACCACGGTCGACCAGTCCGAACAACTGCTGGTCATCCAGCACTGGCAACCCGGGCGGGGAGTCCGCACCACCCGCCGCCGGTGAACCACCGCCGTGCGGCGAACCCCCGGAGCGCGCGGGACGCACCTGTGGCTCGGTTACCGCCGTCCACGGCGACCGGCGAGATCGGGCGGCGAGCTCCCACTGGTCGAAATCGCCTCCGTTCTCGATGCTTTGGGCGTGAGGTCGATTTCGATCTCGCCACGGCCTGAGGCGGGGTGGTCGGCGGCCGACACTGTGTGATCGAGGGCACCGAGCACGATGGTCGAATTCGATTGTGTTTCACCGCACATATCGCTCGATTGATTGCCGAACAGCCGGCCGGTTGGAAACGCGGTGGAAATCGTGACGCAACAGGAGGTCCGAGCTCAGCCGTGTGATCTGGCAGCCGAGCTGTCGGCGCGGTACGGGAATTGACTTCGATTGTCGCGCAAATGCCTGCCGCCCAGTGCATTTCGCGACACATGGCGGCGCGGGTCGGACTTGATCTTGTGTACCGAGATCGGGTAAGTAATGAACGTCAAATCAACTTAGACATTCGATCAGTCGGGGGATCGGGGTCGGGGAGGAAGATCGATCATGGTCCGTCGGACTGCCAAGAATATGAGTCGCGCCCTGCTGATGGGCGCGCTGCCGATCGCCATCGCTTTGAATGTCACCGGTGTCGCCCAGGCCGCGCCGGAGCCCGCCGCGGTCGTGCAGACCGTCGACGCGCCGGCGGCCGCTCCGGTCGCGGGCGTGCCGCTCGAGATCGCGACGAATCCCGATGCGCAGGATCACGATCCGGTGCACAACGGCATCGCCGCGGGCGCGCTGGCCGGCGCGACCGGTTCCGCGATCGTCGGTGCGGTCACCGGACTGGGCATCCTGAGCATTCCGGGCGCCATCGCGGGCGCGCTCAACGGTGCGCTGTGGGGCACCGTGATCGGCGCGCTGGTGGGCGTCTTCGCCCCGCAGGCCGTGCCGCAGGTGCTGCCCTGATATAACGCTCGACCAGCGGCCGCACACCGAATCGGTGTGCGGCCGCTGTCTTTTGCGGCTACTGCGCGGTGAACCCGCCGTCGATCGAGACGGTCGCGCCGGTGACGAAGCTGGCCTCGTCGCTGAGCAGATACGCGCACAGCGAGGCGATCTCCTCCGGCCGGGCGATCCGTCCCAGCGGGTGCAGTGCGGCCACGCTCGCCTCGCCCTCGGGGGTGGCGCCCATGGAATTGCGGAACGCCGGGGTGTCGACCGCGCCCGAGGCGATGGCGTTCACCCGTACGCCCTGGGCCGCGGTCTCCAGTGCGACCGCGCGCGTCAGCCCGACCACGCCGTGCTTGGCCGCCACGTACGGCGCGACCGAACCCATACCCACCACGCCGAGATTCGAGGCGTTGTTCAGGATCGCGCCGCCGCCGGAGGCGAGGAGGGCCGGAACCTGGTAGCGCATACCGTGGAACACCGCGGTGAGGTTCAGTTCCAGATCGGCCCGCCAGGCCGATTCGTCGATGTCCTGGACGGGACCGAAGGCGTTCACCGCCCCGGCGTTGTTGAACGCCGCGTCGAGGCGGCCGAATTCGTTCACCGCGGTCTCGGTGAGCCGGGCGACCTCCTCCGCGACGGTCACATCGGTCGGGACGAAGACGGCCCGCCCGCCCGCCGCGCGAATCCGCTCGGCGATCCGATCGCCCGCCTGCTTGCCCCGCGCGCCGAGCACCACGGCCGCGCCCTCGGCCGCCACCCGGTGCGCGACCGCCGCGCCCACCCCGGAGGTGGCGCCCGTGATCAGAACCACCTTCGCCTCGAACCGGCTGGTCATCATGTCCTCCATCATTTCGTTTGCCGTTGTTGCGCTTTCGAGTCAACTCCGCGCGGTATCGCGAAGCTGGCGGAATCCGGACGTTTAATTGACGTGTCATGTATTGCTTCGTCTCGCGCTGCGAGGACACTGGATTGATGGAGGCCAGAATCATCGGGACCGTGATGCCGGTCCTCGAGGTCGGGTTGGATCCGGGGGAGAGTGTGGTCGCCGAGGCGGGGCAGCTGTCCTGGATGACCGATTCGATTCGACTGCACACCTCCACTCGGGTCGGCGGCGGTATGTTCCGCGCGGTGAAGCGGGCATTCGCGGGTGCGGGATTCTTCATGACCGAATACGGCGCGGATCTGCATCCGGGCCTGGTGGCCTTCGCCGCGCGACTGCCCGGGCAGATCGTGCCGATCACCTTGCGGCCCGGGGCGGACTATTTGGTGCATCGGCACGGATTCCTCTGCGGCGCAGGGGATGTGGAGGTATCGATCAGTTTTCAGCGGCGGTTGGGGGCGGGCATCTTCGGTGGGACGGGGTTCACATTGCAGCGGGTGTCCGGTAATGGGTACGCGTGGGTGGAGTTGTCGGGGGAGGTGGTGCAGTACGACCTGCAGCCGGGGGAGACGCTGCGGGTGCACCCCGGACATGTCGGAATGTTCGATGCCCGAGTGAATTTCGACATCGCGGTCATGCGTGGCGTGCGCAATATCCTGTTCGGCGCCGACGGGCTGTTCCTGGCCGCGCTGACCGGCCCGGGCCGGGTGTGGCTGCAGTCGCTGACCATCAGCAACCTCGCCCAGGCCCTGCTGCCCTACCTGCCGCTGCCCGAGCCGAACAACGGGCAGTGATGCGAGCGACCTTCGAGCCATCGGTAAGAATGAGCCGGTGGACACTGCACTCAGGCCGGAGCTGATAGCGCTGGATGTGGACGGCACCCTTCTGCAGACCGGGCAGCCGGTCTCGCCGCGGGTTCGAGCGGCCGTACGCGCCGCGGTCGCCGCGGGGGCGCACGTCGTGATCACCACGGGGCGGACATTGCTGGCGACCCGGCTGGTGGTCGAGGAGCTGGGCATCGAGGAGGGGCAGGCGCTGTGCTCCAACGGTGCGGTGCACGTGGACGTTTCGAACTGGCAGCCGCTGGCCCTGCACACCTTCGACCCGGAACCCGCTGTGGGCGTATTGCGTTCGCTGTTCCCCGATATGGTGCTCTCGGTGGAGAAGCCCGGCGTGGGCACGTGGACCACCGGCTACTATCCCGGCAGCTTCCGCCTGGGCGAATTCCGCTTCGTCGAGGACCGCGAACTGAGCCTGGAACCCACCACCCGCCTCAACGGCTGGTGGCCCGGCGGCACCCTCGCCGACATGGTCAAACACCTCGACGAACTCACCCTCCCCGGCGCGGGTTGGGTCCACGGCGAATACGAGCCGTTCCTCGTAGCCAGCAAACAGGGCGTCTCCAAGGGCTGGGCCCTCGAACGCCTCCGCCGCCAACTCGCCATCCCCCGCGAAGCCACCCTCGCCATCGGCGACGGCTACAACGACCGCGAAATGCTCACCTGGGCAGGTCATTCCGTGGCCATGGGCAATTCGGTACTACCGATCCTCGAACTCGCCGACGAAATCACCCTCGACGTCGAAGAGGACGGCGCGGCAGTCATCCTGGAACGCTGGTTCGAAAACTGACCGCCTGCCCCACCTCTCGGTCGCATGCCCCGTCCCGCGAGGTATCACGCTGCCGCAGAACGGATATCGAGAAGCCGCGCGGCAGCGTAGTAGCGCTCGGTGATGACGTCACCGACCAGCGGGTGGTTGCCTATCGGGGCCGCGTGGATCACGTCGGGGGTCCCCGCGATCAGGCGGTCGGTCAGTAGGCCCGGGGCGAGGAACCATGGGGCAGTGACGATGTGGTCGCAACCTTGGGTTCGTAGGCGGGAAATGGCTTGCGGGAGGGAGGGGTCGGTGGTTGCGAAGCAGACCGAGGTGTGCCAGGGGGTGCCTGCGGCGAGTAGTCGCCCTACACGCAGGGTTCGGTCGTTGGCTGTCACGGATGAGGAGCCCACCGCGGCCACGGCGATGCCGATGCGGGAGTCGGTCGGGTCTGCGCCGGTTTCCAGTACGCGGTCCCGCAGCGCGGTGATCAGGCGCGAGTCGGTGCCGAAGACATCGGCCTGGACTATCCGCAGCCGCGGGTGCCTGACTCGCGCGCGGTCCAGCAGGCCCGGGAGGTCGACGCGGGCGTGGTAGGCGCTGCCGAGTAGCAGCGGTACTACGACTGCTCGGGTATGTCCCTGGGCCGCAACGGCATCCACGACCTGGTCAACCGAGGGCGTGCTCAGGTCGAGGAACGCCGACCGCACGTCGAGGTCGGGATGGCGAGCCGCGAGGTCGGCGACGACGGTGGAAACCGTTGCCGCCGACCGGGGGTCGCGGCTGCCGTGGGCGACCGCGATCAGGGCTGCGGGCCGCATGTCAGACTCCGGATTCGGTGCCGACCTCGACCGCGGTCAGCACATCGCCGACCAGGCCCGCGGCCAGGGTGTTGCCGCCCGCGGGGTCGATGAGCAGGAAGCTGCCGGTGTGGCGGTTGGTGCGGTAGTCGTCGGCGGCGATCGGATCGGCGACGCGGATGGAGATGCGTCCGATATCGTTGAGCGACAACGACTCCGGGCCCGGATCCGCGGCCAGGCGCTGCTCGTCGAAACGCTCGATGAGTGCGCCGACGATGGCCTGGGTGGTACGGGTGCCGTGCTTGAGCAGCAGCCGGGCGCCGGGGCGCAGCGGCTTGTCGCCGAGCCAGCACACGGTCGCGTCGAAGGTCTCGATGGGCTCGGGGGCGTCCGCGGCGGCGACGATGGTGTCGCCCCGGGAGACGTCGACATCGTCGGCCAGGATGAGCGTGACGCTGCGACCGGACTGCGCCGAGGGCAGCTCACCGTCGGGGGTGTCGATCCGCTCGATCGTGGTGCGCACACCCGACGGGAGCACGACGACCTCGTCGCCCTTGGTCGCCACACCGGCCGCGATCTGCCCGGCGTACCCGCGATAGTCGGGGTATTCGGTGGTGCGCGGCCGGATCACGTACTGCACCGGGAACCGCAGGCCGATCGAATGCCGCCCCGAACTGTCGGCATCGACCGGCACCGATTCCAGATGCTCGATCAGTGAGGGGCCGTCGTAGAACGGCGTGTTCTCCGAACGCGAGGCGATATTGTCCCCGTGCAGCGCCGACACCGGAATCGCCACCACATCCCCGGCTGCCCAGCCGAGTTTGGTTGTCAGCCCGGCGAATTCGGCGCAGATCCGCTCGAACACCCCGGCCGCGTCGTCGACCAGATCGATCTTGTTGACCGCCAGCACCAGTCGCGGCACACCCAGCAGCGCCATTACCGCGGCATGGCGGCGGGTCTGCTCGATCACGCCCTTGCGCGCGTCCACCAGCAGAATCACCAGCTGCGCGGTCGAAGCGCCCGAAACGGTATTGCGGGTGTACTGCACATGCCCGGGCGTATCAGCGAGTACGAAAGACCGTGCGGGCGTGGCGAAATAGCGGTAGGCGACATCGATGGTGATGCCCTGCTCGCGCTCGGCCCGCAGACCGTCGACGAGCAGCGACAGATCCGGAGTCGCCAGACCCTTGTCGACCGAGGCACGCGTCACCGCGTCGATCTGGTCGGCCAGAACGGATTTCGTGTCGTAGAGCAGGCGTCCGACCAGTGTGGACTTACCGTCGTCGACACTGCCGGCGGTGGCCAGCCGGAGTAGGTCGGACATCAGAAATAACCCTCTCGCTTGCGGTCTTCCATCGCGGCCTCCGACACCCGGTCGTCGCCACGGGTCGCACCCCGCTCGGTCAGGCGGGACGCGGCCACCTCGGCCAGAATGTCGGCATTGGTGGCGGCGGTGGAAAGGATTGCGCCGGTGGAGGATCCGTCGCCGACGGTGCGGTAGCGCACCGATTCGATCGTCAGCTGTTCGTCCTCGCGCGGTCCGCCCCACACGCCGGGCGTCATCCACATGCCGTCGCGCTGGTACACCGGGCGCTGGTGGGCGTAGTAGATCGACGCCAGATCGACGTTCTCGCGCGCGATGTAGCGCCAGATGTCGAGTTCGGTCCAGTTGCTCAGCGGGAACACCCGCACATGCTCACCGGGCGCGTGCCGCCCGTTGTACAGATTCCACAGCTCCGGTCGCTGCCGCTTGGGATCCCAGCGTCCGAACGCGTCGCGCAGCGAGAAGATCCGCTCCTTGGCCCGTGAACGCTCCTCGTCGCGCCGCCCGCCACCGAATACGGCGTCGAATCGGTTGTCGGCGATGGCATCCAGCAGCGGAACGGTCTGCAGCGGATTGCGGATCCCGTCGGGCCGCTCGGTCAATCGCCCGTCGGCCAGATACTCCTCGACCGCCGCGACATGCAGTCGCAGCCCGTACTTCTCGACCACTCGGTCACGGAATTCGAGCACCTCGGGCAGATTGTGCCCGGTGTCGACATGCAGCAGCGCGAACGGCAACGGCGCGGGCCAGAACGCCTTGAGCGCCAGATGCAGCAGCACGGTGGAATCCTTACCGCCGGAGAACAGGATCACCGGCCGCTCGAATTCCCCTGCTACCTCACGGAAAATGTGGATCGACTCCGACTCGAGCGCGGCCAGAGTGTCGAAATCGGTATCGGTGGCTGTGAGAGTCATGACTGGTGCAACCCGCATTCGGTCTTGGCGAGGCCGGCCCAGCGGCCGCTTCGCGGATCGGATCCCGGTTCCGGCTTCCGTGTGCACGGGGCGCAACCGATGGACGGATATCCCTCCTCCACAAGGGGATTGACGAGGATGCCGTGTTCGGCGATGTAGGTTTCCATGGCTTCGTCGGACCAGGGGGCGATCGGGTTGATCTTCACCAGGCCGAAGGCCTCGTCGTAGGAGATGAGGGGGGCGTTGGCGCGGGTGGGGGCCTCGACGCGGCGGATGCCGGTGACCCAGGCGTTGTAGCCCGACAGCGAACGCTTCAGCGGTACCACCTTGCGCAGGCGGCAGCATTCGTTGGCGTCGCGGGCGAACAGGTCCTTGCCGAGCAGCGCATCCTGTTCGGCCACAGTGTGATCGGGCTTCGCGTTGACCACGTTCACGCCGTAGACGGCCTCGACCGCGTCGCGGGTGCCGATGGTTTCGGCGAAGTGGTAGCCGGTGTCGAGGAACAGCACGTCCACGCCCGGATGTACCTGTGCGGCAAGGTGAACCAGCACCGCGTCCTGCATATTGGAGGCCACGATGTAGCCGGACCCGAAGGTGTCCTCGGTCCACCGCAGCAGTTCGGCCGCGGAGGCGTCCGGACCCAGTTGTGCCGCACCGTCTTCGGCGATTCGGCGCAGTTCTTCCTCGGACAGCTTTTCCAAAGTGGTTGCCATAGCGATTATCTCCCGTTACCGAAGGTCGGCCTCGTCGGTGCGGACAGCCCACTGCGCGAACCGTTCACCGGAATCCCGGTTCTTCGCGAAATTGCGCACCACGCGCTCGATGTAGTCGCCGAGCTCGGCGCTGGTCACCTTGTGCTGACGCAGCTTGCGGCCGAAACCGCTGTCGAGCCCGAGGCTGCCACCCAGATGAACCTGGAAGCCCTCCACCTGATTCCCGTCGCCGTCGTCGACGAGCTGGCCCTTGAAGCCGATATCGGCGATCTGGGACCGGCCACAGGAATTCGGACAGCCGTTGATATTGATCGTGATGGGCACGTCGAGTTCGGCGTTGATATCGGCCAGCCGCTGCTCGAGTTCCGGCGCGAGCACCTGTGAGCGTTTGCGGGTCTCGACGAACGACAGCTTGCAGAATTCGATTCCGCTGCACGCCAGCAGATTTCGTCGCCATGCGGACGGACGGGCGTGCAGGCCGAGCGGTTCCAGCGCGGCGATGAGCTCGTCGACCTTGTCGTCGGCCACATCGAGCACGATGAGCTTCTGATACGGGGTGAAGCTGATGCGATCGGAGCCGACGCGTTCGACCGCGTCGGCGACCTTGGTCAGGATGGTCCCGGAGACGCGGCCCGCGATGGGGGAGAAGCCGACGGCGTTGAGGCCGTTGCGCAGTCGCTGCACGCCCACGTGATCGATCGGGCGCTCGGGGCGCTGCGGCGCGGGGCCGTCGATCAGCTTGCGCTTCAAAAACTCCGTTTCCAGGACCTCGCGGAACTTCTCGATGCCCCAGTCCTTCACCAGGAACTTCAGCCGGGCCTTGGCGCGCAGGCGGCGGTAGCCGTAATCGCGGAACAGCGCGACCACGGCCTCCCACACCTCCGGCACCTCCTCGAGCGGCACCCAGGCGCCGACCCGCTGCGCCAGCATCGGATTGGTGGACAGGCCGCCGCCGACCCACAGGTCGAAGCCCGGGCCGTGTTCGGGATGTTCGACGCCGACGAAGGCCACGTCGTTGATCTCGTGCACCACGTCCTGCTGACCGGAGATCGCGGTCTTGAACTTGCGCGGGAGGTTCGAGTATTCCTTCTTGCCGATGTAGCGGCGCACGATCTCCTCGATCGCGGGAGTGCCGTCGATGATCTCGTTCACCGCCTCACCCGCCAGCGGCGAGCCGAGCACCACGCGGGGGCAGTCGCCGCATGCCTCGGTGGTCTGCAGGCCGACCGCCTCGATGCGCCGCCAGATCTCCGGGACGTTCTCGATCTCGATCCAGTGGTACTGCAGATTCTCGCGATCGGACAGGTCGGCGGTGTCGCGGGCGAATTCGGTGGAGATCTGGCCCAGGGTGCGCAGCTGTTCGACATTGAGCGCGCCGCCGTCGCAGCGGATGCGCATCATGAAGTAGCGCGCCTCGAGCAGGTCGATGTTCTCGTCGCCGGTGAAGGTGCCGTCGTAGCCCTGCTCGCGCTGGGTGTAGAGGCCCCACCAGCGGAACCGACCACGCAGATCGGCCTTGTCGATGGAGTCGAAACCGCCCTTGCTGTAGATGTTCTCGATCCGAGCGCGGACGTTGAGCGGGTTGTCGTCCTTCTTGCTCTGCTCGTTCGGATTGAGTGGTTCGCGATAGCCGAGCGCCCACTGTCCCTCCGACTTGCGGCGCACCGGCTTACCGGTGCGCTCACGCGGACCGGCCGGTACTTCGCGGCGGGGACGATCGGGGCGGACGCGGCGTTCGGCGGCCGGCTTCGCATCGGACGGGGTGTGACCGGCGTCGGTGCTCGACGTCATGGGGTCGCTCCTGCGGGGTGGTGATCAGGCCTTACGGCAGGCGGGAGGGGCTGGCTCACGCCTTCGGTATTTCAGCGGCAGGGAAAGGAGGGGCGTCGAGACGAGGACGCCGAAACCGGGTCAGGGGCAGAACTACCGGAGGCGATCCGGCAGACAGCTCGCACTGCACACGCGCTTGAAGTCGACGTGGCGACGCGCCACCAATCGCACTCCAAGTCCGGTCATGGACCTTATTGTGCCATGTCAGCGGGGCCCTTCCGACCACCCGGCCATATTTTCCGCAAAATAGAGGGAAATTCCCTGGACACCCGACCTGTTTTGTGAGATCGGTCATAGGGGGAGGGATCGGTCGCGTCGGCGTTCGCGCGGTCGGGGCGAAACAGCGGCAGGCCGGGCGCATCTCACATTCGGTCGGTGGGCAGACTGGATCGGTGACTTCGATCGATGCCTCCGCCGACCGCCGCTCGAGCTCCGCGGCCGAGCAACCGGTGTTGCGGGGGTTCGGGGGCGGGGCGTTCGGGGTTTATGTGCATGTGCCGTTCTGTGCTACTCGGTGTGGGTACTGCGATTTCAATACCTATACGGCGGGGGAGTTGGGGAGTTCGGCGTCGCCGCGGTCGTGGTTGGAGGCATTGCGGGGGGAGATGGCCGAGGCGGCACGGGTTTTCGGGGAGTTGCCGGGAGCGCAGCCGCCGGTGTCGACCGTATTCGTCGGTGGGGGGACGCCCTCGCTGCTGGGTGGGGACGGGTTGGCCGAGGTGCTCGATGCCGTTCGGGCGAACTTCGCGTTCGCGGCCGATGCCGAGGTGACCACCGAGTCGAATCCGGAGTCGACCTCGCCGGAGTTCTTCGAGCGGCTGCTCGCGGGGGGATTCACGCGGGTGTCGCTGGGGATGCAGTCCGCGGCGG
This sequence comes from Nocardia pseudobrasiliensis NBRC 108224, assembly GCF_001613105.1. Classification (GTDB taxonomy): domain Bacteria; phylum Actinomycetota; class Actinomycetes; order Mycobacteriales; family Mycobacteriaceae; genus Nocardia; species Nocardia pseudobrasiliensis. The sequence goes on along the minus strand of NZ_BDBS01000020.1, from coordinate 153,128 downwards.
CGCATGTGTTGAAGGTGCTCGATCGCACGCATACGCCGGGGCGCGCGGTCGCGGCGGCGCGGGAGGCGCGCGCGGCGGGGTTCGAGCATGTGAATCTGGATCTGATCTACGGAACTCCGGGGGAGCGCGACGGTGATCTGGATGCCAGCCTCGACGCGGTGCTGGCCGCGGGGGTCGATCACGTCTCGGCCTATTCGCTGATCGTCGAGGACGGCACCGCCTTGGCCCGCAAGGTGCGTCGCGGGGAACTGCCCGCGCCCGATGACGATGTGCTGGCCGCTCGGTACGAACGCATCGATGCCCGCCTGACCGCCGCGGGCTTCGACTGGTACGAGGTGTCCAATTGGGCGGCAAGCGATTCCGGGCGCTGTCGGCACAATCTGGGCTACTGGGACGGCGGCGACTGGCTGGGCGCGGGCCCGGGCGCGCACAGCCATCTCGGCGGCGTGCGCTGGTGGAATGTGAAGCATCCGGCCCGCTATGCCGATCGAGTCGCGGGCGGCGGACTGCCCGCGGCGGGCTGGGAACGGCTGACCGATGAGGAATGTCACACCGAGAGGGTCATGCTGACCATCCGGTTGCGGACCGGTCTGCCGCTGGCCGATCTGGCCCCCGCCGAGCTGCGCGCGGCCGATCGCGTGATCACCGACGGGCTGGCCGTACGTGCCCACGACCGGCTGATTCTCACCGATCGCGGCCGTCTGCTGGCCGATGCGGTCGTGCGGGATCTGCTGCTCGCCGAGGCCGAATAACTTGGTCGGTTGGCCTGCGGCCGGATCGGCAGTGGGCGTAGGGTCCGAGATGACCCCGAGGAGCCCCCTGTGCCGCAGGCCCACCGCATCAGCCTTGTCCCCGACCAGAGCGAATTCGCCGAGCTGCGAGCCGCCGAAAGGGCCGAATCGGCTCGATTGGGCGCCTTGGCCGCCCGAGCCGTAGCCAGCCACGCCACCGATGCCGAGGACTGTGTGTGCCTGCTGGCGATGCTCGGCTTGGACGCTCAGGCCGGTAAGGACGCCCTCGGGGATTAGCACTGCTCAGGCGCGTGTGCTAACTATTCGCCCTCGGCGATTTAAACTGGACCTCGGATGAACCGGGGATCCGTGTGATCGTGGCTGCCGTCCGGCGGTCGTACACCTCCCCGGGCCGACCCGATGGCGAGCGAGGAGGTGGGACCGATGTCGAGCACCGAGCAGCGGCGACTCGAGGTCCTGCGGGCGATCGTCGCGGACTTTATCGCGACCAAGGAACCGATCGGCTCGAAGACTCTGGTCGAGCGACACAACCTGGGTGTGTCGAGCGCGACCGTGCGCAACGATATGGCCGTACTGGAGGCGGAGGGGTACATCACCCAGCCGCACACCAGCTCCGGCCGCATACCGACCGACAAGGGCTATCGGCAGTTCGTCGACAACATCGCCGAGGTGAAGCCGCTGTCGCCGGCCGAGCGCCGGGCGATCCTGGAATTCTTGGAGAACGGCGTCGATCTCGACGATGTGCTGCGCCGCGGCGTGCGGCTGCTGGCCCAGCTGACCCGTCAGGTCGCGATGGTCCAGTATCCGACGGTATCGGCCTCGACCGTGCGGCACATCGAGGTGGTAGCGCTCAATCCCGCGCGGCTGCTGCTGGTTGTCATCACCGATACCGGCCGCGTCGATCAACGCCTCGTCGACCTGGGCACAGTCGTCGATGACGAGGACCTGGCGGCGTTACGCGGCATGCTCGGCAAGGCCATGGACGGCAAGCGCCTGGCCGCGGCGTCGGCGGCAGTCGCGGTACTGCCCGAACACAGCCCGGCCCGACTGCGCGATGTACTGGTTCGGGTGTCGACCGTACTGGTGGAAACACTGGTCGAACATCCCGAGGAGCGGCTGGTCCTCGGCGGCACCGCGAACCTCACCCGCAATGTCGCCGACTTCGGCGTCTTCCCGGGTTCGCTGCGTTCGGTGCTGGAGGCGCTCGAGGAACAGGTGATCGTGCTGAAACTGCTTGCCGCGGCGCAGCAACCGGGCATGGTCACCGTGCAGATCGGGGAGGAGACCCAGGTCGAGCAGATGCGCGGGACCTCTGTCGTCTCGACCGGGTACGGTGTCCCGGGCGCCGTTCTCGGCGCCATGGGGGTACTGGGTCCGACCCGGATGGACTACCCCGGGACCATCGCTTCGGTCGCCGCGGTCGCACGATATATCGGTGAGGTGCTCGCCGAACGATGAGCGATCGGCCGCCGGTGGTGCGGCAGGACAGATGCGGTAAACCTTCGGAACAGGACTAGAAGAGACAACACGTGGCACGGGACTACTACGGAATCCTCGGAGTCGGCCGCAATGCGACCGATCAGGAGATCAAGCGCGCCTACCGTCGGCTGGCGCGGGAATTGCACCCCGACGTCAACCCGGATGCGGACGCGCAGGAGAAGTTCCGCGAGGTGTCCGCGGCCTACGAGGTGCTCACCGATCCGGAAAAGCGACGCATCGTCGATATGGGCGGAGATCCGCTCGAGTCCGCGGGTGGGGGCGGCTTCGCGACCGGCTTCGGCGGTCTGGGCGATGTGTTCGAGGCGTTCTTCGGCGGAATGGGCGCGGCCGGTCCGCGCAAGCCGCGCGGGCGGGTGCAACCGGGCGCGGATTCGCTGCTGCGGACGCGACTTTCGCTGGCCGAATGCGCGGTCGGGGTCACCAAACATCTGACCGTCGACACCGCGGTGCTGTGCGATCTGTGCCAGGGTTCGGGTACCAACGGCAATTCCAAGCCGGTGCGCTGTGAGACCTGCGGCGGCGCGGGTGAGATCCAGTCGGTGCAGCGCTCGTTCCTCGGCCAGGTGATGACCTCGCGGCCCTGCCCGACCTGTCGCGGTGCGGGCGAGACCATTCCCGATCCGTGCCGCAAATGCGGCGGCGACGGCCGGGTGCGGGCGCGTCGCGAGATCGCCGCGCCGATTCCCGCGGGTGTGGCCAACGGCATGCGGGTGCGGCTGGCCGCGCAGGGCGAGGTCGGCCCGGGCGGTGGCCCGGCCGGTGATCTGTACGTCGAGATCGTCGAGCAGCCGCACGACACCTTCGTCCGCGACGGCGACGATCTGCACTGCACGATTCGCGTGCCGATGGTCGAGGCCGCACTCGGCGCGACCGTGGTCATCGACACCATTCTCGACGGTCCGACCGAACTGACCATTCCGCCGGGTACCCAGCCGGGCGAGGTGTCGGTGCTGCGCGGGCACGGTATGCCCAAGCTGCGGTCCAGTGCGCGCGGCGATCTGATCGCGCATCTGGACATCGTGATCCCGACCAAACTCGACGCCAAGCAGACCGATCTGCTGCGCAAGTACAAGGCGCTGCGCGGCAACGAGCGCACCGAGGTGCTCTCGGCCCAGTCCGAGCACAACAGCGGGCTGTTCGCGCGGTTGCGGGCCTCCTTCAGCGGGCGCTGAGTGGCCGCGACCGTCTTCTATCTCGACGACATTCCGGAGCCCGGCGGTCTCGCGGTGCTCGACGGTCCCGAGGGCCGTCATGCAGCGACCGTCCGGCGCATCCGGGTCGGCGAGCCCATCACGCTGTCCGACGGCGCGGGCGTACTCGCGGCGTCGGAGGTCGTGGCGACCGGTAGGGATCGGCTCGAACTGAAGATTCTGGATCGGGCCGTGGCACAGCCGGTTTCGCCGTCGGTCACGGTGGTGCAGGCGCTGCCGAAATCGGATCGCTCGGAGCTGGCCGTGGAGCTGATGACCGAGGCGGGCGTCGACGAGATCGTGCCCTGGCAGGCCGCGCGATGCGTCGCGAACTGGGAGGGCAAGGCGCGCAAGGGCGTCGACAAGTGGCGGGCCGCGGCACGATCGGCGGCCCGGCAGTCGCGGCGCGCCTACATCCCCGAGGTGGCCGAACTGCATGCCACGGGCGAGGTGCTCGAGCTGGTGCGGAAGGTGAAGGCCGACAACGGTATCGTCGCCGCCCTGCACGAATCCGGCAGCGCGCGCTTCGTGGATCTGCCCTTGGCCGAGGCCGGACGGGTGGTGCTGATCGTCGGTCCCGAGGGCGGCCTCGACGATTCCGAGCTGTGCGATCTGGCCGACGCGGGCGCGGATATCGTGCTGCTCGGCCCGACGGTGCTGCGGACCTCCACGGCCGCGGCCGTAGCGCTCGGGGCCCTGGGAGCGCTCACGGCCCGCTGGTAGGTCTGCGGGAGCGGCAATGTGGTATCTGCGTTGGTATCATATGGTCATGGCGTGGACCGTTCGACTTTCCGATGACGAAGAAGCCGCTCTCGACAAGCAGGCCAAGGTCGAGGGGCGATCGAAGCACGACATCACGCGCGACGCCCTGCGCCTGTATCTATTGCGCAATCGCACCTGGGACACGCCGCTTTTCGCGGATGACGAAGGTGTCGACCTGGGCGGGCCGATATCAAAGGAAGACATTCGCGACATCACGCATCGGTCCGCATGATCGTCATCGCCGATACATCAGGAATCCTCGCACTACTGAACCTCGCCGATCCCGAACACTTGGCTGTGCGGCGTGCAGCCAATGCGGCGAGCACTCTGGTGGTGAGCGCCCTCGCTATCACCGAGGTTCATCACGTCGCGACCGTCCGCGGCGGACGCGAGTCCGCCGACCGCGCCCTACTTCTGCTCGCGGATCGGATCGCAACCACTCGTGTGGAGGTGGCGAATGTCGATGTGGCGCAGATCAGAACGGCGGTATCGATTCGTCGCCAGTACCGCGACCTCGATTTGGATCTGGTCGACGCGGTATGTGTGACGCTAGCGGCCGAATACGACACCGACGCGGTGTTGACCCTGGACCGACGAGACTTTCGCGCGCTGCGGCCACTGAGCTACCCGGCCTTCCGGCTCCTTCCCGACGATATGAACTGATGACGAGCCGACCTCAGCCGATGGCGGCGAGATATTCGCCGTAGAACAGCGCCAGTCCGAAGGCCGCCGCGATACCGCCCAGCAGCCAGAAGCGAATGATGACCGTGGTTTCGGCCCACTGGCCCAGTTCGAAGTGGTGATGGAAGGGGGCCATTTTGAACAGGCGGCGGCGGGTGGTGCGGAAGACGACGATCTGCAGGAGGACCGACAGGATTTCGGCGAAGAACACCGCGCCGACCACCACCATGAGCAGTTCGGTGCGGGTGGTGATGGACAGTCCGGCGAGCAGGCCGCCCAGGGCCATGGAACCGGTGTCGCCCATGAAGATCTTCGCCGGAGCGGCGTTCCACCACAGGAATCCGACGCAGGCGGCCGCGCCGGCGGCGCAGACCAGGGCGAGGTCCAGCGGGTCGCGGACGTTGTAGCAGCCGACGCCGGGCTTGGTGGCGCACGCATTGCTGTACTGCCAGAACGTGATGATGGTGTAGGCGCCGAGGGCGAATCCCATGGTGCCCGCGGCCAATCCGTCGAGACCGTCGGTCAGGTTCACCGCATTCGACCACGCCACCACCAGGAAGCAGACTCCCAGCAGGAAGATGACCACCCAGAATTTCAGGGTCGCGTCGTCGCGCACGAACGACAGATACCGGCTGCCCGGGGTCAGGCCGGAGTTGGTGGGGAAGCGCAGCGCGAGCAGACCGAAGACGATCGCGGCGCCGAGCTGTCCGACGTATTTGCCCTTGGCCGTGAGGCCGAGATTGCGGCGCTTGCGCAGTTTGATGAAATCGTCGAGGAATCCGACCACGCCCAGCGCCGTAGCCAATCCGAGGACCAGCAGGCCCGAGGCCGTGGGTCCCTCGGCGCGGTAGCGGATACCGATCAGATGCGAGCCGAGATATCCGGCCCACATGCCCACGATGATCGCGATACCGCCCATCGTGGGCGTGCCGCGCTTGGCCTGATGGCTGGCCGGTCCGTCGACGCGGATCTCCTGACCGAGCCGTCGCTGGGCGAACAGCTTGATCAACAACGGCGTCAATGTAATCGAGACCGCGAGGGCAATCATCGCGGAGAACAGGATTTGCCTCATCGCCGTCAGATATTAACCAAGATCAGGCCGAATTCTCCGTCAGGATGACGCGGGTCTCGTCGCGTCGAGCCAGCGCGACCGCCGCGACGGCCGCGGCGAGGATGAGAATTCCGGCGTAGACGCTGACTCCGGCCCAGCCGTAGCGGGCGTAGGGAATGCCCGCCGCGCCGCCCGCGACGGAGCTACCGAGGTAGTAGAAGAACAGATACAGCGAGGAGGCGGCGGCGCGATTGTGTCGCGCGGCCGCGCCGACCCAGGCGCTGGCGATGGAGTGGGCCGCGAAAAAGCCGACGGTGCACAGCAGTACACCGACCAGGACGATCGCCAGCTGATCGGGAACGGTCAGCGCCAGGCCCGCGGCCATGGCGACCAGTGCGACGCCCAGCACCCGCGGACGGCCCAGCCGATCCGACAGTCCTCCCGCGATCGTCGAGGACGCGGTCCCGCCCAGATACAGCACGAACACCAGACCCGCTGTGGCCGCGGACAATCCGAACGGCGCGTGGACCAGCCGGTAGCCGAGGAAGTTGTACACCGAGACGAAACCACCCATCAGCAGAAACGCCAGGACGAACAGCGCCGCCAGCGTGCCGTGGCGCAGATGTCCGGTCAGATCCCGAATCAGCGTGCCGAGTTCGAGTGGCTGGGCGGTGAATCCGCGCGAGGGCGGCAGCTGGCGGACGAACCAGATCGTGCACGCCGCGGCCGCGAGCGCGACCACCGCCGCGCCCCAGCGCCACGACGCGCCCTCGAGTACGAATGCCGGAATCAACCGGCCCGCAAGCCCGCCCACGCTGGTACCCGCGATGTAGACGCCCATGGCCGCGCCGAGTCCGCCCGCCCCGATCTCCTCGGCCAGATAGGCCATCGCCACCGCGGGCACCCCGGCGAGCGCGAGACCCTGCAGCGCCCGCCCGGCCAGCAGCACCTCGAGATTCGGGCTCAGCGGTACGAGCAAGCCGATGACCGCCGCCACTACGGCCGAGGTGATCATCACCCGGGTTCGGCCGAAGCGTCCCGACAGCACGCTCACCGGCACGATCGCCAATGCCAGCGCGCCGGTGGTCAGCGAGACCGCGAGCGCGGCGTGCGCGGGCGTGGCCCCGAAGGCCGCCGACAGGCTGGGCAGCAGGGCCTGGGCGCTGTACATCGAGGCGAAGGTGGTCAGGCCCGCCGCGAACAGGGCCAGCGTGATCCGGCGCTCGTGGGTGGCGGATTCGGCGGATGCGATCGCGGTGGCCATATTTCGAGCATGGGCGCGGTCGTTACCGAAAGGAAATGCATAAACGTCGCATATCCGATGCATCTGCCACATAAGCGCAGCGCCGATGTGAGACAAAGGGAGGGCGAGTGACGCGTCGCACGGCGAGAGGGGCTGGTTGTGGACCGGGGTATCGAGCGCAGGATCGTACTTCTCGGCGGGGGATTTCTGGGCGATCGGGACGCGCGACTGGACGAGTACGTGCTGGCGAATGTCGAATCGGATTGTCCGCGAGTGTGTTTCCTGCCCACGGCCGGTGGTGACGCGCGGCAGGACATCGAGCGGTTCTACGCCGCGTTCGAGGGATCGCACTGCGTGCCGGGGCATCTGTCGCTGTTCCACGACATTCCCGATGACATCGCGGCCGTCGTCGCGGCGCACGATGTGTTCTATGTGGGCGGCGGTAGTACGGCCAATCTGCTGGTGGTGTGGCGGCTGCACGGGCTGGATCGGTTACTCGCCGAGGCGTATCGGCGAGGAGCGATGCTGTGCGGGATCAGTGCGGGGGCGGCGTGCTGGTTCGACGGCTGCGTGACCGATTCCTTCGGCCCGATGCGTGAATTGCACGACGGGCTGGGGCTTTTGCCGGGCAGCTTCTGCCCGCATTTCGATTCCGAGCCGGATCGGGCGCCGCTGTACACGCGGGCCGTCGCGACCGGGAGTCTGCCCGGCGGGTGGGCGCTCGACGACGGCGCGGCGGTGCTGTTCCGCGACGAACAACCGGTCGATGTGGTTGCGACGACGGCGGAGAGCAGTCTGCTGCGGGTGCGTCCGGTCGAGGGTGGTGTCGAGATGGAACGGTACGAGCCTCGGCTGCTGGAGGGGTCCGGCCGTGCCGGGTGAGGATCTGCACTGGCTGCTGACCCTCGCCGAACTCGAGCATGTCGGCGCGGCGGCCGATCGACTGCACCTCTCGCAGCCGACGCTGTCACGGATGCTGGCCCGGTTGGAGCGACGGCTGGGGGTGGCGCTGTTCGATCGGCACGGAAAACGGCTGGCCCTCAATGATTTCGGGCGGATCTATTACGAGCATGCCCGGCGCGCGCAGGCGGAGTTGGATGCGGCGGGGCGGGAGCTGGCCGATCTGGCGGATCCGGCGATGGGGGTGGTGCGGCTGTCGTTTCTGCATTCGTTCGGGGCGCGGTTGGTGCCGGAGTTGATCGCCGGATTCCGGCGGGGGTCGGGGCGGATCACCTTCACGCTGAGCCAGGACGCGGCAGCGGTGGTGACCGCGCGGGTGCTCGACGGCACGGCCGATCTGGGGCTGGTATCGCCCAAACCCGCCGCGACCGGACTGGGCTGGCACACGCTGCTGCGGCAGCGGCTGGCGTTGGGCGTGCCCGCGAATCATCGACTCGCCGGGCGACGGCAGATCCGGTTGGCCGAGGTCGCCGAGGCCGAATTCATCGCCATGCATCCGGGCTTCGGTATGCGCCGGATTCTCGACGACCTCTGTGCCGCAGCCGATTTCCGGCCTCGGATCGGGTTGGAGTCCAGTGATCTGGTGACGGTCGCGGGGCTGGTCGCGGCGGGGCTCGGGGTCGCGGTGCTGCCGCTCGAGGAGGCTCCGGTGCGCGGGCCGCAGCCGGGGCCGGTATTGATTCCGCTCGCGGATCCGGGGGCCTCTCGGGCCGTCGGTCTGATCTGGTCGGCCGATTCCGCGCCCTCGGACGCCGTGCGGCGATTCAGAAGCTTCGCCGTGGAATGGGCACAGCGTTGAATTCGTTCCAAACCTTGCGGTTCTCTCCCGACAGCCTCCTCCCCGTCGGCTTCTTCCCTCTTCCCGGGCGCAGCCCGGGATCGCCCTGTGACCTGGGGGTTGCGATCTATTCACTGGGCGCTGTCGGTGCCGCGCGTTAAACTTTCATCACACAGAGCACACGTTCGAGACCGGAAAGCAGGCTATAGCCACTTTTGCGAACCCAAGGTGAATTCGGCGACCCGACAACTCCTACGGCCGGCATCGGAGTCGGCGGCGACGGCTCGGGCCCCGCCGCTCGGACCGTGCGTTCCAGCATCGAACTCGCTCCCGAATCGGTCTTCGGCTTCCTCGGCTCCGCCGACGAGAATCTGCGCGAACTCGAGCGCCTGCTCGACGCCGACATCCACGTCCGCGGCAATTCGGTCACGCTGACCGGTAAGGCCGCCGATGTGGCGCTCGCCGAGCGGGTCGTCGAACAACTGGTCGCGCTGACCGGCCGCAACCGCATGGTGACGCCGGAGGCGGTGCGCCACACGTATTCCATGCTCACCGAGGGCTCGTCGGATTCCCCGGCCGAGGTTCTGAGCCTGGACATTCTGTCGCGGCGCGGCAAGACGATTCGGCCCAAGACGCTCAATCAGAAGCGCTACGTCGACGCTATCGACGCGCACACGATCGTCTTCGGCATCGGCCCGGCCGGTACCGGTAAGACGTATCTGGCCGTCGCGAAGGCCGTGCAGGCGCTGCAGACCAAGCAGGTCACGCGGATCATCCTGACCCGTCCCGCGGTGGAGGCGGGCGAGCGGCTGGGCTTCCTGCCCGGCACGCTCAACGAGAAGATCGATCCGTATCTGCGGCCGCTGTACGACTCGCTGCACGACATGATGGATCCCGAGGCGATCCCGAAGCTCATGCAGTCCGGCGTGATCGAGGTCGCACCGCTGGCCTATATGCGTGGCCGCAGTCTCAACGACTCGTTCATCATCCTGGACGAGGCGCAGAACACCACGCCCGAGCAGATGAAGATGTTCCTGACCCGCTTGGGCTTCGGCTCCAAGATCGTGGTCACCGGCGACGTCACCCAGATCGACCTGCCCGGCGGCACCCAGTCCGGCCTGCGCGTGGTCAGCGACATCCTCTCCGATGTCGAGGACATCCACTTCGCGGAACTCACCTCCAGCGATGTGGTTCGCCACCGACTGGTCGCCGATATCGTCGACGCCTACGGCCGCTACGAGGCGGAGACTCGGCCGAATGTCACGGCCGCGCACTATCCCGGGAACCGGGCACAGCGTCGAGCGGCGGAGCGCGGGGGACGTCGCTGATCCTTGTGGGTGCATCGCACTGCGCTGCACCCACAAGGAAAAGAAGACGAGGGCGCGCGGTCCCTGGGGGAGGAAGACGACGCAGCGCGGCCCCTTGGGAAGTCGTCGCAGCGCGGTCCCTGCGAGCGAAGGCGACGCAGCGCGCGCCCCTGGGGAAGCAAGGCGACGCAGCGCGATTCCTGGGGAAGCAAGGCGACGCAGCGCGATTCCTGGGGAAGCAAGGCGACGCAGCGCGATTCCTGGGAAAGGAAGGCGAGGCAGCGCGCGCCCTGGGAAAGGAAGGCGACGCAATGCGCGCTCTTGGAACGAAGGCGACGTAGCGCGCCCCTCTGTTTCCTCGCTTTGCAGCGCAGCGCGATGCGAAGTGAGGATCTCCCCGTGACATAAGCTGATCGCCGTGAGTATCGAGATCGCCAACGAGTCGGGTATGGAAGTATCCGAGGAAGATCTGGTCAGCGTCGCGCGGTTCGCGATCGGTCAGATGGATGTGCATCCGGCGGCGGAGCTGTCGATGGTGCTGGTGGATCTCGACACCATGGCCGATCTGCACATGCGCTGGATGGATCTGCCGGGGCCGACCGATGTGATGTCGTTCCCGATGGACGAGTTGGAGCCGGGTGGGCGGCCCGACGGCGCCGAACCGGGACCCTCGATGCTCGGCGATATCGTGCTGTGTCCGGAGTTCGCGGCCGGACAGGCGGCCAAGGCGGGCCATTCCCTCGATCACGAGCTGGCGCTGCTGACCGTGCACGGCGTACTCCACCTGCTCGGCTACGACCATGCCGAGCCGGAGGAGGAGAAGGAGATGTTCGGCCTGCAGAACCGCCTGCTGGCCGAGTGGTACGAGAGCCTGCGCGAGGCGCAGCGTCGCGCCGAACTCGCCGAGCGCGACCGCCGCCTGCTGGGCAAGACCGGATTCACCGATGCCGGTGATCCGTTGGATCCGGCATGAGCGGTCAGGGCCGCGGTGCGAGCGACGGGCGCGGAGACGGCAGCCTGCGTGACCACGGAGAGACCCGCGAGTACCGCCATCGGAGACAGCGGCGGCAGCGGAGCGTAACCACGCAGGCCCCCGCTCATGCCGCAAAGGGCACAGGGTGAATTCGCTGATTCTGCTGCTTCTGGCGATCTTGCTGGTTCCGGTGGGCGGCATGTTCGCGGCCATCGACGCGGCCCTGGTCACCATCTCACCCGCGCGCGTGGAGGATCTGGTCCGCGCCGATCGCACGGGCGCCCGGCGCTTGTCGCGACTGGTACTGGACCGCCCGCGCTATGTGAATCTCATGGTGCTGCTGCGCCTCACATGTGAGATCACCGCGACCGTCCTGCTGGCCGCGGCCCTCGACGATGTGCTGCCCGCCGGCTGGGCGCTGCTGATCACCGCGGTGATCATGGTCGTGGTCGACTACATGGTCATCGGTGTCGGCCCGCGCACCCTCGGCCGCCAGCACGCCTATTCCATCGCCCTCGGCGCGAGCCTGCCGCTGCAGGCCATCGGCGCGCTGCTGGGTCCGGTGAGCCGACTGCTGATCGTGCTCGGTAACGCCATCACCCCCGGTAAGGGATTTCGCAACGGCCCCTTCGCCTCCGAGATCGAGCTGCGCGAGGTCGTGGACATGGCCCAGCAGAGCGGTGTGGTGGACTCCGAGGAACGCCGCATGATCCAGTCGGTCTTCGAACTCGGCGACACCACCGCCCGCGCGGTCATGGTGCCGCGCACCGAGATGGTGTGGATCGAGGCGGACAAGACCGCGGCCCAGGCGATGTCGCTGGCCGTCCGGTCCGGACATTCGCGCATTCCGGTGGTCGGCGAGAACGTCGACGACATCCTCGGCGTGGTCTATCTGAAAGACCTTGTGCCGTACGCGGATCGCGGCAAGAAGGTCCGGGTGCGCGAGGTGATGCGCCCCGCGGTGTTCGTCCCCGATTCCAAACCGCTCGACGCCCTGCTGGACGAGATGCAGCGCCGCCGCAACCATATGGCCCTGCTGGTCGACGAATACGGCGGTATCGCGGGCCTGGTGACCATCGAGGACGTCCTCGAGGAGATAGTCGGCGAGATCGCCGACGAATACGACACCGACGAGATCGCCCCGGTCGAGGAGCTCGGCAACGGCAAATACCGGGTCTCGGCCCGGCTTTCGGTGGAGGATCTGGGCGAGCTGTTCGGTATGGAGATCGAGGAGGAGGACGTCGACACCGTCGGCGGCCTGCTCGCGCACGCGCTGGGCCGCGTACCGCTGCCGGGTTCCAAGATCGTGGTGCACGGATTGCAGTTGCGTGGTGAGGGCGGGGCCGATGCGCGCGGCCGGGTCCGCGTGCACACGGTGGTGGTGAAGCGGGCGCCCGACAAGCCTGCCGAGAAGAACGATTCCGAGCGTGACGGGGCCGAGCCCGGGCGGACACCCGGCCAAGAGGATGGAGATGGCGATGACCGAACGTGACAGTGTGGGACTGGATGCCGAGGACAACAAGCTGCTGGTCCTGGCCCGCGGCGCGATGGGCCGCACCGGCGGCGGCAGCGGCGCGGCCGTGCGCGATACCGACGGACGCACCTACGCCGCGGGCGAGGTGACGTTGAAGGCGTTGCGGCTCACGGCATTGCAGTCCGCGGTCGCGGCCGCGATCTCCAGCGGAGCCGAGGGGTTCGAGGCGGCGGTGGTGCTCGGCGCGCAGTTGCGCGATCCCGGAGTCGCTGCGGTGCACGAGGTTTCGACCTCGGCGCGGATCATCATCGCCGATCGCAACGGCGGGATCTACGACACCATCGAAGCGGGTCCGGACGCGAGCGGTGAGCGCGCATGACCGAATTCCGTTCCGGATTCGTCTGTTTCGTGGGTCGGCCCAATACCGGCAAGTCCACCCTGACCAATGCCATGGTCGGCCAGAAGATCGCGATCACCTCCTCGCGCCCGCAGACCACCCGCCACACCATCCGCGGGATCGTGCACCGTGATCACGCCCAGCTGATCCTGGTCGACACCCCCGGCCTGCATCGCCCGCGCACCCTGCTCGGCCAGCGGCTCAACGATCTGGTGCGCGATACCTACTCCGAGGTCGACGTCATCGCGCTGTGCATTCCCGCCGACGAGAAGATCGGCCCCGGCGACCGCTGGATCGTGCAGCAGGTCAAGCAGATGGCACCGAAGACCACCCTGCTCGGCGTCGTCACCAAGATCGACAAGGTGAGCCGCGATCAGGTCGCCCAGCAGCTGGTGGCCGTCTCGCAGCTGCTCGGCCCCGAGGCCGAGGTGGTCCCGGTGTCGGCGGTCAAGGGCGACCAGGTCGAGGTCCTCATCGATGTCGTCGCCTCGAAAATGCCCGAGGGCCCGGCCTTTTACCCCGACGGTGAGCTGACCGACGAGCCCGAGGAAACCCTCATGGCCGAGCTCATTCGCGAGGCCGCGCTCGAGGGTGTGCGCGACGAGCTGCCGCATTCGCTGGCCGTGGTCATCGAGGAGGTGCTGCCGCGCGAGGAGAACGACGAGATGCTCGACGTGCACGCCATCCTCTACGTCGAGCGCCCGAGTCAGAAGGCCATCATCATCGGCAAGGGCGGTGCGCGCCTCAAGGAGGTCGGCACCGCCGCCCGCAAGCAGATCGAACGCATTCTCGGCACGCGCATCTACCTGCATCTGCACGTCAAGGTCGCCAAGGATTGGCAGCGCGATCCCAAACAGCTGCGCAAACTGGGTTTCTAACGCTCCCACCAGATTTCGGGGCGGTGGCGCTGCCAGTGCAGCTCCGCCTCCAGCTGCGCGGCGACCGAGATCAGCAGCGGCTCCGAGCAGTCCGGACCCATCAGCTGCGCGCCGACGGGCAGTCCGGCGGCGGTGAAACCCGCGGGCACGTTCACGCTCGGCCAGCCCAGCACATTCCACGGCCAGGTGTACGGGCAGGCCGCGGTGATCAGCGCGTCGGTGGCCGCGGTGCCCAGACCCCTCATCGCGTCCACCGGGGGCGGCGGGGTGGCGGTGGTGGGGGCGAGGATCACATCGTAATCGTCGAATACCCGGCCGATTCGCTTGTGCAGCAACGGTTCCGCGGCCCGAGCGGCGGTCAGGACCGGGCCGCCCAGCAGCAGGCCGACATTCGCGTTGAAGCGGGTGCGCGGATCGACTTGCGCGCCGGTGAGTTTGGCCAGTTCGGTGCGGATACCGGCCATGGAGCGGGACAGGAAGCTCATGCCCGACAGCAGGCCGTAGGGCAGTTCGATCACGGTCACCTCGTGGCCGAGTCCGCGCAGCGTGCCCGCCACGTCCTGTACTCGGGCCGCCACCTCGCGGTCGAGTGAGGTGCGGGTGGCGGTGAACGGAATGTTCAGCGCCAGAGCGATTCTCAGCCGCCCGGGATCGCGGCCGACGGCATCGGAGACGGTGAGTGCGGGCGGGGTGTGCCGATCGCCGGGATGCGCACCGGCGGCCACATCGAACAGCAGCGCGGCGTCGGCGACCGTGCGGGCCAGTGTGCCGTGTACGGTCAGCCCGTTGAACGATTCGGCCATCGGCCAGGTGGAGATGCGCCCGCGCTGCGGTTTGATCCCGACCAGATTCGTCCACGAGGCGGGGATGCGCACCGAGCCCGCGCCGTCGGAACCCAGTGCGGCGGGGACCAATCCGGCCGCCACCGCGGCGGCCGAACCGCCGGAGGAGCCGCCCGGTGTGTGTTCGGCGTTCCACGGATTGCGGGTGTAGCCGAAGGATTCGGCGTCGGTGAACGGCCATTGGCCGACCTCGCAGGTATTGGTCTTGCCGACGATCACCGCACCGGCCGCGCGCAGCCTGCGCACGACCTCGGCATCCTCGGCCTTGGCCGGAAAGTTCCCGCCGCAGCCGAAAGCCGTTGGCTCCCCGGCGATATCGGTATCATCCTTGATCGCGATCGGCACGCCGAGCAGGGGCAGTCGCACACCGTCGCCGACCTGTCGGTCCGCCTCGGCGGCCTCGGCCAGGGCGCGCTCGCGGCGCACGACGCGGAAGGCGTTGAGGGTGCTCGCGCTGGCCTCGATCCGGTCGAGCGCATCGGCGGTCGCCGTCACCGAGGTGGTGGTGCCGCGGGCGATCGCGGTCGCCAATTCGGCCAGTCCGAGGTCGCGGGTGGACGCCGTGGTCATGTGATCTCCGTCTCGTGATTCCCGCACAGCACCGTAACTCGCAGTTGGTCGATCGTCCACATCGGCCCGCGGGCCTGGCACTGTTTTCAAATCGTAATGTCCGCGCGGGGCATTTCCCCAGGACCGCCCATATCCGGCCCGCCCACAAACCCTCCGACGGGCCTACCATCCAATCGCGTGAAGTGGATGTCCCGGGCGTTCGGCTCGAAAGAGCTGCCTCCGCAAATGCGTTCGGCGCTGGAATCGGACGGAATCGTGGTCTTCGGTCCCATCAGTGGGTCGGTGGCCCAGCGCAGCTACCGGACCGCACTGCACTACGCCTCGTCCAGTTGGACCGATATCGCCGCGGGCACCGTGGCCATGAGCCAGCGGCGACTGATCGTCTGGGGCAATCGGGTGGCGCTGGTGGACGTTCCGCTCGGACATCCCGCGGTGACGATGGAGTTGCAGGGGCCCGAGCGCATGCTGCTCGAGGCCGACAACTTCGGCATCGACCGCACCCGCACCGGCTGGACCACACTGCTGTTGCGCACGATTCACGCGCCGCGCATCGAACAGCTCTACGGCGAGAGCCGCGACGAGCGACCCTGAGGGTTGCCCCTGCGCGTCGGGCGGGCATGCGAGGATAGGGCCGTGCGTCTTTACCGTGACCATGCGATCGTGCTGCGCCAGCACAAGCTCGGCGAGGCCGATCGCATCGTCACCCTGCTCACCCGTCAGCACGGCCTGGTTCGGGCGGTGGCCAAGGGCGTGCGCCGCACCCGGTCGAAATTCGGGGCACGGCTCGAGCCGTTCGCCTATGTCGACATCCAGCTCTATCCCGGGCGCAATCTCGACACCGTCACCCAGGTGCACACCGTCGAGGCGTTCGCCGCCGATATCGTCGCCGACTACGGCCGCTACACCACCGCCTGCGCGGTGCTCGAGACCGCCGAACGCCTGGCCGGTGAGGAGCGGGCCCCCGCGCCGCGACTGCATACCCTCACCGCCGGCGCCCTGCGCGCCATCGCCGCCAGTCAGCGCCCGCACGAATTGATCCTGGACGCATTCCTGTTGCGCGCCATGGGTTTCGCGGGCTGGGCCCCCGCACTGGACGAATGCGCCCGCTGTGCGACCCCCGGCCCGCACCGCGCCTTCCACGTGGCCGCGGGCGGGGCGGTCTGCGTGCACTGCCGCCTGCCCGGCTCGGCCACTCCGGCGCTGGGCGTGCTGGATCTGATGAGCGCTCTCTACCGCGGCGAGTGGTCCGGGATCGATATCGTCCCCGAGGGCATTCGCCGCCAGGCCAGCGGTCTGACCGCGGCGCATCTGCAGTGGCATCTGGAACGTCAGCTGCGGACCCTGCCGTTGATCGAGCGGTCCCGCCCGCACGCGACGGCCGAGGTGGGCTGAGATCGGATTCGGTTCCCGAATCGCGGGTATCGACTGGATGTGGGTTTCGATCTGACACCGACCGCGGCGCAGCACGATCTGGCCAAGCGGGCGCATGAATTCGCGCGGGACTGCATCCGGCCAGAGGCCGCGCACTACGACCGGGCGCAGGAATTCCCGTGGCCGGTACTCGAGGAGGCCGCGCGGCGCGGGTTCTACAGTCCGCTGTTCTATCGCGATCTGATCGGCGATCGGACCGGGCTGTCGCTGCCGATGTTCATGGAGGAACTGTTCTGGGGCTGTGCGGGCATCGGGTTGGCGATCGTGATGCCCGCACTGGCCCTCTCGGCCATCGGGCAGGCGGCGACGCCGGAACAGATGCTGCGCTGGGCCCCCGAATGTTTCGGCACGCCGGGCGATCTCAAACTCGCGGCGCTGGCCATCTCCGAACCCGAGGGCGGCAGCGATGTGCGCAATCTGCGCACGCGGGCGGTGCGTGACGGGGACGACTGGATCATCGACGGGCACAAGATGTGGATCGGCAACGGCGGGATCGCCGATGTGCACGTGGTGAACGCGGTGGTGGATCAGGAACTCGGGCACCGCGGGCAGGCGCTGTTCGTGGTGCCGGGCGGTACCCCGGGACTCGAACTGGTGCGCAAGCTCGACAAGCTGGGCTGCCGGGCCTCGCATACCGCCGAGCTGAAATTCGACGGCGTGCGGGTGCCCGCGGAGAATCTGCTCGGCGGCGCGGACAAACTCGAACACAAGCTGGCCAAGGTCCGCGAGGCGGCCCGCGACGGACGCCGCTCCCGCTCGGCGACACTGGGCACCTTCGAACAGACCCGCCCGATGGTCGCCGCCCAGGCCCTCGGAATCGCCCGCGCCGCCCTGGAATACATGACCGCCTACGCCAACCACCGCGAGGCCTTCGGCGCCCCGATCATCGATAACCAGGGCATCGCCTTCCCGATCGCCGACCTGGCCACCCGCATCGACGCCGCCCGCCTGCTGACCTGGCGGGCCTCCTGGATGGCCGCCAACGGCGTGCCCTTCGAACGCGGCGAGGGCTCGATGTCGAAACTTGCCGCCAGCGAGGTCGCCGTCGACGCCACCGAACGCGCGATCCAAACCCTCGGCGGCTGGGGCTACATCACCGACCACCCGGTGGAGAAGTGGTACCGAGACGCCAAGCTGTACACCATCTTCGAGGGCACCAGCGAAATCCAGCGCATGGTCATCTCCACCGCCCTGGGCGCCACCGAGGGCAGACCCCCGCTGTATGTCGACCTCGAACCCTCCGGCGGCCCGCTGAGCAAGATGTTCGGCCGCGGCACCGAGATCCGCACCCGCGCCGCGGCGGCGGCCTTGGAAATGAAGGACCGGGTACCGGCTCCGCTCGTGCGCGCCGCGATGCGTGTGCTGCGGCCACCGCGCTGAGCGGGCCGTTCGGCGCGAATACTCGGCTGACCCGTGTGGAGAATTTACGGAGATAGCGCGCTAAAGCCGTGGTCGTCGTCGCGGGCTCGGGCCGATGTTGCAGGATTGGTGGCGTGATCGGCAACCGCACCTCCACCGTTCAGGCCACCCGCACCGTCCGCCCGCCCTCGCCGCACCCGTCGGGGGCGCGTCCGCCCGCGCTGCCGCTGGAGTTCGTGCCGCGGCATGTAGCGCTGGTGATGGACGGGAACGGGCGCTGGGCACAGGAGCGCGGGCTGCCGCGGACCGCGGGACACGAGCGCGGGGAGGCGGTGTTGATGGACACCGTCGAGGGCTGTATCGAGATCGGGGTGAAATGGCTGTCCGCCTATGCCTTTTCGACCGAGAACTGGCGGCGCAGCCCCGATGAGGTCCGGTTCCTCATGGGCTTCAACCGCGATGTGATCCGCCGCCGGCGCGACGAGATGCACGAGATGGGTGTGCGGGTGCGCTGGGCCGGGCGGCGACCGCGGTTGTGGCGCAGCGTGATCAAGGAGCTCGAGATCGCCGAGGAGCTCACCAAGGACAACACGGTGATGAACCTGACCATGTGCGTCAACTACGGCGGCCGGGCCGAAATCGCCGATGCCGCACGCGAGATCGCGCGCCGGGCGGCGGCGGGGGAGCTGGATCCGGAGAAGGTCGACGAGAAGACCTTCGCCCGCTTCCTGGACGAGCCGGATATGCCGGATGTCGACGTATTCCTGCGCCCGTCCGGTGAGCTGCGCAGCTCCAACTTCCTGATCTGGCAGTCGGCCTATGCCGAATTCGTCTACCAGCACACGCTTTTCCCCGATTTCGACCGGCGCAACCTGTGGGAGGCGTGTGTGGAGTACGCCAAGCGCGACCGCCGCTTCGGCGGGGTCAAATGAGCGCGGCGGCCGCCGAGGAACTGCAGGTCCGAGCGGGGGCGTGTCTGACCCGCTGCGATATCGCCGTGCGGGTCGAGGAGGGCGGACTCGGCTTCGAATTCGAGGGCGCGCTGTGCTCGCTGCGTGGGGTCAATCTCGCCGACGGCCTGGATGTGCTGACCCTGACCTGTGTGCTGGCCTGGGACCGCCCGCTCAAACCGCAGCTGCACAAGCGCGTCGCCGATCGCAACAACGCGCTGCAGTTCGGTTCGATCACCGTCATCGGTCACGAGAAGCTGGCCGATGTGATCCTGCGCTACACCTTCCCGGCCGCGGGACTGTCCGACAGCGCGCTGACCACCATGCTGCTGCTGGTGCTCTCGGGTGCGGGCCGGGCGCGAAAGGGCTTGGTGCCCTGAGTATTACGCGGGGGCGTGGCGATACTGCGGCAGCAACAGGTCCAGCCCGCGCGTCAGGGCCCGCGGCTCGATGTCGCCGATCAGCACATGCTGCAGCAGGAAGCCGGGCATGATGCCGAGCAGTACCTTGGCGACGGCATCGGTATCGGCGTCGGCCGGTAGCCAGCCCGCCTCGCGCATGCGTTCGGCGTAGGCGCGCCAGCGGTCGCGCAGTGCGAGGATGGCCGTGCTCACATACTCCCGCGCCGCCGGATCGGTGACCGCCAGCCCCCAGGCCTGCGGCGCGAGGCGGACCCGGCCGCTGTGCTGGTCGATGCCGATGATCTCTGTGGTGAGGGCCGCGATCACCTCGCCCGGCGTGGGCAGTGGATCGCGGTGCACGATCTCGTCCATCGCCCCGCCCACCAGCGTCGTGGCGTCGGCGGCCAGGGCCGCGATCAGATCGTCCTTGCTCTTGAAGTAGCGATACACCGCACCGGCCGACAGCCCCGATTCGGCGAAGACGTCCTGCATCGACGTGGCGTGAAAGCCCTTGCGGGCGAAGCATTCCAGGGCGGCGTCGAGTATCTGCTGTCGACGGCGTACCAGATGTTCCTCGCTGACTCGGGGCATGGTTCCAAAGTAAAACGAATGTTCGTTCTTGACAAGCTCACGGCCGGATGCGACCGTGAGGCTCATAAAAGAACGAACATTCGATTTTCTGGGGAGCCCGTCATGAACGCCACGTCACGCGCGATCGCCGTGGGTCTGGCCGCGGCCGTACTGCAGGCCGTAATGCTGATCGCCTTCGCCTGGCCCGCCGCCCGGATCGCACCGCGCGATCTGCCGATCGTGGTCGCCGGGCCGCAGGCGAGCCTGGTCGCCGAGAAAATGACCCAGCACGATCCGGACGCGTTCGAGGTCACCACGGTCGCCGACGAGGCCGCGGCGCGTTCGGCCCTGGAGCGGCGGGATGCCTACGGCGCGATCGTCACCGGTGGGGGTCAGCCTCGGCTGCTGGTGGCCTCGGCGTCGAGTCCCGTTGCGGCGCAGCTGATCACGCAGATCGGACAGCAGATCTCCGGAGCTCCGGCCGCGCCCGTGCAGGATGTGGTCGCCGCCGACTCGCACGATCCGCGCGGTGCGGGATTCGGCGCCATGGTGCTGCCGCTGGTGATGGCCGGACTGGCCGCCGGTGTGCTGCTGAGTCTCTCGGTGCCGGTGGTCGGCGGGCGCGTGCTCGGCCTGCTCACCTTCGCGGTCGTCAGCGGGCTGCTGAGTATGTCGATCGTGCAGGGGTGGCTGCAGCTGCTGCCCGGATCCTATGTCGTCCTGGCCGCGATCGCGGGCCTGGTGTCGTTCACCGTCGCGGGCACGGTCGTGGGCCTGTACGCGGTGCTCGGTCGCGCCGGAATCGGTGTCGCCGCAGCGCTTCTGATGCTGATCGGCAATCCGTTCTCCGCGGCGACCTCGGCGCCGGAACTGCTGCCGAAGCCCTGGGGCGCGCTCGGTCAGCTCCTGCCGCCCGGGGCGGCCGCCACGCTGCTGCGCTCGGCGGCGTTCTTCGACGGCCGTGCGATCGCCACCCCGCTGACGGTCCTGTTCACCTGGGCCGCAGCGGCTTTGGCGCTGTCGACCGTGGCAGCCCTGCGCCCACGGGCCGTCGAACCCACCCCGGTCACCGCCTGAGGGGCGGAATCAGGAACACTTGCCGTCCCGCGCGACCGCGCAGGGACGGCAGGTGCCGAACACCTCCATGGTGTGGCTGATCTCGGTGAAACCATGCTGTCCCGCAACGGATTCGGCCCAGGCCTCCACGGTGGGGCCCTCGACCTCGACCGTGCGGCCGCAGTGGCGGCAGACCAGGTGATGATGATGGCCCTTGGAGCATTGGCGGTACACCGATTCGCCGGTGTCGGTGCGCAGGACGTCGACCATTCCCGCGTCGGCCAGCGACTGCAGGGTGCGGTAGACCGTGGTCAGGCCGATTCCCTCACCGCGGCGGCGCAATTCGTCGTGCAACTCCTGCGCGGAGCGGAATTCATCGATGTCGCCGAGCAGCGCCGCGATGGCGCTGCGCTGGCGGGTACTGCGAATACCGACCGTCTTCTCGGTTGTGCCCGTCTTGTCCGGCACGAATCACCCTTCCTCGGCATGTGCGACGGCGTCGACGACGATGCGCGCCAGGTGGTCGTCGACCAGTTCGTAGATCACCTCGCGGCCGGTGCGCTCCCCGCGCACCACCCCCGCCGACTTGAGGATCCGCAGATGCTGGCTGACCAACGGCTGCGTGACGCCCAGGGTATCGACCAACTCGTGGACACAGCGCGGCGACTCGCGTAACTGCAGCACGATGGCGATGCGCACGGGCGCGGCCAGGGCGCGGAGTAATTCGCCCGCATTGTCCAGAATCGCGCGCGGCGGGACGGCCGGCGCGGTCGGCGCGCGATACGGATACGGATCGTGCGGAATCGGCGTGGGCGCCTCCACGGCGACACGGCTGCGACGCAGGGGAGCACCGCTGTCGGTGGTCATCGAACCAACTCCTTATTGGAAACCGATGCCATTATTGATATGCAAAGGTGCGCATGTCAACTCCATGCGCTCGCGTGTCGCCATACTGCTTGGACCGTGTGCCGGTCGCCCCGATACGCTGGATCGAATCGCCGTCAACCCATCATCCAGAGGGAGAGCTTCAACAGTGGCACCCAAGTCGAAGGTCGACACCGTCGCCAATCTCGCCAAGCGTCGGGGTCTCGTCTACCCCAGTGGTGAGATCTACGGAGGCACCCGGTCGGCGTGGGACTACGGGCCGCTGGGCGTGGAGCTCAAGGAGAACATCAAGAAGCAGTGGTGGCGGTCCATGGTCACCAGTCGCGACGATGTGGTCGGCCTGGACTCCTCGATCATTCTGCCCCGGCAGGTGTGGGTGGCCTCGGGCCATGTGAGCGTCTTCAACGATCCGCTGGTCGAATGCCTGAACTGCCACAAGCGCCATCGGCAGGACCACCTGCAGGAGGCCTACGCCGACAAGAACAAGATCGACGACCCGGATTCGGTGTCGATGGAGGTCATCGGCTGCCCCGACTGCGGCACCGTCGGCAAGTGGACCGAGCCGCGCGACTTCAACATGATGCTCAAGACCTATCTCGGACCGATCGAGTCCGAGGAGGGCCTGCACTATCTGCGCCCGGAGACCGCGCAGGGCATCTTCGTGAACTTCGCCAATGTGATGACCACCGCGCGCAAGAAGCCGCCGTTCGGTATCGCCCAGATCGGCAAGAGCTTCCGCAACGAGATCACCCCCGGCAACTTCATCTTCCGCACCCGCGAGTTCGAGCAGATGGAGATGGAGTTCTTCGTCAAGCCCGGCGAGGACGAGCAGTGGCACCAGTACTGGATCGACACTCGATTCGCCTGGTACACCGATCTCGGCATCGACCCGGAGAACCTGCGGCTGTACGAGCATCCGAAGGAGAAGCTGTCGCACTACTCGACCCGCACGGTCGATATCGAGTACCGCTTCTACTTCCAGGGCAGCGAATGGGGTGAGCTCGAGGGCCTGGCCAACCGCACCGACTTCGATCTCAAGACCCACTCGGAGCATTCCGGCACCGATCTGAGCTTCTTCGATCAGAACACCGGTGAGCGCTACACCCCCTACGTCATCGAGCCCGCGGCCGGTCTGACCCGCTCGCTGATGGCGTTCCTGATCGACGCCTACTCCGAGGACGAGGCGCCCAATGCCAAGGGCGTCATGGAAAAGCGCACGGTGCTCAAGCTGGACCGCCGCCTGGCGCCGGTGAAGGCCGCGGTGCTGCCGCTGTCGCGCAACGCGGACCTGTCGCCGAAGGCCAAGGACCTCGCCGCGCAGCTGCGCAAGAACTGGAACGTCGACTTCGACGACGCCGGCGCCATCGGCCGCCGCTACCGCCGCCAGGACGAGATCGGCACCCCGTTCTGCGTCACCGTCGACTTCGACACCCTCGAGGATCAGGCGGTCACCGTCCGCGAGCGCGATTCGATGACCCAGGAACGCGTTTCGCTGGACCAGGTCGAGGGTTATCTGGCCCAGCGGTTGCTCGGGGCCTGAGTCCGGCTCGTTGCGCGAAGTCTTCGACGACGCGGGCGTGCAAGGTTGGCTGCACGCCCGCTGTCTGGACTGCGGGGCCGAAACCGGTTGGCGCGCCGATGAACCCGTCGTGCTGTCCTCGGTGGTCAAGGTTCCGCTCGTACTGGAGCTGGCCCGGCAGATCGCGGCCGGGCAGCTCGATCCCACCGATCGTGTGCGCGCCACCGCCGCCGATCGGCTCGGCGGCCCCGGCACCTCGGGCTGTCGCGACGATGTCGAATACAGCCTGCGCGATGCCGCCTATCTCGCGCTGTCGGTCAGCGACAATACCGCCGCGGATCTGCTGTTCGATCGGGTCGGCCTGGACAATGTGCGCTCACGGGTCCACGAACTGGGCCTGACCCGCACCCGCGTCGTGGGCGCGCTGCGCGATCTGCTGATCTCGATGGCCGAGGATATGGGCGCGGCCGACGCCGCCGAATTCGCCCGCCGCTATCCGCGGATGGCGCCGGAGGAGGTGTTCGGCCTGCGCATCATGGATCCGGGCCGCACCTCGGCGAGTACGCCGCGCGAGATGACCCGGCTGCTCGAACTGATCGCCCGCGACGAGGCGGGTCCGCCCGCGGCGTGCGCGTGGCTGCGTGAACTGATGGGCGCCCAGCTCAACCAGGCCCGGCTCGGTTCGGCCTTCGGCGACGAGGTCACGCTGTGGAGCAAGACCGGCACCCTGCCCGGCGTCCGCAACGAGATCGGCGTGGTGCGCTCCCCCGACGGAACTCGCTGCGCGGTCGCGGTTTTCACCCGCGCCGCCGTACTCGCCGATCGCGCGCCGCGCGTCGATCGCGCCATCGGCGCGGCCGCGCGGGCGGCGATCGAATCCCTGGATCACCACCGCCCGGTCAGCACATCCCACGGTCGCACCGCGTCCTGAGCGGGCGCGAGCGTCGAAATCCCGTCCGCGCGTAGCACATTCGCGATCAACTCGGCCAGCCGCGCCGCCAGCGGATGCGGCGCGGACGTGGGCCAGGCCAGCGACAGCCGCCTGCGCAGCGGCTCCCCGGTCAGCCGACGCCACACCACCCGCGGCTCCTTGCGCGCCACCGCGCCCTCGTCGAATGCCACCCCGTGCCCCGAAAGCACCAGGCCGAGAACGAATTCCGGATTGCGCGCGTGCACCACCCGGGTGGGCCGGAATCCGTGTTCCCAGCACTGGCGCAGCATAGTGTCATAGGGTCCGGGCGCGGCCGCGCGCGGCGGCAGCACCACGCCGTGACCGCTCAATTCCGGCAGCGCCACTTCCGATTTCGCCGCCAGCGGGGAATCGCGCTGCAGGACCACACCCAGCGGGGTATCGATCGCCGGGCCCAGTTCGAGTCCGATCACATCCACCGGATGCTGGAGCAGTCCGGCATCGATCTGCCGATCGGCCAGCAGCCGCAGCTGTTCGGAGGTGGACAGCTCCTGCAGATCCAGCCGCACCTGCGGATGTCGTCGCTCGAATTCGGTGAGGATCGCCGCCAGCACCCGCCCGGCCAGTTCCGGCGGTACGCCCACGCGCAGCGCGTCCATCTCCCCGCGATGGGCCTTGCCGACCAGCGTCGTGATCCGGTCCCAGCGGGCCAGCAGATCGCGGGATTCGGCGAGCAGGATCTGCCCGGCCTCGGTCAGGGTGACGGCGCGGCCGCGATCGAAAAGCCGTGCGCCCAGATCCTTTTCCAATTCCCGGATGCGCTGGCTCAGCGGCGGCTGGGCGATGCCGAGCCGTTCGGCGGCGCGTCCGAAATGTAATTCCTCGGCGACGGCGACGAAGTACCGCATTTTGCGCAGGGGGTCCACGCAGCGACGATATCGGTTTCGATATGGGCGCGCCGAAAGGTCGATCTTGGACAGCGGCGCGCGGACCGTGGTGTCGTGCTCGCTATGAGCGGAATGAACAGGCGGGGCTTGCTGGGATCGGTCGCGGCGGCCGCAGCGCTGCTGGCGGCCGGATGCGTCACCGAACAGCGCGGTCCGGCCGCGGTGACCACGGCTCCGGCGGGTGCGTCCGGGGTGACCCTGCGCTGGTGGGGCAACAACGGCTGGGAGATCACCGCGGGCGGCAAGACCGTGCTGATCGATCCCTGGATCACCCGTTTCCACACCGGCACCTATACCGAGCAGGGCGCCGATCCGCAGACGCCGATCTCGGTGGACACTGCCCGGATCGACTCCTATATCGACTCCGGTCGCCTGCGCGCGGACCACATCCTGGTCACCCACGGCCACTACGACCATCTGACCGACGTCCCCTATCTCGCCCAGCGCACCGGCGCCACGGTCCTGGGCACCGAGACGCATCTGAATCTGATGCTCGCCCTCGGCGCGCCGGAGCGGCAGCTGTCCCTGGTCACCGGTGGCGAGGATCTGAACTTCGACGGCTACCGCATCAGGGTGCTGCGCTCACTGCATTCGGCCCTCGGCGCGCGAGCCCAGATCCCTTATCCCGGAACGCGAACCGGCCTCGGCGCGGCTTCACTGCCGCGACCGCGGGTCATCGCCGATCTGGTCGAGGGCGGCACCCTGGCCTATCAGGTGACCATGGGCGATATCGGCGTACTGAACTTCGGCGGCTCCAACTACATCGAGTCCGAACTGGCCGGGCTGCGACCCGATGTACTGCTGCTGCCCGCGGGCGGCGCCAAGATTCGCGACTACGCGCCCCGACTGCTACGCACGCTGGGCAATCCGCGCTATGTGGTGCCGACACACTGGGACGATTTCGACTATCCGCTGAGCGAACCCGCCCGCGACGGCGGCGGTCTGGACGCACTGCGCAGGGCGGTCGCAGCCGCGAGCCCGGCCAGCCGCTTCGTCGTTGTCGACCATCTCGAGACCCTCGTCCCGTGAGTCGGAAATATCCGCCCGCCCGCAACCGTTCGGGATGCACAGGAACCCCCAACGGAAGAGGTGCGGTATGGGCCAGGCGGTCAAGTTCGATCGGTACGGTGACCTCGACGTGCTGAACGTGGTGGAGGCTCCGGATTCGGATCCCGGACCGGGGGAGGTGGCGGTGACGGTGGTCGCCGCGGGAATCAATCCGGGGGAGGCCAAGATCCGCGAGGGTCTGCTGCACGAGCGCTGGCCCGCGAGTTTCCCCTCCGGACAGGGCAGCGATTTCGCGGGGCGGGTGGCCGCGCTCGGCGAGGGCGTGAGCGGGCTCGAGGTCGGCGACGAGGTACTCGGCTTCACGCACAATCGCGCCAGTCATGCCACCCGGGTGGTGGTGGCGGCCGAACAGGTGACGCCCAAGCCCGCCGGACTGTCCTGGGATGTGGCCGGTGCGCTGTTCGTCGCGGGCACCACCGCCTTCGCCGCCGCGCGTGCGGTCAGCCCCGAGGCCGGTGACACCATCGCGGTGTCCGGCGCCGCGGGCGGGGTGGGTTCGCTTGTGGTGCAACTGCTTCGGGCACGCGGCGTCACGGTGATCGGCATCGCCGGACCCGCCAAGCACGACTGGCTGCGGTCCAAGGGCGTCATCCCGGTCGCCTATGGGGACGGGTTGGCCGAGCGGGTGCGGGCCGCCGCGCCCGAGGGGATCGACGCGTTCGTCGACACCTATGGTTCCGGCTATGTCGACCTGGCGCTGGAACTGGGTGTGAAGCCCGATCGCGTCAATACCATCATCGACTTTCCCGCGGTGGAGAAATACGGGGTCAAGGCCGAGGGCAACGCCTCCGCCGACACCATCGACGTCCTCGCCGAACTGGCCGATCTCGCCGCGACCGGGGAGCTCGAGGTGCCCATCGCCGCGACCTATCCGCTGGCACGGGTCCGCGAGGCGTTCCGTGAACTCGAGGGCGATCACACCCACGGCAAGATCGTGCTGCATCCCTGAACCGCGCTGTGCCCCACTCCCGTTCGGTGCTCACCTCCGTGTTCACATTCGTGAATGGCCGGTCGAAGCTTCCGGCCAGTAAGGTGAGCCGACGAAAGATGCTGCCGCACGGTGGAATCCGCGTGCGGCGGCGGGAAGGGCGGGACGGTGGTGGTGGATTCGGCGGTCGAGCGAGCGACCCCGGCGGATCGGCTGCTCGACTTCTGGGTGGCGATGGCGGCGCTGGCCGGACTGCTGCTGTGCGGTGCGGCGACGATCCTGGCCGTGCAATCGGAAGCCTGGGTCTCCGCGGCATTGTTCGCGCAGCCCACGCTGCTGTGCGTGCTGATCGTGGCGGCCAATATCGCCGTGGAGGCGATCATGGCCACCACGGCCGTATTCGGCGCGCTGGCCGTGCCGCTGCGGGCGATCGCGCCGGTGCGCCGGCGCGTGGATCGGCCGCGAAACCAATCGCGACCATGACGATTGTCATGGTCGGTTCGTGACGCTCGGCCGAGGTACGCGGGCCCGCTGCGCACGACAGTGGAGCTATGACATCAGCCATCACCTCCGGCCCGTCGGCCCGGGCGATCGCGACGCCCGCGATCGAGCTGCGCGGGCTCACCAAGTCCTTCCATACGCCGGGCGGTCCGGTGCGCGCGGTGGACGGGCTCGACCTGACGGTCGCGCCCGGGGAGATCGTCGCCTTTCTCGGACCCAACGGCGCTGGTAAATCCACCACCATCGATATGCTGCTGGGCCTGCTGCGCCCGGATTCCGGGCGGGTCGAATTATTCGGTGGCACACCGGAACACGCCATCGCGGCCGGACGGGTCTCGGCGGTTCTGCAGTCCGGTGGCCTGCTGCCCGATCTCACCGTCGCCGAGACCGTGCGGCTGGTGGCCTGTCTGCACTCACATCCGCGCCCGGTGAACGAGGTGCTGGTGCGCGCGGGCATCGACGGCTTGGCCGATCGCATGGTGGGCAAATGTTCGGGGGGACAACAGCAACGGCTGCGTTTCGCGCTGGCGCTGCTGCCGAATCCCGATCTGCTGGTACTCGACGAGCCGACCACCGGCATGGACGTCGAGGGGCGGCGCGATTTCTGGAGCGCCATCCGCCACGACGCCCGCGAGGGCCGCACCGTACTGTTCGCCACCCACTACCTCGACGAGGCCGACGCCTACGCCGATCGAATCGTGCTGGTGCGCAACGGGAAAGTGGTGGCCGACGGCAGCGCCGCGGAGATCAAGAACCTGGCCGCCGGACGCACCGTGAGCGCCACGCTGCCCGGTGCGGACCGGACTCGATTGCAGGGCCTGCCCGGGGTGGATTCGGTCGAAACGAGGGGTGACCGAATCCTGGTGCACACCAGCGACTCCGACGCCGTCGCGCGCTACCTGCTCACCGCCACACCGGCCGTGGACCTCGAGGTCACCGGCCGCAATCTCGAAGACGCCTTCATCGCCCTGACCGGAGACAACTGATATGACCACCACCACTCTCGACCGGTTCGGCGGCTTCAGCCCCGAATTCCTGACCCTGGAACTGCGCCGCATGCTGCGCAACAAACGCACCGGCATCCTGGCCCTGCTCATGCCCGCGGTGGTGTTCGTGGCGGTGGGCACCCAGTCCTCACTGCGCGATCAGGCCTACGGATCGGGCAATCTCACCGGCTACATGATGGTGTCGATGGCCGTGTACGGCGCGATGTTCTCCACCGCGACCGGCGGCGCGACCGTCGCCATCGAACGCGCCTTCGGCTGGAGCCGCCAACTGCGCCTGACCCCGCTGCGCCCGGCGGCCTATGTGGCGACCAAGGTGATGGTGTCGATGATGCTCGGATTGCTCTCCGTCACCTCGGTTTTCGTGCTCGGCGCGATCTTCGGCGCGCGCCTGTCACCGGTGGCGTGGGTCGCCTGTTTCGTGCTGGCCTGGGTCGGCTCGCTGGTCTTCGCGGCGTTCGGATTGCTGCTGGGCTATCTGCTGCCGTCGGAGAATGTGATGCAGGTGCTCGGGCTGGCCGTGGCTGCGCTGGGCTTCGGCGGCGGGCTGTTCATCAAGCCCGGCGGCTGGTTCGAGATCGTTTCGCGAATCTTTCCGACCAGCGGGATCGCGACGCTCGCGCGACTGCCGTTCGGGGAGGAGAGTCCGGGATCGGTCGCGCTCGCGGTGCTCAATGTCGTCGTGTGGACCACGGTGTTCGCGGGCGGCGCGGCGTATCTGTTCCGCCGTGACACCGCGCGCTGAGTTCGAGACCGCGCCGCCGGAGCCCTCCGGCGGTGCGGTAGCGTCCGCCGGTATGAGGCTTGCCGACCTGCCGCATCGGTTCTCGCGGTTGTTGGACAACGTCGCGTCCGATCCGGCGCGCCCGAGCCGATGGCGGGGAGCCGGATGGGGCGTCTTCCTGGCCCTGGTGTGGATGTTCTATCTGATCGGGCCGATTCACGACCGTTGGACCGGGGGCGACCGGTTGCGATCCGGACTCGCCGGGGCCGCGGTGATCGCCCTGTCGGTATTGATCGCGACCACCTTCGCGCTGTACCAGCGGCGTACCGACAGTGCGAACGTGCTGGCCGAGCCGGGCCCGATCGATCCTCGGGTCTGGCTGCCGCTGGGTGCGATGAGCCTGATCAGCGCGGGACTGATGATCCTGCTCGGATTCGCCGCGTTCCCCACTCTGCTGTACGTCGCCGCGACCGCGGTACTCGTACTTCCGACTCGCGAATCCGGATACGTGGTGGTCGCGGTGGTCGGCGTGACCCTGCTGCTGTCGCTGCTGATTCCCGGTTGGGGATTCGGTGTCGGGACGATGGCTCTGTGCCTGATTCCGGTGGGTATCTGGTTCGGCCGTGAGGTCGGCACGCGCGGCAAGCGGTTACGCGAAATCGCCCGTCGCCAGCAGAGCGAGCTGACCATCGTCGAGGAGCGCAATCGCGTCGCCCGCGACGTGCACGACATCCTCGGCCATTCGCTCACCGTGATCACCGTCAAGACCGAATTGGCCGGGCGGCTGGTCGATCTTGATCCGGAGCGGGCCAAGACCGAGATCGCCGAGGTCGAGCGATTGGCCCGCGAGGCGCTGGCCGGGGTGCGCGACACCGTGGGCGGGCTGCGCGAGATGTCGCTGGCCGGTGAGCTCGCCACCGCGCGAACGGCCTTGCACGCGGCCGGGATTCGCGCCGATCTGCCGGTGGTGGTCGATGTGCCGACCCGGCAGAGCGTGGTGTTCGGCTGGGTGCTGCGCGAGGCGGTGACCAATATCGTGCGCCACAGCGAGGCCGCCCATTGCACCGTCCGCGTCGACGCGACCAGTATCGAGGTCACCGACGACGGTATCGGTATGGTGTCCACCGCGGCCTCCGGATCCGGTCTGACGGGCCTGCGCGAGCGCATGCGCGCGGCGGGTGGCACACTCGAGCTCGGCGCGGCCGACGGCGGCGGATTGCGTTTGCGCGCAACACTTTCGTAACCGTTTCGGCAACCCCTAACGATTCGTTTCCAATCGAGGTTTCAGCGCGTCGACATGGCGATCTAGATTCCGACGATCGGGACGAATCGGTCCCGTGGGAGGAGTTGTCATGTCCCGCATCTTCCGACGTGCCAGATCCGGTCGCGTCCTCGCCGCAGTCGCCGCATTACCGGTCGCCGTCTCGCTCGCGCTGGCGGGTTCGGCCTATGCCGAGCCCGCTCCCCAGCCGGAGCAGCAATTGGCGAAATCGGTTCAGACCCAGAACATCAAGCGACACCTGCAGCAGTTGCAGGCCATCGCCAAGGCCAATGGCGGAACCCGTGCCGCGGGCACCCCGGGCTTCGACGCCTCTCGCGAGTACGTGGCGGACAAGCTGCGCCGCGCGGGTTATCAGGTCTCGTTGCAGGAGTTCGACTTTCCGTTCTTCCGGGAGAAGTCGACCGGAATCCTGAACCAGGTCTCACCCGATGCGAAGGTCTACACGCCGACCACGCCGAACGGCAAACTCGGTGATTTCGCCACCCTGACCTATTCGGGTTCCGGCGATGTGACCGCGAAGGTCCAGGCCGTCGATCTGCAACTGCCGCCCGCCCCGACGCCGAGTTCGACCTCCGGTTGTGAGGCCGCCGATTTCGCCAATTTCACCGCGGGCAATATCGCGCTGGTCCAGCGCGGTACCTGCACCTTCGGTGAGAAGGCGAAGAACGCCCAGGCCGCCGGCGCTGTCGGGGTGATCATCTTCAACGAGGGCCAGCCCGGCCGCACCGACGCCTTCCAAGGAACCCTGGGTGGCCCCGGATTCACGGTTCCCGTGGTCGGCGCGAGCTTCGCCGTCGGTGAGGATCTCAACTCCCCGGCCGGTACGGTCGTGCGATTGAAGACCGATACCGAGAGCTCGATCCGCAAGGCGCACAATGTGATCGCCGATACCAAGTGGGGTAATCCCGACAAGGTCGTGATGGCGGGCGCCCATCTGGATTCCGTCCTGGCGGGTCCGGGTATCAACGACAACGGTTCCGGCAGTGCGGGTTTGCTCGAGGTCGCGCTGCAGGCGTCCTCGGTGCCGACGAAGAACAAGCTCCGCTTCGCGTGGTGGAGTGCGGAGGAACTCGGTCTGCTCGGCTCCGAGCACTATGTGGGCGCGCTGTCGGAGGCCGATCGCAACAAGATCGGGCTCTACCTCAACTTCGACATGATCGCCTCGCCGAACTACTCGTACATGATCTACGACGGCAGCCCGGGTCCGGCCGGTTCGGTCGACATCGAGAAGAACTTCGCGCGCTACTTCGATGTGCAGGGGATCCCGCATGTGCCCGCGACCCTGGACGGGCGCTCGGACTACGGCCCGTTCATGACGGCCGGAATCCCGGTCGGCGGCCTGTTCACCGGCGCGGAGGGCATCAAGACGCCCGAGGAGCAGAAGATGTTCGGCGGTCAGGCGGGTAAGGCGTACGACTCCTGCTACCACTCGCCCTGCGACACCATCGACAACATCAACGACAAGGCGTTGACCACCAATACCGGCGCGATCGCGTTCTCGATCGCGGGCTACGGCCTCAGCAACGACCTGCCCGGTCGGAGCGCGGCGAAGCCGGCCCCCCGGGCCGCGGTGGCGCCGTCCGAGACCCATCACGGCGGATTGGTGAGGTAAGTACCCGGCGAGACCCGGCGCGGACCTCCAGCCGCGCCGGGTCGACCCATGTCCGGGGCCGGTCGCGCTATCGTCTTCGCCGGAACACTCGAGTCGACGGAGGTGCGATGATTCGGCTGCTGCTGGCCGATGATCAGGCGCTGGTGCGGGGTGCGCTGGCGGCGCTGCTCGGACTGGAAACCGATCTCGAGGTCGTTGCCGAGGTCGGCCGGGGTGACGAGGTGCTCGCCGCGGTCGAGCGGAGCGGGCCGGATGTGGTGCTGCTCGATGTGGAAATGCCCGGGATGGACGGGATCTCGGTGGCCGAGCAACTACATGCCGCGAAACCCGACGTGCGGATCCTCATGGTCACCACCTTCGGTCGGCCGGGTTATCTGCGCCGCGCCATCGACGCCGGGGCCAGTGGTTTCGTCGTGAAGGACACGCCCGCAAGGGAATTGGCCGATGCGGTGCGGCGGGTGCACATGGGTCTGCGGGTGGTCGATCCGGCGCTGGCCACCGAGACGCTGACCTCCGGAACCTCGCCGCTGACCGCGCGCGAGCGCGAGGTGCTGGCCGCGGCCGCCGACGGTTCGACCGCCGCCGCCATCGCCGAGCGGTTGCATCTGTCCGAGGGTACGGTCCGCAACCATCTGTCCTCGGCGATCGGCAAGACCGGCACCCGCACCCGGGCCGAGGCCGTCCGGGCGGCCGAACGTCTCGGCTGGTTGTAGGTTCGGTATCTGTGCATTTGACTCAAGTCCGGCTGATCGTCTCCGACTTCGCCCGCGCCTTCGACTTCTATCGCGACGTGATCGGCCTGACACCGCAGTTCGACGATCCCGCCCCGCCGTACGCGGCCTTCAAACCCGAACTGGGCAGCGCCCTGGCCCTGCACGAGCGCGCCGACCTCGACGCGGCGCTGGGCGGGGTGCTCGAATCCGGGCGCGGCGATACGGCCATGGTGTCGCTGCGGGTCGACGATCTCGACCCCTACCTGGCCGGGTTGCATGAGCGCGGCGCCGAGATCGCCTCCGGTCCGGTCGTTTTCGGCGATCGGATCCGCTGCGCCTACCTGCGCGATCCGGAGGGCAATCTGATCGAGATCCAGCAGTGGCTGGTCACCCGCTCGGGTGAATCGGTGCCGCCCGCGAGCTGAGTCGCGACCGTCGTGTCGGTGCCCATGACTACCATCGACAGCGTGATCACGATCGATCGTTCCTACACGGGCCATGTCTCACCGGGCTCCGATCCGCAGCAGCGCGACGTGCCGGGCGCACGCATCGTGAAGATGTCGGTCGGCCCGATGGACAACAACGTCTATCTGGTGCAGGACACCGCGTCCGGCGACGCACTGCTGATCGACGCCGCCAACGAACCGGACCGCATCCTCGAGCTGTTGAGCCAGGAGGCGCCGGGCCGGGTGGGGCTGATCGTCACCACCCATCAGCACCCCGACCACTGGCAGGGGCTCGAGAAGGTGGTGGCCGAGACGGCCATCCCCACCGCCGCCCACAGCCTCGACGCCGATCCGCTGCCGGTTCGGCCCGACCGCGTACTCGCCGAAGGGGATTCGGTTCGCGTCGGCGAGCTCGGATTGGAGGTGATCCACCTGCGTGGGCACACCCCGGGTTCGGTGGCGCTGGCGCTGACCGACGGCGACGGGCGGGTGCACCTGTTCACCGGTGATTCGCTGTTTCCCGGCGGCGTGGGTCGCACCACATCGCCGGAGGAGTTCGACAGCCTCCTCACCGATGTCACGGACAAGCTGTTCGGGCGCTACGGCGACGAAACGGCCGTATATCCGGGCCACGGCGACGATACGACCCTGGGCGCCGAGCGGCCGCAGCTGGCGGAGTGGCGGCAGCGCGGTTGGTGACGACGCGCCGGAGGTGGTGGCGTGCGACGCGCCGCAATCTCGGCGTGACCGAGTTTTGGCAGACTCGGGGAATGCCGTTCGCCCCGACCCGCCCAGCGCCCGCCGATCCCGTCGCGGCCGCGGCCCGGCCGCGTGGTTCCGCCGTGCTGCGCTGGATTCGCCGGGTGATCCTCGGAACGGTGCTGATCGCGCTGGTGCTGGTGGGCGGGACGGCGGTACGGGTCTGGCAGGTGGCGCGGATCGACGACTACTCGACCGCCGACGCCATCGTGGTGCTCGGCGCGGCGCAGTACGACGGCACCCCGTCCTCGGTTTTCGAGGCCCGGCTCGGCCAGGCCTACCGGCTGTACTCCAAAGGCGTTGCGCCGCTGGTGATCACGGTGGGCGGCAAACAGGTCGGCGACAACTACACCGAGGCGGCCTCGGGCAAGAACTATCTGCGCAATCGCGGCGTGCCCGCGGATCGGATCCTCGCGGTGGAGACCGGTTCGGACACGCTGCAGAGTATCGAGGCGGTCGCCACCGCGATGCGGGCGCGCGAGCTGTCCTCGGCGGTGCTGGTCAGCGATCCGTGGCATTCGCTGCGGACCCGGACCATGGCGCGCGACGAGGGCCTGCGGGCGTGGACCGCGCCCACGCGCACCGGACCGGCCGTCTACACCCGCGAATCGCAGGCGCACGGTATCGCCCGGGAAACGGGTGCGCTGCTGTGGTATCAGCTCACCCATTTCTCCGCAGACTTCAAATACACCGCGGAGCAATGACCATCGCGGAGCAAAGACTCTCGTGCAGCAATGATCTCGAGGAGTGATCGATGAGCGGCGCCGGGGACGCCTACACCGACCAGGACCGGGAGCGCATGGTGTCGGAAAGCTCCGATACCGCGGGCCTGAGCTGGTCGCCCTGTCCCGCCCGCCGAAGCGATTTCGCGCGCGACCGCGCCCGGGTGCTGCATTCGGCGGCGCTGCGGCGGCTGGCGGACAAGACACAGGTGATGGGTCCGCGCGAAGGGGACACCCCGCGCACGCGGCTGACCCATTCGCTGGAGGTGGCCCAGATCGGGCGCAGTATCGCCGAGGGGCTGGGTTGCGATCCGGATCTGGTGGATCTGGCCGGGCTCGCCCACGATATCGGCCATCCGCCCTATGGCCACAACGGAGAGCGCGCATTGGACGAATTCGCCGACGCGCACGGCGGATTCGAGGGCAACGCCCAAAATCTGCGGATCCTGACGCGGCTGGAGCCGAAGGTGTTCGACGCGGCCGGGGAGAGCTTCGGACTCAATCTGACCCGGGCGGCCCTGGACGCCACGGTCAAATATCCCTGGGGCCGAACCGAATCGGCCACCAAATTCGGGGCCTACGGGGTGGATCTGGAGCGGCTGGCCTGGGTGCGCAAGGACGCGCCGGAGCGGCGGCAGAGCCTGGAGTCGCAGATCATGGACTGGTCCGACGATGTGGCCTATTCGGTGCACGACGTCGAGGACGGCGTGATCGCCGGGCGAATCGACCTGCGCGCCTTGGCCGATCCCGCCGAACAGTCCGCCCTGGCCGGTCTCGGCCACGCCCAGCATCCCGGCTTGACCACCGACGATCTGGTCGCCGCCGCCGAACGCCTCTCGGAACTGCCGGTGATCGCCGCCGCCGCGGGTTACGACGGCACCCTGCGCGCCTCGGTCGCCCTCAAACGCCTGACCAGTGATCTGGTCGGCCGCTTCGCCACCGCGGCCGTCGAGGCCACCCGCGAAACCTGGACCGGCCGCCGCCTGACCCGCTACGGCGCCGATCTCGAGGTCCCCCGCATCGTCGCCGCCGAGGTCGCGGTCCTCAAAACCGTAGCGCTGCGCTACGTCATGTCCGACCCCGAACATCGCGACCGCCAGACCGCCCAGCGAGCCCGAATCCTCCAGGTGGCCAACCACTTCCGCGCCCACGCCCCCACCATCCTCGACCCCCTCCTGCTTCCCTGGTGGGACGCCGCCCCCGACGACACGGCGCGAATCCGCGTCATCGTCGACCAGATCGCCTCCTATACGGAAAGTCGCCTGGAACGCGTGGCCGCCACCATCGACTGATCCACCTCGCCGCCCGCTCACCCCAACGTCAGCCCTCTCTCCTGAGAGGCTCAGCTCTCGAGGGTGCCTCTCCTCTCTGTGCGGGCGTCTCAACTGTCTGTGGGGGCGTCTCAACTGTCTGTTCTCTGTGGGGGCGTCTCAACTGTCTGTTCTCTGTGGGGGCGTCTCAACTGTCTGTTCTCTGTGGGCGCGTCTCAACTGTCTGTTCTCTGTGGGCGCGTCTCAACCCTCTGTTCTCTGTGGGCGCGTCTCAACCCTCTGTTCTCTGTGGGCGCGTCCCAACCCTCTTTTCCCGGCGTGCTTTTCGCCGGGACTCACCTACTTGTCAGTGGGTGGTCGTACATTGGACGCATTGTTTCCGGTTTGTCGGATCGAGAAGCAGGGGGTTGCGGTGGTGGCTCTGATGCGTTCGCTCGGCAGATATCTTGTGGTACTTGTGGTTTCGGTATCCGTGGTGGCGGGGTGTGGTAGCTCGCCGCCCAGGGAGACCGCGTTTCATTTTCAGGTCGACGAGGGGGACAACCTCAACTACTTCCTGCGCGATGGACAGAGCGCGGCGCATCTGCTGCTGCGGTCCGGGCGCGATCCGCGGATCCTGGTGGCCTTCCCGGCGGGCAACAGCGGGACGGGGCTGTGGTTCGATTCGCTGACGACCGCGGCGCGATGGCATCTCGATACGCCGCCGAAGGCCGTGTCCGACAAGGATTCCCGGGGGCGGGAGCTGCACGGTATCGTCTTCGAAGCGTCGATTCCCGCGCCGGTGCTGACTCCCGAGCAGGCGGTGCTGTCCAATGTGCGCGTGCTGCGTACCTACGGCGAGGACGGCAAACCCGTTCCCGCCGAGGTACTCACGCCGCCGA
The DNA here is from genome assembly GCF_001613105.1 of Nocardia pseudobrasiliensis NBRC 108224. Classification (GTDB taxonomy): domain Bacteria; phylum Actinomycetota; class Actinomycetes; order Mycobacteriales; family Mycobacteriaceae; genus Nocardia; species Nocardia pseudobrasiliensis. The sequence goes on along the minus strand of NZ_BDBS01000020.1, from coordinate 115,831 downwards.
CCATCTTCGGGAAGACCGTGAGCTGGGCCCGCGATCGGCTCGACGGCGCGCCCGGGTATCGGTTGGCCCTTCAGGTCACCGACGGCACCGTCGTGGACGGCGGCTCGGTCACCGCGGGCCCCGACGGCCGTATCGCATTGCGCGTAACCGCCCTGACCGGCGACGCCCCGCTGACCCCGCTGTCGGGCTCGGCACTGCTCAACGGCGACGAGCGAGATCTCGACAGACCGCGCAACACGCTGAGCTTCCTGAGCTTTCGCGAGAAGTTCCTCGCCGGATCCTGGCGCTTCGACACCTATTTCGGCCGCGACACGCTGCTGTCGATGATGATGCTGATGCCCGTCCTCGCCCCGGACGCCACCGAGGCCGGACTGCGTTCTGTGCTTACCCGTCTCGCTTCCGACGGCACGGTCGCCCACGAGGAGGCCGTTTCGGAATTCGCGATCCTCACCCACGAGCAGCAGGACGGCACGCGCAGCGCCGCGCCGATCTACGACTACGGCATGGTCGACGAGAGTTATCTACTCGCCCCCGTCGCCGCGGCCTATCTGCTCGACCACGCCGAGGGCGCGCCCCGGACCGCGAATTTCCTACGCGCCGAGGCCGCCCCGAACATCTCCGACGGCCAGGCCCTGGTCCGCAATCTGCGTCTGGTCGTCTCGACCGCCGAACCCTTCGCCCACGATCCGCGCTACACCAACCTGATCGCCCTGAAACCGGGGCACAACGCGGGGGAGTGGCGCGACAGCGAAACCGGCTTGGGCGGCGGCCGCTATCCCTACGACGTCGACGCCATCCTCGTCCCCGCCGCCCTCGAGGCCACCGCGCGACTGCTCGACAGCGGCCGCCTCGATCCCTACCTGACCCCCGACGACCGCACGCAGCTGTCCCTGGCCGCCGCCCACGCGAAGGTGTGGAGCACTGAGGCGGCGCGCCTGTTCACCGTGACCATCGACAATCCCACCGCCCGCGCCGCGATCGGCTCCTATGCCGAAAGTGCCGGTGTCCCAGCCCAGGACGCCCTCGCCGCCCTCGGCTCCGAACCCGTCACCTTCCCCTCGGTCGCCCTGACCGCCGACGGCCACCCGATCCCGATCCTGCATTCCGACGACATCTTCGACCTACTGCTCGGCGAGCCGCCCCCCGACCGACTCGACGCCGAAGTGACCACCATGATCCGCCCGTTCCCCCTGGGCCTGATGACCGGCACGGGGCCGGTGGTCGCCGATCCCGCCTTCGCCGACCCGAGCCTGCGCGCACAGTTCACCACCCACCACTACCACGGCACGGTCGTGTGGTCCTGGCAGCAGGCGGCCTTCGCCGCGGGCCTCCAACGCCAACTGCACCGCCCCGACCTGCCCGCGCCGATCCGCGAACGCCTCACCGCCGCCCAGCACACCCTGTGGCAGGCGATCGTCGCGACCGAACCGATGCACAGCTCCGAACTGTGGAGCTGGCGCATCGACAACGGCGTCTATCACACCGTCCCCTTCGGGGCAGCCGCCGGTGACGTCACCGAATCCAATGCCGCCCAATTGTGGAGCAGCGCGTATCTGGCGATCCGCCCACCTGCGCCGTGACCGTCTCATGATCCGGCTAGACTCGAACATCGTGGCCGGACGACTCCCTGATCGCGATATCGCGGCAATTAGAGAACGCGTGCGCATCGAGGATGTCGTCGGTGAGTATGTGGCGCTCAAGCGCGCGGGGGCCGACTCGATGAAGGGCCTGTGCCCGTTCCACGACGAGAAGTCGCCCTCGTTCCATGTCCGGCCCAATCACAATCACTTCCACTGCTTCGGCTGCGGGGAGAGCGGCGATGTGTTCGCCTTCCTACAGAAGATCGATCATGTCGGATTCGTCGAGGCCGTCGAGCAGATGGCCGACCGGATCGGCTACAAGATCAATTACGAGGGTGGCGGCACCTCGGTGCAACGCGATCGCGGCACCCGCTCGCGCCTGGTCGCGGCGAATGCCGCCGCGCACGAGTTCTACGTGTCCCAGCTCGCCGAGCCCGAGGCCGCGGCGGCACGCAACTACCTCACCGAGCGCAATTTCGACGCCAACGCCGCGCGCCTGTTCGGCTGCGGATTCGCCCCGGGCGGTTGGGATACGTTGACGAAACACCTGCTGCGCAAGGGTTTCGACGTCAAGGAGTTGGAAGCGGCCGGACTGTCCAAGCCGGGTCGGCACGGTCCCATGGACCGCTTCCACCGCCGCCTGCTCTGGCCGATCCGCAACCTCGGCGGCGATGTCATCGGCTTCGGCGCGCGCCGATTGTTCGACGACGATCAGATGACGGCCAAGTACATCAATACGCCGGAAACGGTGCTGTACAAGAAGTCTCAGGTGTTGTTCGGCCTCGATCTGGCCAAGCGCGATATCGCCAAGAGCCATCAGGCCGTGGTGGTGGAGGGCTACACCGACGTCATGGCCATGAACATGGCGGGGGTGAAAACCGCTGTGGCGTCCTGCGGTACGGCCTTCGGCGAGGAGCACCTGTTGGTGCTGCGCCGCCTGCTGATGGACGACACCTGGATGCGCGGCGAGATCATCTACACCTTCGACGGCGACGAGGCCGGACAGGCCGCGGCACTCAAGGCGTTCTCCGGTGATCAGCGCATCGCCATGCAGACCTATATCGCGGTCGCGCCGGACGGTCAGGATCCCTGCGAATTGCGGCAGCGCTCCGGCGACACCGCGCTGAAGGATCTGGTCGCGCGGCGAGTTCCGCTCTACGAGTTCGCGATTCGCGGCATAGTGGAGAAGTACTACGACGATCCGGTGCGCAAGGATATGAGCGCCGACAAGCAGGTGCAGGCGCTGCGCGAGGCCGTGCCGCTGGTGGCGCAGATCAAGGATCCGGTGCACCGCAAGGCCTATGGGCTCAAGCTGGCCGCGCTGGTCGGCTGGCCCGATGAGCATCAGGTGGTGCGGCGCGTCGGTGACGAGGCGCGTCGCCTGCGCCAGGGCGGCCCGGCCCGGCCCGCCGGTCGCCCCGGCAAGCCCGACGCGCTGGACGCCACGGTGGCCGAACATCCCGCGGCCCGCCCGAACCCCAACGATCCGGTGCTGCTGCCGCAACGTCAGGTCCTCGCCGCCGCGCTGCAGTACCCGGCGATGGCCGGGCCGGTATTCGACTCGCTCGATCAGGAGGCGTTCACCCATCCGGCCTACACCGCGGTTCGTACGGCGATCGTGCAGGCGGGCGGCACGGCCGCGGGTCTGGGCGGGGCCGAATGGGTCGCGGCGGTCAGCGATCACACCGATGACCTGACGCTGCGCGCGCTGGTGTCGGAGTTGGCCACCGAGTCGCTGCCGGTGAAATCGCTGGACGATATTCAGCGCTTCGTCTCCGGTGTGCTCGCCCGTATCCAGGAGGCATGGGTGGGGCGTCAGATCGCGGAGTTGAAGTCCAGGCTGCAGCGGGTCTCCTCCACCGAGGAGCCCGACGCCTACATGGCGCTGTTCGGCGATCTCGTGGCGCTCGAGCAATACCGCAAGAGCCTGCTCGCGCAGGCCATGGGCGGTTCCGGCGACTTCGCCGTGGGCTGAGGCCCGGAGTCGCTCAGCGGCGCAACTGATCCTGCGGTACGAGAATGGTCGTCCGCTCATCGATCGGTTCCATCGGCTCGAGCTTGGGCTGCGTGCTCAGCTTGTCCGACAGCTTCTGGCGGCCGACCACGAGAATCTTGCGGGTGACCGGACTGGTGGTGATCGCGCGGGTGGTCTTGCTGATCTGCTCGTAGCGGGCTCGCCCGGCCTTGGCGCCGAGCACGTAACCGGCTGCGACGCCGATGATCAACCGCAGCATATCCTTGGGCTCCTCCCAGTCACTGTCCGCGCCGTACATCCTGCCCGACGCGCCCCACGGCTGTCGATCCAGGTCCCGTCCACGCGAAATTTCGCCCTTACGATGACAGACGGGTACGACAAGTTCGGTTCTGTCCTATTCGTTCCGCAGCGAAATATGCACTATGCACGGAACTTTGCCGTGGGATTCATGAGTTTGGTGATGGACGGCCCATGGGTTTGTGCTGTGTGCTGAATCACGTTCCGGACGAAGTCGTCATACCGGTTGGAGGGCAACGTGATTCACGGCAGCAGATGGGCACTCGCCGGGGCGGCGACCGCGATGGGCGTGCTGGTGGCGGCCGCGGTGCCGATCACCGACGCGACCGCCGCGCCGCTGTTCGGGCCCGCCCCGACCGCGCCCGCGGGCATCGGCTACCCCGCCGGTTACACCCCGCCGCCCCCGGCCTACGGGATCGGAGTCGATCTCGGCCAGGTGATTCCGCTGTCGGACGGAACCCAGCTGACCGCGACCGTGCGCTATCCCACCGATCCGGTGACCGGTCAGCGCGCGGCCGGACAGTTCCCGGTGATCGTCGACTACACCACCTACATCGGGCTCAACGGCATCATCACCTCGACGGTGCTCGGCGCGGTGAAGGGTGCGCTGGACGCCCTGCACGTTCAGCTGCCGGACAATCTGGCGGATCTGAATCGCATTGCGCACCAGGCGATGAGCACCCAGGACGAACTGGTCAAGCGCGGCTACATCGAGGTGATCGCCGATGTGCGCGGCACCGGTTCGTCGACGGGGGAGTGGGATCCGGCCTCCCCGAAGGACGGTCAGGACGGCAACGAGCTGGTGGATTGGGCGGCGCGGCTGCCCGGATCCAATGGCAAGGTCGGCATGTTCGGCTATTCGTTCCCCGGTGTGTCGGGCATGTTGACCGCCGAGCACAGCCGCCCGGATTCGCCGCTGAAGGCGATGATGATGATGACCATCCCCAACGATGTGTTCAAACATGTGGTCAGCCACGACGGCATGTTCAGCCCGATCCTGCTGACCGCGCTCATCCCCGCGATCCAGTTCATGGGCGCGCTCGGTCCGATCCTGAATCTACCGCTGACCCCACAGGTGGCGATTCAGGCCCTGATCGACCATCTGCGCGGCGCATTGGCCTCTCCGGATACTCCACTGGCCAAACTCATCGAGGGCTACGGTAACGGCGTCTACGGCCACAAGGACGCGTGGTGGCAGGCCCGCGACTTCGGACCGAATATGCATGCCCTGGTGGACAACGACATTCCCACCTACTTCGTCGACGGCATCTGGGATCTCTACCAGGACGGCGCTTTCCAGAACTACGCGCAACTGCAGAACCTCGCCGCGGGCCGCCCGCAGTACGGCCCGATGGATCCCGACGCGCCCACCGATCCGCGCTTCCAATTGCTGATGGGCCCTTGGTATCACGTCGGCATGGGCGCGGGCCCGTACGCGCGCATGGACACCGATCCGATCGCGATCGCGTGGTTCGACCACTGGCTCAAGGGAATCGACAACGGGATCGATAAGACCCCCGATACGCTGCATGTGATCGATCAGACCGGTGCGGGCGCCAATACGACCGCCTACCCGTTCGCCGCCGCCCGCCCGACGAACTTCCGCCTCGGCGCGGGCACCCTGGGCGCGGAATCCGGGGGAGCGCCGGACCGCCTGGCCTACTCGCCGGTCGAAAACATCTGCAACCGAGACAATTTCGAGCAGTGGACCGCGGGCGCCCTGCAGTTGGTGCTGAACCTGTTCAACGTCAACGATCCCTGCGGCGGCGCGTCGGTCGGCCCACAGTCGGGCATCGCCTACACCGGCGATCCGGTCGCCGAACCAACCCTGGTGGCGGGCCCCGGCGACCTGCACACCTTCATTACCTCCAGCGTCGACGAGGCCGCCCTCCAGGTCCACCTCGACGACGTGGCCCCCGACGGCACATCGGCGGAAATCACCGGCGGCGCCCAACTCGCCACCCTGCGCACCCTCGACGAGGCCAAAACCTGGCGCACCCCCGACGGCACCGTCTACTCACCCGAACACAACCTCTCCTCCGCCGACACCACCCCCATCACCCCCGGTGAGGTCGTCGAACTCCACATCCGCCTCCGCCCCACCTACTACCGCCTCGCCCCCGCCCACCGCCTCCGAATCCGCATCACCACCGGCAACTTCCCCTCCACCCTCGCCCCCCTCCCCACCCTCCCCAAACTCCTGGGCTCCACCCTCGACATCCTCCACGACCCCACCCACCCCACCACCCTCACCATCCCCCTGACCCCCACCCCCTAACCCCCCATCCCCCCAGCTAGAGCCCCGATTTGGGCCCCCGCCGCCCGATACGCTAAAGTTTCACCTCGGCCCGCCCGGAACGGCGAGCCGAGGATAGTCCCCTATAGCTCAATTGGCAGAGCAGCCGACTGTTAATCGGCAGGTTTCTGGTTCGAGTCCAGATGGGGGAGCAGAATACGGCCCTCCACCAGTACGAATGGTAGAGGGCCGTTTTTGCTATCCGGTCATTTCCGGCGGAACTCGATACTTTCCTGTCACAAACGATCTGTCACTTTCCCGAGGCGTACCGGTCCAGGGCCGCTCGTGCGTCCGGGCCGACAGTCCGTCGTTCGAGATAGTGGCGCTCGGTAGTGGCCAACTTCGCGTGCGACAGCTGAGCCTGCGCTTCCGCCGGACCGAGATCATCACGTACCACGGTGGCCACGGTCGGCCGGAAACTACGCGGAGTCACCCATCGCAGTTCCTCGGGGAGTGCCGCGCGCAGCGAACGACGGAGATTGGCCAGACTCATCCAGCCGCCATCACGATTGGTGAACACCGGAGCGTCCGGACTGACCGCCTCGGCGAACAGCACCGTCAACGCCTCCACCGCCAGCTTGGGCAGGAACACCGTGTGCGGGGGAGCGTCGCCCTTCCGCTCGTCCTGTCGGTGCAGCGCTTCGCCTTTCACCGCACCGTGATCGATGATCGTGCCCGCAACCGTCATGCGAGGTGGGTCCGCCAGCAGATCAACATCCGACCATCGCAGCGACAGAACCTCATTCGGCCGACAGCCCGTAGACGCCAGTACATCGATGAATTCGGGGAGCTGCCTTCCCGGGCGAGGCCCAAAACCGTGCTCTCGATCCCGATACGCCCTAACCGCTTGCCGGACAACAGCGAACTGCTCCGGAGTGACCGCGCGAGCCCCCGACCGCTTACTCGACGCCCTACTCGTCTCCCGGACCGGATTCACCGCCAGCACGTCATACCGGACCGCCAACGCGAACATCCCCAGCAGTACGACCCGCAACGTCTTCGCGCTAGCCGCGGACTGATCGGCCACGACGGACAGATGACGCTCAGCCCGGCTCGTCGGCAGCTCCCGGACCCGCAGAGCTCCCAACTGCCTCTCCCCGTATCGCCCCCAAATTCGCCGATACCGGTCCGCCGACTGCGGTTTGAGCTTGCGCTTCGTCGCAATCCAAATCTCGAACAGCTCCGACAGCGGCGTCCGATCACTCACCACCGCGCCAACCATCGGAGTCGTTCGTTTCTTTAAGTGCCGCTGCAAATTCCGGCGTGCATCCTCTGAACTGGTGCCGCTTCGAGACGGGTGCCGACGTTGCCCGTCCTCATCGCGCACGTACGCCGACGCGACGAACTTGCCAGGGCCGGTCTGAGTAACCGTAATCTCGCCCCACTCGCCCGGGGCCAATCGTTGTCTGGGCACGCTACGCCGCCTTGTCGAGATCAGCGATGTAGTCGGCCACGGCCTGTTCGGTCACAAACCGCCGCCGACCAATCTTCACCGACCGCAACTCACCGGAACCGATCAACTCGTAGTACTTGCTGTGCCCGATCGGGATCAGCTTCCGAACCTCTTGCTCGGTCAACAATCTGGACATGAACTCGCCCTCCTTCCCTATGCCGCTTCCGGAATTGTCGAACTATCTTGTGCCCCTGGCGGACTCGCATCGGCCAGCTGCGCAATCTTCCACTCGGCCTGCCATGCCCGCCTTCGCGCGAGTTCGCCCATGATCAGATGGTCGCGGGGTGGTACGTCCTTGTCCCCGGGGCGGGTCGGTGTGATCTTCAGGTGTGAGGTGTCGGGTTTGAGGATGCCGACCTTGGCGAGCAACTGCCGAACGAATTCGATCCGGTCGGCCTTGTGGTCGGGCAGGGTCTTGCCGGTCCATTGACGGGAGTTCAGCACCCGCCGCCCGGGGACACCGAGGAGGTTGCGGCGGTGGGCTGTTCGCTTGCATCGGCCCGGGACTGTCTTCTCGTTCGCGCCCTTGGGGACGATGCCGTACAGCAACCACACCTCGCACTCCTCGCAACACGGGGTTCGCTGGAGTTCGGCGTGGAGGCGGTCGTAATGGTCGGCGGTGCGTTGGTTCGGCGGTTCCAGGATCTCTCCAACCGCTTTGGTCAGATACTTGGTGACGTAGCCGATATGGCGGCCCGCTTCCTCGGAGTTGCCGAGCACGCCGCGGATGTCCTTCGGGTCGATCTGCGAACCCAGCCACACCACATGCGCCGGTTCCACATCGTCGGCCGAGTCGATGATGTCGAGAGCTTCCTCGAAGGTGTGCAGCCGATGCCGGGTGTCGGGATCAACGAAGGTGCCGGTCTTGTAGTCCCACACCGGCATCCGGTCCCCGCCGTACTCCTGGCGATCGTGATGAGGCCACCACACCTGGTAATACGTCGCTGCGGCGACCTGTTTCACGATCTCGCGGGGGACCGTGCCGCGGATCAGGATGTGGATATGCGGGGCACCGCGCCGCTGGGGTTCGACCACCCCGTAGTACTGGATGTTCCAGCCCGCCACCCGCCGCAGGTTCTCGATGAACACATCGATCAGCGACTTGAAATGCACCGTGTCCCGCGCGGCGCGTCGGTAGTCGTAGTGATCCGGATCGACCGGGGAACCGTCGCCACAGACATGGCCCTTCTCGTCGGTCGCGCCGTCGGAGTTGATCCGGCCGTAGCTGGGCATCGTCAGCGTGATCATCATCGAGGGGCGGAACTTCCCCGCGTACTCGGTGCCGATCGTGCGCCGTGAACGGGGACGCTTCGGCAGGTTCGGCGCATCCTGACGACGCTTGGTCGACCGGACACGCCGCGGTTTGGCCGCTTGCGCATCCAGCGCCGGAAGGCGTTTGCGGAACCCGGTCGAGCGCAGTTCCTCATCCAGATCCGTGACCACTTCCCGGATTCCGGCCATCAGATCGGTATCACTGTCCTCCTTCGCGGTCTGGAACTCGGCGAACAGGTCCACCCGGGCCAACACCAACGCCTTCTGCAGCTCGGTGGGTTCGTTGGTGACCCGCACCGGCTCCACATCCAGATGCCAGCCTTCTCGACACTGCTGAATCCGCAACCGCCGATTGCGGTCCGCGCACGCCGGACAAGCGCTACTGAGTGTCGACTTACACGGTGCGCCAACAACTTTCGAGGTGTGAGTGTCGGTGTCGTAGACTCGCATCGGCAACGGTCGACGGCAGACCCCCAGCTCATCGGCCAGCGCGTGAGCCACATCGGTGAAATCCGGGTAGGCGCGCCGATCGGCGGCAGTCTCACGAGCCGTCGCGAGCTCGGTCACGGTGGCGTCCTCGCTCATGCCGCCTCCTTCCTGCCGTGCCCACCGGAACGGGGCAGGGACACCGGTGCCGCGAGGGAATCGGCATGGCGCAGAACCAATGCCACGATCCCCGGGCCGACGATCGAGGTCCGGCATTCGCTGGCACCGAAGGTGTGGGCGATGCGTTCGGCGCGGCTGTAGTAGTCGTCCGGGCATTGACCTTCCAGCATCCGCACCCGTAGCCGGTCCAGCGCGACACCGATTTCGACCGCCTCCAGGCGCGGCACGAGCGTGGAATCGCCCCAGGTGAGGGTCAACCCGCAGGCGTGCACTCGTGTGGCCCAGCGGTTGCGGTAGCGCCACCAGGTCAGGAACCGGGCGCGGGCACGTCGGGTGATCCACCGCTCGAACATCTCCGGACGCTGCCAGCGCCAGAGCATGATCCCCGCGGCGAACACCCCGATCGCCCCGACACCCACACCCCAATCCATCAGCACCCATCCCGTGACCGCGAGCCCGATCGGGATCGAGATCATCGGGAACAACACCGCCCACCGGATCGCAGTAGCTACATACCCGAACAGTTGCAGCACACCCAGTCCCAGCCAATCGGACATATCCATCTTCGACTTCGCGGAGGTGGTGGTCATTCGGTCACCTCCGGAAGATCGAACAGCGACAGTTGATCTCGGCACTCCCACCGACGCAGGCGCTCTTTCGCCAGGGCGTTACTGTTGCGGCGCTTGGTCTTGTTCACCTGGTCGGCTGCGGCCTGCACGATCGGATTCACCTGCGGCTGTGCTGATTTCGATTCCTTCTTCGCGCGGGTGCTCATGCGGCATCACCCCGCTCGAACGCGCGCAGGTCCACCGGCCGCGGCGCTGGGGTGTAGTCGGCCACGATGCGATCGATGTCGTCATCGGTGACATGGAACGCGCGAGCCCGCCGGAAACCGGGTTTGCCGTCCTCCTGGACGTAGCAGACTCCCGGGGTGGAGTGCGGGATCTCATCGCAGCGCGAACCCCGCTCCCGTGCGCCCTGGCCGTGGATCATGGCCACCTGCGTGGGCTCGTCCATCCGCATACCGATCCGGTACGGCAACAACTGTCGTTGCGGCACATTCTCTTTCGACGGATCGATCACGGTCTCGATCACCGCGAACAACGGCGCGCGACCTTGAGACAGGAGCTTGCCGTGTGCACGTTCGAACCGCTCCTGAACCTTGGGATGCGAGAATGCCGACAGGGTGGCCGCCTCATCGATGATCGTGACCACCAACGGGTTGTCCGGCGTCGGCTGCGGCTTGCGGATATTGCGGTAGCCGACCGTCGCCTCCTCCATGTCCTTTACGGTCCCCTCGATCTGCCCGACCATCTCTTCGGCTGTCGTGCAAGCGAATTGGCTACACAGCGGCTTCAGCGCCCACAGTTCCTGCCCGCCCTTCGGGTCGATCACCCGCAAATCCACTCGCCCCGACCGAATCGCCGGACCCATCCCATTGATCAACGACCACAGGATGTTCGACTTACCGGCATTCATGCCACCGGCGATCAGGACATGGCGGTGCTGCACCGGAACACACCAGTCCTCGCCATCTTCGAACACGCCGGTGAGTACCGCCTCCAGGTCCACATCATCGGGGACCACCATCGGCACCGTTGCCGAGGCAGCGAGGGTGTCGAACACCTTCACCTGGAGGCGGACGAATCCGGGATGCGGGAACGTCGCGGCCACCTCGGGCACACCGACGTATTGAGCGATCGCATCCAACGTCTCGGGCTCGACCCAGTCGTTGCGGGTGTGGCCGCCGCGCATCTGCACCGTCACATCGAGTCCGTAACGGGTGTAGTCCACATCCATCACGGTCGGGAAACCACTGTCAGCGGACCCGAGACCGGTCTCACGCCACAGCAGCCACGACTGGCCCGGATCGCAGAACACCAGCACCGATGCCTTCAACGCGGCCGGAGCCTCGTTCACCCAATCCTGCACGCTCTCTTGCCGTTCGGCGGGCTCGCGACGCGACCAGAAGGCCATCCGCGCCGCCATGCCCACACCACCCGCTATCGCCGCCAACGGCGGCAGTGTCGTCGCCAGTTCCACTACCGGTCACTCCCGTCGTTCGAGGGTCGTTGCAGATCACAGAACAGGCGACACCCGTTCGCGTCCGCAGGAGGAAGCGGCGGTTCGTCACAGAACATCCAGCAGCCCGACGCCGGAACCGCCGACGACACGGGAACCTGAGTAACAGGGGATTGCGACGTGGTAGCCATCACCGCCGCAGCCGAAGGCACCGGGGACAGGACCGGGTGGCGCGGGCCGAACGCCAGCACCCACACCACCCCACCCCCAGCAAGCAAACCCAGCACCGCCAGCGCGGCCATATGGCGGGCACCATCGGAGACAGGAGGCATCACACACCCCCGACCGGGATCGCCAACGGCAACATCTCCTGCTGCACCGGACGCGAACGACGCATCGCAGTCACCGCCACCGAACGCACCGGATCAGGAATCGAAACCGGCTCGGCCGCAACCTCTTCCGGCGGATCGAACTCAGGCTCCGGCACCACTGCAGGCACGGTCTCGCTACCGGCGCGCAGCAGGATCGCCAGACCATGGGTATCGATCAACAGACTGACCGGAGCCACCGCGGCCACCAGAGCCGCCGCCCACCACGGCAATTGGTGACCGGCAACCGCCGCATGCACACAGTTGCCGATAATCGAAACCACCGCGCCCGCAGCCAACACGAACGTGAAGAACCGGCGCTCCGGACTATTGGCCAGCGCCAGCGCCGACACCGTGGCCTGAATGATCGTGCCGTCGATGATCACCGGGAACAGCCGCGCCCAACCCGCCGGGATATGCGCCAGCACAGCCAAATCCCGCAGGGCGGCGAAACTGAGGACGAACGCAGCGGCACCGACACCCACGATCGTCACGATCGCGAACACCCGTGCCAACCGCATCCCCGACCACTGAGTGGTCATCGCTAGACCGCCTCCAACCTCGGTGTGTCGGAGAGGTATTCGGCGTAGTCATGCTGAGCCAGCACGTTCGGGAGCGCTTCCAGCAGATCCCGCGCATCCTCGACCAGCAACATGACGCGGGCATCGCCCACCTGGAACTCCACATACGGAGCCGTCAGCACCGCAGTACCGGCGGCGCGATCCAGGCGGATCTTCCGAACCGGCTGGTATTTCATGCCGTGCAGCTCACCAGCGACGAACGGTGTCCTGACCTGCGATGTCATCACGCCACCGCCTTCTCAGCCGCCAGATGCTCCACCGAGTCGTGCAACATCAGGATTCGGGTCAGACGCTCCATGACGGTGCGGGCATCCTCGATCGACAGGCCGAGAGTCGCATCACCCTTCGCGAACTGCACCAGGATGTATGCGGGCACCCACGTGCCGTAATCGGTGCCATGCGCCGGAAGGTATTCCGCCTCCACGCCGTCATAGCAGCGAACCGCAGTACGCATATACGACATGGCGATCACGCAGCCTTCTCGTCACGAGCCGGACGCGCGGCACCCGGATTCGCCGGAGGCTGCTTCGCGCCGGAGACATCGCCCTTGATCCCGGTCGCACGGATCGCCCACGTGATCGACTTGAACTCACCCGAACCGGCCAACATCGGCTTCACGACCATGCCCTCCAGCACGATCGGAGTCATACCCGGAACCGCCTCACCGACCGAAGGAACCGGCCTCACGTCCGCGACGAACGTCACGTCGTAGCTGACCGACTTCGCGTTCGAGCCATCCGGGATCACCACCGTGGCCTTCCACAGCCGCTTCCCGGTGCCGTTCCCGTCCTTGTCCAGATCGACCTTCTGACGCTTCGGAGCGTCCTTGTCCTTCGAGTACTCCAGGATCGGGGACACCTCTCCCAGCAGGTACATCCCCATCGGGCACGCCTCCGCGAACGGCAGGCGCAACCACGTATTTCCCAGTGCCATGACTTGATCTCCTTTTGTTGATGCGGCCCGAATTGGCCTGAGACAAAGCTAAATCCGCCAGTGGCCCTCAACCCGGAAAAATTTTCCGGGGATGCCCTTGCGTGTCGGTCCGCCCAGCTAGACTGATGTAGTGCGGGGAATGACAGAGGCAATGACTATCGGCGAACGAGTAGCTTGGTATCGCCGGAGACGCGGTATGTCACAACGGGTGCTGGCCGATCTTATTGGTCGAACTGAAGACTGGCTCAACAAAGTTGAGAATAATCGGATACAGCTCGATCGAGTATCTGTAATTCAGAGCCTGGCAAATCAGCTCGATATCACGATCGGTGACCTTTTAGCGGAGCCCAGCCTGGTCGATTCTGCGCAGGCTGCGGGTAAGCCCACCGTACCGGCGCTTCGTGAAGCGCTTTTGAGCTACAGCCAGCTGATGCCATTCGCGCAAGCCGCTCAAGAATCGGCCCAGCCGATACCTGTGCTTAACGGTCGTTTGCAAGCTGTGTGGGATGCCTACCAGGCTTCACGCTTCGCTTACGTCAGTGCAACGCTGCCTGGTCTGATTACAGAGCTCAACGGTGCGGCACGGAGTAATTCTGCCGAAGATTCGGAACGCGCCAACCTCTTGTTGGCGAGCGCTTATCACGCAGCTGCCACTGTCTTGACCAAAGTCGGTGAATTCGATCTAGCCTGGGTTGCGGCTCAACGCGGCTTCGACATTGCGCAGCAAGTAAACGAGCCTGTGGCCTGGCTGTCGCTTGCTCGGTCCGTAGCACATGTCACGATGTGCACCGGACGCAACAAAGATGCAGCTGTACTGATAGGGCATGTGGCTTCGCACGCAGGCCGCGCGCCCGCCAATGCATCACCAGACCACCTATCGGTATACGGCACGTTGTTTCTCACCGGAGCTATGGCGGCTGCGCGGGCTGACGATCGGACTCTGACGAACGAATATCTTCGAGAGGCAGAATCGACTGCCGCGCGACTCGGCCGTGACGCGAACTACGCGTGGACTGCGTTTGGCCCGACAAACGTCGAAATCCATCGTGCATCAACAGCAATGGAACTCGACGATGTTGAAACCGCGATCCGCATCGGCTCCCAAATCGACACGTCGGCACTGCCGACTGAGCGGCAGATCAGGCACTCACTCGAACTGGCGCGCGCCAACAACGCCCGGGGTCGACGGGACCAGGCGCTTGAGATCCTGTTGTCGGCCGAAGGCAGGGCGCCGGAACAGGTTAGGCACCACGGCCTCTGTCGTGACCTGGTAGTCAACTGGGTTCGCACGAGCAAGGCACGCCCCAGTGCCGCGCTGGCCGGACTTGCTGAGCGGATGAACCTGCTCCAAGCCTCCTAAGATGGGGCCATGAGTACTGAACAGGCTCCACCGATGGCAACCCCACGTGTCGCAGCTGGCGCGGTCGTACTCCGCGGGAACTCGGTACTCATGGTGCGCCCCACCTACAAGGACTATTGGGACATCCCTGGTGGATACGTAGAGCCAGGCGAGTCCCCGAAGACCGCATGTCGCCGTGAGATTCAGGAGGAGCTCGGCGTCACCGCCGACAAGCTCGAACTTGCCGCTGTCGACTGGGCTCCGAACGATAAAGAAGGCGATAAAATTCTGTTTCTTTTTGCGGATCCAGATCTGCACGAGATTGAAATTTCGAACCTGCGCTTCCTTGATCATGAGCTCGCCGAAGCTCGTTATGTCGATGTGAACGATATCGACAATTATACGATTCCCCGGTTGGCGCGCCGATTGATCGCAACCGCTAATGCTCTTATTTCGCACCAGATTCCGCTGTATCTGGAACATGGTGAGCAATCGGATGCCGCTCAGGTTGAATAACTGATCTTATCTCAGCAATCGGGTTGGAACGGATAGCATGGCCGCGTTCCGCTGCCCGCGTCCATCGGTTTCGCCTTGCTCGGAGCTGGTGCTACAACCGGCGGCTGAGATGGTTCCGGGGGCTGAGTCACCGACAAATCAGTGGTTTGGCGGCTGATATCTTGATGTGCCAATGAGCGATCGCCAAGTAAATACCAGATACCACATCCAAGCGCCGCGACTGCGGCAAGCGCTAACAAGAATGACTTTACTGGCGCATGACGTCCACGGCGTCGGACTTTTGTGGAATTCGATGCAGGGTATCTATTTGAAGCCACCTCGGATGCCGCTGGTGAACCAACGCTCGCCGCAAAACCCGGTCCGCGCGTCGAATAATCATCCACATATACCCGAGGTGCTTGCGGCGATTCCCACGGATCCAAGGCCGGGCCCAAGGTGGCCGAAGGCGTCGCCCATGGTTCCGAATCGCCTTCTGTCAGTACGGCTGACCGGGTTAGATCACCAGCGAAGCCTTCCGCGATCAAGTTGGCCAGACCGACAGCTGAATCGTTGACGCTCAACGCGTTCAGCATGTCGTGCACGCGATTGGCAGTCCAGACGGGTGTAAAGAACTTAGCGCGCTGGAACCAAGTGAACAGCTCACTCGGTCGTCCGCCCAGCAGGATGTCTACTCCCTTGGGCATCATCCGATTTGGCGGCTTATCGAGGGTCACGTTCGTGCCGTTCAGCGGGACGACCACAACCAGCGCCGATACGAACCGCTCCGCTCCGGTAACCGATGCAGTCAGCTCCTTGAGTGAAAACATCGCTGACTTGGCCTGATTCAGAGGGTTAACGTCACTGCCACGCACGTGTACCGGATCCCCCTCGAATCCCACCATCGACCATCGGCCGTTCACTGGGCACGACAGCGTGCCACCGGTTCGGCTAAGTGTCCCCTTGACCTCGATGCATACGCAGGTGTTCGGAGTGAACACGATGAAGTCGGCTTCCTGACCACTGGCGCGCTTGCCGCGGCCAGGCACATAGCCACCCGCAACCGCGAGACCAGGAACGTTGCACAGTCGCAGCCATTGAGCCACGATCTTCTCTGAATATGGTGCATCAGCTCGTTCATTGACGACCAGCACGGGCCATCCCCCTTAACTTGTTCGGCTGGATGCAGCGCGCGCACCGAACGATTCCCATGCACCGCACCCGAAGGCAATGGATCAACGGTAAACCCGCACACCGACAACCAGAGCCGATCTTGTTGCAACACAACATCTTTCGATCGAACGCCAGTTCGACTCCACCTGATGGCCGATCGATCCGAGGGTCATCATCAGACCGTCCGACCATCGGATTCGACGGACCGAGCTCCACGTCGCGATCGGCGCGTGCCGACTACAGCCGTGGCCTTCCCAGCTTGCCTATCCAAGTCGTTGCCGAATTTTGCTCTACAGGATCAAGGCGGCGCGCCGACGCGCGCCGCGCCGCGCAGTCGGCCGCGCGACGGTTCCTCGGAAAGGGCATCTGCGGTACCGGCGCGTCGGCGCGTCGCGGCACACGTCCGCACGCCGAATGCTCCTGGTAGCCCATTCGTGCACGATTGAATAGTCGGACTGGAAGACGACAGCCATATCCGGTTGGGCCCCTCTCGCGCAGTCGATCTCGGATCGTCGGATCGGGATGACTGACGGTCTGGTGATGACCATCGGGTCGACCGCTCCGGTGTTCTTCGGAACCCAACCTCCGGTCTCAGCGTGGCATCACGTCGCTGCGGGTGCTCCCCACCTTCCTCATGGCCCGATTGTCTCGCTCCACTCGAACGAGTCAAGGGAAAGAGCGCCCTTGACACGCCCGAGCTCCGCTGAGGATGGCCAGTATGAGGAAGGAGGGGAAAGAGCAGTCAGGGATGGCCGGATAGACAACCTATCCTCGAAACGACTCCAGGACTACATTTCTGTTACAAACGCCCGGAAATCATTCCGTACAATCGCAGACGGAAGATGGCTGCCGCTGTCGGGACACCCTGGGATGTAAGGACTTTCGTACACATCAACGTACGATGCCGGACTGTCGGAAGGATCGGCAGGTTTCTGGTTCGAGTCCAGATGGGGGAGCAGAAATTAGGCCCTGACCAGGCAAAACTGGGCGGGGCCTAATCTGTTTTCTCCTGTCGAATGCGGCTATTTCCAAAAAACACCAAGAACTCAGCGCCACAACGTTCGTCAGCGGGGCACCGCGCCGAATCCTTGGAAAGACCCTGTGCAGCCGCGTCTTCGATTCAGTCCTGCGGCGACGATCGACTGGTTGTGGTCATCGGGCGGCCCGTATTCGCTTCCCATACAAGAAAACCGCTGCATCAGCTGGCCGAGGGGACCAGAGCGGCGTGTGCTCCGCCGCGACTCCTGATCTGTCGCTATGCCGATTCGCTCCGCGAACCGTGTGCCGCCGAGACCAACTCGGCGCGGTGTCGACAGCCGAACTTGCGCAGCAGGTTGCCTACATGAAACTTCACGCCGCTCTCGGTGATCCGCTCCCGCGCCGCGATCTCGGCGTTGGTCAGGCCGAGTACTACCTTGGCCAGGATTTCCTTCTCCCGCAGCGTCAACGATTCGCCGGGGAGCAGATTCGCAAGCTGGGGTTGGTCTCGTCGTCCTAACACCCGTGGCACCACGGTCGGTGAGATCCAGCCGTTGCCCTTGAGCACCTCGCCGACCGCGATGCTCAGGTTGCCGGCGGTATCGCCCCGGCTGTCGAAGATGCCGTGCGCGACGGCCATGGCTCCCTCCATCACGGCGTCGCTGCCCTCATCCGAGAGCACGGCGATGATGCGCGGCGCCGCCTCGGTCGAGGCCCTCAGGGTTCGAGTACAGCTCACCAGGACATCGGCTGCCCGGTATCCGTTCCCCTCGAGGAGCATGAGTGGGGTCGACGATGTCCGCAACACGGACTTCACCCAGCTGCGGAGAGCCGGCTGTTGGATACGGATCAGCACCCTCGTCGGGCCGACCGTAGCGACGGCTGACATCTGTCTCCCCCTTCGTTGCCGAAGATCTCGTCCGGGAGCGATACGACGCCCCCCAGCGTGATGAATGTGACAATCAGTCTGATAGTCACTTCCTACATGGAAGGCTACTTGTACGTCCGAGTGGATGCAAGTTACTGTCAGATTGACTCACACTCGACTATCCTCGCACTGTGATCGCATCCAAGCGCGCCGAGCCGAGCCTCGTGGAACGGCGCAAGTTGCAGAGCATGCGTGAAATCCAGGCCGTCGCTCTGAAGTTGTTCGAGGACAACGACTATCGAGACATCTCCGTCGAGCAGGTCGCCGCGGCGGCCGGGGTATCCGCGAGCACCGTCTATCGCTATTTCGGTACGAAGGAGATGCTGGTCGTCTGGGACGATATCGATCCGCGTGTCATCGAGATGCTGGTCGAGATCGATGCCCCCGAGGATCCATCGGAGGTGATCGCCAATGTGATCGCGGGTGCGCGGCAGCTCGCGGCGGCGGTCGCCGGGACGGGAGACGAGCAGACCATCAAGCGTCGCATGCGACTCATGGCCTCCGAGCCCGATATCCGTGCCGGGCAAATGCGCCAGGTGCAGTGGATCGAGGCGCAGGTCGGTCGGGTGCTGGCCGTGCGACTAGGGCTACCGTCGGGAGCGCTTCTGCCGAAAGTGCTCGCCGCGCAGAGCATTTGGGCGTTCATGGCGGCGATCGATCACTGGGTGGCGGCACAATTCGAGGAGCCGCTGGCCGATGTGCTGGACGAGACGATCGATATCGTCCAGCGATCGATGCGGGCGGCGGTGACGCCGAAGTGAGCGGGCCGAACACGAGAAGAGTCCGACTCAGCCCGCACGAACGTCGGCGGCAGCTGATCGCTCTCGGCGCGGCGGCCCTGGGCGACCACACGCTCGAGGACATCTCGATCGACGAAATCGCGCAGCAGGCGGGTATCTCCCGTGGCCTGATCTTCCACTACTTCGCGACCGAGCAGGAGTTCCACGAGGCCATAGCGCGGCATGTCAGCGGCGAATTCCTGGCCGCTACGATGCCGGACCGCACGCTCCCACCGGGGGAGATGCTGCGCGATTCGATCGAACGGTACGTCGGCTACATCGAGGGCCACTTTTCGGCATACGAGGCCATTCTGCGTGGCACCGCCGGAAACGATCCCGGTGCGCGCACGCTCATCGAGGACACTCGTGCCGCGGTCGCGCAACGGATCGTCGCGGAACTGCCGATCGCCCACGACGATCCGAATCGTCCCTTCATCGGCCTGGCCGTCCGGGGTTGGATCGCCTTCGTGGAAGAGACGATCCTGGGTTGGATCCGCGACAGAGCGATCGCTCGGGAGAAGTTCATCGATCTGCTGGTGCAATCGCTTCCCGCGCTCGTCCTCGGCTCGCCCGTCGCGATGGTATAGCCCGAATGTGGTTCGGGCACTGGACTTCAGACTAGTTTCCGCAGCGGTCGGATCCCATACGCTCGGTTCGGTTGTCCACCGCTGAACGGAGGTCCGATGAACGTGCTGGCTGCCAGTGGTGAGATCAAGATCCAGGCGTCCGCGCGTCAGGTCTACGAACTGATTGCCCAGGTCGAGACGAGCTCGCGCTGGGCCGCCGAATGCGTGCGCAACGAGTGGCTAGACGGTGCGACCGGCCCCCGCGTCGGCGCCAGATTCAAAGGGTCCAACCGGCGGGGCCTGTTCCGGTGGTCGACGGTCGCGACCATCACCGACGCCGAACTCGGCCGCTACTTCGCCTTCGATGTCCACTCCGGCGGGACACCTGTTTCCCGGTGGGAATACGAGCTGGTGGACACACCCCAGGGCTGCCTGGTCATCGAGCGGGCCTGGGAGCGCAGGCCCGGGTGGATGAAGGTGGTCTCGTTCTTGATCGCCGGTGTGTGGGATCGCCCGGCCCGCAATCGGAACAATATCGAGCAGTCCCAACGGCGCCTGAAGGCAGTTGCCGAAGGACTGCCCCACTGACGTGGGGAGGCGATGATCATGACCGGACGAAGTGTTCTCGTCATCGGCGCCGAGGGAGTGCTCGGACACAATCGCTTTCGGCGAACCTGTGGCGGTGTCCGAAACCGCTGACGTCACGGTGGCGGGCCGGTCGGCCGTTCCGTCGAGCTGGCTGGTGTCCTCCGGGGCTCCGCTGGCGGAAACCTCGATCGTGATTCTCGACGACGAGGGCAGGCCGCTGCCTGACGGTTGTCTCGGTGAGATTCAGATTATCGGCCCGGGAGTCGCGGACGGCTACGAACCGGCCGGGGCGGAGAGCTCCTCACGGTTCGTCGGCCCCGGCGCGGTCGCGTCGGCGGATGCCGGATTCCTCGTGGATGGAAACCTGTATGTGCTCGGCCGCATGGGCGATTCGCTCAGCGTCCATGGTCGCAATATCTACGCCGAGGACCTCGACGCGCGACTCGCCGATGTGCCCGAGGTTCCGCGGGGACGGTGCGTCGCGCTCACCGAGGGCACCCAGATCGTGATCATCGCTGAGGCAGAGCCCGGACCGTGGGCCGAGTCGGCGGTCGAGCTGATCTCCGGCTATGTCGGCGGAGCGGTCGAGGTCAAGGCGATCAGCGCGGCGAAGGGCACGATCTCGCGAACCTCCAGCGGCAAACCCCAGCGCCGCCGGATGTGGCGCGATCTGCAGAGCGGCCGCCTGAACGGACAGGTCGCCGCAGTGCGGGCGCAGCGGGTCCCCGCGAGGTGATCGGCTGAGACGGCGTATGCCTCGATCCCCGCGGAATCAAACCCACCCCCCAACAGTTCCACCCTCGTGAAGAAGATCGGTTTCCTCTCCTTCGGCCATTGGTCGTCGGCCCCCTACTCCGAGACCCGGACCGCCGCGGACTTCCTGCACCAGTCCATCGACCTGGCCGTCGCGGCCGAGGAGCTCGGGGTGGATGGGGCTTATTTTCGGGTGCATCACTTTGCTCGGCAGGCGGGGAGTCCGTTTCCATTGCTGGCGGCTATCGGAGCGCGTACCGAGCGGATCGAGATCGGTACCGGGGTGATCGATATGCGGTACGAGAATCCGATGTATATGGCCGAGGATGCGGGGGCCGCGGATTTGATTGCGGGAGGGCGACTGCAGCTCGGGGTCAGTCGGGGGTCGCCGGAGCAGGTGATCGAGGGGTGGCGGTACTTCGGGTTCGCGCCGGGGGAGGGGGACAGTGATGCGGATATGGCTCGGCGGCATACCGAGACGTTTCTCGAGGTGATCGAGGGGCGGGGGTTCGCGCAGCCGAATCCTCGGCCGATGTTTCCCAATCCGCCGGGGCTGTTGCGGATCGAGCCGCATTCCGAGGGGCTGCGGGAACGTATCTGGTGGGGGTCCGGTTCGGATGCGACTGCCGTGTGGGCGGCGGGGCTGGGGATGAATCTGCAGAGCTCCACGCTCAAGAACGACGAGACCGGCGAACCTCTGCATGTGCAGCAGCGCAAGCAGATCGAGACCTACCGCCGGGCGTGGGCGGAGGCGGGGCATGATCGGCCGCCGCGAGTGTCGGTCAGCCGTAGCATCTTCGCGCTGACCGACGACGTGGACCGCGCGTACTTCGGGCGCGATCGCGACTCGCGGGACCAGATCGGGATGATCGACGAGACCACCCGGGCGATCTTCGGTCGCTCCTATGCGGCGGAACCGGAGGAGCTGGTGAAGCAGCTCGCCGACGACGAGGCCATTCAGGCCGCGGACACGCTGCTGCTGACGATCCCGAACCAGCTCGGGGTGGACTACAACGTCCACGTGTTGGAGAACATCCTCACTCACGTTGCCCCGGAGCTGGGTTGGCGCTGACGGGCCGGGCTCAGACGAGCAGCACTCGCCGCCCGCGGGTGTGCCCGGCCTGGCTGTCGGCGTGCGCGGCCGACGCCTCGGCGAGCGGATAGGACCGGTCGACCGGGATGTGGAGCTTCCCGCGGGCGATGAGGTCGACGGCTGCGGCGAGCGCCTCGGGCATGCTGCCGCCGACGCCCGCGAATCGGATGCCGAGCATGGGCGCCTCGAGGTCGGCGATGGTGACCACCCTGTCCGGGTCCCCGGTCAGATCGAGCAGACCGCGAATGACGCCGTGGCCGTTGAGGTCCAGCGCGGCGTCGACCGGGCCGAGCGCACGCACCCGTTCCACCCAGCCGGGGCCGTAGGTGGTGGCGACCGCGCCGAGGCCGCGCACGTAATCCTGATTCGCGGCCCCGGCGGTGCCGATCACCTTGATGCCGCGGTCGCGGGCGATCTGCAACACCGCCGATCCGACTCCGCCCGCCGCACCGCTGACCAGCAGCGTCTGTTGCGGCTGCACGCCGACCATGCGAATGATCCGCAGCGCGGACTCGACCACGGACGGATATCCGGCCGCCTCGGCGAAACTCGTGCCGTCGGGCACTCGCGCCCACGACGAGAGCACCGCGAACTCGGCGTAGGTGTTCGAACCACGGCCGAATACGGAATCTCCGACCTCGATTCCGACGACGCCGGCACCGACCTCGTCCACCACGCCCGCCGCGTCCTGACCGATGCCCGCGGGCAGCTGAATCGGGTTGATTCGCTGGAACTGCCCCTCGCGGGTCCGCCAATCGTGCGGATTCACACCCACTGCCCGCACGGCGATGCGTATCCGGCCGGGGCCCGCATGCGGCTCGGCCACCTCGTTCAGTTCCAGGACATCCGGGCCGCCGTACTCGGCGAATTGCACTGCCTTCATGTCCCGAACGTAGCCCTATCCGTTAGTGTTTTGCAACAAGTAGTTTTAGGTGATCGATACTGTTTCGCATCTGATAGCATCATCGGATGACCGTCCCGACCGGGCGTCGTGAGCGCAAGAAGGCCGCGACCCGCCAGAAGATCGCCGATACCGCACTGACGCTGTTCCTGGAACGCGGCTACGACGCGGTGGGCATCCGGGATGTGGCGGCCGAGGCGGATGTGGCCGTCACCACGCTGTTCTCCCACTTCGCCTCGAAGGAGGCCCTGGTATTCGAGCGGGACGAGAACTTCGAACAGGGCCTCGTACGGGCGGTCACCGAGCGGAATCCGGATGAGGCGCTGCTGTCCGCACTGCGCCGCGAGGTGCACGCGATGGTGCGGCACTGCGGGTCGCGCGAGGCCGCCCCGATCTGGGAGATGATCGAACGATCGCCCACGCTGCGGGAGTACGAGGCGTCGATGCGGCTGCGCTACGCGGAGTCGCTGGCCGCCGCCGTCGCCGCGGATCTCGGTGAGCCGTCCACGACGACGGCCTGCCGGGCGATCGCGCGATTCGTGATCGACGCCTACTCGCTCGGTCGTGAATCGGCCGATCCGGAGGTCGCGGTGGACGAGATCTTCCGGATGATCGACGCCGCCTGGGGCGTCAGCCACCTTTCCCGCCAGAAGTAGCGATACTGTAGCTACTGCTCGAGCTGTGTTCTCCCACACCATATTCGAGGAGTGCGCACGAGATGGCCGAGACCGTTGCTGGACCGCCGCCGAGCGCGGTGATGGTGCAATTGCTGGGTGGTTTCCAGGTATCGAAGGCCGTCTATGTGGTGGCCGAACTGGTCGTGGCCACGATCCTCGAGCAGGAGGGACCGAAGACGATCGCCGAGCTCGCCGAACGCACCGGGATGCGCTGCGAGCCGCTGCACCGGCTGGTGCGATCCCTCGCGCCGCTGGGTGTCTTCACCACCGACGGCGACTACGTGACCGTGACACCGATCGGCGCAACGCTTTCCGAGAAACACCCGCGGTCGCTTCGATCGCGGCCGCCGCGGCCCCGGCAGCGCGCCTGCTGATCATCGAGGGCGTGGTTCCCGACGGCGACGAACCACATCTGACCAAGGCCATCGACCTGACCATGCTGGGCATGATGACCGGTAAGGAGCGCACCGAGCGCGAATACCGCGATCTGCTCACCGGTTCCGGCTTCACCCTCGATCGCATCGTCTACACACCCACGCCCTACTCGATCCTCGAGGCCACCCTGGGCTGATCATCGAACCGCGCGGAGCCGAGTCTGCGCCTCCGAGAAGCGCTTCGCCGACCGTCATGAGATCCGCCGCGGGCGTGCATACCGCCCAATGCGCGCCGTGACCGGTGCGATCTGCTTCGCGCCGAGGGCATGTCAGCGCTCGACACCGCCTCGCGTAGTGCATTCTGCTCAGCAGGGCGATGCTCGATTGCGCCGATCGGTCCCGGATGTTCCGATGACTCGACAACCTGCACGGGCCCGAGAGTGGGCGGTGGAAGGAGCGGTGATGACGGTGGGAAGCGGCGCGTCGGTTCGGCGTGAGGCGGATCGCGCGGTACTGCACGAGATCGAGGAGCGGGTGCTCTGGTTGGCCACCGCGATCATTCATCACGCTAATCG
This sequence comes from Nocardia pseudobrasiliensis NBRC 108224, assembly GCF_001613105.1. GTDB lineage: Bacteria > Actinomycetota > Actinomycetes > Mycobacteriales > Mycobacteriaceae > Nocardia > Nocardia pseudobrasiliensis. The sequence goes on along the minus strand of NZ_BDBS01000020.1, from coordinate 91,232 downwards.
GGTGCGGCCCAATCCCTCCGGGGTGAAGGTGGGCGGGCATCAGGCGTCGTCGGCGTCGATCGTGTCGATCATGACCACACTGTGGTTCAACCATCTGCGGCCCGAGGATCGGGTTTCGGTGAAGCCGCACGCCTCGCCGGTGCTGCACGCGCTGAACTATCTGCTGGGGGAGCTGGACGAGTCGTATCTGACGCGGCTGCGGGAATTCGAGGGGCTGCAGAGTTATCCGAGCCGGGTGAAAGACCCCGACCCCGTGGACTATTCGACGGGATCGGTCGGCATCGGGGCGACCGCGCCGATCTGGGGTGCGATCGCCCGGCGCTATGTGGGCGCGCTCGGCACGCAGGCGGGGACCGGGCGGCAGTATTCGCTGCTGGGCGATGCCGAGCTGGACGAGGGGGCGATCTGGGAGGCGATCGTCGATCCGATGGTTCCGCAATTGGGCGAGCTGGTGTGGATCGTCGATCTCAATCGCCAGTCACTGGATCGAGTGGTGCCCGCGGTGACCGCGGACAAGTTCCGGAGCATGTTCGCCGCGGCCGGTTGGCAGACCATCGTGCTCAAATACGGGCGGCTGCTGGAGGAATTGTTCACCCGGCCGGGCGGAGTCGCGCTGCGCGAGCGGATCGATGCGATGTCCAATCCCGAATATCAGCGACTGCTGCGCTGTGATGCCGCGCAGCTGCGCACGCGACTGCCGGGCGACGGGCCGGACGGCGCGGCCGTCGCGGAGCTGATCGCCGGACTGGACGACGAGACCCTGATCGCGGCGATCGCCAACCTCGGCGGGCACGATCTGGACGCGCTCGACGAGGCGTTCACCGCGATCGAGGACACCCGGCCGACGGTCATCTTCGCCTACACCGTCAAGGGACAGGGCTTGCCCACTCGCGGTCATCCGCAGAATCATTCGTCGCTGCTGACCGCGGAACAGTTGCGGGAGTTGGCGATTCGGCTCGGCACCGATGCCGAGCGGCCGTGGCTGCCGTTCCCGGCCGACAGCGCCGCGGGTGAGCGCTGCGCCGCGGTCGCCGCGCGGCTGCGGCGCGCGGATGTGCCGATTCCGACGCCGCCCGCGGTGCCCGTGGATATCGGGCGCACGCCGTCGGGGACGGCGACCACGCAGGCCGCCCTCGGGCGGACCCTGCTCGATCTGGCCCGTCAGGCGCCCGATGCGGCGCGGCGGGTGGTGACGGTCAGTCCCGATGTCAGTTCCTCGACCAATCTCGGCGGCTGGGTGAACAAGGTCGGGGTGTGGTCGGCCATCGAGCGGCCCGACTGGTTCGCCGACGATGCCGAGACGATCCTGCACTGGCGGGAGAAGCCGACCGGCCAGCACATCGAACTGGGCATCGCCGAGGTCAATCTGGTCGGACTGCTCGGCGAGCTCGGCGCGACCTGGAATCGCTGGGGACAGCCGCTGTTTCCGATCGGTGTGCTCTACGACCCGTTCGTCGAGCGCGCGCTCGAGCCGTGGTCCTACGGCATCTACGCCGGTGGGCAGTCGATCCTGGTCGGCACGCCGTCCGGGGTGACGCTGGCCTCGGAAGGCGGTGCGCACCAGTCGATCAAGACCCCGTCGATCGGTGTCGAGCAGCCGGGGTGCATCGCCTACGAACCCGCGTTCGCCATCGATACCGAATGGACGCTGCTGGCGAGTCTGGCCCGGCTCGGCAGGCCCGACGGCAGCTCCGCCTATCTGCGGCTGTCGACGCGACCGGTCGATCAGGCCCTGGCCGCGGTTCCGACCGATCGGGCCGCCCGGGAACGCCGCCGCCGCCATGTGGTCGCCGGGGCATATCTGTTGCGGCGCAACGATAATCCGCGCGTCACGATCGCCGCCGTCGGCGCGGTCGTGCCCGAGGCGCTGCTGGCAGCCGACCGCCTGCACCAGGTCGGCCTCGCCACCGACGTGGTCTGCGTGACCAGCCCCGGCCTGCTCTACCGCGCCCTGCGCGCCCGGCAGGGCCACGAACCCGGCGAATCCTGGATCCTGGACCAGATCTTCCCCGCCGACCGCGCCACCCCCATGGTCACCGTCCTCGACGGCCATCCCCATACCCTGGCCTTCCTCGCCACCATCAACCAGGTCCGCCACAGCAACCTCGGCGTCACCCGCTTCGGCCAATCCGGCTCCCTGGAAGACGTGTACCGCTACCACGGCCTGGACGCCGACAGCATCGTGCGAGCCTGCTTGGACGTGGTCGACTGAGGGATCACGCGACACGGTCAGGAATCGAGAAGTGCTCGCGACCGTCTCACAGTTACCGTTCAGGCAACGGTAATTCTCGGGTGCGGGTCGGAGGAGGATCTCGATGAAGTGGGTTCGGTGGACGCATCGGTGGCTCGGGGTTGTCTTCGCGGTGGTTGTCGTGGTCACGGGGGTCGTGTTGGCGGTGCGGGGGCCGGTGTGGGCGTCGTATGTGCCGTTGCCGCCGTTGGTTCTGCTGTGGTTGTCCGGGCTCACGATGTTGGGGGTGGGGTATGCCCGGGCGCGGCGGCGTGGGGCGCGCTCGGGCGCGCCCGGGGCGCGGCGGGTGCATCGGTGGGCGGGTGTGGTCTTCACCGTGAGCGTGGTCGCGACATTCGTCGCGTTGGCGCTGCCCGAACCGGTGGTCTGGGTGTCGTATCTGCCGTTGTTCCCGCTTGCGGCGCTTCTGTTCTCGGGGCTGTACATGGTCGCGCTGCCGTATGGCGCCGAGCGTCGCCGCGTTCGCCGCGGGCCGCGTTCGGCGCCGGTCGGCTCATAGGTCGATTCGGCGCTCGCCGACCGCCGCGCGGACCTCCGCGATCGCCTCGGCGGCCGGTCGGGCGGGTATGCGGCGGCCGTCACGGATGCGGACCGACACCTCGTCCCTCGCGCGCTCGGCGGGGCCGAGGACGAAGTGACAGGGGACCAGCCGGGCGGTGCGCACCCGGGCGGCCAGACTGCCCGCCTCGATGCCGATCACCTCTGCTCGCAAACCCTCGGCAACGCAGCGGTCGCGCAGTTCGGCGGCGGCCGGTTCGTCGGCCTCGGAGATCGGGAGGATCGCCACCTGAACCGGCGCCAGCCAGACGGGGAACGCGCCGCCGTGCTGCTCGATCAGATGGGCGACGACGCGTTCGATACTGCCGATGATGCTGCGGTGCACCATGACCGGCCGATGTTTGGCTCCGTCGGGTCCGACGTAGCGCAGATCGAACTGCCGCGGCTGATGCAGATCGACCTGCACGGTGGACAGGGTCGACTCCCGGCCCGCGTGGTCGGCCACCTGGATGTCGATCTTCGGACCGTAGAACGCGGCCTCGCCCTCGACCGCCTCGTAGGGCACGCCCGAGCGGTCGAGCACCTCGGTCAGCAGCTTGTTCGCATGCCGCCACATATCCGGCGCCGCAACGTATTTCCCGCCCGCATCGGGGAGCGACAGCCGATAGCGCGCCGCGGTGATGCCCAATGCGTCGTAGGTCGAACCGATCATCGCCAGCGCCGCCTCGACCTCCGCGCCCACCTGATCCAGGGTGCAGAAGATGTGCGCGTCGTTGAGATGGATGCAGCGCACCCGGGTCAAACCGCCCAGCGCCCCGGACAATTCGGAGCGGTACATCGCGCCCAGTTCGGCGATCCGCAGGGGCAGTTCGCGATAGCTGTGCGAGCGGGACCGGTAGATCAGCGCGTGATGCGGGCACAGGCTGGGCCGCAGCACCACCTGCTCGTCGCCGATGCGCATCGGCGGATACATGTCATCGCTGTAATGCTCCCAGTGCCCGGATATTTCGTACAACTCGCGTTTTCCGAGCACGGGTGAGTACACGTGCCGATAACCCGCCCGCCGCTCCGCGTCGCGGATGTATTCCTCCAGGGTGTGGCGCACGATCGCGCCGTCGGGCAACCAATACGGCAGCCCCGCACCGATCAGCGGGTCGGTATCGAACAGGCCGAGTTCGCGGCCGAGTTTGCGATGGTCGTGCATGAGGTCTCCTACCGGTGAGCGGGCGGGTGACCACGTGACGAAGCCCCGGGCACCCGCCCGGGGCTTCGATCAGAACATTGTTCAGCGCGCCGGGACGTCGTCCGGCGTCGTCGTGAATTCGGCACGCTGCATAACAGGCACGGTACATCTGGGGGCTTGTGCGGGACAACCGAATTAACCGCGGATTACACCACCTCGTGTGTGATGAAGGTCACAGATCGCAGGCAAATTCCGTCTGCCCAGGAAGCCTCGGAGCGTCTCTTTCGAAGCTACGGCGTCGCAACTTCATTGTGGCACAACGACATTGCTCGCTTCGGACGCCCTTGCTAGCGTACTTCCATTCAGAATGTAATACAGGGGGTTGATGAGTTGCGCTGTCTCGCGGCTGTTTTCCGAATTTCCTGAGCGGCCCGCACGATGCTGTACGGACAATTACTTCGGACCCGTTACGTTCGATCCCTGCTGACCGCGAATTTCATCGGCCGGATACCGAACGGCAGTGGCACCGTGGCGATCCTGCTGTATCTGACGCATTCGGGATGCGGATACGGGCGGGCCGGTCTCGCGACCGCGGCCTACGGAATCGCGACGGCCGTAGGCAGTCCGATTCTGGGCAGGGCGGTCGATCGAACCCGACAGGTTCCCGTACTTCTGGTCAGCGCGGTCGTATCCGCGTGCGGATATATCGCGCTCGCATTCGTCGACCCGGATCGACAAGAGATAGCGGTATTCGGCTGTGTGATCGTCGCCGGAATGTTCACCCCGCCGCTCGAGGCCTGTCTGCGCGCTGTCTGGTCGCATGTGCTCGACAACGACAAACTCGTCCACTCGGCATTCGCATTGGACAGCGGGCTGCAGGAACTCATCTTCATCGTCGGCCCGCTGCTGGCCGCCGGATGCGCCACCCTGGTCGACCCGTCGTTCGGGCTCGTATTCGTTACGGCGGTATCGGTCGCCGGGACCGTCGCCTACTGCCTGATCGATCCGGTGACCGCGTGGAAAGCCCGGCGCCGCAACGCCGAACATGTGATCCGCTGGTGGGGCCCGCTGGGGCGATTCAGCGTCGACGCCATTCTCGTGTCGTTCCTGTTCATCGGCGCCACCATCGGAATGCTGAATCTCACGGCGGTGGCATTCGCCGATGCCGCGAACAGCTCCGGCCAGTCGGGAACGGTGCTGGGCGCCAACGCCTTCGGCGCGCTGATCGGCGGCATCGCCTACGGCCACCGGCCGCCCCGCTCCGCCGCCGTCGAACATCTGCCGCTGCTGACGGGCGCGCTCATGTTCGGCTACGTTCCGACGGCGATCATCGCCCTGGCCGGGGCCTCGTCGCTGCCGCTGCTGTGCGCCGCGGTATTCGTCGCCGGAATTCCCCTGGCGCCGACCATCGCCGCCGCATTCGTCGCATTGTCGACCCAGACGCTGCCGGGCACCGAAACCGAGGTTTTCGCCTGGCTGGTTTCGATGATGCTGCTCGGAAATGCCGCGGGGGCGGCGATTTCCGGCAGTCTGATCGCCGAAGGCGGCTGGGGCGCCAGCGGGGCCGTCATTGTCGTACCGCTGGTGATCGCCACCCTCGCAACATATCTCGCCAGACAGTTCAGAGTGCCGCTCACGACCGCGATCGAAAGTGCAAGATGACCACAGTGGATAACGGGATCGAATCCCGCGTCGCGCCGCTACGCCTGCTGGCGGAGGTGCAGCGGCAATCGCCCGCACCCGGCAACAGCCTGATTCTCGTCACCCATCTGCTGGAAACCTCTGTCGAATACGTCCAACGGCTGGCCGAATCCTTCGCGCTGGCCGTGGTGATACCCGTGCCGTATTCGCTCAGCGCCGTGGCCGCCCTGGAATTACAACGGCGCGGCATCGCGGTGCGGACCGTGGCGACCCTCGCCGAGATCGCGCCCGCGGTACTGGCCGCGGCGCGGGCCTGCGGTGTCGGCACCGTGGTGCAGGAGGTCGGCGGCTACTGCGCCGAGATCACCGAAGCGCTTGCCGCGGCCGGGGTTTCGGCGATCGTCGAGGATACCAATCAGGGGCTCTGGCGCTATCAGGCCGTATCGGATCGGCGGGTGCCGGTCTACACCATCGCCGACAGCCCGCTCAAGCGCCTCGAGGACCGGCGGGTGGGCGAGGGCGTCGCGCATTCGGTCGACGCGCTGTTTCGATCCGAACTCAATCGGCTCATCGGCAATCAGATCGTCGGGGTGCTCGGCTACGGCGGAATCGGCCGCTACACCGCGCAGGGTCTGAAGCGAATGGGCGCACGGGTGCATGTGTACGACATCGATCCGATCGCCTCGGCGGGTGCGGCGACCGACGGTTTCGAGGTGCACGGCCGGACCCGATTGCTGCGCGGCTGCAATGTCGTCGTGGGTGTGAGCGGACACCGCTCGCTGACGGTCGCCGATTTCGAATTGCTCGACGACGATACGGTGCTGGCGTCGGGCAGTTCGAAACAGGTGGAATTCCCGGTCGAGGAACTCGACGCCGCGGGCCGGATCGACCGGATAACGACCTATCTGGCCCGAATTCGATTGAACGGGAGGAACACCTGGCTGCTCAACGAGGGCCGCCCGGTGAATTTCGTCCACAACAGCATTCTCGGCAATACCCTCGACCTGGTGTACACCGAACTGTTCGCGCTCACCGTCGCGGCCGCGCGCGGCGTCGAGAACGGCGGCCCGGACGGGATCAATCGGCTGCCCACCGAACGGCAGCGTAGTCTCGCGGCACGCTGGTGCCATCTGTACGGAGGAAAGCATGTCGCCGACGCTCGACGTTCGTGAACTTGTTCTGGAGCTGTTCGCGGGAGCCGATTCGGCGCACGACCTCTCACATCTGGATCGGGTGGCGGGTTTGACGACCGCGCTGGCCGCGGCCGAGGGCGGTGATCTCGAGATCGCGCTGCTGTCGGTCTATCTGCACGATTTCCATCGCGTCATCGAGCGGCGAGAGCGTCGCGAGCACGTATCCATCGAGGAGGCGTGGGGCCTGACGGTCCGGTTCCTGTCGGAGCTGGCGGTACCGGCCGAGAATTGGCACAGGGTGCGCGAGATCATCGAGCAGACCTCGGCGTACTCGTTCGGGCAGGGCCTGCTGCCGGAGTGGAGTATCGAGGCGGCGATCGTGCACGACGCGGATAATCTCGATGCGATCGGCGCGATCGGCATCGCGCGCGCCTTCGCCTACGGCGGCGCGCTCGGCGAACCGCTGTGGCGGCCGGAAACGCTACCGGCCGAACACTATTCACCCGGCAAGACCAGCTCGGTGATCGCGCACTTCTACGAAAAGCTGCTACGCCTGGAGGCGGATATGCTCACTGCGACCGGCAAAACCCTTGCCCAGCAGCGCACCCGGGTGATGCGCACCTTCCTCGCGGATTTCCTCGGCGAATGGGAACAGGCGATCCCGCGGACCCGGCTCACCGAATGGCGCGATCGACTGGTGTGACAACGTTGAAATCGCGGGTGTGATTCGCGCCCCATTCGTTCAGGATCGCCACGAAATCCTCGCGGCGCTGTGCGTGGTGGCCGCGGTACCGGGTGGCATGGCGGACCGGAATTCGCTGACGGCAGAGCCTCAGGCGGCTGTCCGAAAGGTGGTGGGGCTCAGACCTTTCAAGCGTTTGAACGCCGCGCTGAAGCCGAAGGCATCGGCATAGCCGACCGTGCGGGCCACCTGCGCGACGGTCAGTTCGGTATCGAGCAGCAGCGCCGCCGCCTCGTCCATGCGGATCTCGGTGAGATAGGTCAGTGGCGGGCGGGTCATCAGCGCGGTGAAACGCTTGGCGAACAGCGCTCGTGACACCCCGGCCCGGGTGGCCAGCGAGGCGACCGTCCAACCGTCGGCGGGCCGATCGTGCATGGCCTCGAGGGCCGGCCCGATCACCGGATCGGCAAGTCCGCGAACCCATCCCGGCGCCTGCTCGCCCGCCTGCGCGAACCACGACCGCAGGGTGCAGACCAGCGCCCAGTCCAGCAGCCGATCCATCAGCGCCTGCGAACCCGCGCTGTGCGCGACCGCGTCGAGGGCGGCCGACTCGAGCCATTCGCACATCTCGGCCTCCTCGCTGACCACCAGCAGTGGCGGCAGCGCCCGCAGCAGTCGCTCGTGCCGATGACCCGAGGCCCGGTACGCGGCGACGACCAGGGTGGTGCCGCCGTCGAGGTCGTTACCCCAGCGGATGCCGTCCAGCTGATACGCGGCGCATTCGGGATCGTCGGTGAAACAGGCGATCTCGTATTCGACATGCGGCCGGGTGGTCGAATCGGCGTCGTCGGCCAGACGGAACGGCTCGGGCCCGCGGACGACGGCCGTATCGCCCTGGCGCACAACGCGTTCGGTGCCGTCGGGCAGTAGCAGCGTTCCGCCGCCGCGCAGCACGGTGAGCATGGTGAGCGGCGCGCGATCGGCGAATCGGATCGTCCACGGCGCGCGCAGCACCGCCTGGCTGACCACCGAGCCCTCGGCCCGGATACCGCTCAACAGCGAACTCAAGGGATCCACCCCCGCCAGCGTAGACGAACTCCTATGCATCGGAGCGTTTCCCCCATGGATCGTCCACACTCGGGCGGATGTACTGAAGTCATGCAGCACAACGGAAATGCCCTGGTCGTACTCGCTCACCACCGCACCGATTCGCTGACCGCCCATATCGCCCGGCGCACGGTCGCCCAGCTCGAGGCCGCGGGCCGCCGCGTCGATCTGCTCGATCTGCACGCCGAGGGGTTCGATCCCCGGATGAACCCCGCCGATCAACCCGACTGGGACGATCGGGAGAAGGTCTACTCCGCCGAGACACGCGACCATATGCGCCGCATACTCGCCGCCGACGAGGTGATCGCGGTGTTCCCGGTCTACTGGATGAGTGTGCCCGCCCTGCTCAAGGGTTGGATCGATCGGGTGTGGAACTACGGATTCGCCTACGGCCGCAGCACACCCCGTCTGGCGGGCAAGCGCATACTGTGGCTCGGCCTGGCCGGAGCCACCGGATCCGACGACGTGATCGAGCCCATGCGTCAGATCCTCGACAGTCAGCTCAATGCCGGGATCGCCTACTACTGCGGTTTCGCGCACGCCGCCGTCGGGCTGCTCCCCGATGCCGAGGAACGCCCGCAGAGCATCGGCGCGGAGGGCGAACTCGTCGTCGGCGAGGCCGTGACAGGTGCGGCCCGCACGGCCCAGTACACCGAATTCGATGCCAGGGCAGCGGCTTTCGTCGCGGACTTCCTGGCCGGGACGGATCAGGACCGGGCAGCGGACCGTTCGGCCGCACGGGCCCTGGCGTAGGCGGCCTGTGCGCCGCGCTCGGCGAGCACCGTGGCCCGCCGGGCCGCCATCGCCGCCGCGGGCGAGGCCCCGGTCATGATCGCCTGCCAGATGGCGTGGGCGTCCTCGGCGGCATCACGGGCGCCCACGCCCGCGGCGGGGGTGATGGCGTGGTCGGCATCGCCGCACAGCACGATCGGCTCGCTCGGGGCGCGGGCGGTGTCCAGCGGGACATTGCGGGCGTTGACGACATGGACCGTTTCGGTCGCGTCCAGCAGCGGTTCGACCAGATGCGCCAGATCCGGAGCGCTCGCGCGGATCGTCTCGGCCCAGGCGGCGACGGGATGATCACCGAGTGCACCCGCGGGGACCCGGGGCTGGGTGATCCGGGTGAACCAGACGGTGACCTCGTCGTTCCAGAAGTGGCCGACGGTCGAGGCGGGCCAGATGTCGTCGCCGAGGCGGCCGTTGAAATGCAGGACCGAGGGCGCGCTGTCGAGCCGCACCGGTGTGTCGGTGGTGCCGTACACGACCGCCTGCCCGGCGTATTCGGCGATGCGGTCGGGTTCGAGGCGGGCGCGGGTGAGCGAATCGGTGCCGTCGGCGCCGATGATCAGCTCGTCGGTCTCCAGCGCGGTGACGCCGCTGTAGAACACCCCGGTCTCGGGATCGATATCGGTGACCGGGGTGTCGTATTCGAGTCGGGCCGTTGTGCCCGAGGCGAATTCGGTCAGCACGCGCACGAGATCGGATCGGAAGTACAGCCGATGCTCGGTGGTCTCGCGGGTGCGCTCGGACGCGCCCGCGTAGGCGATACGAAGTCCGGTGAGGGGATGGGAGACCGCGTGCAATCGGTCCAGCGGCGCGCCGAGTTCGGCCAGTGCGCGATGGCCGCGACCGTCGAGTACGAGGAACTGCCCGCCCCGGCCGGCCGGTTGCCGTTCGTAGAGAGTGACCCGATGACCGCCCGCGGCGAGTGCGGCCGCCAGTGGTGTGCCGGCGATACCGCCGCCGATGATCGTGACCATCGCAGGTCCTCCTACCCCGAGACGCCGGTTGTGCTTTCGACTGTATCGCGGACCGATCGCCGTCCCGGGCGCTTGTGCGGGCGGATACTGGAGGTGTGGATGGCGCACAGGATCCGGCGGCCTGGGTTGATCCGTTCTACGGGACCAAGCCCGGCGATGCCGATATGGGTACCGGTGGGGGAGCGGGCAATACGTTTCCGGGGGCAGATGTGCCCTTCGGGATGGTGCAGTGGAGTCCGGACACCGTCACCGCGCAGCACGGTGGGTACTACTACGACGACAATCGGATCAAGGGTTTCAGCCTCACCCATCTGTCGGGCGCGGGATGCGATACCTATCAGGACATTCCGTTCCAGCCGGTGGCCGGTCCGATCACCGACTCCCCGGCCACCGCGCCCGCGAAGTACGTCGCGACCTTCTCCCACGCGAACGAGCACGCCGGCCCCGGCCGCTACGACGTGCGCCTGGACAGCGGCGTACTGGTCGAGCTGACCGCCACCCAGCGCACCGGCTGCGGGCGGTTCACCTATCCGGCCGATCATCCGGCCACGCTGCTGATCAATGTGTCCGGCTCGATCATGGGCGTCGACGACGCGCGGGTGCGCATCGGCGCGGATTTCGTCGAGGGTGCGGCCGCCAGCGGGCGGTTCTGCGGGACCGACAGCCACTACACCGTGTACTTCCACGCCCGCTTCGATCAGCCGTTCGCCGGGCACGGCGTCTGGTACGGGCGGACGGTCACGGCGGGACGCGGCGAGGCGTCCGGGCGCAACTGCGGGGGCTATGTCACCTTCGCCGCGCGCACGGTCACCGTGCGGGTGGGTCTGTCGTTCGTATCGATCGCGGGCGCGCGGGCGAATCTCGACGCCGAAAGCGGCACAAGGGGTTTCGACGAGATCGCGACTGCCGCGCGTGCCGGGTGGAACGATCGGCTGAAGCAGATCGAGGTCACCGGCGGCACGGACGATCAGCGGCGCATCTTCTACACCGCGCTGTATCACGCACTGCTGCAACCGAATGTGTACTCCGATGTGGACGGGCAGTACGTCGGCTTCGACGGTCAGGTCCATCGCACCGACATCGCGCATCCGATCTACACCAACTTCTCCGGCTGGGACGTCTATCGCAGCGAGGTGCAGTTGCTCGCGCTGCTCGCGCCGCACGAGGCCGCCGATATCGCGCGCAGTATGGCCGTTTTCGCGAGCGAGGGCGGAGCCTGGGACCGCTGGACGGTGGCCGCCGACTACACCGGCGTGATGAACGGCGACCCCTATCACATCATCGTGTCGTCGATATATGCCTTCGGCGCAACCGATTTCGACGCCGACGAGGCGCTGGCGCTGATGGTCGAAGGCGCGACCATGCTCGGCCGCAACCGCAAGGGTTATGAGGAGCGTCCCGGCCTGGCCGACTATCTGCGCCTGGGCTATGTGCCGCAACAGGTTTCCGACACACTGGAGTACACCAGCGCCGATTTCGCCATCGCGCAGCTGGCGGATCGGCTCGGGGTAGCCACCATTCGCGACGCGTTCCTGAAGCGGTCGCGGAACTGGCGCAATCTGTTCAATCCGGCCACCGGCTACCTACAGCCCCGCAGCGCGGACGGCGGATTCGCAAAACATTTCGATCCGGCCGACCCCGCGGGTTACGTGGAAGGCAATGGGGCGCAATACACCTGGATGGTGCCCTACGATCTGCGTGGACTGATCGACACCCTCGGCGGCGACGCGGCCGTCGGCCCGCGGCTGGACACCTTCTTCACCAAGTTGAACGCGGGCACCCGCGAGCCGTACGCCTTCCTGGGCAATGAGCCCACCCTGCAGACCCCTTGGATCTACGCCTACCTCGGCGCTCCCCACAAGACGCAGGCCGTCGTCGATCGGGTGCGCCGCGAGATCTGGCGCGCCGGACCGGACAATCTGGTCGGCAACGACGATCTGGGCGAGATGTCGTCGTGGTACGTGTGGGCGGCGCTGGGGATGTACCCGATGATTCCCGGGCGGGCCGAATTGGTGCTCAACAGCCCGATATTCGCCACCGCCCGCGTGCGACGGCCGGACGGGACGACCATCACGATCAACGCGCCGCAGGCCGCGCCGGGCCACCCCTATGTCGCCGCGCTCACCGTCGACGGGCAGCCCTGGACCAAACCCTGGCTGCCGGAATCGTTCGTGCGCACCGGCGGCACGCTGGATTACACCCTCTCCGATACGCCGAATCCGAGCTGGGGCGCCGATCCCGCGGACCGGCCGCCGTCGTTCCCCGCACCCTGAGATACGCCGCCGAAACCGCCTCGCTCGCTGTGCCATTCGGGCAGAATTGAACGATGCGCGGACGAATCACCTTGTCCCTGATCGCGATCGGCGCGGCGATCGGTGCGCTGACGGTCGCACCGGCGCAGGCCGCACCTGTAAGCGGCTGGGTCGAAACCCATCCGGACTCCAAGCCCTTCGACTATCCGGCGGGCGAGGTGTGCGCCTTCCCCGCGCATGTCGAATTCCCGGTGAGCGAGTTGACCCAGCGGGTGTGGTACGACCCGCAGGGACGACCCGTATACGGCACGGAGACAGGGAAATTGGTGCTCCGTGCCACCAATGTGACCACCGGTGGATCGGTCGAGCGCGATGTGTCCGGCGACGGCTCGCTGCTGTATCCGACCATGAACGCCGACGACTACGTGCTGAGCGGGCGGGACTGGGCCGCCGGAATGCACGGCGGCGATCAGCCCGCGGCCGCGCGGCAGCACTGGTTCATCGCGCGGGGCTTCATGTCGGTGCGCGTCACGACCGCCGGTGGTCACACCACCCGCCAGTTGCTCGCTCTGACAGGCGATTACGAGGATCTGTGCGTCACCCTCGCTCGGTGATCCGGGCCTGACGGTTCGCGTATTTGCGCACCGCGAACGCGTAGGCCTCGTCCACCAGCGCCAGTGCCGTATCCAGTGTCGCCGCGCCGGGATTCACCACGCACACCCAGTTCTGGGCGGCATAGCTCGGATGGGGCATGAGCAGATCGCGGGCGGCGTAATCGGATCCGGTGTCGTAGACCCCGTCGGCGTCGCGGCGGCTGGGCGCGGGGCCGAACAGTTCGGTATAGCGGTTTCGGGTCAGGCCGATATTGAGCCGGTAGGAATCCGGATCGGACAGGGCCGAGACCCTGTCGTAGTTGTCGGCGGTCACGATGGTGGCGAAGGGCATCTGCCACTGCGGGGGCAGATCGCCGTCCGGGTCGTAGATGAAGAAGGTATCGCCGAGGTGGTCGGCGACCCGCAATCCGTCGAATTTCGTGGCGATGTGCTGTTTGATTTCGTCGGCGTTCATACAACCTCTTTTCGTCGAAAACGTACCCTTCAATCGTCTCATTGAAGTGCTTATTGGGACTTTTACGACGAGTTCGAGATATTTGACTGATCAACCCTCAAATCGGACGATAACCCGACCTCAGGCGGGCGCGAGTCCGGAGAAGTCGCGCAGCACGACGTGATTGCGGTCGGCGCAGGCGCCCAGCGCGTGATCGGGATGCAGTCCGAAGTACTGGCGGCGGGTGCGGGTGCTCCAGCGCCGCGCGGCCTCGGTGCGGGTCTTGTAGAAGTTGACCATGTAGCCGCCCTCGTACACGCGCAGCAGCATGTAGCCGCCCGGGTACTCCTTGGCGGCGGCCACCTCCAGGAATTCCACATCGATATCGGAATCGGGGCGGCCCAACCGATTTCGGTGCGTGTGGCCGCAGTGGTGCAGAAACACCCCGGGCGCGTTGCGATAGGCGGCGTGTACCCGCGCCGCCGTCGCGCGATCCAGGACGAATCCGGGTCCGCCCGGATTGCTCACCGCCGCGGACGAAGTCACGGGGTGATGGCCGAACACCAGCGTCGGCCGGTCCGGATCCGCGGCCAGCCGATCGCGCAGATGCGCCAGCTGCGGACCCACGATCGTGCCGCCGGAACCGCGCAGGCGGGTGGTGTCCAGGCCGATCAGGCGCAGCCCGCCCACCTCGTTCTCGGTGAGCCGCTGCCGGGGATGGAAGACCGCGCCCCAGTGATCGTCGGGCTGCGGGGCGTCGTGATTGCCGCGGCAGACGAAATAGTCGCGACCGAGCTCACCCCAGGCATCGAGCAGCCCCCGCACCGCGAGGGACTGTTCGAGCGTGCCGCAATCGGTGAGATCGCCCGCGACGATCAGCTGATCGGCCCCGCGATCGGGCAGCCGCAGATCCGCCAGCAGCGCCTCGAGCATGAGTTCGGGATGTTCGGCGTCCTCGTGCCGCAGTCCGGTCGGCAGTCCGGCCATGAGCAGGCCGCTGGTCTGCTCGCCGACATGCAGGTCATTGGCCAGTGCGAGGGTGCGCAGCAGCCGTCCGGGCGGCGGGATCAGCGTCGTGACGACGCCGGTGGTCTCCGGACTTCCGGCTCGTCGCGTCACCAGCGTGCGGGAGGAGACCGCGCGGCGGCCGTTGGAGTAGGCCTCGAATCGGTAGGACCGACCGGGCTCGAGCCCGTCGATCTGTGCGTAGTGGTACGCCGTCGGTTCGGTGTCGTGCAGGACGGTACGCGCCGGGCCGATGCCCTCGGCCGGGGCGATGCGCACCTCGGTGTCGGCCGGTGTCGGCCGCAACCGTCCCGCGCGATCGCGAGTGCGGGTGGTCCAGGTCAGGATCACCGAGCGATCGGTCACGGTGACCACCTCGAGATCCGCGGCGATTACCGAATCTCGTTGCATACCGGCATGTTCGACCCGATGAGCCGCCTGCGAACGCAACGGCCCAGCGCCCACGGCCACCGCCGCGGTCGCCGTCGCGACGTTCGCCAGCCACACCGTCCGTAGCCGCGCATTCAGCATGGAAACCTCCGCCCGAGCCCCCTCGCCACCGACGGTACGGTGACCGATTGAACTCCCCGCGCCCTGCGCGTGACAGCTCGTCCTTCCGGGCTGAATAATTCGATACTCGCAGGTGAGCGGGGTGCGAATTCGATGCCGGGGACAAGATCAAGATCTACGCTGGCCGTGGATCACCGCGAGCGCGTGTTTATGAGCGAGCGGGTTGAGGATTTCGTTGAGCTGGTCGAACAGCGTGCCCGCGGCCTCTCCGTTCCAGGCCGGGGGGAGCAGTGACAGCGGCAGGCCCGGGTCGCGGTAGGGCAGGCGACGCCATTCGGTGAGCATGGGGACGTAGGTGGCGAAGGCGTCCGACGGGGTCGGACGGGCGGCGGTCATGCGGTGCAGGACCGGGCGGTAGCGCTGCAGGAAGTCGGCGTAGAGGCCGGTGAGTTCGGTCAGATCCCACCACTGCGGGATCTTGGCCCGCAGATCGGCGAAGGCGTAGTGCCGCCCGGTGAACATGTCCACATAACCGGACAACTCCTGGCGCTCGAGGGTGCGGCGGGTCTGCTCGGCGAGATTGCCCGGCGCCACCCAGACGCCCGGCGCGGCGGTGCCGTAACCGAGCCGGGTCAGGCTCGAGCGCAGCGCGTGGCGCTTGTCCCGTTCGGATTCGGGGACCGAGAACACCACCATGACCCAGCCGTCGGCCTCGGATGCCCTGGCGCGCTCGAAGATTCGCACGTCGCCCTCGACGAGGACCGCGAGTGTGGACTCGGCCAGGCGGTAGCCGACCGTGCGGCCCTGGCGCGCGCTGACGAGTACGCCGCGCCGCTTCAGACGCGAAATCGACGAGCGGACGGCCTGATGGTCGATGCCCAGATCGGCCATCAGCGCCACCACCGACGCGGTCGCCAGCCAATTGCCCTCGGCTCGCGCGCACAGGCCGAAGATCGAGATGATCAGCTGGGCCAGCCGGGCGTCGCGGCCGCCGCCGGGTATCGCCTTGGTATCCGCCGTCATAGGAGCACCATACGTGGGCGTATTCATCCGGCCCGAATCATGCCTTCCTGCAGGACGGTTGCCACATGACGGCCGTCGCGGGTGAAGAACCGGCCCGAGCCGAGGCCGCGCCCGGCCTCGACGGCGACCGCGTCCTGGGCGTAGAGCAGCCAGTCGCCGATGGGTGCGGGGCGGTGGAACCACATGGCGTGGTCGAGGCTAGCGGTCACCAGATCCGGTTGCGCCCAGGCCAGATCGAGTACGCGCAGCAGTGGTTCGAGGATGGTGTAGTCGCAGACGTAGGCGAGTGCGGCCTGATCGCGCTGGGCGTCGGTCAAGCCGTCGACGGGCCGCAGCGCGTCGAAGGGTTTGACCCACACCGCCTGCTGTGGGACCCGCTCACCCTCGACCGACAGATAGACCGGCCCGGGTACGTGACGCATATCGAAGCTGCGGCCCGCCGACCAGTAGAGCTTGGATTGCGGGGTCATGGTGCCGCCGCTGCGCTCGGCCAGATACGCCGCCGAGGAGGGTAGCGTCTCGGGATCCGGTGCGGCGGTGTCGAGTTCGGCGATGTAGCTGCCGCCCGGTTCGCCCGCGGCGAAGTTGGCCAGGCAGACGTAGATCGGCTTGCCGTTCTGATAGCCGCGCACCTGCCGGGTGCTGTAGCCGCGACCGTCGCGCAGCAGTTCCACCTCGTAGCGCACAGTCGCGCCGATATCGGCCGGGCGCAGAAAATAACTGTGCATGGAATGCATGGTCTTGCCGTCGGTGACCGACCGCATGGCCGCGGCCGCCGCCTGCGCGACCAGATCACCACCGTAGGCCTTCGGCCACGGGCACGGCTGGGTGGCGGCGTCGAAGGCCAGATCGAAATGCTCGGGGTCGGCGGGGACCAGCGTGACGGCCGCGGTGAAGACGGCCGAGGTCGCCAAGGTGTCGGTCGTGGTCATGACTTCCCTTCGGTTGGAATCCAACGTCGGCTACCAGCCGCCCCGCCACCGGAACGCACCAATTCCAAACGTGGCGGCGGCCCGTCGGTGCGGCCGGTGGGTGGTTTGCGGTTTCCGGCGCGGTAGGGCGCGGGCCATTCCGCGGCTTCGCCCTGGTAGCCCTGTTCGACCGCGGCGTGCAGGGTCCACTGCGGATCCCACAGATGCGCGCGGCCGACGGCCACCAGATCCGCGCGCCCGGCCAGCAGCACCGAATTCACGTCGTCGTAGGAGGAGATCGCGCCCACCGCGACGACCGCGACACCCAGCGGCACACCCACCTCCTGGCGGATCCGATCCGCGAACGGGGTCTGATAGCTGCGGCCGAATGCGGGCTTCTCGTGCTTGACCACCTGGCCCGACGATATGTGCAGCACATCCGCGCCGTGTTCGGCGAAGGCCCGCGCGATGGCGATGCCCTCCTCGATCGTATTGCCGCCCTCGGCCCAGTCGGTGGCCGAAATACGCACCGACAGAGGGCGATCCGCGGGCCAGACCGCCCGAACCGCGTCGAACACCCGCAGTGGAAAGCGCAGCCGCGCGACCAGAGATCCGCCGAATTCGTCGGTGCGCCGGTTCGACAGCGGCGACAGGAACGAGGACAGCAGATAGCCGTGGGCGCAATGCAATTCGAGCAGGTCGAAGCCCGCCCGGGCGGCCGCCTCGGCGGCGGCGACGAATTGATCGGTGATCTCGTCCATCTCGGCCGCGGTGATCTCGCGCGGCGGCGGATTGTCGGGACCGTACGGCAGCGGCGACGGCCCGACGGTTTCCCAGCCGCCGGATTCCAGCGGATCGTCGATACCCTCCCACATTACCTTGGTCGCGCCCTTGCGGCCGGAATGCCCCAGCTGCACACCGATTTTCGAGCGCGTGCTGCCGTGTACGAAATCCACCACCCGTGCCCAGGCCCGCTCCTGTTCGGCGGTGTAGAGCCCGGTGCAGCCGGGGGTGATGCGGCCCTCGGGTGATACGCACACCATCTCGGTCATGACCAGGCCCGCGCCGCCGAGCGCCTTGCCGCCCAGATGCACCAGGTGGAAGTCGGTGGGCATACCGTCGACCGCGCAGTACATGTCCATGGGCGAGACCAGCACCCGGTTGGGCAGCTCGATTCCCTTGAGCCGCAGGGGATAGAACATGGGCGGCCGGGCGTCCGCCGCGTCCTGACGGGACAGATACCAGCCGTCGATCGCGTCGAGGAAGGCGTCGTCGCGCAGCCGCAGATTGTCGTAGGTGATGCGGCGGCTGCGGGTGAGCAGATTGAACGCGAACTGGTCGGGTTCCTGCTCGGTGTAGTTCCCGATCGACTCGAACCACTCCAGGCTGGCCTGCGCGGCGCGCTGCACCGATTCGACCACCGGTCGCCGCTCGGCCTCGTACGCGCTCAAACCGGCTGCGACACCGTCGTTCTCGTGCAGGCAGGCGGCCAGGGCCAGGGCGTCCTCCATGGCCAGTTTGGTGCCCGAGCCGATGGAGAAGTGCGCGGTGTGCGCGGCGTCGCCGATCAGCACGATATTGCCGTGGCGCCAGCTGCGGTTGCGCACGGTGGTGAAGTCGATCCACCGGGAGTTGTTGCCCAGCAGCGCGTGTCCGGCCAGTTCGTCGGCGAAGATCTCGGCCAGCACCGCCAGCGATTTCTCGTCGTTCTCCCCCGGGATGAATTCGCGATCGGCGAAGGCCGGGAAACCCGCCGCGCGCCAAACGGATTCGTGCATCTCGACGATGAAGGTGCTGCGATCGGCGCTGTAGGGATAAGCGTGCACCTGCATGACCCCGTGCGGGGTGTGCTTGATGAAGAATTCGAACGCCTCGAACACGCGGTCGGTGCCCAGCCACATGTACCGGTTGTGACGGCGATCCAGATCCGGCCCGAACACCTCGGCGAAGCGGGTGCGCACCGCGGAGTTGAGACCGTCGGCGGCCAGGACCAGATCGTGGGTGGCGGCCAGGCGCTCCACATCGGGGGCCGGGCTGCCGAAGCGCAGATCCACGCCCAGCTCCAGGCCGCGCCGCTGCAGAATGCGCAGCAGATCCTTGCGGCTCATCGCCGCGAAACCCTGTCCGCCGCAGGTGCGTACGAGTCCGCGATAGTGGATATCGATATCGCTCCAGCGCGCGAAGCGCTCGCCCATCCGGCGGTAGACCACCTCGTCGGCGTGTTCGATGCCGCCGAGGGTCTCATCGGAGAACACCACGCCGAAGCCGAAGGTGTCGTCGGGTGCGTTGCGCTCCCATACCGTGATCTCGTGGCCGGGATCGAGCTGTTTCATCAGGGCGGAGAAGTACAGGCCCGCGGGCCCGCCGCCGATGACGGCGATACGCATGGCGTCCTCACCCCTTCCGGGTCGTAGTGTTCCAGCGCTCGCGCAGCCGATAGCGCTGCAACTTGCCGCTGGGATTGCGGGGCAGGGCGTCGAGGAATTCCATGGAGCGGGGGTATTTGTACGGCGCCGCGGTACTTTTCACGAAATCCTGCAGTCGGTGGATCTGTTCGGCGTCGCGCGGCGCTTCCGGGCGCAGGACGACCGCGGCGTGCACGATCATGCCGCGCTCGGCGTCGGGCACCCCGATCACCGCGCACTCCAGCACATCCGGGTGCTGTTCGAGGACCGCCTCGACCTCGGGTGCGGCGATGTTGTAGCCGGAGGAGACGATCATGTCGTCGCTGCGCGCCTGATACCAGAAGTAGCCCTCGGCATCGCGGAAATAGGTGTCGCCGGTCAGGTTCCAGCCGTTGCGGACGTAATCGCGCTGGCGGGGGTCGGCGAGATAGCGACAGCCGGTGGGGCCCTTGACCGCGAGGAATCCGGGCGTGCCGTCGGGGACGGGGCGCCCGTCCTCGTCCTGGATCTCGGCCCGATAGCCCGGCACGGCGCGGCCGGTGGAGCCGGGGCGGATGTCGTCGTCGGCGGCGGAGATGAAGATGTGCAGCATCTCGGTGCCGCCGATGCCGTTGATGATCCGCAGGCCGGTCTGGTCGTGGAAGCGCTCGTAGACCACGGCCGGGAGGTGTTCGCCCGCGGAAACGCAGCGGCGCAGCGAGCGCAGCCGGCTCGGCTCGTCGCGGCGCAGCAGTGCGCGGTAGGCGGTCGGGGCGGTGAAAAGGACTGTGACCGAGAAGTTTTCGATCGCGTCCAGCAGTGAGTCGGGGTCGGGGCGTTCGAGCAGGACCGTGGCCGCGCCCACGCGCAGCGGGAAGATCACCAGACCACCGAGGCCGAAGGTGAAGGCCAGCGGCGGGGTACCGGCGAAGACGTCGTCGGCGTTCGGGGCCAGCACGTGTGCGGAGAAGGTGTCGGCATTGGCCAGGACGTCGCGGTGGAAATGCATGGTGGCCTTGGGAACTCCGGTCGTGCCGGAGGTGGGGGCCAGCAGGACGACGTCGTCGGCCGCGGTCGCCACATCGGGGAAATCCGTGGAACGCGTTGCGGCGCGGGCGATGAGGTCGTCGGGCGACGATCCGCCGATCGGGACGATCGTCAGCGCCGGATCGGCCGCGGCGAGATCCTCGGTCAGGCGGTGATCGCACAGCGCGAGCAGCGGACCGGTCAGCTCGATCAGTTTCGCGAGTTCGCCCGCGCGCAGCAGGGCCATGGTGGTGACCACGACGCCGCCGGCCTTGACCACGGCGAACCAGGAGGCCACCAGCCAGGGGGTGTTGGGGGCGCGCAGCAGTACGCGATTGCCCGGGGCCAGGCCGTAATCGTCGGTGAGTACATGCGCGATCTGATTGGCGCGGTCGAGAAGGTCGCCGTAGGACCAGGTTTCGTCCGGGGTGTGCAGGCAGGCGCGATCGCGGCCGTGGGTGGCCACCGCGGCGTCGAGCAGGGCGGTCGCGCAGTTGAGCCGGTCCGGATAGCGCAGTTCGGGCAGGTCGAAAACGAACTCGGGCCACTGGTTCTCGGGCGGCAGATGGTCGCGGCAGAAGGTGTCGGCGTGGGCGGAGGGGCTGAGCATTGCCGGATGTCCTAGTCGAGTGCGGCCACGGCCTGGATTTCGATCAGGGCCTCGGGCTGCCACAGCGAGGTGACGCCGATACCCGCCATTGCCGGATATTCGGTCCCGGCCAGCTCGCGCCAGATGCGGCCGATCTCCTTGCCGTTGGCCCGGTAGTCGGCGATGTCGAGCAGGTAGATGGTGACGCTGAGCAGATGTTCGGGGCGGCCACCGGCGGCGTCGAGGGCGGTGAGCACATTCGACAGCGCCTGACGGAACTGCGCGACGATACCGCCCTCGACGATCGTGCCGTCCTTGGTCAGTGCGGTCTGTCCGGCCAGGTGGACGATGTCGCGCCAGCGGGTCGCGTGGGCGAAGCCGGAGGGCTTCGCCAGCGTCGGGGGATTGATGCGGGTGACGGACATGGGACCTCTTTCTCCCGGGGTGGCCTACACCACATTATGGTGTTATCGTCACTATCGTCAACAGAACGCGATATTGATGTCGGAGTGTCATGCGCCTGCGAACAGTTGTGTCCGATACGCACGGCAGTCGTGCCGAGGTTCGCGTCGACGGCGACTGGTTCGCGAGTCCGGCGCGCGATGTCGGGGAGCTGCTGGCCTCGCCGAATTGGATTGCGGCACTGGGGGAACGGCCGTCGGATGCGGTGCGCTCGGCACCGGTGGTTTCCGGTCCCGGCAAGATCGTGTGCTGCGGGCACAACTACCGCGCGCACATCGCCGAGATGAACCGCCCGACACCCGAATTCCCCACGCTGTTCGCCAAATTCGCCGATACCCTCACCGCATGGGACGCCGATATCGCGCTGCCCGGCGCGGCCGAATCGCTCGGCCTGGACTGGGAGGCCGAACTGGCCGTCGTGGTCGGTGTTCCGCTGCGCCACGCCGACCGGTCCACCGCCCGCGCGGCCATCGCCGGGTACACCGTCGCCAACGATTTCTCCATGCGCGCCTGGCAGCGCCGGACCTCACAGTGGTTGCAGGGCAAGGCATTCGAGGCCAGTACACCGCTGGGCCCGGAGCTGGTGACCCCCGACGAGGCCGATCCGGCCGACGGATTGCGCATCATCTGCCGGGTCAATGGCGTCGAGGAACAGTCGGGCTCCACCGATGATCTGGTCTTCGATCCGGCGACCCTGCTGGCCTACATCTCCGAATTCACCACGTTGCGCCCCGGCGACGTCGTGCTGACCGGCACTCCCGGCGGCGTCGGCGCGGCGGCCACCCCGCCCCGCCACCTGCGCCCCGGCGATGTCGTGGAAACCGAGATAGAGGGAATCGGGTTGCTCCGCAACCGAATCACCACCACCGAAAGGCAATCGCGATGACCAGCGAAACCACCGGAACCCGCGTCGTACCGATCGTCACCCGCGCGGGCCACGAGTACGCCGATACCGCCCAATCCGGCGGCGCGGTCCGCGTCTCCGGCGTGAGCCCCCAGCACACCCCCGCCACGCGGATCTGGTACGGCAAGGTGAGCAACGAACCCGGCTACCGCTCGCTGCCTCACCACCACGGCGAGGCCGAAACCGGCGGCTACGTCCTGACCGGCAAGGCCCGCATCTACTTCGGCGACAACTATCAGGAATTCCTCGATATGGCCGAGGGCGATTTCGTCTTCGTGCCGCCCTATATGCCGCATGTCGAGGTCAATATGAGCACGACCGAGGAACTGGTCTGGCTGACCTGCCGCACCCCGGACAATATCGTGGTGAATCTGCCGGATGTGGACGATTCGGTGTTGCAGGGGTATCGGCGGGCCTGAGTCGTCGGAATCGGGCCGGGCGGGGAGGGGTTCTCCTTGTCATGACGAAATTTGAAGTACCGATTGGTGTTTCGCTGTGGCCTCGGCCCGAGGCCGTCAATGATGTCGCGGATGTGGTCGAGTTGACTCGGGAGGCTCAGGGGGTTGGGCTTCGCGGGGTGTGGTTCGGGCAGAAGTTCGATTTGGATTCGTTGGTATTGGCCGGGGTCGTGGGGCAGGCGGTCGGCGGGATCGGGGTGGGGACTTCGGTGGTGCCCATCGGGGCCCGGCATCCGGTGGTGGTGGGGAGTCAGGCGCAGACCGCGCAGGCCGCGTCGGGCGGGCGGTTTCGGTTGGGGGTGGGGTTCGGAGCGGCGGCGTTCGATGCGGCCGCGTTCGGGGTTGTCGAGGACAGACCGGTGTTGCGGTTGCGGGAGTATCTGACCGTGCTGCGAGAGGTGATCGAGCGTGGTGGGGTGGAGTTCGCGGGGGAGCGGGTGCGGGCGAATCCGCCCATGTCGACGGCCGTGCGCGGGGGTGGGAATATTCCGCTGCTCGTGGCTGCCATGGGGCCGCAGGCCCTGCGGGTGACGGGGGAACTGGCCGACGGAGTGCTGCCGTTTCTGGCAGGACCGCGCACGCTGGGGACACATATCCTGCCGCGGTTGGAGCGGGTGCGGCCGGAGCGCCGGCCGCAGGTCGTCGCGGGAGTGGTTGCGGTGGTGACCGATCGGGTCGAGGAAGTGCGGGCGCGGGCCGCCGAGGCGATGTCGTTCTTCGAGAATGTGCCGTCGTATCGGGCCGTGCTCGATCGTGAAGGGGCCGGGCGCGCGGTGGAATTGGCGCTCATCGGCGATGAGGAATATGTCGCGCGGGGCCTGCGGGAGTACATCGAGGCGGGGGCGACCGAATTACTGGTCACGCAAACCGATCTCGGCGGTCCGGCGGACCGACAGCGCACCTGGCGCCTGCTGGGCGAGCTGTCGGTCTGAGCCCGATCGTCAGCGGCAGCGGGATTCCTCGGTCACTGCCGCGACCTCGTGATCGAGCCAGGCGAATTCCCGGATCGCCTGGCGGTCGGTCAGTTCGCGCGCTCGGTCGAACGGCGGGGGAACGTCGGCGGGGCGGAACATATCCGAGAAGTACACCGACTCTCCGCTGAGTTTGGTGATGCGGTCGATCAGTGTACGCAGGCGGCCCATGTGATGGTCTCCCTTTCGAGGTTCGAGGAACGGGTTCTGGTGGTCCTCGTCGACCACGGCAACCATATGAAGCAACGCGCCCGTGGCGCATCCGAATTTCCGCCGTCGTCCGCCTCTCGGTAAATCGGGCAAAAGGCCCATTTGGCGCGGAGTGAGAAATGCAACACATTCCCTGAGCTCGGGCTATGCCACAGCGTCAGGCGTGGCTTCTTGACAGCGACGCCGAGCGGGGAGAACCCTGGAGATAGTTAATGTAAGTAACTTAATTGTCTTGGGTGGAAGTACTCGTACTCCTGGGGTGGGCGCTCGGGACTGCCGGCGGAGGTCGGACAAGCAGGAGGTCGGGATGAAAGAGGAATGGCTGGCGGATCTTGATCGGCGAGTTGCCGACCTGGTCGCTCGCGATGAGCAGGTTCGCGACGCGCAGCCGGTGCTGTCCGTCGGCGACGCCGTCCAGTCGCCGGAACTGAGCGTGGCGCAGATCGTCGCCACCATCATGGAAGCCTATGCGGATCGGCCCGCGCTGGGTCAGCGCGCGGTCGAGTTCATCACGGAGGAGACCGGTCGTCGTCGTGCGACGCCGCTGCCCAGATACGACACCATCACCTACGGTGAACTGTGGGGCCGGGTCGGCGCGCTGGCCGCGGCGTGGCAGAGCAATGGCGAAACCCCCACTCGCGCCGGTGATTTCGTCGCGATCCTGGGATTCACGAGTATCGACTACACGACGATCGATCTGGCGTGCAGCTATATCGGCGCGGTCTCGGTCCCGCTGCAGGCGGGCGCGTCGCTGGCCCAGCTGACCCCGATCGTGACCGAGACCGAACCGCGCGTATTCGCCACCAATATCGAACAGCTCGACGCCGCGGTGGAACTGGCGCTGGCGGTCGATTCGGTACGCACGCTGCTGGTCTTCGACTACCACGACCGCGACGACGACCACCGCACCGCGCTGGACACCGCCCGCCGCCGCCTGGCCGATACGCCGGTGCGGGTCGAGACCCTCGGTGCGGCGCTGGCCCGTGGGCGCGAACTGCCCCCCGCGCGGCTGCACACCGGCGAGCAGGACGATCCGCTCGCCCTGCTGATCTACACCTCGGGCAGCACCGGAACTCCCAAGGGCGCAATGTATCCCGCGTCGATGGTCGCGCGTTTCTGGCGCGCCACCGACGGCCGCAGCGATGACACCGGCTTCAGTCTCGACGGGCACACGCCGCTGCCCACCATCAATCTGATGTACATGCCGATGAGCCATATCGCCGGTCGGGTCGGCCTGATCAACGCGCTCTCGCGCGGCGGCACCTCCTATTTCGCCGCCCGCAGCGATATGTCGACCCTGTTCGAGGACATCGAACTGGTACGGCCCACGATGCAATTCTTCGTTCCGCGCGTATGCGACATGATCTACCAGCGTTTTCAGAGCGAGGTCGACCGTCGCCTCGTGGAAGGGGTGGACCGCGACGAACTCCGGGAAGCGGTGAAGGTCGAGGTGCGCGACCACTTCCTGGGCGGACGCCTGATCGCCGCCATGTGCGGCAGCGCGCCGCTGTCGGCGGAGATGCGCACCTTCATGGAATGGCTGCTGGATCTACAGCTCATCGACGGCTACGGCGCCACCGAGACCGGCGGCGGCATCCTGGTCAACACCCAGATCCAGCGCCCGCCGGTGCTGGACTACAAGCTCGTCGATGTGCCGGAGCTGGGCTATTTCGCCACCGACCAGCCGTATCCGCGCGGTGAGCTGCTGGTCAAGGCGCAGACCCTGATTCCGGGCTATTACAAGCGGCCCGAGCTCAACAAGCAGATCTTCGACGCCGACGGCTTCTACCGCACCGGCGACGTGATGGCGCAAATCGGTCCGGACCAGCTGGTGTACGTGGACCGCCGCAACAATGTGCTCAAGCTGTCGCAGGGCGAATTCGTGGCGGTGTCCAAGCTCGAGGCGCTGTTCACCGCGAGCCCGCTGATTCGCCAGATCTACGTCTACGGTTCGAGCGAGCGCTCATATCTGCTCGCGGTGATCGTGCCGACCTCCGATGCCGTTGCCGCGAACCCGAATACGAGCGATCTACGGCAGGCGATCGGGCAGTCGATGATTCATGTCGCCAAGGACGCCCAGCTCAACGCGTACGAGATTCCGCGCGATTTCCTGCTCGAGACCGAGCCGTTCAGCATGGACAACGGCCTGCTGTCGGGTATAGGAAAACTGTTGCGGCCCAAGCTGAAGGATCGCTACGGCAAACAGCTCGAGGAGCTCTACGCCCAGCTGGCCGCCGAACAGGCCGACGAATTGGCCGCGCTGCGCCGTCAGGCGCGGGAGCTGCCGGTGTTCGCCGCCGTCGAGCGGGCCGCGCGCGCCACGCTCGGGCTGTCGGATGTGGAGTTGCCGCCCGAGTCGCACTATGCCGATCTGGGCGGGGATTCGCTGTCGGCCCTCGGCTTTTCGAATCTGCTCGGCGACATCTTCGATATCGAGGTGCCGGTGAGCGTGATCGTCAGCGCTGCCACCGATCTGCGCGGGCTGGCGAATTACATCGAGGCCGAACGCAATTCGGGCGGTAAGCGTCCGACCGCGGCCTCGGTGCACGGTTCGGGAACCACGGTGCGCGCCGCGGACCTGACGCTGGACAAATTCCTCGACGCCGCCACCCTGGCCGCCGCGCCGACTCTGCCGCGTGCCCCCGAGCAGCCCGACACCGTGCTACTCACCGGCGCCAACGGCTATCTGGGCCGGTTCCTGTGCCTGGAATGGCTACAGCGCCTGCATGATTCGGGCGGTCACCTGATCTGCATCGTGCGCGGCAGCGATTCCGCCGCGGCCCGCGATCGGCTCGACGATGCCTTCGACAGCGGCGATCCAGAGCTGTCGCGGCGCTACCGTGAGCTGGCCGAGGGCACCCTCGAGGTGTTGGCCGGTGATATCGGCGATCCGGATCTCGGTGTGAGCGAGGCGGATTGGCGGCGGCTGGCCGAGACGGTCGATACGATCGTGCATCCGGCCGCGCTGGTGAATCACGTACTGCCCTACAGCCAGCTGTTCGGCCCGAACGTCGTCGGCACCGCGGAGCTGATCCGGCTGGCGCTCACCCACCACATCAAGCCCGTCACCTACCTGTCGACGGTCGGTGTGGCCGATCAGATTTCGCCGGAGGTGTTCACCGAGGACGGCGATATTCGCGAGATCAGCGCGGTGCGCACGGTCGGCGACAGCTACGCCAACGGCTACGGCAACAGCAAGTGGGCCGGTGAGGTGCTGTTGCGCGAGGCGCATGATCTGTGCGGTCTGCCGGTGGCGGTATTCCGGTCGGACATGATTCTGGCGCACAGCCGTTACGCGGGTCAGTTGAACGTGCCCGATATGTTCACCCGCCTGCTGCTCAGCGTGCTGGCGACCGGTATCGCGCCCCGCTCGTTCTACCAGCTCGACGCCGACGGCAATCGGCAGCGCGCCCATTACGACGGGCTGCCCGCCGATTTCACCGCCGAGTCGATCACCACGCTGGGTTCGCAGGTGACCTCCGGGTACGAGACCTTCGATGTGCTCAATCCGCACGATGACGGAATCGGGCTGGACGAGTTCATGGATTGGCTGATCGAGGCCGGTTACGCGATCGAGCTCATCGATGACTACCAGCAGTGGGTGGAACGTTTCGAAACCACCCTGCGCGCACTGCCCGAGCGACAGCGGCAGGCATCGCTGCTGCCGCTGCTGCACGCCTGGCGGCAGCCCTCGCCGCCGATCGCGGGTGCGCTGTTGCCCGCCAAGCGGTTCCAGGCGAGCGTGCAGGCCGCCGAGATCGGCCCGGACAACGATATTCCGCATCTGGATCGCGCGTTGATCGAGAAGTACGCGACGGATCTGAAGCTGCGCCAGCTGCTGTAGCGAACGTCGCCGACGTCGGGCCCTCGTCGAAACGGGGCCTGACGTTTGTGTGGAAACTCGTTACTCTAGCTACCAAAGCGGGACGGGAACGGGAGGCCGCGCATGGCCGACGAGGCTTGGCGGGAACGGTTCGAGCGCCGATTGGCGCAGGTGCTGGCCGATGAACAGGTGCAGGCGGCCATGCCGCTGGACGAGGTGACCGAGCGGCTGCGCGGATCCGAGCTGCGACTGTCGCAGATCGTGGCCACGGCCCTGGACGGTTATGCCGATCGTCCCGCGCTGGCACAGCGGGCGAGCGAACCGGCGGGCGCGGGCTACACCACCATCACCTACCGGGAACTGGGGGAGCGGATCGGCGCGCTGGCCTCGGCCTGGTATCACGATCCCGAAATCGCCCTGCGGCCCGGCGATTTCGTCTGCACTCTCGGATTCACCAGCGCCGATTACACCGTGGTGGATCTGACCTGCACCCACGTCGGCGCGGTCGCGGTGCCGCTACAGGCCAATGCCCCGGCGGCGCAGTGGCGTTCGATCATCGCCGAGACCGAGCCGCGGATCGTGGCCACCACCGCGGAGCTGCTGGAGGCGACGGTCGAGGCGATCGAGAACGCGCCGACGGTGCGGCAGCTGCTGGTCTTCGATATCCGTTCCGACGACGATCGGCATCGCGCCGCACTGGAATTCGCGCGGGCGCGACTGGCCGACGGCCCGGTCCGGGTCGAGACGCTGTCTCAGGTTTCGCAGCGCGGGGCCGCGGAATCGCCCGTCCCGCTGTATGTGCCCGAGTCAGGCGAGGATCCGCTCGCGATGCTGGTCTACACCTCCGGCAGCACCGGCACGCCCAAGGGCGCGATGTACACAGAGCGCCTGACGGCCGCGATGTGGAGGTTCGCCGGGGGAACTCCGATTCCCGGCATCGTCTACGCCTATCTGCCGCTCAGTCATGTGGCCGGTCGGCTCATGCTCGGTGGCGCGCTGTTGCGCGGCGGCACCGTCTATTTCGCGGCGGCGAGCGATATGTCGAGCATCTTCGACGATCTCGCGCTGGTCCGGCCGACCGAACTGATTCTCATGCCGCGACTGTCGGAGCTGGTGCATCAGCGCTATCGCAGCGAGTTGGATCGGCGCGTGGCGGCCGGGGCCGATCCGGCGCAGGCCGAGGAGGCGGTGAAATACGAACTGCGCCACGAGGTTCTCGGCGGACGATACTTCGGGGCGATCAGCGCGAGCGCCCCGCTGTCGGCGGAGCTGAAGCGGTTCATGGAGTCGGTGCTCGAGGTCGAACTGCACGACGGCTACGGCTCGACCGAGGCGGGCGGCGGCGTCATGGTCGACAATCGACTGCGCCGCCCGCCGGTGCTGGACTATCGGCTCGAGGATGTGCCCGAATTGGGCTATTTCCGTACCGACAAGCCGTATCCGCGCGGTGAACTGCTGCTCAAGACAACGACCATGTTCCCCGGCTACTACAAGCGCCCCGAACTCACGGCCGAGATGTTCGACGCCGACGGCTTCTATCGCACCGGTGATGTGGTGGCCGAACTCGGTCCGGATCAGGTGGTCTTGGTGGATCGCCGCAACAATGTGCTCAAGCTGGCGCAGGGCGAATTCGTGGCGGTGGCCAAACTGGAGGCGCTGTATTCGACCAGCCCGCTCATCCGCCAGATCTTCGTCTACGGCAGCGGTGAGCGGTCCGCGCTGCTGGCGGTGATCGTCCCCACCACCGAGGCTCTCGCCCGTGAGAATGCGGATCTGCGTGCGGCACTGGCGCATTCGCTCAGCGAGTTGGCTCGCGAGGCCGGGCTGAACTCCTATGAGATCCCGCGCGAATTCCTGCTCGAGACCGAACCGTTCAGCGAGCAGAACGGCCTGCTGTCCGGAATCGGTAAACCACTGCGGCCCAAGCTGAAGCAGCGCTACGGCGACCAACTCGAGGAGCTGTACCTGGCGCTGGATCGGCAGCGGTCCGACGAACTGCTGGCGGTGCGCGCCGACGCGGCCGAGCGTCCGGTGCTGGAGACGGTTGTGCGCGCCGCGCGGGCGCTGCTCGGCAATGCCGCGGATCCGCACGCGCACTTCACCGATCTGGGCGGGGATTCGCTGTCGGCGCTGTCGTTCTCGACGCTGCTCGGCGAGGCGTTCGGGGTCGAGGTGCCGGTCGGGGTGATCGTCGGACCGGCCACCGATCTGCGACGGCTGGCCGACTACATCGAGACCGAACGGCGCGCGGGCGGGCTGCGGCCCACCGCGCGGTCGGTGCACGGGGCCGAGAAGCGGATCCGGGCGAGCGATCTGCGGCTGGACCGTTTCATCGATACCGATCTCCTCGCGGCGGCTCCCGCACTGCCGCTCGCGTCGCAGCCCGCCCGTACGGTGTTGCTGACCGGCGCCAATGGCTACCTGGGCCGGTTCCTGTGTCTGGAATGGCTACGACGCCTGCATGATTCGGGCGGCGCGCTGATCTGTGTGGTGCGCGGTGACGACGCCGCGGCCGCGCGCGCCCGCCTCGAGGCGGAATTCCAGAGCGATCCCGAACTGTCGCGCACGTATCGGGAGCTGGCCGCGGGCACCCTCGAGGTGCTGGCCGGTGATATCAGCGAGCCGAATCTGGGTGTGGGGGAGCGGGATTGGCAGCGACTTGCCGAAACCGTGGATCTGGTCGTGCATCCCGCCGCGCTGGTGAACCACGTACTGCCCTATGAGCAGCTGTTCGGGCCGAATGTCGTGGGAACCGTCGAGATCATCCGATTGGCGCTGACCGCGCGGCGTAAACCGGTGAGTTTTCTGTCCACCGTGGCGGTGGCCGATCAGATTGCGCCGCAGTCCTTTTCCGAGGACGGCGATATTCGCGAGATGAGTCCCGAGCGGGCCTTGGACGGCCGATACGCCAATGGCTACGGCAACAGCAAGTGGGCCGGTGAGGTCTTGCTGCGCGAGGCGCACGATCTGTGCGGATTGCCCGTTGCGGTGTTCCGGTCGGACATGATCCTGGCGCACAGTCGATACGCGGGTCAGTTGAATGTGCCGGACATGTTCACCCGCCTGCTGCTGAGCGTGCTGCTGACCGGTATCGCGCCGCGCTCGTTCTACGCGGCCGACGGCCATCGCGCCCATTACGACGGGCTGCCCGCCGATTTCACCGCCGCGGCAATCACCGAACTCGGCGCGCGGGTCACCGCGGGCTTCGAAACCTTCGATGTGCTCAATCCGCACGACGACGGTGTGTCACTGGACACCTTCGTCGACTGGCTCGTCGAGGCGGGCCAGCGGATCGAGCGCATCGACGACTACCGGCAGTGGCTGACGCGTTTCGAGACCGCGCTGCGGGCGCTGCCCGAGGAGCGTAAACAGCACACCGTGCTGCCGCTGCTGCACGCATATCGCCAGCCCGCCCCCGCGTCGGCGGGAGCCCTGCTGCCCGCCAAGCGTTTTCAGGCCGCGGTGCAGCAGGCCGGAATCGGCGCCGACGGCGATATTCCACGGATCACGCCGGAGTTGATCGGCAAATACGTCAGCGATCTGCGGGCGCGGCGGCTGCTGTGATCGGGGCGGCGAGCTGGCGGTCGCGGTATTCGCGCCGCCAGCGGCTGAAGCCGAGCAGGACCAGCACGAAGAACACGCCGTAGACCGCGCCCGAGACATACAGCCCCGATTTCAGCGCCAGCGGCACACCGGCGAGATCCACGAGCATCCAGATGATCCAGAAGTCGACCAGCGCGCGGCTCTGCGCGAAGGTGGCCACGGCGCTGCCGACGAAGATATAGGCGTTGACCCACGGCGACCACGCGATATGCAGCCAGGTCAGATTGACGAACAGTTCGGCGACCGCGACCGTGCCGACGACCAGCGTGCCGAGCAACAGTACGCGCTCGCGCGCGGTCGCCGGTCGGACCAGCAGATCGTGATGATCACGGGCGCCGCGCGCCCAGCTGAACCAGCCGTAACAGGCCAGCCCGCAAAACAGTGCCTGCTTGAGCGCGTTACCGGGCACGTGCGCGTCGATCGAGGCCGCCAGCAACAGCAGCGCCCCGGCCAGCTGCACCGGCCACGTCCACATGGTCTTGCGCATCGCCAGCCACACCACCGCCAGCGAGGCGATATTGCCGACCAGATCGGTCCACAGGATGTGCTCGCCCGCGACCGTGAACCCCGCATTCACCTTCCGGCCAACCTCCCCCGCCCGCGCGGATATTCCCGCCTCGGATGTCGGATTTCCCATATCGCGGTGGCGGGAACGGTCGGAGGATGTTTCGATCGCGTCATGACCGACAGCACCGAGGAGACTCGGATCACCCGTGCCAGCCGTGAAATCGCCGCCCCCGCAACGACGATCTTCGAACTGATCGCCGATCCGGCCCGCCAGCCCGAATGGGACGGTAACGACAATCTCGCCGAGGCGCCGGCGGGCCAGCGCGTGCGCGGGGTGGGCGAGGTGTTCACGATGGTTCTCACCAAGGGCATCGTCCGGGAGAACCACGTGGTCGAGTTCGTCGAGGGCCGCCTCATCGCGTGGCGGCCCGCCGAACCGGGCGCCACCCCGCCCGGCCATCTGTGGCGCTGGGAACTCGAGCCCCTGGCCGACAACCTGACCAGGGTCGTGCACACCTACGACTGGACGCAGCTGACCGACGAGAAGCGGATGGCCAAGGCCCGCGCTACCACGCCGAGCAAATTGCGCGCCTCCCTGGACCGACTCGCCGAATCAGCTCTCCGCTGAGCGATTTCGTGGATTGCGCCGGGGTCCGTCGGTCTCGGGCCCGGCATTGTCGAGGAAGGTGGCCGCCGAACGACGACGCCGGTCGACGGTGACGGTGAAGATGTCCGGGCGCGAGTAGTGGCCCGTGGGGTCGAAGTTCTGGCGTTCGGCGGCCACTCGGGCGGGGTCGATATCGGCGATGACGAGGCGTTCGTCGCCGGTGACGGGTTCGACCAGCCAGGTGCCGTCCGGGGCCGCGATCGCGGAGCCGCCGTCGTAGCCGGACGGTTCGTCGAGTGCGAGTAATTCCTCGCGCAGCGGGAAATCGGCGGGGACGTCGGCGAAGTCGAGGACCGCGCCGACGGCCAGCGAGTAGACGCGACCCTCGAGCGCGATGAATCGGGTGATGTCGCGGGTATTGCGAATCGAGCCCGGCCAGGTGGAGATGTGCAGGGTCTCGCCGTCGGCGTAGAGGGCGTGGCGGGCCTGCGGCATCCAGTTCTCCCAGCACGACAGGCCGCCGACCCGGAAGGCGCCGATCTGGTGCGTGCGCAGGCCATGGCCGTCGCCGATACCCCAGACCATGCGTTCCTCGTGGGTGGGCATGAGTTTGCGATGCGCGCCCACGAGGCCGTGGACCGGATCGATCGCGACCAGCGTGCAGAACACGGTGGCCCCGACGCGTTCGGTGATGCCCAGATAGCAGAACACCCCGAGGTCGGCCACCGCCGCGCGGATGGTGGTCAGCTGCGGTCCGTCCAGGGTCACCGCCGCGTCGAGGTAGTGGGCGTAGGCGGCCTTCTGCGCGGGGTCGTCGAACCGCGCGCCGCCGGTATGCGCCAACCAGATCGGATAGCCGGACAGGAAGGTCTCCGGGAACGCGACGAGTCCCACCCCCTGCGCCGCCGCCCGGGTCAGTTGTTCCACAACGATTTTCGTTCCCGCAGTGGGATCCAGCCATGCCGGCCGGGCCTGTGCCGCCGCAATCCGCATATGTCGATATCAGCACACTTGCGGACGCGGCGTCAGGTGATCGGATCAGGCCACGATGCGCAGCGGACTTTCCAGCAGGTCCTTGAACTGCTGCAGGAACCGCGCCGCGACCGCGCCGTCGATGGCCCGGTGATCCGCGGACAGGGTGACGCGCAGGATCTTTCGGGCGATCACCGCGCCGTCGTCGAGCAGGCGCAGTTCGTCCTGGGCCGCGCCGATCGCGAGGATTGCCGACTCCGGCGGGTTGATCACCGCGGTGAACTGTTCGATGCCGAACATGCCCAGATTCGACAGGGTGAAGGTGCCGCCGCTCATCTCGTCGCCGCGCAGTTTGCGCTCGCGCGCCCGCTCGGCCTTGTCGCGGCTTTCCGCGGCGATCTCCGAGACGCTCTTGCGATCGGCGTCGCGGATCACCGGGACCAACAGACCGGCCGGGGTAGCGACGGCGACGCCGAGGTGAATGCCGTGGTGGCGCAGCAGTTTTCCGTCGGCGACCGAGACATTGACCGCGGGATCGGTGCGCAGCGTCGTGGCCGCGGCCTTGACCAGTAGATCGTTCACGCTGACCTTGGACTTACCCGCCGCCGCCAGGGTTTCGTTGAGCTGCCCGCGGAAGGCCAGCAGATCGGTGACGTCGATGGCGATGGTCAGGTAGATGTGCGGGGCCTGCTGCTTGCTCTCGGTCAGGCGCTTGGCGGAGACCTGCTGGATGGTGGTCAGCGGGATCTCGTCGTAATCGCCTGCCGGAGTGCGCGATTCGGTCTTCGCCGTGTTGGCCGTGGTCTCCGCGGCCTGCTCGTCTTTTCGTGCGGCGGCGGCCTGCTCGTCTTTTCGTGCGGCGGGCGCTTTTTCCGCCGCACGATCGACATCCTGACGAGTGATGCGCCCGCCGGGGCCCGTGCCGGTCACGGCTTGCAGATCCACCCCGAGTTCGGCGGCGACCCTGCGGGCCAGGGGTGAGGATTTCGGGCGGCGGCCATCGGTCTCGGTGACTGCGGGCGCGGATTCCACTGCGGGCGCGGGCTTTTCCGGCTCGGCCGCGGGGGCGGGGGCGGCCTTCGGCGCGGATGGCTGCTGCGAGCCGCTGCCGTCGCCGACGATCGCGATGGCCTCGCCGATCGGCACGCGCGTACCCGGCTCGGCGATGATCAGTTCCAGGACGCCGTCGTCGTAGGCCTCGAGTTCCATGAGGGCCTTGTCGGTCTCGATCTCGGCGAGCACCTCACCGCGGGCGACCGGATCGCCGACCTGCTTCAGCCAGGCGGAGACGACGCCGTCCTCCATGGTGTCCGACAGCCGGGGCATGGTGATTTCGGGCATGTGTGGGAATCCTTTCAGCGCCGACGGCCCACGGCCGCAAGCGTTTCCACGGCTGCGGTGTACAGCGAGTCGGCGGAGGGCAGGGCGAGCTTCTCCAGCGGCTTGGCATAGGGCAGCGGCACCTCGGCCATGGCGACCCGGCGTACTGGGGCGTCGAGATAGTCGAAGGCGCCGTCGGAGATGGAGGCGGCCACCTCCGCGCCGATACCGTAGGTGAGCCAGTCGTCCTCACCGATTACCGCGCAGCCGGTCTTGCGGACCGAGGCGACGAGGGTGTCGCGGTCCAGCGGGCGCAGGCTGCGCAGATCGATCACCTCGGCCGAAATGCCCTCGGCGGCAAGTTTGTCGGCGACCTGGGTGGCCACGGTTGCCATCCGCGAGTAGCCGATCAGAGTGATGTCGGAGCCCGCTCGGGTCACCGCGGCCTTGCCGATCTGGGCGGGCGGAAGATCTTCCGGCACTTCGCCCTTGGTGTTGTAGAGGGAGAGATTCTCCAGGAACAGCACCGGATCGTCGTCATCGATGGCGGCCTTGAGCAATGCGCGCGCGTCGGCGGGCGTACTGGGGGCCACCACCTTCAGGCCGGGGACGAACGCGTAGTACAGCTCGATGTTCTGCGAGTGGGTCGCGCCCAACTGCTGACCGCCGCCGCCCGGGGTGCGGATGACCATGGGCACGCTGGTCTGGCCGCCGAACATGCCGTAGATCTTGGCGGCGTGATTGACGATCTGATCCAGCGCCAGCAGCGAGAAGTTGATCGTCATGATTTCCACGACCGGGCGCAGGCCCAGCATGGCGGCGCCGATGGCCGCGCCGACGAAACCCTCCTCGGCGATGGGGGTGTCGCGCACCCGCTTCTCACCGAATTCGTCGAGCAGCCCGGCGGTGATCTTGTAGGAGCCCTCGAAGACGCCGATCTCCTCCC
Organism: Nocardia pseudobrasiliensis NBRC 108224; assembly: GCF_001613105.1. Classification (GTDB taxonomy): domain Bacteria; phylum Actinomycetota; class Actinomycetes; order Mycobacteriales; family Mycobacteriaceae; genus Nocardia; species Nocardia pseudobrasiliensis. The sequence continues at coordinate 55,447 of NZ_BDBS01000020.1, read as the reverse complement.
CGATCAGGAAGATATCGTCGTCGCGCCGCATCTCCTCGCGCAGGGTTTCGCGCAGCGCTTCGCGATAGGTCATGACAGGCACAGTGGGGTCCTCTTCAGGCGGTGAAGATCGGATCGGCGGGCAGGCGGCGGGAATCGCCGGGCACCGGGGTGGCGTAGTTGTAGTCGAACAGGCTCGACGGCTCCGGATGCGGGCTCGAATCGGCGAATTCGACGGCGGCGGCGACCTCGGCGACAACCTCGGATTCGATCTCCTTGGCCGAATCCTCGGTCAGCACACCGGCTTCCAGCAGCGCGGCATGCCAGCGCACGATGGGATCGTTCTCCCGAGCCACCGAAACCGCCTCGCTGGTGCGGTATTTCGCGGGGTCGACCACGGAGTGGCCCTTGAGCCGGTAGCTGACCGCCTCCAGCAGCGCGGGTTTGCCCTCCCGACGGGCGGTTTCGATGAGTTCGCTCGCCACATCGCGCACGGCCAGCACATCGGTGCCGTCCACGCGCTCACCGCGCATGCGGTAGGAGTCGGCGCGCTTCCACAGATCCGGTTCGGCCGAGGACTTCTCGACCGTGGTGCCCATGCCGGTCTGGTTGTTGATCACCAGGAATACGATCGGAAGATGCCACAGCGCCGCGATATTCAGCGATTCGTGGAATGCGCCGATATTCGTGGTGCCCTCACCCATCTGGCAGACCACCACATCGTCGCCGCCGCGGTAGTCGATGGCCATGGCCGCGCCGACCGCCAGCGGTACCTGCCCGCCGACGATGGCGTAACCGCCCAGCAGCCGGGTCGCGGTGTCGTACATGTGCATCGAACCGCCCCAGCCCTTGGAGGTGCCGGTGGAGCGGCCGTACAGCTCGGCCATGACCCGGCCGGGCTCGATGCCCTTGGCCAGCGCGTAGCCGTGCTCGCGGTAGTTGGTGAACAGGTAGTCGGTGGGACGCATGGCCGCGCCCATACCGACCACGGTCGCCTCCTCACCGAGGTTGAGGTGGCAGTAGCCGCCGATCTTGGCCTGCTGATAGGACTGCGCGGTGCGCTCCTCGAAGCGGCGCACGAACAGCATGTCGCGATACAGGCCGCGCAGCGTCTCGGGATTCTCCGCGGCGATGCGGGATTCGGCCGGGCCGGTGATATCGCCGGTCATCGAGGACTTGGCCGGACGCCCGTCGGCCGGGCGGGTGGATTTGCGGGCGGGCTTGCGCCGCGCGGTGTCGGTGGTGGTCACTGTGGTGCTCCTCATCGCTTCCGGGGCGGGGCGATGTGTACCGGCAGCCCGAGCCCGGCCAGTGCCGTCTCCATGCCGATCTCGCCGAGGGTGGGGTGGGCGTGGATGGTGTCGGCCAGTTCGGTCAGCGTCGCCTCGAGGGAGATCGCCAAAGCGCCCTCGGTGATCAGATCGCTGGCCGAGGGACCGATGATGTGCACGCCGAGCACTTCCTGATGCTGTTTGCCCGCAACGATTTTCACGAAGCCCTCGGTCTCGCCGAAGGTTTTGGCCCGGCCGAGCGCGGCGAAGGGGAATTTGGCGGTCAGCACCTCGTGGCCCGCGGCGCGCGCCTTCTCCTCGGTGAGGCCGACGCTCGCGATCTCCGGATGGGTGAAGGTGGCCGCGGGGATGACCGTGTAGTCGATATGCGCCTGCTGTCCGGCGATCACATCGGCGGCGACCAGGCCCTGATGCGAGGCGACATGGGCGAGCAGGGCGCGGCCGGTGACATCGCCGATGGCGTAGACATGTTCCACGCCGGTGCGCAGCCGGTCGTCGACCTCGATGAAACCCCGTGCGTCCGTGGCGACTCCGGCCTCATCCAGGCCGAGTTCGGCGGTATTGGGACGGCGGCCCACGCCGATCAGCACCACATCGGCGTCGATCTCGCGCGCCTTCGGCCCGTCCACGGTGACCCGCAGCGGTTCGGCCTCGGAGATGGCGGTGACCGTCGAACCGGTCAGCACGGTGATGCCGCGCTTGGTGAACGAGCGGCCCAGTGCGACGCCGATCTCCTTGTCCTCCAGGGGAACCAGGCGATCCTGCAGCTCGACGACCGTCACCTCGGCGCCGAAGGCGTCGAACAGGCTGGCCCACTCCGCGCCGACCGCGCTGCCGCCGACGACCACGATCCGGCGCGGCACCTCGGTCAGCCCGAACGCACCGTCGGAGGTGATCACGCCCGGCAGGTCCACGCCGGGGATCGGCAGCCGCGCCGGAACCGAGCCGGTGGCGACGATGATGTCGCGGGCGCTGATCTCGCGGATCGGATCGCCCTGCGGCGCAGCGGCGTAGCGCGGTCCGTCGGTGAAGATCGGCGACGGCCCGGCCTCGCGCACCTGCACCGTGGTCGGGCCGGTGAAACGTGCGTGTCCCTCGATGACGGTGACGCCGTTGGCCTTCAGCAGTCCGGCCACGCCGTCGGTCAGTTCCTTGACGATGCCGTCCTTGCGCTGGCGCACCGCGGCGTAGTCGAAGCGGACGTTATCGGCGTAGATCCCGAAATCCGCTGCGGCCGAGACGGTCTGGAATACCTCGGCCGATCGCAGCATGGCCTTGGTGGGAATGCAGCCCCAGTTCAGGCACACCCCGCCGGGCCGCTCCTTCTCCACCAGACCCACCGACAGTCCGCGCTGCGCGGCACGAATGGCGGCAACGTATCCGCCCGGCCCGCCACCGACCACCAAAAGATCGAATTCCGGCACTCGTGGTGCTCCTCGTCTCGAACGCTCACCGACCCGCCGCTCGGATGTGGCGTGGGTCATCGCAGACGAGTCTCGTCGCCGCGGAGTGCACAGACAATGACCCGCGAGCCCAGGAATTCACCGACGAGATTGGGCGCTGCGCCCAAGTCCATCGCGGATACCCGCGGTCAGCTCGGTCATCTGATCATCAGTGAAATACGTTCTGTCATAGACGATTTCGAGTCCGAGGTGGCCATCTGTGGTGGCGGCGAACAAGATCGGGACAGGGTAGGGGACGGTGGTGCCGAATCGGATCGACCGTAGTTCGGCGCCCGCCTGCAGCGTGGGTGGGTCGAGTTCGCCGAGATTCGAAATGCTCGTCGTCATCGGCAGTGGCGACGGGAAATCGTCGAACGAGCCCCGCGCGAGCAGCGTTCGCTGCGGCAGGGCAAGGTCGATACCGGCTTTCAGCTGTGTCGTGATGCGGCGGGCGAGCTCGAGGACATCGGCATTGCCGGTGCTCGAGACGACGGCGTAGCCGACGCCGATCGAGAGCAGTTGGGCGTCGGCGGGCAGTCGCGGGCGCAGTCGCGGGCGCAGATCGACCGGGAAGGCGATGGCGATCGGCCCCTCGACCATCGTGGACAGCGCGGCCGCCACTGCCCCGCTCAGCAGGCCGTTCATCGTCACGCCCGAGGCGCGAGCCCACTGGGTGAGCGCGGTGGTGCCGAGGCGGTCCAGCGACAGATGTCCGACTCCGAAACGCTGCGCGGGGACCGGGCGACCCAGTGCCGCGCGGGGCAGTGCCGCCGGGGTGAACTGCCGCAGGGAGGACGGGACGCCCTCGATGTCGTAGTGCTCCTCGAGCATGGTCTCCACGGCGGGCTGCATGCCGTGGCCGCGAATCGGTTTCAGCGAGCGCCCCTCGACCTGGGCGGTGTAGTAGCCCACCAGCGTGTTCAGCAGGGTCGTGACGAGGCGGCCGTCGGCGACGGAATGATCGACGGCCAGGCTCACCACGCTGTCGCCGTTGTGCCGGAACAGGCCCGCCCGCGCGAGCTCGTGTTCGCGGTCCATCGGGGTGTTGAGCTCGAGCGCGAAGGGATCGTCGTCGGCGTCCACGACGCGGAAGGACGGGCCGTCACCGGCCGCGTACCGCAGCAGATAGCCCTCGTCATCCCGGCTGATCCGGCTGCGAAGCAGCGGATACGCCACGGCCAACGCGTCGAGGGCCTGTCGCAGGAGTTCGGGTTCGACGATGCCCCGGATTCGGGTCTGGGCGACCATGGACCCGACGCCGAGGTCGATCACACTGCCCTCGCTGGGGGACAGATAGCGTTGCTCCAGGGTCTGCATATGGCTCCTCACCAGCAGTTATTTGGAACAGCTATGTCATGGTCACGCTAAGAACCGGAAGGTCGGTTCGTCAATGTGAGGAACCGCTCACTATCCGAGCCCCAGAGCCGCCAACGCCAGCGACAGCTCGACATAGGACCGCTGGCCCTCCAGCGGGCGACCCAGCAGCAGCGAAATCCGGTGCAGCCGATTGATGACCGTATTGCGGTGGCAGTGCAGCCGGGGCGCGGCATTGGCGGCCGAGCAGTTCTCCGCGAGCCAGGCGGCCAGGGTGTCGAGCAGGATGTCGCGCTCCTTGGCGGGCAGCTCGAGGATCGGGCCGAGGCTGTGGGTGAGCAGCAGATCGGTGAGGTCGGGGGAGCGGACCAGCAGGGCCTCGGGATAGCGCTCGTCGAGTGAGACCAGTCCGGTCGCATCGCCGGGCAGGGTCTGCAGGGCGATCAAGGCCAGCGTGTGGGCGGAATCGACCTGGGCAAGTCCGGGGACCGCGGGGGAGGCTCCGGCTCGCCCGCGTACGTGGGGCCGAAGCTGTTGCAGCACAAGCTCGGTATGTTTGTGGCCGGGATCCAGCGAGACGATTCCGATGGTCGTATCCACCCGGTCGTGCCATACCGACCGAATTCCCAAGGCTCCCAACGCCGCTTCGGTGCCCGCCTGAATCGGCCGTCCGCTGCCCCGCGCCGCGACCACCAGATATCCACCCTGCGTGGGCAATTCGAGTTCCCGTGCCGCCCGTGCCGCGAAGGTCGCGTCGTGCGCGCGGCCCGCGAGCAGATCCTCGATCAGCGCGTGCCGACGACGTTCGTCGCGGCGCACCTGTTCCAATTCGGTGTTGCGATAGGCCGTGACCAGCGCCGAGGACAGGCCGTCGATGACCGCCCAGATGGCCGTGCCCGCCTCGCGGATCTCCTGCGGCCCGACATCGGTGGCCTGATCGAGCAGCGCCTCCCACACGATGCCGCCGCCGAGGCGGAAGGTGCGCAGCATCGCCTCGAGCGGGACGCCCTGTTCGGCGCGATGCCGCCCGATGGACGCGGCCACCTCGTCGTGTTCCGGATCGCCGTCGTCGCCGCCGAGCAGCTCGAGGATCCGCGTCAGATAGCGGCGGCATCCGTCGCGCAGATCGGCCCGCGGCACCGAGGTGTAATCGGTCCACTCCGGGTTGTCGGTGAAGATGGCCGAGATCAATCGCCGGGTCAGCGCCGGAATGTCGGCCCGCGACGCCGCGGCGAGCTTGCGTGTGCCGGGCGTGACGAGGGGAGAGTGCGGCGCTGCCATGACCAAACCACCGTACCGTCGTCGCTCAGTCCGGGACCGCCGCGACCGCTTCGATCTCGATCAGCACGTCCGGGCGGAACAATCCGGCCACCGCGACCAGCGAGCTGGTCGGTGGATTGCGCACATCGATGAATTCGTCGCGCACCGTTCGCACGATCGCCAGCGCCGAGGTGTCGGCCACGTAGATCGTCAGTTTGAAAACCTCCCGCCAGCTCGCGCCGCCCGCGCGCAGCGCCTCGCTCACATTCGTGAAGACCTGTCGGGTCTGTGTCTCCCAGTCGCCCGCTCCGACCAGTCGTCCGTCGGCATCCATCGGTACCTGGCCGGCGGTCCACACCAGTCGGTGGTGCGGCGGTACGACCGCCACGTGGCTGTAGCCATTGGTCGGTGGCAAGGTGTCGGGGGTCAGCAATCGCATACGAATCATCCTGCCGCAGCCCCGGATCCGCCGAACAGGGTGCGCGACCTACCGGTGATCGCCGGGCCCGGATCCATTACGGGTCGTCGGCGCGGTCACGGTCACACGATATCGGCGTCCGCGAATCCGCAGGGGGCGGTAGCGAATCGCCGGGTCGGTGACGACGATTCCGTCCGCCGGCTCCGCCACCATTGTCGCCGCGCTGGAAAGGGAGATCATGAATTCCTCATTCGCCTAGATGAACGATCGAGCCGAATTGTTGCTCGTAGTTGCTCATGCTGTCGTTCAGGGTCTGCATGAGACGAAAGATCATCGACGGTGGAAATTTGACCCGGGAGACGACCTGAACCGGTTGGCGCACCACCGGTTTGCCGTCCGCGTCGACCGCGGGGTCGACCGGCAGATGGACCACGAAGTCGAGGGTGAAATCGGTGCGGTTGTACCAGCAGGTGAAACCATTGGCATAGACGCCCGCGTTCAACGCCTCGGGAACCACCACCTCCACATTGATCGGCGGCGCCTCCTCATCCATCACCACACCTCCCGTCGATGCGGGAAAGGGCCACCGTCATGGATGGCCCTTTCACGTCGCCGAAACTACTGGCGAGACTGCAACCGGGTCTGGTGGCGCAGCTGGTTCAGCTGCATCTCCCACTGCATGGACCGATCCTGCGCGCGAGTGGCCTGCTCATCGGCCTGCTGGGCCAGTTGATTGGCCTGATCGGCCTGATCCTGCACCGACTGCGCCCGCTGCTGGGACTGATTGGCTTCGCTCTGTGCCTGCTGGGCCTGGTTGTGTGCCCGGTCGGCCTCGTTCTGTGCCTGTTGCGCCTGGTTCTGTGCCTGTTGCGCCTGTTGGCGGGCCTGCTGCGCCTGCTGATTGGCCTGGTTGGCCTCGCTCTGCGCCAGCTGGGCCTGATGCTGAACCTGACGCGCCTGCTGCTGGGTCTGGCGGGCGAGGCTCTGCGCCTGCTGGGCGTACTGCCGCGCGCTCTGTGCCTCCTGGCGCGCTTCGGCCACATGCAATTGCAACATGTCGATATCCCGGACGGTCGGGATGTCCTCGCGCTGCGATTGTGTGGTTTCCTGTGCCATGACAACTCCTGTATCCGTTTCGGGTGGTGTGGTCCCCTGCATCGGTGGAGCGGGATAGGTGAATGTTCGCCCCGCTGTCGAAGTGCGGCAATGTGTTCGGAACACGAACGAAACAATTCGACAGGGGTGTGCGCGGGCGATTTCGAATCACGCATAACATCGCGCGCACAGCACATGATCGGCGGGCGGTGACGGGCACGTATGCCGCGACGTGGTCGCGGCGGCGACGCGGTTGGCGAACAATGAGAAACCCCGATCGCGGGTCGCGGTGACAAAGGTCCCGACGGGTATGGTGACCGGAATTTTTCTCGAATACCGCGTTCGTCGGTGAAGCGGGGGTGACGCCGACGATCACGCCCGGAAACCGTTGCGGCGGAGGATGATGGGGCTCATGCTGTCCGAACTCGCCGCATTCGTGCGTGGGCTGCCCAAAGCCGAACTGCATCTGCATCTGGAAGGCACCCTCGAACCCGACCTGAAGTTCCGGCTCGCCCGCCGCAACGGGATCGAGCTGGCCGAGCAGACCGTGGAACAGGTGCGCCAGACGTATCAATTCCACGATCTGAGCTCGTTCCTGCGGGTCTACTATCCGGCCATGACGGTGCTGCGCGAGGCCGTCGACTTCCACGATCTGGCCTACGAATACCTCGCCCGCGTGCACACCCAGGGGGTGCGCCACGTCGAGATGTTCTTCGATCCGCAGGCCCACACCTCGCGCGGGGTGCCGTTCGGCACTGTTGTCAGCGGCTATCGCACCGCGATCGTGCGCGCGCGCCGGGAATTCGGCATCTCCGCCGAGCTGATCATGTGCTTCCTGCGCGATCAGTCGCCCGAATACGCGATGGCGACGCTGCTCGAGGCGCTGCCGTACCGGGACTGGATCGTCGGCGTCGGCCTCGACTCCGATGAACGCGGCAATCCGCCGCGCAAATTCGCGGCGGTCTTCGAACGCGCCCGTCGCGAGGGTTTCCTGCTGACCATGCACTGCGATATCGATCAGCCCGATTCCATCGAGCACATCCGCCAGGCCCTCACCGAGATCGAGGTCGATCGGATCGACCACGGCACCAATATCATCGAGGACGACGACCTGGTGGAGCTGGCCGTTTCCAAGGGCATCGCCCTGACCTGCTGCCCGATCTCGAATTCCTTCGTGACCGAGCAGATGAAGGCCCCTGAGATCACCACCCTGCTCGAGCGCGGTCTGACCGTCACCCTCAACAGCGACGATCCGGCGTACTTCAACGGATACATCGCCGACAACTACGTCGAACTCGCCGATCACGCCTCCCTCACCCGCGATCAGCTGATCACCTTGGCGGCCAATTCCTTCCGCGCCTCGTGGATCACCCCGGCTCGGCAAGAGGCGTTTCTGCGCCAGATCGACGACTACGTGGGCAGGTCCGCAGCGCCGGTCGGCAGTTCGAAGCCGACCTCGGCCCCGCCGCCGGAATGATTGGTGGCGAAGACCTTTCCGCCGTGCGCGGTGACGATGTCGTGGACGATGGCCAGGCCGAGGCCGGAGCCTGGGGTCGAGCGGGTGCGGTCGGCGCGGTAGAAGCGGTCGAAAATCGGTTCGGCGGGGTCGATTCCGGGTCCGTGGTCGCGGACCCACAGGCGCGCGCCGCGCAACCGGACCTCGACCGCGGTGTCGGCGGGGCTGTATTTGAGGGCGTTGTCGAGCAGGTTGTCCACACAGCGGGCCAGGGCGCGCGGGCGGGCGCGCACCGGCGCGGGGCCGGTGTCGGCGACGGTGATGGCGCGCCCGGTGCGGCGGCGGAAGCGCTGCGCGCAGTCCTCGGCGAGTTCGGCGAGGTCGACAGTGGTTGCGGGCTCGGCGATATCGTGATCGGTGGACAGATCGACCAGTTCGCCGACCAGGGTGTCGAGGGCCTTGGCCTCGTGGACGAGCGTGGCCAGTACGCGGCTTTCGTCGTCGGGGGCCAGGCGGCCGCGGGCGCGCTGCAGCAGTTCCGCGCTGCCGCGGATCGAGGTGAGCGGGGTGCGCAATTCGTGTCCGGCGTCGGCGACCAGGCGTTGCTGCTGGGCGCGCGAGAGCCGCAGGGCGGCCAGCATGGTGTTGAAATTACCGGTCAGCTCGCCGATTTCGTCGCGACCGGCGTCGGGCAGCCGCGCGGACAGATCGCCCGTGGCGGTGATGCGTTCGGTGGTATCGACCAGGCCGCGGATCGGCCGCAGGATCCGGCCGATCAGCAGCCAGCTGAACGCGGCCGCCGCCACCACCGCGAGCGCCGTGATCCAGCTTGTGCGCCAGAGGAATTCATTGTCGATCCGGGCGACCTCGTCCTGATTCTGGCCGACCATGATCGCGCCGCCGCCCGGCAGCGCCCTGGTGACCACGCCGTAGGCTTTACCGTCGACCATGACGTCGGCGGCGTACCTGCCGTGCCCGGCGCGGGCGACGGCGAGATCCTCCTCCGAGACCGGTAGTTCGGCCCGGTCCCGCGTCAGCTGCCGCACCGAACCGTCCGCGGTGAGCACCTGTTCGGTGATATCCGGGCTCGCGGGTATCTTGCCGCCCGAATCCAGCAGTGCCGCAACGGTATCGGCGCGGTCGGACAGTCCGGTCTCGAAGTTGGCGGCGACCAGCGGCGCGACGCCGTTGTAGGCGGTGACGATCGCGACCGCGATGGCGGCGACCACCGCGGTCACCGCCACCAGCGTGATGCGGGCGCGCAACATCACTGCTCCCGAATCGTGTAGCCGACATTGCGCACGGTATGGATCAGCCGCGTCGCGCCGCCCTGTTCGAGTTTGCGGCGCAGATAGCCGATGTACACATCCAGCGAGCGCGATTCGGTGTCGAAGTCGAAGCCCCAGATATGTTCGTAGATACGACTTCTGGTGAGCACGATGCGCTGGTTGCGCATCAGTAGTTCCAATACGTCGAATTCGGTCCGGGTCAGCTCCAGACCCGCCCCGGCGCGGGTCACCTCGCGGGTGGCCGGATCCAGGGTCACATCCGCGACGGTGAGCATCTCGACGGTTTCGGGTGCGCTGCGGCGCAGCAGGGCGCGCAGGCGGGCGAGCAGTTCCTCGGTGTCGAACGGTTTGGGTAGATAGTCGTCGGCCCCGGCGTCCAGGCCCGCGACCCGGTCGCCCACCTGGTGCCGCGCGGTCAGCACCAGGATGGGCAGGCGATCGCCGCGGCGGCGCAGCGCCCGGCACAGCGACAGACCGTCCAGGCGCGGCATCATCACATCCACCACCGCCAGATCCGGGCGCGTGTGCTCGAGCAGATCGAGCGCCTCGCGGCCGTCCGAGGCCAACCGCACCTGGTAGCCCTCGAAGCGCAACAGCTGCTCCAGGGTGCTGCGCACATTCGGATCGTCCTCGACGATGAGGACCGACGGGCCCGGGGTCACGGCTTGCATGGCGTCATTCTGGCTGGTGGCGGATGTGGACAGCACTACCGCGGCCTTACTTCGAGACCGGCGTCACGGCGATCGGCGGGATCGTCGCGACGCAGTCGGTCGAGGCGAGGGTCCCGGTGCGGACGAATTCGCTCACCAGGCCGACGACACAGCCGCTGGGTTCCAGGTCCGGGACGTGGCCGGTATTGGGCACCGACAGGAAGATCGAGCGCGGGAAGCGAGCCGCGGCCAGTTTGCCGTTGGCGTCGGGGGTCACCGCGTCGAGATCACCGGACAGCACCAGCACCGGGACGTTCGGCATCGGTTCGCGCATCTGATCGGGACGCGGGTTGGAGCCGCCGGGCCAGCGCAGGCAGACATTGCCGTGATCGCGCTGGGCCTCGGCGAAGCCCTCGCTGCTGAACGCGCCCAGTTCGGGGACCGCGGCCAGGGCCCGGTGGTACTGCTGTTCGCGTTGCGGCACAGTCGCTTCCGGCGACCAGAACTGGGCGTAGTCGTTGCAGGTGACGGCGATGTAGGCGCCGATCTTCTCGTACGGCGTCCCCGCGGTGATCCGGTTGGCGAACTCGCGCAGTGGTCCATCGTCGCCACGCACCGCCGCGTGCAGGGCGGCGGGCAGCATGCCGAGCGGGGTAAGCGCCGCCGGATCGGCGCCGATATTGGAGGTGCCCTCCTCGAAGATGAGGCTGGCGAGTTTGCCCTCGGTGAGCAGTACCGGATTCGGACCGTCGACGGCGATCGGCTTGTCCCGCAGGCGCTGTGCGGTCGCGCGCAGATCGGCGACCGCGGTCGGTCCGTCACAGGCCCCGCTGCGCTCGCAGATTCGGCGCAGGGTCAGCGAGACCGCCTCGGCATTTGGGCGCTGCAGTTTGTCGAAGTCGGCGGGGTAGGCCCCGGTCAGCACGATCGACTGGACGTGATCGGGGTGGCGCTGGGCGTAGACCGGCATCAAATAGGTGCCGTAGGAGATGCCGTAGAGGACCACCTTGTCGATCCCCAATTTCGCACGCACGGCGTCGAAGTCGTCGGCGGTGGCGGCGGTGGTGTAGCCCGCGGTGCGCGGGCCCAGCCGCTCACCGCAGTGCTGGGCGGCGGTGACCTGCTGCTCGCGGGTGCCGAGCTGGAATTCCCGTTCGGTCACATCGCAGTCGATGGGACCCGATACGCCCGTGCCGCGCGGATCGATGAGCAGCAGATCGTGATCGTCGAGCATGGCCGACGACAGCGCCGCCGCCTCCTGGGCGTGTGCGATCAGCGGTACGCCCGGCCCGCCCGGATTCGGCACGATCGTGCCCGCGCTGGGTTTGTCGGCGTGCTGGCGACGCACCAGCGCGTAACCGACCGGCACCTCACCCAATTCGGGCCGATCGGCCACCAGCGGTCGCGGCAGCACACCGCATTCGACCACTCGCTCGGCCACCGTCGGACACCAGTGCGGGGCCGGCGACGCGTCCTTCGACGCGCCGCCGCAACCCGCGAGCACTCCTGCGACCACGGTGGCCGCCAGGGCCACACCCACCGTCTTACGCAGACCACGCATCCCTCGGACCTCCTACTTTCGCTGTCTGACGAGGACCGATACTGCTCGGCGAATGTCAAAGCCGAGTCGGCCGAACGGCAAAGCGATGTAAGAATCGGCCACCGAGGGGAAAGCGGTGTCAGCGCGCGCTGGCGACGACCGGGTAGTGATCGGACAGATTGGTGTAGGTGTAGTCCTTACCCCAACTGCTCACCGTCCACGGCGCGCACTTCTCGAGGATGACCGTATTGGTCCACCCCGCCGGGCGGGCGTGGCCGCGGCGGAACAGCACATAGTCCAGATCCTCGCGCTCCTCGCCCGGATAGCGGTAGGAGGCAATGGAATTGGTCTGGGTGTCGAAGGAGTACGGATGTCCGTTGCGGGTGTCGGCCGGATCCAGACCGGCGTTGTCGAGCATGGACCTGTACTCGGGCTTGTGCGAGTCGACATTGAGATCGCCCGCCACCATGACCTGCTCGTTCGCCGGGATCTTCTTACCGTCGAGGAAGGCCGCGATCTGACGGAACTGCTTGCCCCGATCGGAGACGGCCTCGCCGTCGCGGCAGCGGCTGTCGGTGGATTGGGTGTGGGTGCCGACGAAGTGCACCTTGGCGCCGTTGACATTCAGCACGACGTAGGCGAAGCCCTTGTTCGCGGTCCAGTCGACGCCGCAACCGTTTTCGAACAGGACCTGTTCCTTGCGCACGATCGGCCACTTGCTCATCACGATCACCCCGCCGTCCTCGACGGTGTTGTCGGAGTAGTGGCCGCTGGTGGCGTCCCAGCCGTCCTTGCTGCGGCCCACGACCGGCGTCTGATTCGGATACTGCCGTGCCGCATCGGCTTTCAGCGATTCGGAGATGTCGTTGTCGAACGCCTCCTGTAGCACCACCACATCGTTGCCGCGGAAGAAGTCGGCGGCCACGATCTCCTTGGCGCGGTGCGCCTGACCCCAGTTCGGGTAGAGGTTGGTGCTCATCAGAAAAGTGTTGTAGGTCAACACCTTCAGCGCGGGCGTGGCGGGTGCGGCCTGCGCGGTGTACGGCAGGCTCAACCCCAGCGCCGCGGTGGCGGCGAGGGTTATCAGCGTGCGCAGCTTGGCTTTCCGGCGCAGCGACATATTCGTCTCCTTCGGTGGATCGGCCCGCTCGGGTCGCGAGCGGGTTCCGCAAGGAGAATGGGACAAATCGACGCGAAGGTGTCCGGTATGTGAGGTGTGGATGTTCTCGGATGGAAATGCTGGCGGGCGTGGGCGTCAGCGAAGGGCCAGTGCCAGAAAGAAATCCACGCGATCCTCCAGGCGCGACAGATCCCGGTCGGTGAGTTCCTCGATGCGGGCGATGCGGTAGCGCAGGGTGTTCACGTGCACATGCAACAGTTCCGCGCTGCGGGTCCAGGAGCCGGAGGTCTCGAGGAAGGTCTCCAGGGTGTGCACGAGATCGGCGCCGTTGTCCTGGTCGTAGCTGGTCAGGGGGTCCAGCAGGCGCAGGCGGAACATGCGGCGGACCTCGTCGGGCACGCTCGCGAGCAGCAGCATGTGCGTGGCCAATTCGTCGTGGCCGACCACGTTCGCGGCCCGCCCGCGTCCGGCGGCCATCCGCCGCGCGTAGCGCGCCTCCTCGACCGCGCCGCGCAGGCCCTCGCCGTCGACCACGCCGCTGACGCCGATCGACAGATTGGTCGCGCCCAGACCGGGTTCGAGCATGTCCAGCGCGGCGTGGATACGGTCAAGTACGGTGCGGTCGGTGGGGATCAGCGCGATCGCCTCGCCGTCGACCACACCGGCGGCAGGGGTTGTGCCGTGGAGGATTTCGCGCAGCAGGGCGCGTAATTCCCTGGGCCGCAAGCCGTCGTCGGCCTTGGCCGCGACCGCGACATAGCGATCGGCCGCGCCCAAGCCGGTCAGCTCGAGGCGGGACACGATATCGGCCGGTTTGGCATCGGAGACGATCAGCTGGATGAGCTCCTCGGCCAAACGTCCCTCGGCGCTCTGACGATCGTCCTGACGGGCCCGCTCGAGCGATACCACCGCCGCCAGCTCACCGGCCAGCGCCCGGCGCTCCTCGGGCCAATCGGTGCAGTCGCCCTCGAAGACCAGCAGCCAATCGGCCACCCGCGAGGTGCCGTGCTCGTCGACGGCGAACAGCGAATAGGGCCGATTCTCCGAGACCAATACATGCGGCAGTCGTCGCGCCCCGAGAAAGGCGTGTACGGCCTCCGGTGGCGGCTCCTGGCTCGGCCCGTCGACCACCCGCCCGACCGACGAGAGCACCCAGCAGCGCAGGCCGAGATCGCGTTCGAGTAGATCCAGTACCGAACCCAGGCCGGTGCCCGCGACCAGCTGTCGATGCCGATCCAGGATCGCGGTCAGATCCGCGGCGCGTCCGGTCGAGAGCATGCGGGTCAGCCGCTCGGTGACCGTCGCGAACGCCACATGCTCGTGCACCCGGAAAAGCGGCACCCGATAGCGTCGGCACGCCTCGACCACATCCGCGGGCGGTTCGCCGTATCGGGCGTCGCCGGTGGCCAGCGCGGCCACCCGGGCGCGGGCCAGCGCCGCGACGAAGACCTCCGAATCCTCCGGGGAGCGATGCCACTGCATGCCGGTCAGCACCAGCTCGCCGCCGGACAGGTAGCGGCTCGGGTCGGGCATGTCCTGGGTGATCACCCAGCGCACGAATCGGTCGAGCTCCTCTTCCCCGGTGACGAGCTCCAAACCCAGATCCGTCATGGTGAGCAGGGAACGAAGACGCATGATTTCCGACGCTAACAGCCCGTGGCCTCGACTGTCCCCGACTTGCCGTGGACCGGGCCGATGTGTCCCGAGCCACCGTCACGGGTAACACGGCCGTCACGGTAGGGGTCCGCGGTAACACGGTCGTCATCGCGTTTGGAGGTAAGCACAAATACCCCGGTGTGAACCAGCGCACAGTTCGGAGTTCCGGTCGTGGCCGGCGCGGCATCCCGGCGGGTGTACTCGTGGAACACGTTTTACGCCGATGGAGGTCAGATGGAATTCTTGCGACCCGCCGACTGGGCGGAGGCGCTCGAATTGAAGGCCGCCCACCCGGACGCCACACCCATTCAGGGTGGCACCGATGTGATGGTCGAGCTGAATTTCGACAAGGGACGTCCGGCCGCGCTGCTGGATTTGAATCCCTGCCGGCAATTGCAGCGGGTGGAGCAGGTCGACGGCAAACTGCGGATCGGCGCGGGTGTGCCGTACGTGAAGATCATTCGCGACCACGGCGGCCAGGCGCCCGCGCTGGCGCAGGCCGCCCGCACGGTCGGCTCCCCGCAGATCCGCAATCGCGGGTCGGTCGGCGGTAATCTGGGCGCGGCCTCGCCCGCCGGTGACAGCCATCCCGCGCTGCTGGCGGCGAATGCGGTGATCGAGGCGGAATCGGCCGCCCGCGGTTCGCGCATGATCCCGATCGACGATTTCTACGTCTGGGTGAAGAAGAACGCGCTGGAACCCGATGAGCTGATTCGCGCGATCTGGTTGGATCCCGCGAGCGGCCCGCAATATTTCTCGAAGGTGGGTACTCGCAACGCGATGGTGATCGCGGTGTGTTCGTTCGCGGTGGCGCTGCATCCGGACACTCGAACGGCCGGAACGGGTATCGGTTCCTCGGGGCCGACCCCGCTGCGGGCGACCGAGGCCGAGCAGTACTTGGCCGAGACGCTGCCCTGGACCGATCCGGCCCCGCTGGCCGACGCGGTCCTGCGCGACTTCGGCGCGCTGGTGGCCGCGGCGGCCAAGCCGATCGACGATGTCCGCGGCACCGCCGACTATCGCAAGCACGCCCTGTCGGTGATGGCGCGCCGCACGCTGACCTGGGCCTGGAACGACTTGGCGGCGCAGAGGAGGGCGGCCTGATGCGGGTGAGCTTCGAGGTCAACGGGTCCGCGGAGACGGTCGACGATGTGTGGGAGGGGGAGAGCCTGCTGTACATGCTGCGCGAGCGGATGGGTCTCCCCGGTTCCAAGAACGCCTGCGAACAGGGCGAATGTGGTTCGTGCACAGTGTATTTGGACGGCACGCCGGTGTGTTCGTGTCTCGTCGCGGCGGGACAGGCGCACGGCTGCTCGGTGCGCACCGTGGAGGGTCTGGCCTCTGGTGATCGGCTCGATCCGATGCAGCAGGCGTTCGTGGAGGCCGGTGCGGTGCAGTGCGGCTTCTGCACCCCGGGCCTGATCGTGCAGGCGCACGATTTGATCGAACGCGTTCCGGATCCCTCGGATGCCGAGATCCGCGAGGCGCTGGCCGGAAATCTGTGTCGCTGTACCGGTTACGAGAAGATTCTCGACGCCGTACGCCTGGCGGCCGAGCGGAAGGCGGCGGCGAAATGAGCAAGGTTGTCATCGAGAACGCCTACATCGCCCCCGTCATCGGCGAAGAGATCGCCAACGGCTACCTCACCGTCGAGAACGGTCGGATCACCGGCCTCGGTGCGGGCGCTGCCCCGAAAGTCGAAGGCGCCGAACGTATCAACGCCACCGGCTGCCTGGTCACCCCCGGGCTGGTCAACACCCACCACCATCTGTATCAGTGGGCGAGCCAGGGCCTGTATCAGGATTCGACGCTGTTCGAATGGCTCACCGGCCTGTACCGCACCTGGGCACGGATGGACGCCGAGGTGGTCTACGGCGCGGCGGGTGCGGGCCTGGCCTGGCTCGCGCTGACCGGCTGTACCACGGCCAGCGATCACCACTACATCTTCCCCAAGGGCCGCGGTGATCTGTTCGACGCCGAGGTGCGCGCGGCCGCCGAGGTGGGTCTGCGATTCCATCCCTGCCGCGGCTCGATGGACCGCGGGCAGTCCGACGGTGGTCTGCCGCCGGACGAGGTGGTCGAGAAGACCGACGAAATCCTCAGCAGCACAATCGAAACGATCGATCGCTACCACGACCCCTCGTTCGACTCCATGCTGCGCGTGGCCGTCGCGCCGTGTTCGCCCTTCTCGGTCAGTGAGGCGCTGATGCGCGAGTCGGCGACGCTGGCCCGCGACAAGGGCGTCCGCCTGCACACCCACCTCGCCGAAACTCTCGACGAGGAGGAGCACTGCCGCGAGCAGATGGGCTGCACCCCGGTCGAGTACATGGAGAAGATCGGCTGGCTCGGCGACGACGTCTGGTTCGCGCACGCGGTTCACCTGCACGACAAGGATATTCGGCGCTTCGCCGATACCGGCACCGGTACCGCGCACTGCCCGACCTCCAATGCGCGTCTCGGAGCGGGTATCGCGCGGGTGGTCGACCTGCTCGCCGCGGGCGCGCCGGTCGGCCTCGGTGTGGACGGCGCGGCCTCGAGCGAGCTGACATCGATGGCGGGTGAGATGCGTCAGGCCATGCTGTTCCAGCGCGCGGTGCACGGCCCGACCGCGCTGACCGCCCGCCAGGCGCTGCGGATCGGCACCCTGGGCGGCGCCCGGAATCTGGGCCGCCACAACGAGATCGGCAGCCTCGAGGCCGGCAAACTGGCCGATATCGCGGTCTGGCGGGTCGACGGCTTCCGCGCCGCGATCTCGGATCCGGTGTGCTCGTTGGTATTCGGCCCCACCCCGCCGCTGGCACGGCTGCTGGTGGGCGGCCGCACCGTGGTGGAGAACGACGAACTGCGCACGGTCGCACAGGACGAGATGGGCGTCGCCGGTGCGCGCGCCCGCGCCCGACTGCTGCGCGAGGAGGAATCGCGATGACAGCGACACGTTCGACCCGTTTCCCCGGCGAGGTCGTCGCGCCGGGCAAGGGCGGAGTCGGGGAGAGCCCGCTGCGCCCCGACGGCACCCTGAAGGTCAAGGGCGAGTTCGCCTATTCGTCGGATCTGTGGATGGACGGCATGCTGTGGGGCACGACCCTGCGCAGCCCGTACCCGCGGGCGCGGATACTGAGCATCAATATCGCTCCGGCGCTGGCGATCTCGGGCGTGCACGCGGTGCTCACCCACGAGGAGGTGCCCGGCCGCAAGGTCTACGGCCTGGACCACACCTGGGATCAGCCGGTGCTGGCCATCGACGAGGTGCGCCATCAGGGTGAGCCGATCGCGCTGGTCGCCGCCGACCATCCCGAGATCGCCCGGCGGGCCATGGCCGCCATCGAGATCGAATGGGAGGTGCTGGAGCCGATCACCGATCCCGTTGCGGTGGTGGATGATCCGGACAACCACAGGGTGCAGGAGCGTGGCGGCATCGCCCGGCATCAGCCGGTTCGCGTCGGCGATATCGAGGTGGGACGCGCACTCTCCGACGTCGTGGTCAGCGGGAAATACGATGTCGGCATTCAGGATCAGGCCTTTCTGGGTCCCGAATCGGGTCTGGTCGTCCCGGCCGAGGACGGCGGGCTGGACTTCTACGTCGCCACCCAGTGGATGCACAATGATCTGTCCCAGATCGGCCCGTGTCTGAAGCTGCCGGACGACAAGATCCGCATGACGCTGGCCGGTGTCGGCGGCGCGTTCGGCGGCCGTGAGGACCTGTCGATGCAGATCCACGCGGGCATGCTGGCGATGTACACCGGTAAGCCGATCAAGATGGTCTACAACCGCGAGGAGTCGTTCTTCGGTCACGTGCACCGGCATCCGGCGCAGATGTGGTACGAGTACGGGGCCACGCGCGAAGGGAAGTTCACCTTCGCCAAGGTGAAGATCATTCTCGACGGTGGCGCGTACACCTCGGCCACGCTCAATGTCACCGGTAACGCGTCCTCGCTGGCGCTGGGGCCGTACGAGGTTCCACACCTCGAGATCGATGCCTACGGGGTGTACACCAACAACCCGCCCTGTGGCGCCATGCGCGGATTCGGCGCTGTGCAAGCCTGTTTCGCGCACGAGTCGATGATGGACAAGCTCGCCGACGCGCTCGGGATGGATCCGGTGCTGGTGCGGCAGATCAACGCGGTGTCGCAGGGGTCCAAGCTGGCGACCGGACAGGAACTGCACGCGCCGACCCCGCTGCGCGAGATGCTCGGCCAACTGCGGGAGATGCCGCTACCGGAGCCGTTGGACGCCAACGATATTCGCAACCTGCCCGGCGGTGCGTCGCAGACCACCCACGGTGAGGGCGTGGTGCGCGGCGTCGGCTACGGCGTGGGCATCAAGAACATCTGCTTCTCCGAGGGCTTCGACGACTACTCCACCGCGCGAGTGCGACTGGAGGTCATCGCCGGGGAACCGGTTGCGCTGGTGCACACCGCCGCGGCCGAGGTCGGCCAGGGTCTGGTCACGGTCGAGGCGCAGATCGCGCGCACCGAACTGGGTATCGAGCGGGTGACCATTCACCCGGCCGACAACGGGGTCGGCGACGCCGGTTCCTCGTCGGCCTCGCGCCAGACCTATATGACCGGCGGCGCGGTCAAGACGGCCTGTGAGGCGGTGCGGGCCAGGGTGCTCGACCTGGCCGCCGCGCAGGGGTATCAGGAAGCCGCGAATCTGGTTGGCGGCAAGGTTGTCTCGCATACGGGCGAGGTGCTCGCGGCGATCGTCGACGTCCTCGATGAGGGGGTCGTCGAAGAGACCCGCATCTATCAGCACAAGCCGACCACCGGGATGGATCCGGTGACCGGTCAGGGCAACAGCCACACCCAACTCGCCGTATGCGTGCATCGCGCGGTGGTCGACGTCGATACCGAACTCGGTCTGGTGAAGGTAGTTTCGCTGGACGCGGTCCAGGACGTCGGCAAGATCATGAACCGGCTCTCGCTGGAGGGCCAGATCCACGGCGGATCCGTCCAGGGCCTCGGCCTGGCGGTCATGGAGGAAATTCAGGTCACCGACGGAAAGGTGCGCAACCCCTCGTTCACGGACTATCTCATCCCGACCATTCTCGACACCCCGACTCAGAAGCTCGAGATCCTCGAGAACGCCGATCCGCACGCCCCTTACGGCCTGCGCGGCGCCGGAGAGCCACCCACGCTCTCCTCCACCCCGGCTGTTGTCTCGGCCATACGAAATGCCTGCCGGGCCGCCGGCGGATCGGGCGACCTGACCAGGGTGCCGGTTCGTCCGGGGGACATTATTTCCAGCTGTTGATCAACAGGGGGTTCGGAGCCTTCCTCCCTTTTCCCGAGCGAAGCGAGGACCCCCACAACGCAAACCGAATCCTAAGGTCCGCTGACGGCACGGACCGCAGGTCGGGTATGCCCAAGGGAGGGCACACCGATGACCCAAGTACAGACCCGTACCACCCCCGCGACCGGCAGGTCCGCTCTCGACCGGATCTTCCGGATCGGCGAACGCCGTAGCACCGTATCTCGCGAAATTCGCGGTGGTATCACCACTTTCGTCGCGATGGCCTATGTCATCCTGCTCGTTCCGCTGATTCTGGGCGGCGCGACGGATATCGACGGCACCCATCTGAGCATCGCGCAACTCACCACGGCCACGGCGTTCTCCGCGGGCCTGTCCACCATTCTCATGGGCCTGGTCGGCAATGTGCCGCTGGCGCTGGCGGCCGGACTCGGCGTCGTGCCGGTCGTCGCGTATCAGGCCGCACCGCATATGACCTGGAATCAGACCATGGGCCTGGTGGTGCTCATGGGTGTGATCATCGTGATCATGGCCGCCAGCGGTCTGCGGACGATGATCATCAACGCCATTCCGCTGGCGCTGAAGAATGCCATCGGCGTCGGCATCGGCATGTTCATCGCCATGATCGGGCTGGTGTCCTCGGGGGTGGTCGGGCACG
The DNA here is from genome assembly GCF_001613105.1 of Nocardia pseudobrasiliensis NBRC 108224. Lineage (GTDB taxonomy): Bacteria > Actinomycetota > Actinomycetes > Mycobacteriales > Mycobacteriaceae > Nocardia > Nocardia pseudobrasiliensis. Next base: position 35,028 of record NZ_BDBS01000020.1, on the reverse strand, counting down.
GTTCCCCGACCGGGCCGCCGGTCGGGCTCGGGCCCGACGGACATCTCGAGGGCTGGCCGGTGGTCGTGTTCGGCTTCGGACTGCTGCTGATGCTCGCGCTCTACATCCGCAAGATGCCCGGCGCCATCCTGATCAGCATCGCGGCCGCGACGGTACTGGCGATCATCATCAACGCCGTCGCCACAATCAGTCCCAAGGCGTGGGGCACGGTCGTGCCGAAGATGCCCGACAAGCTGTTCGCCGCACCGGATTTCGGACTCATGCTGCATATCGATCCGATCGGCGGCTTCGCCCGGGCGGGTGCGCTGACCGCGAGCGTCGTACTGTTCACCCTGGTGCTGACCGGTTTCTTCGACGCCATGGGAACGGTTTTCGGGGTCTGTGACGAGGCCGGGCTGCTCGACAAGAACGGCACCATGCCGAGTCTGGGCCGGGTGCTGACCATGGACGGCGTCGCGCAGATCATCGGCGGCGCCAGCGGCGGTGCGGGTTCCACGGTCTACGTCGAATCCGCCACCGGCGTCGGCGAGGGCGCTCGGACCGGCTTGACGAGCGTGGTGACCGGCGGATTGTTCTGTCTGGCGGTATTTTTCACCCCGATCGCGGGTGTGGTGCCGATCCAGGCCGCGGCCCCGGCGCTGGTGCTGGTGGGCGCGTTGATGATGACGCAGGCCCGCAAGATCGACTGGGGCGATCTGGAGGTCGCGGTTCCCGCGTTCCTTACGATCGTGGCGATGCCGTTCACCTACTCGATCACCAACGGCGTGGGCGCGGGTCTGATCGCGTACACGGTGATCAAGGCGGCGCGGGGCAAGTTCCGCGAAATCCATTGGCTGGTATGGGTGGTCAGCGTCGTATTCGCCTGCTACTTCGCCATCTCCGCCATCGAACTGCTGTTGGGAGGATAGCTGTCATGCGCGAGCTGACCGAGGAACTGCTGCGGTGGCATGCGGCCGGTAAGACCTATGCCGTGGCCAGCATTGTCGGAATCACCGGCAGCGCACCCAGACTGCCGGGTGCGGCCATGGCGGTGAACGACGAGGGCGTCGTCATCGGCAGCATCTCCGGCGGCTGTGTGGAGGGCGCGGTGTACGAGCTGTGCCGCGAGGCGCTGCGCACCGGCCGACCGCAGCGGGAGACGTTCGGCTACAGCGATTCCGACGCCTTCGCGGTCGGACTGACCTGTGGCGGGGCGCTCGAGGTGCTGGTACACCCGATCGGCTCGCGCGATCACGCCACCATCGAAACGGTGCTCCGCAGCGAGGGCGCGGTCGCCCTCGTCCGGGATGTGAGTTCAGGCGCCGTCACGGCGCTGGGCCCGGACTGGGCGACCGGTGCGGAGTTCGACGGCCGGGTGGTCGCCGAGGCGCGGGCCATGCTCGACCTCGGCTCCACCGGGGTTCGGGTGATCGGTTGCGGCGCAGAGGAAGTCACGGTATTCATCGAATCCCACGTGCCGCCGCCGCGGATGATCGTATTCGGCGCGATCGACTTCGCGGCCGCGGTCGCCCGCATCGGGAAGTTCCTCGGCTATCACGTCACCGTGTGCGACGCCCGGCCCGTATTCGCCACCGCCGCAAGGTTTCCCGAGGCCGACGAGGTGGTGGTGGACTGGCCGCACCGCTATCTCGAAGGCGCACGGGTCGATTCGCGCACGGTGATCTGTGTGCTCACCCACGACGCGAAATTCGATGTGCCGGTGCTGGAGGTGGCATTGCGCCGATCGGTGGCCTATGTGGGTGCGATGGGTTCGCGGCGCACCCACACCGATCGCCTGGCCCGGCTGCGCGCGGCGGGGCTCACCGAAGGTGAACTGGCGCAATTGCGTTCACCGATCGGTTTGGATCTGGGTGGTCACACCCCGGAGGAGACGGCCGTGGCCGTGGCCGCCGAGATCGTCGCGGTGCGCCGGGGCGGCAGCGGCCGCTCGCTGGCGACGAGCGACGGGCCCATCCACCGATACGGCGCGCACGACAGCATCGCGCCGCCGCCGATGGAATTCAGTGCCGCGCAACCGTCCAGCCATGCGGTGCGGTCTCACCGGCGGCGCTAGAGCCGGGCCATCGAACCTGCGCCGGAGACGGTCGCGGTGAGCAGCGGTAGCAGGGCGGTGACGCGGTCCAGCTGCTCGATGAAGGTCCGCTCCTCGATAGCCGCGATGCGGAGCAGGATGTGGCGCGCGCCGGCGTCGGTGTACCGACGCAGTTGCGCCGCAACCTGTTCCGCGGAGCCGGTGATCAGGACCTGGATCTGTTCGACGGTCTCCAGCGGCAGCCCGTAGGTGGTCTCGGCGTAGTGTCGCAGCCGCTCCCGGCCGCGTACGGGATCCTCGTCGAGGCAGACGGTCGCGAACAGGGCGGGGGTGACGGCGTCGTCGGGCCGCCCGGCCGCCGCGCTCTCGGCCCGGATCGCGGCCAGGCCGTCGCTGTAGTCGGACAGCAGCGGGGGATAGGGCAACCAGCCGTCGTAGAGCCGCCCGGTGCGGCGCAGCGCGGCCGGGGTGATACCGCCCAGCCAGATCGGCGGGCCGCCGGGCCGATGCGGGCGCGGCGATTCCGGCAGCCAGCCGTAGCGCAGGATCCTGCCCTCGAACGGTTCGGTATTGCCCGACCACAATCGCCGCCACAGCCGCACGGCGTCGTCCATATGCGAGAAGCGGGTCTTGAACGCGACGCCGGAGGTTTCGAACTCCGGTTCGCTGATGCCGGGAAATCCGCCGCCCACACCGAGAATCAGCCGTCCCCGCGACAATGCGTCCAGCGAGGCGATCGTCAGCGCGGCCTGCACCGGATTGCGGTAGGCGGGCAGCAGTACGGCCGTGCCGAGGGTGATCCGCTCGGTCACCGACGCGGCCGACGCCAGCAGGGTCAGCGGCTCGATCCGGGTCCGCAGCAGCGAATCGCCGACCCACGCCGAATCGAATCCGCGTCGTTCCACCTCGACCACCAGATCGACCAGCCCCCGCGCCGAGCCCGCGGCCTCGACCTGCGTCTGCCCGCTCGGGAGCAGCAATCCATACCGAATATCGTTCACGTGTGCCAGGATTCGCCGTGGGACGGCTCGCGGACAATTCCCCGAAGGGTATGTACGGTCAGCGGATGCCGCGGATCAACAGCACCGGGCCGTGGGAGCCGGCCTTGCGGTCCGCGGCGATCTCGGTGTACTCGGGGGAATCGGCCCAGGTGCGGAACGCTTGTTCGTCCGGGAACTCCAGCAGGACCGCCTTGTCGTGGGCCCAGACGCCCTCCTCCACGCGCGGATGCTCGTCGGCCGCGAGAACCCGCCCGTCGAATCGGCTGAGCACCTCCATGAATCGCGCCTGATAGCGTCCGTAGGTTTCGCGATCGGTGATGGTGAGCTGCGCGAGCGCGTAGACGGTCATGGGAACGACCCTAGTGACCTCCGAAGCGAATTACCGTGGCAGTTATGAGCGCCACGGAATACCAGCATCTACTCGTCGCCCGGGACGGCGACACCATCCACATCACCATGAACCGCCCCGAGCGACGCAACGCGCTCTCGGCCGAACATCTGACCGAACTGCTGGCCGCGTTCCGCGCGGCGGGCAGCAGCGATGCCACGGGCATCGTGCTGGGCGGTGCCGGGCCGGTGTTCTCCGCCGGGCACGACTTCACCGATGTCGCCTCGCGCTATCTGCTCGAGGTCCGGGAACTGCTGACCGCGTGCACCGACGTCATGTCGGCCATCCAGAGCGTGCCGCAGGTCGTCGTCGCGCGCGTGCACGGTTTGGCGACCGCGGCCGGATGTCAGCTGGTGGCCTCCTGCGATCTGGCCGTGGCCGCCGAATCCGCGGGCTTCGCGCTGCCGGGCGGTAAGGGCGGCTGGTTCTGTCACACCCCCGCAGTGCCGGTGGCCCGCGCGATCGGACGCAAGCGATTGATGGAACTCGCGCTGACCGGTGATCCGATCGATGCGCACACGGCCCTGGAGTGGGGCCTGATCAATCGCGTGGCGCCCGACGCGGATCTGGACGCCGCCGTCGCCGAACTGCTCGGGCGCGCGACCCGCGGCAGCCGCGCGTCGAAGGCGCTGGGCAAGCGCACGCTCTACGCGCAGCTCGATCGACCCGAGACCGATGCCTACACGATCGCGGTCGAGGTCATGGCCGCGGCCTCGCAGCTGCCCGGGGCGCAGGAGGGAATGACGGCGTTCCTGGAGAAGCGTCAGCCCGTGTGGCCCGACTAATTCCCTAAACTTCCCTAAATAACCCTATTGCAACGTCGCATAGGGATGTTTAGGGTATTTTCTGTGACCGATCGTCTCTATTCCGTCGAGGACGTCGCCGAACGGCTCGGCCTGCATGTGCGCACGATTCGCGGCTATGTGCGGGAGGGGCGGCTACCGGCCGTGCGCATCGGCAAGCAGTACCGCATCGCGCACGCCGATCTCGAGGCGTTCACCGGTCGCCCGGTGCCCGAATCCGCGCGTGAGTCCGTGCGCCGCGAGCGCCACAGCGAGGTGTCGAGCATCGTCGAGATCGATGCGGTCGACCGCGCCGCGGCCGATCGGTTGAGCACACATCTGATGGCCGCCGCCCAGAGTCGGGGTTCGGGCGAGCAGTCGCTGCGGGTGCAGACCATCTACGACGAACAGCGAGCCCGGATGAAGGTCGTCGTCGTGGGCGGATTGGCCGATACCGCCCGGTTACTGGAGTACATGGAAGGGGTGCTCGCGTCATGACCGCGATCTACAAGTCCGAGGCCGGTCGCGAGCGGATTCTCGCCCGATATCGAGAGTCGTTGCGCGCCTGGCCCGTCGCGTCCGAACAGCTGCGCGTGCCGACCCGGGAGGGGGAGACTTTCGTCGTGGCATCCGGCCCGGCCGATGCGCCGCCGCTGGTGCTGCTGCACGGTTCGAGCGCCAACGCCTCGGCCTGGATCGGCGATATCGCCTCCTGGGCACGGGATTTCCGCGTCTACGCCGTGGATATGGTCGGCGAGCCGGGGTTGTCCGCGCCGTCGCGGCCCCGGCTGGACTCCGAGGAGGTCGCGCTGTGGCTCGACGACGTCCTCGACGGTCTCGGCCTCGCGCGGACCGCGATGGCCGGGATGTCCCTGGGTGGCTGGGTCGCGCTGGACTATGCCGTTCGCAGACCTGGCCGGGTCGAGCGCCTGGCGCTGCTGTGCCCCGGGGGCATCGGGCCGCAGCGATTCGGCTTCCTCTGGAAACTGTTGCCACTGAAGCTGTTCGGTCGCCGGGGGCTGCGCCGGTCGGCGGCCGTCGTCACCGGACTGCGCGCGGAGCGGTTCGCGCCGGTGCTCGACACCGTGGTCCTGATCGCCGAGAATTTCCGGCCCCGCACCGAGCGGCTGCCGGTGTTCACCGACGAGCAGCTGCGCGGGCTGACCATCCCGATGCTGGTCGTCGTCGGTGGTCGCGATGTCATGTTCGACTCCGCGGCGACCGCGCGGCGGGTGCGCGAGTGCGTACCGCATGCGGCGGTGCGGCTGCTGCCCGAGACCGGGCACGCCATCCTCGGTCAGCCCGAGCCGGTGGAGGAGTTCCTGCGTGCGGAAGTCACTGTGCCCGAAGGGGTTCAGCGCGAGGTCAGGTAGTCGACGCCGCCGATGTAGACGGTCGCGCCCGGTTCGGTCGCGGCCGTGGTGGCATCGGCGACGGCGGTCGCGAACTCCTCGATCGTGGGGAGCGGACCGTGTTCGGTGCGTGCCGCCACCGCCGCGGGATCGCGGCGTTCCAACAGGCGCACGATGATGGTGCCGTCGATCATATCCCCGGACACCACGGTGAAACCGATTCCGCGCTCGGTGAATTCGCCGATCAGGGCGCGCAGCGCATCCTCACCGGCGCGCTTGCTGGCCGCGATCGGCTCATAGGCCGCCGGAACGGGTTTGCGGCCGTAAAAATGCGCCTGATGGCTGGTGACGAAGACGATGCGGCTCCCGGCGGCCATCCGCGGCAGGGCCGCCCGCACCAGCCGCACCTGCGCATCGCGATTGATGGTCATGGCGTAGTCCGGCGGCGCGCCGTGTTCGAGTCCGCCGGAGGCGTTGAGCACCAGCACATCCAGGCCGCCGAAGCGTTCGGCGATATCGTCGATCAGGGCCGTCGCCGCGGCCGCCTCGGACAGATCGGCCCCCGCGATCGAGGCGCTGCCGCCCGCGGCGGTGATGGAGTCGGCGAGATCCTGTGCGCGCCTGCGCTTCTCGCGATAGTTGATGACCACATGGTCGCCGCGTGCGGCCAGGACGCGGGCCGTCTCGGCCCCGATGCCACGCGATGCGCCGGTGACCAGGGCGATTCGCCTCGAACTCATGCCCACTCCCTCTCGAACGCTTCTATTTCAGAACTACTATGGTAGTTCGAAATGAGAAGTGCACGAGAATCGGGGGCCTCGCCATCGGCGCGGCAGGCGGCGACGGAGCTGCTGGGCCAGCGGTGGATGCTGCGCGTGATCCGCGAACTCGAGTTCGGTCCGCTGGGCTTTCTGGAACTGCGCCGCCGCATGGGCAACTGCTCGTCGAGCATGCTCTCCACCCGACTGCACACCCTGCAGAAGGCGGGGCTGAGTGTGCAGCATCCGGACAAGTCCCATGAATTGACCGCCGCCGGAACCGAACTCGCCGGTGCGCTGGAACCGCTGTGGGTCTGGGCGGATCGCCGGGGCGACGCGATCGCGGAGGCGTTGGATGCGTGAACTCCGCCTCCTCGGCTGCGCCGTCGTTCTCGCGGCCGCGCTGTCGGCCTGCGGCGCGTCGGATTCGGAGGGGTCCGCACCCGCCCCGCAGCCGGCCTCGGGCCCGCTGGAAGTGATCGACTGTTCCTTCGACAAGCCCGCGGTGCGTCCGGCGCATCTGATCCTGGCGTGTGCCGATCTGGGCATGCGGATCGAGGACATCGGATGGAAATCCTGGGCGGCCGATCGGGCCGAGGGCGAGGGTACCGCGCGGATCAACACCTGCGATCCCAACTGTGCGGCCGGGAACTTCATCACCGAGCCGGTCCGGATCGTCCTGACCGAACCGATCGAGCCAGGTCACGTCTATACCAAGGCCACGACCGTCGATCCCGCGGGGAAGACCCGAACCTGGCCGCTGACGCGGCGCTGACCGAAATTTTTATGTAACTCCTGGTCGCATATATTGTTAGACTGTTACTACGCTCACGAAGCAAAACGGCAGCAATGCCGGTGACGGCATACCAGGAGTATCGATGAAGCTACTTCCCCTTAGGGCGCGCAACCGGACGATCGATCCCGGCGAAGTGGCGCTGCACGCGCGCAACGTGCACTTCGACTGGCGCGATACCCCACTGCACTGGATGGCCGACGAGCCCATCGCCTCGCATCTGATCAACGCGCTGAACCTGCTGCTGCCCGAGGGCGAGCGGATGTTCTGCCAGGCGTTCTCCGAGGCGCTGCCGCTGGTCAAGGATGAGAAACTGCGCGAGCAGATGCTCGGGTTCATCGGGCAGGAGTCCATGCACGCCGAAACCCACAACGGCGTACTCGACGAGGTGCTCTCCGCGCACGGTATCGACGTGGAACCGTATGTGCGCCAGATGGAATACCTGTTCCGCAAGACCCTGGGCGCGCGCGAGGGCCTCGACGCCCGGGCCGAATACCAGATGCTGGTCGAGCGGTTGGGCATGATCGCGACCCTCGAGCATTTCTTCGCCTATCTCGGCGACTGGGTGCTCAATGCCGACCTCGAGCGGTTCCACGCCGATCCCAATGTGCTGGACCTGTTCCGCTGGCACGGCGCCGAGGAGGTCGAACATCGCTTCGTCGCCTACGAGGTGGGTGAGTACTTCGATATCGGCTATGTGCGGCGCTGCGCGCTCATGCTGCTGGTCTTCCCGATCTTCGTCTCGCTGGTGTTGCGTGGCACCAAATACCTGGTGCGCCAGGACGATTCGCTGCCCGATATGCGATATCCCCGGTTGATTCTGAAGGTGTTCGGCTCGATGTGGCGCGGTGCGCTGCCCGGTGTGCCGTCGCTGCTGTGGAGCGCGGCCTCGGTGTTCAAGCCCGGCTACACCCCGGAGAAGGTCGGCTCGACCGCGCAGGCGGTGGCATATCTGGCCAAGTCCCCGGCGGCGCGGGCGATCGCCTCGTGACCGTTCGACGTCCGGCCCCGGCGCAGCTGCCCGCCGATCTGTACGGAAAACAGCGGCGGGACAGGGCGATTCGGGTCTTCGACGCCGTGGCGAAGACCAGGCTGCGCTGGACGGCGCTGATCAACCGCCGCGATCCGCACGGCCGCGTGGACGATCGGCGACTGGCGATGACCGTGGTCGAGCGGCGGGTGGAGGCGCACGACACCGATGTGATCAGCCTGTTGCTGACCGCGACCGACGGCCGTGAGCTGCCGGCGTGGCGGCCGGGCGCGCATCTGGATCTGGAACTTCCCTCCGGGCGGCTGCGGCAGTACTCGCTGTGCGGCGACCCCGCCGACCGGTCCGGCTATCGAATCGCGGTGCGCCGCATACCCGAGGGCGGCGGTGGCTCGCTCGAGGTACACGAGGCCCTGCGGACCGGTGCGGCGGTGACCGTGCGTGGACCCCGCAACGCCTTCCCGTTCGTGCTGCCGGGCTACGGATCCGATGCCGCGCGACTGCATTTCGTCGCCGGTGGTATCGGGATCACGCCGATCCTGCCGATGATGCGCATGGCCGACCGGCTCGGCGTCGAGTGGTCGATGGTCTACACCGGCCGCAGCCGCGACACCATCCCGTTCCTCGACGAGGTGGAAGCTTTCGGCGGCCGGGTCACCGTGCGCACCGACGACGCGCACGGGCTGCCCGTCGCGGCGGATCTGCTCGGCGATATCGGGCCCGACACCTCGGTCTATTGTTGCGGTCCCGTCCCGATGACCGATGTCATCGCGGCCGCGGTGAGCGAAATGCCCGGTGTGGAACTGCATTCCGAGCGTTTCTCCGCCCCGCCGGTACTCGACGGCAAACCGTTCCGCATCGAACTGGCCCGCACCGGCGAGGTGATCGAGGTGCCCGCCGATCGCTCGGCCCTGGAACAGGTGCTGACCGTGCGCCCGGACGCCGCCTATTCCTGCCGGCAGGGGTTCTGCCGGACCTGCCGCGTGCGTGTGCTGGAGGGCACGGTCGAACATCGCGACACCGTTCTGACCGAGGACGAGCGCGCGGCCGGTGACATGCTGATCTGCGTATCCCGCTGCGGCGGTGAACGTTTGGTGCTGGATCTGTGAAGGAGTACATCGTGACCGACCGGACACCCGCCCCGGAGGCCGAGCGCACCGTCCGCAGCGGCGAATTCGATTTGGCCGTCTACGAATACGGTGATCCGTCCGCCGACACCCTGGTGCTGATGCACGGGTGGCCCGACGACCATCACCTGTGGGATCGGGTGATTCCGCTGCTGACCGACCGGTTCCATGTCGTCGCCTACGACACTCGCGGGCACGGTCGCTCCACCCGCACCGATCGCACCGAGGACTACCGGCTCGACGAATTCGCCAACGACTTCTTCGCCGTCGCCGATGCGGTGAGCCCGGACCGGCCGGTACACGTACTCGCCCACGACTGGGGTTCGGTGCAAGCCTGGGAGGCGGTCTGCGAGCCGCGCGCGGCCGACCGGATCGCCTCGTTCACCTCGGTATCGGGGCCGAATCTCGATCATCTCGCGAAGTGGATGCGCGGCAAGCTGTCTCGCGGTGCGGCCTGGGGGCCGTTCACGCAGCTGCTGTCGTCGCTGTACACCTTCCTGTTCATGACCCCGGGCGTACCGCGGGTGGTGCTGCGGCCGCTGGCGGGGGAGCGGATGTGGCAGCGGTTTGTCGGACTGATGAACGAGACCGAGCCCGACAATGTGAGGCTGGGGCCCGCGTTCCGGGAGGACTTCTTCGACGGAATGCGGATCTATCGCGCGAATATCGTTCCGCGCCTGCTCAATCCGCGCGAGCGGCGCACCGAGGTGCCGGTGCAGCTGATCATCGCCCGCCGCGATGTGGCCGTGCGCCCGGCCGGATACTCCGAATCGCGGCAGTGGGCTCCGCAGCTGTGGCGGCGTGAGGTCGCCGGCGGGCACTGGCTGCCGTTCTCGCATCCGGAGCTGTTGGCCACGGCCGCCGCCGAATTCGCGACCGCGGTGGCGGGTGGGCAGGCGCCGCGCACGTTGCGCCGGGCCGAGGTGGGCCGCGCCGGTGAGCGATTCGAGGATCATCTGGTGGTGATCACCGGCGGCGGCAGCGGGATCGGCCGGGAGACCGCGCTGGCCTTCGCCCGGCGCGGCGCGGAGATCGTACTGTCTGATATCAATCTGGACGCGGCCAAGGAGACCGCGGAACTGGTTGCCGCGCAGGGCGGGGTGGCCCACGCGTACGCGGTCGACGTCGCCGACGAGGCGGCGGTGGCCGAACACGCGGCCGCGGTCCTCGCGGCGCACGGCGTGCCCGACATCCTGATCAACAATGCCGGAATCGGGCAGGCGGGCGACTTCTTCGCCACTCCCGCCGCCGATTTCGACCGGGTGCTGCGGGTCAACCTCGGCGGCGTGGTCAACGGCTGCCGCACCTTCGGTGCGGCCATGGCCGAGCGGGGACTGGGCGGACATATCGTGAATCTGTCGAGTATGGCCGCCTATACGCCGCAGCGCGGTTTCAGCGCCTACTCGACGAGCAAGTCGGCGGTATTCATGTTCTCCGACTGCCTGCGCGCGGAGCTGGCGGGCAAGGGTATCGAGGTCCACACGATCTGCCCCGGCATCGTGCACACCAATATCGTTGCCACCACCAAGTTCTCGGGTGTGTCCGCGGACGAGGAGTCGGCGAAGCAGGCCAAGTACGACAATCTCTACCGGATGCGCGCCTACGGGCCGGAGAAGGTGGCCGAGCAGATCGTCCGCGCGGTCGAACGCGGTCGCGCGATCGTCCCGGTGACGCCGGAATCGCATCTGCAGTACCACTTCCACCGGCTGGCCCCGGCGCTGCACCGGTTCTTCGCCGCGCGGGTGAAGCTGCTCTAGGCGGGTCGGCCTTCGGCCGCTACGGCGTGGAAGCCGGTGCGGCCGGGCCGATTTCGCGGGTGGCGCGCAGGCTGGTCACCGTGACCACGGCCAGGGTGACCACGATGACGCCCAGCGAGGCCAGGGTGGGGATCTCGGGGATGCCGTCCCAGATGCCGTGCGCCCAGTGCAGGGTCAGCTTCACGCCGATGAAGGCGAGGATGACGGCCAGGCCGTAGGCCAGGTGGACCAGGCGCGACAGGGCGGCCTGCAGAACGAAATACAGCGCGCGCAGGCCGAGCAGGGCGAAGGCGTTGGTGGCGAAGACGAGATACGGGTCGCCGGTCACGCCGTAGACGGCGGGCACCGAATCCACCGCGAAGACGATGTCGGTCGCCATGACCGCGGTCACCACCAGCGCCAACGGGGTCAGCGCGCGGCGACCGGCCTCGCGCGCGGTCATGCGGGTGCCGCGGTAGTCGTCGGTCACCGGCATCAGCTTGCGCATCAGACGCACCGAGCGCATCGAGGAGATATCGACCTCCTGCTCATGCCCACCGGCCGCCTCGATCAGCAATTTCACGGCGGTGACCAGCAGAATCAGGCCGAACAGCAGGAACGCCCAGTCCAGGGAGGCGAGCGCGGCCGCGCCGAGGGCGATGAACACCCCGCGCAACACCAGCGCGCCCACGATGCCGAACAGCAGCACCCGCTGCTGCAGTGCCGCGGGCACCGCGAACGCGGCGAGCAGCAGCATGAAGACGAACAGGTTGTCCACCGACAGTGACTTCTCGAGCAGATAGCCGGTGAAGAATTCGGTGCCCTGCGCGCCGCCGTAGCCCGCCCAGATCGCCAGGCCGAAGGCCAGCGGGAGCGCGAGGTAGAAGATCGTCCACCCGATGGCCTCCCGCATGGAGACCTCGTGCGGGCGACGGGTGACCGCGAAATCCAGGGCCAGCAGCGCCAGCACGCCGACGATCGTCGCCGCCCACAGCCAGGGCGAGCCGATGGTGTCGATGGACGCTGCGGACAGATACGTGGTCATAGGTCTCCTCGGGTACGACAAGTAGCCCGAGGTCTCCTTCGCCCGTATCCGGGCGGCCACCCGGGGATTTCCGTCGATGGAATCCGTACTGACCGGTATGGCACTTGGGAAGTACTCCCCTCATGCGCCAGGATAGCGAACTTTTTGCTCACCCACCAATCGAAGACGGCGCTTGACTTCAACCAAAGTTGAGGTTGAAAACTGGTGCCCGTATCCGAGAGCGGACAGAAAGCTGATGAGAATGCGTGCGGTGGAAGTGAAATCGTTCGGCGGACCCGAGGTCCTGGCGGTCGTCGAGACGCCCGATCCGACGCCCGGTGCGGGCGAGGTGGTGGTGGACGTCTCGGCGGCGGATGTGATGTTCCTGGATGTGCGCCTGCGCAGCGGCTGGGGTCTGGACTTCTTCCCCGTCGACCCGCCCTACGTACCCGGCGGGGCGATCGCGGGCGTGGTGTCGGCGCTCGGCGAGGGCGTGGATCCCGCCTGGATCGGCAAGCGCGTGGCGACCAAGACCGCGGCCAGCGGCATCGGCGGCGGCCTGCCGATCGGCGGCTACGCGGAGAAGGCACTCGCCCGGCAGGATTCGCTCGCCGAACTGCCCACCGGATTGGACTTCATACCCGCCGCGGCCCTGGTCCACGACGGCCGCACGGCCTTGGCGGTGGCCCATCACGCGGCCCTGCGCCCCGGCCAGTGGGTACTGATCACCGCGGCCGGCGGCGGCCTAGGCACACTGCTGACCCAACTGGCGCGAGCCGCCGGTGCCCGGGTGATCGCCGCCGCGAGGGGTGCGGCGAAGCTCGACCTGGCCCGGCGGCTCGGAGCCGAACAGTTCGTCGACTACGAGGAGTCCGGCTGGGCGGACACGGTCCTCGAGGCCATCGGCGACGGCGTCGACGTCGTCCTCGACGGCGCGGGGGGCCGAATCGGCACCGACGCCATGGGCACCCTGACCCACGGCGGCCACTTCATCGGATACGGCAACGCCGCAGGCGATTTCGCCCCCATCACCCCCGAAGCCGCTGCGAGGCAGGGAGTCACGGTGACCACCCTCATGGACCTCACCCGAGGCGACCTCGACTGGCACGCCTTGGGCCTGAAGGCTTTCGGCGAGGCCGCGGCGGGGCGGTTGGAAGTGGTTGTGGGGCAAACTTTCGGCCTGGATGAGGCCGCCGCGGCCCATGCGGCCGTGGAGACGAGGGCGGCGGTGGGGCGGACGATCTTGACGGTGTGAGGGCGGGAACGGGCTTGCGTGTCGAAAGTGCTTCAACTTCCACGATCACCATCCGGGTGCCGGTCAGCGCCTCCGACAGACGAAAGTCGATCTGATTACGAGTGCGGGGCACATATGGATCGCAACGACCATGGTCATGAGCGTTGCCGAACGCCGAACTCGTCGCCCCGAGCTGGTAGGGGTTGAGGTCGCAGATCAGGGGCAGGTCGGATTCGCCGAACCATCGAACAAGTTCACGCAACGACCGGGGCGTACGTCCGACGCTGTGGACCGTGAAGTCGCCGTGGATGGTGTTCCCGGTGTAGATGTTGCTCCCGCCGACAGGAGCGGACGACGCGGTGGTGCCGGGGGTCAGGACCGCGCCGCGGTGGGGTCCGGCGGCCCCGAAAATCCCGCCCTCACCCCCGCAATCTTCGTATGACCCGCGATATTGCTGTCCGTCAGCCGTACCCCATTCCCGGTCGACTCGATGTCGGAAATCTCCAAAGCTGCCGCTACAAGTCCTTTCACATCGACACCGATCAGGACCTGAGGGGCATGCTGACGAACTGCCTCCAACACCGCGGCCGCAGCCTCCGCCAACTCCGAATCGCCGCCAGCTCCCGCATCGTCGAGATCTTCGGCCAATGACTCCTTCTTGGCATCGGAGTTGGGCCGACGCTCTACACCCGTCACGTCTACATCCCGATACTTCCTGGACAGTAGACCCTCGAGCCTGTCGTACGCGTCCTTGACCAACTGGCTCGCCGTCTGTGTGGCTCCCGCCAACGCACCAGCCGCGACCGCCGCGACAACCGCCGCTGTCACTGGATCCATCTGCCGAGCGTCCCCTTCGAACAACGCTTTTCGGTGTGCAAAATTAGCGCTGAAGGGCACTTCGTGTCCGAGGTTCCCATGCGACTTGCCGTGGCGGCTCACTGAAGCGCCACTGCCTCGGCCGCGCAGACGCAACCGGCGCCGCGGTGCGCCGACGTGACCACATGGCCTCAGCGGCCGGTCTCACCAGCGCGGGTTTCCGATTCCTCGGCTCACGCTTTATGGAAACGGTTGTACCGCAGTGTTCCCGCAGATAAAGGGACTCGGTGGGGCGGGTGGGGCTCGAACCCACGACCAACGGATTATGAGTCCGCGGCTCTAACCGACTGAGCTACCGCCCCCGACCGCTTGCTGCGGGCTGGGGCGATGGTACCGGGTGTGGGGGTGGTTCGCCTATTCGGGGACCGGGTGTCGGGGGTCAGTGGGTTGTGGTGGTTCGGGTGCCTCGGGGGACCAGTAGGGCGGCGAGTGCGGCGACTGTCAGGACTATCGCGGCGGCGATGTAGGAGGTCACCGTGAGGGCCGAATCGAAGGCGGCGGTGGCGGATTCGCGGATTTGGTGGGCGAGGGGGGCGCTCAGTTCAGTGGAGATCTCTATGGCGCCGCCTACCGAGTCGCGGGCGGTTCGCAGTTGGTCGCCCTGGAGGGGGAGGTCGGTCATGTGGGCGGTGAACAGGGCGCCGTGGATGCTGCCGAGTAGGGCTACGCCCAGGCCGTTGCCCAGTTCGTAGTTGGTTTCCTCGACCGCGCCGCCCTGACCGGCTCGTTCGGGTGGGACCGAGGAGACCAGGACGGCGGCGGCCGCGGTGATCGCTATGCCGTCGCCGATTCCCATGCAGATCAGGACCAGTGCGATGACGGGGTAGGTGGTCGGTTCGGGGGACAGGGCCAGGACCAGGAAGCCGAGGGCCAGGGTGGTCAGGCTGGCGACCAGGACGGTGCGGACGCCGATGTGGCGCAGTAGGGCGGGGGTGGCCAGGGAGCCCAACAGGGTGGCCACCGCGGCGGGGACGGTGCGCAGGCCCGCCTCGGCGGGGGAGTAGCCGTGAATGTACTGCAGCCACAACGAGATCAGATACAGCGCGGCGCCGATCGCGATCATCGCCAGCAGAGTGGCCAGGGCCGCCGCCAGGAAGACGGGGCGGCGGAACAGTCGGATGTCCAGCAACGGATCGGTCAGGGCGAGTTGGCGGCGGCCGAACCAGATCAGCAGTACGACACCGACGGCAAGCACCGCCGCATTGCCGACGATGTCCTCCCCGCGCGCGAGATGTTTGACACCCCAGGCGAATCCGACGATGCCCAGCACCGACAGCGGCACGCTGAGCCAGTCGAACGGACTCGCCGAGGGCACCCGATACTCCGGCAGCAGCCATACCCCGGCCACCACCGCGACCACGACTACCGGCACATTCACCCAGAAC
Source organism: Nocardia pseudobrasiliensis NBRC 108224 (assembly GCF_001613105.1). Taxonomy (GTDB): domain Bacteria; phylum Actinomycetota; class Actinomycetes; order Mycobacteriales; family Mycobacteriaceae; genus Nocardia; species Nocardia pseudobrasiliensis. The sequence goes on along the minus strand of NZ_BDBS01000020.1, from coordinate 19,552 downwards.
GCCGCGGCCCAGCCGAAATGCTGCACCAGATAGCCGCCCACGGTCGGGCCCACACACGCGCCCGCCCCGGCGATGGCAGACCAGATTCCGATGGCCCGGGTGCGCTCGCGGGCATCGGTGAAGATATTGCGGATCAGCGACAGCGTCGAGGGCATCACCATCGCCCCGCCCACCGCGAGCAGCACCCGACCGCCGACCAGTTGCGCGGTCGTGGTCGCGGTCGCCGCCACCACCGACGCGACCCCGAACAGCACGAACCCGAGCAGGAACAGCCGCCTGCGCCCGATCCGATCGCCGATGGCCCCGCAGGTCACCAGCAGCCCGCCGAGTATCAGGCCGTAGATGTCGACGATCCACAGCTGCGCCACCGCCCCGGGCCGCAGGTCCTCGATGAGCGAGGGCAGGGCCACATTCAGAATGGTGGCGTCCATCGCCACGAGCAACAGGCTCGCACACAGTACGGCGAGCATGGCCCAGCGGCCTCGAACCGGTGAAATATCCTCGGATTCGGCCTCGTTCGGCGTGGTCATGCGATCCCTTCGACACTCGTCTGGAAACGGGCAAGCGTGCAGCTATCCTATTTCCCCGGGCGAAGGGCGCGCCTCACGGTTTTCTCATCATCGATTCCGCACAGTGATCGGCATGAGGACGGTATTCGCCACGCGGCTCGCGACTGTGACCGGCTGGAGCTGGGCCGCGACCCTGCTCTACCTGCCGACGGTCGCGATCGTGGCCGCGGGCTGGCCCCGGCCCTACCGTGTCACCGTCAATCACGTGGGCGATCTGGGCGCGACGAGCTGCGCGCCACTGGCCGATATCGGCGGCGCGTACCGGTACGTGTGCTCGCCGTGGCATCTGAGCTGGATGCTCGCGACCGTGGCGCTGGGCGCGCTGACCGCCTCGGGGGCGCTGGCCTGGTCGGTGCGCGCCACTCAGCCGCTGCAACGCGCGGGCGGCATCCTGCTGACGGTCGCCGCCGTGGCCATGGTCATCGGCGCGCTCACCCCGGTGAATGTCGATCCGGCCACCCACGACGCGGCCGAGGTGCTGCGCTGGGCTGCGCAGCTGCTGGGCATGGTGTTCCTCGCGGTCGCGTTGCCGCACCGCGCGATTCGGGTGTGGACCGGGGTGTGCGCCGGAATATCCGCGATCGGCGGCTGGGCGCTCTACAGCGCGCCCGCGCTCGGCTTGGGGGCCGGGCTCGAGGAGCGGATCGCCTTCGACACCCTGGTGCTGTGGACGGGCGTGACCGGTCTGCTGATGCTGCGCGGCACCCTCGACCGGCCCGCCCGTCCCGCCGCGATCGGCCACCGGGCCGCGGCGCATACGCGCGGCTGACCCGGCGGCCGAATGCGGTTCAGCCCACGGCGGATTCGGCCGCCGCGTGCGCCGACAGCACGAACTGCAGATCCCCGCGGCGCGCGACCGACAGCTTGCGGTACACCCGGGTCAGATGCTGTTCGACCGTGCTGGTCGTAATGGCCAGCGATTCGGCGATATCGCGGTTGCGTTTGCCCAGTGCGGCCAGTTCCGCGACCCGGCGTTCGGCCGGACTGAGCGTCTCCACACTGCCCGCGGTCACCCGCACCCGCGGCGTCGGCGCGGTCGGCGCGGGACTGCGATCACCACGCAGCCGCCGCACCAGCGCCCCCGAACCACAGGATTCGGCCAGCCGCACCGCCTCGCGCAGCAGCGGTCGCGCCTTGTCGGCGTCGCCGATGGTGCGATGCGCGCGGCCCAATTCGGTCAGCGCCGTGGCCAATTCGTGGTCGTCACCGCCCGCGCGGGCCACCGCGACGGCCCGCCGCAGCAGCAGCACCCGGCGATGCGCATCGCCCGTCGCGGCCAGCAGCCGCAGCGAGACCGAACCCGTGCGATGCCGATCGGCGCCGCCGATCAGCTCCAGATGCATGGTGGCCAGCGCCTGGGCCCGCCGCCGATCCCCGAGTTCGAGATAGGCCGCGGCCAGATCGTTGCGCCAGGGCACCAGCCACGCGAAATCCAGATGCCATTGGCGCATCAGATTGCCGCACTGCCGGAACTGCCGTAGCGCCTCCTCGGGCCGCCCGGTCGCCAGGCAGTGATGGCCCCAGGCGTGCAGATACGGTAGGGCGAAGCGGGATTCGAACATCGCCCGGGGCACCGGACGGCCCAGTTGCGCCGCGGCCTCGGTATGTCTGCCCTGCGCCGTCAGCGCACGCACCAGCACCGCGATCGGCCGACCCACCCAGACACCGAGGTGTTCGGCGGGCACGAGATTCAGTGCGAGCGTGGCATTGTCGATGGCGCCGGTCAGATTTCCCTTGCGCAGCAGGGTTTCCGCGCGCAGCGCGGCGAAGACCGAACGCCAGGTGGGCGCCCGCCGGGCCTGCGCCTCGGCCAGCAGCGAGGTGCACCAGGCGTCGGCGGTATCGAGCCGATCGCCGTGAATCAGACAGTCGACCGCCGCGACCAGGGCCTCCACGGTGGTGACTGCCAGTCGGTGACCGGCCAGAATGCGTTGCGCCAGACCGGCTATCTCCGCGGGCGGATGCTGTACCGACAGCGCGGCCAGCAGATCCGCCGACTGGCGATGCGGTGAGCGCCGGTCGAAGGCGGCGCGCCCGCCCTCGCCGAGCCGCGTCGCGAACAACCGTCTGTGTCGTTCCACATGCGTGGGATGGGTGTAGCGCAACCACGCGCACAGGAAGTCCACGGCCGGATCGACGATCCGGTGCGGGCCGCGGTCCAGCCGAGCCAGCGCCTGATCGGCGTGCTGAGTGTGACCGTGCCACAGCATGTGCAGCACCGCGGTGGGCAGTTCGGTATCCGGCACCCGGCCCGTATACAGGGCCGCCTTGAGGCGGGCGAAGTTACGGGTACGAGTGGACGGATTGACGCGCCGTTCCACCGAGACCAGCCGGGTGGCGATGGCGGCGCGGCCGCTGGCCCGCCGACTGGCCCGGTAGGCCAGCTCCAAACGCTGTGCGGCGCCGTCGATATCGTCGTGGATGAGCGCCTCGTCGGCGGCCTCCACCAGTACCTGGGCGGCCCAGGTACTGCGCGCGTCCCCGGCGGCGACCAGCTGTGCGGCCACCGCGCCGGCGGGGAAGTCGTTGCGGTACAGAACCTCCGCGGCACGGGTGTGCCACGCGGTGCGCTCGTCGGCGGACAGCTCGCGCAACAGGCTGGCGGCCACCGACGGCGGATGCAACCGCTGTCCTTCGACCACCCCCATCGCGGTGAGATCCTCGACGACACCGCGGATGGTGTCCGGTTCGGCGTCCAACAGCGCGGCGACGAAATCGATATCGGAGGCGGCCCCCAACACCGCCATCGCCTGCGCTACCCGATGTCGCACCCGATCCGTGGCCAAGGCCGAGGCCAGGCTGTCCCCCTCCGGGCGCGGCAGACGCGCCGGATGTGGTTCGTGTGGACCGATGACGACCGCTGCCCGGCCTCGGTCCCGAGCGACCGACCGTTGCATGCTCGTTGTCCCTTCGTCGATCTGATGTACCCCGACTGAAGGGGTGCGCCTCGGCTGAGACGCGGTCTAGCGGGTAAGCGGCAACGTTGCAGCTGTGTACGTCGCGGGACGCACGGGAATTCAGCCGGTGCACAACGGTTTTCGTCGGCCGTCAAGGTGCATCCCACCACCGCAGACGACGGCCTGTCGCGTGAATTATGCTACATGTCAAGCTGTTTCGCGCATAGATTGGCATCAATGCCAACCGGCGCGAATGGGCATGGGCGATATGCGATGCAGGCCGCTGCGTCGCCGTCCACCGCCAGGAACAGAATCGGCCGGTCGACGGCGAGCAGACCGGCGTCGTGAGCTCGTAGATAGGCGTGTACCGGTGCGGCGGTATAGGGATCGCCGAGTTGCGGATCCACTCCGGCGACCGCCTCGGCGGGCGCGTCCAGCCGCTGCGCCAGCCGGTCGGCGAAATCCGTTGTGGGAGCGGGCGCGAGCAACAGCGCGCCGTCGGGGCCGAGGGTCAGGCGCTCGTCGTCGAGACAGCGGATCACCGCCTCCGCGGCCGCGCGCAGCGGATCGCCGCCCGGCCGCACCGACAGCGCGCGACGGCCCGCGGTTCCGGCCGCGGCCAGATCCACCCAGGCCGTCGGCGGTCCCGGCCGCAGGCAGACCTGTTGGAGCTCGCCGAATCCGCCTGTCTCGGAATCGGTTCGCAGCAGCATCGCCGCGCCGGTGGCGGTATAGGGAAAGCCGTCCACGGTGCGCTCGGTGGACGGATGGGTGTCACCGGAGATCACCAGGGCGTATTCGATATCGCCGAGTTCGAGGAAGCACTGCGCGGCCATGAGCGCGTGTACCAGGCCGGTGCCACCGTTCATCAGGTCGAAGGAGAACGCGGGCACCATGCCGGTCCGATACTCCAGGCCGACCTCGAGTCGCTTCTGCACCAGGGCGGCCACCGCCGGTTCGGAGATGTTGTGGTCGCGGAACACCCCGGCATTGAGCACCAGTCCGATGCGCTGCGGTTCGAGTTCGGCCCGGCGCAGGCAGGCGCGACCGGCGCGCGCGGCCAGCTCGAAATAGCTGCCGGTATCGTCGTCGGCGCAGACCGCGGCGGAAATGATTGCGGCAGACATGTTTTCACGCCTCCAATCGGGAAATGGTCGCGGCCAGATGTCCGGACACGACACCGGATGCCTCGGGTACGAGCAACACCTTGGAGCCCTTCGGAATCGACTGCCGCGCAAGATGTTCGTGCAATACCAGGAAGTGTGAAGTGGATGCGGTGTTACCGTATTCCTCGAATACGTTGAGCGCCTGCGGCATCGGTGTTTCGAAGTGCCGTTCGGTGAGCTGGCTGATATATTCGATGGCCGGGCCGGAGAACTGGTGATGGATCCAGTAATCGAATTTCTCACTCTCCCAGCCGAGTCCGCGTTCGGTGAGGAAATCGGCCATGCGCGAGATGCCCTGCTGATAACGCGATTCGCTGGCCAGTGCGCGGTTGTCGGTGTACATCGCGATGCCGGTGGTCTTCTCGCTCGGCATGCCCAGGCAGTGCTCGGCCCCGGCCGCGGTGGTCATCAGCTCGATGTAGTGGATCTCGTCATCGTCGTCGCCGCGGTCGTCGACGATCACCGCCACCGCCGCGTCGCCCACGGTCAGCGCCGCGAACTGCGGGTCGTAGGGCTGGCTGATCTCGCGGGTCGCGGTTTCGGCGATGGGGGTGATCTGCTCGCCGCTGACCACCAGCCCGTTGCGCACCACACCGGCCCTGATCATGCGGTCCAGCAGCAACACCCCGGTGATCATGCCCGCACACGCGTTGGACACGTCGAAGTGCAGCGCCCCGGTGGCGCCGATGGCCTCGCGCAGCATCGACCCGAAGGCCGGTGCGTAGCAGAAGAAGTCGGGCCCGCGGAAGCGGGTGATCGAGGCGGAGATCACCACGTCGAGGTCGGCGGCGCGGTGATCGGAGTGGCGCAGGCAGTCGTCGACGGCGGCCAGGGCCAACTCGAAGGAGGATTCGTAGCGGTGTGGATCGCGCGAATGTACGTGGCGGTTGCGGATTCCGGTGATGCGCTGCAGGTCCAGCGACCTGGGCACGGAGAGTGCGGCGATCACCTCGTCGGTCGAACGGACGCTGCTCGGTGTGTACGCGCCGATCGATTCGAAACGTGTACGCATGGCCCCCTACTCTCTGGTTGAAATACCCGAGTTCGGATGAATTCTGTTGCGAAGAAAAGGTATTGAATGAATTCACAGATACCTTTGGTACAGCAGCCCCGATGCCGGATCGGACATTACCACCGGGTACGCCCGTGGAATTGGTGTCGCGGCGACGGTTTAAAGCGGCGGCGGCCGCGAAAAGGCAAGGTGAGGCGACTTTTTGGAGGAATGGTTCCGGTATATTCGGATAGGGGGTCATAGGGGCCGCAGAGGAACCGGTTTCGGTACCGGGTGACACAGACAACGAGTTTGTCGGACCCACCTGGCATAGTTCGATCCCGATGGGACCCCTCGACGACGACGGCGCGACGCCGCTACCGACTTCGCTTCTGACCGTGCTGCTTTCGTGGCGCTCGGGCCAGGAGCTGGACGCGCAGGCCCTGTTGTTGGCGGCGGACGGCCGGGTCCGATCGCGGTCCGATGCGGTGTACTACAACGCGCCGCGGCATCCGTCGCAGGCGGTGACGCTGGATCAGCGGCCCGAACCGCGCACCGCGCGACTGTCGGTCTCGCTGCCGCGCACCGAATCCGACGTCGTCTGCGTGGTATTGGCGGGTTCGATCCGCGAGGAGGCCCTGACCGAACTCGCGCGCCCGGCCCTGACTGTGTTCGATGCCGAGGGGCCGGTGGCGCGCTGCGATATCACGCCCGCGCCCGGCGCGCGGGCCATGGAATTCGCGCGGCTGCTGTGGCGCGAGGGCCGCTGGTGGTTCTGTCCCACCGGCATGGGCTACGCGGGGCTCGCGGAGTTGTTCGCCGCCTTCGGCGTCCGCGCGATACCGCTGGATCGCGACGACATTCCCGCCCGAGCAGAAGAGACTCCGCCACCGCCGGAGCCGCGGCGTCCGGACTGGCATCCTGATCCGGACGACCCCGAGGCGCTGCGCTGGTGGGACGGCGAGCAGTGGACCGATGCGACGACCGCACGCGTAGCGCAGGATTCGCGCCTGTGCCCGCGCTGCGGTCGTCGGCGCGGTTGGCGGGTGCTCGGCGCGCCCGCGCCGTGCCGGACCTGCGCGGGGGAGATCGAGGACTATCTCGAATCCTGGCGTGCCCGGGTGTGGCGGGTGCTGACCTCGGAGGGGCCGCGGGGCCGGGCGTGGGACGAACTGTGGACCGCGTTGCGACGGCAGCGCATCGACATCGACACCGGCCGCGCGGCATTGCGCGGCCCCGGGTTGGCCTATGTCGAGCGGCTGGCCGCCTTCGTGGTCGCCGATGGCGAGGTGGGCGCGGACGAACTCGACCAGTTCGAGACCGCCGTCGACGCGCTCGCGCTGACCGGGCCGCAGGTGGAGGAGTTGCGCCGCTGGGTGCAGCGCGGCCGGACGCTGTCGCGGCTGCGCGCGGGCGAACTACCGGTGCGGCGAGCGCCCGGTCTGCATCTGGATCCGGAAGAGACTGTGCACCTGGACCTTCCGGCCGTCCGCATCCGGCAGCTGGCACGCGGGCCGCGACCGACCGAGGGACGTTTGATCTGCTCGTCCCGCAAGCTGCGCTTCATCGGGCCCGAGGCGGGCATCGAACTGCCCTGGTCGCGCATCGTCTCGGTGACGGTCGCGGACGGTGTGGTGGAGGTCGCAGCGACCTCGGCGCGCGGGGGCGCCAGTTTCGAGGTCGAGGATCCGGATCTGGTCGCGGCCGCGCTGGAAGGCGCGCTGCGCGTGGCCAAACGGCTCACCCTCGCCCCCGGTCGCCGTGACCGGCGCTCGATCCCACCCGAGCTCAAGGCCCAGGTGTGGCAGCGCGACGGTGGGCGGTGCGTGGACTGTGGAGCCACCCATTATCTGGAGTTCGATCACATCATCCCGCTCAGCCGAGGCGGCGCGACGAGCGCGGCGAATCTACAGATCCTGTGTCGAGGGTGTAACCGTACCAAGGGCGCACGTATCTGAACGACGACGGCCGGTGAAATCAGCCGGGGGGACGCACGCCATCGGGCCTCCCCTCGACCGGCACGCGCTCCGTTGCGCGAGCCGACCGTTATCGCCCTCAGCATTGCTGATGCGATCGTCCGTCCGCTTCGGGAATTAACCACTGTTCGGTCTTGAAACCTCTCACCCGTACCAAAAGGAGAGATTCAGGGCACACCGAGCAGATCCAGCACCGCACCCTGCAACACCGCGAGCACATCGGTGGTCTGCTCGTCGGCGGTGCCGCGGGTGTGGGCCGCGACGGTGAAGCCGAGACCGATCGACGCCGAGGCGACCTCCGGCGGCCCGAAATCCGACCAGCCCCACTTACTTCCGAGCACGCCCGGCAATCGGGCCGTGCCCCAATCCTGTTCGGTGCCGTCGACGGCGACCGACTCGGCGTCGGCCATCCAGGTCAGCAGCGCCGATCCGCGATCGGAGCGCATCTTGATCGCCAGAAAATCGGCCAGATCGGCGGTGCACGTGATCGCCGCGCCCCAGTCCGCGCCGCCGTGGGTGTTTGCCAGGTGATATTCGGCGGCCACCGCGTCGATGGCCCGCGGATATTTGGCCGCGAGCCGGGCCGCGGCCGCATCGTCGGATTGCCGGATCATCCGCTCGCCGAGCTGGCGGTCCTCCGGCGAGCCGTCGCCGCGGCGCAGCGCGTAATCGACCATGTACAGCTTGACCATCGACAATCCGTTGCGCGCTTCGTACTCGTTGGCGGTGCCCCAGCGAATATTCGGCACGATCCAGCGAAACGATAGGGCCGTCCGCGTCGGAACGACCGCCGGATCCGGCGGAGTCCACCCGCCGAGACTCGGCCCCGCCGCGAGGACGACCATCAGTCCGGTCAGCAATACTCGACAATTCATGCCCAGCCTCCGCGATCGGCCCGCCTTTCGGATCACTATGTGCCCCCAACCGTCCGATTCGTCGGATTTGCGCACGTCGCGCCCCTGGCTGGCAATCGTCGCGCCCGGCCGTTGCGGAAGCCATTGGGCACCGGCGCCTTAGGCGCGCCGACGGTCCGCGTGTGCTGACACGCCTTGTCCGAGGACAGATTCGAGGCGATCCATGCCCGGAGCGGCTCCGAATACGGGAGGCCGATACTTCCTACTGGTAGGTTCGGTGAAATCGCTTGTTCCACTTCTTCACCTGTTTCGAGAACTCGAGAAGAAAGGTTGCGATGAAATACGTATTCGCTGCGGGAGTACTGGGGGCCTCTGCCCTGGTATGCGGCATCATGTTTCCCGCGTCGTCGCCGGTGCACGCCGACTCCGGTGACGGTTCCGGCCAGGAGGTGACCTGCGAGGGTGTGACCGGCACGATCACCCTGGCCAAGGTCGATGACACCACCCTGAAGGTGAAGGGCAAGGAACAGGACCCCGATGCCGCGGCCGAGGTTTGCAAGGAGGAGAAGATCGACGGTACCGCCAAGAAGGTCTCCTTCGAGGAATCGGACGGCAAATGCGTGATCAAATCGAATCAGATCGCCGGTGAGGGTCAGGAGAAGGACGGCGACGAATCGACCGGCAAGGGCTCCGGCGAGGTGACCTTTCCCATGGACGGGAAGTCCGACGGCACGTTCACGATCAAGGTCGTCATGGCGAAGGACAGCGCCGAAGAGGCGGGCAGCACCATGAAGGTCACGGGGAAGTTCCCGACGAAGAACGTGACGCTGAAGGAATGCAGCGCCGCGGGTCTGGACAAGCTCACGTTGAAGGGAACCGGAACCGTCACATTCGACTGATCGGTGTGTTGGTGTCGTGCCGGGTCACCGGTGCGACACCAATGGATCAATACTTCCGATCCGAAGCGACGGCGGGCACGAATACTCCCATGTGTATGGCGACGAGGTCTCGGCGAGGATCGCGGTCCACATGGCTCGCAACCGGCGCGCCGTGCTGGTCGTCTGGGCGATCGCGGCGGCCGCGGGCATGCTCGGGCTCCCGCATCTGCTGAGTTCGCTGACCGCACCATCGATCGCGGTGCACGGCTCCGAATCCCATCGCGCCGGTACGGCATTGGGGCAGACCGTCCCCACGCTCGGCGACGAACAGGCGATCGCCGTATTCCACTCCGCCACTCGCCGCACAACCGATCCGGACTTTCGCGCCGCGCTCGCGGCGGGCAAGCGCGCCCTGGGTCGGCTGGACGAGGTCAGTGGCGTGGTGCAACTACCCATCGCGGGCGATCCCGAGGCCTCCGGCGGACTGCTGGAGTTCGTTACGCCGCTGCGTACGCTGCCGCGCGACGACCATATGGCCTATGCCGTGATCGGGCTCGTCGGCGACGAACGGCAGCGACAGCACTCCGCCACAGCGCAGCAGACGATCCTCGACGCCGCCGCGCGCGATGCCTCGGCGGGGAATGTACGCGGTTATCTCGTCGGCCCGTCCGCATTCGGGACAGCCGTCGAAGAGTCCGAGGCCCACGATGCCTTCAGAATCGAATTGATCGCGGTGCCGGTGGCGATTCTCGTGCTGCTGGCCGGGCTGGGGGTCTCGGTGGCGGCGTTGGTCCCGATGATCGTCGCCGGCGCTGCCGTCGCGACCACGCTCGGATTGTTCAGCGTGCTGACCGGAGTGTTCTCGGCCGATGGCATCACGCTGATCGCCGTCGACGCGGTGGGGCTGGGGGTCGGCATCGACTACGCGCTGTTTGTGCTGAACCGGTATCGGGAGGCGCTGGGCGCGGGCGTCGACCCCGAAGGCGCGCTGCGGATTTCGGCGGCGACGGGCCGGACGGTGGCGTACTCGGCGCTGCTGCTTGTGCTCGCGGTGGCGACACTGTTCGTCGTGCGCTGGGATGTGGTGGCGCAATTGGTGATCGGGACCATGATGGTGATCGCGGTGAGCTGTGCGGCCGCGATCACTCTGCTTCCGGCACTGCTGAGCGCGCTGACCGACCGGTTGGAATGGCGGCCGCGATGGCTGCGAGGACGCCGGGTGCGGGATGACCGCGACCGGGGGCGGCTCATGCGATGGGCGGACCATCTCACGCGGCATCCGTGGCCGTATGCCCTCGGGGTGACCGCCGCGCTGCTGATCCTCGTGATACCCGCGTTCGGTTTTCGGATCGGCATCGATCCTGAGGATCGTGCCCTCGCCGGCGCCTCCTTCGCCGATGGCCGCGCGATCGTCGAGTCCGACATTCCCGGATTGACCGGCCTCACAACGGTTCTGCTGCACGACCCCGGCGTGCCGCAGGGACCGGACAGCACCGCGCTCGTCGCCGCGCTGCGTTCGGATCCCGAGGTCGCCGCCGTCACCACGACCGGCGACGACGACCGGACCGCGGTGCTCGTCGTGCCCCACCACCCGTTCTACTCCTCGAAAGCCCAGGATCTCGTGGAGCGGATCCGCACCGAGATCCTGCCGCGGACCCAACCGCCCGGGGCGGAGGCCTTGGTCGGCGGGGCCAGTGCGCTGGCGGTCGACATTCTCACCGAGACCGGCGACAAGCTGTTGTGGTCGGCCGCGCTGGCGCTGGCGTTGATGGTGGGAGTCCTGATGGTCGCGCTGCGCAGTGTGCTGCTGCCGGTAAAGGCGCTGGCGATGACACTGGCGGCCACCGGGGCGGCGTTCGGACTTGTCGCCCTGGTGTTCCAGCGCGGCGGCGAACCGATCTGTCCGCAGGTACCGCTGATCCTGATGGCGGTCCTGTTCGGTCTCACGACCGATTACGAGCTGTTCCTGGTCCGCCGCATTCAGGAGGAGTATTTGGCCAACGGTGACAACCGCCGTGCGATAGCCGTCGGGCTGCAATCCTCGGCCCGTCCGATCACCCTCGCCGCCGTCATCATCGCCGTCACGTTCGGCAGCCTGCTGATCTCCTCCAGCACGACCATCCGCGCCATCGGATTCGCCGGAGCCGCTGCGTTGATCATCGACGCAACGCTGATCCGGCTGATACTGGTTCCGGCGCTGATGCAACTGTTCGGTCGCTGGAACTGGTGGTTCCCGGGGGGTCAGGCGGTGGCGGTGGTGCGCCCGGCGACCTCGGTGATCGCGCGCAGCGAAGACGCGGCCTTCAGCACCATTTCGGCGAACTCCTGCTCGGCATCGGAGTCCAGGACCACCGCGCCGCCCGCGCCGATGCGCCAGCGGCCCTCGTGGCGCACCGCGGTGCGGATGACGATATTGAGGTCGGCCGTGCCGCCGAGGCCGAGGAATCCGATGGCGCCCGAATAGATTCCGCGCGCCTCGGTCTCGAGGGCGTCGATGATCTCCAGGGTGCGCAGCTTCGGCGCGCCGGTCATGGAGCCGCCGGGGAAGCAGGCGCGCAGGCAGTCGACCGCGTCGATCTCCGGGCGCAGCCGTCCCCGGACCGTGGTGACCAGCTGGTGCATGGTCGTATAGGTCTCGGCCGCCATCAGCTGCGGCACGTGCACGCTGCCCAGTTCGCACACCCGGCCCAGATCGTTGCGCAGCAGATCGACGATCATGAGGTTCTCGGCGCGGGTCTTGGGGTCGAGTTCCAGTGCGCGGCGCAGATTCTCGTCGGCGTCGGGATTGCCGCCGCGCGGGGCGGTGCCCTTGATCGGACGGCTCTCCACCGTGCGGGTGCGGTCGACCTTCAGGAATCGCTCGGGGGAGGAGCAGGCGACCTCGAGATCGGGAAAACGCAGGAAGGCGGCGTAGGGGGCCGGATTGCACCGGCGCAGGACGCGATAGACGTCCAGGCCCGGGCAGTCGGCGTCGACGTAGGTGTTGTCGGTGAGGTTGACCTCGTAGGTTTCCCCGGCGCGCAACTGGTTTCGGATCTCGGCGATATCGGCGAGGTAGCGGTCGCGCCCGCGGGTCAGTCCGGCGGTCACGGCCTGTTCGTCGGCGGGCAGCGTCAGCGATACCGGTTCGCACCGGTCCGGCGCGGCGGCGACGGTGGCGCGCGTGGCCGCGAGCCAATCGCGGGCCGCCGCAAGGGTGTTCGCGTCGGCGAGGGTGAGCAGATGGGTGCGCCCGGCGAGGTGGTCGACCACGACGAGCCGATCGGCGAATACCCACTGCGCGTCCGGCATCGGCGAGCGGTGCCGCGCGGTGCCGCCGCAGTCCGCCTTGACCTCGTAACCCAGATAGCCCACGTAGCCACCGACGAAATCGAAAGGCACATCCGGGAATTCGATGCGCCGGCGACGCAGCTCACCGGACAGATAGTCCAGCACCGTGCCGGGCACTCGGCGGCTGTGCGATCCGGCGTCGACGCGCACGTGGCCCTCGCCCACCCGGTAGCGGACCAATTCGGCCAGCGGTCCGGACGCGTCGCCCAGATAGGAGAACCGGTCCAGGCCGGGTTCGACGTGGGTGCTGTCGAGCCAGAACGCCGTCGCCGAATCCGCGTACAGCGCGTCGAATACCGCCTCGGCGTCCACGGCCCGCCCGAGCGTCTCGTGCAGCACCCGCAGTTCGAGCGGTGCGTCGGCCGGTGCGGGGGGCGTGGTCGCGGGCACCGGAATCGGTCGCGGCGCCGGGCGAGGGGCGTCACAGGTGAGCCGTGCGAAATTCGCCAGCAGCATCATGCCGAATTCGCTGGAAACCGATTCGGGGTGGAACTGCACGCCCCACTGCGGGCGATGGCGGTGGCGCACACCCATGACGACTCCGTCGGGCGCGGTCGCGGTGATCTCCAGCGCGTCCGGCAGCGGCTGGGCCGCGCACAGCGAGTGGTAGCGCACCGCGATGAAATCCCTTGGCACACCGGCGAACAGGCCGCGACCGTCATGGGTGATGCGATCGGGATAGCCGTGCCGGGCCGCCGGCGCGGGCACGACCGCGCCGCCCGCGGCCAGCACGATGCCCTGATGGCCCAGACAGACCCCGAGCAGCGGCAGTTCGCAGTCCTCGATCAGCTGCCGGGAGATGCCGAAATCGCGGGCGATATCCGGGCGACCCGGTCCGGGGGAGATCACCACATTGTCGAATCGGGTGAGGTCCAACTCGGACAGATCGGCCACCTCGTCATTGCGCAGGACCACCGGCTCGATCCCGTTCACCGCACCGATCAGGTGGAAAAGGTTGTAGGTGAACGAGTCGTAGTTGTCCACCAGCAACGTGCGCAGCGGACCGGTTCCTGCGGCGGCCCCTGCTCGCCAAGGGGGCCGGGTCGTGCTCATGGTGCACACGGTAGCGGGTGTGGGCGAACCCCCCGCACACCGCATTGATGGCACATGCCCGCAGTTGTGATTCGATCGTGGTGCACAATGTGGGTCATGTCTGTGGTGCAACCGGCCGCGGTGGCGCGGGATGTGGTCGATTTCGCGATCGTCGGCGAGTGGATGGACGAGCGGGGTCTGCCCGTCGGCGAGTTCGAGGATGTGACCGTCCTCGGCGGCGGCACGCAGAACGTCATGGTGCGCTTCACCCGCGGCGGTGGCGACTATGTGCTGCGCCGCGGGCCGAAACATCTGCGCGCCAAGAGCAATGAGGTGATCCGCCGCGAGGCCCGCCTGCTCGCGGCGCTGGACGGCACCGGTGTGCGTGCGCCCCGGGTGATCGCCGCCTGCCCCGACGAGTCGGTGCTGGGCGCGGTCTTCTATCTGATGGAGCCGATCCACGGTTTCAATCCGGCCAACGAACTGCCCGAACCGTATGCCGGTGATCCGGAGATCCGCCGGCAGATGGGATTGTCGGCGGTGGAGGCCATCGCGCGGCTGGGCTCGGTCGACTATCAGGCGCTGGGCCTGTCGGATTACGGCAAGCCCGACGGCTTCCTCGAGCGGCAGGTGCCGCGCTGGCTGGGCGAACTGGAGTCCTACAGCGCCAACGAGGGCTATCCGGGCCCGGAAATTCCGGGCGTTGACCGGGTGGGCGATTGGCTCGATCGTCATCGCCCGCAGCGGTGGACGCCCGGAATCCTGCACGGGGACTGCCATCTGGCGAACATGATGTTCTCCTACGACGGCCCGCAGGTGGCGGCCATGGTCGACTGGGAGATGTCGACCATCGGCGATCCGCTGCTGGATCTGGGCTGGCAGATCGCCACTCGGGCGGAGCCGGGGACCACGATGTCGGCGCTGGTCGGCAAGCTCGGCGCGGTGGGCGGGCTGCCCACGCCCGAGGAGATGGCGGCGCACTACGGCCGGTTCTCCGATCGCGATCTGAGCCATGTCCCCTGGTACACCGTGCTGGCCTGTTTCAAGCTCGGCATCGTGCTCGAGGGGACCCACGCGCGCGCGTTCGCGGGTAAGGCGCCCAAGCAGGTGGGCGGTTTCCTGCATGCCATCACGCTGGAGCTGTTCGAGCGGGCGCACCGCCTCATCGAGTGACCGCATCTCGGCGAGGTTTGGCGGAATATTTGTGGCGATAAATTTTCTGCCAGTTTACGGTGTGTGCATGCCGATCGTCCCCGAAGACAAGGACTGGACCTGGGTCCTGTCCACGCCCTGCCCCGACTGCGGATTCGACGGGCCCGCCACGCCCTACGAGGCGGTGCCCGTGCGGGTGCGCGCCGCCGCCGACCGCTTCGCCGTGGTGCTCGAACGCCCCGATGTCGCTGTGCGCCCGGACGATTCGACGTGGTCGCCGCTGGAATACGCCGCCCATGTGCGCGATGTGTGCCGCATCTTCAGCCATCGCCTCGACGTGGCCCTGGGCGGTCCGGGCACCCCGCCGCGGATCGCCGGTTTCGCGGGCGAGGTCGGATTCGCCGACGGCCTACCGGTTTTCCAGAACTGGGATCAGGACGCCACCGCCGTGGCCGGGCGCTATCGGGAACAGGATCCGGCCACCGTCGCCGCCGAACTGGCCGCCGCGGCCGAAACCGTCTCCGGCGCCTTCGAATCCGTGCCGCCCGCCGATCGCGATCGCGGCGCGCGGCGCAGCAACGGCTCGCTGTTCACCGTCGAGTCCATGGCGCGCTACTTCCTGCACGACCTCGTCCATCACCTGCACGACGTTCACGCCTGAGCGCAGCGCACCATCGCCCGATGCAGATTGCGGGCGCGGGCGTCGTCGAGGATGGCCACGCCCAGGCGATTGGGGACATAACCGAAGCCCAATCCCGTACTCGGATCGGCGAATCCGACCGACCCACCCAGGCCGGTGGTGCCATAGGCCCGTTTGTCGGAGCCGAATCGGAAGCTGCCGCGCGACTTGCGGAAGCCGAGGTGATAGCGGCTGCGGGTCAGCAGGATCAGATCGTCGGCGGGGACGTCGTCGGCGGTCGCGGTCGTGGCGAGCCGGTCCAGGACGGCATCGTCGACGGGCAACTCGCCGGTGCGCGCGGCCGCCGCGCCGTAGAGGCGGGCCAGCGAGCGCGCGGTGCCGACGCCGCCGGAACCGGGATGTTCCACGCTCAGGTATTCGCGTTTGGCGGCTCGCGCGGGTACGCCCAGACGCGGGCTGCTCAGCGCCCGATAGCTCGAGCCGCGCCGGGCATAGAGCTGAGCGCCGATGCGCAACGGCACATCTCGCTCATATCGCAGGATGTCCAGACCCGTGGTGGCCGACAGCGTGGCGATCCGATCCATCGGCTCGCTGTCGGGCAGCCCGATGAAGAAGTCCAGGCGCAGCGGCGCGGCGAACCGCTCGGCGAATATCCGCCCGATGGTGCGCCCGGCCGGATCGACCCGACGAATCAACTCGTTCTGATACAGCCCCGCGGTGATGGGGTGATAGCCGTGCCGGGTGCCCGGACGCCACAGCGGTTTCTGCGCGGCGAGAATCTCGGCGAGGGCGTCCAGATCGCCCAGATCCCGCAGGCGCACCACCCGATCCAGTTCGGGCAGCCCGGCCTGATGATCGATCAGCTGGCGCACGGTGATCGATTCCTTACCGCGCGAACCGAATTCGGGCCAGTACCGCGCGACCGGGTCCTCGTAGTCCAGCAGCCCGCGCGAGACGGCATGGGCGAGAACGAAGGCGGCGACACCCTTGGTGGAGGAGAACACCGGCGCCATGGTGTCGCGCTCCCAGGCCACGGTGCGGCGGCGATCGCGGTATCCGGCCCACAGGTCCACCACCGCCCGATCACCGGCGTAGACCGCGACCGCCGCGCCGATTTCGCCGTGGCGCTCGAAGTTGCGACGAAAGGCGTCGGCCACCGGGCCGAAGCCCGCGTCCACCTCGCCGTGGATCTCGGGTGCTGCGTTCATAACGTCTCGATGGTAGCGGCCCGCCCGCGCGGTAGGAGGGCTCGTCACCTTCGCCAGACAGTCTCGATGCCGCCGCCCGCCCGTCAGGTCGTAGGCTCGTCATCGTGCGAGCACTGGAGCAGATTCGGGAGTGGCCGGTTCGGCATGCTGCGGCGGGGGTGGTGACCGCGCGGGGGGTGGCCGGAAGCGAGGGGGACGCCGATCGGGTGTTCGCGCTCGCCTCGGTGACCAAACCCCTTGTGGCGTACGGCGTTCTGGTCGCCGTGGAGGAGGGCGCGATCGAACTCGACCAACCGGCCGGACCGCCCGGCGCCACGGTGCGGCATCTGCTCGCGCACACCGCGGGCCTGGCCTTCGACACCACCGTCATCATGGCCGAACCCGGCACGCGCCGGATCTACTCCAGTGCGGGCTTCGAGGTGCTGGCTCGTTTCGTCGCCGAGCAGACCGGTATCGCGTTCGAGGATTATCTGCACGAGGCCGTATTCGAGCCGCTCGAAATGAAATCCTCGGTTCTGAACGGTTCGGCCGGACATGCCGCACGCTCCTCGCTCGCCGATATGCTGCGTTTCGCCGAGGAGTTGCTGAACCCCACCCTGCTGTCCGAGCAAACGCTGTCGGAGGCCACCTCGGTCCAATTCCCCGGTGTCAACGGTGTGCTGCCGGGTTACGGCTCACAGCGCCCCAACGATTGGGGTCTGGGATTCGAGATTCGTGATCACAAGACTCCGCATTGGACCGGTACGGCGAACTCGCCACGGACATATGGTCATTTCGGTCAGTCCGGCACGTTCCTGTGGGTGGATCCCGCGATCGGGGTGGCGTGCGTGGCACTGAGCGACGAGAATTTCGGCGATTGGGCGCGCGCGGCGTGGCCGCCGCTCAGTGATGCGGTCATCGCCGAGATCACACCGTCACACAACACGGGAGAAAAGTAACACCCGTAACTTCGGGCACTCCAGTAAACTCGGGCCACGCCGGCTCGACGGGTCGTTGGGGAAGACGTCACACGTCGAGTCTGGAGGTGTACTTGTGCGCGCATCGAATCAGTTCGCGGACGCGACCTGTGGTGTCGTGTACATTCATTCGTCGCCCGCGGCGCTGTGCCCGCACATCGAGTGGACCCTCTCCGCATCGCTGAAGGCGCCCGCGAAATTGCGCTGGACCGCGCAACCGGCCGCCTCCGGACAGCTGCGCGCCATCACCGACTGGGTCGGCCCGGTCGGCACCGCCGCACGGATTGCTCACGCTTTGCGGGCCTGGCCGGTTTTACGCTTCGAAGTCACCGAGGATCCCAGCGAAGGCGTCGACGGCGAACGCTTCTGTTTCGTCCCGGGGTTGGGCCTGTGGTCGGGGCCGACAAGCGCCAGCGGTGACGTAATGGTCGGCGAGATGCGCCTGCGCGCCATCGTGCGCGCCGCCCGGGAACGAGGTCGCCAAACCGACGCGGAAATCGCGGCCGATATCGACTACGCGCTCGGGACCGCGTGGGACGACGAGTTGGAGCCGTATCGCAGCGGGGGTGAGGGGGCGGAGGTCACCTGGTTGCGGCGGGATGTGGGGTAGACGGAATGTGAACCATTTGCGGTTCACCCGGACACACCCGAATGTCTTCTGGAGCAACGGTTTACGCTGGCGTGTCGATTTCGGGATACGGTAGCATTCGAACATGTTTTCGATACCCGAGTCGATCGCCGATCCGTCGGCCGAGGCGGCCGTGAGCCTGTTGGAGGCCGCGGCCGAGCAGGTGTCGAAACTGAACACGATCCCCCTGTCCAATCGCGACCGGTTGACGATGCTGCGACGGTTGGAGGCGGTGACGCGGGCATTGCCCGCCGTGGGGCTCGAGCTCGTCGCACAGCTGCACGAGCAGTGGGACACCGGTGAATTCGCCTCCAGCAGCATGATCGATGTGCTGGCCGACTCGCTGCGGATCACTCCCGCCGAAGCCCGCGCTCGCTGGCGAGCCGCCGACGACCTTGCGCACCACACCAGCCTCACCGGTGAGGTCCTCGACCCGGTCCTGCCCGCCATCGCCACCGCCCAGGCCGACGGCGTGATCGGCGCGGCACACGTGAAGATCGTGCGCGACACCCTCGCGCACCTACCGTGTGTCGTCGACGCCGAAACCAAAGCCCACGCCGAAGCCGAACTCGCCCACTACGCCACCCAATTGCGGCCCGACCAACTCCGCAAGGTCGCCGACAAACTCGAAGCCCTGATCAACCCCGACGGCGTCTTCACCGACGTCGACCGCGCCCGCCGGCGGTCGTTCACGCTGGGACGACAGGGGCCCGACTTGATGAGCAGATGCACCCTGATAGCCGACCCGGAATTGCGGGCGTACTTGGAGACGGTTCTCGCCAAGTACGCCAAGCCCGGCATCTGCAACCCCGACGACGACAAGCCGTGCGTAGAAGACGAACCCGATCCTGATACTTCCCAGCGGGATACTCGCAGCGCCCCGCAACGCCAGCACGACGGCCTCAAAACCGTCCTGCGAGACTCGATCGCCTCGGGGCGACTCGGCCAGCACCGCGGACTCCCGGTAACCAGGATCGTGTCGATGACCTTGCGAGAACTGGAAACCGCTCTCGGCACAACGCAGTCGACACATCCAGCGAGTTCGGCACCTTTGGACCGGGGCTGTCCCGCACGCCCGAAGTACGCGGCGAAAATGGTGGCTGCGATGGACGTGGCGAGCTCGGCCGAGGCGTCGGTTTCGAGGGGCGCGGTCGGCGCGGCGTATTCGGCGGAACCGGTGGGCGCGGTGAACGTTGCGTACCCGGTGGACGTGGCGAGCTCGGCCGAGGCGTCGGTTTCGAGGGGCGCGGTCGGCGCGGCGTATTCGGCGGAACC